>NZ_JBHUNP010000001.1:0-1337500 GCF_042685625.1 Devosia albogilva
GCCCAAAAACCACACCGCAACTTGGCTGTGTGGCGCGCGGGTGCCGGCGGGTATTGGGCTTGGGCGCGGTAGGTATATCCGCGGGGGGAGAAGTCGCGCTCACTTGGGTCCGGTGTCAGGCTGGGCCGCTATGTCTGGCACCTCGTCAGAATCAACCGCCGCAGGCAGTCTGTTGTTTGATCATACTGGCTGTAATATGGCGCGAAACCGGTTAATTTCTGCGGGGAAGGAGTTGGGCGTGACCACACTGCGCGAAGGCGATCCTGCCCCAGACCTCACCCTGCCGCTCGACGACGGGACAAGCTTCACGCTTTCCGACCATCGGGGGCATACCGTTGTGCTCTTCTTCTATCCCGAGGATGACTCCGGCGGCTGCGTCGACGAGAACATCGAGTTCTCCGAACGCGCCGATCAATTCGCCGCCGCCGGCGCCCGCCTCGTCGGCATCTCTCCCGACTCGGTTGAGAGCCACATTCGCTTCCGCCGCAAATACGGGCTGAAGCTGCCGCTCGCGGCTGATCCCGATCGTCTTGCCATCGAGGCTTATGGCTTGTGGCAGTTGAAGAAACTCTATGGCCGGGAGTTCATGGGCCTGATCCGCACGTCCTTCATCGTGGATGCCGAAGGCAAGATCGCGCGCATCATCAGGGCCACCCGGATCAAGGGTCACGCCCAGAAGGTCCTTGAGGCCGTTCAGGCGGCTAACACACTGCTAACCATCACGGTTCATACTCCGCTCACCATGGTCGCGTGAGTGGAGTCGCTGGGATGCAGGCTCGAAGCAGTTTCGAACAGGCACGAGCCAGCGTCGGTCACCGGATTCACCCGCCCTGTTCTACTCGATGTTCGTGCTGCTGCTCGGCGGCAATGCCCTGCTCGGGACCGCCCTGTTGCTGCACTCCGACATCGCCCGGCTCTGGAGCGGCAAGACCGACCAGATCATCTCTGCCTACGAGGATCGCATCGCCGAACTCCGGGTCGAGATCGACCGCCTGCACTCGCGCAACTACGCCCAGGCCGGCGACATGAACCTGCAGTTGCAGGAACTGGCGCAGCAGCAGGAAGTCCTCCTCGAACAACACCAGTTGGTGAAGGTCCTGGTCGACAAGGCCGACGCACTTGGCATCGCCCCGCGGCAACCCCCACGACAGCCGCCATCACCGTACCCACGACGGCCTCCGGCAATCCCGACATCGCCGCCACGGCCGCCTCGATCGACCAGATGATGACCGAGACTCGCTCGGCCATGGCTTCCATCGCATCGACCGCCAGCGAGCGCACCGAGGGGATCGTCTCGACGCTGACGCGACTCGGCATTCCGGTCACCCTGCCGCCCGTCGAAGAGGGCGTGGGCGGGCCGCTTCTGGCGCCGGTGGAGGATGCGGCACTCAGCCCAGCGGTAGAGGATGCCAACGCCGTGCTGGCTGCCCTGATCCGCTACCAGGCCGCACGGCAGAGCATCGATGCGGCCCCGGTCCATATGCCGATCAGCGATGGCTATCGCCAGTCCTCCGGCTTCGGCAACCGCAAGGACCCGTTCACCGGCTCACGCGCCTTCCACGCCGGACTCGATTTCGCGGCGCCCAGCGGCACCAGTGTCTTCAGCGCCGCCGCAGGCGTCGTCACCTTCGTTGGGCAGAAGTCCGGTTACGGCAAGACGGTGGAGGTGACCCACAGCAGCGGTTTCATCACCCGCTATGGCCATCTCTCCGCCTATATGGTGGAAAAGGACCAGCGCGTGAACACCGGCACGCCCATCGCCAAGGTCGGCTCCACCGGCCGCTCCACCGGTCCGCACCTGCACTTCGAGGTGCGCCGCAACGACACCGCCCTGAACCCCAAGGAGTTCCTTGAGGCCGGGCGGCAGTTGCTGGCGCTGATTTAACCGCTAGTCCGCGTCCGCCGTGACGTCCGTGGCAACGCCGACGCGTTGTGCCAGGGCCGCTTCCATGAACTGGTCGAGATCTCCGTCGAGCACCAGCGAGGGCTGCCCGCTTTCGACGCCCGTCCGCAGATCCTTGACCATCTGATAGGGCTGCAGCACGTAGGAGCGGATCTGGTGACCCCAGCCGATATCGGTCTTGCTGGCTGCCTGGGCGTTGGCCGCTTCTTCCCGCTTCTGCATCTCCAGCTCGTAGAGACGCGCCCGCAGCATGTTCATGGCCGTCGCACGGTTCTTGTGCTGGCTACGCTCCTGCTGGCAGGCGACAATGATCCCGGTCGGGATGTGGGTGATGCGGATCGCGGAGTCGGTGGTGTTAACGTGCTGCCCACCGGCGCCGGACGAGCGATAGGTATCCACCTTCAGGTCGCTGTCGCGGATCTCGATGTCGATGGTGTCGTCGATCACCGGATAGACCCAGACGCTCGAAAAGCTGGTGTGGCGGCGGGCAGCCGAGTCATAGGGACTGATGCGCACCAGCCGGTGCACGCCACTTTCGGTCTTCAGCCAACCATAGGCATTGTGGCCCTTCACCTGGATGGTGGCGGACTTGATGCCGGCTTCTTCGCCGTCGTGGAACTCGATGGTTTCCACCTTGAGCTTCCGGCGCTCGGCCCAGCGGGTGTACATGCGCAACAGCATGCTCGCCCAGTCCTGCGACTCGGTACCACCGCGCGCCAGCGTGGATTTCGACATAGCAGTCGTTGGCGTCGACCTCGCCCGAAAGCAGGGTCTCGATCTGGTGCCGGCGCGCCGATTGCTTGAGCTCGAGCAGCGCCGCTTCGGCTTCCTTGACGACGCCCTCGTCGCCCTCGGCTTCGCCGAGTTCGATCAGTTCGACATTGTCGCGGATCCCGGCTTCCAGTTCGCGCACGGCCTTGACGGCGACATCAAGGTCGTCGCGCTCGCGCATGCGCACCCGAGCCTTCTCGGGATCGTTCCAGAAGTCCGGGATTCGGTTTCGGCGCTCAGCGCCGCGAGCGGAGTTCAGCTGTATCCCAGTCAAAGATGCCTCCTCAGCAGGCTCAGCACCTGCTCGATTTCGGCTACGGCCTTTTCGGTTTCCGCGCGCATTCAACTCGTCCTTGTTGCTGGCGCCCCGTGTAGCGAAGGCGGGCGACCGGATCAACCCGCAGAGCCTCCGGCTTGCCGCAGCATGCCGGCGGGACACAATGCACCATGCTCAGATTTGCCCTGCCTCTCGCCCTTCTGCTGCCCCTTGCGTCTTCCGTGGCGGCCGCACCCGCCATGTGGAAGGTCAGCGACGCGGACAGCGCGATCTACCTGTTCGGCTCCTTCCACGTCCTGCCCGACGGCATCGACTGGCGCACGCCGCTGTTCGACGAGCGCCTCGCCGCGGCCGACAAGATCGTGCTCGAAACCGACGTCAGCCCGCTGGCACAGGCTCAAGTCGGTGCCGCGGCCATAGCACGCGGTGTCTATGTCGATGGCACGCTGCTGACCGATGTCATCGACGACGACCTAGAGGCGACGCTGAGGGCGCAGAGTTCGGCCTACGATGTGCCGGTGGGCTCATTGCTGGCCATGCGGCCCTGGATGGCTGCCAACACCATCTCCGTGGCGGCGATGATGGCACTTGGCTACGACCAGCCCGGCGTCGAATTCCAGATTGAACCAGAGATCGAGCCCGACCGGCTCATCCATCTCGAGACGGGTGAGGAGCAGTTGGATGTGCTGGCCGGCGCCTCAGACGAGGAGCAACTCGTCATGCTGCAGGCCACGCTGGACGAACTCGACAGCATGCCGAAGCTGATGAGCAAGATGATCCACCATTGGCAGGCCGGCACCGCCGACCGCATCGCACACCTGTTCCAGATGGAGATGGGTGGTTTCGAGGACGCTTTCCTCGACCGCCTGCTCTATCAGCGTAACCGCAACTGGGTGGAGCCGCTGTCGCAACTGCTCGCAGACGACATTGACGCGCTGGTCATCGTCGGGGCCGCTCACCTCGTCGGACCAACCAACGTCATCGAACTGCTCGAGGCCGAGGGGTTCACCGCCACGCGGGTTCAATAAGAAAAAGGCCACCGGGCGAACCCGATGGCCATGAATCGCGTCTCTGTCGCGCAGCCTAGACCTCGCTGAAGCGAGTCCACTTCGCATCGTTCTGGCTCGACTTCACCGAGGCCATGATGAACTGCATGCCCTCGACGCCATCCGCCAGCGACGGCAGCAGCGCTTCATAGTCCTGGCCTTCGCCACGGATCACTGCCGCAAATTGCGAGTAGAGCGTCGCAAAGGCTTCGAGATAGCCCTCGGGGTGACCGGAGGGGATGCGGACGTTCATCGAAGCCGCCGGCGGCACCGAGATCGAACCACCGCGGGTCAGCAACTGCTTGGGCTTACCGAACTCGGTGAACCACATGTAGTTCGGGTTGTCCTGGCGCCATTCGAGGCCGCCCTTGTCGCCATAGACGCGCAACTGCAGGCCATTCTCGTTGCCCACGGCTACCTGGCTCGCCCACAGCATGCCCTTCGCGCCGCCCTCGAAGCGCAGCATGATATGGACGTTGTCGTCGAGCTGACGACCCGGCACGAAGCTGTCGAGGTCGGCCGAAACGGCCTCCGTCCTCAGCCCGGTGACGAAGCGGGCGAGGTTGTAGGCATGGGTACCGATGTCGCCGATGCAGCCGCCGGCGCCGGAACGGGCCGGATCGGTACGCCAGGCAGCCTGCTTGTTCTCCTCGCCGGTCGCCTCGGTGAGCCAGTCCTGCGGGTACTCTACCTGCACGACACGGATGGTGCCGAGCGCGCCGGAAGCCACCAATTCACGGGCCTGCCGCACCAGCGGATAGCCGGTATAATTGTGCGTCAGCAAGAACTTGGCGCCGTTCTTCGGCTGCACCTGCGCCAGGGCGCGGGCGTCTTCGATGGTTGAGGTGATCGGCTTGTCGCAGATCACGTGGATGCCGGCCTCGAGGAAGGCCTTGGCCGGGCCGTAGTGCATGTGGTTGGGGGTGACAATCGCCACGGCCTCGATGCCGTCCGGACGGGCGGCTTCGGCGCGTGCCATCTCCTCGTAGGAGGTGTAGATGCGATCCTCGGCCAGACCGAGATTTTCCCCAGATTCCTTGGCCACTTCGGGCCGCGACGACAGTGCGCCGGCCACCAGATCGTAGTCCCCGTCGATGCGGGCGGCGATGCGATGGACATAGCCGATGAAGGCTCCCGTGCCACCACCAACCATGCCCAGGCGAATGCGCCGTGCGCCGTTCTCAGCCATTTTCGGTGCCTCCTCAGGTCAGTCTTGTGCAGCGCAGACGGCGCGATCGGTCTGCGTTTCGTTACCGGTGACGCGCCATCTGCAGTGTTTCGGGGACGATTCAGCTCAATCCGAGCATCTTGCGGTTGGCAGCCTGGTCGGTGCCGGCACCGGCGAAGTCGTCGAACGCCTTCTCGGTGACGCGGATGATGTAGCTCTGGATGAGCTCGGCACCTTCGCGTGCTCCGTCCTCGGGATGCTTCAGCGCGCATTCCCACTCGAGCACGGCCCAGCCGTCGAAGTCGTGAGCGGTGAGCTTGGAGAAGATCGCGGGGAAATCGACCTGGCCGTCGCCGATCGACCGGAAGCGCCCTGCCCGGTTCACCCAACTCTGGAAACCGCCATAGACGCCCTGGCGGCCGGTGGGGTTGAACTCGGCGTCCTTCACGTGGAAGGCGCGGATGCGCTCGTGGTAGATGTCGATGTAGTCGAGATAGTCGAGCTGCTGCAGCACGAAGTGGCTCGGATCGTACAGCAGGTTGGCGCGCGGATGGTTGTTCACGCGCTCGAGGAACATCTCGTAACTGATGCCGTCATGGAGATCCTCGCCCGGATGGATCTCGTAGCAGACATCGACCCCGGCCTCGTCGAAGGCGTTGAGGATCGGCGTCCAGCGGCGGGCGAGTTCGTCGAAGGCTTCCTCGACGAGACCGGCGGGCGCTGAGGCCAGGGATAGAGGTATGGCCAGGCCAGCGCACCGGAGAAGGTGGCGTGCCCCTTGAGCCCGAGATTCTGCGACGCCTTGGCGGCGTTCATCATCGTCTGGACGGCCCATTCCTGGCGCGCCTTCGGGTTGCCGTGTACGGACGCCGGGGCAAAGCCGTCGAAGGCGGTGTCATAGGCCGGATGCACCGCGACGAGCTGACCCTGAAGGTGCGTCGACAGTTCGGTGATCTCCAGCCCGTGGCTGTTCACGATCCCCTTGATCTCGTCGGCATAGGCCTTTGAGTTCGCCGCCTTTTCGAGATCGATGAAGCTAGACACCCAGGTCGGGATCTGCACGCCCTTGTAGCCGAGGCCGGCAGCCCAGCGGCAGATATTGTCGAGGTTGTCGAACGGAGCCGCGTCGCCCGCGAACTGGGCGAGGAAAATCGCCGGACCCTTGATGGTGCGCATGAAGTCACTCCCTTGCTGGCGGTCCCTGCCCTCCGCATGGAGCGGGACCTGTTCTCGCTTGCCCGGCACCGGTGCCGGATATGGAACAGGCGGCGATTGCCCGCCGCCTGTCCAGGCTTTCATCCACTGTTGACCGGCGCCGGAACGCTGTCAACGCGGTACGTTCCTCAGGCGCGCAGCAGGGCGCGTGCCTCTTCGGGACCAAGGGCCCGCGGACGCTCGCAGGTGGTCGACAGGGTCAGCACCTGGCCGCTTTCGCCGGCCTTGAGCAGGCTGGTCAGCACGTCCACGGCATGGAGCGCCACGTCGATACCGCAGCGGGCCGTGGTGCCGTTCTCGACCGACAGCATCATGTCGGAAAGGCCGGCAGCGCGGTAGTTGGAGCGCGGCTGATCGGTGTCGAGTCCCTGGTTCGGCTTGCCGAAGGGATGGTCCCACGGCTCGACCGGGGTCTTCTTGCCCTCGATGTCAGCCGTGACGAGGTCACCGCCGAAGAAGTTCGGATCCGGCACATAGATGGTGCCTTCGGTGCCGTAGAGCTCAATGTTGTGGTGGCCGTGGCTCGCCACGTCCCAGCTCGTACCGATGGTGATGATGGCGCCCGAATGGAACTCCAGCACGCCATGGATCGTGGTCGGGGTGCCGACCTTGATGGTGGTGCCCTGGTACGGACCCGGAGCCGTCACCACGCGCTCCGCACGGGCCATGTTGGTGAAGGCGGAGAGCCGCCGCACCGGGCCGAGGAAGTGGATCAGGTTGGTGACGTAGTACGGGCCGAGATCAAGGATCGGGCCGCCGCCGGGCTGGAAGAAGAAGTCCGGGTTCGGATGCCAGTGCTCCATGCCGCGGCTCATCACATGCGTGGTGCCGCTCATGATCTTGCCGAGCTTGCCGGAGTCGATGATCTCGCGCGCCTGCTGGTGGGCACCGCCGAGGAAGGTGTCCGGGGCCGAGCCGACCGCAAGATTGCGGTCTTCGGCGGCCTTGCGCAGCGCCATGCCCTCTTCGAGGCTCAGTACGAACGGCTTCTCGGAATAGGCGTGCTTGCCGGCCGAGACGATGTCCATCGACACCTTGTAGTGCGTCGCCGGGATGGTGAGATTGACGACGACGTCGATCTCGCTGTTCTTCAGCAGCTCATCCGGCGTTTGAGCGGCGACACCGAACTCCTCGGCGCGCTTCTGGGCGGCCTCGGGAACGATGTCGGCAACCGCGCGAACTTCGAGGTTCTTGAACAGCGGCGCGAGACGCAGATAGGCGCTCGAGATGTTGCCGGCACCCATGATGCCGACGCCATAAGTCTTCGCCATGCTTTAAGCTCCGTAGCCCTTGAGGGCGTCCATGGACCGGCGGGCGAAGCGGATCGCATCGCTGGGCTTGTCGTGTTCGGCAACGAAATAGGTGGCGCGGGTCTTCGCCTTGGCATCGGCCAGCAGCTTCTTCCAGTCGAGCGTGCCCTGGCCCACATCGGCCCAGCCGTCTTCGTCCAGAGCCTCGCCGGCGGGGGCGATGTCCTTGACGTGGATAGCGGTGATGCGGCTGCCGAGGCGGTCCATCCAGGCGACCGGATCCTCATTGGCCTTCACCACCCAGGCAAGGTCCATTTCCCACTGCAGGTCCGGGGAAGCATCGAGGATGATCTCGATCGGGGTCTTGCCGTTGACCTTGCCGAATTCCCAGTGATGGTTGTGGTAGCCGAAGCCCTTGCCGGCGGCCTTGAAGGCAGCCGCCATACGGGCGAGGCCCTCGGCAAAATCCTGCCAGTCGCCACCACCGTTGCGGAACTCCTCCGACGGCGGTGCCGGGCAGTAGACCGTCTGGATGCCGACGGCATCGACGATCTTCAGCACCGCATCGGTGTCTTCGAGCTGGCTGTAGCCCATATGCGCGGTCGGCATGGTGAGGCCGGCATTCTTCAGGCTCTGAACCAGCGCGGCCGGATCGCCGAACTGGCCACCCCAGCCCTCGACCTGGCTGTAGCCGAGCGATTTCAGCGTCTTCAGGGTATCGTCGAGCGACGCCTCGTTGCGGGCGCTGTAGAGTTGATAGGAGAATTCCATGATTGCCTCAGGTCGTATGAAAGAGGCCACCGCCCCGAGGCGATGGCGGAATGCTGTGCCGCAGTCGGCTCCTAGAGCCGGTTGGTGCTCTCGGCGTCGAAGAACGAGCCGCGCGCCGGATCGAAACCGACGAGAACCTTCTGCCCGGCCTGGAGCGGAATGTCGCTGTCGGCGCGGAAAGTCACCGACTTTCCGGCGATCGTGGTCCAGGCGAGGGTGTCGGAACCCATCGGCTCGACGATCTCGATTTCGGTCTCGGTCGTGAACGGCAGGCCGGCCGCCGCCTCGCCCACTGCAATGTGCTCCGGACGAACACCGAGCACCGCCTTGGTGGCACCCGACGTCTTGCCGGCGAACTCATAGGCAGCGACGGGCACTCGCGTGCCGTCTTCGGCGATGAAGTCCGAACCCTCGATCCGGCCATCGATGAAGTTCATCGAGGGCGAACCGATGAAGCCGGCGACGTAAAGGTTCACGGGCTTGTTGTAGATGGTGTGTGGATCGGCCAACTGCTGGATCACGCCGTTCTTCATGATGGCGATACGGTCGGCCAGGGTCAGCGCCTCGATCTGATCGTGGGTCACGTAGATCATGGTGTTCTTCAGGCGCTGGTGCAGCCGCTTGATCTCGACGCGCAGGTCGGAGCGGAGCTTGGCGTCGAGGTTGGACAGCGGCTCGTCGAACAGGAACACGTCCACGTCACGCACCAGGGCGCGGCCGATGGCGACGCGCTGGCGCTGGCCACCCGACAGGTTGGCGGGCTTGCGCTGCAGCAGCGGCTGGATCTGCAGGATCTCGGCAGCGCGCTGGACGCGGCGGTTGATCTCGTCCTTGGGCATGCCGGCGACGCGCAGGCCGAAGCTGAGGTTCTTCTCGACGCTCATCTGCGGATAGAGCGCATAGGACTGGAACACCATGCCGATGCCGCGGTCCTTGGGCTCGAGCCAGGTGACGTTCTTGCCGTTGATGAAGATCTGGCCGTCGGAGACGTCGAGCAGGCCGGCAACGCAGTTCAGCAAGGTGGACTTGCCGCAACCGGAGGGCCCGAGCAGGACGATGAACTCGCCCTGCGCGATGTCGAGGTTCAGGTGCTCGAGCACCTTCACATTGCCGAAGTTGAGCGACAGGTCGCGGATGGAAACGCTGGGTTGCATTCGATTATCCCTTCACCGCACCGGCAGCGACGCCGCGGACGAACCACTTGCCGGACACGAAGTAAACAATGAGCGGCACGAGACCGGTCAGAACGGTGGCGGCCATGTTCACGTTGTATTCGGGCGTGCCCTGGGCCGAGTTGACGATGTTGTTGAGCTGGACGGTCATCGGGTAGTTCTGCGTGCCCGAGAAGACCACGCCGAACAGGAAGTCGTTCCAGATACCGGTGACCTGCAGGATCAGCGCCACCACGAAGATCGGTAGCGACATGGGCAGCATGATCTCGAAGAAGATGCGCCAGAACCCTGCCCCGTCGACACGCGCGGCCTTGAACAGCTCCTGCGGCAACGACGCGAAGTAGTTGCGGAACAGCAGCGTCAGGATGGGCATGCCGAAAATGGTGTGGACCAGGATCACGGCCTGCAGTGTGCCGAAGATGCCGAGTTCGCGAGTGATGATCACCAGCGGGTAGAGCATCACCTGGTAGGGGATGAACGAGCCGAAGATCAGGATCGAGAAGAAGATCTCCGAACCCTTGAAGCGCCAGTTGACCAGAGCATAACCGTTCACCGCCGCGATGAAGATCGACACGATGGTGGACGGAATGGTGATCTTCACCGAGTTCCAGAAGCCGGGGGACAGACCCTGACAGGTCAGGCCCGTACAGGCGCTGCCCCAGGCTTTGACCCAGGCGTCGAAGTTCGGTGCCGTGGGCAGCGCGAAGATGTTGCCGAAACGGATTTCCGGCATCGTCTTCAGCGATGTCGAGAGCATCACATAGAGCGGGAACAAATAGTAGAGCGAGAAGAAGACGAGGATCGAATAGAGGATGATCTTCTTCGGGGTGAAGAACGGCCTGGGCCGGGGGCCGCGCGCCTCGACGACGTTGTCGGAGGCTGTGGGCGCCGGGCCGGTCATGGTTGCAGTCTGGCTCATGTGCGGCGCCCCTTTCCGCCGAATTCGAGATAGGCCCACGGGATCATGATGATCAGCACCGTCAGCAGCATCATGGACGCGCCGGCCAGGCCCTGGCCGATATTGCCGCCCGAGAACATGTAGTTGAGCACGTATTTGGCCGGCACTTCCGACGAAATGCCGGGGCCGCCATTGGTGAGTGCCACCACGAGGTCATAGAGGCGCACGATGCCCGAGCCGATGATCACCACGGCAGTGACGAGCACGCCGCGCATCATGGGAAGCACGATCGACACATAGGTGCGCCAGGTCGGAATGCCGTCGACACGCGCTGCCTTCCACACTTCCTCGTCGACGCTGCGCAGCCCTGCCAGCATCAGCACCATGCAGAAACCGGTGCCGTGCCAAAGCCCGGCGATCAGCAGGGCAAACAGCACCATGCGCGGGTTGGCGATCCAGTCGAAGGTGAAGTTTTCCCACCCGAGGCTGCGCATCGTGCCCTGCAGGCCGAGCGTGGGGTTCATGATCCACTGCCACACCAGGCCCGTCACGATGAAGGACAGGGCGAAGGGATAGAGCATGATGGTGCGGAAGGCGCTCTCGAACCGGATCTTCTGGTCGATCAGCACCGCAAGGATGAAGCCGATGACCAGCGTGAACACCAGCGACATGGAACCATAAGCGAGAAGGTTCCAGACCGAGACGTTCCACCGGGAGGTCGCGAACAGGCGCTCATACTGGTCGAAACCGACGAACTTGCCCGTCGGCAGGAGCTTGGAATTGGTGAACGAGTAGTAGATCGTCCAGATGGTGCAGCCGACGAAGACGACCAGCACCGTGGCCACCATGGGCAGTGCAGCGATCTTGGCGGGCAGGTTGTGAAGCAGGATTCTCTTCAGCAGGCCAGGACGGTGGACCGTCTCGACTCCTGCTTCCAAGGGAACGGCAGTGTCCGCCATGAATATTTCTCCAAGAGAAGGTGGCCGACCTTGTGTGCAAGGCCGACCACCATTTTCCTCATTGGGAGCGAACTCCCAACCGGATAGCCGGAATGTTACTCAGCCGACTCGATGATCGAGGCGTAGCGCTCGATGTAGTCGTCGACAGTGATGCTGTCGTCGTCGAGGAACTCGGTGTTGAGGTCCTGCAGCTGCTGCTGGACGTCGCTCGAGAGCGAGAAGTCACCCGACGGCAGCAGGCCGTTGTCGAGCAGAGCGATGGCCTTCTGCATGCACGCATTGGCACCCGACAGATCGATGTCGGTGCGGATCGGCATGGAGCCCTTGACCAGGTTGAAGTTCAGCTGGGCTTCGGGCGAGATCAGGATGCGAGCGAGCTGCTCCTGAGCCTGGATCACTTCCGGATCGGTGCCTTCCGGCAGGACCGGAAGGAAGTAGAAGGAGTCGCCACCACCGCTGAGCTGGGTGCCGAAGCCGAGGCCCGGCAGACACTCGTAGTCTTCGCCCGGGACGCCGCCTGCGATCTGCAGGTCGCCGGCGAGCCAGTCGCCGTGGATGTTGCCGGCAGCAGTGCCTTCCAGGAGCTGATTGCCAACGTCACCGAAGGACGGGACCATGGTTTCGGGCGAGACGACCGAACGCAGGTTGTCGAGAGCTTCAGCGACCTTGCGGAACTCGGGGCCACGAACAGCCTCAGGGTCCTTGTCACGGTTGATGGCGAGCACCAGTTCCGGACCACCGAGACCGGCCATCAGAGCACCCGGGATACCCGAGAAGGGCCAGCCGGTGGCGAGGCCGAACGGCAGGATGCCGGCTTCCTGGAGGGCCGGCCAGGACGCGACATATTCGTCCCAGTTGGTCGGCACGGGCTGACCGATCTCTTCATAGGCAGCGGTGGAGAGCCACAGCCAGTCCCACGAGTGGATGTTGATCGGCAGACAGTAGAGACCGCCTTCGTAACGGCAGGGCTCAAGCAGCGAAGCGTCCACGTAGAACTCTTCGATGTTCATGTCGCCGACGATCTCGGTCAGGTCGCGCATCAGGCCGGCCTGGATGAGTTCTTCGGCGTCGCGGCCGGTGTTCATCTGGGTGGCGCCCATCGGGTCGCCGCCGATGATGCGGCTGATGATCACCGGGTTGGCGCCGGTGCCCGAGCCGGACAGCGCGGAGTCGACCCAGGTGTGGCCCGTTTCTTCTTCGAAGACCTTGGCGAATTCGGCAATGGCCGCAGCTTCACCGGCCGAAGTCCACCAGTGCGTGACTTCGAGCTCGGCGGCATGGATAGCGGTGGAGCCGAGCAGAGCGGTCGCCATAGTGGCAACCACTGCAAACTTCTTCATGGAATAGTCCTCCCAACGATCACTTGGAGCGGAACGCCCCGCGGTGCCGCCAGCCGCAAGGCCACCTTCTTTCGAGGTGTCCCGAGCTGGCTGCGTGTAATCGATTGCATTTCCGGAGCCCCGAAAGTTCTGCAATCGATTTCAGGAGTTTCATACACAGCTTGCAGACCTGTCAAGTCGCATTTAGACAGTTTGGGTAACGCTGCGCGGAGGGGGCGCTGCCAGACATGAGCCTGGTTAAAAAAGCGCCGACGATTCAAGACGTTGCCCGGTTTGCACAGGTCTCGACGGCCACCGTCAGCCGGGCCCTGTCGATGCCGGAGCGGGTCAGCGACGATACCCGTCAGCGCGTTTCGGATGCGATCGAGGCAACGGGCTACACCCTCAACCAGTCGGCCCGCTCGCTGCGTCAGAAGACCGCCCGCACCATCCTCGTGGCGCTCCCGGACATTCGCAATACCTTCTTCGCCAACATTCTCGATGCCGTGGAGCGGGAGGCCTCCGCACGCGGCTATGGCGTGCTCGTCGCCAACCGATTCTCCGGCGACGATCCCGGGCGCCGCATCCGCGAGTACTTCATCTCCAACCGGGTGGATGGGCTGGTGCTGTTCGATGGCTCGGTCGACCTCGAGCAGTTGATGATTCTGCGCACGGCGCCCTCCCCCGTGCCGCTGGTCGTGGCCTGCGAGGAGATCCCCGATTCGCCCTTCCACACGGTCAAGACCGACAATGCCTATGCTGCCGAGCGGGCAACGCGGCACCTGATCGAACTTGGGCATCGTCGCATCGCCCATATCCGCGGCCCCGACGGCAATGTGTTGACCAGCGAGCGCCAGCAGGGATTCGCCGCCGCACTGGCACAGGCCGGCCTGCCGCTGCATCCTGAATGGCTGCTCGAGGGCGGATTTGCCATGGAAGACGGGCGGGCTGCCGCTGCAGCTTTCCTTGCCCTACCGGACCGGCCGACAGCCGTGTTCACCGCCAATGACGAAAGCGCTATCGGCTTTCTCACCGCGCTACGCGGCGCCGGCGTCGAATGCCCGCGCGATGTCTCTGTGGTCGGTTTCGACGATATCGCCCTGGCGCAGCATTACGTGCCGCCGCTCACCACCATGCGCCAGCCTTGCGCCGCAGTGGGCCGGCTGGCAGCGCAGGCGCTCATCGACGTCATCGAGGGCGAGCCGCACAGCCGCGTCCCCCGCCGCATGGTCCTGAGCTCGGACCTCATCATCCGCGCCAGCACCGCCCCGCGCCACTAAGGGCGTTCCCTCGGCGGCAAAATGCGCTAAACGTGCACTACCCCTCGCTCGGTCCCGTAGCTCAGCTGGATAGAGCAGCAGCCTTCTAAGCTGTTGGTCACAGGTTCGAATCCTGTCGGGATCGCCAGAGGGCCTCGTTCATCACCACAACACGTCACACCGGCGGCGGAATGTCCTCCGGAGCCGGGTCCGGCAGGTCGGGTCCCGGCTCGTAGTCGGGTTGTTCGGCCGGATCGTCCCCACCGGGCAAGTCAGGATCGGGAAGATCTCCCGGCGGTGGCGGTGGAATGTCGGTCGGCAGGGTCGGCTCAAGCGGTGGAAACTGCATCGTCCCCTCCATGCTGGACTGAAGGAGACGAACGACAGGCAGCGCCGACCGTTCCGCCCCTCAGTCGTCCACCTCCACTTCGGCATCCTCCACATCCGGCGCATCGCACCCGGTCAGGGTTGCTCCGAAAGTGAAGGTCACGAGAGCGAGCAAGAGCAGGCGTTTCAACATCTGAATGTCTCCGGCTAGGTTGCGGCGTCACAAGGCATCGCCGGCCAGAACGGATGCACCCCTACCCTGCAGGATCGGAAGCAGGCCTTGGTGGAGGAAGACTATCTCGCGTCGTCCACAACAATGGTCAGGTTGCCCTCGCTGCTCGAGGCGACGGCAACAATGTCGTCAGAGGTAAAGCCCTCGGCGGCAAGGGCGGCCTGTACGTCGGCATTGGCCTCTATGGCAGCGGTGAGTTCAGCGAGCATCGTCGCCTGGGAACTGACGGCCTCGCCCACGGCCTCGCCATCGTCACCCGCGTTGCCCTGCAATTCAGAGAGCGTGACGATGTCGATCTGCGCGTCCGCTCCCAACGCCACGATATCGGCAGACGATACGTCGGACCCCTGCAGGTTCGAGATGATCGAATCATAGTTCACTTCAGCATCGGCGCTGACGTTTGCTGCGGAATCGCTGCCGGAAGTCGCACTTGCGTTCGCGTCAACGGCGCCCTGCGCCATCGCTAGACCTGAGGTGGTGGCGAGGATAGCTGCAACTGCCGTGAGCTTCGCGACCGTGTTCATCTGAGTCATCCCTGTCTGTCTGCTCGCCCGCAGACAACGACTGCTCCGCCATCGCGTTGCCGCGCCAGCGATCAACTATCTGGGGATGGGGCTGCGTGGCGGTGCTCCCAACTTGCGTTTGGGAGCAGCCCACCGTCCGGCTTAAAAATCGAAGCCCATCTGCTCGAGCGCCGGCTTCGGGCTCGGCTTGGGTGTAGCAGCCACCGGCGGCGGCGGAGCCGGTTCGGCCGGCGTCTTGGCCGGAACCGACCGGGCGGCCTTGCGTGGGGCGGGCTTGGCGACAGGGGTGGCAGGCACAGCCACTTCGGCCGGAAGCGCCGCCTCAGTAGCAGCGACAGGCGCCGGATGGATGCCGTCGAGCCACTTGCGCACCGGTTCGAGCCGCCGCGGGTGCAGCACATAGATGTTCTCGCGCCCCACCTTCTTCTCGCTGATCAGGCGCGCACGCTTGAGCACCTTGAGGTGCCGCGAAATGGCGGGACGCGAGATCGGAAAGGCCGCGGCGATGCGGTGAACAGGCTGGGCCTCCGCGCGCAGCATCTCGACGATGCGGCAGCGGACGGGATCGGCCAGGGCAACAAGAACGGGTACGGGAGACACTTGAGCTCTCGAAAAGGAACCCCTCGCTGCTACGTAACGGCACCGTTACCCGTCAAGCGCTTGGAACGGGTTGTTCACCAGATGCGTTTGCCGGCACTTTACGACGCCGGTGAACCGGCGCCGGCCGGCAAGGTTATGGTCATATCTCACGGACCAGACTGCTGCCCCAACGGAGAAGACCTTGAACGCACCTGCCCCCGATATCCACTGGTGGAAGCGCCGCCCCTTCACCCTCGCCGAGATGGTGGTGGACGGCGTGGTGCACGTGCTGGGGCTGGTGGTCGCCGTTGCCGCCGGCGCCATCCTGATCGCCTTCGCCGTGCTGGGCACAGCGCCGGAAGCCGTGCCGGCGCTGGTGGTCTATGTCGCGACTCTCGTTGTCGTCCTCGGGGTCTCCCTTGCCTACAATATGTGGCCGATCACCCCGGCGAAGCGCTGGCTGGCCCGACTGGACCAGGCCGCCATCTTCCTGTTCATCGCTGGATCCTACACCCCGTTCCTCGCCACGCTCGGCGGAACCACGCACGGCATCGTGCTGACCGCCTTCGTCTGGGGCGCCTCGCTGGTAGGCGTTGCGCTGAAGCTCCTGGTGCCGGAGCGCTTCGGCCGCATGGCGATCCTGCTCTATCTCGCGATCGGCTGGAGCGGCGTGACGGTGTTCCAGGCGCTGGCGCAGACCCTGCCCGCGAGCACTCTATGGCTGCTGCTGGCCGGCGGCATCACCTATTCGGCCGGGATCGTCTTCCATTTGTGGGAACGGCTGAAGTTCCAGAACGCGCTGTGGCACGTCTTCGTGGTCATCGGCGCGAGCCTGCATCTGTGGGCAGTCATCGACTGCATGGTGATCCACCGGCTCTAGTCGGCCGCCGTTCCGATCAGCGGATGTTCCACCTCGTCGCCCGGCTCGAGGCCGATCTCGACCGACCGCCCGCCCGGAATCTCCAGCACGTATCGCACCGGCACCTGCGACGAGATCGAGGTGAGGTCCAGCGGCCGGGCATTGACATGGATCGTCTTCACCACGCCGTCGGCGCCGATGAAGATCATGTCGAGCGGAATCAGGGTGTTGCTCATCCAGAACGAGACGACCCGCTCCTCCTGGAAGTCGAACAGCATCCCCGCGTCGTCGGCGAGTTCCTCGCGATACATCAGGCCGCGCTGCCGCTCCGCCGGTTCGTCGGCGATCTCGACCGTGAAGGCATACTCACCGCTGGCGGTGTGGAGCGTCAGCCGCCCCTCGTCGCTGCAGGCGGCCAGCGGCATGGCGAACAGGATGGCAGCCACTGCGGCGCCGACGGATGTGAGCTTGGGCAACATGGGGTCCTCTAGTGCGAGGACGGAGCCTCGCCCCAACCATCCGGGCGAATTTCGGCGACCATGAGGCCCTTCGGCCCATTGCCGTAACGGACCAGCACATGCTGACCCGGACGCAGTTCGGTGATGCCGAAGCGGCGCAGCGTTTCCATGTGGACGAACACATCCGGCGCGCCGTCGCCGGCGGAGAGGAAGCCGAAACCGCGGATGCGGTTGAACCACTTCACCTCAAGCCGCACCATCGACGAGGTCGGCTCCACCACCACATGAGTGCGCGGCGGCGACATCTGCGACGGATGCCGGGCAGTCGATTCGTCCATCGAGACGATGCGGAACGCCTGCAGTCCACCGGGACGGTTCAGCGCCTCGACAACGATGCGCGCGCCCTCATAGGCGGTCTGGTAGCCATCGCGCCGCAGGCAGGTGACGTGCAGCAGCACGTCCGGCATGCCGTTGTCGGGAACGATGAAGCCGAAGCCCTTGCCGGCATCGAACCATTTGATGGCGCCGGAAATCTCGACAGTGTCGAGGCTGTTCGCGTTGTCGGGCGAATGATGGCTCTCCGTCGTCCCGGTCTTGTCCGGAGACTCCGCGGATTGCCTGCCGTCACTGCCGAACTTGGCCCCCATGCCCAAACGCCCCTCAACCACCCCGCGATCAGCGGGGGTACGCCAACAGATAGGGCACTGTGGCCGATTCAGGCTGAGTTGTTAAGACTCTGTTTGGAATTGTCCCTCCCGCCCCGGCTTGCTAGGCAGGCGCCGATCCAACCACAGGAGGACAAGCAGTGAAGTACCTGCACACCATGGTGCGCGTCGCCAATGTCGAGGAAAGCCTGCGCTTTTATTGCGAAGGGCTGGGCCTCGAGGAAGTGCGCCGCACCGAGAACGAAAAGGGCCGGTTCACCCTGATCTTCCTCCGCGCCCCCGGTGACACCGGTGGGGAAGTGGAACTCACCTACAACTGGGATCCGGAAGTCTATACCGGCGGCCGCAATTTCGGCCACCTCGCCTACCGGGTGAACGACATCTACAAACTCTGCCAGCACCTGATGGACATGGGCTTCACCATCCATCGCCCGCCCCGTGACGGGCACATGGCTTTCGTCAAATCGCCCGATGGGATCTCCGTCGAGTTGATTCAGGACGGCCATCTCGACCCGCAGGAGCCCTGGGCCTCCATGCCGAACACCGGCACCTGGTAGAGCCGATAGGTAACACATCGCTAACCACTGGAGTTATCCGGCGGTTAGCGAAACCCTTCGTATTTTAGCGACCTCACCAGCAGGAACATTGCCTGTTGCCCTTCCGCAACAGCCGTCCAGCGGGAAGTCGCATGTATTCTCTTTTTCGCTCCATCGCCGCCGCTGCCGTTGCCGCCCTGGCACTCTCGGCGTGCGTGCCGATGGCCATGTTCGCCAGTTCCAGCGGGGCGGCCTATGCCGGCAAACGCTCCGACTGGGGCACCATCGTGTCGAGCCGGGAGGTCAATGCCTTCTGCATCTCGCCGAAGCTGCGCTTCCTGATCTGGGAGTTCGAGGGACACTTCGGCAAGAAGATCATCATGAGCTCCGGCTACCGCGATGGGCACCACAATGCGGCCGCCGGCGGCGCCGACAATTCCTACCACACCAAGTGCATGGCCGCCGATTTCTACATCCCCGGCGTCGACAAGCGCGAGCTGATCGCCTTTGCCATGCGCTCGGGCAGCGTCGGCGGCCTCGGTTGTTATCCGGGGCGGCAGTTCATACATGTCGACGTGCGCGATCGCCCGCGTGGCTACAGCCGCCCCGTCACTTTCTCGGGCTGTTGAAAACTTTCGCGGCTAAGCGGCTTAGTGGGTTGCACAAACCGGATAAGCTGACTATACGAGCCGCAGCGTTCAGGCGCCCTTCGTCTATCGGTTAGGACGGCACCCTTTCACGGTGCAGAGAGGGGTTCGATTCCCCTAGGGCGTACCACCTCCCCTTGCTCCGGCAAGCGGTAGGCGGTACACACTGAGCGTTGACTGTGCGCCCATCGTCTAGCGGTCAGGACGACGCCCTCTCACGGCGTAAACAGGGGTTCGATTCCCCTTGGGCGTACCAACTCTTCCCCTGTGTATCGGGCCGCCCAAGGCGGACAGCTCTCCTACCAGTTGACCAAGCTGGTACAGCGTGTGCGAACGGAAACGGTCGCGGACATGCGGTGCCGTCCTCCCGCTGTCATCATTGATGACGCCCTGCTGATGGACCTTTTTCTCCGGGACAAGGACTTCGCCGCACTGCTCGCCCGGTATCGACTGCACCAGGAGATTGGCAAGGGCCTGACCTACAGGCGCTCCTGGCGCCTGGCCGAACCCTACGCCGCCTCGGGTCCAGACTGCCAGCCGCTCACCGCCCGCCCTTAAGCGGCTGACCCAGGATGGCGTAGCATCAGGATGCGGCCGCCTCCATCACCTAGTTCGGCCGGCGATACTGGTAGATGCCGACGTCTATCGTGCCTTCGGTGAAGCCCGCCTCGCAATAGCTGAGATAGTACACCCACTTGCGCTTGAAGCGCTCGTCGTAGCCGAGCGGTGCGATCACCGGCCAGCGCTCGAGGAAGCGCTCACGCCACAGGCGCAGGGTGCGCGCATAGCTGAGACGGAAATTCTCCACGTTCTCGAGCACGAGCCCGTAGCGCTCGCCGAACTCCTTCATCACCGTCTTGGTCAGCAGCATGCCGCCCGGGAAGATGTAGCGCTGGATGAAGTCCGGGCCGCTGCGATAGCCGTCGAAATCGGATTCATCGATGGTGATCGCCTGGATGGCCGCCGTTCCGCCGGGCTTCAGGCGGTCGCGTACCGCCTGGAAGTAGCTCGGCCAGTTGTCCTCGCCGACAGCCTCGATCATCTCGATCGAGCAGACATGGTCGTACGCCCCGGTGGTGTGCCGGTAGTCCTCGAACACCAGTTCGGCTTTGTCGTCGAGCCCCTGCCGCCTCAGGCGTTCCTGGCCGTATTTCAACTGCTCAGCGGAGAGGGTAATGCCGCGCAGGGTCGCGTTGTAGTCGCGGGCGATGGTTTCGGCGAAGCCGCCCCAGCCGCAGCCAATCTCGAGGATGGAACTGCCCGTGCGAACGCCCGCCATGTCAGCGACGCGGCGGTACTTGGTCAGTTGCGCTTCCTCGAGGCTCTGGTCGCCGGACAGGAATATGGCCGACGAGTAGGTCATCGAAGGGTCCAGCCACTGGCCGTAGAAGTCGTTGCCGAGGTCGTAGTGCTCGGCGATGTTCTTCCTGGAGCCTTCCAGAGTGTTGCGGCGGGACAGGTGGTAGTGGAGGTCCGATGCGGCCTTGCGGAAAAAGCCGTGATTGGCCTGATCGAACAAGTCACGGTTCTGCAGGAAGAAGCGGAACAGGGCGGTGAGGTCGTCGACCTCGATGTCGCCGTTCATGTAGGCGGCGGCAAAGCCAACGGTGCCGCGGCGCATCGCCTCGGTGAGTACGGAGAAATTGTTGAGCCGCAGCACGGCGTGTTCGCCGGTTGCCGGATTACCGAGGGTGCGGGTACGCCCATTGGGCAGGATCACCGTGACCGCCCCGTGCTTGGGATTGCCCAACATGCGCGAGCCGACTGCATCCAGGGTCCAGGATGCGAAGCGGGTCCAGAGCGTGCCCCCGGTACGCGTATCGTCAACTGCAGTCTTGGTCATCGAACCGCCGGTTCCAGTTCTTACACGAGCCGGGCGGAGCGCCTTGACGGCTGCCGCCGCGGTAGATCGCGGGTACACCCACGAGCACCGGACTACACGATCCGGTGAATGCCGCTGCACTTTAGCCGCCACAAATGGATATGCAAGCAGCACTTACAAGAGTTTGCCAGCTCAGCCCGGAAGCAGCCAGTCGAGAGAACGGCGCAGTTCGGCTGCACCGTTGGATTCAAACCACCGGCCGTGCGCAAAGATGACCCGCTCCGGCTGAAGGGCAACCAATCGCGCTGCTGCGGCCGCGGCCCGCTCTCCTCCGGCCTTGAACGCCGCCCTCGCATAAACCGGCGCGCGCCCATGCGGAGCCGCAGCGCCCACCAGTCTGGCACCCACGCTCACCGGCAACGGCAGCTTCCGCGGCTCGACGTTGACGACCAGGTCGGTCAGCACCAGCGTGCCGCTCGGCCGATGGAACAGCGCCGCTTCGGCGATACCCCTGCCATGCACCACCACTGTTTCGATGACGTCCTGCCATTCAGGCGTGGTGCCGTCGGCCAGATCCCGACCGATGTGCAGCCCCGCTTCGGCCACCGCTTTCCGGCGCCTCAGGCCCGGCGCACCCCAGGTGATCGCTGCCGGGCAATGCGACTGCCACTCGCGCACATAGGTCCAGTGCACAGTGTTCGGCGCCACCAGATGACGGATCGCGCCCAGAGCCTCAAGCATGCGCAGCAACTCGAAACTGAACTGCGTCGCGGAGTGCAGCAGCAGGCCGCCATCGGGCAGTCGGATAACCGTCATCCGCACCGGGATCGGCATGCCAGCGATACGGAGTGGTCCGCTGTCGACCACCCAGACCTCCGGCGCCACCGCCTTCGGCTCATCGACCGGCTGATAGGTGACGTTTGCCATGACATTGCCTCCGCTGGCCTCTCAACTCCACGGCAGGGTGGCAGTTGCAACTCCTCAACTGCGCGGGCGGGCAACGTCCAGCGCACGGAGCTGCACCTGCTCGCGCCCCTGATAGTGGTCGAGGGACAAGGTGCCGGCGAAATGGAGCGGCACGTCCTGTTCACGCAGCAGAATATCGCCAAGGGGTGTATTGGCGGCGCGAAAGGCTATGGCCTTGAGCCGCGCCCCATCCTCGGAGGCGAGCGAGAAGCTGATATGCCCCCCCTTCCCCACCACCTGGGCGAAGCGGGCGCGATGCGCCGGGAAGGCGAACACCGGATTGGGATTGCCGGCGCCGAACGGGCCCGCCCGTTCGATGGCCTTGACGAGTTCCACCGAAGCGCCGCGCGCCGTCACCGCCGCATCCACCGCCAGTGAGGTTGCCGCGCGCGCCTTGGCCACATCGGCCGCAAGCGCCTCGGAGACATAGCCGCGGAAGGCGCTGAGTTGACCGGGCCTAAGCGTCACGCCGGCGGCCATGGCATGCCCGCCGCCCTTCGGGATCAGCCCCGATTCTACCGCGGCGATGACCGCACGGCCGAGATCGACACCCGGCACGGATCGGCCCGAGCCGGTGCCGCCCCCATCGGGGCCGAGGGCGATGGCGAACGCCGGGCGGTCGAAGCGCTCGCGCAGCCGCGCCGCGATCAGCCCGACCACGCCCGGGTGCCACTCGGCCGAGGCGAGCACCAGCACCGGCGGCCCCTCTCCCGAGCCGATTTCCAGCTCGGCTACGGCAGTCGCCTGCTCCACCGCCTCGACTTCGATGCGCTGTCGCTCGCCATTGAGTTCGTCGAGGCGGGAGGCGATGGCGAGGGCATGGTGTTCGTCCTCGACGGTCAGCAGTTCGGTGCCCAGCGCCGCATTGCCGATGCGGCCACCGGCATTGATGCGCGGCCCGATCAGGTAACCGAGATGATACGGGTTTATGGGTCCGCCCACCCGTGCCGCCAGCGCCAGGGCAGCGATACCGGGATTGTCGCCGCGACGCGCCACCTCGAGGCCACGCACCACGAAGGCGCGGTTCAGCCCCACCAGCGGCACCACATCGCACACGGTGGCGAGCGCCACGAGATCGAGGAGCTTCAGCAGGTCCGGCAGTCCGGTGCCGCCGCGCTGGCGCAGCAGCCGGTTGACCGCCACCAGCACCATAAAGGTCACGCCGGCGGCGCAAAGATAGGACAGGCCGGAGATGTCGTCGGCGCGGTTCGGATTGACCAGCGCGGTTGCCGGCGGCAGCTCGTGGTCGGACAGGTGATGGTCGATCACCAGCACGTCGACGCCACGGCGGCGGGCATGGGCGATAGGCTCGTCGCTGGTGGTTCCGCAGTCGAGGGTGACGATGAGCGTTGCCCCGCCATCGATGAGCTTGTCGATCGCCCCGATGTTCGGCCCATAGCCTTCGAAGATGCGGTCCGGGATGTGAACCCGCGGCTCGAGGCCGAAATGGCGCAGATACCGCGCCATCAGCGCCGTGGCGCAGGCGCCGTCGACGTCATAGTCGCCGAACAGGGCCACGGATTCGTTGTCGGTGATTGCCCCCGCCAGGCGCTCGGCCAGCGCGTCCATGGCGGTCAGGGTCGAGGGATCCGGCATCAGGCTCCGGATGGTCGGCTCGAGGTAGGAGCCTGCTTCATCGAGCCCGACGCCGCGGCCGGCCATCACCCGTCCGAGAATTTCGGGGATGTCGTGCCGCTGCGAGATGGCAGTCGCCAGCCGCGTACCGGCCATGTCCAGCCTGTCGACCCAGGCGCGGCCGCCGACGGATCGGGTCACATCCAGAAAAGATCGCGGCGTGTCCAGCATGGGGCGGAGTGGTAGGCGATTTGCCGGCTGGGGGAAAGGCTCGCGGTGTCGCGGCTTATCGCGCGTGCTGCGCCTTGATCCAGCGCGCCGTCTGACTCCAGCTGCGCATGACGATGGTATTGGTCACTACCGCGTCACGCTTCAGCCGCACGCCCTCGATCAGGCTGCCATCGGTGATGCCGGTGGCCGCGAACAGCACATCGCCCGAAGCGAGATCGCCGACCTCGTAGACGCGGTTGGGGTTCTGGATGCCCATGGAAATGGCGCGTTCGCGCTTGTCGGGCGTGTCGAGGATCAGCTTGCACTGCATCTGGCCGCCGATGCAGCGCAGCGCTGCCGCCGCCAGCACACCCTCGGGCGCACCGCCAGAGCCCAGATAGATGTCGACGCCGGTGTCTTCGGTGTTCACGGCATGGATGACACCGGCGATATCGCCGTCGCTGATCAGCTTCACCGCCACCCCGGCCGTGCGCAGCTCCTCGATGAGGCTCGCGTGGCGCGGCCGGTCGAGCACGATGGCGGTGATTTCCGACAGCGGCACGCCCTTGGCCTTCGCGAGCGCGGTCACGTTCTCGGTTGCGGTCCAGTCGATATGGACCGTTCCGGGTGCATAATCGCGACCGATGGCGATCTTGTGCATATAGAGATTGCGGGCGACGTTCAGCAGCCCGCCGCGCTCGGCCATGGCGAGGACCACCAGCGAATCGGGCTGGTTCTTGGCGCAGGAGGTGACGCCCTCGAGCGGGTCAACGGCGATGTCCACCTGCGGGCCGTGCCCGGTACCCACGACCTCGCCCACGAACAGGGCATCGCATTCATGCTGCTCGCCTTCGCCGATCACGATCCGGCCGGCGATATCGACGCGATCGAGTTCGGCCTTCATGGCGGCGACGGACGCATCGTCGGCAGCCTTCTCGTTGCCCTTGCCGCGCCAGGCAGCAGCAGCAATGGCGGCGCGCTCGGTCACGCGAACCAGTTCAAGCGTCAGGCTGCGATGCAGATGGGCGGGTCCCTTGTCGCCAAGGGCCTTGCTCAGTTCCATGTCTCCCCCGCCGTTCTTTTTCGGTCCGCGAGGTCAGAGCGCCTCGATGCGGATCACTTGCGGCTCACCGACAATGAAACCGTCGGCGGCGATCTGCGCAAGCGTTTCGCGCACCGATGATTCCAAAGTCTGTTGCGTGATCATCACCACCGTCCGGGTGGCGGACCCGTCCGCCGCCACCGTCTTGGCATTCAGATCTGACCGCTGGATGACGGAATCGATGGAGATGCTGTGCTCGCTCATGCGGGTGGCGATGGACGCCAGGGCGCCGGGGACATCCTTGGCATTGAAGCGGATGTAGTACCCACCCTCATGCGCCCGCATGGGCGCTTCCACATAGGGCATCAGTTCGGCGCTGGGCACGCCGAGCGGCGGCACCTTGGTGCCACGGGCAATGTCCAGCATGTCGGAGAGCACCGACGACGCCGTGGGCGGCCCGCCGGCCCCGGGCCCCGCCAACAGCAGTTCGTGCACATGGTCAGTCTCGAGCGCGACGGCATTCATCACCCCATCGACGCCGGCGATGGCGCTGCCGCGCGGCACGAAGGTGGGGTGAACGCGCTGCTCGATACCATGCTCGGTGCGCTGGGCGATCCCGAGCAGCTTGATCTTGTAGCCGAGGTCCGCGGCGACGCGGATATCCTGCTGGGTGATGCGGGAGATACCTTCGACCCGGATCTTTTCCGGCGCGATCTCGTAGCCGAAGCAGAGCGTGGAGAGGATCGACAGCTTGTGGGCGGTGTCGAAGCCTTCGACGTCGAAGGTCGGGTCGGCCTCGGCATAGCCGAGCGCCTGCGCATCCTTGAGGCAGTCGGCGAAGCTGATGTCTTCATTGCCCATGCGGGTGAGGATGTAGTTGCAGGTGCCGTTCATGATGCCGAACACCTTGGCGATCCGGGCCGAGCCGAGCCCCTCGCGCAGCGTCTTGATCACCGGAATGCCGCCGGCCACCGCGGCCTCGAAGCCGAGCTGGGTGCCGCTTTCTTCCGCCAGCTTCGCCAGGGCGACGCCGTGCTTGGCGAGCAGCGCCTTGTTGGCGGTCACCACCGGCCGGCCGATCTCGAGCGCCGCCTTGACCGCTGCAAAAGCCGGCCCGTCCTCGCCACCGATCAGCTCGACAAACAGGTCGATGCCGTCGGATTTGGCGAGCGCCACGGGGTCGTCGAACCACTGGAGCCCCGAAATGTCGATGCCGCGGTCGCGGGATCGCGAGCGCGCGGCAACGGCAACCACCTCGAGCTGTCGACCCAGTTTTCGTTTGAGGTCGGCGCCGTCCTTTTGCAGGATGCGTACAAGCGTCGCCCCGACATTGCCGAGCCCGGCCACGCCCACCCGCAGCGGCGCCAGCGCTTCCCCCTCGCCATATTCCTGCATGGCGCGGAGAATGCGCTGACGGGTGTCCGAGCGCGGCTCACGCCCTTCCCTGAGGTCGAAAACGAACAGCGGGTCGCCGGCAATGGTCCGCCCGAACCGGGTCGGCGTCCAGCCACGGGCGGAGATGAAGCTTTCGACGGATTGGCGGAAGGAGGCGATGTCACTCATGGTGGCGCCATCTGCATAGGAATTCGCCTAGCCGTCAATAGGAACAAGCAGGAAGTCCAGCACCGGCACTATTTCTCTGTAGGGACTGACCTATTGTCCCCAAAAAGCAGAGAGGACGCGGCATGCACCGCGCCCTCTGGCATGCACAGCGAAGAGCGCCCGGCTTTAGGCCGTCAGCGGCACCACATTGCCCTGTCCGGTCTTGGAGCCGAGCAGCTTCTTGATGTTGCGCGCGGCCTGACGGATGCGCTGCTCGTTCTCGACGAAAGCGAGGCGGATATACTGGTCGCCATACTCGCCAAAGCCGACACCTGGCGCCACGGCCACGCCGGTCTCCTGGATCATCAGCTTGGCGAACTCGAGCGAGCCGAGATGCGCGAACTGCGGCGGGATCGGCGCCCAGGCGAACATCGTCGCCTTGGGAACCGGGATGGTCCAGCCGGAGCGCGCAAAGCTTTCCACCATCACGTCACGGCGTGACTTGTAGACCCTGCGCACTTCCTCGATCACATCGTCCGAGCCATTCAGCGCCGCCGCCGCGGCCACCTGGATCGGCGTGAAGGCGCCATAATCGAGATAGGATTTGACGCGTGCCAGGGCCGCGATCAGCCGCTCGTTGCCCACGGCGAACCCGACGCGCCAGCCCGGCATCGAATAGGTCTTCGACATCGAGGTGAACTCGACGGCAATGTCCATGGCCCCCGGGATCTGCAGCACGGAAGGCGGCGGAGCGTCCTCGTCGAAATAGATCTCGGAATAGGCGAGATCGGAGAGGATGAAGATGTCGTTGGCCTTACAATACTTCACCACCTCGGCGTAGAAATCGAGGTCGGCGGTGTAGGCCGTGGGGTTGGCCGGATAGTTCAGCACCAGCGCGATCGGCTTGGGGATCGAGTGCCGCACGGCCCGATCGAGCGAGCGCATGAAGTCCTCGCCGGGATCGGCCGGCATGGAGCGCACCACGCCCCCGCTCATGATGAAGCCGAAGGAGTGGATCGGGTAGGTCGGGTTGGGCACCAGCACCACGTCGCCCGGCGCGGTGATGGCCGAGGCCATGTTGGCGAACCCTTCCTTGGAACCCAGCGTCGCCACGATCTGGGTGTCGGGATTGAGCTTCACGCCGAACCGGCGGCCATAATAGCTCGCCTGCGCCTTGCGCAGGCCTGGAATGCCGCGCGAGGTCGAATAGCGGTGGGTGCGGGCATTGGCCACGGTTTCCTGCAGCTTCTCGACGATGTGCTGCGGCGTCGGCATGTCCGGATTGCCCATGCCGAGGTCGATCACATCCACGCCCTCGGCCCGGGCCTTGGCCTTCAGCGGGTCGATATGGGCAAAAACGTACGGTGGCAGGCGGCGGATGCGGTGAAAATCTTCGCTCATGGAATCCTCGAAGTCCGGGGCGCGACGGCAGCGCTTCGGAGCGCAGGATAGTCGCAGAATTGTGGTTCAAACGGGGTTAAACCCGACGATTTCGTCAGGTGCTGGCTCTATTCGGCTCTTCCCGGCCACGCCTGGCGTGGCCAACGGGAAGAGCTAGCGGGCGTATGCTGCGGCGGCGGCCGCTGCGAATGCGGCGACCGCGACACTGGCGGCGAGCATGGCTCCAGCCGAAAAGTCAGTGTACGCAGAAGGCATGTCCCTTGCCCTTCAAACCCGAGTTTTGTAATGAAACCGGTTATCGACGAGGGCCGTTCATAAATCCTCGAAGGGGGTTGTAAATGGCGCTGGACGCCACGACCTCCATGCCACGCGGCCACTGTGAGGTTCGATCTTGAAGCGCATCGCCCTGGTTACGATTGGTACGCAAGGCGACGTTCAGCCCTATATCGGTTTAGGCATTGCCCTCATGCACCACGGCTACTCCGTGGTCCTCGGCGCCACCGAAGAATTCGAATCCCTGGTCACCAGCTACGGCATCGAGTTCCACTCGCTCGGCCCCTCCATTCAGTCCTTCCTGCGCGATTCGCGCTTCGAGAACGCGATGAGCTCGTCCATGCTCATCAACGGCCCCTCGCTGCTCCGGCAGGGCCAGCAGATCTGCGATACGGCGGCGCGCAATGCCTGGACCATGTGCCAGGGCGCAGATGCCATCATCGTCAACATGAACACCAGCTTCGGCATCGACATCGCCGAGGCGCTGGACGTGCCGGCGATCATGACGGCGCTACAGCCAATGAACTCCACCAGCGAGTTCCCGCTGTCGATGTACTACGTCGCCGACGATCTTGGCCCGGCGCTCAACAAGCTCTCCTACACCGCCGCCACCGTGCAGCAGGCCTACTGGAACCTGCCGCGCAACAAGCTGCGCCGCGAGCTGATGGGCCTTGATGCCCGCATCATGGGCGGTGTCTTCACCAATACCGACGGCTCGCCGCTGACGACGCTCTACGCCTATTCGGCGGCCGTCTCGCCGCGTCCCCGCGACTGGCCGAAGACCGCGATCATCACCGGCTATTGGTGCACCAAGGACAATAGCGGCTGGACCCCTTCCCCCGAATTCGAGGCCTTCCTCGCCGCCGGCCCGGCACCGGTCTATATCGGCTTCGGCTCGATGCCGTTCGGCGCCGAGCGCAACACGCGCATCCTCAAGGAGGCGATGGAGCTCTGGGGTGGCCGCGCCGTGGTCGCGCGCGGCTGGGGCGGCATCGACTCGCGCGAGCTGCCCAGCACTGTGTTTGCGCTCGAAAAGGCCCCGCATGACCGGCTGTTCCGCTATGTCAGTGCGGTGGTGCACCATGGCGGCGCCGGCACCACGGCTGCAGGCCTCCATCTCGGCCGCCCGACCTTCGTGGTTCCCCAGGCCATGGACCAGCCCTATTGGGGCCGCCGCGTCTATGAACTCGGCTGCGGACCGAAGCCCGTGCGCCTGAGGAAGATGACGGCCGAGATCTTGGCCGATGCCCTCACTGACCTCACCACCAACGACAGCTATCGCCGCAATGCTGCCGACGTCGCCGAGCGCCTGCGGGCCGAGGACGGCGCGGAGAAGGCCATCGCCGTCATCGAACGCGTGATGGCCAACTATGTTCGCGGGGTCCGGCGGGGCCGGGCCGGCAAGGTGAAGCCGGCGCGCAAGCGCCCTGCCCTCAAGCTCGTCGGCTAAGCATCTGGAGACACTCGGCTTAGTCGAAACTATCCCCGCCCCTGTCACCTGCTCCTACACTCCCCCATCCCCGCCGGTCACGCGGCCCAGACGCAGGGTCGGGCGGGGAGGACGGTGAGGAGAGGCGTCTCCTCAGGTGGGCAGAAAGTCGGCAGCCGCGCCTGCGATAATGGTTGCGCCTGAGTCCGGACCCGCCAAAAACCCGAACCCGTGACGGGCGGCCTTTGGTCCGTTCTCTAGTTTCGGAAGGGCCGATGGCCGCCCGTCACCGTGTCTCCGCGACGCCATCCGGCCGGGCGGCGCCTTGGCACGCCTGGCAACCCTATCCGTCCAAGGAAAAAGGGAGGCCGAAGCCTCCCTTTCAACTCTGCGATGAACCACGGCTTACTGGGCCGGCACGGCCTCGGGCTCGACATCGAGATGCTCGACGCTCTCGCCGCGATCATAGGTGGCCTGGTCGAGAATGCCCTGACGCTTGGCGACGATGGTCGGCACCAGCGCTTGGCCGGCCACGTTGACCGCCGTGCGGCCCATGTCGAGGATCGGATCGACCGCGAGCAGGAGACCGACGCCTTCGAGCGGCAGGCCGAGGGTGGACAGCGTCAGCGTCAGCATGACGGTGGCGCCGGTCAGGCCCGCAGTGGCCGAGGAGCCGATCACCGACACGAAGGCGATCAGCAGGTAGTGCTGCAGCTCGAGCGGCACGCCGAAGAACTGGGCGACGAAGATCGCCGAGATCGCCGGGTAGATGGCAGCGCAGCCGTCCATCTTGGTGGTGGCCCCGAGCGGCACCGCGAAAGCGGCATATTCACGCGGCACGCCGAGGTTCTTCTCGGTGATGCGCTCGGTCAGCGGCAGGGTGCCGATCGAGGAGCGCGACACGAAGGCGAGCTGGATGGCCGGCCAGGCGCTCTGGAAGTAGCGGATCGGGTTGAGCCCGTTCGCCGACAGCAGCACCGGATAGACCACGAACAGCACCAGGGCGAGGCCGATATAGATGGCGATCGAGTAGGCGCCGAGCTGCGCCAGTGCATCCCACCCATAGACTGCAACGGCGTTGCCGAGCAGGCCGACGGTGCCGATCGGGGTCAGGCGGATCACCCACCACAGAACCTTGTGGATCACCTTGAGGAAGGAGCGGGTGAAGGCGATGAACGGATCGGCGGCCGGGCCGACGCGCAAGGCGGCGACGCCGATGACGATCGAGATCACCAGGATCTGCAGCACGTTGAAGCTGAGGCTGGTGGTGGCGCCGCTATCGCCCACGCGTGTCGAGGCGGTGAGACCGAAGATGTTGGCCGGGATCAGGCCCTTGAGGAAGTCGAGCCAGGAACCGGTGCTCGACGGCGCACGAGCAGCTTCAGCGGTCACGGCGGTGTTGAGGCCGGGCTGCAGGATCAGGCCGAGGGCGATGCCGATGACCACGGCGATCAGGGCCGTGAGGGCGAACCAGAGCAGCGTCTGCCACACCAGGCGCGCCGCGTTGTTGAGCTCGCGCAGATTGGCAATCGACGCCACGATGGCGGTGAAGACCAGCACCGGCACCAGTGCCCGCAGCAGCGACACGAAGGACGAGCCGATGGTGGACAGGGTCTGGGTGAGCCAGTTGGCGTTGCCGGCGGCGTCGGGCCCCATGTTGCGGGCGATCAGCCCCAGGATGAGACCGACGACCAGGCTGACCAGAACCTGGAAGCCGAAGCTGGTATAGAACGGCTTGGGGGCACGTGCGGGGCGTGCAGACGATATGGTGGTGGGTGACATCTTTTTCCCGTGGATGCCGAGGCGCCGCGAAAACAGGCACGCTGCCTCGAAATTAGCCGCGAAATTACGCCCGTTCCGCAGGAAAGGCGCGGCATGGCGTTTCCTTTGCGAAACGCCACCGGGAATAACATGTTAGTGGAAGCACCCGCCGGAGAGCAGCTTTGCGGCGCGCATCGGGGCACCTCCTGCGAAGGGGAAGTGGTTCGAGAGATACGAGGCGTCGACGATGTCGACCTGGAAGAACGGCAGGTATTGGTCCGCGCCGAAGTGATTGCCGATCTTCAATCGGCTCGGAATCGTAAAGCCACCGAAGACAGCCTCCGCTTCAACAGTCCCCCCGAAGGGCTGCAGACGGAAGGTCTTGTCTGGATTCTCGTTGCTCCAGCGCATGGACACCATTTCGATCACCTCGCCGCTCGGTCCGAGGGTGATCTCGATGGGCTGCGCGCCGATGGGAACGGTCACTCGGGCCGTATTTGGCCCGATCTGTTCCCAAGTTGCGCCATTGGCGGGCAACAGGCTCGCAGGTGCCCATACGGCCTCCATGGCAGCCCGCGTCATAGCGGAACGGTTCAGGTCCGCAGAGGCGCCCTGGTTGACCACCGGCGCAAGTCCGAGGACCCAGAAGCGCGTCCACCCTTCGCCCTGCACCATGCCGTCGGAGCCGCTGATAGTCAGAAGGCCCGATCGCATCGTCGGCACCCAGACGAATTCAGCAGGCGGTGCCAGCACCTGCACCGCTTCGAGGTCATAGCTCTGGTAGGCGTCTCTGTTGCCCAGCAGGAACGTGCCCTGCATCCGAAGCTTGACGGTGGTGAGCAGCGGCGTGCCGGGCTGGATGGCGTGAGCGAAATAGCGCTGTGCCACCTCCGGCAGGCCGGCGACCATGCCCATCTCGAAACGACCCATCGACGGCTTGGCCCGAGCGGCTACCGCTTCCAGTGCGGCTTCGGCTTCGCTGGCGGCCTGACGGTACAGCAAGTGAGCCACGGCGAGGCCGCCCACGAGCAGCGCTGCAACAACCAGAAGCGCGATCTTCCACATGCATGCCACTCCACCATGCGGCCGTCGTTGCTCAAGATCCAGATCGCCGGCATGGCGCAGGGCGGCGCCGGCCGGGTATGCCGCAAAAAGAAAGGGCCGGTTTCCCGGCCCTTTCGAATGTCGATGATCCGAAGCTTAGCGCTTGGAGAACTGGAAGGACCGGCGGGCCTTGGCCTTGCCGTACTTCTTGCGTTCCACGACGCGCGCGTCGCGGGTCAGGAAGCCACCCTTCTTGAGCACAGGGCGCAGGGCCGGCTCGAAGTAGTTCAGCGCCTTGGAGATACCGTGACGAACGGCACCAGCCTGGCCGCTGAGACCACCACCGGCAACGGTGACGGTGACGTCATACTGGTCGAGACGGTCAGTGGCGACGATCGGCTGCTTCACGATCAGCTGCAGCACGGGACGGGCGAAATAACGCTCGAACTCGCGGCCGTTGACGGTGACCTTGCCCTTGCCCGGCTTGATCCAGACGCGAGCAACGGCGTTCTTGCGCTTGCCGGTGGCATAGGCGCGACCGAAGGCGTCGAGCTTCTGCTCGTGCACCGGAGCGGTGTTGGCGGCAGCAGCAGGAGCGACGGTGCCGAGGTCCTCGAGGGAGTTGATGGTGTCGGCCATGTTACTTCACCCGCGCGTTCTTGGAGTTCATCGCAGCCACGTCCAGCTTGGTCGGGTTCTGCGCTTCATGAGGATGCTCGGCACCGGCATAGACGCGGAGGTTCCGCAGCTGCGCACGGGTCAGCGGGCCACCCGGCATCATGCGGCGGACGGCGTTCTCGAGCACGCGCTCGGGGAAACGGCCTTCCAGCAGCTGGCGCGCGGTGCGGTCCTTGATGCCACCCGGATAGCCGGTGTGCCAGTGGAAGCGATGCTGGTCGAGCTTGCGGCCCGTCAGCTTCACCTTGCCGGCGTTGATGACGATGATGTTGTCACCCATGTCCATGTGGGGGGTGAAGGTGGCCTTGTGCTTGCCACGCAGGCGCGAAGCGATGATCGAGGCGACGCGACCCACGACGAGCCCTTCGGCGTCGATCAGGATCCACTTCTTTTCGATCTCGCTCGGTTTCGCCGAGTAAGTGCTCATTGCTAAATTCCCAAGATTTTCGGGGCTCGCGCGCCTTCACCCAGGGAGGAAAGCGGCAGTTCGGCGGGTCGTGTACGGGTGATTTGCTCCCCCGTCAAGCGCTGTGTTTTTCGACAACGAAAACAGTCACTTACAAGAGCGGTACGATGATACCGCTATATTCGAGCGCGCCGGAGGTCGGCAATGTAGGCCGCCACGGTTCCAGCCAGCATGAAGGCGAGCGCCTGGTGCCCGACCGCCAAGCTGATCGGCACGCTCGTCAGCAGCGTGGCAATGCCAAGGCCCACCTGCAACAGCACCAGCATGCCGAGCAGCGGGAGCCAGCCATGCACCCCGCCGAAGCCGCCATCGCGCCAGCGGCGCCAGATCAGGTAGGCAACATAGGCGACGATGGCATAGGCGATGGTGCGGTGGATGAACTGCACCGTCAGTGCGTTCTCGAAGAAGTTGCGCCAGGCCGGCTCCATCACCAGCATGCCCTTGGGGATGACCGCCCCGTCCATCAGCGGCCAGGTCTGGTAGCCCATACCGGCATCAAGCCCTGCAACAAAGGCTCCGGCGGCGATCTGGATGATCACCCCAACCAGGAGAATGACCGCGGCGGCGATCTGCCGACCGCTGACCCGACCGACCACCCTGCCCGGCTCCAGCGAGCGGGCGACATAGAGCAGCGCAATGAACAGGAACGAGGCGGCGGTGAGGTGCGCGGCCAGCCGGTATTGCGACACCGAAGTGAGTTCGGTGAGCCCCGAACTGACCATCCACCAACCCAGGAAGCCCTGAAAGCCGCCGAGAAGAAAGAGCACGAACAGCGGCACCGCTAGGTCGCGCGACAGCCGCTTCTGGAACAGAAAGATGGCGAAAGGCACCAGGAAGACGAGGCCCAGCGCCCGGGCCAGCAACCGGTGGAACCACTCCCAGAAGAAGATGAACTTGAAGTCGTCGAGGCTCATCCAGGAATGGACGACGGTGTATTGCGGGATCTGCTTGTAGGCCTCGAACTCAGCGTTCCAGTCTGCTTCCGAGAGCGGCGGGATTGTGCCGGAGATCGGCTTCCAACTGGTGATCGATAGCCCGGACTCGGTCAGCCGGGTGATGCCGCCGACGACGACGATCAGCAGCACGAAGGCGGCGAGGCCATAGAGCCAGATGCGCACCGGCCGGAGCCGGTCACCGGCGAGGCGTTCATGGCTCAGTGCGGCATTTTGGGCGATCGTCAAGGCGCTGTTCCCGGTATCGAAGACGGCAGCGGAGTGGTAAGCCCGCACCATCGCACCTGCAAGAGACCCCCTTGTCGCAGATGAACCAGCGTCACCGCAAATTGATCGGCGCCCTGCTGCTGCCCGCCTCCGTGGTGTTCTGGGTGACGCTTGCCACGGCCGTCTACCTGGTGCTGCCGGAAGGGCTGCCCTGGTGGGTGCTGATCGTCTATTTCGCCATTGCCGGCATGGGCTGGTTCCTGCCAGCCGCCGTGATCATCCGCTGGATGCTCAAGCCCCCGCGTGAAGGTCAGCCGGTGACCCGCCCGAGCAGGGAGAACACCGCTCCTGTGGCAAAAACATCCACATAGCGGCGCTTCTGGAAGTAACCATTGAGCGAGATACGCGGCAGGGCGTGCAGCGCTTCGAGATGACGGGGGTAGAGCCCGCCGGGCCGCGTGGTCACCGCCGTGCGAAAGCCGAGCTCTCGCGCCAGCCCGAACTCTCGCTCACCGGCAGAAAGCGGGCCGCCGAGCGGATAGGAGAAATGAACGGGCCGAAGGCCGAGCCGCTGGTCGATCACCTCGACGGACTCTGCCATCTCGCTTCGCGCTTCCGCCTCGGTCAGCTTGGCCAGTTCGTAGTGCCGAACGGTATGCGCGCCAATGGTGCAGAGCGGATCGGCAGCAATGGTGGCGAGTTCGCTCCAATCCACGATCAGCTCGCGGCACTGCTGGGCGAGATCATACCCATGCAGCCCGGCGATGCTGCGCGCAAGTTCCACCCGCTCCGCCTCGGGCATCTTGCGCATCTGCCAATACAAGGTGTCGAAGGCGGATTGCTTCTCCGCCAGCGTTGCAGTGGGGAGTGCCGCCTCACCGGCAGGAAGGCGGACCGCGTCGTGAGCAGCGATGATGTCCTCGATCGCCTGCCACCAGATCTCGCCGGTAGCATCGACCAGCCCCGTCGGTACGTAGAGGGTGAACGGCGCCTGGTGGCGCTGAAGGATCGGTAGGGCGTGCACGAGATTGTCGCGGTAGCCATCGTCGAAGGTCAGGACCACGAAGCGCCGCCCTGCCCTCGGTGACGCAAGCCGCTCGACGGCTTCGTCGAGGGTGACGATGTCGAGCCCAAGCGCCCTCACCCGCTCGAGCACGTAGTCGAGGAAATCGGGGCGGACCTGCAGGATCGCATTGGGCGAGAATGCCGCCGGTGCCTCCGGCAGGACCCGGTGCAGGGTGAAGATCACCCCGCGTGAGGCCGAGAGCCGCCGGATCAAACCGGGCAGACGCGACAGCCACAGAGCTTCAAACGTGGCCCGGATGGCCGAGTACTTGAGCGACATGCTCAGGCGGCGACCTGCGCCGGCGGAGCTGCGATCTCGACCGCATCGAAGCCGACATCGCGCAGCCCCTCGCGTGCTGTTGCAAGCGAGGCCACATCTTCGGGACTGGTCGGCACCAGCACCAGCCGACCACCCAGCTCGGCCAGCACCGATAGCGGCGTTCCCGGCCCGAGCATGCCGGTATTGACGATGACGACCTCGTAGATATCGCCAAGGGCTTCAACCAGGGTGAGCGGACGGGTGTTTCCGAGGTCCAGGGCGGCGAGCCGGCCCCATGGCACTTCAGCAAAGCTGTTGTCGGCGGATTTGTGCACCACGTCGCCGAAGCTGGCGACACCGCGGGCCAGATCCGTCAGGCCCGGCTCCTCGCTGCGACGGGCACTGCCGGCATCGATAAGGGCGACGCTGAGCCCTCGCGCCAGAGCGTCCTCGCTGAGCGCTTCGGCCAGCTTTTCGACGGTGTCGTGCAACCCTGCGCCAGCGAGCATCAGCAGATGGGTGCGGCCGAGGACCAGATCGGAGGAGAGCTGAGCCGTGGAGAGCAGACCCGTGATACTAGCCGTGGCGGCGACTGCCTCCGGCTCCATCGGGTCGGTTTCCGGCACAACGGCATCATCCTCGGGCGCGCCAGGATCGTCTTCGAGCGCTGCCCGCACGGCCTCATCGGCTGCGCCCGGCTCCGGCTCGTGATCCGTAATCGCCGGGTCGCCGTTCCACTCGGGCTGTTCGGCGGAAATTTCAGCGGCAGCCGGCGGGTACTCCTCTGGCTCCACCTCGACGACGTCCACGGGCTCCTGCCAGCGCTGGTCAGGCTCCAGATCCTCTTCGTCGAAGGGAACTTCCTCGAGCTCGTCCTGCGGGCGCTCGTAGCCGTTTACGGCAACCACTGCGCGGCCCGACATCAGTTCTCCGAAGATCACGGCACCGGCCTGGACTGCTATCGACACGAAACCGACGGCGGCCAGGATCAAGCTCGTCTTCGGTGAGGCCGGTACGACAGACGGCGCCGCGACGCTGACCACACGCACGTCCGGCAGGGTCGAACTGGTTTCCGTGCGGGAATTGGCCTCGTTGTAGCGCAGCAGATAGCTTTCCAGCAGGTCGCGCTGCGCCTTGGCTTCGCGCTCGAGGCTGTCGAGCGTGACATTGTCTGTCGTGGCCGTAGAGGCAGAGGCCTTCAGCCCGCTCAACTGCTCGCGCAGAGAGGCTTCGGTGCCCGCCTCCACCTCGGCCTCGGCCTCGATCGCATCGGCAATCCGCCGCGCCTCGGCGTTGATCTGGGTGGTGAGCTCGGAAATCTGCGCTGCAAGCGCGCGCATGGTGGGGTGGTTCGGCAGCAGGGTCGCGGAACGCTGCGCCATCTCGGCCTGCAGTTGTGCCTTCTGCTGCGACAACTGCTGGATGGACACGGAGTCGCGAATGCCCGGGATGCCTTCCACCGACTCGCCCTGCTGCAGCAGGCCACGGATGAGGCTGGCGCGGGACAGCGCTGTGGTGCGCCGCTCCTGGGCAGCATTGATCTGGCCGGCGAGCGTAGAGAGCTGCTGGTCCAGCAGCGTGGTGTTGTTGCCGCCGACATAGAGGTCGTTTGCGACCTTGAAGTCGGCTACCGCGGTTTCGGCCTCGACCACCGCGACGCGCAGGCGCTCGATCTCCTCGGCCAGCCATTCGGAGGCGCGGGCGGTGTCGGTCAGCGACAGTTCGGCGCGGCGCTCGACATGGGCGTTGGCGAGAGAATTGGCGATGCGGGCAGCAAGCTCCGGGTCGGTCGACATCACTCCGACCGAAATGATGCGCGAGTCGCGCTCCTGAGCGACGTTGAGGCGCGCATAAAGATTGTTGAGTACGGTTTCGTCGAGATTGGCCGAGCCGCCGCGACCGAGCAGGCGACCGAGGGTCGCGAGCGGCGACAGGCTGCCATCGCCGACACCGTTGAACTCCGGCACGTCGCGCAGATCGAGTTCGTCGATGACGCGCATCAGCGTGTCGCGGGAGCGGAGCAGTTCGATCTGACTCGACACCACGCCGGTTTCCGCGCCGGTGATGGTGGGCGCCTGCTCGTTGGCGGAGCGGACATAGACGTTGCTGCGGGGCTCGACCAGGATCGACGCCGAGGACTCATAAAGCCGCGGCATGAACAGCACGATCACATAGGTGATCGCCAGGAGCAGCAGGGTAACCAGCAAAATGCGGGGCAGCCGCCGGACCAGCGCCGACAGTATGGCGCCGACGTCAATTTGCTCTTCCCTTGCGACCGACTCGAATGCCACCGGCAACCCCCGCGTTTGCGCCCGGACTATCCCGCGATCGTGGTAAGCATTCCGTTAAGGGTGTTGCACCGCGCATGGGGAAGTGGCGGTCGGAAGCAGTTTGTTAACCATGCCGCGCCGACATTTGGGGCAGGTAAACCCCCGCGAGAGTCGCATGCGCCGCTTGCTGCCCGTTCTGACCCTGGCCCTGCTGCTGTCTGGCTGCGCCACCCGGCCGGCCACCTATATGGTGGACACCCAGGGCGCGTATGAACTCGACACCGGCGACGTGGTGCGGGTCACCGTCTATGGCGATGCCGAACTGAGCTCGACCTACCGGATCGATGATTCCGGGTCTATCGCCTTCCCGCTGGTCGGCCCGGTGCCGGTGCGCGGCACCACGGCGAATGGGGCTGCCGACCGGCTCGCGGCGGCGCTCGCCAACGGCTACATGCGCAACCCGGACGTGGCGGTGGAAGTCGCCGAGTCGCGGCCATTCTTCATTCAGGGCGAAGTCGGCAATGCCGGCCAGTTCCCCTATGTCTACGGCATGACGGTGCGTGCGGCGATCGCGACGGCCGGCGGGTTCAGCGACACCGCGGATCGGAACCGGGCGGTGCTCTACCGCCGCCAGGGCAGCCAGATGGTGAAATCCACCGTCGACCTCGACCATCCGATCCGGCCGGGCGACACCATCGTCGTCCTCGAACGCTGGTTCTGATTCCCTATGGCTGACCGGCCGATGCGCATCCTGCAAGTTATGCGTGCGCCGGTGGGCGGGCTGTTTCGGCATGTCGCCGATCTCACCTGTGGCTTGGCGGCCAAAGGGCACGAGGTGGGGCTGGTGGTCGATACGCTCGCCAGCGATGGGCAGACCGAAGCACGGCTCGCGGAGCTCGAGCAACACGCCAAGTTCGGAATCCATCGGCTTGCTATGCCTCGCCTTTTCGGCGTCGCGGACCTGACTACCACGCTGGCGGTCCGGCGGCTCGCGGGTAGGATCGGCGCCGACATCATCCACGGTCATGGCGCCAAGGGCGGGTTCTACGCTCGGCTGGCGCGCTTCGCGGGTGCCCGCGGCAGCGTGTTCTATACGCCCCATGGCGGGGTGCTGCATTTTTCCGCCCAGTCGCGATCCGGTCGGCTGTTCCATGCGCTCGAGCGGCAGTTGATGCGGCAGACCTCCGCAATCCTGTTCGAAAGCAATTTCGCCGAAACCACCTATGCCCGGCTGATCGGCGCCCCGCGCTGCCCCACCCGTGTGATCCACAACGGACTGCGGCCGGACGAATTCGAGCTCGTATCTGCGGCGCCGGACGCGGCAGACTTTGTCTTCGTTGGGGAACTGCGGCTGCTCAAGGGGATCATTCCGCTGGTGGAGGCACTCGCAACGATCCGGCGGACGGATGGATCACCGGCCACGCTGGTGATGGCAGGCGACGGACCTGACCGGAGCGCTCTGGAGCAGACGATTGCCGGGCTTGGCGTTGGCGATCGCGTCGTGCTCGCCGGAGCGCAACCGGCGCGCAAGATGTTCGCTCGCGGGCGGGTTGTCATTGTACCGTCGCTCGCAGAGTCCCTGCCCTATGTGGTGCTGGAAGCCGCCGCGGCCGGCCTGCCGGTAATCGCCACCCGTGTCGGCGGCGTGCCCGAGATTTTCGGCCCCGACTCCAAACGGCTCGTTGCGCCCGGTGAAGCCTCTGCACTGACCTCAGCCATGCAGGCGGCGCTGGACGATCCAACCGAGGCGGCCGAAGCTGCCCTGCGCCTGCGGGAACGGGTGCTGGAAGAATTCGCGGTGGGGCCGATGGTCGATGCCATTGAGGCGGTCTACCGGTCCACGATGCACACAAGTCGATAGCGGCGTTTCATCTAGTCTTAAGCGTGAGCGGTGCAGGATGCCGGCGAGAGGGACCAGCAAGCCGTATGTACCGCGTCGACCCCAAGCAGGCCGTTGAGCAGCACGCCACGCGCGCGGGTTCCGTGCGCGTAGAGCCTGCTCTCTCGCCCCAAGCCGAGGCGGTGATTGGCAAGCCGGTGGAATCGCGGCTTTCGGGTCCGGTGGTCAGCGGAATCGTCCAGCTGATCGAAGCGGCGCTATTGGCCCTGCTCGGCTATGGCATCTATGAGGCTTACGTCCTTCCGGACCAGCCCACTCTCTACGTGCCAATCATCCTGGCCGCGAGCCTGCTGGCGAATGTGCTCTTCAACGTCGCGGGCGCACACCGGATCGCGGCCTATCGCACCGGCGCGAGTCAGTTCGTGCGGGTACTGGCGGCCTGGACCGTGGTCATGCTGGTCTTGCTGGCCGGGCTGTTCTTCTTCAAGGCCGGTGACGAGCTGTCGCGTGTCTGGGTTGCCGGATGGTTCGTTGGTGGTGCCCTGCTGCTCGTGGCGTTTCGGACGGCACTGCGCACCCTGGTCTGGAGCTGGACCAACAAGGGTCGGCTCCGCCGCCGCACCGTGATCGTCGGAGGCGGCAAGGACGCCGAAATCCTGATCCAGCGCATGGAAGCCTCGGCCAGCAACGACATCGAACTGCTCGGCCTGTTCGACGACCGCGTCGACGGGCGCTCGCCCGATATGGTCGCCGGCTACGCCAAGCTGGGCACTGTCTCCGATCTTATCGAGTTCGCCCGCCGCACGCCTGTCGACCTCGTGATCGTCTCCATGCCACTTTCGGCCGAGAAGCGCGTGCTGGCGATGCTGACCCAGCTCTGGGTGCTGCCGGTGGATATCCGGCTCTCCGCCCACATGAGCCAACTGAAGTTCACCGACCGGGCCTATTCCTATGTCGGCGACGTCGCCGTGTTCGACATGGCGGACCGTCCGATCTCGGACTGGAACCTGGTGTTCAAGTGGATCTTCGACAAGGTCGTGGCCCTGACAGCACTGGTGCTGCTGTCGCCGGTGATGCTGATCACCGCCATCGCCATCAAGCTCGAGAGCAAGGGACCGGTGTTCTTCGTGCAGCACCGGCACGGCTTCAACAACGAGTTGATCCGGATCTACAAATTCCGCTCGATGCGCACCGACATGCTCGATGCTGCGGCCGCCAAGCTGGTCACCAAGGACGACCCGCGCGTCACTCGCGTCGGCCGCTTCATCCGCAAGACCTCGATCGACGAGCTTCCGCAACTGTTCAACGTGCTCAAGGGCGAGCTGTCGATCGTCGGTCCCCGACCGCATGCGCTGCAGGCCAAGGCCGACAACAAGCTCTATTATGAGGCGGTGGAAGGCTATTTTGCCCGGCACCGGGTGAAGCCTGGCATGACTGGCTGGGCCCAGATCAATGGCTGGCGTGGCGAAACCGACACGCTCGACAAGATCATGCAGCGCGTGAACCACGACCTCTACTATATCGAGAACTGGTCGATCCTGCTCGACATTTACATCGTGCTGATGACGCCGATCCGGCTGCTGAACTCCGAGAACGCGTACTGACGGTATGGCCCGGACCGCCTCACAGACAAGAGGAGGTTTGCTGTCGGTTGCGGCTCTCGCACTGCTGGTGGCCACGCCCTTGCCGGCGCAGGGGCAGCCGGAACTCTGCCTCGAGTGCATCACCATCCGCGTCGGACCACCCGCCGTTGTCCGCGGCCCCTTTCCCGACGAACTCGACGCGCCGTTCACCGGCCTTAGGCTGGCCGATGGCACGTTCCGCGGGTTCACGGCCAACGGCGCGACCTATGCCGTCGATGGGCGCGATGCATGGGACATGCGCGGGGAGCGCCGCGAGGTTCTGGTTCCTGGTCCAGCGGGCAGCCAGAGCGACTGCGGGCGCTGGCTGACGACGGCCCTGCGTGACGGCGACGCGGTGCTTGGCTTCGTCCACCAGGAACGCAACTGCGACTACAATGCGGGTCACACGGACAAGTCGATGGCGATCGCCGTCTCTTCCGATGACGGGCTGAACTGGACCGATCTCGGCACCGTCATCACTGGGACCGACAGCCCAACGCCAGGGCAAACCACCGGCGAAGGCGACTGCACCATGGTCGATGGCCAAGACGGGTTCTTGTACGCCTACTGCCTCCGGGCCTCGGACTGGCAGACGGTCGTCGCCCGCACCCCGCTACGGGACCTGACGGGCTGGCGCAAGTACCATGAGGGGAACTGGCACCAGCCAGGCCTGGGCGGCGAAGCCACGGATATCGGCTTCATCGGTCCGACTGCCGGCTATCTCGACGATCTCGGTCTCGTGGCCGCAGTCACCAGTGACGAGTGGTTCGAGGGCGTGCGGCTGTCGCTGTCCGAGGACAAGGTGAACTTCGTCGACGTCAAGGACCCGCTGCTGCCGGTCGACCCGTCCTCATGGGAGCGGCCGGTCGACACGGCTCTGGTCGCCTATACCACCATCCTCGACCCCGATACGGGCAGCAACACCGTCAGCGGGCCATTCCTGCTGAGCTATCTCCATGTCCCCGGCGGCAAAGGGTTCGAGAGCCGGTACCTGGTGCATCACGAGGTGACACTGACAGTGGCTGATGAACCTGCCGCGGTTCAGACCGGGCTCGCCCTCAGTCGCTGGGTGCATCCTGAGCAGGCAAGCTACATCAGTTCCACAGGTCCTCTCACCGGCGACAGGCAGGCCTATCGTCACGATGCCATCGTCGCCTACATGCTGACGCGAGCGCCCGATGGCGTGCCGAGCGTCAAGCTGGCGGAATGCGTCAGCGACCGCTCCGGTCAACTCGAGCAGATGCTGGCGGAGGATGGAGCCTGCCCCGCCGGCTATATTCGGGAGCGAACGGCCGGCTGGCTGTTCGCGGATCCTCAACCCGGCACCATCCCCGTCTATCGCTGCCGGGCTGAATGGGTGACCACTCACTTCGTGTCCAACCGCACCGATTGCGAGGGCCGCGGGGAGATGGAGTTCCTTCTCGGTTACGGGTTGGCGTCATGACCGACGTTCATGCCCGCGTCGCCCGTCCACACCTGGGGGTCAGCCTGCCCGGCCTCCGCTTCGCCGTCTTCAGCACGCGGAACTTCGTGTTCCTCGTCGCCGTGCTGGCGATGAACTTCACGCTGATGCGGCCCTCGCCGGTGGACCTGCTCTATATCGGCTCGTTCCTGATCACGCTCGTGCACCTGACGCTGTTTCCCCAGCAGGAGGTGACGCGGCGGACCCTGACCTTCTCGCTCATCCTTGGCGCCTGGGCAGTCTCCTACATGCTGGCGTCGCTCCCGCATCTGTCCGAGGAGTTCGTTACCTTCGAACTCCTCGCCAAGACCTTCGCCATCTCGATCGGCTTTATCGGCGCTTTCGTGTCGATGAGTTGGGAACGCCGGCACTTCGAGACCTTCATGAAGGTCTATATCGTCTCCTGCGTCATCGCCTCGGTGCTCGGCGCCGTCGGCTTCGTGCTTCAGCACCCACAACTGACCTGGGACGGTCGCGCCAGGGCTCTTATCGACGACCCGAACATGTACGGGACGTTCCTGATCCCGGCAGCGGTGTTCTGCGCCTATATGCTGGCTCGCCCACGCAGCAGCAAGCTGCTGCTGCTCGGGGCCATGGCGCTGATCTTGCTGGGCATCCTGCTGTCGTTCTCGCGCATCGCCATCGTCGCCGCTGCCTTCTGCCTGTTCGGCTACATCTTCTACCAGAACCGCCGGCATCCCCGCCGGCTGGTGCTGATCGGCAGCGGGGTGCTGATCATCGGCATCTCGCTATTCGGCGTCGCCAGCCTGATCTCGGCGGAGTTCACCGAAATTCTTCTCGACCGGCTGACCTTCGCCAAGGCCTATGACCTCGGCGAACAGGGCCGCTACAACCGTTACCTGCTGGTGTTGCCGATGATCGCGCAGAACCCCATCGGGATCGGCGTGCTCCAGCTCGAGAAGATCTTCCCTGAACCGATCCACAATATTTGGCTTAGTTCCTTCGTGAACTATGGCTGGGGCGGGGGCGTCGCCTGGGTGACGCTGGTGATCACCAGCTTCGTGGTGTCGCTACGCAATCACCGGCGCACCGGCAGCGAGATCCCCATAGTGCTGCTGTTTTCCCTGATCGGAGTGGTGCTCGGCGCGTCTCTGCACGAGGGCGAGCACTGGCGCCATATGTGGCTGTGCTTCGGCCTGATCTGGGGTTTCAGTGTCGCTAGATTCGCGCCACCAGCAAAGCCGGCATCCCAGCGCCGCGCTCCATCCGAGCCGGCTCGCGGAACGTCGGCGCGGCTGGCCCAGCGGAAATCCGCTTACCCCTCCGGCCAGAGTGCGCCGGCGAGATAACGCTCGGCCAGTTCCGCCGTGCCGGCGGCGAACCCGTCCATATGCTGTTGCGCCAGCGCGGTGTCCGCATGCGAGCCGATCCAGGCCAGGAGCGCCATGCGCCGCAACATCACCATGGCATCGAGCGACTTGAGGTCGGCAGCATCAAGCTTGCGGATGCGCGTATATCCCTCCAGCCACGCGGCCTTGAGCCCGGGGATGACCGGCTGGGTTTCATGGAAGGAAATGGCGGCGGCGAAGTCGTAGGCGAACCAGCAAAAGCCGCAATCGTCGAAGTCGATCAGCGTCACGCGATCCCCTTCGACCAAGAGGTTGCCGAGCCGCATATCGGCATGAATCAACCCGAAGCGCTCAGGACTCTTCCCGTATTCCGCGAGGCGGAGCCACAGCGCCGAATCGAGCCGGTCGAGCACCGAACGGACACTGCGATCCACCCCGGGAGCGAGGCGCCAGTCGCCCCAGGGCGCGTCGGCATCGAGAATGGTCGCAGCCTCCCAGACGGGGCGCTCGAACCCGCTGGGCCGTTGCCACTTTTCGGTGTGTCCATGCAGGACCGCCGCATATTCCCCGAGCCTGCCGAACAGCCCCACGAGATCGTCATCGGGCTGTGGTTCGCTGCCGCTGACGAAGCGGAACAGCACCGCGAGCCGCGGCTCGCCGGTGGTGGTGACGAAGCTCTGCAGCAACCCGCCGTCGCGCCCGGGCACGGGTTCGGGAATATCGAGGTTGGTGTCGCGCCGCAGGGCACTCAGCCAGGCCAGTTCGCTCTCGATGGCTGGACGGCTCTGGTAGCCGACGCGGTGCACGCGCAGCGTGAAGGCGCCCTGCCCCGTCTCCACCAGAAACGTCTCGTTCTCGGAGCGGTTGAGCAGGCGCCCGACCTCGCAGCCACCGGTTTCGGTCCACAGGGAAAGCGCCGGCCCGACTTCACCAGATGACAGCGGCATCGGCACTCCGGTCGACGTTCCTGCGGCTGATGGGGTGGGAAGAAGATGGTCGGAGCGGCCGGATTTGAACCGACGACCCTTTGTCCCCCAGACAAATGCGCTACCAGGCTGCGCTACGCCCCGACTGCGCGGAGACATAGAGATTCCGGGACTTTAGCGCAACCCTGATTTTAAGGGGGCTGAGAACGAAATGGCATCGAATAGGCTATGGTGGGGCTGGATGGGACCAAAAGTCCCACGGAAAGTCCCACGGGCCAATTCGGCCTTCACGCGCTCGGTGCGGTTTATGGCCCGCAAACGATCAACGAGTTCGTCCACTGTCCATCCGAAGCATGCGCCAAATCTGAACGTCGCGGGGCAGCTCCAGCAGATCGTCCATTTCGGAATGCCACTGCGCCCGAGAGGGGCGGTGGAGTGGTGCTGTCCCGGCGGGCCCGATGACGGTTGATTGCTGCCACCACCATACGGTCCATCAGACGACGCTACGCGACCAGCGTGGAATGCGATGGTGGTATGAGCATCACAACCGGGACTCCGGTGCTTGCTGCGCATCCGGACCGCATGACATCCTGCACACGAGCTTCGCGCTGAGCACAACCGTCGGCGATCACAACTCAGGAGAGGACAGCGATGACCGATGATACAAACCTGACCCCTGGTGGCGAGATGAATGACGATCCAGCGGCGACCATCAGGCGGACAGATGGTGGTTACCTGGTTGAATGGAGCAAGGGGGCTGCCTCTGGAACCCTGGGTCCCTACCACGACGAGGACACCGCGCAGAAGGTGATGGACGCCAAGCGGCAAGAGCTTGTCGTCAACGACAAACCGGCGTGAGCGCGCCGCAGAATACGACCTGCGAATACGATACCGCCTACCGTCGTTGAAAGTGGCTTGGCTCCCTTGCGGTGAGTCCCGCGCCGGTTTGGTCCGAATATTGGCATGTGGGAGCGTCTGCGCCGGGGATCACGTGCTCCTGCCTGTGGGCAGCGTTCACCGCGATGATTGGATTCTCGGGGCCCGTGGATGATGAGCACGGACAGTGCAGGTCGGCGGGTGTCTGCTGCAGGTCGATCGAGCCAGCCACCATCCGGGCAGTTAAAGGCACTTTTCATGCAGGGAGTCCGCGACACGTCCCCTTCCATCCGCGCAAGGGCAGCACTTCATGCCGATGATGCTGACGCTGATCGAGGCCATTGCCGGTCGCGACAGGGCGCAGGCGGTGGCACGCGATTTCGGCGTCGAAGACTGGGATGCACGCCACGCCAGCGGCAACTTCAGGTTCACCCGCGACTTCGCCACCGGCGTGATGGACAACGCCCTTGCCTTGTGGAACCGCGAAAACCTGGGCGTCGCCCTCTATCCTGGTATCGACGGGCTGTCCCTGAGCTTGGTCGCCGACGCCTGGTCCCGGACCTACCGGTCGAAAGCAACCAGCTTTGCGCCGACTGCCGAAATCGCCACGGCAAACGGCATCCGCGTGCTGGCGGACGAGATCACGCCCGCTTGGCCGGACCAGACCATCGTCTCAGTGAACCCCGGTGAAACCGCAACTGACGCGCTCGATCGCACCCTCGCGTCGATCGCCGGACGCTACGGCGACAACACCGCCGAAATCGTCGCGATGCAGCTCGAATACCAGATGCCGCCGCAAGCCCGATGAACTCAAGTTGAGAGAGACGAGAATGTCCAGACGACGCATGGTTCAACTTCTCGCCGCCGCGACGATGGCTGTCGCCGCTGCCTTTCCCGCCACCGCCCAGGAGGTTGCAATGTCGGAAGTACCGGAACCAAACGAGAGCGGCTATGCCGCCGTTAACGGCGTGCAGGTGTGGTACCAGACATACGGAGTGGGCGAGCCGCTCGTCCTGCTCCACGGTGGCCTGAGTTGGCTCGAAGCTTTCGGTCCGAACATCGCTCGCCTTGCCGAGCATCGGCAGGTCATCGGGGTGGACCTGCAGGGCCACGGCGGGACCGGCGCGCTCGGCCGCCCGATGACCTTCGAAGCTATGGCGACGGACATTGCCGAGTTGATCAAGGCCTCGGACACGAGAAGGTAGACGAAATGGGCTATTCGCTCGGCGGCGCCACAGCTTTGCGGCTCGCCATCGACCATCCCGACGTGGTCGACCGCTTGGTGATCGTCTCGGCCGCCTTCGCGTTCTCGAACTGGCATGACTACAACTTCGATGGCATGAGAGGCATAGGCGCCGACCCGGTTGCCGCCGCCGAGAGCCTAGTCGGTACGCCGGTCCACGAAACCTAAGTGGGTGGAGGCGGTCAGGGAAATCGGCGGCATCCTGTCGCAAGACTACGACTGGAGTGCTGAAGTGCGCGAGGTCGAGGCACCAACCTTGCTCATCTTCGCCGACTGGGACTCTGTGCGCATCGCCAAAGCCGTAGAGTTCTTCGAACTGCTCGGCGGCGGCGGGAAGGTGGCTGGCAGCGAGAGAATGTCGGCGCAAGCCGCTTGGCGGTCATCCCGAACCAAACCCATTACGAGATTGTCGCCTCACCGCTGGTCAGTGACTTTGCTATCCCTTTCCTCGAAGGGTATGCCGACGAACACTAGGCGGATCGTATATGGGGCCGGAAGCGGACTGTCCGGTTCTGGCTGCCAAGGGCACCAATAGTAGCCGTAGGCGTGAGAGGACGGCAGTCCCTCCCCTTCTAGGCACTTCCGTGCGTTTCTTTGCTTCAGGACTAGGCCAATATCCTTCTCATGCTGATGTCGGGCATCCAGGTGAAGCGGCAAAGTAAGGGTCGAACGTCCGCTCAAAGGGCTTGCTATCCATTGATGCGTTGACTCTTGCGAAATTGCAGAGGGGACGTGTGCCGGTGGCGGCGGAAGCACTTGCATAGGTAGTTTCCGCTGGAAAAGCCGGTGAGGTCCGCAATCGTGGCTACAGTCATGTCGGTGGCGACCAGCAGCCTTTCCGCGCGGTCGAGCCGTTGTTGCAACACCCATTCGGATGGTGGCATGCCGAACGTGGCGGTGAACTGCCGCACGAAGTGCGCCCGGCTCATTTGCGCGACCGCTGCCAGTTGCTCCACCGGCAGTACGGATCCGACGTTCATCTCCACGTAGCGTGCTACGCGCTGCATGGCGGCGGGGAGGTCGGCCGTAGGCTGGTACTCGACGCCGAAGGCACAGTCATGAAGCGCTGCCATGGCGGCGTAAGCGGCAGCAGAGGCATCACCGCCACTTATGTCTGGTCTCCCAACCAGGGTCAGGCACGCCTCGGCAAGCCGATCGATGATTGCCGACGGCGGGGTGAGCACCGGACCGTGAGCCGCGATGACTTCCCGCGCAAGCCGCAAGGCCTCCCGACCATTGAGCACCATCCAGAAATACTCCCAATGGCCGCCCCGCTCCAGCCAGTACCTGTGCGCGTGCGGTAGGGTGAGCACCATGGTGTCGCCCGGCCGAAGACGGTGCCGCACTCCAGCAAAGTCCAGTCGCCCCAGACCGACCAACGTGTGCTGGATCACCACGAAGGGGGAACTCCCACGCTGCAGCCCGTCCCAGGAATAGACCTCGTTACGGCGCTGCTCGTAGCCGGCGCTGATCGCCATGCAGTGCAGCGGCACGGGCGATTTGCGCACGTTCAGCACGCGAATGTCATGGCCATGGTCAAGCAGACGGGAGAGCACAAAATCACCCTGGTTCGCACAAGCTTTCTCTATCACGGGAGGTGAGGCGCGAGCTAGTAAGGCCTCACTGCGCCAGATCCGGCGCAGCCGGGAGGACAGGATGTCATTCAAGGTTACAGTGATCGGCGCAGGCTCGATCGGCTTCACCAAGACGCTCATTTCGGACCTGCTGACCGTGCCGGAATTCGCCGATGTCGAATTCGCCCTGACGGACATCAATCCGCACAATCTGGACATGGTCCGTCAGGTGATCGAGACCATCGTGACGGTGAACAAGCTTCCGGCCAAGGTCACGGCCACCACCAATCGGCGGGACGCGATCGCCGGCGCGCGATATGTGATGTCCTGCGTGCGCGTCGGTGGGCTGGAGGCCTTCGCTATCGACGTCAACATCCCACTGAAATACGGGGTCGACCAGTGCGTCGGCGATACGTTGTGTGCCGGCGGCATCCTCTATGGCCAGCGCAACATTCCGGTGATCCTCGATTTCTGCAAGGACATACGCGAAGTCGCCGAACCGGGCGCGCTGTTCCTCAACTATGCCAACCCCATGGCGATGAACACCTGGGCAGCCGAGATGTATGGCGGGGTCAATGTCGTCGGGCTCTGCCACGGCGTGCAGCACGGTGCGCACCAGATTGCGCAAGTGCTGGGCGTGCGGGACGACGAACTCGACTATGTCTGCTCGGGCATCAACCACCAGACTTGGTACATCGATATTCGGGCCAAGGGGCGGAAGATCGAGGCGGACGAGCTGATCGCCGGGTTCGAGGCGCACCCGGTCTATTCCAGGACCGAGAAGGTGCGGATCGACGTGCTGAGGCGCTTCGGCGTCTATTCGACCGAAAGCAACGGACACCTGTCCGAATACCTGCCCTGGTATCGCAAGCGGCCCGAGGAGATCGGCCGCTGGATCGACATGAGCGACTGGATCCACGGGGAAACGGGCGGCTATCTCCGCTATTCGACCGAGCGGCGGAACTGGTTCGAGACCGACTTCCCGATGTTCAAGGAACAGGCTGCCAAGCCGCTTTCCGAGCACAAGCGGACGGGCGAGCATGCCAGCTACATCATCGAGGCGATGGAAACCGGGCGCCCCTATCGCGGCCACTTCAACCGGCGCAACAATGGCATCATCACCAACCTGCCCGACGACGCCATCATCGAGAGCCCCGGTTATGTCGACCGGTTCGGCATCAACATGATCGAGGGCGTCACGCTGCCGACGGCCTGCGCCGCGACCTGTACAGTGTCGATCGGCGTGCAGAGGCTATCGGTCGAGGCAGCAATGACGGGCGACATCAATACGCTGAAGCTGGCGGTGTTGCATGATCCGCTGGTGGGCGCCATTTGCACGCCCGATGAAGTATGGGCCATGGTGGACGAGATGGTGGTGGCGCAAGCCGAATGGCTGCCACAATATGCCGAGGCTGTACCGGCGGCCCGGGAGCGTCTGGCCAAATCGACGATCAAGACCCGCGACTGGGAAGGCGCTGCCCGCAAGCGCGTCCGCTCGGTGGAAGAACTGCGCGAGATGAGCGGCGCCCATCATTGATTGGAGGCTTCTGAGGAACCTGGCCCGCAGATGTGCAAGAGATGGCTGACTGCCCCGGCACTCGCGCGCCGGGGCGCTCCGATCAAGGGAGGCGCTGATCGGACTATGCTACCCTCTGCTTCCGCGGCCCACGCGCCCATTCGGGCAGCATGCTGCCATGCGCCTCGATGAGATCGTCGACCAGGTTCCAGATCTGATCGAGGTCGAGTTCGGCCGCCGTATGCGGGTCCATCATCGCGGCGTGATAGATGTGCTCGCGGTTTTCCTCGATTAGCGCCCGCACGGTCAGCTCCTGCACATTGATGTTGGTGCGGATGAGTGCCGTAAGCTGTGGCGGTAGGTCGCCGATGAAGGTGGGCTGCAAGCCGTTGTCATCGACAAGGCACGGCACTTCCACTGCCGCATTGAAAGGCAGCGAGGTGATGACGCCGTTGTTCTTTAGGTTCCCGTAGATCACCGACGGCTCGCCGGTCCACACCGAGTTGACGATGGAAGAAGCGTATTCCTTGGATTGTCTGACCTCGATCCGGTCAGCCATCTTGTAGTCTTCCGACGTCTGCTTCCACCGGGCGATCTGTTCGACACAACGCTTGGGGTACTCGTCGAGCGGGATGCCGAACTTTTCGATGAGGTCTTCGCGCCCTTCCTTGATGAAATATGGCGTGTATTCGGCGAAATGCTCGGAGCTTTCGGTCACGAAATAGCCCAGGCGCGTCATCATCTCGTAGCGCACCTTGTTGGGGCAGCGAGGGTTCCAGCCCGGCTTGGGCGCTCGCCCCTCGCGATAGGCGCGATGCAGTTCCGGATAAAGGTCCTTGTAGGTTCCGTCCGGCTGGCGATGCTCGAAGTTCAGGAAGAATGCCATGTGGTTGATGCCGGCCGAGCGGTAGCGGATTTCCTCGTAGGGAATGTCGAGATCGTGTGCGAGCTCATGCGCGGTGCCCTGCACCGAATGGCAGAGCCCGACCTGCTTGATCGTCGGATACTTCTCGGCGATGGCCCAAGTGTTGATGGCCATCGGATTGACGTATTGGAGCATGATGGCGTCCGGCGCCACCTGCAGCATATCCTCGCAGATGCTCCACAGATGCGGCACGGTGCGGATGCCGCGCATGATGCCGCCGACGCCGAGCGTATCGGCGATGGTCTGGCGCAGGTTGTATTTCCTTGGCACCTCGAAATCGACCACGGTGGAGGGTTCATAACCGCCGATCTGGAAGCACACGACGACGAAGTTGGTGCCGTCGAGTGCCTGGCGCTGGTTGGAATAGGTTTCGACCGTCGCCGGTACATCCAGGGTGGCGATGAGCTTTTTAGCGATGATCTCGCTTTCTTCCAGCCGCGTAGGGTTGATGTCCATCAGGCGGATCTGCGCGCCGGCCAAGGCCGGCCGCTGCAGAATGTCGCCGACGATGTTCTTCATGAACACCGACGAGCCTGCACCGATGAAGGTGATCTTGGGGTTTGCCATTGGATGCTCCGATTAGGCGGCTATCTCGAACGCGGCGCGCACGAGGCGGGCCGTGTATTCGGTCTGGGGATTGGTGAGGACATCGGCCACCGGCCCTTCTTCGACGATCTTGCCGCGTTGCATGACCATGACGCGGTGGCAGAGAGCGCGGACGACCTTGAGGTCGTGGCTGATGAAGAGATAGGAGAGGCCCTTTTCGTCCTGCAGTTTGCGCAGGAGGTCGATGATCTGGGCCTGTACCGACAGGTCCAGCGCCGAGGTCGGCTCGTCGAGCAGGATGAATTCGGGCTCGAGCGCAATGGCCCGCGCAATGGCGATGCGCTGGCGCTGGCCGCCGGAGAATTCGTGCGGGAAGCGCTGGAGAATGGTGTCGGGCATGCCGGCATCCCGCAGCGCCTGGCGCACGCGATCGACGCGCTCGCGGCTGTTGGCGCCGATGCCATTGACGATCAGACCTTCCTCGATGATCTGGCGAATGGACATGCGCGGATTGAGACTGGCGAAGGGGTCCTGGAAGACGATCTGCATGCGACTGCGCAGCGGCCGCATGGCGGCGCGGCTCTTGTCGTGGATCGGCTCGCCGTCGAACCAGATCTGGCCGCCCTGATTGTTGATGAGCCGGATCAGCGCCTGCCCGAACGTGGTCTTGCCCGAGCCCGACTCCCCCACGATGCCCAACGTCTCGTGGCGCATCAGCTTGATGTCGAGATTGTCCACCGCCTTGAGCTCGAAGAAGTCCGGCTTGAAAAAGCCCCCGCGCTTCAGCGTATAGGTGACCTTGACTTCCTTTCCCTCGAGCACCGCCTCATGGGCGCCCTCCTCCAGGGCCAGGGCGGTGCCCCGCGGCTCGGAGGCCAGCAAATGCCTGGTGTAGGGGTGCTGCGGATTGGCGAACAGCGCCTCGGTCGTGTTGTGCTCCTGCACCCGCCCGTTCTGCATCACATAGACATACTCGGAGAATTGCCGGACGATGGTCAGGTCATGGGTGATGAGGATCACCGCCATGCCGTACTTGTCCTTGAGGTCCTTGATGAGGTTGAGGATCTGGGCCTGCACCGTCACGTCGAGGGCCGTCGTCGGCTCGTCGGCGATCAGCACGTCGGGCCGGTTGGCGAGCGCCATGGCGATCATCACCCGCTGGCGCTGGCCGCCAGAGAGTTGGTGCGGATATTGCCGCAGCCGGGCGGCTGGCTCGGGTATCTGCACTTCCGCCAGCAGTTCCTCGGCGCGGGCCATGGCCTGCTTGCTGCTCATCTTGTTGTGCAGGTGCAGGATTTCGCAGACCTGCTGGCCGATCGTATAGACCGGATTGAGCGAACTCATCGGCTCCTGGAAGATCATGGCGATGTCGTTGCCGCGCAGCCGGCGCATCTCGCGGTCGCCCATGGCGACGATGTTCCTGCCGCTGAGCGTGATCTGCGTCTCGGGCAGGATGGTCGCCCGCTTGGTGAGAAGCTTCATCAGCGTGCGGGCGGTGACGGACTTGCCCGAGCCGGATTCGCCGACCAGCGCAATGGTTTCGCCCTTATGCAGCTGGAAGGAGACGTCGCGCACCGCGTTGACCACGCCGCCCTCGACCTTGAAGTTCACGCCGATATTGCGGGCGTCGAGGATCAGTTCGCGACCATGCAGGCCCAGGTCGTGGCGGGTGGCAGAAACAGGGGTGATAACGGTGTCGGTCATGGGCCTGGCTTCAATAGGGGTCGACAGCGTCGCGCAGCCCGTCACCCAACGCATTGAAGGCGAAGACGGTGATCAGCACGAAGACCACGGGTGAGAGAATCCAGGGATAGGAACCGATCACCGAGAAGGTGCCGGTATCCTGCAGCATCAGGCCCCAGGAGATCAGCGGCGGCTTCACCGCGAAGCCGAGGAATCCCAGGAAGCTCTCGAGCAGCACGACACTGGGAATGGCCAGCGACACCGCCACGATGATGTGACTCAGCACGTTGGGCAGGATGTGCCGGGTGATGATGCGGCCGTCGGTGGCGCCCACGGCAATGGCGGCACGCACATAGTCGATGCGCGCCAGTGACAGCGTCTTGGAGCGCACTTCGCGGCTCAGTTGCGCCCAGCCCAGCACCGCCATGACGAAGATGACGAAGCTGAGGAAGACGTTGGACGGTGCCGTCACCGGGATGAGCGAGGTCAGCGCCAGGTAGAGCGGCAGTTGCGGGAAGGCCAGGACGAAGTCGACGAAGCGCTGCACCCAGGCATCCAGCCGTCCGCCGATATAGCCGGAGGTGATGCCGACCAGCGTACCGACGAGCGTCGTCAGGGTCACCACGGCCAGCGCGATCATCAGGCTGATGCGCGAGCCGATGATGCCGCGCGAGAGAATATCGCGTCCGAATTTATCGGTGCCCAGGAGATGGATCGGCCGCCCGTCGACCGAACCAAAGAAGTGAATGTTGGACGGGATGAACCAGACGAACTTGTATTCGAAGCCCTCGACGAAGAAGCCGGTGGGTGTCGGGTTATCCCTGATCAGCCCAGTCAGCGGCTGGAAGGTGACCGGGTCGAATTCGCCGGTATCGCCGATGGGATAGACATAGGGAATGAGGCTGAATTTGCCCTGTGGGTCTTCGAAGGCGATCACATCCGGTGGCGCGAAGGGCAAGTGAGCAGCCTTTGGGTCCATGGGCGCGAAGAAGTCGGCGAAGACCGAGACGACCAGCATCAGGACGACCAGCACCAAGCCTACCATCCCCATAGGCGAGCGGCGAAACCGGCGCCAGACGAGGCTCGCATAGCCTTCGCTGCCATTGCCGAAGCGCACGTGGACGGGTGGCGCATCCGCCTCGGTAGCTGGGGTCGGCATGGGGCCGCCGGCCGGGTCTGTGGGAAGCGGGATTGACGAACGGGTATCGATATCGGTCATTCGCTGCCTCCGCCCAGGCGAACCCGGGGATCGAGCGCGACCAGCAGCATGTCGGAGATGATGTTGCCGACGATCAGGGTTGCCGCGAGCACGAGCATGAAGGTGGCCGTGACATAAACGTCGCCGACGCCCATGGAGCCGACGATGGCCGGGCCCACGGTGGCGAGGCCAAAGACGATGGCGACCTCGATCTCACCGGTAAGCATGTAGGGCAAGGCGACGCCCTGATAGGCGATGAGGGGATGAAGCGCATTGGGAACGGCATGCTTCATGATCACGGCACCTTCGGGCAGGCCCTTGGCGCGCGCCGTTTCCACATACTGGCTGTTGAGCACGTCCAGCAGGTTCCCGCGCATGACACGCATGTTGTAGGCGAGCCCGCCGAAGGTGGCGATGAACACGACCGGCCAGATGTGCTGGACGAGGTTGACGAACTTGTCCCAGCTCCAGGGGGCACCGCCATAGCGCGCCGAAAAGAACATGCCCACCTCGCTCACATTGAGGCGGAAGACGAGGATGTAGAGGATGATGATCGCCAGCAGGAACCGCGGAATGGTCATGCCGAGGAAGGAGAGGAAGCCCAGCGCGGTATCCACCCAGGAATATTGCCGGGTGGCGGCCAGGATACCGAGACCAATGCCCAGGCCCGAGGCGAGCAGGTGGCAGACCAGCGCCAGGGCGATGGTGGCGGGCAGGCGCTCGGCTACGACCTGGCCCACGGGCTTGTTGTAGAAGAAGGAATGGCCGAAATCAAAACGGGTGACGATGCCGGTGATCCAGCGGAAATACTGGGTGATCATCGGATCGTTGAGGCCATGGGCTTCGCGATAGATCTCGGCCTGTGCCTCGGCCACGTCAGGCGCGGCTCCGCCCTGGTTGATCAGCATGGAGCGGATGGTGTCGCCATAGTCGCCCGGTGGCGCCTGGATGATGGCAAAGGTCACCACGCTGAGCAGGAACAGCAGCGGAATGGCGCCCAGCACCCTCAGGATCAGAAATCGGAGCATGGCCGCAAGCCTCTCGAATAGGACGGGATCTTGTCACGATCACCGGGCGGCACCTCCCCTTGACGGGGGAGGTTAGGAGGAGGTGCTGGGAGGGAACCCAGCGTTCCAGTCGACACCCTCCCCCTCGGGGGAGGGATCAAGGGAGGGGGGAGACACACACACCGCGTGGTGCCTCCGCCCCCGCTCGGTCACGCACCTGGCAAGCGCCAGGTCCTGCACCTCTCGCAACAAGGGAGAGTGTGCAGACCGGCCTACACCGGCCCCGCGCCGCCCGGTTCGCCCGGAAGCGTCTCGGGATGGAGTTCGTAATCGCCCTGCCGGTCCTCGGGAACGAACACCCGCTCGCGGATGATGTTGTCCTCGGCCCAGTTGAACTGGAAGATCGGGGCGCCGGCGGGGATATTGGCGAAGCGCTTGTTGATGATCAGCGCGCCCGGATACTGGGTCAGCCCCACCGAATAGACATTCTCGGTGAACAGGCGCTGGTACTGCTTCATGAGCTCGGCGCGTTCCGCATTGTCGCTCGAGGCAATGAAGGCGTTGACGACATCCACCATCTCCTCCTCGAAGGGCAGCATGTCGACGGTGCCATCCGTACCCCCGCGGTGGAAGTAGCTGGTGCGCGGCCCGGTCGGGGCGAGTGACGAGGTGCCCTGCACGACCGCCACCATCTCGGTACCCTGCCGCCGGACATGCCAGTCGAACTGGCCTGCCTGCTGCATGTCGTCACGCGCCGTACCCGCCTGGAAGTTGGCGATGACGCGCAGCCCCAGGGGCTCCATCATGGCGATGACGCCTTCGGCCAGGTTGGTGTCGGTGCCATAGTCCGTGTTGGCCAGCAGCGTGATTTCGACGTCGCCGCCCCCATCGGGGAAGTTGCGGATGCCATTGCCGTCCGTATCGGTCAGCCCGATCCCGTCCAGCAGCGTTCCTGCCGCTTCCAGATTGTAGGGATAGTAGACCGTCGAGGCCTTGTCGTAATAGGCCGTGCCGGCATAGAGCCCGCCCGGATAGATGGCGGTGAACGGGCCGCGCACCAGCGATTCACCCAGGCGCTGCCGATCCAGAGCGATCGACACCGCCTTGCGGAAGTCGAGGTTCCGGTTGAGTTCACGCACCCTCTGCGCGCGCTCGTCCGGCTCGCCCCAGCCATTGCCGGAGAGGTTCATCTCCAGCGCATAGCCGATGGTGCGGGCGCCGAACTGGAGGCGCGCCGGAGCCGTTTCCTCGGCCGAGCGGCGCAGCGCCTCGACATAGCTTTCCGCCTGTTCGAGGTTGGAGAAATCGCCCGAGCCGGCCACCGCCTGCACGTCGCGATCCGCCCAGGTCGAGAGCCGGTAATGCATCTCGTCGAGATAGGGCAACTGGTTCCCGTTCTCGTCGACCTTCCAGTAGTAGGGGTTGCGGCGCATCACGATGATGTCGTCCGGCCGGTATTCCACCGGCACCCATGCCCCCATCACCGGGATGTTCATGTATTCGGGCGGGAAGGCATTCTTGTACTCGTCATAAGTGTTGTCGGCATTGTATTTGGGGTGCTCGGGCTTGAGGATATGGCTCGGCCCCGGGCAGAAGGTGCCATAGGCCATCGCATAGAGATATTGCGTGGGCCGGCTTTCCTTGAACGTCCACTTGATGGTGTAGGGGTCGATCGCCTCCAGCGTCGTACCCTCACCGAAGGTCTCTGGCGTCCCGCCATTGAGCGGGGAGACGTTGGGGTCCATGATGTGATCGTCCCAGTAGAACATCACGTCTTCGGCGTCGAACGGATCGCCGTCGGACCATTTCGCCCCTTCGATCAGGTGCATGGTCAACTCATGCCCGTCCTCGGACCATTCCCAGCTCTTGGCCAGATTCGGCAGCGGCTCCAGCTCGTCCGCCTTGATCATGAACAGCGGCCCTGTGCGGGTCAGGCACTCGGAGAGCCCGATATCGATGCCGCCCCAGCCCTGCGATTGCCCGCCGATATAATTCCAGCCTTCGGGCCGCCCGCCGATCACATGGCGCATGGTGTCGCCATAAACGCCGATCCCGTCGGGCATGTTGGCGGCCTTGTAGACCAGCGGCTCCTTGGGCAGTCGCTCGGCCACCGGAGGCAGCGTGCCGGCATCGACATATTTGGACGTGACCCAGCCCGGCTCGTGATATTCGGGCAGCGCCCTGTACTCGAGAATATCGCTCACCGACACGAAGATCGGCTCGCTCTGGGCGGTAAATTCCGGCGGATCGGGCAGCTCGCCCGTTAGTTCCTGCGCCGGAATGGCCAGCATGGAAACGGACAGCAAAAGTCCTGCCCCGCTAAGGGCATAAATAGGTTTTTTCAACAGAACCTCCCTTCGCAACGGGACAGCGTCGTGCCGCGAGCCAGTCACTCCCGCTGGCTCTGGGGATCCCGTGCACGATGAGAGCCTACGACTTGCCTGCGTCGAAGCAATCCGGAATGATAGAGACTTATTCCGGATTTCTCAGATTATGCCGACGATCGTGATGAGCAATGCTCTCTCCTCGCGCCCTCGCGAAAAGGCGCCTCGACCCATGCCGCGCTCGGATCGGAGTTTCTATGCGTCCGGTAAAGCCTTCGGGCGCTTCGGCATTCGCGCCTTCGCGCCGCAATTGATGCCGGCGCCGCACAGCCACGGGCACATCGAGTTCAACTGGCTGACCCAAGGGAGCATGGACTATGCCTTCGACGGCGGCCGGGTCTCGGTGGAAGCGGGGCAACTCGTCGCCTTCTGGGCAGGTATTCCACACCAGACGGTGGGCTTGCGGTGCACCGCCGAAGCCAGGCAGCTCAATATCTATCTGCCGATGGACGCATTTCTGGAAATGCCGCAACTGGGGCGTCTCACCGAAACCTTGATGGGCGGCGGTGTCATCCAGCTCTCACCGGAATGCGGCGGCCTCGACATGCTGGAGCGCTGGTACGCCGACTATCGCAGCGGCAATTCCCTTCGCGCAGACCTGGTCCGCACGGAGATCGGCACCATGTTCCGTCGCGCCGCTATCACCGGTTGGGAAACGCTGCTCCCCGCCTGGCTCGAAAAGACCGGCGCTCGCACTCGCACCGCCACGCCTGTGCGCTATGTCGTTCGCATGGTCCGCCATATCGTAGAGAACATCGCCGATCCGCTTTCGTCAGCGGATATCGCGCGGGTCGTGGGGCTGCATCCCAACTATGCGGCGGACGTTTTTTCCCGCGTCATGCATATCTCGATTCAGAAGTTCGTTCTCCGGATACGCCTTATCCGCGCCCGCAGCCTGCTGTTCGACAGCAACCTGACCGTCGCCAATGTTGCGTTTCAGGCGGGATTCTCGAGCCAGAGCCAGTTCTACGAGCACTTCAGGCGAGCCTATGGAATGACGCCCAATCAGCTTCGGAGGGATACGATTAGCTGAAGGGCAGCCGCAGCGCGCAGCGCGCAGCGACGCTTTGCAAATCTTGTGGTGCCCCAAGGGCATTGGTCCTTGTATCCGAACGACATGTCGCGGACCAAGGCAACGCTCATTCTGCCGGTTTAGTGTTCCAGGCGTCCCCTTTGTCGTCCATGTCTGTTTCAGACCAACTGCTTCACCTCGACCGACTGGGCCGAGGCGGGGCTGAGTGGGACAGAAGTCCCACGCGGCCAGTGTTCGCGCCGCCGATCAGAATGTCGGAAGGGCGACGTATTTCGGCTCGAGGTATTCCATGATGCCATGGACGCCGCCCTCGCGGCCGAGACCGCTCTGTTTGACGCCGCCGAAGGGTGCCGCGGGATCCGATACAAGGCCACGGTTGAGCCCGATCATGCCGGCCTCCACTTGCTCGGCTACCCGCAGCCCGCGGTTCATGTCGCGTGTATAGACGTAAGCGGCGAGCCCGTACTCGGTGTCGTTGGCCATCGCGATGGCCTCGTCGTCGCGGCTGAAGCGATAGAGCGGCGCAACCGGCCCGAAGATCTCCTCGCGGGCCATCTTTGCCTGGGCGGACACGTCGGCCAGCACCGTGGGCGGATAGAAGAATCCGGGCCCCTCGACTCGCTTGCCGCCGAGGAGAATGCGGGCGCCCTGTTCCACCGCGTTGGCGACGAGCAGCTCGATCTTGTCGACAGCCTTGCGGGTGATCATCGGCCCGCAATTGGTCGCCGGATCGGTCCCTGCCCCAAGCTTTAGCGCGCCCATGCGCTCGGTGAGCCCCTTGGCGAAGCTGTCGTAGATGCCGTCCTGCACCAGGAACCGGTTGGCAGCCGTGCAGGCCTCGCCGGCGTTGCGCATCTTGGCGACCATGGCGCCGTCGAGAGCAGCATCGAGATCGGCATCGTCGAAGACGACGAAGGGTGCGTTGCCGCCGAGCTCCATGGAGGAACTGATGACGTTCTTGGCCGCTTCGGCGAGCAGTGTGCGTCCCACACCAGTGGAGCCGGTGAAGGACAGCTTGCGCACGCGCGGGTCACGCAACATGGCTGAAGTCATCGGGCCCGCTTGGCGGGTGGTCAGGACGTTGACCACGCCCGCCGGTACCCCTGCCTCGGCAAACAGCTCGGCCAGCGCATAGGCGGTCAGCGGAGTCTCTGTGGCCGGCTTCAGGATGACGGTACAACCCGCCGCCAAGGCAGGCGCGATCTTGCGCGTGGCCATGGCGGCGGGGAAGTTCCACGGCGTGATCAGCACGGCAATGCCGATCGGCTCATGATCGACAAGGATGCGGTTGGTGCCTGCCGGAGCGAGGCGGAAGTCACCGCCGATCCGCACCGCTTCTTCAGAATACCAGCGGAAGAACTCCGCCGCGTAGGCAACCTCCCCGCGCGCATCACTCAGCGCCTTGCCGTTCTCCAGCGAGATCAGCATGGTGAGTTCATCGATGCGGCTCATCATTAAGTCGTAGCAGCGACGGAGGATTTCGGCGCGTCGGCGCGGAGGCGTGTTGCGCCAGCCGCGCGCCGCGGCATGCGCGGCATCGACTGCCCGCGCGGCGTCAGCTTCATTGGCATCGGCCACCTCGGCCAGCACGGCCTCGGTCGAAGGATTCACCACCGGAATGCCCCCGCCGGGAATCCACTCGCCGCCAATGAACAGGCCCTTGGCGTAGCGGGCGCAATCCAGCGTGGTGGTCATGACGATTTTCCTCTTCAAACTCAGGGGACTAGGTCCAGGTGTCCGTCATAGGCGGCCCGGAGCAGGCGATCCATGCTGGCGGCGTCGAACGGTCGCGGGTTGTTGTCGATCAGCCGGCCAATGGTCAGCGCCTGCTCGCCCGTCCAGGCGAGCCGCTCTTCCGGCAGGCCAAGCTTACGCAGATCCGGCGCGATGCCGATCCGATCGAACAAGGATTTCACTGCGTGAACAGCAGCATCAGCAAGGGAAGCGTCGTCCGGACCGGTCTCGCCCATTTCGCGAGCGATGCTGGCAAGCTCAGGCGTGATGTTCGGCCGATTGTAGGCCATCACATAGGGCAGCATGCAGGCAACTCCCAGACCGTGGGCGGTGTGAGTGATGGTGCCGATGGGGTACTGTATCGCATGAGCGGCAGCAGTGCCGGCCGTGCCGAAGGCGGCGCCGGCCGCCAGCGCGCCCATCATGACGTCAGACCGCGCCTCTAGGGAATTCCCATCCGTGACAGCGCGCTCGAGGCTGCGGGCCAGCTTGCCGATGGCCAGCAGCGCGAAATGGTCGGTGATGGCACTCTTGCCGACAAAGACCCGCTCCTGTGCCAGCGCCGGCGTGGCCTCCCGCGTGCGAGCAGTAAAGGCTTCGATCGCGTGCGTTAGGGCGTCCGCGCCGGTGATGGCGGTGAGGCTTGGAGGACAGGTCAGCGTCAGCTCCGGGTCGCAGATCGCCGCCGAGGGGATCAAATGGGGGCTGGAGATGCCGACCTTCATGGTGCGGTCGGGATCGGACAGCACGGCCACAGGCGTGACCTCCGAGCCTGTGCCGGCCGTAGTGGGAACGGCGATCACCGGCAGGATCGGGCCGGGCACCTTGCCTTCGCCATAGTACTGGTCCGGCGTGCCGCCGTGACGGAGCAGCAAGGCAACCGTCTTGGCAAGGTCGAGGCAACTGCCGCCGCCGATGCCGACGACGAGGTCCGGCGCAAAACTCCGGGCGCGCTCGGCGGCATGAGCACAGGAGTCGCGTGGCACGTCCGGCAGCACCTCGCTGTCGACCTGCACTCCGAGGCCAGCTTGCCGCAGGTGCTGCAGCATCTCTTCAAACACGGGCTCGGCTGCGAGACGGGCGTCGGTGCACACCAGCGCGCGCGCTCCCAGCCTGGCGGCGACCTCGCCCAGGACGTGTCGCTGGCCGGCGCCGAAGAGGATTTCGCGCGGCAGGCGGAGGGCTGCAAACAGGCTCATGACTGGATGTCCTTGGAAAGGCGGCTTTGTAGGTCTCGCCAGAGCTGGTCTGGAATCTCGATGCCGCCCTGGAGGGCCGCCTCACGGCGTGCGCGTGCACCGTCGCCAGGGACCGTTACCGGTCGGCTGGGATCGGCCGGACGGCTGGATCGAAGCGCATCAAGGTAGGCCGAGATGCGCTCGGCGAGTTCAGGGGCGCCGTTGGGCTCGATGACGATGAAGACATCGCCCTTGTTCGCCTTGTGCTCTGCATCGAGTGTGCCACGCACGTCGGGCGCAAAGGGGGATCCTGCCAGGGCCCCGACAAGCAACTCGAAGGCAAGGCCGAGGGCGTAGCCCTTGGCGCCGCCGAACGGTGCGATGGCGCCGCTTTTTGCTTGGATGGCATCGGTAGTCGGGTCCCCGTTCGCGTCGAGAGCCCAGCCTTGCGGAATGGTGGCGCCACGCAGCGCATGGTCATGGATCTTGCCCATGGACACGACGCTGGTCGCGAGGTCGAGTACGAACGGTGCGCCGGCAGTGGGAACGGCAACGGCAATGGGGTTGGTCCCCAGCATGGCCCTGGTGCCGCCGTGCGGATGGACCAGCGCCTCACTGGTGGAAAGAGCGATGCCGACCGACCCGGCTGCGGCGATCCGCTCCACATAGCCCGCCAGCATGCCGAGATGATTGGCGTTGCGCACGGCGGCCACGGCAACACCCGTTTGGCCGACACGGGAGAGCAGCGCGTCGATGGCACGCGTCGCGACCACGGGGCCGAGCCCTGCATTTCCGTCGACCTCGAGCAATCCGGCCTTGCGCCAGGACTGCGCGCCAGTGGCGGCTGGATCGGCGAGGCCGCGCTCGATGCGGTTCAGCAGTCGCGGCAAGCGCTGCAGGCCATGGGACGGATGGCCGCGCAACTCCCCTTCGAGCAAAACGTCTGCCTGCAGCGTCGCATGCGCTACGGGTGCCCCTGCCCGCTCCAGCAAGGTCCGTGCAAGCGCCCGCGCTTCTTCCGCGGCGATCCTCATTCCACCGTCTCCACCGGATGGCCCGCCGGAGCCTCCGGAGGATGCCAGTGCCGCAGCTTCGACGTGCCGCCAATACCGGGATTGAAGGTGTTCGTGGGATCGAGCGAGCGGTAGAAATCCTTTAGGGCGGGCTTGGCCTCGTAGAGGTGCCCGACATTGTGCTCCGCCGGATATTCGGCACCGCGGAGGTCCAACAGGCGGAGCAGTTCCTGCTCAATGGCGTGGCAGTCCTCGCCCTTTCGGACAAGATATTCCTGGTGCATCACGTGACAGAGGAAGTGCCCGCAATACATGGTGGTTTCGAAGCGCGCCTGCAGGTCTGCCGGCAGGGTCTCGAACCAGGCCAGCGTGTTGCGTGGCAAAGCGACGTCCAGCGCGACGATGTCTTCGACGTCGCGTGGATGGACGTCGCGGTAGCGAACCACGGCGCCTCCGACCACGAACCGGTTGAGATAGGCGTCCGCTCCCTCCCGCGCCGTGCATTCGAAGAAGTCTCCGACCGCAGTGGGGAAGCGCCTTGCCAGGTATTCGCGAGCCTCGGCCACCCCCTCGCCGCCCATCTTGAGCAGCAAGTGGTGCGCATAGCGATCCCGGAACGCGTTCAGGCGCGCCGGCAGGTGCTCAGGGAACAGCCGCGCGAAGAACTGCAGCAGACGGTCACTGACATGCCCGCCGAGGCCGGTGCTTTCGGTCACGCCGTCAAACCAGCTCTTGGCTGCATAGGCCTTCGGCACATTGTCGGTGCCGAACGCTCGGATGAACAGGAAAAGGTCCTTGCCGTAACGGTGTGCCAGATCATAGGCCCCGCGATGCATGTATTCTCCGGCAATCGGCAGGTTACGGAAGCCACCAAGCACGTCGCGGCGGATCTCGGCCAGTTCAGCAGGATCATTGCTGCCGATGTAGAAGACGGTGACGTCCTTGTCGGCAGGGAAGGTGTCGAGGCGCAGCGCGAACACCGCAACTTTGCCCGCGGATCCGGAAGCTTCGTAGTGACGGCGCGGGTCGGCGTTGAACCGGGCCGGGGTCGGGGCGTCGATGTCGCGGATATGGTCGGAATAGGCGCGGTCCGAGGCCCAAAGGTTGCCGTCGCTGCGCACATCCTCGGGCCGGTATCGCTGGCCGTCGAGGCGCGCCAGGATTTCTTCCGGGTTGCTGCCGAGTTCGATGCCGAGATGATTGACGAGGTGCAGGCGTCCGACGGCGTCCACCTGGGCAAAAAGGGCCATCTGCGTAAAGGCCGGCCCTCGGCGCACCAGGGAGCCACCGGAATTGTTGCACACGCCGCCGGTGACGGAAGCGCCGATGCAGGATGACCCAATGACGGAGTGCGGCTCGCGGCCGATGGCGCGGAGACGTTTCTCCAGCTTGTCCAACGTGGCGCCGGGCAGGCAGACCACCTGCTCCCCTGCCCCCAGCAGATCGATGCGATCGATCCTCAGCGTGTTGATGATGACGATGGGCCGATCGTAGCCCTCACCGGCCGGCGTAGAGCCGCCGGTGAGACCCGTATTCGCCGCTTGGCAGATAACGATGACGTCGTTAGCAACGCACGCCTGGAGGACGCGCCATTGCTCCAGAAGGGTGCCGGGCCGCACCACAGCAAGCACCTTGCCCTCGCCAAAACGGTACCCCTTGCGGTAGCGCCGCGTCTGTCGGTCACCGACGAGTACGTGGCGTTCGCCGACCACGTCCTGCATTCTTTTGAGCAAGGAGTGCATTTGGATCCAGAAGGTTGAGCAGGCGCCGGTAACGCCTGCTCATGACCTTTACCAAGGACGCTCTTCGAGCTCGACCGTCTTGTCGAAGGGCATGCCCAGCTTTTCGTAGAACGCACGACGCATGCGGCGGTCCTTGTCCTGGACGCGCCAGGCGCGCTTTGCGACCTCTTCAGCATCCTCCTGCGGAATGACGACGATGCCGTCGTCATCGGCAATCACGCCGTCGCCGGGCCGGACATACACACCGCCGCAGGTGATCGGCTTGTTGACGGAAGCGAGTTCAAGGCGGCCGGCCATGTGGCGCATGGAGCGGACAGAGCAGAACACAGGGTCCTTCTGCATGATGCACTCGCCGGAGTCACGGCAGGCGCCGTCGATGACAAAGCCTACCGAGCCCTTCACGCGCGCGTCGAGGAGGTTGTTCGAGCCGAGCAGCCCGCAGCGCGACTGCTTGGTGTCGATCACGTGCACTTCGTCCGGGGCGCCGAAGCTGTGGCCCGCTGGCCAGAGGGCGTCGGGATGCGTGGTCCGGTCGGGGTTACGCTTGTACTGACGGTCGTCGAACTCGTCATAGCTCATCGCCGGAATGTGGCGATTGATGATGTTGAACTCGGCCGTGGTGGCGATGCCAGCGAAGAACACGCCCGGAAACAGCGGCCGCAGACGCGGGTCCATCTCGTAGGTGTTCATGTAGCCCATGGAGTCGAGCGCGTCGGTGACGTCAGAGGTACGTACCTTGCGAAGGATCGCGAGGGTATCAGAGTTGATGGCCATTACTTGATTCCTGTTGGCGTTGATGGGTGGTGGTGATCGGAGCCGCGACCGTTCAGTCGCGGATGGCTTCGCCGGTGTCCCCGTCGAAAAAGTGCATGCGCTCGGTGTCGAGCAGCACCGTGGCGGTGTCGCCGAGCCGAACCTGGCTCTTGTTGGTGAAACGGGCCACACAGCGTGACTTGTTGGCGTCAGCCTTGATCTCGTCGAGGCTGTCAGAGCTGCGCACTTCCGCTGCTTCAGCATCGATGCCGAGGTGAACGATGACGTCCGAACCCAAGGCTTCGACCAGGTCCACCTTGGAGGTGACGGTGTTGGCCGCATCCGCCTGCGGCAGGGTGGACGCGTCGGCGATGTCTTCCGGACGAATGCCGACGATCAGCCGCTTGCCGGCATAGCGGGAGAGCCCGCGGTGCTGCGCCGCTGTGCTCGCCGGCACCTTCAACAGATGACTGCCGAGCCGAACGCCGAGGCTGTCCCCCTGCCCTTCCAGTGTCGCCCAGTACATGTTCATGGTGGGCGAACCGATGAAGGCAGCGACGAAAGTGTTGCGTGGCCTGTTGTAGATGTTGGCCGGCGTATCCACCTGCTGCAGCACCCCATCCTTGAGGATGGCGACGCGGTGACCCATGGTCATGGCTTCGACCTGGTCATGCGTCACATAGATCGTGGTGACGCCGAGCCGATGCTGGAGTGAGGCGATTTCCGCACGCATCTGCACACGGAGCTTGGCGTCGAGATTGGACAGCGGCTCGTCCATCAAGAACACAGCCGGCTGCCGCACGATCGCACGGCCCATGGCCACGCGCTGACGCTGACCGCCCGAAAGGTGGCCGGGGCGACGCTTGAGATAAGCCTCGAGCTCAAGGACGCGCGCGGCCTCCTGAACCCGCCGGTCGATCTCGGCCTTGGGAAGCTTCGCGATCTGCAGAGGGAAGGCGATGTTGTCGTAGACGCTCATGTGCGGATAGAGCGCGTAGGACTGGAACACCATGGCGATGTCACGATCCTTGGGATGCACGTCGTTGACAAAGTCGTCGCCGATCCACACGGCGCCGTCGCTGATCTCCTCGAGCCCGGCGATCATGCGCAAGGCCGTGGATTTGCCGCATCCGGAGGGACCGACGAGCACGAGGAACTCGCCATCCTCGATGTCGAGCGACACGCCGTTCACGGCCTTGAGCTGACCGCCGGCATAGGTCTTGGTCAGGTTCTGAAGGGTTACGCTGGCCATAGGAGTCTCCGACCGGTCACTTGAAGCCTTGGGTAGCGATGCCCTTGGTGAGCAGTCGCTGCGAAGCCAGGAAGAAGCCGAGCACCGGTCCGATCGAGACGAGCACCATCGCGAACAGGCCACCAAAGGAGGAGGCACCACCGCTCGGGTCGAGGAACAGGCGCAACGCCACCGGCACGGTCATGCGATTGGTGTCGGTGAGGTAGATCAGCTGGCTGAAAAAGTCGTTGTAGGTGTTGATGAAGGTGAACACGGCCGTGGTGGCAAGCGCCGGCATCGACAAGGGCAGGATGATGCGCCAGTAGCGCTGCCAGTACGACGCACCGTCCACCACTGCCGCCTGTTCCAGCTCCGCCGGCAGGGTGCGCATGAACTGCACCATGAGGAAGATGAAGAAGGCGTCGTGGGCGAGGAACTTGGGCACCACCAGCGGCAGGATGGTGTTCACCCAGCCGATGTTGAGGAAGAAGATGTACTGCGGAATCAACTGCACATGGATGGGCAGCATCATGGTGCCCAGCATGATCGCGAACAGTATCCATTTGCCCCGGAACTCCAGGCGGGCGAACGCATAGGCCGCCATGGAGCAGGCCAGCAGATTGCCCACGATCGACAGCGCGCAGAGCACGAACGAGTTGATGTAGAACTGGGTGAAGGTCAGATTGCCGTAGAGCTGCCAGCCGCGCTGGAAGTTCTCGAGCGTCCAGTTGGTGGGGATGAACCCCATGTCGCCGAAGATCTCGGCTTCCGGCCGCAAGGCGCTGAACACCATCCAGATCACCGGATAGAGCATGATGCCGAGCAGCGTGATCAGCAGGGCATGGAGGCCGAGGCCCTTGAGCCGCTTAAGGTTGGCGCGGCGGCGCTTTTCGGCGCGGAGGAGTTCGGGATCGTAGGTCTTAGCGGTCGCCATAGAACACCCAATAGCGAGAGGACCAGAACAGCAGCGCGGTGGCGAGGCCGATGGCGATCAGCAGGATCCAGGCCATCGCCGAGGCGTACCCCATCTGCATCTGCTGGAAGGCCTGCTGGTAGAGATAGAGCGAGTACAGCAGCGTCGCGTCGACGGGTCCGCCGCGGCCGTTGGACACCACGAAGGCCTGCGTGAAGGCCTGGAAGGAGCCGATCAACTGAAGCACGGTGTTGAAGAAGATCACCGGCGTCAGCAGCGGCAGGGTGATGCGCCGGAAGCGCTGCCAGGCATTGGCCCCGTCGATGGAGGCGGCCTCGTAGTAGGATTCCGGGATTTGCCGCAGCGCCGCGAGGAAGATCACCATCGAGGCACCGAAGGTCCACACGTTGAGCGTGATGACGGTCGGCAGCGCGAAGGTCGGGTTGTTGATCCACCCGCGGCCCGCAATGCCGAACCAACCGAGGATCTCGTTGACCACGCCGCGCTCGCCGAACACCTCTTTCCAGAGCAGGCCGATACCCACGCTCGCGCCGATCAGCGATGGCACGTAGAATAGCGAGCGGTAGATCGCGAGCCCACGTAGACCCCGGTTGAGGGCGACGGCGATGGTCAGGGCAAACAGCAGCACCAGCGGCACCGAGAACCCCACATATTTCAGGGTCACCCAGATCGAGGTGATGAAGCGTCGGTCAGCCGTGAACAGGCGGATGTAGTTGTCGAGGCCAACCCACGTCGGCCACCCGATCACCGCGTAGTTGGTGAAGCTGAGATAAAGAGAGGCCAGCATCGGAAGGGCCGTGATCAGCACGATGCCGGTGATCCACGGCAGCAGAAACAGGTAGGCAGCCCGGTTGTCGGCTTTCTTGAGAGCGGAACCGGTGCGCTTTTCGGGCACCACGCGTGCCGGTCGCCCCGGCTCGGAAGCCGTCAGGACGGGATTGTTGGGTGAATCCAGTGTGCTCATCAGAAGTCCCATCTCGCGGCTGCGCTCAAGGTGCCAACGGGGCGGTAAGGGCACCGCCCCGTGGCCGCGGGGCACATGCGGACGTCTCGACGCCCGCATGGCGTAGGCAGAAGCTTATCTCGGCGCCGCCTGGTCGAGCTGCTGCTGAAGCTCGGCAATGAGCTGGTCTGCGCCGTCCTCGACGCTGAGCTGGCCGAAGGCCACGGCGTCATAGGTGCGGTTCAGCACGTCGGTCATGGCCTGGTAGCCGCCCGCGGGCCAAATCACCGGCTTCGCGTCGTCGACGACCTGCTGGTACAGCTCGATGTGGCGGACCTGGGTCGGCTGCGTCTCTGGGTCGGCTGCCTGGGCAGCAGCGAGTTCCGGAATGGCAACGACGCCGTTGTCCGACTGGTAGATCGCTGCGGCTTCCGGATTCTGGGTCCAGAAGTTGATCCATGCGGTCGTTGCCGGCAGCTGCTCGGCCGTGCAGTTAGCGCCGATGGCGATGCCGTTCGAACCCAGGTCCATGCCGATGGTGCCATCAGGACCGGTCGGGTACGGCCGGGTATTGATGGTGGTACCAGGGCTCACGGTGTCCACCACCGTCTGAACCGAGCCGAGCTGGTTCGGCGGACGGTTCGTGGCATAGCCGCGGGCATTCGCAAGATTGGATTCTTCGACGAGAGCGCTGTTCTCGCTGATCATCTCTTCCGGAGATTCCGTCACGCCTTCGTTGCGCAAGGTCTCCCAGTAGTTGAACCAGGCGATAGCGATATCGCGCGAGAAGGCGACCTTGGATCCGTCGAAGACCTTTTCGCCATGGGACTGCACCCACGGAACGAAAGCGTCTGGTTCACGGCCCATGTTGTGGGTGGCCACTGCCCCGTCCGACAGCGTCGCCTGCACGGCACGGAGGTGATCGGCGTACTCATCCCAAGTATAGGGCCACTCCAGCGGCTCGACACCCGCAGCGATCGCGTCCTCGAGCATCTGCTCGTTGTACATGAGCGCGAAATAGAACACGCCATGCGGGATCATGTAGAGATTGCCGTCGGCACCCCGGGCACCGCTCATCACCGACTCCGGAATGCCGGTGACGTCCAGCGTGCCGTCAGCCACGAGATCATCGAGCGGCATCAGGATGTCGGGTCGTGCGTAGGTTGCCAGCCACCGGGTCTGCATGGTGATGGCGCAGGGCTGGTTATTGCCCGTCGACTGAATGGTCAGGCGTTCCCAATAGGGCGCGAAGTCGGCGTTTTCACGCGCGATTGTCACACCGGGATTCTGCTCCTCAAAGAGCTGGATGATCCGGTCAGTCTTGTCGTTGCGGACCTGGCCGCCCCACCAGCTGAACCGAATGTCGCCGGTCAGGTCCTGAGCAGCGACAGGCAGGCTGGTAGCGGTGACGCTGAGAGCCAGCGTAATGGCCGTGCCAGCGAGGAAGAGTCGACGGGTGGCGCCGGCCCTCACGGAATTAGTCATGGCTTCCTCCTTGTTGCAATCGTCGTCACGGCTGTGCACCGGCGCCGACTTCTGTGATGTGGCGAGCGTTCATCACTCGCTATTCTCCCCCATCACCATCGCTAGTCTTGTATGCAAGGTAGGCAAGTGTCAATCGCAGAATGTATGCAGAGACACCGTTTTTTAACGGGAAGGATCCGGGCTCAAGATCAGGATGACAGTCGCTAAATCAAGGGGTTACGAGGGACATGCGTGCAGGAAGGACAGCCTATCAGGTGGCAGAGCGGCGTTGTCCCGCTCTACCATCCAGACCTGTTTGCATACAGAACGAGCTAGGAAACCAGCCCGTCGGGACGCTTCATGAACCAGTCCCAGCGTGAAACGGTGAGATCGGCGAATACCCGCTCCACCCAGTAGGGGTCTGCACGGGCAAACGCCTCCGCCGCTTCCTGGCTGGCCGCGCGCATGATGATCATGCTGCCGATCGGCTCGCCGGCGGCGTCCAGGTACGGACCGGCAAGCACCAGATCGTCGCCGAGCGCGCTGTAATACGCCCGGTGAGCGGCGCGGTGCTTGAGCCTCGCTTCGATGCCGTTGGGCTGGTCGCGGCCACTCACGATGAACAGCATGCTCGTCAGTCCCTCTGGTACAGCCGCGACACGGAAGCGCTGTCGGCCATGTCGTTGCCCTTGGCGAACTCGCCGTAGCGGGTCACCGCCAGTTCGATCATCGGCATGTCGAGGTCGAGTTCGCCCAGGAACTTGTGGACCGACTTCAGGTCCTTGTTCACCTGGCGTGCGTAGGAGCGCGGCGGATCGAAATCATCGTTCATCATCTGCGTGTAGATGCGCTGCAGGATCGAGCTGTCGGCCAGCCCGCCCTTGAGGCACACCGGCAGCAGCTTCGGGTCGATCCCCGCCGCCTTCGCAGTGGCGAGCAATTCCGCCATCAGGATGTAGTTCACCCCGACGATCGCCTGGTTCAGCACCTTCGTCTTCTGGCCCGATCCGAGCGGCCCCATATAGGTAACATTGGATCCGATATCGCGCAGTAGCGTCTCGGTGCGCTTGAACACAGCCTCGTCGCCGCCCACCATCAGGGCAAGATTGCCTTCCCGCGCCGGCTGCGGACCACCCGACATCGGCGCGTCGAGCCAATCGGCGCCCGTCTTGTCCTTGAAGCGCTCGGCAATATCGACGGTCGCGCTGGGCGAGGACGTCGACAGGTCGATGACGAGCTTCGCCCTACCCTGCCCTGCGGCAAAGCCGTTGTCGCCAAGAGCCACATCCTCGAGCGCATCGTCGCCGAGCACGCAGACTAGGGCGATGTCGCATGTTTCCCACAGCTCGGCCGGGCTCTCCGCCCACGCGACGCCTTCATCCTTAACGCGATCATAGTACTCGCGCTCCAGGTTCCAGGCGGTGACCTTGTACCCGCGCGAAGCGAGGTTGAGAGCGACAGGCGCCCCCATGATGCCAAGACCGACAATGCCTATCGCGGGTTTGTCGCTCATGAGCGTTCCTCCAGATCGATGCGGTAGATGCGTGCGGCGTTGCCGAGGAACAGCTTCTCCTGCTCCGCAGCCGGCAGATCGGAGACGATCTCCGCAAACCCGGAGAAGATGGTGCGATAGTCTCCGACAAGGCTATCGACGGGAAAGTTCGAAGCGAACATGCAGCGGTCGATCCCGAAGATGTCGATCGTGTCCAGAACCACGCCGCGATTGGCATCCGCTGACCAGCGCTGGCCCCGCTGCCCAAGTCCAGAAATCTTCACGGCGGCATTGCTGTTCCTGGCCAGGATGCGCATCGCCTCGCGCCAGCCGGCGAGCCCCTCATCGGAGCGGTCGGCCGGAAGGCCGGTGTGATTCAGGATCAGTTGCGTCTCGGGAAAGGCCTGAACCAGGTCAGCCGCTTCCGCCAGGTGCCACCATGGCGTCTGCAGGTCGAAGGACAGGCCGTTCGGCGCTAATAGTGCATAGCCGCGACGCCAGGCAGGGTCGCCCATCGAGCCGGGCGCCCCCTTCATCACATCCGTGGGCGCAGCAGCAGCCTTTGGCTTGTGCCGGATGCCGCGCACGAACGAGGTTCGCCCGTGCCCAGCAAGAACGTCGGGCGCATCTGCGCGGTCGAGCCACGCCTGCGCCACCATCACACTCGGAAGCCCGGAGGTGTCGCGAACCCCGGCGACCCAGGCGACTTCGCCCGCAGGGTCCTCGGGATTCCATTCCGTTTCGATGAACACGCTGCCGACCAACTCGAACTCCGCCGCGTCGGCCCGAAGGTCCTCCGGCATGTAGTTGCGCTTGATGGCGTCGTAGTTGCCGTAGCGGAAGTTCACGGGCTTGTCGGCCAGCCAAGGCAGATAGTTGGCCGACAAGTCCCAGAAGTGCTGGTGAGCGTCGAGGATACGCACCGGACCGCGCCTGGATCAGGCTTCGAGTTCGGCGTAGTAGCGATCGAGCGCGTCGGTATCGACGGTCTCGTCGTGAGCACGCCCGAGAGCATCGTAACGACCGCGGCGCGCCTTCATGTCGGCGGCAAGGACCGCCTTGGCATGGAGCGCGACTTCACGTGCGATCTCGATCGGTACGACCACGAGCCCATCATCGTCACAGCCGACGATGTCACCCGGACGAACCTGGGCACCGCCGATGCCGATGGTGGTGTTGAGTTCGACCACCTCAATGCGACCCGGAATGATGGTGCGGCCACGCTCGCGGCAGACCATCGGGGTCTTCTGCATGGTGACTTCGCCAGTGTCGCGGCAATAGCCGTTGGTGACGATGCCGACAGCACCCGCCGCCTGCAGGGCCAGCACGTTTTCCGAGCCGAAGAAGCCGACTTCACCGGAGCTACCGGTATCGGTGACCACCACCGATCCCTCCTTCACGAGGTCGGTGAGACCACGGCCTTTGTGGCCGTGCTTGTTAAACCAGATGCCGTGAGCGCCGACGATCTCTTCAGTCGTGTCGAGCTTCCACATCGGCTTGTTGGCCGGGACGCAGCGCTGCGTCACCGCCGGGCCCCAGAACTTCATGCCGAGCCAGAGCGGCCGGATTTCCTGCGAAACGAGTCCGATGTTGAAATAACCAAGCCCATCCATCGCGTCCACGACGTCGACGACGCGCAGCGGCTGGAAATACTTGCGGATCTTGTAGGGATCCACGGCGCGACCCTGAGAATCCGTAAAGCTCGCTTCTGACATGCAATCTCACTCCCAAATGCACTCCGGTCCACAGTGGCCGCGTGCTCGTTATTGGGCGCATTCTTGTATGCAAGATCGGGGGGTGTCAACACCCGCAGAAGGGCAAGCGCTGCAAAAAATTCGTCATTCGCCGTAGCCTTACCGGTTCGGCGAGGTATCCAGCTGCGGCGCGATATAGGGAAGGCTGTTCTCGAAATGCTTGCGAGTCAGAGGCCCAAGCATGGCCCCATCACGGGCAGCAAGAGCCGTGAACATCTTGGTGTGCTCGATCAGCGCCTGGGTCCAGCGACCGGTGTCGAGGTTCGCAAGCGCGCGTGCACGTTCCACTCGCGGCACCAGGGATTGCCACACCGAATAGAGCACCGGATTGGCCGCAATCTCCACCGTGCGCTGATGGATCAGCTGGTTGATCCGCATGTACTCAGCGCGCTCTCGAGCAGCGTGATAATCCACCATCGCCGCCAGTAAACGCCCGATTTCCGCAACTTCTGCCTCGGTTATCTTCTGGCAGGCAAGCTCGGCCGCGAGCCCTTCAATGGTCCCGAAGACCGTAAAAAGGTCCGCCACGTCAGGGGCATGCAACTGCGAGACGACCACGCTGCGGTTGGGCAGCAGATCCACCAGACCTTCGGCAGCAAGGGTACGCAGGGCCTCTCGCACAGGCGTGCGCGACACGCCGAGCTCGGTGCAAAGCTGCTGCTCCCGTAATCGGGTGCCTGGCGGCAACTCGCCGGACAGGACCATCGAGCGCAGATGCGCTGCAGCTTCTGTATGCAGTTGCCCCTTCCGGCGACCGCCAGTGGCGGCATCGTCGTCGACGGGCTGGGCTATCTGGTCGGTGTCGTCCATACCTGCTCGTATGCAATCCCACAAAAAAACACAATACGGCAGTTGCAGTGCCGGAACTTTGCCATTATCGATTTCTTGCATACAAGATTTGGCCGATCATAGATGATCAGGACCAGCATGGAGGTAGGCAATGAACGACCAATACGGGTCAACTCCGGCAAACATGTCGCCGCTCGCGGGATTGCGGGTGCTCGACATGAGCCAGGTCATGGCCGGGCCGTTCTGCTGCATGCTGCTCGGCGACATGGGTGCGGACGTCATCAAAATCGAGCCGCCCGGCGTTGGTGACCAGACGCGCAAGTCGATGGGCTTTCGCATGAAGGGTGAAGACAGCCCCGGCTTCCTCGCGCTCAACCGCAACAAGCGATCGATCACCCTGAACCTCAAGTCCGAAGCTGGGCGGCGGGTGCTGCACCGGCTAGTCGAAACGGCCGATATCCTGGTCGAGAACGGCCGCCCCGGAGTCACCAAGCGGCTCGCCGCCGACTACGAAACCCTGTCGAAGATCAACCCCCGGCTCATCTATGCCAGCATCTCGGGTTTCGGGCAGACCGGACCATGGTCGCAGCGCCCGGGCTTCGACCTTATCGCCCAGGCCATGGCTGGCGTGATCAGCGCCACTGGCCTGGTTGGTGCCGAGCCGGTGAAATCCGGAATTCCTGTCGGTGACCTCGGCGCCGGCATGTTCGCCGCCTACGGCATCCTGAGCGCGGTGATCGGGCGGCAAAAGACCGGACGGGGGCAGTACATCGACACTTCCCTGCTCGATGCGGCGCTGGCCCTCTCCGTCTGGGAAAGCACCGAATATTGGGCAACCGGACAGTCGCCCGGGCCGCTGGGTACCGCCAACCGTATGAGCGCTCCCTATCAAGCGTTCCGTGCTTCCGACGGGGACTTTGTGGTCGGAGCGGCCAACCAGAAGCTCTGGCTGATCTTCTGCGATGTGATCGGGCGGCCCGAGTTGAAGGATGATCCGCTCTACGCGACCAATGTCGAGCGTGTCCGCCGTCGCTCCGAGCTCGCGCAGGTGCTGGCACCCACCTTCGTCACCCGCACTGCCGAGGAATGGGTCGAGGCTTTCCATGCAGCAGGCGTGCCCGCGGGGCCGATCTACGACTACTCCAAGTCGCTTGACAATGAGCATGTGCGGCACCGTGAAGCTGTGATCGAGATCGTGCATCCGGTGGAAGGTCGCTTCAAGGCACTCGGCTTCCCCGCCAAGCTCTCGGCCACCCCAGCCGCCGTGCGCATGCCGCCGCCCCTGCTGGGTGAGCATACCGAACAAATTCTCGCCGAAGTGGGGCTCGACACCGAGCAGAACACCCTCAGCGAGGCCGGAGCCTTTGCAGCATGACCAGCACAGCTTCGGGTAATGTGCGCCTGACCCGCGATGGCGCCGTCGCTCACGTCCTCTTCGATCGCCCGGAGGCACGCAACGCCTTCACCTGGGAGATGTATGAGCAGCTCGATGCCATCTGCGCCGAGCTGTCGGCGGACGAGACTGTGCGGGTAGTGACGTTTCGTGGCGCCGGCGGCCAGGCCTTCGTCGCTGGCTCCGATATCAGTCAGTTCCAGGAGTTCCAGGGCGGGCAGGACGGCGTTGTCTACGAAGCCAAGATGAACCGCTATTTCCGTCGGCTGCTGGACATGCCTATGCCAACGGTCAGCATCATCGACGGCTGGGCCGTCGGTGGTGGGCTGAACATCGCCGCCTGCTGCGACATCCGTCTTGCGGCGAAGGGCGCCAAGTTCGGCACCCCGATCGCGCGGACCATCGGCAACTGCGTCTCCATGGAAACCTACGCGCGCATTATGGGCGGCTTCGGCGAGACACGTGCCAAGCGCATGCTGTTGCTCGCCGAGTTCATCGACGCCGACGAGGCGTTCACCGCCGGCTTCGTCACTCGCGTAGCCGAGCGCGACGAGATGGACGCCGCGGCGTCCGAGATCGTCGACAAGCTGCTCGCCAACGCGCCGCTGACGCTGAGGGTCAGCAAGGAAGCGATGCGCCGCCTTTCCCCACGCGAGATCGACCCCGCCGACGATCTGGTTTCGCTGATCTACGGCAGCGAGGACTTCCGGCGCGGCGTCACCGCCTTCGTCAACAAGAACAAGCCGGAGTGGGTCGGCCGCTAGGCGCTCACCAGAGGGCAATACAGGGAGGAATCGTCCATGGCGGCAGGAGAGGTGCCGGTCTGGACCAAGCTCGACTTGGTCCTGAACGCCGAAGCGGAGTACGCAAACTCCTATGTCGAGGTCGACGTCTGGGTGGACCTCGAAGGCCCGGGTTTCTCCAAGCGAGTCTACGGCTTTTGGAACGGCGGCAAGGAGTTCGTCGTGCGCGTGCTGGCGACGGCACCCGGCGAGTGGCATTGGCGCTCCGGCTCCTCGGTGGGCGATGCCGGCCTCGATGGCAAGACCGGCAGCTTCTCGGCACGTGCCGCAAGCGAGGCCGAGAAGGCCGCCAACCCGAACCTGCGCGGCATGATAGTCGCCACTGCGGACAAGCGCGGTCTGCAGTATGCCGATGGCACCCCATTCTTCCTGCTCGGCGATACCTGGTGGTCGGTGCCGAGCTTCCGCTTTCCGCTCGGCGAAGGTCCTGGCGACCCGGCCAGCGTCGGTCCGGATGCGACGCTCAACGACTATGTCGCCCTTCGTAAATCCCAAGGCTATAACTGCGTCGGCCTGATCGCCGCCCAGCCAGCCTGGGCCAATGACGGCAAGCCCAACAGCCTGCAGATGGAAGACGGCACCTGGGTGCGCGCCGCCTGGAAGCAGCCCGGCACCGAATCCGCCAAGGACATGCACAACGAAGGGGGCCGGCCGTTCGAGTTCCCGGGCAAGGTCCCCGGCTTCGAGGATGTGTTCCCTGACATGGACCGGATCAATCCGGAATACTTCAAGGTGCTCGACCGGAAGATCGATCACCTCAACGAGCAGGGCTTCGTGCCGTTCATCGAAGTGGCGCGGCGCGACACCGGGCAGGCCTGGCAGAAGTTCCACGACTGGAACGAGTCCTACTCGCGCTACGTGAATTACGTGTTCGCGCGCTACCAGGCCAACATCACCATCCTGAGCCCCATCCACTACGACTATTTCGAGCAGACCATCCCAGCCTCCGAGTACTCGGTGCCGATCGAGATCGCGCTCGAGCGCCACGGAAAGCCGCCGTTCGGCACGCTGTTGTCGGCAAATCCGAACCCGTCGACGCTCGTGAACTTCGGAGCGGATAGCTGGGTCGACCTCCACCAGTCGGGAAATGTGCGAGAGCACTACACCTACTGGTACCTGACCGAGATCCACCAGTCGGCGCCAACCAAGCCGGCGATCAACGGCGAACCCTACTACGCTGGCTTGCACCAGCTCGGCACCCCCTACCCGCTCCGGGTGCCGCCGGACAGCCGCGAGGATCGCTACTACGTCCGCTCCGGCCTCTATGGCAGCTTCCTGTCGGGTGGGCTCGCGGGCTTCATCTATGGCGCCGAAGGCATCTGGCAGTCCGACATCGAGCCGGAGTCGCTCTACAAGATGTGGGATAGCTTCCGCTGGCAGTCCGGCGCCGAAGTGCGGCACCTCAAGACCTTCGCGATGGTCAAGGGCGAGGCCTATCGCCAGCTCGAGCCCATGGCTGATCTGGTGATGCCGAACAAGGCAGGTCCGGACTTCGCCTACCATGGCTGGAGTTACTGCGCGCGTACCCCTGACCGAAGCTGGTTCATGCTCTATTTCGAGGATCAGGCGCCACTGGAAGCCAAGCTGCGTGGCGTCGACGTCGGCGCCAAGTACCGGCCGCGCTTCTTCGATCCTCGTAGCGGCCAGTGGGGCGAACCGGGTGATGTGCTGACCGTGCCGCGCAGTTCGGTTCTGGTCCTGCCGCAGCGGCCGGACACCCAGGATTGGGGCCTGATGCTGGAACGCATCTGACCTCTCGAGTTTCCTCCCGGAAGGAGCGGCGTCGACCTGGCCACGGGTCGGCGCCGTTCTCCTTTTCCCAGAGCCCTCTCCGCAGACAAAAAGGCGCCCCGAAGGGCGCCGAGGGATTGCACGAGGGTGAGGGCTTATTTCTTGCCCAGCCGCTTCATGAAGTCTTCGCGGTTCTTTCGATACGGGTGCGGGGGCATGTCGGGGAACATCGACTGGGTCGACTCGTCAGGAGCAATGCCCAGCGCTTCAAACAGCATGGAGCGGTCGTAGCGATCGTTCTCGGACTCCTGCTTGGCGTAGTAGAGCACGTCCTCAATGACGTCCTGCGGCACGACAATGGCGCCGTCGCCGTCCGCCACCACGAGGTCACCCGGGCGCACTGTGGCGCCACCGATATTCACGGTCGAGTTGGGCTCGCCGAATTCCACGCGCCCCTGATACATCGGCTGCACCACCCAGCGGTGCCAGCACGGCATCGCCTTCTGGTAAAGTTGCTCATCGGTGTCACGGGCACCGCCATTGGTCAGCACGCCCTTCACGCCACGGGCGGCCCAGACCATCGAGTCCATGGAGCCGATCGCCGGTGTCTTCTGGCCCATGGTGTCGATGACGAGGAAGTCGCCCTCGCCCACCTGCTCGCGGAAGTCGCCCATGTTCCAGAGCTGGCCGTACCAGTATTCATAGGCCCACTTGGTGTAATCCTCGGGCGACAGTTCCGGCACCCGGATCTGGGTCGGAATGTGCTTGTAGGTCTGGGCAAAGCCCGCCGCCTTGGTACGGTAGAGCGGGCGGATTTCCGGATCCACGGTGCCGACGTGGTGCAAGCCGACCCAGTCCATGCCGTCCCGAATGTCGGTGACGCGCAGCTTGGCGACTGTGTCCAGAATCTCTTTGCGTTTGGCCTGGTCCAACGATTTCTCCTCTGTCTCGTGTTCAGGATTTTTCGCCGCGCATCTCGGCCTCGAGGTCGCCAAGCTTGGCGACCCGCCGACGGAAATGCGCCTCGGTGGAAAACTCGGCGGCCAGGAAGGCGCGAACCACCTGCGCCATGATCTGCGGACCGATGATCCAGGCGCCCATGCACAGCACGTTGACGTCGTCATGCTCCACGCACTGGCGCGCCACATAGGTGTCGTGCGCCACGGCAGCGCGAATGCCGTTGACTTTGTTGGCGGCGATGCAGGCGCCGGCGCCGGTGCCACAGACCAGGATGACCCGCTCTGCTTGCCCGGTTCGGATCAGTTCGACCGCACTGCGTGTCACATCGGGGAAGTCCACAGGCTCTTCGGACGTCGCACCAAGGCTGATCACCCGGTCGCAATGGGCAGCCATGATGTCGTGCACGTAACGCTTCATGGGAAAGCCGGCGTGGTCCGAGGCCAGTCCCAGCGCGGTGCGGCGCGGGATCACAAGCCCCCCACCCTTTTGCTCAGCCTCGCTTGACATCAGGAGCCTCCTCTTCCCTGATTGCTGATGGTGTTCATACCGTGGTATTACCACTCATGCAAGTGCGGCTTGACAAGCCAGTCGCGGGAGATCATCGCTCCGGTGACGGGGGTGGGAATGGATGCAACGCTGACCCGCGGTGGCGACGAGGCCGGTCCGCACTACGACAAGGTGTTCGGCTTCCTGCGCGAGCAGTTGCTGTCGGGCGCGCTCAAGTCAGGCGACCGGCTGCTGCCCGAGCGCGAACTGGCGCTAAGGCTTGGTGTCAGCCGCCCTGTGGTACGCGAAGTGCTGCGGGCCCTGTCGGCCATCGGCGTCGTGGAGATACGACACGGATTCGGCAGCATCGTTCGCAAGCCGGACTTCAGCGAGATGGGTGACGTGTTTACGCTGATGCTGGCGCAGCAGCACGATGCCGTAGAAGACATCCTCGAGGCTCGTATCGCCATCGAGCGCCAGGCGATCCGGCTCGCATGCCAGCGCTCGACGGCAGCGGACATCACCCTGCTTCGTTCTCGCCTTGCCGAACTCAAGGCGACGCTCCACGACCCGGTGGCCGGCGCCGAGGCGGACTTCGCATTCCACGAGGCCATCATCGCCGCCGCACACGCGCCGATGCTGGAGAGCCTGCACGCAGCCATCGCGGCGCTGCTGCGCCGTTCGCACTACGAGCGTCGCGTCCGCATCACCGCCCTGCCCGAGCTCGAGAACTACTTGGCTGACCACCACAGCCAACTGCTCACCGCGATTCTCGACCGCGACGAAGCCGCAGCCGACGCCCTGTTGCTGTCGCACTTCGCCATCGGCGCAACCTTCGAGCGCCAGGCCCCGCTCGGGTAAGTCCCACCTCCACATGACCCGAGGTCTCGAGCTATACTCTTGACCCGTAGACGACATGCACTGCCATGGGCCTGCGCAGCGCGAAGGCCGGCATGCGCTGTCCCGTCTTTGCGCTGTGTCAAGGTTCCCTGCGGCGGCAGTCTCTAGGGTGCGCTTACCACCCCGGACAACCTAAGGGGGCAGAATGGCTCGGAGCGACGCATGATCAGGACCCGCATCCTACTCCATCATGAGCCTTCCGGAACTGCCTCTGATGCCGAGGCACTGGTAGGCCGCATTCGCTCTATCATCGGCTCGGTGGCAGTTGACTGTGACTGCCGCCAACGCGTCAACGAGGCCCTCGGTCGGTTTGCGGAAATGGAACAGCAGCGCGTAACGCGATGTCACCTGATGTCCTCGCGGCAGCACCGCGCCGCCATTGCCGCGCTTGTGGGCCTGCTCGCAGAACTGGAGGACATTAGCTTCCACGAGGCCGACCGCAGCGTGTTCGCGGAATTCGCCAGCCTGTTCGACGACATCGCCCACCATGCACGACTCGGGGCAGAGGCGTTGCGGCTGCTAGACGGGGAAGATGCATGATAGGGACGGTCCGAGGCCCGCTGCTCACAACAGCAGGCTTATTTCTCCTTGCGCTCGGCGGAGCGGGAATCGTCCTGCCCGTTCTACCCACGACGCCATTCTTCATCGCCGCAGCAGCCTGTTTCTCCCGGTCTTCCCCCCGATTTGAGCACTGGCTGGTCAATCACCCAGCTCTCGGACAACCAGTACGGGCGTGGCGCGATTCCCGCGCCATACCCCTGCAGGCCAAGATCGTGGCCATCATCGCAATGTCCTGCAGCTTCGCAGCGCTGCTGATCGCCGGCAGCCCTCACCCAGTTCTTCCGGTGATTGTCGGTGCCACGTTGGCGGCCTGCGCAGTCTTCATCCTCTCTCGCCCTACGCAGCCCTCGTCGCCTTCCTCGCTTCCGCCGACGCCGCCTACATCACCGGCGCCTGCTACGACATCAACGGCGGCGTGCTGTTTTCGTGAGTCGCTCGCTAAGGACTAAGCATCTGCGTGATGCCCACATCGAGGCTTGAGGCAAGACGCTGGAGGTCCCGAACTCGGCGGCAGATGCTGCCGAGTCCTCAGTTCAGGGTCCACAAGGTATCGGCGCCACGTCGCGCCGACCTGACATAACCGCGCCTAGGCCGGCTTCCAGTATTTGGCCAGCGTGTTCGGCGTATGCATGTTGCCGTAGATGTAGTCGAAGAATGCCTTGCGCTCCTCTGGAGCCACGGTCTTCCACACCGCGTGCACCGCCATGTCACCGCCGTAGTAGGCGTAGACGAACGGTGCTCGCAGATCGTGATTGAGGAAGGCGAGCCGGGAGCGCGCCGTCACCGGATCCTGCAGGGCGGTCTCCGCCACCACGGGCACGATTTCGTCCAGTGTCATGCCCTGCGCATGCATCATCCAGGCGGCGTTGCAGCGCATGGCGCTGCGCAGCCGCTGGAGCGCCACCCCGAGTTCGTCTTCCGGTCCATTCACCCAGTCGAGGAAGAACATGCCGTTGTCGGCAATGCCTTCGAACAGGGCGGAACTGGCTGAACTCGTCACCACCTGTGCCCCATCGAGCGGCATGGTGCCGGCGGCTACGGCCTTTTCGCGGATGTTCATGTGTACGAGGTGCCCGGGAAACACTTCGTGCGTCGCCAGATGCTTCAGCGAGAACCGCGTATAGGGGAAGTCCAGATTGAGCAGCACCTTGCGGGTGGGATAGTCGCAGTAGGCGGAGAACGGCACCGCCGACACGCCCTCGGGCTCCATGCCTTCGTGGGAGAAGGGATACATGGAGGCGGTCACCCGATCGCGTGCCTCGGAAATCAGGTCGCTGAGCACGGACAGAACCTGATCCACCGGCACACGAGCCTGGGCTTCCCAGCGCTCGAAGTCCTCGATCAGACTGCCGCCGGTGTAACCTAGTTCATCGAGCTTTTCGCGGATGGTGGTGCGGTAGCCCTCAAGTTCATCGGTGGGCACCAACGTCTGCGGCACGCGAATCTAACGGGCAACGCGATCGTCGAAGCTGATCGGCCTGCCCTCGAATGTGTCGAGCAGCGCCAGGAGCGAGTCGATCATCTCGCCCACATAGTCCGCGCGCAGCGGGCTTTCGGCTTCCGCCGGCAGCCGCGCAGCTAGCGCCTGCAGCTTCTCGCGTGCGTCGACGTAGTCGCGCAACGGCAGCGGGGACACCTCTGCCATGGCGACGGGAATGAGACCTTCTTTGTCCAGGAAACCGTCCGAGCGCGGCGTCCTGCGGTAGAGCGCATCGATGCCGGCGGTGAGTTCAGCGAGTTCCTTGCCGATGTTCATCTCTCTTGTCCCTAAACGTGCCCGGCGACGCGCTTGGGCTCGTATGGAGCCTCGAGCTGCTCCACATCCTCGTCGGTCAGCCTGACCTCGAGGGCGGCAACGGCGTCGTCGAACTGGTGCAGCTTGGAAATGCCGACGATCGGCGCAGTGATGCCGGGGCGGCTCGCCACCCACGCATAGGCAATCTGCGCCGGCGAGCGGCCATGGCGCTCGGCGACCGCCCGAACGGCGGCAATGACGGCCTCATCGGCGTCCTTGGTGCGATCATAGAGAGCCGAAGCGGTCTTGTCGGTCTGGGCGCGGGTGGTTCCGGCATCGGTGCGGCCCGCCAGGCGTCCGCGCGCCAGCGGACTCCATGGAATGACGCCAATGCCCTCGGAGCGGCAAAGCGGAAGCATTTCGCGCTCTTCCTCCCGATAGATGAGGTTGTAGTGCGGCTGCATCGACACGAACGGTGCCCAGCCATGGGCTCGCTGCAGCCCCAGGGCCTTCATGAACTGCCAGGCATGCATGGAGGAGGCACCGAGATAGCGCACCTTGCCGGCGCGCACGACATCGTTGAGCGCGTCCAGCGTCTCTTCGAGCGGGGTGTCGTAATCGAACCGGTGCAACTGATAGAGGTCGATATAGTCGGTGTTGAGGCAGGAAGCGGACCGACGACCGCCCGGGCATCATGTCGGACCGGCTGGGTACGATGGGCCTCATCGTCGACGGCGTCGACAACGTTCGCGCTGCCTGCCGTACCATGATCAAGGAGGGCGCGAACTTCATCAAGGTCATGGCCAATGGCGGTGTGTCCTCGCCCAATGACCCGATCCACTCCATCCAGTATTCGCGCGAAGAGATCGCAGCCATGGTGGAGGAGGCCGACAATGCCTATACGTCTCCGCCCATGTCTATACCGACAAGGCCATCCGCCGCTGCGTCGAGCTCGGTGTGCACTCGCTCGAGCATTGCAATCTCATCGAACCCGAGACCGCCAGGCTCGCTGCCGAACAGGGCTGCATCGCCGTGCCGACGCTGGTGGCCTACGATGCACTTGCGCTCGAAGGCGAGGCACTCGGCCTTGGGGCTGCCGAGTTTTCCAAGATCGAGACCGTCCGCAGCGGCGGCCTGCGCTCTCTGGAAATCATGCGCGATGCCGGCTTGCCGATGGCCTTCGGCTCGGACCTCCTCGGCGAGTCCGCAAATACCACTGCATGGAATTCGAGCTTCTCGCCAAGGTGTTGAGCCCGGCCGAGATCATCCGCTCCGCCACCACGATCGGCGCCCGTCTCTGCCGGCTGGAGGGCTTGGCCGGCACGATTGCAGAGAATGCCTATGCCGACCTGCTCGTGGTCGATGGCAACCCGCTCGAAGACATCACCCTGCTGCAGGACGATGGCGCCCACATGCCGCTGATCATGGCCAATGGACGGGTCGTGAAGAATGGTCTCGATCGGACACTCTGAGAAGCAGACTTGCCCCGAATGGCTGATCTGACGGCGAAGCCCCTGAAACCGGCTGATGGGGTGGCCGGTTTCGCGTTGCTGGTGCTTTGCCAACTCGCGGGCGAAGCCTTGGTGCAGTTGCTGCGCCTGGTCACCCCATCGATGATTTTCCCCGGTCCCGTGGCTGGCATGTTGCTGCTGCTGTGGTTGCTGACCATGATCGGTGAGCGGGCGCGGCCGGTCATTGCCACGGCCGACGGCTTGCTCGGCATTCTGTCGCTACTCTTCGTCCCGTCAGCAGTCGGCATCATGCAGTATGGCGGCTTGATACGGGATTGGGGTGGCCCACTGCTCCTGGCCGTTCTCGGGTCTACCATCCTGACCCTGCTCGTCACTGTGGGAGCCTTCATCGCCACCGAGAAATGGTTGACGAGGGGGCGCAGATGACCGCGCTCGGCGACATCTGGATCTATCTTGCCGCGTCACCCCTCACCTGGCTCGGGATCACCCTGGCCGCCTACATACTGTCTCTGCGTATCGCGGAAGCCATAGGTAACCCGCCCTTCGCCAACAGCGTGCTGCTGACAGCAGCCCTGATCATTCCTCTGCTGCTCCTCAGCGACACCTCCTATCCGGTCTACTTCGAAGGCGCGCAGTTCGTGCATTTCCTGCTGGGGCCTGCCACGGTCTCACTGGCCATCCCACTCTTCCGCAACCTCCATGCGGTGAAGCGGGCGCTGCTGCCGATAGCGGTGGCGCTGGTCGCGGGCTCGCTGACGGCGATGGGCAGCGCTCTTGCCATTGTCGCCCTGTTTGGCGCCCCGGCAGATGTGCTCGCGTCCATCGCGCCGAAGTCGGTCAGCGCACCCATCGCCATGGAACTGGCGAAGGGCCTTGGCGGCATCCCTTCGCTCGCCGCTGTGCTCGTCATCCTTACGGGCATCACCGGAGCTGTGATCGTTACCCCTCTGATGAATGCGCTCGGCATTCAGAATTATGCTGCGCGCGGCTTCGCCGTGGGCGTTGCATCCCATGGCATTGGTACCGCGAGGGCTCTGCAGGTCAGCGACACCGCGGGCGCATTCTCCGGCATCGCCATGGCGCTGAATGGCGCCTTCACCGCAGTTCTGATAGCCGGCTTGGTGATGCTCGGCTGAACGCAGCCGTTTCGCGCCTCAGATCTCGCGAGCCAGGAGCTCGGCCGATCCCAAGGCCAGCGTGAATCCGAGGGCGCCGTGTCCGACATTAAGAAGCAGACGCTCGACGCCGCTTTCGCCGATCATCGGCTGCCCTGTCGGGGTCGCCGGGCGCAGCCCGGACCACAAGACCGGGTTTGACCAGTCGGCAGCATCGGGAAAGTCCGAACGTGCATCGGCCAGCAGTTTGCCCACGCGGCGAGTGTCGATGGAGAGATTCTCGCCCACGAGGTCGGCGGCACCCGCGATGCGCAGCGTCTCGCCCAGGCGGGCGAGAACGACTTTTCGCATGGCATCGGTGATGCTGACCGTCGGCGCCGCTGCCGGCGCGGCAACCGGAACCGAGAGGCTGTAGCCCTTGATGGGGTAGATCGGCAGGTCGAGACCGGCAGTACGCCCCAGCGCGCGCGCCTGGACACCGGCGGCCAGAACATAGAGATCTGCCTCCAGATGCCCGCGACTGGTGTCGAGGCCGCGCAGCACGCCCTTCTCACGCACGAGCCTGGTGACCGTGGTGTCATAGAGGAAGGTTGCTGGCCTTTCAGCCTGGCTCAGCAACCGCTCGAACTCCCGACACAACATCAGGGCGTCGCCGGCTTCGTCGCCCGGGGAGAACAGTCCGCCCACGATCCGGTGGCCGATGGACGCCAGGGCGGGCTCGATCGCGAGACATTCTTCCCGGCCGACAGCGCGTTTGTCGACACCGCCCTGCGCCTGGTATTCGGCATGCTGCCGCGCGGAGGCGAAACTCTTCTCGCTGCTGTAGACGACGAGCTTGCCCGTCCTTGTCCAGCAGAAATCCGCGGTTCGCAGCTCCTCGCTGTCATGCAGGATATGCTTGCTGAGATCCGCGATCATGCCCAGCCGATCGATGGTGGCATGAGCTTGCCGCTGATTGCACGCAGCCAGGAACTGCAGCAGCCAGCGATATTGGAACAGATCGGCGCCGGGCCGGAACTGGACCGGCGAATCCGGGTCGGTCAGCAGCTTCGGCAACTGCCCCCAGACGGAAGGATCGGCCAGCGGCGCCACATAGGAGTAGCTGAGCTGGGCACCATTGGCGAAACTTGTCCCGGCGCCGGCGGATGCAGCGCTGTCGACGACGGTGACCTCATGGCCCGCAAGGGACAACCGCCACGCGGTGGCCAAGCCGACGACGCCGGCACCAATGACGATGATCTTCATTCCCGTTCGCTCTTGAGCAAAATTTCGCGCCGCACCTTATGAGCCAGAAATGGCATTCTGCCAATCTGATGCTTGCCCCTCGGTGTAAAGCTTGCCTTAATGCCGCTTTCTCGGTTGCGGCTTCGGCCGCAGCTACGAAAGTCGGCCACTTCCGGACGACTGCAAGAAGACGGAAGCGAATATATGAAACGCACGCTACTCACCCTGGCCACTGCTACGCTCCTCGCCGGCACGGGAGCTGCACAGGCACAGCAGCAATTCATCACCATCGGAACGGGCGGCGTCACCGGCGTCTACTATGCCGCGGGCGGTGCCATCTGCCGCCTGATGAACCAGACACGCGACGAGCACGGCTTCCGCTGTTCGGTCGAATCCACGGCAGCTTCCGTCTACAATCTGAACGCCATCAAGCAGGGCGAGCTTGATTTCGGCGTCACCCAGTCGGACGTCATGTACTACGCCGTCGAAGGTGAGCAGGACTTCGCCGATGCCGGTCCCTGGGGCGACATGCGCGCCGTGTTCTCGCTCCATCCCGAGCCGTTCACCCTCGTGGCCCGCGCCGATGCCGGCATCGAGGAATTTGCCGATCTCGCTGGCAAGCGCGTCAACATCGGCGCGCCGGGTTCGGGCACTCAGACCTCGATGGATATCATCCTCGAGGCCATGGGCATGTCCCGCTCCGATCTGAGCCTTGCTTCCGAGCTCCGCCCGGACGAGCACGGCCCGGCGCTCTGCGACAACCAGATCGACGCCTTCATCTACGGTGTGGGTCACCCCTCGGCCAACATCGCCGACCCGACCACCACCTGCGAAGCGCAGCTGGTGCCGATCACCGGTGATGCGATCGATCAGCTGATCGAAGAAAACCCCTACTATGCCGAGGCCACCATCCCCGGCGGCACCTATGCCAACAACGAAGAAGACGTGCAGACCTTCGGCGTGCTTGCAGCTCTCGCTGCCTCGACCAGCACTCCGGACGACGCGGTTTATGCGCTGGTGAGCTCGGTGTTCGAGAACTTCGATACCTTCAAGAGCCTGCACCCGGCCCTCGCCAATCTGAGCGAGGAGAACATGGTCGTCGACGGCCTGTCGGCTCCGCTGCACCCCGGTGCCGAGCGCTACTACCGCGAGCGCGGCTGGATCGAGTAAGAAAGCCTCGGACGGCGGCCTCCGGGCCGCCGCCTTTTCTGCTGCAGCGAGTTGGTGATGAGCAAAGACAATGGCGTTGTCGGCCCGGCTTCGGTCGAGCCGGAGGTACACGACCGGGCCGAACTCGAACGGCTCGTCGCCGAAGCTGACACCGGCGGCCGGCAGCCGCGCAGCCGCGCCGCCCGGACCGTGCTGTTCGTGGTCCCGCTGCTCTGGGCTCTCTTCCAACTCTGGTACGCCTCGCCCCTGCCCTTCCAGTTGCGGATCGGGGTGTTCAACGCCACCGAGGCCCGGGCCATCCACCTGGCCTTCGCCATCTTTCTGGTCTTTGCTGCGTTCCCGGCCACCCGCAAATCACCGCGCGACCACGTGCCGTGGCTGGACTGGATCATCGGGCTGATCGCGGCCGGATGCTCGGCCTACCTCTTCGTCTTCCAGAGTGAATTGTCCGCGCGCCCGGGCCTCCCCACCACGACTGATCTGGTCGTCGGCATACTGGGCGTCGTGCTGTTGCTCGAGGCGGCGCGCCGCTCCATCGGGATCGCCCTGCCCATCGTCTGCCTGCTGTTCCTCGCCTATGCCTATTTCGGCCCCTACATGCCGGACCTGTTCGCCCATCGCGGCGCTTCGATCAGCCGCATGGCCACCCAGTACTGGCTGACCAGCGAAGGCGTTTTCGGCGTCGCGCTTGGCGTTTCCACCGCCTTCGTCTTCCTGTTCGTGCTGTTCGGCTCGCTGCTCGAGAAAGCCGGAGCCGGCAACTACTTTATCAAGGTCGCCTTCGCGCTGCTCGGTCACCTGCGCGGCGGCCCGGCCAAGGCTGCGGTCCTGGGCTCCGGTGCGACGGGTCTCATCTCCGGCTCGTCGGTCGCCAATGTGGTGACCACCGGCACCTTCACCATCCCCCTGATGAAGCGGGTCGGCTACGATCCGGTCAAGGCCGGTGCGGTGGAAGTGTCGGCCTCCGTCAACGGCCAGTTGATGCCGCCGGTGATGGGCGCCGCGGCCTTCCTGATCGCCGAATATGTCGGCATTCCCTATTCCGAGGTGGTGCGGCACGCGATCATTCCGGCGCTTCTCACCTACATCTCGCTCTTCTACCTGGTCGACATCGAAGCGCGAAAGGCCAACCTCAAAGGCCTGCCGCGCGAGCGGAGCCGGTCACGGCTGATGAGCCTGGCGCTGTTCGGCATGACCGCCGCTGCCTTCGTGCTCTTCTGCGGGCTGGTCTATTATGGCCTGGGCTGGACGCGCACACTGTTCGGCTCCGCCGCAAGCTGGGCCGTTGGCATCGGGGCGTTGGCGATCTATGTCGGCTCCGTCGCCTTCCGCGCTCGCTATCCGGATCTTGAGGTGGACGATCCCAACGCCACCGAGGTGAAGCTGCCCGACACGCTCGAGGTGGCACCCGCCGGCGTCCACTATCTGATGCCGGTCTTCATCCTCGTCTGGTGCCTGATGGTGGAAGAGCTCTCGCCGGGGCTTTCGGCCTTCTACGGCACCTGTGCGCTGATGTTCCTGGTGATCACGCAACGGCCGCTCATTGCCCTTTTCCGGGGCGGCCGGCACATATGGTCCGAGTTCCGGGCCGGCTTTTCGGACCTACTCGACGGGCTTGTGACCGGCTCGCGCAACATGATCGGCATCGCCATCGCCACCGCCGCAGCCGGCATCGTGGTCGGCACCGTGGCGCTGACCGGAATCGGTCTGGCACTCACCGAGATCGTCATCACCCTCTCGGGCGGCAATCTGATCATCATGCTGCTGATGACCGCAGTAATTTGCATGGTCCTTGGGCTCGGCATGCCGACCACGGCAAACTATGTCGTGGTGGCGACCCTGATCGCGCCCGTCATCGTCGACGTCGCGACCCTCAACGACGTCGCCGTCGCACTGGTGGCCGTGCACCTTTACGTCTTCTATTTCGGTCTGATGGCCGACGTGACGCCGCCCGTGGGGCTGGCATCATTCGCCGCCTCGGCGATCTCGCGTGCTGACCCGGTCAAGACCGGCGTCCAGGCCTTCACTTACGAGATGCGCACGGCGATCCTGCCACTGATCTTCATCTTCAACCATCAGCTCCTGTTGATTGGTGTCGACAACTGGCTGAAGTTCGTCCTGGTAGTGACCAGTGCCCTGGCTGGCATGCTGGTCTTTGTCTCCGTCACCCAGCAGATCTTCATCACCCGCAGCCGCCTCTACGAGACTGCCGCCCTGCTGCTGGCCTGCGCCATGCTGTTCCTGCCGGGCATGTTCATGGATCGCCTCGTGCCGGCGACCATGGACGCGCCGGCAGAGAACATCGTGCAGATCGCCGAGGACGCCGGGCCCGGCACCTTCCTGCGGGTGGAAGTCGCAGGCGTCGACCTCGGCGGCAATGACTATACCCGCGTGATGAGACTTCCCCTGGGCGAGAGCGGTGAGGGCGTCGAGCGGCTGACGAATGCCGGCATCCAGGTCACCAGCTTCGCCGGCCAGACCCAGGTGGTCAACGTCCGCTTCCGCAGCCAGGCCGAGCGCCTTGGCCTCGAGGCCGGACAGACCGTCACCCGCGTGCTGTTGCCGAACACCCAGCGGCCGCCGCAGGAACTGCTCTATCTGCCGGCCTTCCTGCTGATCGGCATCATCGCGGCCCTGCAATGGCGTCGGCGCAGTTGGGATCAGCCTGGCATGCCCAGGCGCCCCGCTGCGGCCTGACACGAGTACGCCTCTTCGTTCGCGGCGGGCAATGCCGCGAACATCTGGCTGTCAGCGCTCGTCGCTCGAGAGTTCCACCACGTGGTCGAAAACGGCGGCAGCATCCTCCTGGCTGTTGTCGAGCATGTCCGCAACCCGCTCGAGCGCGGCAACCAGCATCTGCTGCTCCCAATCCTTGAGGGCGGAGAACTGGGCGAGAAACTGGGCATGAACGCCGTCCGGAGCGACGTCGAGCACCTTCCGTCCGGCCTCCGTCAACGATAGCAGCACCTGGCGGCGGTCCTTGTCTCCGCGCCGGCGCTGGATCATCCCGGCTATTTCCAGCTTCTGCAGCAGCGCCGTCGTGGTGGCTTGGGTGATGCCCATGCGCCCGGCGACATATCCTGCCGTCCGCTCGCCCTCCGCATCGAGCAACTGCATGAAAACGAGTTGTGAGGGGGTCAGCCCCGTTTCACGCATCAACTGCTTTGAGTTCAGTTCCGTCGTGCGCAGGATCTTGCGCATCGCGGTCAAGGCCAACTTGGTTCGGTCTTCCACGGCACTACTCTGGCGATAATCCGAGCACTTCTAGCGCGACGCTTGGCAGAACCCAACAGAGATCGCATTGGGCTAACGATTTGATTCACCGGAGCTAACGATTGGACGCTCCGCGCGTCTGCATGCACCCCTGTGGACAAACATATTACGCCCATACACGAGCGACGAGAACCATTTAGATACAGCCCACTAGCGCGACTGCGCCGCATAATGCGACCGAACTTAGGCAGATTTCGCCTTGATATTTAGTTCCGTGCAGCTAACTATCGGCAGGATGATTTATGGCACCTCAGTGATGCACGATGCCGGCGCGCTGCGTCGGCATGCTGCGGTCACACATCCTGCGACCATTCGCAGGCCATGTGTGGCCGACAACGATCAGATCTGGTCGCTGACCAGGTCCATGCCGCTGCTCGAGGAGCATTCGCCCCGCTCCATCCGGCTGCAGGCGACCCACTTTGCCGGCACCAGTGCGGTCGCCGAGCGGGGGGGAGAAGTCCTCGGGTGGGCCACCGGCTATGTCTTGCCCGAGCAAACGGACACCCTGTTCCTTTGGCAGGTTTGCGTCAGCGATGACGCGCAGGGCGACCACCTTGGCAGCCGGCTTGTTGTGGATGTGCTGTCGCGCCCGGCCTGTGACCGGGTGACCACCCTCCAGTGCACCATCCGCCATGACGATGAGCCGTCCTGGGACCTGTTCACCTCGATCGCACGGCGCCTCAAGGCGCAGATGCGCCAGATCGAGCCGTTCGACCGTCGCCAGCAGTCGAGCGGGCTCACCGAATATAGCGTCAGCATCGGTCCATTCGACCGGCGGATCATCCTCGAACTCGCCGGCTCCGCCTGACCCCCGGTCTTCGAAGACGCTCCAGCGTCTCGCGCAGCAAACAGAAAAGACGGAAAAACCATGACACAGTCCGCAATCGACATCTCCAGCCAGGATGACTACCCCACCCGCCTGCCCGAGGAGCAGTGGCAGGAGCGCAAGGACCCGGTCGTTTGGGGCAAATGGACCCCCGAAGCGCCGCTGACGCGAGCAGAGACACATCAGTTCGACAAGGACGGGTTTCTGATCCTGAAGGGTGTGTTCTCGGCCACTGAAGTGGCCGCGCTGCAAGCGGAGTCGGCGCGTATGCGGTCGGGCGAAACCCAACTCGCCGCGGAGAACGTCATCACCGAGCCGGGCTCTGACGAGGTGCGGACGGTGTTCCGCCTCGATGAGCAGAGTACCCTGTTCGATCGCCTGGCACGCGACAAGCGCATCGCCGGTCGCGTCAGCTACCTGCTCGACGACGAGGTGTACCTCCACCAGTCCCGCCTGAACTACAAACCGGGCTTCACCGGCAAGGAGTTCTACTGGCACTCCGACTTCGAGACCTGGCACGCCGAGGATGGCATGCCACGCATGCGCGCCATCTCGGCCTCGGTGCTGCTGACCGACAACGATGCGCTCAACGGTCCGCTGATGCTGATGCCCGGCTCGCACAAGACCTTCGTGGCCTGTGCCGGCGAAACGCCGGACGACAACCACAAGACCTCGCTCAAGAAGCAGGAAATCGGCGTCCCGTCGCATGACAGCCTGACCCGCATGGCGGAGACGTTCGGGATCGACTACGCGGCCGGCAGGGCGGGCACCGTGATCCTGTTCGACTGCAACACGCTGCACGGCTCGAACGGCAACATCACGCCCTTCCCGCGCTCAAACGCCTTTTTTGTCTACAATGCCTGGTCCAACCGGGTGGTCGCCCCCTTCGCCGCCAAGGCCCCACGTCCGGCCTTCCTGAGTTCGCGCAATCCCCAAGGTCCGATCTCGATCGAAGGCGGCAAGCTCGTGTGATGTCGCTCGAGCCGACATCGAGACCCGAACAACCTCACAGAGAGGCCGGCGGCTGCCCGAAGCGGCACGCAAGACGGCCACTTCCCCACGAAAACCCCTTTACCGCCGCGCGCTCCCACGCGACGCGCGTCCTCCTTTTCCGGCTGATTGGATGGGCTCCAGCCGGTTTCACCGCCCGAAGACCACAATTCAGGAGTACACACATGACTATCCGAAAGACCGCAGTTGCAGCGCTGGCCGCCATCACCACGGCAGCGCTGGCGTCCACCGCCGTCACCGCCGCGACCCTGGCCGAGATCCAGGAATCGGGCTCGATCCGCATCGCCGTCGCCAACGAGATCCCCTACGGCTATGTCGACCCGAACGGCGAAGCCATGGGAGCTGGCCCCGACGTGGCGAAAGCCATCATGGAAGAACTCGGCGTCGAGAACATCGAGTGGGTCACCACCAATTTCTCGTCGCTGATCCCGGGCCTGCGCGCCGATCGCTTCGACATGGTCGCTGCCGAGATGGCCATCCTCCCCGACCGCTGCCAGCAGGTGCTCTTTTCGGAGCCCAACACCTCCTATGGTGAAGGCCTGCTCGTCGCCGCCGGCAATCCCAAGGACATCCACGCCTATTCGGACTTCGCCGAGAACACCGAACTCAAGGTGGCGATCATGGCCGGCGCCGACCAGCTCGAGATGATGCAGAAGCTGGGCGTGCCCGAGGGCAATCTCGTGACCATCGCCGCCAATGCCGACGCGATCTCCACCGTGTCGACCGGCCGAGCCGACGCTTACGCGGCAACCAGCCTCACCGCGAGCGGCCTGGCCGACCAGAGCGACGATGTGGAAGTCGCCGGCGACTTCACCGATCCGGTGATCGATGGTGAGGAAGTGCGCAGCTGGGGTGGCTTCACCTTCGCCAGCGGCAATGAAGAACTGCGTGACGCGGTCAACCAGGCGCTGGCCGACTACAAGCAGACCGACGAATGGAGCGAGACGCTGTCGAGCTACGGCTTCACCCAGGCCGATATCGACGGTTCGACCGCCCGCACGACCGAAGAGCTCTGCGCCGCAGAGTAATCGGCTCCCAAGGCGCGGATTTGGGCGGGCGCTCCGGCGCCCGCCCGAAATGCGTTCCACCCTTGCAAGAGACACTGTCATGCATTGGACTGAGTATTTCCCGGCCCTGATGGAGGGGGCCTGGGTTACCATACAGTTGACCGCCTATTCGACCATACTGGGTGCGATCCTCGCCTTCGCCTTCGGCCTCGGCAAACTCTCCTCCAACATCGCCATCAAATCCATCTCGGTTGCCTATATTGAGGTGTTCCGCGGCACATCCCTGCTGGTGCAACTGTTCTGGCTGTATTTCGCACTGCCCATCGCGGGCATGGCGATCGGGCTGGACCTGCGGCTGCCGCCGGTGCTCGCCGGCGTTCTCGCCCTCGGCCTCAACATCGGCGCCTACGGCGCGGAGGTCGTGCGCGGCGCCATCCAAGCGGTGCACAAGGACCAGTACGAAGCCGCGCGTGCCCTGAACTTCACGCCCCGCCAGGCCCTGTGGAACATCACCATTCCACAGGCTGTGCCCGAAATGATGCCGTCCTTCGGCAACCTGGCCGTGCAGAACCTCAAGGATACTGCGCTGGTTTCGCTGATCAGTCTCGGCGATCTCACCTTCCGCGCCGAGCAGATCCGCAATTTCACCCAGGACAGCACCACCATCTATTCGATGCTGCTGCTCACCTATTTCGGCATGGCTCTGGTGCTGACCGCGCTCATGCGTGCCCTTGAAGCCTATGTCGGCCGCTGGCGCGCGGTGAGGAGCTGACCCATGCTTTTCGGATATGAATGGGACCTCTCCAGTCCCCTCGCCTTCGCCATATCAATCCTGCCGATCCTGCTCACCGGCATGGTGGTGACGATCCAGGCCACCGTTCTCGGCTTCCTTGTCGCTCTGGTGCTCGGCCTGTTCTGGGCTGTGCTCAAGGCGGCTCCGGCGCGGATCATCTCCTGGCCGGCAACGATCGTGACCGAATTCATTCGCGACACACCGCTCCTGGTGCAACTGTTCTTTCTTTACTACGTGCTGCCCGAATACGGCATCCTGCTGCCCGCGTTCATGACCGGGGCGCTCGCCCTCGGCATCCAGTACAGCGCCTACACCTCCGAAGTGTACCGGGCCGGCCTGGAAGCGGTGGGACGAGACCAGCGCGAGGCGGCGCGAGCCCTCAATCTCTCGCCGTCCCGCGCCTTCACCCATATCGTGGTGCCGCAGGCGGTGCCCCGCATCGTGCCGGCAATGGGCAACTACCTCGTCTCGATCATGAAGGACGTGCCCGTCCTCTCGGTCGTGACCGTGCTGGAAATGCTCAACGTCGCCAAGATCGTCGGCGACCGCACCTTCAACTATCTCGTGCCGTTGTCGATGGTCGGCGCGCTCTACCTCATCATGACGCTGGTGGCCTCGGCAGGCGTGCGCCTGCTCGACAACTGGCTGCCGAAACAGGGAATCCCCTTGAAATGACCGACGACCCAATCATCAAGTTCGACAAGGTGGTGAAGCGGTTCGGTGACCTCACCGTGCTCAACAAGCTCGATTTCCAAGTTGCCAAGGGCGAGAAGGTGTCCATCATCGGCCCATCTGGCTCCGGCAAGTCGACGGTCCTCCGCATCCTGATGACGCTCGAGAACATCGACGACGGCGTCGTCACCGTCGCGGGCGAGCCCCTATGGCACGAACCGGAACCCGACGGCCTCAAGCCGGCCAGCGAAGCGCATCTGCGCAAGATGCGCGCCCAGCTCGGCATGGTGTTCCAGCAGTTCAACCTGTTCCCGCACATGACCGTGCTGCGCAACATCACCGAAGCGCCTACCAAGGTTTTGGGCCTGTCCAAGCAGGACGCCCGCCTACGCGCCGAGGAACTGCTCGAGCTCGTTGGCCTGGCCGATCAGGCGCAGAAATACCCGCACCAGCTCTCCGGCGGCCAGCAGCAGCGCGTCGGCATCGCCCGCGCCCTTGCCATGCGGCCCAACGTGCTGCTCTTCGACGAGCCGACGTCAGCACTCGACCCGGAACTGGTAGGGGAGGTCCTCAACGTCATCGGTATGCTCGCCGAGGAGCACGACCTAACCATGCTGCTGGTCACGCACGAGATGCGCTTCGCCCGGGAGATCTCAGACCGCGTCTGTTTCTTCGACCGGGGCAAGATCCGCGAGCAAGGCACGCCGGAAGAGCTGTTCACCGACCCCAGCGAGGACCGCACCCGCGAATTCCTCAAGGCGGTGCTGGACTAATCCGGCTGCCGTTTCGCGCAGCTTGCCATTACCGCACGGCGCTGATCAGCAGTTCGGATGTCACCTCGAGCGAGCGGTCCTCTCGAACGGGAACGCCGTCGGCCGACCGATGGCCGGCGAGCACCCGATCCCGCTGGCGCAGCAAGTCGGCGATTTCCGCCTCATACGCCGCCAGCACCGCGGTGAGCCAGCGGTTCACCAGATAGGACGGCCGCGGCATCTGCATGTCGAACCGCGATAGCAACGGAATGGTCGCCTCGGCATCGGCCCAGTCATCGCCCACCACCCACTGGTTGACGGTGAACAGACGCAGCAGCTTGCCGTTGGCATCCACTCCCACCGCGACGAGATGATGGATCGGCCCCTGCGGCCCCTCGGGCCGCAGGAAGCAATGGAAGTGGCCGTGCTCGGCGGAACCTTCGCTGGCCGGATGGCAGTGGTAGAACCACTGCGAATTGCTGGCCGGATCGAACACGTCGCCGGGTGGGTAGTGCTCCCAGGCATCGATGCTCGACACGCCCGCAAAGGTCTCGGTCAAGACCGTCTGGCCGCCCTTGGCCAGCACCGCCTCGCAGAAGGCGATCTCGGCCAAGGCTCTCTCGCGGGCATCGTCGGACACCTTACTGCCCTCCAACCACCAGGTCCGGCGCCTCCTCGCCTGCAGGCTTGGCCTGGGGCGGTGGTGGCGGCGCCTGCAACGGCGTGGCGGCGGCGGGAGGTGTTGCGGGCGGCGGCGGTGGCGGCGCCTTGCCGGCAGCAGGCGGCGTAGCCGGTGGCGGTGGCGGCGCTGCCAGTTGCGGTGCACCGGCCGCACAAGGTGCCGCGGCGGGCGGCGGTGGCGGCGGCGCTTTCGAAACGGCAGTCGGCGCCCCTGCAGCGCAGGGCGCTAGCGCCGCGCCGGCCGCACAGGGGGCAGCGGCGCACGGCGCGTTGCCGGCCGCAGCAGCGGTGCCGCCATAGACGGGGCGAGGCGGCACCGGATTGCTGATGTGGTCATAGGCCACGGCGGCAGTGGTGACGGCGAGCGCTGCACCGAAGAGGAGAGTGTTGCGGGCGCTCATTTCTTGGCAAATCCGTCGAGACCAAACACAGGACGAAGGGCGATGCCGCCGATGGAGCCGACAAAGGCGGCCGCGAACCACAGCCAGCCATGCAGGCTTCCCGTGGCAATGCCCGAGAACAGCGCACCGATATTGCAGCCGAAGGACAGCCGCGCGCCATAGCCCATCAGCAGGCCGCCGACCACGGCCGCCAGCAGCGAACCCAGCGGCAGCTTGGCCTTGGGCGCGAACTTGCCGGCCACGGCGGCAGCCACTGCGGCGCCCAGCACCAGGCCGAAATCCATGACCGACACGGAATCGGCGAGCACGCTGGAGTTCAGTGCCTGCGCCTGCGCCGGCCAGGTCCAGAATTCCCAGCTCGCGACGTCGATGCCGACCGCCTGCGCGATCTTGGCGCCCCACAATCCGAAACCATAGGTGATCGACCACGGATGACCGGCCAGCAGCAGCGTGGCGATGTTGAGCAGTGCCAGCACCAGGCCGGCGCCGACCAGCGGCCACGGACCACGCCAGATCCAGCTCCAGTCGCCGCTCTTGGGAACGGGCTCCCGCTCGATGTCCCCATGGACGCGCTTTTCGATCACGGCCGTGATCAGCGCCACCAGGGCGAGACCGGCAACCGTCGCCGCCACGGCAAAGCCGACGCCGAGCTCGGCGCCGATGCTGACGGCCGGCAGGGCCGGCTGTTCGAGCCAGAACGGCAAGTGCGCCGTGCCGACCAGTGCCCCGACGATGAAGAACACCAGCGTCACCAGCATGCGGGCGGAGCCGCCGCCGACGGTGAACAATGTGCCCGAGCCACAGCCGCCGCCGAGTTGCATGCCGAGCCCGAACATGGCCGCACCGAGCAGCACCGAGACGCCGACCGGCGCCATCGCCCCGACCATCGGCTGGCCGCCGATATTGCCGGCGGCAACCAGCGGGATCATCGCCAGGGCGGCAACGCCGATGGTCAGCATCTGGGCGCGCATGCCGCGGCCGCGGCGCTCCACCACCATGCGGCGCCAGCCGCCGGTAAAGCCGAAGGAGCCATGGTAGAGCGCCACGCCAAGGCCACCGCCGATCAGGAACAGGGTGCCCTGGCGCAGATCGACCAGCAGGGTGATGAGCGCGAAGCCGACCAGCAGCATCGCGGCGGAAACAAAGAAGGGGGCGCGGTCGAAGGCGATAGGAGGCGGAGCAAGCTTCGGCGCGGAGGCGGTCAGGTCAGTCATGGGACTCAATCAGCGGAATGCACAAAAAGGTTTGGATGCCGCACCGATCGAGTGCAACACCCAAACCCGAAGATCATGTCGGTGGGCTTACTGAACCGGGCGGGCCGGATCGGCAGTCCACTCGGCCATGGAGCCGTCATACATGGCGGTGTTCTTGTTGCCGGCCACTTCGCTCAGCGCGAACCAGGCGATCGAGGCCCAGTGGCCGGTGTTGCAGAACACGATGTTCTCTTCGTCCTCGGCAAGGCCGACGCCCTCCGCCAGCGCGGCAATGGTCTCCGGCAGGGCGAAGCTCGCATATTCGGCGCTGTAGAACGAGGAATGCGGGATGTTGACGGCGCCAGGCAGGGTGCCGGCGACGCGGGCCACAGGGCTCTTGCCCTGGCCCAGATACTGCTCCTCGGGGCGGCCATCGACCAGCTTGGTGCCGGCTTCGAGTGCGGCAACCACGTCCTCGGTGGTCGCGCGCAACTGCGGCTGTACCTCGTAGGGGAACTCCACCGCCACCGGCGTCACCGGCTCGGCGACGCGTTCGCCGCCCTGGGCGTCATACTGGCGCCAGCCGCCGTCGAGGATTGAGACGGCGTCGTGCCCGAGATACTTGAACGTCCAGTAGACGCGGGTGGCGCCGCCGAATTCGGACGAATCCGTGCCCCACGGCACGATCACCACATGATCGTCGCCATCGATACCGAGGCCGCCGATCAGCTCGGCGATCTGCTCGTCCGCCGGAATCTGGCCGGGCACGCCCTGGACCTCGGTGCGCCAGCCGGCGCTCCCATAGGGCGCCACGACGGCGTTGGCGACATAGGGCAGGTCACCCAGGTCGGTCGCCTCGATGTCGTCGCGAATGTCGAGGATGACGACGTTCTCGTCGGCGGCATTGGCCTTGAGCCATTCAGCCGTCACCAGCGGGGTGACGTCGGCGGCCTGGGCAGCAACGGGGGCCGCCAGCAACATCGCGGCAGCAGCAACAAAGGAAAGACGCATCTGATAGTCCTGCGGGAAAGGTAATCCGATGTTATCGGATCGTCCGCGCCGGAGCGACATCATCGGTCCCAAAGGTCCGCAGCGAAAGGCAAAACCCGACCACCGGCCTTGGGCGACAGAGAATGGAATTCCATCGCCAGCGCGGCGGCGTGCCGCGGAGGCTGCCTCCTTCGCCTTGTTGACGCCATAGGGCGAGCGGCTATCGTCTCCCCGCACATGTCCCGAGGAGACGACGATGTTCCAGAACCTGCTGATCGCGATAGATGGCTCCGATTTGAGCAACAAGGCGCTGGAGGCTGGGCTGGATCTGGCGAAATCCCATGGCTCACGCGTGACCTTTCTCACCGCCAGCGATCCCATCAGCACCGGCATCGGAAGCGGCGGCTTTGGCACCTTGAGCGCCGGACCGCTCGTGGAACGGCTCGAGGAAGCTTACCGAGACGGCGCGGCGAAGATCCTCAACGCGGCGGCCAACCGCGCATCAGAGCTCGGCGTAAGTGCTGAAACCGTGTACGCGCCGCGCCAACGCCCGGCCGACGCGATCCTGCAAGAGGCCGAATCCCGCGGCTGCGACACCATACTGATGGGCTCGCATGGCAATCGCGGACTGCGGCGGCTGATCCTCGGCAGCCAGGCCACGGAAGTTCTGGCCCGCTCCACCGTACCGGTGCTGATCATCAAGTAGTCGATCATGCGGCAGCCCGGATGGACCCATCCTCCGGGTAGAGCGTTGAGCAGGGCAACCACGAGGAGCCCTCCATGGCCGATTATCAACTCACCCTCAGCAACGGCACCAGCATCGGCTTCAGCGACGAACGCGAACTCGACGAGATCATCGAGCAGGTCGTCTCGGAAGGCTATCTGCGCATCACCGGCGAACGGACCCTTGTGGACCAGGGCACTCCCATCGAGGGGGACTTTGTGGCCTTCGAGAGCCACATTCTGAGCATTTCGACCTAGCACCTGCCCCACAGCATCAACCGGAGGACACAGCCATGACGTTCAAGGACAAGGTTGCGCTGGTGACCGGCGCCGGTTCCGGCATCGGCGAAGCCATCGCCAAGGAGCTGGCGTCACTCGGCGCCAGGGTCGTGCTGGCCGACATCAGCCAGGAGGGCGCCGACCGCGTCGCCGGCGAGATCGCCGCCACTGGCGGCCAGGCGGCGACCGTGATCGCCAACAGCGCCTCCGCGGCCGACAACAAGGCCGCCGTGGAATTCGCACTCAGCACCTACGGCAAGCTCCACTACGCCGTGAACAATGCCGGCATCGGCGGCAAGTCGGCCCCCGCAGGCGATGTCGATCTCGACGACTGGAACCGCGTCATCGACATCAACCTCAATGGCGTCCTCTACGGCATGCGCTATCAGATCCCGGCCATGGTCCAGGCCGGCGCGGCCGAAAGCGCCATCGTCAACATGGCCTCGATCCACGGCACGGTCGCCGCGATCGGCAACGGCGCCTACACTGCCGCCAAGCACGGCGTGGTGGGCCTCACCAAGAACGCCGCCGCTGAATACGGGCCGCAGGGACTGCGCATCAACTGCGTCGGCCCTGCCTATATCGACACTCCGCTCCTCGGCAACCTGCCGGATGAGGCCCGCACCCAGCTCGTCTCGCGCCATCCGCTCGGGCGCCTTGGGCGGGCGGAGGAAGTGGCGAAGGTGGTGCGCTTCCTGCTCTCGGACGACGCCTCGTTCGTCACCGGCAGCTACTATCTGGTCGACGGCGGCTATACCGCGGTCTGAAAACGCCTGCGGCGGCCATCAGGGCCGCCGCAGTTTCGCTTGCTGATCCGAGGATCAGTTCTTGGTCACGAGCCGGTAGTAGACGAAGTCCGAGTTCGAGCCGTTCACATAGCCCTCGACGTTCTCGGCCATGGCGATCTGCAGCGCCGCCTGGAACATGATCACGATCGGGCTTTCGGCCTGAACCTGCTTCTGCAGTTCCGTATACATCTCGTTACGGGTGTCCTGGTCGGCTTCGGCCAGCGCCGCGTTGACGGCGTCGTTCATCTCCTGCGGCACGGCCCAGGCGTTCCGCCAGGTGGTGGTTGCCGTGTAGTTGTCGTCCGCATTGTTGGAGTTGTACGCAAACGCCTTGGCGTTCGAGTGCGGGTCCATGAAGTCCGGGCCCCAGTACAGCAGCATGGCTTCGTGAGTACGGTCGCGATACTTCGTGATCACCTGCGCGCCGGTGCCGGGCAGGATCTCGAAGTTGATGCCGGCCTCGGCAAACGTCGCCTGCAGCGACTGCGCGATGTCGGTGAACGGCGCCGAGTTGATCACGTCGAGGGTGACATCGATCGGGGTCTCGACACCAGCGTCGGCCAGGATCTGCTTGGCCTTCTCGACGTCGAGGCTGAACGGGGTTTCGTCATAGGAACCCGGGAAGCCCTTCGGCCAGAATGCCTGGTGCTTTTCCATCTGGCCCTTGAGGAAGGTCTCGGTCATCCCATCATAGTCGACGAGGTAACGCGCGGCTTCCCACACGGCCGGCGGGGTCAGCTCTTCGGTCTTCTGGTTGAACGACAAGAAGTGCACGGCCGCCTGCGGATAGGTCTCGACCTTCACGCCGTCACCCAGGCCGCCGATCTGGTCGGGGGTCAGGTTCTTGGCGATGTCGATGTCGCCCGAGGTCAAGAGCAACTGCTGGGTCGCCGCTTCGGCCACGTGACGGATCAGCACCTGGTTCATCGCCGGGGCACCGTTCCAGTAGTTCTCGTTGGCGGTGAGGCGAACGAGTTCGGCCGGACGGTAGTCGGTCAGCACATAGGGGCCGGAACCGGCCGAGTTGGTGTTGAGCCAGGCATTGCCCCAGTCACCATTCTCCTCGTGCTCCATCACCAGCACTTCGTCGACGATGGCGCCGGGACGGGCGGCGAGCACGTTCAGCACGAAGGCCGAAGCGAAGTCGCCGGTCCACTTCACGGTGACGGTGTTGCCGTCGACCGTCACCATCTCGTCGATGTTCTCCGGGGTCCAGCCGAGCTGGGTCAGGATAAAGGCCGGGGTGAGGTTCAACGTCACCACGCGCTTGAAGGAGAACTTCACGTCTTCCGGGCGCACCGGGTTGCCGGAGGCGAAGGTGGCGCCCTCGCGCATGGTGAAGGTCAGTGACTTGGCTTCCTCGTCGGCCACCCACTCGCTGGCAAGGCCGGGCGCGAGAACGGTGGTGTCCTCGGCGTCGTACTGCACCAGCTTGTCATAGAGGTTGGCGTTGATCTCGCCGGCCGAGAACTCGTAGGCCTGAGCCGGATCGAGCGCGACGATGTCGTCGATGTTCTGGGCGATCACCAGCGCATCGGCCGGCGTCGCCGCAAAGGCAGCTCCGGCTGCCAGCGGCAGGGTGAGCGCGGATGCCAGAAGGGCAGCGCGGAAGAGCTTCATGAGCGTTTCTCCTTGTGGGTGACTTGCTTCTTAACCGGCTTGTTGACGCCGGTTTTCGGTTTCGCCGCCGCGGCGCGAGGGCGGGCGGTGGAGCGAAAGAGAGCCAGCGTGCCGGTCCAGAGCAGGCGCGCCGGTTTGTCCGTGTGGTTGGACCACGAATGGGGGCGATTGCCGCGGAAATGCAGGCTGTCGCCGGCATTCATCACCATCTCCTCGCCATCGAGGCGCTGGGTGATGGAGCCTTCCAGCACGAACAGGATTTCCTCGCCCTCATGGGCGACCGTTTCCGAGCGATAGCCGGGCGGCACCGTCATCAGAAAGCTCGAGAGCTGATTGCCGGGAAACTCCGTGCCCAGCCGCTCATAGATGATCGAGGAGCCGTCGACCGAGAAGCGGTTGCGCTCCCCTGCCCGCGTCAGCGCCTCATGCGTCGCCGGCGCCGAAACGAAGTAGTCGATGCTGACCTCAAGAGCCCGGGCGATCTGCGCCAGAGTGCCGAGCGACGGGGTCGCATGGTCGCGCTCCACCTGGCTTAGATAGCCAACGGAGACGTCGGCGGCCTCGCCGAGTTCAACCAGCGTCATCTGCTGCTGGCGACGGCGGGCACGGATCAGAGCCCCGACCTTGGGGTGCCGCCTCTCCTCCATCACCGCCGCTTCGCTCACGGACCGCCCCACCAAAATTTTTTTGATATAAGCAAACTTCCTTGTAGAATGGAAGGACCATGTGAAGCGACCCGAGCGCCCGGACAGGTTCCGGAAGCGCCGGCAAGTCATTGTTTTCGAGCGAAAGAACCACCGTGGCGCTAGAGCAGAACCTGACCCAGCCGCCGGACTACGGCGCCCAGCGCCGCCGTGTCGGACGCGGCGTTGTCACCTTGGGCAGCTTCGCGCTGACGCTGTTTCTGACCTTCCTCGGCCTGCTCGCCATCACCTTCTTCATCGGCCGCGTGATCCCCATCGATCCGGTCCTGTCCGTCGTCGGTGACCGCGCCACCCAGGCGCAATACGACGCCGCCAAGATCGCCATGGGCCTCGATCGCCCGCTGTGGCAGCAGTTCATCTCTTATGTCGGCAGCGTCTTCACTGGCGATCTCGGCCAGTCCGTGTCCACCGGCCGCCCAGTCATCGAGGATCTCAGCCGCTTCTTCCCAGCCACTTTCGAGATGGCTACCCTCGGCATCCTGATTGGCGTTGCCCTGGGCGTGCCGCTCGGCGTCACTGCCGCCGCCCGCCAGGGCTCCTGGCTCGATCAGACCATCCGCGTCGTCGGCCTGCTCGGTTATTCCGTCCCCGCCTTCTGGCTCGGCCTCGTCGGTCTCGCCGTGTTCTACGCCCGTCTGCGCTGGGTTGGCGGCCCCGGGCGCCTCGACATCTTTTACGATGGCCTGGTTGAGCCCGTCACCGGCATGATCCTGGTCGACAGCCTCATCCGCGGCGAGATCGACATCTTCTGGAACGCCGTGTCCCACATCATCCTGCCGGCCTCGGTGCTCGGCTTCTTCAGCCTCGCCTATATCGCCCGCATGACCCGCTCCTTCATGCTCGAGCAGTTGAGCCAGGAGTTCGTCACCACCGCCCGGGTGAAGGGCCTCTCCGAACGCGTGGTGATCTGGCGCCACGCCTTCAAGCCCATCCGCGTGCCGCTGATCACGGTCGTCGGCCTCTCTTATGCCGGCCTGCTCGAAGGCTCCGTCATGATCGAGACCGTGTTCTCCTGGCCCGGCATCGGCAACTATCTCACCACCGCCCTGCTCAACGCCGACATGAACGCCGTGCTCGGCGCTACCCTGGTCGTCGGCGCCGTGTTCATTGCCATCAACAAGATCTCGGACGTGCTCTACCGCGTCCTCGACCCGAGGGCCCGCTGATGTCCACTCGCGACTGGCTTCTCGCCGACTCCCCCACTTCGCGCCTGCAGGCCAATGCCGGCCGCTTCTACCGCGTCGTCACCGCCCTGGTGCGCAATCCGCTCTCGGCGCTCGGGCTGGCGATCATCCTCCTGCTGCTGCTGACGGCCGCCTTCGCGCCCTGGATCGCGCCCTATTCCCCGACCGGGCAGAACCTCTCCGCGCGGCTGCTGCCGCCCTCGGGCGAATACTGGATGGGCACCGACGAACTGGGCCGGGACATCTTCTCCCGCGTGATCTGGGGCTCGCAGATCACCCTGACCATCGTCCTGCTGGTGGCCCTGATCTCCGCCCCGCTGGGCCTCCTGATCGGCGCCGTCGCCGGCTATTTCGGCGGCTGGGTCGACCGCGTGTTGATGGGCTTCACCGACATCTTCCTGTCGCTGCCCAAGCTGATCCTGGCGCTGGCTTTCGTCGCCGCCCTCGGCCCAGGCATCAACAACGCCATCATCGCCATCGCCATCACCTCCTGGCCCGCCTATGCCCGTATTGCCCGGGCCGAGACGCTGACCATCCGCAATGCCGAATACATCTCGGCCGTACAGCTTGCGGGCGGCGGTCCCATCCGCGTCATCGTCCAGCACATCCTGCCGCTCTGCACCTCCTCGATGATCGTGCGCGTCACCCTCGACATGGCGGGCGTGATCCTCACCGCCGCCGGCCTCGGCTTCCTCGGCCTCGGCGCCCAGCCGCCGCTGCCGGAATGGGGCGCCATGATCTCGCGCGGCCGCACCTTCATCCTCGACCAGTGGTGGGTCGCAACCATGCCCGGCTTTGCCATCATCATCGTCTCCCTCGGCTTCTGCTTCCTGGGCGACGGCCTGCGTGACGTGCTCGACCCCAAGAGCGAGGGCAAAGGCTGATGACTCTCTACTCCGCGAGCATTGCTCTCTGTGCTCCTTTGCCTCCCTCCCCCTTGAGGGGAGGGATCGAGGGTGGGGGGCCATCGGCGGAACACCGGACTACCCCCCACCCTAACCCTCCCCCTGAGGGGGGGAGGGAGAATGCCTCCACAGGTCTTGTGCATGAGGAGGCCCACTCATGAACACCCTCCTCGAAGTCGAAAACCTGCGCGTCAGCTTCCCCACCCACCGCGGTCGCGTCGAAGTGGTGAAGGGCCTGTCCTTCACCCTCGGGCGCGAGCGGCTGGGCATCGTCGGCGAATCCGGCTCGGGCAAGTCCATGACCGGCCGCTCCATCCTCAAGCTCATCCGCAAGCCCGGCCAGGTTACTGCCGACCGGCTGCATTTCGACGGCATCGACATCCTCGCCCAGAGCGAGCGACAGATGCGGGACATTCGCGGCGCCCGCATCTCGATGGTGATGCAGGACCCCAAATTCTCGCTCAATCCGGTGATGACCGTCGGCGCCCAGATCGCCGAGGCGCTCGTGGCGCACCAAAAGCTGCCGCGCGGTGACGTGCAGGCCCGCGTGATCGAGATGCTCCACGCGGTCCGCATCAACGATCCCGAGCGCGTCGCCGGCCTCTACCCGCACGAAGTCTCCGGCGGCATGGGGCAACGCATCATGATCTCGATGATGCTGATCCCCGAGCCGGAACTGCTGATCGCCGACGAGCCGACCTCGGCGCTAGACGTCTCGGTGCAAGCGCAGGTGCTCGACATCATCGACGATCTCGTGACCCGCAAGGGCATGGGGCTTATCCTGATCAGCCACGACCTCAATCTCGTCAGCCGCTATTGCGACCGCATCCTGGTGATGAATGCCGGCCACGTGGTCGAGGAATGCGCTGCCGGCGAGCTCGACAAGGCCCAGCACCCCTATACGCGCGGCCTGCTCGCCGCCATGCCAACCATCGACGAAGCCCGGGACGAACTGCCGGTGCTGGATCGCACCCAGTGGGCCGGCACATGAACGCCATCGCTCTTTCCGATCTCGATATCTCCTACGGCGACACCAAGGTGGTGTTCGGCGTCGACCTCACCATCAGCGAAGGCGAGAGCTTTGCGCTGGTTGGCGAATCCGGCTCCGGCAAGTCCACCATCCTGCGCGCCATCGCCGGCCTCGCCCCCGATTGGACCGGCGCCATCTCGGTCATGGGCGAGCCGCGCAGCCACCATGTCGATCGCGCCGTATCGCGCCAGGTGCAGATGGTGTTTCAGGATCCCTACGGATCGCTGCACCCCCGCAAGACCATCGACGCCACCTTGTCCGAACCGCTCGCCATCCATGGCGTCGGCAACCGCGGCGAGCGTGTCGAAGCCATGCTCAGCGCCGTCGGCCTCGACCAGCGTTTCCGCTTCCGCTTCCCCCATCAGCTCTCCGGCGGCCAGCGACAGCGCGTCGCCATCGCGCGCGCCCTGATGCTCGAGCCGAAGGTGCTGCTGCTCGACGAGCCAACCTCCGCACTCGACGTTTCCGTTCAGGCCGAAATCCTCAACCTGCTGAAGCGCCTCCGCCGCGAGCAGGGCCTCACTTATCTGCTCGTCACCCACAACCTGCCGGTGGTGAGCTTCCTCTGCGATCGCCTCGCCGTCATGCGCCAGGGCCGGATCGTTGAGGTCGCCGATGTGGCGCAGCTCAAGGCCGGCAAGCTCAACGACCCCTATTCCCGCGAGCTGCTCGCCGCCACCGAAGGCGCCTGAAACTCGCTCCACCCCTCCCTCTCGGGGAGGCCGGGTGGGCACGGCCGCCAGTCATTCCCTGCGGCTCCCCACCCAATAACTAGCCCCAAGGACGACCAATGACCGACCACACCCCTGCCCTCGCCGCCTTCGACGCCGCCATCAGCAAGGCCAAGAGCGCCGAAGAAGCCTTCCGCGCCCTGCAGGACCTTGCCCGCGCCGTCGTCGGCGCCAAGCTGTTCACCGTGATGCTGGTCGACATGGAAGCCGAGCTGTCCCGCCGCGCCTATACCAGCGATCCCGTGAGCTACCCCACTTCCGGCACCAAGCCGCTGAACTACGGCCCCTGGTTCGACATCGTCCACGGCAAGCGCGAGTTCTTCGTCGCCAACACCATCGAGGACATCGCCAAGGTGCTGTTCGACCACGAGCTAATCAACTCGCTGGGCTGCCAGTCTGTGGTCAACGTCCCGCTCATCCTCAAGGACGAGCTGGTCGGCTGCATGAACCTGCTCGACGTCGCCGGCCACTACACACCGGAACGCCTGCAGACCATCCGCGACGTGCTCCTGATCCCTGCCAAGCTCGCCGTCCTAGCCGCCCGCGGCTGACGTTTCCAACATCGCAGGCCCCCACCCCACCTCCCCCGCAAGCGGGGGAGGAGTCGACCGAGTGTGGCACTAGGTTCGGAGTTACGCCGGCCCGCCCCTCCCCCGCTTGCGGGGGAGGCTGGGGGGGGTTCTCTCCCCTAAGCCGCCGACGCAATCAGCGACGCATTGCCGCCCGCCGCCGTCGTGTCGATGCACACATGACGCTCGAGCTGCAGCCGGCCGATATCCTGCGGACCGGCAATGATCGGCAGCAAGGCGCCGTCGCGACGGCTCAGCGCCTGCCGGATCAGCTTGAGCCCGGCATCATCTCCGAACCATGCAACCGCATCGAAGCCGCCGGCCGTGGCCAGCGCCGCGACATCGTCCGCAACCTCGGCACGGCATCCTGCCCGCTCCGCCATTTGCCGCTGCACCAGCATGTCCTCTTCGCTCGGCCCCAGGCACAGCAGCGTCCCGCGCGGCACGACGTGGAGCCGATTGCTCTCCCCCGTCGGCCCCGGCAGGTCGAGCACGCCATCCTGCAGGCTGCTGCCAGCTCCCGTGAACCGCGGCAGATAGTGCGGCCCGCCCGCCTTTGGGCCTGTGCCGGACAGCCCCTCGCCACCGAACGGCTGCGAGCCCACCACCGCGCCGATCTGGTTGCGGTTGACATAGATGTTGCCGGCGTGGACCTGCCCGACCAACCGCTTCACCCGCGACGAGATGCGCGTGTGCATGCCGAAGGTCAGCCCGAAGCCCGAAGCGTTCACCACCGCGATCACCTGCTCGAGCTGATCGCCGCGGAACGTCGCGACATGCAGCACCGGCCCGAAGATTTCCTCGGGAATATCGGCGATGCCACCCACCCGGATCACCGTCGGCGCAACGAAGGTGCCGCCCTCCGGCGCCGCCAGCCGGTGGACCACCTGTGTCTCGCGCGCGGCGACATAGGTGCTGATCTTGTCGCGCGCCGACCGATCGATGATCGGTCCCACATCGGTCGCCAGTTCCCACGGATTGCCGAGGCGCAGTTCGTCCATCGCCCCCTTCAGCATCTCGATGGTGCGGTCGGCTGCTTCCTCCTGAACATAGAGGATGCGCAGCGCCGAGCAGCGCTGCCCCGCCGACTGGAAGGCCGACGCAACCACGTCCCGTACCGCCTGCTCCGTCAGCGCCGTCGTGTCGACGATCATGGCGTTGAGCCCGCCGGTTTCAGCGATCAGCGGCGCCTGCGGCGAGGCATGTTCCGCCATCGCCCGTTCGATCGCCCGCGCCGTCGGCAGCGAGCCGGTGAACGCCACTCCGGCCAGAGCCGGGTTCGAGGTCAGCAGCGTCCCCACCTGTGGTCCGCCGGGCAGCAACTGCACCGCATCCCTGGGCACTCCGGCCTCGTGCATCAACTGCATCGCGCGATGGGCGACCAGCGGCGTCTGCGGCGCCGGCTTGGCCAGCACCGGATTGCCCGCCACCAGGGCCGCCGCAATCTGGCCGGTGAAGATCGCCAACGGGAAATTCCAGGGCGAGATGCACACGAACGGCCCGCGCGGCGACGCGGTCAGCTTCGCTGCCTCATCGGCATAGTAGCGCAGAAAATCCACCGCCTCGCGCACTTCCGACACTGCATCGGCCCAGACCTTGCCGGCCTCCCGCGCCAAGAGCGCATAGAACTCGACGGCATTGGCCTCATAGAGGTCCGCCACTCGCCGCAGCAGTTCGGCCCGCTCCTGCACTGGCCGCCCGCCCCAACCGCTCGCCACCGCGGCGGTAAACGCCTCGTGCACCTGCGCCTCGGACGCTTCAACGACCGCACCGACCTGATCCGCATGATCCGCCGGGTTCACCACCGCCAACTCCGCCCCGCCGGGCGCGGACATTGCCCCCAGCGGCTCGGCCCGCCACCGGTGCGTCCGGAACCGCTCACGCGCAGCATCGGCCTCCCCGAACGCCACCGGGTCCGTGAGGTCCAGCCCCTTGGAGTTCCGCCGGCCGCCGAAGATGTCGAGCGGCTGCGGAATGGCCGAATTGGGGATGGCATCGCCCAGCGCCAGCAGCTTGCAGATCGGATCCTCCGCCACTGCCTCGGCGGGGATATCGTTGTCGGCGATCTGATACACGAACGATCCGTTGGCGCCGTTCTCGAGCAACCGCCGCACCAGATAGGCCAGCAGATCCTTGTGCGCCCCCACCGGCGCATAGATGCGCGTCGTCGTCGCATGCTGCTTGCGCAGCACCTCGTGCAACTGTTCGCCCATGCCATGCAGGCGCTGGAATTCGTAGCTGTCGCGGCTGCGCCCCGCCGCATTGCCCAGATGCAGCACCGCCGCCGCCGTATGGGCATTGTGCGTCGCAAACTGCGGGTAGATGTGCTCCGCCCCGAACAGCTTCCGCGCCGCCGCGATATAGCTGACATCGGTCGCGGCCTTGCGGGTATAGACCGGGTAGTCCGGCAGCCCCAGCACCTGCGCCCGCTTGATCTCGGCGTCCCAATAGGCGCCCTTGACCAGCCGCACCATGATCTTGCGATCGAGCCGCGCCGCCGTCGCCTCCAGCCAGTCGATCAGCGGCAGCACCCGCTTGCCATAGGCCTGCACCACCACGCCGAAGCCGTCCCAGCCCGCGAGTTCCGGCGTCTCGAGCACCGCCTCGATCACATCCAGCGACAGGTCGAGCCGGTCCGCCTCCTCGGCGTCTATATTGAACCCCATGTTTGCCTTGGCCGCCGCCAGCGCCAGCTTGCGGGTCGCCTCCACCAGTTCGACCATGACCCGATCCCGCTGCGCCACCTCGTAGCGCGGATGCAGCGCACTGAGCTTCACCGAGATGCCGGGATTGTCGCGCACCGCGCCATGGATGCAGTGCGGCGTCAGCGCCTCGATGGCGTGGAGATACGCCTCGAAATAGCGCTGCGCATCCGCGGCCGTACGCGCCGCCTCACCCAGCATGTCGTAGGAATACCGGTAACCGAGCGCTTCCGGTTTGCGCGCATGGCCGATCGCTTCATCGATGGTACGGCCGAACACGAACTGGCTGCCCATCAGCCGCATCGCGTGCCCCACCGCGGTGCGGATCACCGGTTCGCCCAGTCGCGCCACGGCGCGATGCAGCGCATTCTTCGGTCCGACTTCCGGCTCCCCCAGCACTTCCGCGGTCAGGTTGAGCGCCCAGGACGAGAAATTGACCAGCGGGTTCGGCGAACCTCCGAAATGGCTGGCCCAATCGGCGCCGCCAACCTTGTCGTGGATCAGCGCATCCACCGTCTCGCTGTCCGGCACGCGCAGCAGCGCCTCGGCAAGAGACATCAGCGCCAGCCCTTCCTCGCTGTCGAGCCCGTATTCGGCGAGGAAGCTCTCCATCAGCCCGAGCTTGGTGCCGCCGCGCACCGCCTGCACCAACTCCACGGCGCGGGCGGAAATGCCCTGCCGTGCCGCCTCGTCCAGCCCCGTATCGGCGATCAGACCTCGAACGAGTTCGGTCTCATCGGCATAGAGACGGGAATGAAGGGCACGGCGGGCGTCGGAAGCAGAAATCATGGCGAAACACCTGGAAAACTGCCTGATTGTGCCACAAGCTCCAAAGGCGATCCGCCTGAAGTAGCGCCTACCAACAGATCAGTGCTACATAGAACCGAGTCTTCTCAGGACAATCGCCCATGGATCAGCCGCAACCCAGCCCATTGAACCAGATGGACCGACGCATCCTCGACGAGCTCTCCCGCAACGGTCGCATCAGCGTCGCCGAACTCAGTCGGCGGGTGAATCTGTCGAAGACCCCGTGCCAGGCCCGCATCAAGCGGCTCGAGGAGCAAGGCTACATCCTCGGCTATCGTGCCGTCATCGACCCCACCCGCCTTGGCCTGCCGCATGTCGCTTTCGTAGAAGTCCGGCTCAGCGACACCCGCAAAGCCGCGCTGGAAGCCTTCAACAAGGCGGTCCGTGCCCTGCCCGAGGTGGAACAGGCGCACATGATCGCCTCGAGCTTCGACTACCTGCTCAAGGTCCGCACCAAGGATATCGCCGCTTATCGCGAGGTGCTGGGCGAGAAGATCTCCGCCCTGCCCCACGTCGCCCACACCTCAACCCATGTCTCCATGGAAGCGGTGAAGGACGACGCCGCCGACTAGGACGCCGGCACCGGCTCCTCTGCTCCGATCTCCGGCGCGTTGGCGGCGATGGTGATCCCCTCCGCCTCGAGTGCATCCCGCACCTCGCGCGCCAGATCCACCGCCCCGGGCGTGTCGCCATGAAGGCAGATGGAACGCGCCGCGGACTGGAGCACCGTCCCGTCCGCAGCGACGATCTCCCCGCTCTTCGCCAGCCGCAGGCAACGCTCGATCACCGCTTCCGGGTCTTCGATCACCGCCCCCGGCTCGCTGCGCGGCACCAGCAGCCCCTCCGCCGTATAGGCACGATCGGCATAGGCCTCGCGGATCAGCGGCATGCCGACGGCCTTCGCCGCCCGCACCTGCTGCGAGTTGTCGAGCGCCAGCACCGCCATTTTCGGGTCCATGGCCTGGATGGTCGCGAAGATGCCGACGGCGAACGCCAGTTCTTCGGCCGTCTGGTTGGCCAGCGCGCCGTGGAGCTTCACATAGCTCAGCTTCACCCCCACCTCATCGGCGATATAGCGCACCAGGAACAGTTGCGAGCGGATCTGCCCTAGCAATTGGTCGAGCGGCATCACCACCCGAAACCGCCCGAAGCGCTTCCGGTCGACATAGCCGGGATGCGCCCCCGCCCGCACGCCGCGCGCCTTGCAGATCTTGAGGATGTGCCGGATCGTCTGGGCGTCGCCGGCATGGCCCCCGCAGGCGATCGAGGCGCTCGAGACGATGGCGAGCAGGTCCTCGTCCGTTCCCATGCCCTCGCCGAGATCGGCATTGAGGTCGATCGAGGTCATCCCGCCTGGCTCCGCAATAATTGCTGCGCATGTTCCACCGTCACGGGCTGAAACGCAATCGCCGTGCCCGGCCGCATCTGCGCCAGGCGGTCGAGATCGGCACTGATCACCGTGCCGATGCGCGGATAGCCACCGGTCGGCTGATGGTCCCGCATCAGCACGATCGGCGCGCCGTCCCCCAGGATCTGGATATCCCCCGGCACCACCGCGTCCGACACCAGCCCCAGCATGCGCGTCGCAGCGAACACGCCCTCAGTATCCTCCAGCCGCACCCCCATGCGGTCGAGCCGCATGGAAACCCGGAATGCACTCGCCACAAACCTTTCGCGCACGGCCGGGCTGAACCGATCAGCATGCAGCCCCCACACAACGCGGATCGGCCCCTCCTCCGGCGCATCTGCGGGCAAAACCGTAACCGCCGGCTTACCTTTGCCAGCGATCCGGATCTCATCCCCCGCCACCAGCGCCCGCCCCGCGAGACCCCCGAGCCCGGCCCGGCTGTTGGTCGCCATGCTGCCCATCACCAGCGGCACATCAATGTCGCCGCCGAAGCGCAGATAGCCGTAATTGCCCCACGCGCCGGGCGTCACCGAGAACCGGTCACCCGCACTCAGCTCCACCAAACCCGGCCAGCCGACCCTCGCGCCGCCCTGCGCAGCGGTGAAGTCGCCACCGGCAAAGCCCACCCGGCATCGCCCCGCCACCAGTTCGATCTCGATCCCCGCCCGGGTGAACTCGACACCACCCGCACCTGCCCCGGCCAATAGCCCGGCAGCCTCATACCCACGCCGGTCCATCGGCCCCGATGCCGCAATCCCATGCGCCAGCGCCCCGAACCGGCCCGCGTCCTGAACAGTGGTCAGCGGCGACGCCCGCACGATCCGCAGCAACGCCGTCACCGCGCCACCTCGAAACGCACCGTGTCACCCGCCGCCAACCGTGTCGGCGGCTCCGCCTCCGGCTCGAAATTGCGAAACTCCGTCGAGCCGATCACGTGCCATCCCGTCGGCATCGCAGTGGCGGCAATCGCCGTCTGTCCCGCCGCGAACAACACGCTACCGGCCGGGACTTCCGGCCGCACGGCACCCCGCCGCGGCACCACCAGCGCCTGCTCGAGCAAGCCGCAATACACGAACCCCGGCGCAAAACCGGTCGCCAGCACCCTCAGCGGCTTCCGATTATGCGCAGCAATGAACTCGGCGATGTTCACCCCGATCAGCGCGGCCACTTCCCCCAGATCGGGCCCATCGAACCGCACGGGAATGCTCCACTCGCGCCCTGCATCCGCAGCCGGAACGCCGCCCCACAGCGCCAGCCGCACCTCTCCGGCGAGCGTCGCGTAACTGATCCGCAACGGATCGTAGCGCAGCAACACCGAAACGAGGTTCGGCACCACCTCCACCACGCCGGGCAGCCCCCGCGCCCGAACCGCGCGCGCGAACCCGATGGCCGCCGCATTGGCGTCGTCGCTCAGCGCATCGGCGAACCGCACCAGCAAGGCGCTGTCGCCAAGCGGCATCAGCAGCGGCAAGGACATATCGTCGATCGGCTCGGCAACAGGCACAGACCACCTTCGGGTTACGCACCCGAGTCCTTGCCCAACTCGCCGGGCGTGGTCAACGGCCACGGACCGCATGCGCCGGGATCGTCATGTGCCGGCGGCGCGAGCCGCCGGCGCCGGTAGTCCGAAGAGGTTAGTTGGGCTCGCGGCCCTCCTGTTCGACAACGGCGTCGAAGAGTTCCCGCGCCTGGTCGGGGCCGATCGCCTCGATGGCGACGGCCGCGATGGCGGCGAACAGTTCGGCGATTTCCTGGGGATCGGTGATTTCGGCGTCGTCGTCGTCGGCGTCAGCGTTGATCAAGGTAAACACAATACGCGCCTCCACAGTGAGCCACAGGTCGAGTGTGGGACGATTCCTTTACGGAACAAATAATGGGAATTGGCCGAAACCCGGCTCCGGCCCGGTGGACACGAATCCCGCCTGCCCTTACTCTTCCCCGGCTTCGAGTTGATCGAGATATGCCTCGATAGCATCGAGATCCGCCGAGTAAGGCTTGGGCACGTTTCCGAACACCACCTGATGCGTCTCGTCATCACGAAGTGCGTGCCCACCGGGCTGCCCCAGCGACTTCATCTTCTCGGCGGTCAGAATGGTCAGCCCGTGCCGCGCCGCCACCCGCTTCATCCGTCGCATACGCGACGCTTCGAATTCCTTGCGGCTCATGTCGGTCCCCGCTCAAAGGCTGCTGTGTAGCCAAGCTTGATTTGCCTCGCAAGCTAGCTCCTTTTGGTTGTAGGCATCGTTGACCGCCGGTGCGGCCCACCATGGCGCAGTTTTGGGGGCTTGCATGCCGGTACCCACTTCCCGGAATGAGTTGCTTGAAGCCATCGACGTGTCATTTGACCGGCTGATGGCCGACCTTGTCCGCGTGCCTGAGGACCGGGCCCACGAGCGCTCCATGGAGGGTCACGCCAAGGGCACGCTCATCAGCCCTGCCGACCTCGTCAGCTATTTGGTTGGCTGGAATGAGCTCGTGCTTAAGTGGCTGGAGCGGGATGACGCCGGAAAGCCCGTCGACTTTCCAGAAGCCGGCTTCAATTGGAACCAGTTGGGCCTGCTGGCCCAAAAGTTCTACTCGGATTACCGGCATTTGAGTTGGACGGCATTGCTGGAGCGCCTCCGGGCTGCCAAATCGCGCCTGGTGCAGAGCGTGTCCCACCGCTCCGACCACGAACTCTACGACACTGCCTGGTACGCAAAGTGGACAAAAGGCCGGATGATACAGCTCAACAGTTCCTCGCCTTATGCGAATGCCCGCGGTCGCATCCGGCGCTGGCTGCACTCCACGACCCGCTAGCCCGGCTCATTCCGCCAACCGAAACGTCCAAGCTCAGGGGGTAGCCGCCAGCGCGCCCTCCTCTATCAATCTGCTTAGGGAGGAACGAAAAATGAGAACTTTGCTGTTTGCTGCCGGTGCAGCCCTTGTCGCTACTGCGATTCCGGCCGCCGCGCAGGACTACCCCGTCGATACCGTCACCATGATCGTGCCCTACGCCGCCGGCGGCGCCGGTGACATCGTCGGGCGCCTCGTTGCCGATGAACTCGGCAACCGCCTGGGCGTTACCTTCGTGGTGGAGAATGTGGGTGGCGCCGGTGGCACCATCGGTGCCGAACAGGTGGCACGCGCCGCCAATGACGGCTCGACCCTGCTGCTGGCGGGCAATGCCATCTTCACCACCGCGCCGCACCTGTCGCCTGTTGGCTTCGATCCCTTCGAAGACTTCACGGCCATCGCCAATGTCAGCGAGGCCGTCCGCATGCTGGTCGCCTCCAAGTCGCTGCCGGTCGCCAACATCGAAGAGTTCGTCACCTACGGCAAAGAACATCCCGGCGAGATGAACTTCGGCTCGGTGGGTGTCGGCTCGACCGGCCATGTCGCCACCGTCGACATGCTGAGCAAGATGGGCATCGAGGCCACGCACATCGCCTATGGCGGCGCGTCCGAGGTCGTCCAGGCCGTGCTTGCCGGCGACATCCAGTTCATGATGGACGCCGCAGCCATTCCGCAGGCGCGGCAGGACACGGTCACGCCACTGGCGGTCCCCGGTCCCGATCGGCTGGCCGAATTCCCGGATCTGCCTGCGCTGGGCGAACTCGGCTACAACAGCATCACCGGCACCGGCTGGCAGATGGTGATGGGTCCGGGCGACATGGACCCGGCGCTCGTGGCGCAGATCCAGGGCGCACTGGAAGAAGCCATTCAGGACCCCGCCTTTGCCGACAAGCTGACCAAGGCCGGCGTGTCGCCGCGCTTCATCCCGAGTGAAGACCTCGAAGCTGCCTTGCGCAGCGACTACGACGCCTTCGAAACGGTGCTGACCGATCTCGGGCTGAAGCAGTAACACTCTCCCCCTGCAGCGCCCGCGAACCCCTCCGGGTCGCGGGCGCTCGCTTGTCCACCATCCGGAACCGCGCCGTGACCAATCTTTCCGCCGATATCGCCCGCTGGGCCCTCGACTTCTCGCTCGACGATGCACCGGCCGAAGTGGTGCACAACGCCAGGCTCCGTCTGCTCGACGTGGTCGGGGTGATACTGGCGTCCGGCTCGCATGACACCGTACGCAAGGCCGTGCTCGCCACCGCCGATTCAGATGCAGGCGGGACCGGAGCCCACAGCCTCGTCGACCCGATGGAGACCTCGCCGGCCGGCGCCGCCTTCATCAACGGCGTCGCCGCTGCGGTCCTCGAATATGACGACACCCACATCGCCACCAACATCCACGCTACCTGCGTGGTGGCAGCAGCCAGCCTGGCGGTGGCGCAGCAATTGCGCCTTTCAGGCCGCGACTTGCTCGAGGCTGTGGTCGTCGGCTCCGAGATCGTCTGCCGGCTTGGCCAGGTGGCGCCGGTCCGCATGCACGAACTCGGCTTCCACCCCACCAGCGTCTACGGCGTCTTCGCCGCCACCTATGCCGTCGCCCGCCTGCGGCAGCTCTCGCTGGCACAGACCGTCGATGCCGTGGGCGCCGCCGGCAGCCTGTCGGGTGGCCTCATCGCCTCGTTCCAGGACGGCACCTCGACCAAGACGCTGCATGTCGGCTTCGCCGCTTCTGCAGCCGTGCGCGCCGCCGCGCTCGCACGCCACGGCATCTCCGGTCCCGCCGGCGTCTTCGATGGCCGCTTCGGTTGGTACCGCAGCTACATCCAGAACGGCGTCACCTTCAACTTCGACGCCCTCACCGGCGAGCTCGGCAGCCGCTGGGAAAGCCTACGCATCGCCCCCAAGCTCTACCCCTGCGCCTACACCATGATGCCGTTCATCGCCGCCGCGCTGACCCTGCGCCAGCAGTACGACATCAAGCCCGATGACGTGCGCGAAATCCGTTGCGAGATCATGCCCCGATCCTTCGCGACCATCTGCGAACCGGTCGAAGAAAAGCGCCGCCCGCTGACCTCATGGCATGGCCGCATCAGTCTGCAGCACACCGTCGCCGAGGCGCTGGCGCTGGGCCGGTTCGACAAGAACGCCTATGCGCCCGAGAACCTGCGCAACCCGGTGATCAACGCTCTGGCCGACAAGGTCGTGCACCTGCCCGATCCGATCGCCGCCAGGGACACCAGCCGCTCCCGCGGCGTCGTCACCGTCGAGCTTCACGACGGCCGCATCCTGACCCACACTGTCGAGGACATGCTCGGCACCGAGCGCAATCCCGCGCCGGAATCGGTCTATCTCGACAAGTTCCGGTCCAACGTCACCGACGTGCTGCCCACCAAGGCGGCCCGGAGCCTCGAACAACAGCTCCTCGACATCAACCTTGTGGCCGATGTCGAGGCGATGTTCTCCGCGCTCGGGCGCTGACCCTCAGGCCACCTCCGCCTCCGCCCGCCCGCGCCGCACGAACGAGGTCGTGGTCGCCAGCAGCACCACGACACCGATCAAGACGAAGGTCAGGCTGATCGGCCGCTCCAGGAACACCATCGGGTCTCCCCGCGACAGCGTCATCGCCCGGCGGAAATTGGTCTCGAACATCGGCCCGAGAATGAAGCCGAGGATAAACAGGGCAGGATTGCACCCGGCCGCCCGCAGCAGGTAGCCGAGCAGCCCGAAGAACACGAGCGCCAACAGGTCGAACTGCGACCCGCCCATGGCGAACACGCCGACGCAGGCGAAGGCCAGCACGAACACATAGAGCCAGTGATACGGCACCTGCAGCAGCCGCACCCAGATGCCGATCAGCGGCAGGTTCAGCACCACCAGCAGCAGGTTGCCGATCCACATCGACACGATCAGCCCCCAGAACAGCTCGGGATGGTCGCCCATCATCCGCGGACCCGGCTGCACGCCATGGATCATGAAGGCGCCCAGCATCAACGCCATGGTGGGGCTGCCCGGCACGCCCAACAGCAGCGTCGGGATGAACGCGGTCTGCGAGGCAGCATTGTTCGCCGCTTCCGGCCCCGCCACGCCTTCCACCGCGCCTTCGCCGAACCGCTCCGGCTCCTTCGCCGTGCTCTTTTCCACCATGTAGGCGCTGAACGAACTCATCGCGAGCCCCGCCCCCGGCAGCACGCCGAGCAGCGCCCCGAGTCCGGTGCCACGCAGCACCGCCGGCCAGGCACGCCGGAAATCGTCACGCGATGGCCACAGCCGCCCGATCGCCTTGGACGAGACCGCCGTGCCCTGCGGCTCGCCGATATTGCCGATGATCTCGGCCACCGCGAACAGCCCCACCGCGAGCACCGCGAACTCGATCCCGTCCCGCAGTTCCGGAATCCCGAAGGTGAAGCGGAACATGCCGGTCGACACATCCGACCCCACCGTGCCGAACGCCATGCCGAGGAGCGCCACGCCCACGCCCTTGACCACCCCGCCGCGTGTCATCGCCGCCGTGGTCAGCAGCGCCACGAACACCAGCGCCGCGTACTCGGCCGCCCCGAACCGCATGGCGATGCCGGCGAGCGGCGGCCCGGCCATGGCGATGATCAGCGTGCCAACCGTGCCGGCAAAGAACGAGCCCAACGCCGCCACCGCCAGCGCCGCCCCCGCTCGCCCTTGCTGCGCCATTTTGTGCCCATCGAGGCAGGTCACCGCCGAGGAGGCCTCCCCCGGCAGGTTCACCAGGATCGACGTGGTCGAGCCTCCATAGGCGGCCCCATAGAAAATGCCCGCCAGCATGATGATGCTGGCTTCCGGCGTCAGCCCGAAAGTCAGCGGCAACAATAGCGAGATGGTGATGATCGGCCCCACCCCCGGCAACACGCCGATGGCGGTGCCGAGCGTCACCCCGAGCAGGCAGTAGAGCAGGTTGGCGGGCGTGACGGCGACCGAGAGGCCCTGGGCCAGATAGGCGACGAGATCCATCTCAGAACCTCCACGCCACAAGGCGGAAGGGAATGCCGAGGCCCCAATAGAAGATCGCAACGATCAGCAGCACGACGACAACCATCACCGCGGCCAGCTCGACCCCGCGCCCGCCCCGCTCGGCGAACCAGCTGATGCCCACCAGCGCCACCAGCGCCGGCACCAGCCCCACCCGGTCCACCAGCAAGGCGAACACCAGCACGGCAGCAAGGATGACGGCCAGTGGCCGCAGTTCCGCCCGTGGGAAGGCGGACACCAGCGCTTCCCCTGCCCGCATAGCCACCCGCGCCTGCAGCAGTTGCACGGCCCCAAGCCCGATCAGCCCCGCGCCCACCAGCACCGGCATCGCGCCGGCGCCCAGCGCCGCAAAGCTGCCGAAGCCATAGCCCCAGCCCACCGCAACCGCGACGATGCCGGCGGCCATGAACACCAGCCCCGCCAGCATTTCTCGATCAATCATGCGCTTCCCCACCCGCCGGCGCAGGCCGACCTTCGTATTCACCCCAACCTCGCCCCTCAGCCGCCCCCAAACAACCGCCCCCGCCGCCGGGTTTCGCTGAACGGAATGCGCCGTACCCGGCGCACGCAGGCTCGCGCGACCGACAGTGGCCGATCACGAGAGTCGTTTGAAGTCTGTAGTGGAGTGGCGGGTAGAGAGGGATTCGAACCCCCGGAAGGCTTGCACCTTCGCCGGTTTTCAAGACCGGAGCAATCAACCACTCTGCCATCTACCCGTAGGGCAGCCGTTTACCGGCGGCCCGCCGAACTGTCCAGCCTCGACCGCTACGGCAGCAGCACGACAGAGCCGGTAGTCTCGCGCCCCTCGAGCGCCCGGTGCGCCGCCGCCACATCGCTCAAGCGGAAGGTCCGGCCGATCTCCACCTTGATGGACCCGTCGAGCACCGCCTTGAACAGAGCCTCGGCGCCCTCCAGCAGGTCCTCCCGGCGGCCGAGATAGGCATTGCTGGTCGGCCGCGTCACGAACAGCGAGCCCTTGCGCGCCAGCACCGTCAGGTCGGGGATGCTGACCACGCCCGAAGCATTGCCGAAGCTCACCATCAGCCCGCGTGGCCGGAGGCAGTCGAGCGATTTGTCGAAGGTCGCCTTGCCCACCCCATCATAGACGACATCGACGCCGCGGCCGCCGGTGATCTCCTTCACCCGCTCAGCGAAATCCTCTTCGCGGTAGTTGATGACGTGGTCGCACCCATGCGCCCTGGCCAGCGCAACCTTGTCGGCGCTGCCCGCCGTGCCGATCACCGTCGCGCCGAGCGCCTTGGCCCATTGCGTGGCAATCAGGCCCGTCCCGCCTGCTGCGGCGTGCCACAGCAGCGTTTCGCCCGGCTGCACCGCCCAGGTTTTGAACAGCAGATAGTAGGCCGTCAGCCCCTTAAGCATGATCGCCGCAGCAATCTCGTCGGAAATGCCATCCGGCACCCGCACCATGCGCTGCGCCGGCGCAATTCGCTCCTCGGCATAGGCGCCGGGCGTCCCCTGGTACGCCACGCGGTCGCCCACACGGAATTCGGTGACGTCCGGCCCGACCGCCGTCACCACCCCTGCTCCCTCATTGCCGCCGACGAACGGCGTCTGCATCGGATAAAGCCCGGTGCGCTGATAGGTGTCGATGAAGTTGAGCCCGATCGCGGTGTGCCTTACCCGGACCTCGCCCGGTCCGGGCGCGCCCACCGGACGATCCTCATAGCGGAGCACCTCCGGGCCACCGATCTCGTGGATGACGACAGCCTTGGTCATTTCGGTGCCTTGGGCTTGCGAGGAGCCGATTTCGGCCGAGCCTGCGCCCGCGACGCCGGCGTCGAGCGTCCGCGTGGCTTGGCAGCAACCGCAGCCACCCCCTGCGCCGCGCCCACCGAACCGGTGTCACCGGTAAACGGCGTCACCGGCGGATTGGGGGAACCGGAGACCCCCGCCCGCGCCAATTTGCGCTGCTTGACGATGATATTGATGGCTTCCACCAGCACCGAGAAGCCCATGGCCGAGTAGATATAGCCCTTGGGGATGTGGAACCCGAGCCCGTCGGCCACCAGCGACACACCGATCAGCAACAGGAAGGCCAGCGCCAGCATCTTGGTGGTCGGGTGATCGGCGACGAACTTGGCGATCGGCCCGGAGGCAAAGAACATCACCGCCACCGCCACCAGCACGGCGGCTATCATCACCGCCACCTGATCCGCCGGCACCATGCCCACGGCCGTGATGATGGAGTCGATGGAAAACACCATGTCGATGACCACGATCTGCACCAGGATCGCCTGCATCGATGCCTTGGCGGCTTCCGCCAGGCCAACCTCATGCGGCTCTTCCATTGCCGCGTGCATCTCGTGCGTCGCCTTGTAGATCAGGAAGCCGCCACCGGCGATCAGGATGATGTCCTTCCACGAGAAGTCATGCCCGAAGGCGCTGAACACCGGATCCTGCAACTGCACGATCACGCTGATCAGCAGCAGGAGGATGATGCGGAACACCAGCGCCAGCCCGATGCCGAGCTTACGGGCGAACTCGGCCTGCTCGCGCGGCAGCCGCGACACCAGCACCGAGATGAAGACGATGTTGTCGATGCCGAGCACGATCTCCATCACCGTCAGGGTCGCGAACGCCACCCAGACTGTGGGATCGGTGAGTAGTTCCAGCATCACAGGGCTCCTGTTGAGACTCGTGGCGCGCAATGTAGGTGCGCCTCTGCGAGCCGAAAAGCCCCACAAACACCACAAGTTCCGCGGCCGGGGATTTCCGGGTCGTGCCGCTCCGGCAAACGGCTGGCCTCGGTCTGCGCCTGGGTGGTATGTGATGGACCAGCCAGTCTTCGAGGTACCGATGGACTCTTTCACCCCCGCGTCTGCCCTCGGCGCCCCTGTCCAGGCCCTGGTGGTCGGCGGCGGCCTCACGGGTGTAGCCGCAGCCATCGTCTGCGCCCGCGCCGGGCTCCAGACCGTGCATCTGGCGCCACCAGCGCCACCCGATCGCCGCACCTCGGCGCTGATGCAACCCAGCGTCGACTTCCTCCGCTCCGCCGGCCTCGTCGACGCACCGGAAGCCATCGGTCACCCGTTGACCCGCATCCGCATCATCGACGCCACGGACCGGTTGATCCGCGCACCCGAGACCCTGTTCGACGCCGCGGAAATCGGGCTTGCCGCCTTCGGCTGGAACTTCCCCAACATCAAGCTGATGGAGCGCTTCCAATCGGTAGCCGAAACGCTACCGAACCTTGAGGTGCGCCCCCTTGGCGCTACTGGCATCAGGCGGGATGGCAACACCTATCACGTCACCCTCAGCGACGGCAGCGAACTCAACGCTGAACTGGTCGTCGGCGCCGATGGCAAGAAATCGCTGGTTCGTTCGGCCGGCGGCTTCACCGTCCGCGAGCACGCCTTCACCCAGTCCGCTCTGGTCTGTGACCTCGAGCTTGGCCGCCCGCTTGACGGCACCTCGGTGGAATTCCATTACCCGCAAGGCCCCTTTACGCTGGTGCCGGCGGGGGGCACGCGCGCCAACCTCGTCTGGATCGACGACCATGCCGTGCTCGACACGATCCGCTCGTCCGGGCCCGAACAGCTCCAGGCCCAGATAAATCACAAGTCGCAGCGTCTGTTCGGCCGCATCTCGGTGGTGACGCCTGCCTTCGTCTTCCCACTCTCGACCCTCAGCGTCGATCGGGCCGGCCAGGACGGAATCGCCCTTGTGGGCGAAGCCGCCCACGCGTTCCCGCCGATCGGCGCCCAGGGGCTCAATCTCGGCCTGCGCGACGTTGCCGATCTTGCCGCTGCCGTGGCCGCAGCCGATCCGGCGCGCCCGACCTGGTCCGTCGAAGCGGCACGGTCCTATGCCAGCCGTCGCGCTGCCGATCTCGGCCGCACTGGCGGCATGGTCGACGCCCTGTTCCGCTCGCTGATCACCGATCTGCTGCCCGCCCAGGCCCTGCGCGCCAGTGGGCTGTGGGCCTTGCGGCTCGCGCCCCCCCTGCGCCGCCGCGCCTTCAGCCTCGGCATGGGCGTAGCGCGACGCTGATTGCCTTCCTCAAAAATTACAACACCCACGATGTCACCCCGGCCTTGAGCCGGGGCCCATCCCGAGATGCCATGACTGCCGCAAGATCTCGTTTCGGAAACCAGATCCGCCGCTGTCCCGGCGTTGCCAGTGACTGCGCACTGGGCAAACGAAAAGGGCGCGGTTTCCCGCGCCCTCTCTATCAAACTGCAATCCGGCGTTACTGAGCGGGTGCCTCGGCCGGAGCATCGCCCTCGGCAGGAGCCTCACCATCGCCGCCTTCGGAGAGCTGACGGCGCAGCGCTTCGGCGCGGTCCTGCAGCACCTGCTCCAGAGCCTGCTCACCCGAGGTCGCCTGCTGGAACTCGTCGAAGTTCAGCGCGGCATCGCCGTCATAGGTGGCGGTGAAGCCGGCCAGGTCGATCTCGATCTTCAGGTCCTGGTTCTGGCGGTTCTTGGCGGTCAGCGTCAGCTTGTTGCCGCGCTTCATCGAGTTGATGAACTGCTCGTTGATCACCAGCTGCGTCGCGCAGGACTGCGGATCGCACAGCATGTAGGGGACCTTGATTTCCTGGCCGCCATCGATCTGCCAAGTCAGGCCGAACGGCAGCAGCACCCCGAGCGGCACCGCGGCAACGGCCAGCAGCCGCGATTCCTGGCCCGGATCGTCGCGCAGAAGGAACGAGCCGAGGAACTGACCATTGGCCAGCACCACCTGGCGCAGGATGCAGGCCTGCTGCCCATCGGGAAGCGGGTCGCAGACCTTCAGCCAGTTCTGGCTCGGCAGGGCCGCACCAGCGGCGGGAGCAGCAGCCGTATCGGTGGCAGGCGCTTCGGTGCTTTCGGCAGCGGGGGCATCGGTTGCGGGCGCAGCGTCCTGGGCGAACACGGCCATTGGCGACAGCGTCAGCGCGGCAGCCGTAAGGCCAGCAACGAGAGGTTTCCTGAGGTTCATAGACTGTCCTTGGCTCTTGTGGCGGTTCGATAGGCGTCGGGCGCCACGCCGGAGAATGAGACTGCCCTTCAAGGGCTGAAATCCGGCAATAACATGACCGAACCCTCCTGCCAAAACTTTATGGCCAAAGGGTATATGCGCCGGCCTCAGTCGGCGCTTTCGGCAAGCCGCGCCAGCCGTGACAGGATCGCCGCCGCCCCCTTGAGCCGCGTCTCCGGTGTCGGCCAGTTGCGGGCGAACACGAGTTTCTGATCCGGCTTCACCCGCACCTGGTTGCCCGGGTCCGCCACCAGCTTCACCAGCCCCGTCGGATTCGGGAACTCCCCGTTCCGCAGCGTCAGCACCGCGCCCTTGGGCCCCGCGTCCACCTTCTCGACATTGGCCTTGCGGCACAGCGCCTTGACCAGGATCACCTTGAGCAGCGCCTCGACTTCTTCCGGCAGCGGTCCGAAGCGGTCGATCAGCTCGGCACCGGCGGCATCGATCTCGCGCACCTCCGTAAGGTCGCCCAAGCGCCGGTAGAGCTGCATGCGAAGCTGCAGGTCCGGCACATAGTCTTCCGGAATCATCACCGGCATGCCGAGCGAAATCGACGGGCTCCACTCGTTCTTGTCCTCGTACTCGGCGTCGCCGCCGGCCTTGAGGTTGGCCACCGCCTCTTCCAGCATCGACTGGTAGAGCTCGAACCCGACCTCGCGGATATGGCCCGATTGCTCGTCGCCGAGCAGGTTGCCGGCCCCGCGGATATCGAGGTCGTGGCTCGCGAGCTGGAAGCCAGCACCCAGCGATTCGAGCGACTGCAGCACGCCGAGCCGCCGCTCCGCCGTATCGGTCAGCTTCTTGTCCGCCGGCACCGTGAACAGCGCATAGGCGCGCTGCTTGCTCCGCCCGATGCGGCCGCGGATCTGGTAGAGCTGCGCCAGCCCGAACTGATCCGCCTTGTGCACGATCAAGGTGTTGGCGTTCGGGATATCGAGCCCCGACTCCACGATCGTCGTCGCCAGCAGCACGTCGAACTTGTTGTCGTAAAAATTGTTCATGATGTCGTCGAGCTCGCCCGGCGCCATCTGCCCATTGGCGGCAACGAAGCTCACCTCCGGCACCTGCGTGCGGAGGAACTCGGCGATGTCCCCCTGATCCTTGATCCGCGGTACCACGTAGAAGCTCTGCCCGCCGCGATATTTCTCGCGCAGCAGCGCCTCGCGCACAGAGAGCGGGTCGAAGGGCGAGATGAAGGTGCGTATGGCCAGCCGGTCGACCGGCGGCGTCGCCAGCAGCGACAGGTCGCGTACCCCGGTCAGCGCCAGTTGCAGCGTGCGCGGGATCGGCGTCGCCGTCAGCGTCAGCACATGCACGTTCGCCTTGAGCTCCTTCAGCCGCTCCTTGTGCGACACGCCGAAGTGCTGCTCCTCGTCGACGATCAGGAGCCCCAGGTCCTTGAACTTGATGCCCTTGCCCAGCAGCGCATGGGTGCCGACCACGATGTCGACCTGCCCGTCCGCCAGCCCTTCCTTGGTCGCCTTGAGCTCGCTGGCGCTGACCATGCGCGAGGCATGCCGCACCCGCACCGGCAGCCCCTGGAAGCGCTCCGCAAAAGTCCGGAAGTGCTGCCGCGCTAGCAGTGTCGTCGGCACCACCACCGCCACCTGCTTGCCGCTCAGCGCCACCGCAAACGCCGCCCGCAGTGCCACCTCGGTCTTGCCGAAGCCGACATCGCCGCACACCAGCCGGTCCATCACCCGGCCCGAGGTCAGGTCGTCGAACACCGCCTCGATGGCGGCCATCTGGTCTTCGGTCTCGTCATAGGGGAAGCGCGCCACGAACTCGTCATATGAGCCGGGATTGAGCTCCACCCGGTCCGCCCGCATCAACTGCCGCTGCGCCGCGATCTTGATCAGCTGCTCCGCCATTTCGCGGATGCGCTTCTTGAGCTTGCCCTTCCTGGCCTGCCACGCCACGCCACCGAGCTTGTCGAGCGTGACCGAGCTGTCGTCCGAGCCGTAGCGCGTCAACAGCTCGATGTTCTCCACCGGCAGGTAGAGCTTGGTGTCGCCGGCATATTCGAGCTCGACGCACTCATGCGGCGCCCCGCCCGCCTCGATCACCGCCAGCCCCAGGAACCGGCCGATACCGTGATCGACATGGACGACCAGATCGCCCGCCGCCAGCCCCGCCGCCTCGGTCAGCGCATCCTGCGCGCGCTTCCGCCGCTGCGGCCTCAGGATCCGTTCGCCGAGAATATCCTGCTCGCTCAGCACCAGCAGCTCGTCGGTCTCGAACCCCGTCTCGAGCGGCAGCACCACCAGCGAGGTGGTCGCCGCGCTCGTCGTCTCGGCATCGCGCCAGTTCTCGGCCAGCCGCGGATTGGTCAGCCCGTGATCCTGCAGCACCTGCGCCATGCGATCGCGCGAGCCCGGGCTCCAGCAGGCCACGACGCTCCGCCGCCCCCGCCGCCGCTCCGCCAAGAGGCGCTCCACCACCGCCTGGAAGAGATTGGTATCCGCCGCCTGCCGCTCCGCCGCAAAGCTCGGCGCGATGCGCCCACCGGCATCGTCGTTCCGCTTCACCCCCGGCGCCAGGAACGGCGTCAGTTGCACCACCGAAGCTCCGGAGAGCCCGTACGGATGTGTGTCGACGTCGTAGAGCAGCTCCGGCTTCACCGGCTTGTACGGCGCCCCTGCCCCGGCCACCGCCGGCTGCAGCCGCGCGGTTTCGCGCGCCTCGTAATAGTCGCGGATCTGCGCCACGCGCGTCTCGTAGGCATCCACCGCCTGGTCGTCGAACACATAGGGCGCGTCGCCCACATAGTCGCTCAGCCGGTCCAGATGCTCGTAGAAGAACGGCAGCCAGTGCTCCGTCCCCGAATAGCGCGACCCGCCGCTGATCGAGGCATAGAGCGTGTCGTCCACCGTGTTGCCGCCGAAGGCGGCCGTATAGTTCTGGCGGAACCGGCGGATATTCTCTTCGTTCAGCACCACCTCGCTGATCGGGGTCAGTTCCACCCGCTTCAGCATGCCGGTGGTGCGCTGCGTATCCGCGTCGAAGGTGCGGATCGATTCGAGCTGCTTGCCGAAGAAATCGAAGCGCAGCGGCGTTTCCGAGCCGGCCGGGAACAGGTCCACCAGCCCGCCGCGCACCGCATATTCGCCGCTCTCGCGCACCGTCGGCACCCGGAGATAGCCATTGTTGGCCGCCCAGGCGATCAGCTTCTCGCTATCCACCACCTTGCCGGTGGCGGCCGAAAAACTCATCTCCTCCACCGCCTCGCGCGGCGGCAGCTTCTGGATCAGCGCGTTGACGGCGGTGATCACCACCGCCCCCTTGGCATCGCCCACCAGCGCCGCCAGCGTGTTCATCCGTGCCGCGATGGTGACGGTATTGGGCGACACCCGGTCATAGGGCAAACAATCCCAGGCCGGCAGCGTCAGCACCGGATGCCCCGGCAGCATGGCGGAGAGAATCTCCTCCATCCGCTGCAGCCGCCGCCCGTCGCGCGCCACGAACACCAGGCTGACCGGATCGTCCGGCGCCGCCTTCAGCCGCTCCTCGACCAGCCGCGCCAGCACCATCGGCTGCATGCCGTCGGGAACATTGGCGAGCGTGCGCACCGGCACCTCGGGAAGCTTGTGCTCGTTCATGCGCTCATCCGCTGGCGGTGCGACCGGATCACCCGCTCCAAAAACTCGCTATCCACATGCGCCGGCGGCTCCGCCTGCCCCAGCACCCAGGTCAACAGCGCCGGATCCTCCTCATCCATCAGCCGCTCCAGCCGATCGAGCTCGACAGTGTCGAGCCCCTCGATCTCGGCATCCGCGAACGGCCCCAGCACCAGGTCCATCTCCCGCGTCCCCCGGTGCCACGCCCGATACCGAAGGCGCTTCCTGCGCATGGCAATGTCTTCACCGGCAGTCATTCGACGCACCATGATGCTGAGGGGTTGAGGATGTGCCGGCGTTCTTACGCGCATGTTGGTGCCGCATCAATGCCGGGGAAAGGTGGTGGTTGCGGAAACTCGCAACACTCGCTTTACCGGACAGAGCACGTCCGCTTCCCTTGCCGGTCTTTTCCGGCAATGCTGCACCATCCCGGCCATCGCCGCCGGAGACACGCAGTCTTTGGGGGAAGGACATGCGCTTCTTTCGCATTCTGGTGCGGATTCTCTCCGGCCGCCGCACGCCGGCTCCGCCGCCCGTCGAAGATTCACCCTTCCGCTCCACAGAGGACGCGATCGCGGTGCTTCGGCGATCTCCGCCACCGCCACGCCCACGCGAGACGATCCTGCGCGGCCAGTGCTGGGTGATTGACGGCGACACCCTCGACATCGCCGGCACCCGCATCCGCCTCGCCGGCATCGACGCCCCCGAACTCGACCATCCTTGGGGTCAGAAGGCCAAGTGGGCCATGGTCCAGTTGTGCAAAGGGCAGACGGTCACCGCCCGGATCAGGCCCGAACTCTCCTACGACCGCGTAGTCGCCGAGTGCTTCCTGCCCGACGGGCGCGACCTAGCCGCCGAACTCGTCCGCTCTGGCCTGGCGCTAGATTGGCCGAAGTTCTCCGGCGGGAAGTATCGTCATCTGGAACCGGTGGATGCCCGGAAGAGGCTCTGGCGAGCGCAGGCACGCCAGCAGGGGCGGCCGGTGCAGGAGAAGCGATAGCTGGGGCGACTGGCTGATTGAAGAAGACGGGCAACGCTGCGGCGGCTTTCGACCCCGTATCGGTCATTAGGCTGATGTTGGTCTCTACCCGAAAGCCGACATTGGGCCGCCGGGCGTATGTAATACGAGTAGGAGCGACACTCGTCCGGATAGGGAACGGCTGTCAGCTAGTTGGCAATCAGACTACCATCGGCGAAGAGGCCGCACGAGAGTGCGTTAACGCCATGTTCACCAAAGTTGCCGCCGAGGGGTTCTCGTCCGCCCGGCACGAAGCAACCCTTCGCCCCTTGCCTGTCCACGAAGGGGATTCGGATGAAGTTGAGGTCTTTGCTCTCCTTGGTGCTCGCGCTGGTGTTGTGTGCGGGCCTAGCGGCCTTGACCTGGCTTTTCCAATCGGGGCTGCGATCGTACAGCGTCAGTACCTCCGAACAGGCGGTGCATGTGCGCACGGAGGCGCTGGGCACTTTCCTCAGCCGGTCCCTCTTTGAAGAATGGCAGCGGGTAGAGAGGGCAGCCGAGCGTGTCTCCGGTGAATTCGAGCCGGCATTGGCGGAGGCGACCATTGTTGGCCTTGAGCCGAACATCGACAAGTTCTCCTGGATCGGCATTGCGGACCGCAGCGGTACCGTGCTCGCAGCGAGTGGCGGGATGCTGGAGGGGGAGAATGTCGCCCAGAGACCCTGGTTTCAGCAGGGCTTAGCTGGTCCCTTCGCCGGCGATGTTCATGAAGCGGTGCTGCTGGCAAAGCTCCTCGAGAGCAACAATGATGATCCGATCCGCTTTGTGGATTTCTCCGCCCCGATACGGGATGAGCGCGGACAGGTGGCGGGTGTCCTCGGCGCGCATGTGAACTGGGAGTGGGTAGAGCAACTCGCCACGGAAGCCGCCGGGCGCCTCCAGCTTGACGCATTCATTCTGAATCGTGCCGGCACGATCATCCTGCAAACTGATCCATCGGTATCCGATGTGTCAGGCCTCCGCAGCTTCCGCGCCGCCTCCCTCGGTGTAGAGACAACTGAGAACGAGGTGTGGCCTGATGGGGAAACCTATTTCGCCACCACGCTACCGCAGTTCAGCTACCAGTCGTTGCCGTCTTTCGGCTGGAGCATGGTCGCCCGGTTGGATCCCACCTACGTGCAGGGCGCTGAAACCACCTTCCGCACCCAGATGCTGACTATGGCTGCAGCGGTGTTCCTACTGATGCTGGTGGCGTTCGGGGTAATCGCGGCCATCCTGCTCCGGCCGCTGCGCAGCCTGGCCGAGAACTTCCTGCAACTCGCCCGTGGCGAGCCGACACCCTATGTGCGCGAGCACCGACGCTTCGCAGAAGCTACGATCCTATCGGACGCAATTGCCTTGTTGCAGTCGCGGCTTGGTGCTCAGGGACGAAGTTCAGCGAACAGTTCCAGCAATGAGACGCCGCAATAGCCCGGCTCCGAGCCCCGCTGCTGCGACACCAGCAGTGCCGGGGGCTCCCGTCTGGGTGTGAAGCTTCTCGATCAGGTCTTCCCGCTGAGCCGCCGTCAGCGTGATTCGAGCATCGACGGCGGCGTTGAGTGAGAGGGTGACTTCGGCCGAAATCTCACCCACGCCAGGTACAAAACACGTGAAGGCCTTGCCGACGGGCAGTGCCAAACCGCGGAGCCGCAGCGCCTCGGCATGGATGTCGGTGAGCCACACCCTGCGGCTTTCCCCATCGACCAGCACCTCCACCTGTTCCGGGTTGGAGCGCAGGATCGATGCCGTTCGTGGCAGTTCGATGCAGACCAACATAGTGCCGGCCAGAACCAGTAGATTGTAGAGCGTCCAGAACAGGATGACGATCTTGCCCTCGCCGGCGTGGGCGTCGAACAGATAGTCCGAGGTCAGCCCTATCAACAGGCCGCCTACGGTCAGAATAAAGGCGGCGAGAAACCGTCGCATGATCGGCCACTGAATGACGATACGGTCCCGATCGCCCCCCTTCATGGTCACCTTAAAGGCATGGCCATGCGGCTTGATCAGGCCGGTGATTGCGGACCGGCTGATCTCCCAAGCCCCGACCAGTTGGCTGATATCGTTGACGATGGGCACGAACATGCCGATCGAGACGAAGTTCAGGAACACCATTGTGGCGAGGTAGTAGGGCCCGAAATAGCTGATAACCTCATAGAGCGGCGCGTCCACCACCGTAACGCCGAGATACCAGTAGAGCAGCGGATAGACGATGCACGCGATCTTGAAGGGGAACGTCGTCAGCCAGTAGAGGCAGGAGTCGAGTACGCTCCAGCGGTCGCGAAAGCGGAGGGGCTCCGTGCTGAAGGGGCCAGCAGGACTGCGCACGATCTGCATCAGACCGAGGCACCAGCGGGATCGCTGGGTGATGTATTCCTTGAGTCCTTCCGGAGCCAGGCCTTCGCTGAGCGGCTCGTTCAGATAGGCCGTGGAATAGCCCTTCATCTTGAGCACCGACGTCAGCATGTAGTCTTCGGTGACGCTGGAGGTGGGGAAATCGCCGATAGCCTCCAGCGCCGTCCACCGGACGATGGAGGAGGTGCCGCAGCACACTGCAATGTCCCAGCCATCTCGGGCCGGCTGCATGTAGTCGAAGAAGAAGCGCTGCTCGTCCGGATAGGAGCGGCTGATGCCGAGATTATGCTGGATCGGGTCCGGATTGAAGAAGTGCTGCGGAGTCTGGACCAGGCCGATGGTCTCGTCGGCAAACAGCGCCAGGGTGCGGGTGAAAAAATCCCGGTGCGGAACGAAGTCCGCGTCTAGCACGGCAACGAAGTCCGGCTCCTCGCCTCGCCTCCGCAGCTCGCGAAGGAAGTGATTGATGTTGCCAGCCTTGCCGTGATCGTTGTCGGGTCGCGTCACATGCTCCACGCCGAGCTCGGCGCAGCGCTCACGCAGCCATTCGCGGCGGCCATCATCGAGCACGTGAATGGTCTTGTTGCGGTATTCACTCGCCAAGGCACCGGCCAGCGTCCGCTCCAGCACCGACCATTCCTCGTTGTAGGTGGCGACAACGACCGCCACACTTGGAGCGACCTTCTCCACCCACGGAAGATTGGCGTCGGCATCGCCGGAGCGAGCCCGGTGGCGTGACAGGATGAGGAAGGCCGACAGGCTCGAAATGACGGTCGCAGCTTCGATCAGGGCGAAGGACCAACTGGCGAGCGCATCCAGAGTGAAGCCGATCGGCGCCACGGTCTCCGTCAGGCGCCACACTAGGTAGCGCACTGAAAAGAATGCCGCCAGCAGCATGAAAGCCGCTCGCATCCAGCCGTTGTGGCGCGACAAGATAGGCGCGATGCCCAAACCGATGCCGGCCACCAGCAGGCTCGGCACCCAAGCGACCAGCCACTCCGGAAACAGGATCATCGAAGGCCAAGTCCGGAGAACCACTCGCCGGCACCGGAGAGTGGTCCCTCGCTGAACACCACGCGTCCGGTTCGGCCGAGCGGACAGGAGCCCTGCTGGTTCAGCGCCGGGGACGTAAGCAGCACCGAATAGCCGTCTAGCAGCCGCTCGGTGGGACTGATGGCAAGGGTCTCGATCAGACTACGCGGTCCCGTGCCAGCCAACAGGGCCACCGTTACATCCAGAACCGGGCCGTCGTGGAAGCGGAACTGGGCGTTGTCGCCAACCTTCAGCCGGTTATACAGCCGCTGGTCGATGCTGGCGTGGATGAACGCTGCATCGCAGTCGGCGAGAGTGGCGATGGTGTCTCCGGCTGCGACTGACTGTCCCGAATGCGCATTGATGCTCCAGATAATGCCATTGGCCGTGCTTCGGAGCGCGGTGTTCTGTCCAGCAAGAAGATGGGCTCGCTGTTCTTCGATAAGACGATCGAGTGCCTCGATGCGCCGTTCGAGCACCGCCGCCGGCTCAGTTCCCGGCTGGGTAGCATTGGCTTCCAGATCCGCCGCGTAGATGGCGCGCTGCTGCTCCGGGCCGAGGAACGATAAGGAATTGTCCGCCCGCGGCGCGATGTTGCCGATGGCTTCACTCAGCGCGATGCGGCTGCCAAGCGGCCCAAGGGCAAGCTGCGCCACCCCGTCGGTCGGGCTCTGGATCTCAGCGAGGCGCGTATTGACGTAGGCATCACCGCTCGAGCCCACCAGCTGCTCGCCCACGATGACGTAGAGTGCAAAGACCACGGCTAGAAGGCCGAAGATGCGAAGAGCGTATTTCATGTCCGCCTCGTCCAGGAATCAGCGGCAAGGCTGCCCGCAAACCGGACAAAGGTCACTTGCAGTCTTCCGTAAAAATGCGCCGATCCGTGAAAGGTCGCGGTGAACCGCAGCTGGCAGGGTGGCCCCCATTCACAGGAGCGCCCCTTGCCTCACCTGAGCCGCCGTCACCTGCTGTCGACCTTGGTCACAGGTTTCACCGCTATCCTGGCGGTCGCGTTCGCCTGCCTGTATGCCACTCATCATGGCGGCCCCGCTTGGCTGCAAGGTCAGGAGCTGGCCATCTTCATCAAGCTCGCCCTGGTCACCGTCACCCTGATGGCCATCGACATCTGCTGGAAAGCGCGGACGGCATGATTGGATGTTCTTTTAAGGACCCCTTCGGATAGGCTCGTAGGACTGAGGCTAGCACGCTAGCAATCCCCATGCCGCCTCAGGTTTTCGCAACGGACTGAGACTATGTACGCTTGGAAGCCGGTACAGTGAGCGTACTCTAGCGGCTAAGTCGCCGAGTTGCTTCTCGCCCCCGAACGAACAGCCCGGCAGAAATCTCTTGTCAGTCGCGGCACTACCACTCTGCCGCCGGAACAAAAACACTGCGGCAGCATTCTTAGCGGCTACGATGGAGCCAAAGTTGAGGGACCTCGGCAGAGACGCCGACGTCCTCGTCCCGGGGCGCTCTCGTCGAAGGGGCCTCTACATGAACACTGCCGTCCTGTTGCTTGCCGAAGACGAGGCGCTTCTTCTGCCTAACCTCGAAGACGCCTTGGCAGAGGGCGGTTACGACACCCTTGTTGTGGACAACGGCATCAAAGCAATCGAGGAGCTAGAAAAGGATGTCGCCCGCTTTCGTGGCTTGATCACCGACATAAGGATGGGCGCCGGCCCATCAGGATGGGACGTTGCCCACCGGGCCCGGGAACTTTCCCCCACTATCCCTGTCATCTACATGACGGGCGACAGCGCTGCCGATTGGGCGGCCAATGGCGTCCCGCACAGCGTTCTCCTGCAGAAACCCTTCGCCATGGCGCAACTCGTGACGGCGATTTCCCAGCTCATTACCCAATCGAACTCGATTCCGCCGTCTTAGTCCGGAGGAGGGTTTGGACTTGCTCCGGCAAGTAGAGGTCAGTTCATGTCCCACCTATCAGCTTCCAGCGCTGCGTTCTTAGCCGGCACCAGCGAGCTGGCGCGCCGCATGCGGGAGAACGACTGGTCGAAGTCGCCCCTAGGAAAACCGGAGAATTGGCCCCAGGCTCTTCGAACAGCGATAGCCCTGATGCTGCAGTCGAAGTTCCCGATGTTCGTGGCTTGGGGGCCGGAGCTCGGCTTTCTCTACAATGACGCTTACGCCCAGGTTCTCGGCGCCAAGCACCCGGACGCGCTGGGCAGGCGCTTCGACCAGATTTGGAAGGAGATCTGGCCGGATATTATCTCCCTGATCGAGGCAGCATTAGCCGGTGAGGCCACATTCCAGGAAGACCTGCCGCTACTGATGAATCGCAAGGGGTTCGAAGAGCAAACTTGGTTCACCTTCTCCTATTCCCCCATCCTTGACGATGAGGGCCGCGTCGGCGGCATGTTCTGCGCCTGCACTGAGACCACAGAGACGGTGATCAGTCGTCGCCGCGACGCATTCCGGTTGTCGCTGGAACGCAGGCTTCACGGCTTGGCGGACGCGGCTCAGATCATGGCGGCGGCCGCAGAAGCCTTGGGACGCGAACTGGGTATAGCCCGCGTCGGGTACGGGGAAGTCGACCCTACGGGTAAGGACGTGATCGTCGAAAGCGACTGGATCGACGGGCGGATTGGCAGTGTGGCCGGTCGCCACCGCATGGACAACTTCGGGCCGGAAATCGTTGGTGAACTGCGCGCCGGGCGCATGATGTGGGTGGATGACGTGAACACCGACCCACGGGTGGGACCGTCGTCTGCAGCTTTCGCAGCTATCGACACTCGATCAGTACTTGCCGTCCCCCTGTTCAAGGAGGGTCGCTTTGTTGCGATGCTCTATCTGCATCACCCCGAGCCACATCAATGGACGGAGAGCGAAACCGGCCTGGCTCGGGAGGTCGTTGAGCAGACTTGGCAGGCGGTGGAGCGGGCCCGAGCCGAAGCGAAACTACGTGAACTCAACGAAAGTCTTGAACGGCGCGTGGCTGAGGCTCTGGCGGAAAGCCAGCGCGAGCAGGAGAAACTGCGGGAAACTGAGCGGGCCCGGCGGGAGAGCGATGCTCTGTATCGCGCCTACTTCGAGAATGCGCCGGAGGCCCTGTTCATGGTGCGGGTCGAGCCAGACGGCTCCTTTACCGCTGAGGAGATCAATCCGGCGCATGAAGCAGGCGTCGGCTTCAAGATAGACGACATCCGCGGCAAGCGCATCGAGGACTTCATGCCGCCGGAAGCGGCCAAGAAGGTGGTCGACGCCTACCGTCAGGTGATCCAGAGCGGAGTGGTTCTGCAGTACCGAGAGGCCTTTGAACTCAACGGCGGCCCGCAATATTGGGACACATCCATCGTGCCTGTGCGGGACGCCGATGGCCGGATCGGCCGTATCATAGGGTCCAGCCGAAACGTTACCCGACAGATCCTTGCAGAGGAGGCATTGCACCAATCCCAGAAAATGGAAGCCATGGGTCAACTCACCGGCGGAGTTGCACATGACTTCAACAACCTGCTGGCACCGATCCTCGGGACCCTCGATCGACTTCATCGCAAAGGCACTGGCGACGAGCGCGAACAGCGCCTTGTGACCAATGCCCTGCAGGCTGCCGATCGAGCGCGAACCTTGGTGCAGCGGCTCCTGGCCTTTTCTCGCCGGCAGCCGCTGCAGCCGACCGGCGTCGACGTCGCTAAGCTCGTACGTGGAATGTCGGGGCTCCTCTCGAGCACAATGGGGCCGCAGATCAGGCTGATCGTGGAGGTAGCAGACGATGTGCCTCCCGCCAGGGCTGATGCCAATCAACTCGAGATGGCGCTGCTCAATCTGGTGGTGAACGCACGAGATGCAATGGTAGACCATAGCGGCACAGTCAGGATTACCGTCTCAGCCGAGACGGCGCTCGCTGATACTCGATCCGGCCTGGCGCCGGGGCGCTATGTCCGGCTGTCCGTTGCCGATACGGGCAGTGGCATGGATCAAGCGACCCTCGCCCGGGCCATAGAGCCGTTCTTTTCGACGAAGGGCATCGGTCGCGGCACGGGGCTGGGGCTGTCCATGGTGCATGGTCTCGCCGCCCAACTGGGCGGCGCCCTCACCATCTCGAGCCAGCCCGGACTGGGCACTAATGTCGAGCTTTGGCTCAAGAGAAGCACGGGCCAAGCCGACGGTGGAGAGCAGAACACGAGAGCACTGGAGAGTGAGCCCACATCCGAAGGTGTTGCGTTGCTGGTTGACGATGAAGCCGTAGTGCGCCTGAGCACCGCTGACATGTTGTCCGAATTGGGGTTCGAAGTGGTGGAAGCCGACTCTGCCGCGGCGGCGCTTGACTTGATCGACGAAGGCTTGCGGCCTGACCTGCTCGTCACCGATCACCTGATGCCAGGGATCAATGGATGCCAGTTAGCGCTCCGGCTGTTGGAGCAGGGCATTATTGGCAAAGCCTTGGTCATCACCGGCTATGCCGAACTCGATGGTATTGACCCGAGCCTACCGAAACTAAACAAGCCGTTCACAAGGCAAGACCTGGTTCAGCGGCTTGCGGAGCTTGGCTCCTCATCGAACTGACACGTATCAGCGTCACCGGAATGAAGGCCCTTCGGAAACAAGGCGCTAGCGGGGTTGACCTACTACAAGTTGGAAGCGCACTCCCGAGGGATTGTACTCCAGGTTCGCCGTACCCTTGACGTTGGTCAGCAGCGCACCGCTCAGCAGGCGGGTGCCAAACCCCTTACGTGTTGGCGGCGTCACATGCGGTCCACCCATCTCTGTCCAGTCGAGCCGGAATTCGGTGTCCGAAGTCGACCACGAGACCTTCACCCGTCCCTCAGGGACGCTGAGTGCACCGTACTTTACAGAGTTGGTAGCAAGCTCATGCAGCGCCAGGCCAAGCACGAATGCGATGCGCGACGGTACAGAGCTGTTTAATCCCTCGAGCAAGAACTGATCAGCCTCGCTTTGCCGAAAAGGATTCAGGGCTCGGGTCAGCAGGGACGCAATCTCGATGTCCTGATTTTCGCGGCCGGAGATCAGATCGGTGACATCCACATAGGCTCGCAGCCTTTGGTCGAAAATGGCCTTTGCCTCGTCGTAGGGACGGTCCGGTCGAAAGGACTGCTGAACCAGGCTCTGGACCAAGGTGAGCGAGTTCTTGACGCGGTGCTCCATTTCTCGGGCAGCTACTGCCAAACTCTCTTCGTGGAGTTTTCGCTCGGTGATGTCCATGACCACGCCGATCGCTCTGGGGCCGCCACTGGGAAGGGGAGCAGCGCTCTGCGCCTGGATCAGCAGCCAGCGGACGGTCCCGTCCGGCAGCAAGTGCTTCACCTCCGCGCAAATTCGGTCCTCCCCGCGGGCCAGCGCCTCCCGGCCGAGTTGCTCCAATCGTTCCTGCTCTCCGGGGGCATACCGCGACCGGAACTCATCCGCTGTCGGTGTTGCATCGTCAGCAAAGCCGTAGAGCTTGTTCAGCGCCGGAGACGGTGACACCCGGTCATTGGCGATGTCCAGTTCCCACACCGCAAGATCGGCCGCGTGGAGTGCGAGTTCGAGGCGGGTGGCGTCCTCACGGGCCCGCCGTTCCTGTTCCACGTGTTCGGTGATGTCGAGAAAGGTGCCAATGTAGGTGTGGGGCCGCAGGGCGCCGTTGTGGCTCTCGAACAGCGCCTCGCCATGCGCCTCCACCCAGCGGACCCGCTGGGCTGTCTCCCGGCGAATGCGATAGCGGTAAGGCGCATGTGCGCGGACCGCCGGATCAAGCGCCAGTTTCGACAGCCGCTGCACTTCCGGCAGATCCTCGGCAAGGATGCAGTCCTGCAGGCGCTCGTAAGTCACCGGCCCGTGTTCGAACCCGAAAATCTCGAGAGCTCTGGGCGAGAAGGTGAAGTGATTGCCGACCACGTCCCATTCCCAGGTGCCGATGCCGGACGCAGTTAAGGCGACCTGCAGCCGGCGCTCACTGCGCTCGCGCTCCAGCTCCGCCACCTTGCGGTCTTCATTGTCGACGATTGACCCGATGTAGCCCTGAAGCAGACCATCGGGGCGGATGATCGGAGATGCCGAATCCAGCACCCAGCGGTACCCACCCGTGGCGGTTCTGACGCGGTATTCCGTCTGATACGAGCGCTTGTCGGCCCGGGCGGACACGAAGGCGGACTGGACACCGGTTCGGTCGTCGGGGTGTATCGCCTGGAGCCAACCTGAGCTCAGCCCGTCAGCAGCGTCTTGTCCAGTGAAGCTGACCCAGGATTTGCTCAGAAATGTGCATGCACCGTCTTCCGTAGCCACCCACACCATGGCCGGAGCGATGTCGATCAGGGCCCTGAAGTCACTTGTCTGGGACAACAATCGGGCAGCAAGTTGCTCTGGCAAGTTGGCGATCTCTGTTGCGATGCCCGAGTCATTCGCCCGGTTGGCGGTGACCTTGCCAGCAATGACAGTCAAGTTCCATAGCCGCGTGACGTCACCCGGCTAAGCTTGGCATACGCCGACGCAGGCCGAGCGCCTTATCGAGATAGGTGTTCAGCCTATTGCGACCCGCTGTTCTCCCCCCTGAGTTCTGATATCGTGAAGCCATGAACATGTTTCGCCGAGCCGCGCTGCGGCTCTCTGCTATGCGGTATGGGATGCTGCTGGTGCTCGCGGCCATCATCCCGATGACGGTCACGGCGGCAGTTGTTACCCAGCTTTATGCGGGTGCAGAACAGCGCGACTACGACGCTCAACTCGCCCGCGCCGCGGAACGTGCGGCGACTGCCGTTGCCAAGGAACTGTCCAACCAGATCGAGCTGCTGACCATCCTCAGCGAGTCTCCACGTCTTGATCCGCCTCTTCAGGTCGCCCCCTTCGCCGAGTTGGCGGAGCGCTTGCGCCATAGCGTGCCGGTATGGTTCAGCGTGCGCGTCAGCGATCTCGGTGGCGAGTTCCTGGTGGCGTCACCGCCTCTCTCAACCGGGACTCTAGCGGTGGTGGATGCAGAGAGCCACGCACGGGTTGCCGCCACGGGCGAACCCGTAGTCGGCGCGATGGTGAACGGCCCGGAAGGCAAGCCGGGGTTCGCGGTGCGGGTGCCGGTCGTGCGCCAAGGCCAAGTGTCCTACATCGTCAGTGCCGTGCTGCGCCCGGAAACGCTGATCGACTCCATGCGCAGCAGCACTCTGCCATCTGGTTAGGTGTCGTGGATCGTCGACGAAGACGGTCGAGTGGTGGCAGCGACGCCAGACGCTGTGGGCCAAATCGAAGATGCCGGTGACGGTTTGTTGAGTATCGAAGGCCTGCGCGCCGGCTCGCACGGCATTGTTGGCACCGGGTGGACCGTGAGAGTTGGCATGCCCCTGGCGGTCTACCAAGGCCCAGCCACGCTGGCGATGCAGTCGTTGGTTCTAGTCGGTGGCGTGTCGGTCCTGCTGATCCTGCTGGCGAGTTTCCTCATCCGCCGCGAGATTTTGGCTCGACGACAGCAGGACACCATGGTTGCCATGTGGCAGCGCTTCGACGCCCTCAGTAAACTGGCGGGCGGCCTTTCGCACGACTTCAACAATCTGCTGATGGGGCTGCAGAGCGGCATAGCCCAGCTGCGCCGACACCGCGGCGATGATCAGCGCTTTGACAAGATAACCGCGCTGATGCTGGAATCAGTGGAGAAGGGCAAAGGCGCGGTCCAGCGGCTCTCGGGCTTCACGCGGCAGACCGATGCGTCTGCCGTGGTGGTCGAGTTCGCGAGCACTGTACCGAAGCTTCTTGGCATCATGCGGCAGGCTGTTCGGGAAGATATCCAGGTGTCAGCCGACATCGCTGATCACCTGTGGCCGGCGAAGATCGATCCGCAGGCGCTGGAAGTGGCACTTGTGAACCTGGCAGCTAATGCACGCGACGCCATGGCCAATGGTGGCAAGCTGATGCTGAGCATGCGGAACGTACCGCGCGCCGAAACCATGTCGGAGCAGTTGCGCGGTCCGCACGTGGTGATCACCGTCAGCGACACCGGAACCGGCATCGCCGCCGAGGCGCTGAACCGGGTGTTCGATCCGTTCTTCAGCACCAAGCCACCCCCCGCCGCAGGGCTCGGACTGAGCCAGGTGTATGGGTTTGCACGGCGGTCTGGCGGCATCGCCACTATAAGCAGCGTGCCCGGTGCGGGCACGGCAGTGCACATCCTGCTCCCGAAGGCCGTGGAAGTGGCGCGGGCTATCTTCGTAACTCCCGGTCTGGTCGGATTGCGAGCTCTCGTGGTCGATGATGACCCGGTGGTCGCGCAAAGCGTTGCCGATATGCTGCAGCAGGCCGAGGTTGCGGCAGAGGTAGTGTTCAGCGCCACGGAGGGACTCGCGTTGCTGCGCGAGCGGCACTTCGACGTGATGGTCAGTGATATCACCATGCCTGAAATGTCCGGTCTTGACCTCGCCCACGAAGCCAGGCGGTTACGGCCGGCGCTCGGCATCCTGCTGATGACGGGCTATAGCGATCGCCTGACGGACCGGGCCCCGTCGCCCTTCAAGATCATCTTCAAGCCATTCGCAGATGAGACCTTGCGGACAGCGCTCTCTGCCGTGCTGGGCGAGTTGTCTGCCTACACGTCCAAGAACGTAGTGCCGCTTGATCGTATGTAGCGTTACCGGGATTTGCACGGAAACGCCGAGCCTAGACAGAACGGTCTCTCACGCTGAAGCCAATGACCGGTACCCAAAGTCTGCTTAATCTCGATGAGCTATCTGAAAAGCAGACGGTCAGCTTCCCACCCCGTAGCCGCTACTGCATGCACGCGTGGAGTTTGGTCGTCGATTGGTCGACGGATACCAAATAGGACAGACTGGTACCCTGAACCGTGATGGTCGTCTCACTACCTGATGGCAACGCTTTTTCGACGATGATCATGCCAGCCATGTCCCATTCTGAAGGACCAGGGCCATCCACAAAGAGTCTGCCATGCGCACTGGCAGAACTTCGGCACCCGATATGTTCCGTAGCGTGGCCACCGTCTTGGTCCACTGGTCGTCAACGCGCTCAGCAGACCATTTCGTCACCTGCAAAACATCGTCGGTGCCTATTGGACACTCGTAAGCGCTGGCGACTGCAACTGATGCCAAGCAGCACGCTATGATTAGGACAGGTCTAAGCATACGAGCCTCCAAAGTGTCCGGTTTTGTTCAACTTAGGCTGGATGGGAAGCGCCTACCGCTTTTTGTGGGACGTAAGAGGTAGTGTTCATGGCGGGCTCACTGCAAGGCGGAGCCAGGCTTTGCCGAGCCCCGCCCGCTTTGCCTAGCCTTAGCCGTCAGCCGGCGAGGCTGGTGAAGAAGTCCCTAATATCGCTGGCCAGGAGCTCGGGCTCTTCCATAGCTGGGAAATGGCCGCCCTCGGCATGCTCGCGCCAAAACAGCAAACTGGCTTCGGGGTCGAAGAGTGGCCGGGCCAGATCGTCAGCGTTGAAGGCGGAAGCGCCCTGCGGCGTGTCGGTCGGCGGCGCCCAGCTCATGGCCTTCATGCTTTCATAGACCGCGTTTGCGGAGGCCGCACCACCGCCGCCGAACCAATAGAGAGTGACATTGGTCAGCAGCTGATCGAGATCGACGGCGTCTTCCGGCAGGGCCTTGCTCGGATTGGTCCAGGCATCGAATTTCTCGACGATCCAGGCGAGCTGGCCGATCGGCGAATCGTGCAGAGCATAGCCCAGCGTTTTGGGTCGCGTGGACTGGATGCCGATATAGCCCATGTCGTCGGGCAAGGCGGCAAACTTGGCCCCGACTCGGACCTTTTGGTCATCGTTAAGCACCGTATTGGAGGAAAGGTCTTGGCCCATGAACGAGGCCACCGCCACGATGGTGTCGGTATCGGTCGCCACGTGCACACCGATGACCTTGCCGGCGCTGATCTGGTCGAGCTGCCCGGCGACATCGGCGCCCATGTCGCTGCCGTGAATGGCGTAGCGCTCATAGCCCAGGTCGGCCATCAACCCGGCAATCGCCTGGGCCGTCTTGACCGAGGTCCAGCCGACCTGGCTCGAGGCCGGCGACAGACCGAAGCCCGGCTGGCTGGGAATGACCAGGTGGAAGGCCCGTCCCACGGCAGGATTGGTTAGCGGCTCGATGACCTTGAGATATTCCACCGCCGAACTGGGCCAACCGTGGATCAACACCAACGGAATGGCGTCGGGCCGGGCGGAGCGTACGTGGAAAGCATGCAGCACTTGGCCCTCATGCTCGAAATTGACCTGCTCATATTCGTTGAGCTGGTCTTCGATGGCGCGCCAGTCGAAGCTGTTGGCCCAGTAATCGACGACGCGGCGCATATAGTCCTGCGGCACGCCACGGGTCCACTGGCCAGGATCGACCTCGACCGGCCAGCGGGCCGAGCGCAGCCGCTCCTTCAGGTCAGCCAGTTCGCGTTCGGGAATGGCGATGCGCGTCGGCTGTGGCTTGGTGAGGCTCGATTGCGCCATGGCGGAACCCGAGCCGAGGCCGGCCGCGGCGAGGAGGGTAATGGCAGAACTGGTAAAGGTGCGGCGATCGATATTGGTCATTGGTCCTCTCCTGGCGGCACCAGCGCAGCCGTTCAAAGGACCATGCATCACCATTATGCCAGCCCATGTCAGCAGCCTGCGACCGTTACGCCGGGTCCTTACTCGGGCTTCCGGCCACCACCAGCATGCCCTCGATGGGGGTGCCGCAGTCCTGCCGCAGCGTGGCCAATTCGAAGCGCAGCACCTTGCATGAGAGCTTCCGTGCCCTGAGGGCGATAAGAGGCTATGTCATCATGTCTGCAACATCGTAACCACGATCAGGAGGCTGACGCGATGCCTCAATCCGCAGAAGGGTCAGATTTGGGGAAATTGAAACCAGAGTTGGACGCTCAACGCCTTCGATCGTACATCCAAGAAGATGCTCTGCGAGGCTTTCGGGGTGCGTGGCGCGTGGGTGAACCCCTGCGGCACGGTCCAGAGCATCTCGATTGAAAGCCGACAGTCCGCTACCCACCCCTTAGTGGTCACTGGTGTTGCCCTTCCCGCCACCCCTTCACCCCGCCCCCAATCCACTACCCTCCGCGCCAGGGAGCCCCGCCAGAATCGCGGCCGTCCCGACGCCCTTTCGCCGCTGTTTCGCTTCCTGCCCTCGATCAAGGGCGAGGGTGACAAGCTGGCGGCGCTGCTGCGCCGCTATTTCGGCGCGCCGGATGGGCAGGAGCCGGCCGTCGTCGACCGGCGCCGGCAGGTCGGCTAAGCCGCCCGTGTCAGCGGCTTGACCTCGATTTGAGCCTCATTCCGCCGCGCCTGCGCCAGTTGATACGCCGTCTGCATCCGCAGCAGCGTGTCCGCCTTGATCCCGAACGCCTTCTCGAAGCGGATGGCCATGTCGGGCGAGAGGCTGGCGCCGCCGTTCAGCAGCGTACTCAACGCCTGCCGCGACACACCGAAATGCTCCGCCAGCGCCTTGATGCTCATGCCGGTCGGCTCAACGATCTCGGTCTTCAGGAAGTCCCCGACATGAACGGTCAGGAACGGGTGCATCCTAAGAGCCATGATAGTCCTCCAGGTCCAGTTCGATCAGGGCGCCGTCTTCGTTGACGCGAAAGGTCAGCCGCCAGTTCCGGGTCACGGTCATGGCCCAGGTGCCCTTTCGGTCGCCGGTACGCTCGTGCAGTCCGAAATTCGGCGGCACCGACAGTTCGTCCAGGCTCTCGGCCGCGTCGATGAAAGCCAACATCTTGCGCAAGCGGTCCACCTCGCCAACGAGGCCCCTGGCAACACCGGTCTCGAAGAACCGGCGAAGCCCTTTGTGCCTGATGCTCTCCACGTCCATGCAGCAAAGGTAAGCCTCGGGCCGTCAAGCGTCAAGCGTCACTTGACGGAGCGTATGCTCGACCCCGATCCCTCCCCACCCCCGATGTCACCCCGGCCTTGAGCCGGGGCCCATCCTGCGATACCCGAACAGCCGCCAGATGGTGATGCCGCATCTCAGGATGGATCCCCACTTTCGCGGGGATGACACCCGGTGAGCGCTCCCCGCCCCCTTCCCTCCCCCGCCCCCGCTCCACTACCCTCCGCCTGAGGAGGCCCTGCCAGAATCGTGTCCCGTCCCGACGCCCTTTCGCCGCTGTTTCGCTCGCTGCCCTCGATAAAGGGCGTGGGCGACAAGCTGGCGGCGCTGCTGCGCCGCTATTTCGGCGCGCCGGAGGGGCAGGAGGCGATTGCGCTCGACCTGCTGATGCACATGCCCACCGGCGTGGTCGACCGGCGCCGGCAGGTCGGCATCGCCGAGGCGTATCTCAACCAGACCGTCACCCTCCGCCTCCATATCGATCACCACCAGCCGCCGCCGCGCGGCAAGCCGCAGGTGCCGCACCGGGTCTTTGCCCATGACGAGACCGGCGAGGTCAGCCTCGTCTATTTCGGCTCGCAGGGCGGCTGGGTGGAAAAGCTGCTGCCGGTCGGCGAAGAGCGCTACGTTTCCGGCCAGATCGGCTTCTTCAACGGCCAAAAGCAGATCACCCACCCCGACTACGTGGTGCCCGCCGACCAGTTCAGCACCCTGCCGCTGGTCGAGCCGGTCTATCCGCTCACCCAGGGGCTGTCGCACAAGGCGCTCGGCAAACTCGTCCGCCAGGTGCTCGATACCGTCCCGCCCCTCCCCGAATGGCTTGATCCCGCCACCGTTCGCGAGCGCCAGTGGCCCCCGTTCGCCGACGCCCTGCGCCAGGTCCATGCTCCGGAAAATCCTGAACAGGCCGAGCTCTGGGCCCCCGCCCGCATGCGCCTCGCCTATGACGAATACCTCGCCGGCCAGGTGGCGCTGCAGCTCATCCGCTCCACCATGGTCTCGTCCCGCGGCATCGCCCGCCGCTTCGACGGAACCGTAACCGAGAGGGTACGCGCCGCCCTGCCCTATAGCCTCACCGCCGGCCAGGAGCAGGCCATAAGCGAGATCAGGGCCGACCTCGCCGCGCCCGACCGCATGTCGCGGCTGCTGCAGGGCGATGTCGGCTCCGGCAAGACCGCCGTGGCGCTGATGACCATGGCCGCCATGGTCGAGGACGGCGCCCAGTCGGCGCTGATGGCGCCCACCGAGATCCTCGCGACCCAGCACTACAATTCGCTGAAACCCCTCTGCGACGCCGCGGGCCTGCGCATCGAACTCCTCACCGGCAAGCTCCCCGCCGCCGAGCGCCGCGCCCGCCTCGCCGCCCTCGCCTCGGGCGAAGCCCATATCGCCGTCGGCACCCACGCCCTGTTCCAGTCCGATATCGCTTTCCGCAATCTCGGCCTCGTCGTCGTCGACGAGCAGCACCGCTTCGGCGTCCACCAGCGCCTCGCCCTCTCCGACAAGGGCCAGCACACCGACCTCCTGGTGATGACGGCAACGCCGATCCCGCGCACGCTGGTGCTCACCCATTTCGGCGACATGGCGGTCAGCGTCCTCCGGGAAAAACCGCGCGGCCGCCAGCCGATCGACACCGCCGTCCTCTCGGTCAACGAATACGACCGCGTCGTCGCCCGCCTCCGCGCCCGCATCGCCGAGGGTGCCCAGGCCTATTGGGTCTGCCCACTGGTGGAGGAAAGCGAGACGCTGGAAGTCGTTTCCGCCGAGGATCGGGCCGCCGAGCTCCGCCAGGTGTTCGGCGACCAGGTCGCCCTGGTCCATGGCCGCATGTCCGCCGCCGCCAAGCAGGACGTCATGTCCCGCTTCGCCGCCGGCGAGATCAAGCTGCTCGTCGCCACGACCGTCATCGAGGTCGGCGTCGACGTCCCCAATGCCTCCATCATCATCATCGAGCGCGCCGAGCGCTTCGGCCTCGCCCAGCTCCACCAGCTCCGTGGCCGCGTCGGCCGCGGCTCCATCCGCTCCGCCTGCCTGCTGCTCTACAAGGAGCCGCTGAGCGAGACCGCCCAGGCCCGCCTCGAGACCATGAAGTCGACCGAAGACGGCTTCGAGATCGCCGAGCGCGACCTCGAACTGCGCGGCCAGGGCGACCTGCTCGGCACCAGGCAGTCCGGCATGCCCGGCTACCGCATCGCCGTCCCCGACGTGCACCGGCACCTGCTCGACTACGCCCATGAGGAGGCCAAGGCCCTCCTCCGCGACAACCCCGGTCTCACCGGCCCCCGCGGCGAAGCGGCCCGCGCTTTGCTCTACATCTTCCGCAAGGACCTCGCGATCCCGCTCATCCGCGCCGGCTAGTTCCTCTGGTTTCCGCTGCGCCACCCACACAGTCGATGTCACCCCGACCTTGAGCCGGGGCCCATCCCGAGATGCCTCAACAGCCGCCAGGTGGTGGTTCGGGTATCTCAGGATGGATCCCCGCCTGCGCGGGGATGACACTGTGGGTGCGGTAACATGGTGCCCATCAAAGCTTCACCTTGACTCCAGCCGCGAAATCCGTAGGTTGCGCCCAAATTCCGGCGCTGCCTCGTGGGCGGCGCACTTTTGTTTGTCGAGGACACCCGAATGGCCAAAGCCAACACCATCAAGATCAAGCTCGTGTCCACGGCCGACACCGGCTTCTACTATGTGACCAAGAAGAACGCCCGCACTCAAACCGAGAAGCTGGCGTTCAAGAAGTACGACCCCGTCGCCCGCAAGCACGTCGAGTTCAAGGAAGCCAAGATCAAGTAAGGTCCGGCTCACCTTCACGTCACGAAAAACCCCGCATCGTTGATGCGGGGTTTTTTCATGCTCATTTGCGCGTCAGGATTCGTTCATCCGCGTTCAGGATTCGCTGCAGAACCCGTTCAGGCGGTGACGTTTCGCAGCTGGAAACTACCGAATCTGCTAGGAAAAGGGGGGAGTGGCTGGTCCGGAGCGGCTTGTCGAAGAGGCCACTCTCACCGCATCCGGACCAACCGCCCTACGGGACTCAGGAGTTGCGGCGGACCTGAGATGAGCCGTAGGGAACCCGCGACGGTCACCGGTTCTGCCCGGCTCGTCGTGTTGGCCTCACCCTACTGCCGGCGCGCTAAAACTCAAGGAAATGAGAGGGTTAACGACCGCTAACCGATTGTTAGCTATAACGGCTAACCCTAACGGCTAAACTTGCGCCGATCTCAGGCAGCGTCGAACACGACCCGGTTTCGCCCCTCGCGCTTGGCCCGGTAGAGCGCCACATCCGCCCGCTTGATCAGCGTTTCCGCCGTATCCGCCGCGCTCTCGCGCAGCGCCACCCCCGCTGACACCGTGATCCGCAAGGCCCGCCCGCCCGGTACCTCGAACGCCCGCTCCGCCACCGCCTGCCGTACCCGCTCAGCCACGGCTTCGGCCTGATTCTGGTCGGTATCGGGCATCAGCACCACGAACTCCTCGCCGCCGAACCGACAGGCCAGGTCCACCCCGCGGATGTTGCGTTTCAGCCGCGCCGAGAACTCCTTGAGCACCATGTCGCCGGCGTCGTGGCCATAGCCGTCGTTCACCGCCTTGAAGTGGTCCATGTCGAGCATCATCAGCGCCAGCCGCCGGTCCTGCGAGTGCGCCTTGCCCAGCATCACATGCATGTGGCGGTCGAAATAGCGCCGGTTGTAGAGCCCGGTCAGTTCGTCCGTGACCGCCAAAGCCATGGTATTATTGACACTTTGGCGCAGCTCCAGCGCATAGCGCTGCCGGCGGATCTGCGTGCGCACGCGCGCGGCAAGCTCGTTGCGCTCGATCGGCCGCATGATGAAATCGTTGATGCCGAGGTCCAGCGCCCGCACCACGCGCGGCTTGTCGGTCTCGTCGGCAATCAGGATGATCGGCAGCGACCGCGTGTGCTCCAGCGTCCGGATTTGCGAGCACACCCGCAGCGGATCGAAGTCCACGAGATCCATCGCCACCAGCGCCAGTTCGTACTGCGCACCGGCAACTTGGAAAACGGCATCAGCAGGTTGGGTCAGTATATCCACGCGGTGTTCCGCCGTGAGATACTGCTTGATGCGCTCGGCATGACGGGCGTCGCTGTCGATGAGGAGGATCGAACCTGCTTCCGCCGAGATGCTGTCCATCGCCCGAATGGCGTCTTCGACGGCGATCTGCTGACCCGTGAGCGCCCGCGACCGCAACTCGTCGGTGAGCGACTTCAGCCGGACGAGACTTTTCACCCGCGCCATCAACTGCATGTCGTCGACGGGCTTCGAGAGGAATTCGTCGGCGCCCACCTCCAGGCCCCGCACCCGGTCCGAGGGCTGGTCCAGCGCCGTGATCATCAGCACCGGAATGTGATGGGTGCGCGGGTCCGCCTTGAGCCGGCGGCACACCTCGAACCCGTCCATCACCGGCATCATCACGTCGAGCAGCACGATGTCGACATGCTGGGTGGCGCAGATGTCCAGCGCCTCCGCGCCAGAACTGGCCGTCACGACATCATAGTATTCGGCGGCGAGCCGGGCCTCGAGCAGACGGACATTGGTTGGGATGTCGTCGACGATGAGAACGCGCGCTGTCACTGGCTGGCCCTGGCAAACGGTGGTCGCGGCAGATCAGCCGGCCCAGGCGGGCGGCCCGCCGCGCACGGTCAAGCAGGGCCAATGTAGCGGGCAATGGTTTCCAGAAAGTGAGGCACGGAGATCGGCTTGCTGATGTAGCCCTCGCATCCGCCCTGCAGGATTCGCTCCTCGTCGCCTTTCATGGCGAACGCCGTGACGGCAATCACCGGGATATGCGCCAGTTCCTCGTCATCCTTGAGCCACTTGGTGACGACCAGCCCCGACACTTCCGGTAGCTGGATATCCATCAGGATCAGGTCGGGATGATGGGCGCGCGCAAGATCGAGCGCCTCCATTCCATTGCGGGTCTGGATTACGGAATATCCCCGTGATTCAAGCAGATCGTTGAAGAGCTTCATGTTGAGCTCGTTGTCCTCAACGATCATGACGGTCTTGGGCATCGATCCTTCCTCGCGCCTCTGGGGCGCTGGTGCCGCTTCGCTTTGCGACCCGCTTCAGCTAGCATGCAATCTCTTACGAAACGTCAAAACGAGCCGGCAGTGCCCCGTTCCGATTCAGCAAATCCCCGGGTTTCCGACCTCGCCGACTCCTGCCTGAGCTTCCTGGCGGAACACCCGGAAGAACTCATGGCCTTCATGCAGGTGGCCGGCCTCGATCCCGAAGCCCTGCGCCGATCGGTCGGCACCCCCGACCTGCAGCACGGGCTCATAGACTATTTTGCCGCAAACGAACCGATTCTGCTCGCCCTGTGTGCCAATGCCGGCATCACCCCCGAGCAGTTCATGCAGGTCTGGCATCAACAGAACCGCTCGGAGTGGTCGTGACCGGCTGGCTCTGCCGCGATTGCCTGACCAGTGGAACCGCTGCCGCCCTGCCGAGGCGGTGCAGCCAATGCGGCTCGCCACGACTCTTCGGGCATCAGGAGCTGTTCGCGCTTGGCATCGCCCATGTGGACTGTGACGCCTTCTACGCCTCGGTCGAGAAGCGGGACGATCCGAGCCTGCGCGACAAGCCGCTGATCATCGGCGGCGGCGTCCGTGGTGTCGTTTCCACCTGCTGCTACATCGCGCGCCAGTCCGGAGTGCGCTCGGCCATGCCGATGTTCAAGGCGCGCGAACTCTGCCCCAACGCGGTGATCATCAAGCCGAACATGGCCAAATATGCCGAGGTCAGCCGCCAGATTCGACGCATGATGGACGAACTAACCCCGCTGGTGGAACCGCTGTCGATCGACGAGGCCTTCCTCGATCTGCGCGGGACAGAAGCCCTTCACCGCGCCCCGCCGGCCCTGGTGCTGGCGCGCTTCGCGCGACGGGTAGAGACCGAACTTGGCGTCACCGCCTCGGTCGGGCTCAGCCACAACAAGTTCCTCGCCAAGATCGCCTCCGATCTCGACAAGCCCCGGGGTTTCGCCGTCATCGGCACCGCTGAAACGGTCGACTTCCTCGCCCCTAAGCCCATCAGCCTTATCTACGGCGTCGGCAAGGTTTTCGCCGAGACCCTGCGGCGGGACGGCTTCGTCACCATCGGCCAGCTGCAGGCCGAAGATCCGGTCAACCTCATCCGGCGCTACGGTGAATCCGGTGCGCGCCTGTCGCGGCTCGCGCGTGGGCAGGATACCAGGCCGGTCTCCGTCGATGGCGAGATGAAGACGATTTCCTCGGAGACCACTTTCAACAGTGACATCAGTGATCTCGACACGCTGTCTCGGGAACTGCTCAAACTGGCGGAGCGCCTGTCGGAGCGGGTGAAGGCCAAAGGGCTGGTGGGCGACACCGTCACGCTCAAGCTCAAATCGGCCGGTTTTCGCTTGCGCACCCGCGCCCGCCACCTGATGATGCCGACACAGCTCGCCGGCGTGCTCTACGAGACCGGCCGTAGCCTGCTGGAGCGCGAGGTCGACGGCACCGCTTATCGGCTTATCGGCATCGGCCTGTCGGGACTGGAAGAGTCTGATGGGCAGGACCCTGTCGATTTGCTGGAGCCGGCAGTTGCTCGCCGCGCCGCTGCCGAGCGGGCCATGGACCGTGTGCGCTCCCGGTTCGGTCGCGAGGCCGTAGTTCGCGGCAAACTCTACGCTCCTAAGCCGGAACAACCGGCGGACGATGACAACATAGAAGGCAAGATGCGATGACCAACCCGATCGATAAGCTGCGTGAGTACGGCTACGAGCTGCCGATGCCCAAGGCACCGGTCGCGAGCTACGTTCCCGTCACCCGGTCGGGCAATTTGCTCTATGTTTCCGGTCAGATTTCCAGCGGCGAGAACGGTGTCGTCGGTGGTCGGCTCGGCGACACCATGAACGTGCAGCAGGGTGGCAACGCGGCCGAACTCGCAGCGATCAACATCCTGTCGCAAGTGGTTCATTCCGCAGGCGTTCCACTTACCGAGATCAAGCAGGTGCTGAAGCTCACCGTTCTCGTCGCCTCCGCTCCCGATTTCACCGAGCAGCACCTCGTCGCCAACGGTGCATCCAACCTGCTCGTTGGTGTGCTCGGCGACAAGGGCAAGCATGCTCGTGCCGCTTTTGGCGTGGTCGCCCTGCCGCTTGGTGCGGCCGTCGAGATCGACGCCGTCATCGACGTGATGTGACTGGACCGGCGCAAAGCGCCCGGTGACAGCCGGTGCCTTTGGGTCCAGTGTTGAAGCGGGTGCCCGCCGGCCCCATATCGCCCTGAGTGTCCTCGAAGGCTCCGATCCCGATCTTGTCCAGCGGCTTCACCGCAACCGTCTATCCGGCGACGGCCGACATCCCGGCCGCCACCTGGAACAGTCTTGTCCCCTCCACCGATGGACGGCCGGACAACCCGTTCCTGGACCACGCCTTCTTCCTGGCGCTCGAGCAGTCGGGCTGCGCCACCGCTCGCACCGGCTGGCAGCCGCAGCACATCCTGGTGTCCGACGAGGCCGGCAGTCCGGTGGGCCTCATGCCGCTGTTCCTCAAGTCCCACTCCATGGGCGAGTATGTGTTCGACCACGGTTGGGCCAACGCCTTCGAACGCGCCGGCGGCAGCTACTACCCGAAACTCCAGTGTTCCGTCCCATTCACCCCGGCAACGGCACCGAAACTTCTCGGGACGCCCGAAGCCGCCCCTGCCCTGCTCTCCGCCGCCCAACAACTGGCAGTCCAGCGCGACGCCTCATCGGTCCACGCCACCTTCGTGCCTGACGAAGAGGCAGCGGCCATGGAGTCCCTTGGTTGGCTCCACCGCCTCGACACCCAGTTCCATTGGCTGAACGAGGATTTCACGAGCTTCGATGGCTTCCTCGACAGCCTGTCGTCGCGCAAGCGCAAGACTATCCGGCGCGAGCGGCGGGATGCCCTCGCCGACGGCGTGACGATCCGCTGGCTGACCGGCAGTGACATCCGTGAGGAGCACTGGGACGCGTTCTACGAATTCTACGAGGACACCGGCGCCCGCAAATGGGGCCGCCCCTATCTCAACCGCGAGTTCTTCTCCCGCATCGGCGAGACCATGGCCGACCGCACGCTGCTGATCCTCGCCTATGACGGCCAGGAGCCGATCGCCGGTGCCATCAACTTCATCGGCCGCAACCGCCTCTACGGCCGGAACTGGGGCGCCACCAGGAATGTGCCCTTCCTCCACTTCGAGGTCTGCTACTACCAGGCCATCGATTTCGCCATCGCCCACAAGCTGGCGGTGGTGGAAGCCGGCGCCCAGGGCGAGCACAAGCTCGCGCGCGGTTATGTACCCGTCTCGACCCACTCCACGCACTGGATTGCCCACCCCAGCCTCCGCCGCGCCGTAGCCGACCATCTCGAGCATGAGCGCGAAGCCGTCCTCGAGTCCCAGGAGGTTCTGGAGACTTATACACCGTTCCGCCGCGGCGAACGGAAGCAGTAGGCCATCCTCGCTTTCCCCCACCGTCATCGCAGGTTATGAGGAATCATGATCTGGGGAATCTTCATTTTCGTCGTCCAGGCCGCCGTCGTGTTCGTGGTCTCCACTGCCCTCTTCGACGCGCTGCACTGGGCCCTGCACCGCTGGGAAAAGTCGTCCAACCCGCTGCTCCGCCGGTTCTCGTCCTGGCACTGGGTTCACCACAAGTTCCTCGGCATGGATATGCAGGTGAACCCGGCCTACGTGAAAGCCAATATCTGGTTTCACGTGCTGCCCGAGTACCTGACGTCCATGCTCGGCACGCTGGTCTTCCTGTTCGTTTTCCCGTGGGAACCCGTGGCACTGGTAGCGGTCATCCGCACCGTCATGCTCGTGCTGACGCTGCGCGAGGAAGGCATCGACTTCAACCACATGGCCATGGACCGCGTCGGCGGACAGCAGGGTCGGCTGTGGGTGGACAACAACTACCACGCCATGCACCACGTCTACCCCAACAGCTTCTTCTCCTCCTTCTCCAATGCCTTCGACCTGGTCTTCGGCACCGGCTGCCAGATCGAAGGGCGGCGCTTCGTAGTGACTGGCGCGGGTGGTGCCTTCGGTAGCGCCATGGTCGACCGCCTGAAGCGGGCCGGCGCCCTTGTCGAGACCGCCAAGTCCGGCGTCGACTTTGCTCCCGGTGACTATGAAGGCATCCGCCAGAAGCTCGAAAACGCTGATGTTCTGGTGCTGGCGCACGGCGCCAAGACCGGGGATTGCTGGAACGCCAACTACACGACCTTCCGCGACCTGATCGAACTCTTCACCGACATGGGCAAGACCCGACTAACGGCTCCCGAAGTTTGGGCCGTTGGTTCCGAAGTCGAGTTCCATGGCGACATGGGGCTCGATGACCTGAAGGACTACTCCGCCTCCAAGCGCGCCTACGCCCTCAAGGCGCGGGAGTTCTACCGTTCGGACGACCTGATCTATCGTCACATCGTGCCGTCTTCCTTCACCTCGGCGATGGGCAAGGGCGCCATGAGCGCCGATACGGCGGTGCGGATCACCCTCTCACTGATCCGCCGCGGCTTCCGCTATGTGCCGGTTACGCTGACGGGGCTTGCGGTTTTGAACTATTTCCGCTTCCGCTATTTCCAGAAGGGCCAACCCGACGACTTCAAGCCAGTGAGCGTAACTCCATGAGCTATGATCCCAGCAACATCTTCGCCAAGATCCTCGCCGGCGAACTGCCCTGCCACACGGTCTACGAGGACGACGTCGCGCTGGTGATGATGGACATCTTCCCCCAGTCGCGCGGCCACACGCTGGTGATCCCCAAGGCCGCCTCTCGCAACCTGCTGGACGCCGACCCCGCGGCACTGTCCGCCGTTATGCCGCTGGTGCAGCGGGTGGCCGTTGCTCTCAAGAGCGTCACCGGCGCGGATGGTCTCCGCCTGGCACAGTTCAACGAGGCTCCGGCCGGGCAGACGGTGTTCCACCTGCACTTCCACCTGATCCCGGTCTATGATGGCGCGGAACTGGGTGCACACGCCAGCAGCCGGGCCGATGACGCAGAACTCGCCGACCTCGCGAAAGCAATCGCCGCAGCTCTCTAGAGCCTAGGCGCGGTGAAAAGTTGCGGTGAGTACGCCGAGCACCACCATGGTGCCGGCGATCATCAGCAGCGTCATTTTCGGGTCTCCTCGCGAAGGAAGAACCTCAACCGCTGCGATAAGGTTGCCGCGCTATAGCTGGTGATCCACCACCAGGCCGCCGCGCAGCGTCACGATCCGGTTCGCCCGCCGCGCCAGCTCGTGATTGTGCGTGGCGATCAGGGCAGCCGCCCCTTCGACGCGGATCAGCGACTGCAGCGCCTCGAAGACGATGTCGCTGGTTTCCGGGTCGAGATTGCCCGTCGGCTCGTCGGCCAGGATGACCTTGGGATGGTTGGCCGCCGCCCGCGCAATTGCCACCCGCTGCTGCTCGCCACCCGACAGTTCCGCCGGCCGGTGGCTGGCGCGGGCCGCAATGCCGAGCAGGTCGAGCAACTCCATCGAGCGCCCTTTCGCCTCGTCCGGCGACTTGCCCGCGATCATCTGCGGCATCGAGACGTTCTCGAGCGCGGTGAACTCCGGCAGCAGGTGGTGGAACTGGTAGACATAGCCCACCGTCGAGCGCCGCAGCTGCGTGCGGCCCCGATCGCCGAGCTTGCTGGTCTTGATCCCCATGATCTCGACCTCGCCCGACTGCGGGCTCTCCAGCAGGCCCGACAGGTGCAGCAGCGTCGACTTGCCCGCACCCGACGGCGCCACCAGGGCCACCAACTCCCCGCCATTGACGCTGAGATTGGCCGCCTCGAGCACGCGCACGGTAGTGTCGCCGGTGCCGTAGTGGCGATGAACGTCCCTGAGGACCAGCAGCGGCTCACTCATAGCGCAGCGCCTCCACCGGGTCGTATTGCGCCGCCCGCCAGGCGGGATAGAGCGTTGCGAGGAAACTCAGCCCCAGCGCCACGCTCACCACCACGGCAACCTCCACCGGGTCGGTCTTGGACGGCAGCGAGGAGAGGAAGAACACCTCCGGCGGAAACACCGCCACCCCCAGCGTATTCGACACGAACGCCCGCAGCGACTCGGCATTGGCCGCCACGATCAGCCCCAGCACCAGCCCGGTCAGCGTGCCGATCACGCCAACCGCCGTGCCGGTGATCGAGAATATCCGCATGATCGCCCCGCGCGTCGCCCCCATGGTGCGCAGCACCGCGATATCGGCGCTCTTGTCCTTCACCAGCATGATGAGGCTGGCGATGATGTTGAACGCCGCCACCAGGATGATCATGGAGAGGATCGTGAACATCACCACCCGCTCCACCTGCAGCGCCGAAAAGAACGTCTCGTTGCGCTGCCGCCAGTCGGTCAGCACCATGGGCCGCATATCCGGAATCTGCTCGATCCGCTGCCGCATCAGCGTCACCGCATCAGGGTTGTCGATGAACACCTCGGCTGCCGAGGCGAGCCCGATCCGCTCATAGGCGGCATCGATCTCCTCGTCCGTCGCCAGCGGGTCGAGCGGCCCCATGCCCGGCTTCAGCACCTCGTCCACCAGCTTGAAATAGTCCTGCGCCGCCTCGAGCGGCATGTACATGAAGAAGCTGTCGAACTCGACCATGCCGAGATCGAAGATCACGTTCACCGGATAGGACTTGATCTGCGGCGCCGTCCCGAACGGCGTCATCGACCCGTTCGGATTGATGATCGTCACCTGATCCCCCAGCGTCACCCCCAGCGTCTGCGCCAGGCGCCAGCCGATGGCGATGCCGCGGCTTTCATCCCATCCATCCCAGCCGCCCTGCTCCGCCGCCTGATGGAGCAGGTTCAGCTTCTGGATGTTCTCCTCGTCCATGCCGCGGACGGTGACACCGGTTGAGTTCCCCTGCCCCGAAGCGAGCGCCTGCCCCTCGACGAAATAGACGGCAAAGCTCACGCCATCCACCTCTTCGAGGACGCGGACCGTCTCCGCATAGTCCGAGAACTTGCTCTCGATCGGGATGGCGGTGAAATGGCCGTTGAGCCCGAGGATCTTGGTCAGGAGCTCGGCGCGAAAGCCGTTCATCACCGACATGACGACGATCAGCGTCGCCACGCCGATGGCGACGCCCACCATGGTCAGCGAGGCGATCACCGAGATGAACGCTTCCTTGCGGCGAGCGCGCAGGTACCGGCCGGCCACCATCCACTCGAACCGCGAGAACGGGCGCGTGCCCTTGTTGAGTGCCGGCGGCGACGTGTCGGTCAAATGTGGGCATTCCTCTGCGGTTCGATGAGCCCCTTGAGCCGCTCGACGGCCTGGGCCAGCGGCAGGGTTTCACGCTCACCGCTCTTGCGATGCTTGATCTCGGCTTCACCGGACTTGAGCCCGCGGGGCCCGAGGATCAACTGGTACGGCACCCCGATCAGATCGGCAGTGGCGAACTTCGCCCCGGCCGGCTGGTCGCGGTCGTCGAACAACACGTCGAGCCCGGCAGCCGCCAGCTCGCCATAGAGCTTGTCGCAGGCTGCATCCGTGTCGGCATCGCCGGCCTTGAGGTTGATCAGTTCCACCTCGAACGGCGCCACTGAAACCGGCCAGATGATACCGGCCTCGTCATGGCTCGCCTCGATGATCGCCGGCACCACGCGCGTCAGCCCGATGCCGTAGGAGCCCATATGCACGGTCACTTCCTTGCCGTCCGGCCCGGTCACGCTGGCCTTCATCGGCTCGGAATACTTCGTGCCGAAGTAGAAAATATGGCCGACTTCGATGCCGCGGGCGGAAACCCGCTTGTCCTCCGGGACGGCGGCTTCGAACGCGGCCTCGTCCACCATCTCCTCGGTCGCGGCATAGAGCGAAGTCCAGTCCTCGATGATCGGCTTGAGATTGCCGCGGAAGTCGAGGTCCTTGGAGGGAATCGGCTTGTCCAGCAGATCCCGGTGGCAGAACACGGCGCTCTCGCCGGTGTCTGCCAGGATAATGAATTCGTGGCTGAGATCGCCGCCGATCGGCCCGGTGTCGGCCCGCATCGGGATCGCCGTCAGCCCCATCCGCGCATAGGTGCGCAGATAGGCGACGAACATGCGCTCGTAGGCCTCGACCGCGCGATCCTTATCGAGGTCGAAGGAATAGGCGTCCTTCATCAGGAATTCGCGGGAACGCATGGTGCCGAAGCGCGGCCGCACCTCGTCGCGGAACTTCCACTGGATATGGTAGAGGTTGAGCGGCAGATCCTTGTAGGACTTCACATAGGCCCGGAAGATGTCGGTGATCATCTCCTCGTTGGTGGGGCCATAGAGGAATTCGCGCTCGTGCCGGTCCTCGATGCGCAGCATCTCCTTGCCATAGGCCTCGTAGCGGCCGGACTCGCGCCAGAGATCGGCGGACTGGATGGTGGGCATCAGCAATTCGATCGCGCCGGAGCGGTTCTGCTCCTCTTCGATGATGCGCTGCACCTTCATCAGCACCTTGTAGCCGAGCGGCAGCCAGGAATAGAGGCCCGAGGCCTGCTGCCGGATCATGCCGGCACGCAGCATCAGCCGGTGCGAGACGATTTCGGCTTCCTTGGGGACGTCCCGCAGCACGGGCAGGAAATAGCGGGATAGACGCATGGAAACCCCCGTTGGGCGGCTGGACTCAAGGCTTGTGTTGATGCCCACTCAAACCCTGTTCGTCCATCCGTTGCAAGCATGGAAGACATGCAGAATCTGCGTGACAGGCTTAATCCAAGTTGCTACGGTCCCTGCCAATAAAGCAAAGGCGGTCCACAACCGCCGGACGTCGACAACGTCAAGGGAGGAGCGTTGGCAGCCGCTTTGTAGCGCGCCTAAGACCAACGTATTGTCGAACAACTTTGCTAGCGGGGCCGCCATGGCCCCGCTTTTTTTGTTGTGTGGATGAGAACGTCGAGAAGGCCATGAGGGAGGAGAAGCGGTGGCAACAGCGACAGACCTCAGACGCATAGCTCTTTCGCTGCCCGGCACAACCGAGGCCCCTCACTTCGACCGGACGGCCTTCAAGGTCAGGCGTACCTACGCCACGCTGGCCGCCGACGGCCGCACCGCCAACCTGGTGTTCACCCCGGATGAGCAGGAGTTCAAGTGCCAGTTGGCGCCTGAGGTGTTCAGCCCGGTGCCCAATGCCTGGGGTAAGCAGGGCTGGACAACCATCACGTTGGACGCCGCCAGCGATGAGGAGTTACGGGCCGCGCTCGAAATGGCCCACGGAAACGGCGCAGCAGTCAAACGCCGCTAGTTCAGCTCCAGTACCGCAGCAGGGTCTCGTTGCTGAGCGCCCACAGGAGCAGCCCGGTGCAGACAACTGCGAGAGCCGTGGCAATGCCGAGGCGCATCCACAACCGCGGCAACACGGGCGCGGCGGGCTCGGTGCCGGCCACGATGGAACCAGCTTCGATCTGGCTCCGCGCCCGAATGGGAAGCACGGCGACGAAGCACAACCACCACACGACGAAGAAGATCGCGACGTAAGAGCCGAACTGCAGCATTAGCGGACCCCTCTGGACGGCGGCAGAATAGCCGCCGCCGTCATGCGAGCAAAGGGCGCGAACCGACGCACCTGATCACTCAGGTGCGATGGACGAAGACGGACACGTTGGGCTTGCGGCCCCAATAGGCGTTCACCTCGTTCCGCACCGCCTTGAAGATGGCGGAGTTCAGCGCCTCAGGGTCGGCCCGCCGCTTTGGCGGCATCGACTTGAGCACTCCGTTCACTGCATCCCCGACAAGCTCGGTGACCGACTCGTCCTCGGTTTCGGGCAGGCCCTCGATCACATACTGAGGCTTCGAGACAACCTGGCCATTGCTGTTGACGCAGAGGCTGACCACCACATGGCCGCCGAACGACAGCCGGCGGCGGTCCTTCACGCCTGACTCCTCGGGCGTGCAGAGCACCAACCCGTCGAGATAGAGCTCGCCGACGCGCACCTCTGCCGGGAAGGTCATTGCCTCCGGGAAAAGGCGCACCATGTCGCCATTGCGCGCTTCACAGACATTCGGGATGCCAGCTTCGCGCCCCAGTCGGGCGTGTGCCTGCAGGTGCGTTGCTTCGCCATGAACCGGCACCAGCACCTGCGGCTTCACCCACTCGTAGAGCTTGCGCAGTTCTCCCCGGCGCGGGTGGCCTGTGACATGCACCAGCCCGTCGTCGCGGGTGATGATCTCGATGCCCTTGTCGATAAGGCGGTTCTGGATATCGATGACTTCGCGCTCGTTGCCGGGAATGGCCCAGGACGAGAAGATCATGCGGTCGCCGGCGTTCAGCTCGATCACCGGGTGCTCGCCCCGCGCAATGCGGGCAATTGCCGCCCGCGCCTCACCTTGCGAGCCGGTGCAGATCAGCACGCACTTGTCCCGCGGAATGCTCTTATAGGCATCCTGGTCGAGCAGTGGCGGAAGGCCCTCGAGCATGCCGAGTTCCTTGGCAATGCCCATGATCCTGTGCAGCGACCGACCCGACATCACCACCTGGCGCCCGGCCTTCTCGGCAGCGCGAACGATGGAGATGACCCGGCCCACATTGGACGCGAAGGTGGTCACGGCCACGCGGTGCGGTGCCTCCGCGATCAGCTTCTCCAGGGTGACAGCAACGTCGGCCTCGCTCGGGCTCTCGCCATCCTTGACGGCATTGGTCGAGTCGCAGATCAGCGCCAGGGGCACGCTGGTGTCTTCGCCGATACGCTGCAGGCGAGCGATATCCGTCGGAGCGTTGGCGACGGGGGTAGGATCGAGCTTCCAGTCGCCGGTATGCAGCACCCGCCCCACCGGCGTGGTGATCAGCAGGGCGTTCGATTCCGGAATGGAGTGCGCCACGTTGATCGGTTCGACCGTGAACGGACCGACCTCGAAAGCCTTGCCGGGCTGCATGATGGTCACGTCCACATTGTCGACAATGCCATCCCCTGCCCGCTTCGCCGCCAGCATCGCCGCGGTGAAAGGCGTGGCATAGACCGGCAGTTCGAATCCGGGCCAAAGATCCAGCACGGCCCCGTAGTGGTCCTCGTGGCTGTGGGTGAGGATCAGCGCCAGAACGTCATCGGCGTTCTCTTCCAGGAACTCGGGGTTCGGCATGATCAGCTCGATTCCGGGCAGGCTCGGCCCGCCGAAGGTGACGCCGCAATCCACCACGATCCACTTGCGGGAGCGCTCCGGCCCGAAGCCATAAGCGCCCATGTTCATGCCGATCTCGCCAACGCCGCCGAGCGGCACGAAAACGAGTTCATCCCTTTGGTTCTTGGCCATGGGTCTTCTTTCTTTCATGACGTCACGCCGGGCGATCATCGGTCGCCGGTCGCGGACGTAAGTGTTGTGGTCAGCTTCGGGCGCTGGCCGTTGCCCCAAAATGCACGTCGCCCGCGGTGATCGCGATGCGACGGTTGTCGTTGGCCCGGACGATCAGTCGCCCCGCCTCATCTATCGTCTCGAAAATCCCACGAACGGTCTGGCCGTCCTGAGTAACTGCCACGGGCGCTCCGATCCCAGCAGCCGCGCCGCGCCACTGCTCGAGCACAGCGGCAACACCGCTCCCCTCGTTCCAGAGCGCGAAAGCTTCAACCCAGGTGTCGCTCAGCACCTCGAAAACCTGTTCGGCGGTCCGGCTGACCCCGAGTGCCGCTATGCTGGTGGCCGGGTATGGCAGCCCCTCGGGCGCTGCCACCACATTGATGCCGATCCCCACGACCACAGCTTGCCGCCCGTCCGCTGCCTTGCCGGCCTCGAGCAGAATACCGGCAAGCTTGGCTCCATCCGCCAGCACGTCATTGGGCCACTTCAGCGCCACGCGACCTGAACCATCCGCAGCATCTGCCCCATCGATGCCGATGCGAACGAGCCCCTTGGGCAGCACGGTTGCCAGGGCACGGCTCAGGGCCACCCCTGCCACGAACCCCAGCGTGGCTGAGACCGAAGGATCCGCGTCAGGCAGCAGCAGCAACGATGCAGCGAGATTGCCGTGTGGGCTCGACCAGGGTCGCCCTCTTCGTCCACGTCCGGCGGTCTGCTGGCGCGCAACCACCCACAATCCCCCGGGATCGCCGCCCGCTGCGGCCGACAGCGCTTCGGCATTGGTGGAGCCGATGCTGTCCTGGGCCTGCAGCCGGTATCCGGCTGCACGAGCCTTGGCGCCGAGCTCGAAGCCTGTCACCTAGAACAGGCTTCCGGCCGCGGTATGCGCCAGGTTGGCAAGAGGCGCACCCACGGTGAAGTAGTAGGTGACGATCAGGAAGCCGCTCAGCCCCATGATGATGTTCAGCTCCGCCGGCACCGCTTGGAACGTCCGCACCGGCTGGTCGAAATACATCACCTTCACCACCCGCAGGTAGTAGAAGGCGCTGACGGCCGAGGCGAGTACGCCGATCACTGCCAGCAGGTAAAGCTGTGCGTCAACCGCCGCGAGGAAGGCGTGCCACTTGGCAAAGAACCCAGCGAGCGGCGGCATACCGATCAGCGAGAACATCAGGATGGCCATGATGGCGGCCGAGAACGGCCGGGTCTGCGCCGCACCGGCGAGATCATCGACGGTTTCCACCGGTCCCACTTCAGTACGAAGCGACAGGAGGCAGGCGAACAGGCCAAAGGTCATGGCGACGTAGATCGCCATGTAGATGGCGACGCCTTCCACACCGACCTGCGTGCCGGACGACAAGCCCACGAGGGCGAAGCCGACATGGCCGATCGAGGAGTACGCAATCAGGCGCTTGATCGAGCGCTGCCCGATGGCCGCGAACGCGGCGAGCACCATGGAAGCGATCGAGAGGAAGATGATGATCTGCTGCCAGTCCCGGGTGATCGGCTCGAACGCTTCGATCACGAGGCGGATCATCAGCGTCATCGCCGCGACCTTCGGCGCCATGGCGAAAAAGGCGGTGACCGGAGTCGGTGCGCCCTCATAGACGTCCGGCGTCCACATGTGGAACGGCACGGCCGAGAGCTTGAAGGCGACGCCTGCTAGCAGGAACACCACGCCGAAGATCAGCCCGATCGAGCGGCCTTCACCGGCGATCGCCAGAACGATCTCCTGCAGGTTGGTGTGCCCGGTAAAACCGTAGACCAGCGATGCCCCGTAGAGCAGGATGCCCGAGGACAGCGCACCCAGCACGAAGTACTTGAGGCCCGCTTCCGTCGAGCGGCTATCGTCGCGCTTGATCGAGGCGAGCACATAGGCAGCCAGCGACTGCAGCTCGAGACCGACATAGAGACTCATCAGGTCGTTGGCCGACACCATGGCCATCATGCCGAGCGTCGACAACACCACCAGCACCGAGAACTCGTACTTGTGGGTGCCGTACTCCTCGGCTTGCGGCAGCGCCAGCAGCAGCGCGAAAGCCGAGCCGCCCAGCACCAGCACCTTCATGAAGCGCGCAAGGCTGTCATTGATGAACACGCCGTTGAACAACACGCCTTCGGCGGGAACGAAAAGCAGAACGATTCCCGCCAAAACCAGCACAACAACTGCCGCCAGGCTGACAACGGTGGAGCGTTCCTTGTTGATCACGACGCCCAGGAGCAGCAGCACCAGGGCACCCACCGCGACCACCAGTTCGGGGTAAGCGGGAGCGAGGCTCGCGAAATCAATAACGTCTGAGTTCACCTTGCTCTCCTAGTGTGCAGCCGGCTGGGCTGCTTCGGCGGCAGCCCCGGCTTCCGGCGCTACATAAACGAGTTCTGCCTGCGCATCCGCCATCGCGACGGCGGGGTCCGCACCGGTGGCGGCGCTATACTGCGCGACGAGGTTGTCCACGGCCGCAGCCGTCGTGTCGAGGATCGGCATGGGGTAGAAGCCGAAGACGATGGTCAGCACGAGCAGCGGATACAGGACGACCTTTTCCTTGAGGTCGAGGTCGAGGATGCCCCTGAGGCTTTCCTTGGTCAGCGCACCGAAGATGACTCGGCGATACAACCAAAGCGCGTAAGCCGCTGACAGAATGACACCAATTGCCGCTGCAAAGGCCACCCAGGTGTTCACCTGGAACACGCCCATCATGGTCAGGAACTCACCGACAAAACCGGACGTGCCGGGCAGGCCGACATTGGCCATGGTGAAGACCATGAAGGCGAAAGCATAGCGCGGCATCCGCTCCACCAGACCACCATAGGCGGCGATGTCGCGGGTGTGCATGCGGTCGTAGATCACGCCGACACACAGGAACAGCGCACCAGACACGATGCCGTGCGACAGCATCTGGAACATGGCACCCTGAATACCGAGCGCGTTGCCCGCAAAGATGCCCATGGTCACGAAGCCCATATGCGCCACCGACGAGTAGGCGATCAGCTTCTTGATATCGGTCTGCACCAACGCCACCAGCGAGGTGATGATGATCGCGGCGACCGACAGGAAGAAGATCACGTTGGCGAACTGCGCCGACGCTTCCGGGAACATCGGCAGGCTGAAGCGCAGGAAACCGTAGCCACCGAGCTTCAGCAGGATCGCGGCGAGGATGACCGAACCTGCGGTCGGCGCCTGCACGTGTGCTTCCGGCAGCCAGCGGTGCAGCGGCCACATCGGCATCTTCACGGCCAGCGACAGGAAGAAGGCCCACCACAGCCACGGCTCCCACGAGGACGGGAAGTCGTGTGTGAGCAGCCGCATGATGTCGGTCGTACCGGCGTTCCAGTACATGGCCATCATCGCCACCAGCATCAGCACCGAGCCGACGAAGGTGTAGAAGAAGAACTTGTACGCCGCCTGGATACGCGCCGAGCCGCCCCAGATGCCGATGATCAGGAACATCGGCAGCAGCGTGCCTTCGAAGAAGACATAGAACATCGCCAGATCGAGCGTGGTAAACACGCCGATCATGAGGGTCTCGAGGATCAGGAATACGATCATGTATTCCTTCACCCGCTCCTCGACCGAGCCCCAACTCGCAAGGATCGCTGCCGGCATCAGCAGCGCCGAGAGCACGACGAACAGCACCGAAATGCCGTCTACACCAACGCGATAGCCGATGTTGTCGCCGATCCAGGGGATGTTGACGACGAACTGGAAGCCCGGGTTGCTCGGATCGAAGCTCTGCCACAGCGCCAGCGATAGCGCGAAGACGATCAGCGTGACGATCAGCGCCATCCAGCGGATAGCGTTCACGGCGGACCGGGGAGTGACCATCAGCACGGCTGCGCCAAGGAGGGGCAGCCAGGTCAGGATGGACAGGATGGTGTTGTCGAACGTCATCAGATCAGTCCCCCGGCCGAGATGGCCCAGGTCAGCAGCGCCGCGATGCCGATCAGCATGGCGAAGGCATAGTGGTAGAGGTATCCCGACTGGAGCTTCACAACCCAGGACGTGACGTTCTGGACGCGGCGGCCGAGCCCCTCGGTGAGGGTCTTGTCGACCAGCGCGTCATCAAAGCCATGCCAGAAGGCGCGACCGACCCAAAGCGCGGGCTTCACGAAGATCGTGTTGTACAGCTCGTCGAAGTACCACTTGTTGAGCAGGAACTTGTAGAGGCCCTGGTTCGCGGCAGCCAGCCGGCCGGGTACGTCCGGACGACGGATATACATGTACCAGGCGGTCACGAAGCCGATGATCATCGCGATCGTGGCGCTCCACTTCACCCACAGGGGCACGTGGTGAGCCGCCTCGATGATTTCGTGGTCCACCACGATGGAACCAGCGAAGAAGTGCTCGATGTGCTCAACGTCGTGGAAGAACATCCCGTAGAACACCGCACCTGCCAGCACGGCACCGGCAGCCAGGACATACAACGGCACCAGCATCACGTTCGGTGACTCGTGTGCATTGTCGTAGGCCGAGCCGTGGTGGCCGTGACCGTGATCATCGTGAGCGTGCGCGGCATGTGCGTGATCGGCGTTGCTGTCGTCGATCGGCTCCTGGTGCGTCTCCGGGGCGGCATGCGCCGCGCTCGGATGCGGACCGGAGTGATCGTGGTGAGCGTCCCGCGGGGAGCCGTGGAACGTCAGGTGCACCAGACGCCAGGAGTAGAAGCTCGTCAGCACGGCGGCCACAACCAGCAGCCAGAAGGCGAACATGCCCAGATTGCCGCCGACGGCGTAGGCCGCCTCGATGATCGAGTCCTTGGAGAAGAAGCCGGCGAAGCCGAGGCTCGTGCCTGGGATGCCGACGCCGGTCAGCGCTAAGGTGCCGATCAGCATCATGGCGTAGGTGATCGGGATCTTCTTCCTGAGGCCACCCATGTTCCGCATGTCCTGCTCATGGTGCATCGCGTGAATGACCGAGCCGGCGCCAAGGAACAGCAGCGCCTTGAAGAAAGCGTGGGTGAACAGGTGGAAAACGCCTGCCGAGTAAGCCCCTGCCCCAAGCGCCACGAACATGTAGCCGAGCTGCGAACAGGTCGAGTAGGCGATCACGCGCTTGATGTCGTTCTGCACGAGGCCGATGGTCGCCGCGAAGAATGCGGTGATCGCACCGATGATGATCACGACAGTGAGCGCCACCGGCGAGGTCTCGAACAGCGGCGACAGGCGCGCCACCATGAAGACACCAGCGGTCACCATGGTCGCAGCATGGATCAGGGCCGACACCGGTGTTGGGCCTTCCATCGCATCCGGAAGCCAGGTGTGCAGCAGGAACTGCGCGGACTTGCCCATCGCGCCCATGAACAGCAGCAGGCAAATCACGGTCATGGCGTCGACTTCCCAGGCAAGGAAGCGGAACACCGGAAGGCCGGTCTGTGCGAAGCCTTCAGCCGCCTGAAAGGCGCTATCGAAGTCGATATGGCCCAGGACGAAGAAGGCACCGAAGATGCCCAGGAGGAAACCGAAGTCGCCGACGCGGTTGACCACGAACGCCTTCATCGCCGCAGCGTTGGCGGAAGGACGCGTGTACCAGAAGCCGATCAGCAGGTAGGACGCCAGTCCCACTCCTTCCCAGCCAAAGAACATCTGCAGGAAGTTGTCGGCCGTCACCAGCATCAGCATGGCGAACGTGAACAGCGACAGATACGCGAAGAAGCGCGAACGGTGCGGGTCTTCGTTCATGTAGCCGATGGAGTAGAGGTGCACCAACGCCGAGACGGTGTTGACCACCACCAGCATGATGGCAGTGAGCGTATCCACGCGCAGGATCCAGCGCAGGTCCATCTCGCCGACCTGAATCCAGCGCATCACCTCGACCTTGAGCACGGCGGTGTGGCCGTCCGTCTCGGCTCCTACAAGACCGCCACCGAAGGCCACGGGGATGAACACCACCCAGCTCAGCACTGCCGCGATGATTAGCAGGCCAGTAGTGATGAACTCGCTCGGCCGATGGCCGATGCTGCGGCCCAGAAGGCCTGCAATGAGCGCCCCCACCAGGGGCAGGAAAACGATCGCCTGAATGATCATAGCGCTGCTTCTCAGCCCTTCAGTGAGTTGACGTCTTCAACCGCGATGGTGCCGCGGCTGCGATAGAAGATCACCAGGATTGCCAAGCCGATCGCAGCTTCAGCCGCCGCAACCGTGAGGATCAGAAGCGCAAACACCTGGCCCTGCAAATCGCTCAGCTCGGCGCTGAACGCGACGAGGTTCAGGTTCACCGCCAGCAGTAGCAGTTCGACCGACATCAGAATGACGATGATGTTCTTGCGATTGATGAAAATACCGAACACGCCGAGCGTGAACAGAATGGCTGCCACGGTCAGGTAGTGACCGAGCCCGATACCCAAGCCCATTCTTGCCTCCTACAATCCGTGACCGCTCTTGACCTTGACGACTTCCAGCGTCTCGGAGCGCTGACGCGCCACCTGCTCGATGGGGTTTTGCCGCTTGGCGTTGCTGCGATGGCGCAGGGTCAGCACGATGGCACCGATCATGGCCACCAGCAGAACAGCGCCTGCCCCCTGGAACAGGAATACGTAGCGCGTGTAGAGCACCAGCCCCAGCGCCCGCATGTTGTCGACGCCATCGCTTATCGGCAGTGCCGATGCGGCCGCCGCTTCAGGCGAGACCACGAAGGTCCCGGCCAGCAGCAACAACTCGAGCAGCAGAATCGCCCCAACGACGACCCCGATGGGGGCATACTGCAAGAAGCCCTGCTTGAGCGAGGCAAAGTCCACGTCCAGCATCATGACGACGAACAGGAACAGGACCGCTACGGCGCCCACATAGACAACGATCAGCAGCAGGGCGAGGAATTCCGCCCCCGCGAGCATGAACAGCCCCGCGGCGTTGAAGAAGGCCAGAATCAGGAACAGCACGGCGTGCACGGGATTGCGCGCCGAGATGACCATGACCGCCGAAGCGATGGCCACTGCCGAGAACAGATAGAAGAAGAAGAGCGGAAGGGTCATGCTTGCTCTCAGCGGTAAGGGGCGTCAGCGGCGATTTGGGCAGCGATCTCGCGCTCCCAGCGGTCGCCGTTGGCGAGCAGTTTCTCCTTGGAGAAATAGAGCTCCTCGCGCGTCTCGGTGGCGAATTCGAAGTTCGGGCCTTCCACGATGGCATCGACCGGGCAGGCTTCCTGGCAGAAGCCGCAATAGATGCACTTCACCATGTCGATGTCGTAGCGCACCGTCCGGCGAGTGCCGTCGTTCTGGCGCGGGCCGGCTTCGATGGTGATGGCCTGAGCCGGGCAGATGGCCTCGCACAGCTTGCAGGCGATGCAGCGTTCTTCCCCATTGGGATAACGACGCAAGGCGTGCTCGCCGCGGAAGCGGGGCGACACCGGCCCCTTCTCGAACGGATAGTTCACCGTGGGCTTCGGGGCGAAGAAGTACTTCATCGCCAAGAAGAAGCCCACGAAGAGTTCCTGCAACAGGAGCGTATTGATGAACTGGCGGGCTCGCATCAGGCGACACCTCCATGCCAACCCCAGCCCGTGAGCTTGAGGACGAAAGCAACGACCACAACCATGACCAGGGACAGCGGCAGGAACAGCTTCCAGCCGATCCGCATGAGCTGGTCATAGCGGTAGCGGGGAACGATCGACTTCGTCATCGCGAAGAAGAAGAAGACGATCGAGAGTTTGAGGACGAACCACACCACACCCGGAATCCAGGTGAAGGGCGGCAGATCGATCGGCGCAGCCCAGCCGCCCAGGAACAGGATGGTCGTCATGGCGCACATCAGCAGGATCGAGATGTACTCGCCCAGCATGAACAGCATGTACGGCGTCGCCGAGTACTCGGTCATGAAGCCGGCAACCAGCTCGGACTCACCTTCGGCAAGGTCGAACGGCGGCCGGTTCGTCTCGGCAAGGGCCGAGATGTAGAACACAATGAACATCGGGAACAGCGGCAACCAGAACCAGTTCAGGAAGCTGAGCCACGGCACGCCGAGCATGTGCGCCAGTCCCATCTCCTGCTGCGCGACGACGATCTCGGTCAGGTTCAGCGAACCGACGCAAAGCAGCACCGTAATGATTACGAGGCCGATGGAGACTTCGTAGGACACCATCTGCGCGGCGGAACGAAGCGAACCCAGGAAGGGGTACTTCGAGTTGGAGGCCCAGCCACCGATGATCACGCCGTAGACCCCGAGCGAGGATATCGCGAGCAGGTACAGCACACCGAGATTGATGTCCGCCATGGCCCAACCTGCATCGAGCGGGATGATCGCCCAGCCGGCGAGCGCCAGCGTTGCCGTGATCAGCGGCGCCAGAATGAACAGCACCTTGTCGGCGCCTGCGGGGATCACCGCTTCCTTGACGGCGAACTTCAGCAGGTCGGCAAAGCTCTGTAACAGACCGAACGGTCCAACGACGTTGGGGCCGCGCCGGATCTGCACCGCAGCCCAGACCTTGCGGTCAGCAAGCAGGATGAACGCGGTGAACAGCAGCAGCGCCACCAGCAGAGCTAGCGCCTTCCAGATGAAGCCCACCTGAACGCCAAGTCCGAGGAACGGAATGCCCAGCAGATAGTCGAGGGCGGTGACGATAAAGTCCATTGTGCTCCCCTACTCCGCCGCTTGCCGCAGGCCGGCCTGCAGGGCCGAACAGTCGGCCATCACGGCGGAAGCGCGCGCGATGGGATTGGTCAGATAGAAGTCGGTCACCGGGCTGGTGAAGCTGGCCGCGCGGGCCATCGAAGAGGCACCCGCCAGGCGGGTCACGTCCCGTGCATCCGCTTGGACCACAGTATCCAGCCGCGCCAGGTGTGGGTACTGCGCGTACATCGCCGAGCGCAACTGTGCCAGCGAGTTGAACGGCAGAGTCTGGCCGACCACGGCAGACAGGGCACGAATGACTGCCCAGTCTTCCTTGGCCTCGCCGGGCGGGAACACGGCACGGGTGGTCACCTGGACACGGCCCTCGGTGTTCACATAGGTCGCGCTCTTTTCCGTGTAGGCTGCTGCCGGCAGGATGATGTCGGCGCGGTTCGCACCAGCATCGCCGTGAGTGCCGATGTAGACGACCAGCGTGTCACCCAGACCCGACAGGTCGTACTCATCCGCCCCGAGCAGGAACAGCACGTCGGCTCCACCGGACAGCATGGCCGCAGTATCGGCCCCCCCCTGCCCCGGCACAAAGCCGATGTCGAGCGCACCGACGCGCCCAGCAGCATTGTGCAGAACGGCAAAGCCGTTCCAGCCGTCTTCGATCTCGGTGTTGGAAGTCGCGACCTTGGCGGCGAGCGACAACACGTCACCGGTAGCACCACCTTCGCCAACGATCACCAGCGGGCGCTTGGCGGTGGACCACAGCTCGGCGAACTCGCCGCGTCCAGCGGCCAGTTCCGAAAGCGTGTCCACACCGGCACCGAGGTGGATGGCAGGATAGGTCAGATCGGCAGGCTCGCCGATGAGCCCGATCGGCAGCCCGGTCGCACGCCACACCTTGCGGATGCGAGCATTCAGCACCGACGCCTCACGGCGGGGATTGGTGCCGATCAGCAGGATGGCATCAGCTTCTTCAATGCCGGCAATCGTGGGATTGAAGATGTAGCTGGCGCGTCCCGCGGCCGGCGACAACGCAGAGCCGGGACGACGCGCATCGATGTTCGACGAGCCGAGCGACGCCAGCAGCGACTTCAGCGCGAACATTTCTTCCACACCGGCGAGATCGCCAGCGATGGCGCCGATGCGGGCGCCCGGCTTCTTCACCGCCTTGGCAACGGCGGAGAACGCCTCTTCCCAGCTTGCGGCAGCCAACTTGCGGTTGCGACGGACATATGGGCGATCGAGCCGCTGCGTCTTGAGACCATCCCAGACGAAGCGGGTCTTGTCGCTGATCCACTCTTCGTTGATTGCTTCGTTGATGCGCGGCAGGATGCGCATCACTTCGCGCCCGCGGCTGTCGATCCGAATAGCCGAGCCAACGGCGTCCATGACGTCGATGGACTCGGTCTTGTTCAGCTCCCACGGACGAGCATGGAAAGCGTAAGGCTTGCTGGTCAGCGCGCCGACCGGGCAGAGGTCGATCACGTTGCCCTGCAGTTCGCTGGTCAACGCACGCTCGAGATAGGAAGTGATCTCGGCATCCTCGCCGCGACCCAGCAGACCCATTTCGGAAATGCCAGCGACTTCAGTGGTGAAGCGGACGCACCGCGTGCAGTGGATGCAGCGGTTCATCGACGTCTTCACCAGCGGCCCGAGGTACTTGTCCTCGACGGCGCGCTTGTTCTCTGCGAAGCGGTTCTTGTCCACGCCATAGGCCATGGCCTGGTCCTGCAGGTCGCACTCGCCGCCCTGATCGCAGATCGGGCAATCGAGCGGATGGTTGATCAGCAGGAATTCCATCACACCTTCGCGGGCCTTTTTGACCATCGGCGTGTTGGTGAACATCTCGGGCGGTTCGCCGTTCGGGCCGGGGCGCAAGTCCTTGACCGACATCGCGCAGGAGGCCTGCGGCTTCGGTGGCCCGCCTTTTACCTCGACGAGGCACATGCGGCAGTTGCCAGCCACCGACAGACGCTCGTGGTAGCAGAAGCGCGGAATCTCGGCGCCGGCAGCTTCTGCCGCCTGCATCAGCGTATAATAGTCAGGAACTTCGATAAGTTGGCCGTCGACCTTGATGCTTGCCATGAACCTACTCCGCAGCGATCGACGGAACTGCGCCGTCGCTGGTGGATGACCAGGTATACTGGTCGATGCGAGCCTCGATGACGTCCCGGAAGTTGCGGATCAGGCCCTGGATCGGCCAGGCTGCCGCGTCGCCGAGCGCACAGATGGTGTGGCCCTCGATCTGCTTGGTGACTTCGAACAGCATGTCGATCTCGCGCTTCTGAGCACGGCCCTGAACCATGCGCTCCATCACGCGCATCATCCAGCCGGTGCCTTCGCGGCAGGGGGTGCACTGGCCGCAGCTCTCGTGCTTGAAGAAAGCGGCGATGCGCCAGATGGCGCGGATGATGTCGGTGGACTTGTCCATGACGATCATGCCGCCAGTACCGAAGGACGACTTCTTCTCTCGCAACCCGTCGAAGTCCATGACGGCAGTCATCATGTCCTCGCCGCGGACGACCGGACAGGATGCGCCGCCCGGGATCACTGCCAGGAGATTGTCCCAGCCGCCACGGATGCCACCACAGTGCTTTTCGATGATGTCCTTGAAGCTCTCGCCCAGCGCTTCCTCGAAGGTGGCCGGCTTGTTGACGTGGCCCGACACCATGAACAGCTTGGTGCCGGTGTTGTTCGGCCGACCGATCGAGGAGAACCAGGCGCCCGACCGGCGCAGGATTTCCGGTACGACGGCAATCGACTCGACGTTGTTGACGGTAGTGGGGTTGCCATAGACGCCCATGCCTGCCGGGAACGGCGGCTTCAGGCGCGGCTGGCCCTTCTTGCCCTCGAGCGACTCCATCAGCGCGGTTTCTTCGCCGCAGATATAGGCGCCGGCGCCGTGGTGGACGATGATGTCGAGGTCCCAGCCGTGGATGTTGTCCTTGCCGATCAGCTTGGCATCATAGGCTTCCTGAACGGCGTGCTCGAGCCGCTCGCGCTCGCGGACGAACTCACCGCGCACGTAGATGAACGCCAGATGAGCGTCCATCGCACGCGACGCGAGCAGGCAGCCTTCGATCAGGTGGTGCGGATCGTGACGCAGGATTTCGCGGTCCTTGCAGGTACCAGGCTCGGACTCGTCCGCATTGACCAGCAGGTAGTGCGGACGGCCGTCGGAGACCTTCGGCATGAAGGTCCACTTGAGGGCGGTCGGGAAGCCTGCGCCGCCGCGGCCACGCAAGCCCGAAGCCTTGACCTCGTTGGTGATCCAGTCGCGGCCGGAATCGATGAATTCCTTCGTCCCAGCCCAGGCACCACGCGCGCGGGCGCCTTCCAGGCGCCAGTCGCCGTGGCCATAGAGATTGGTGAAGATGCGATCCTTGTCAGCGAGCAATTCTCACACTCCTAACGCGACTTCTTGCCGAAGACGCGGATGTACTCTGCCTCGCCACCACGGACGAGGACCTCGGCCTGCTTCAGCCAGCTTTCGCGGGCGATCCGGCCCTTCATGTTCAGCCGCTCTTCCAGCTCGGCGAAATCCTCGGGGGTGAGCGCCGCGACCTGGCTCCACTTGGTAATCCCGAGATCGTTGAGCCGCTGCGCCAGCACCGGACCAACGCCAGTCAGCAGCCGCAGGTCGTCCGGGCTACCCTCTGGAGCGGTGAAAATCGGTCCGTCACCACCATGCTCCCGAATGGGGTTGATGGTTTCCGGCTCGGCCTGGACGGCTTTTTCAGGCTCCGGCGCCTCTCGCTTCGGGTCACCCGATGCTGCATCCGAAGCAGCCTCGCTCACCGGCTTGCCGGGTGCGCGACCGCCATCGAGCTTGGAAGCGTCGCTCTCGGCACCGACCGCACCCGGACGCATGGCGTCGTTGGGCTTGCCATCGGCATGTTCGCCTTCCTTGAAGCGCTGCTGCTCAGCTTCCGCCTTTTCCTCGGAGACCTTGGCCTGAGGTGCCGGCCCCTTTACTGCGGGCGCCGCCTCTTCGTTTACGTCGCTCGGACGACCCTTGGTAGTGGGTGATTGGGGCGCCGCGCCTGGTCCCGTCGGAGTAGCGGCCGCGGCTGCTGCAGGGGAAGCAGATGCCGGGGCCGGCTTGGCAGCTTGTGCTGGTGCAGCGGGCGCCGCCGGCGCTGCCGTCTCGGGCGGTGGCGGCGGGGGAACGAACTTCTCGCGGGTGGCAGTCGCCGGCTCGAGCAGAGTCACCCGTCCACCTTCCGGCGCGGAGTTGAGCCGCTCAATCTGCGTACCAGGGCGAATGGTATCTCCGCGCCCGGCGTGGAAGGCGTCGATAATCTCTTCAAGCCGCTGTGGGGTCAGGTCTTCGTAGGTATCCTTGAAGATCGTCACCATAGGTGCGTTCACACAGGCACCGGCACACTCGACTTCCTCCCAGCTCAGCGCTCCGTCCTCGGTGCGGCTGAAGGGCTCGGGATGGATCTTGCTCTTGCAGACCTCGATCAACTCACCGGCGCCGCGCAGCATGCACGGCGTTGTGCCGCACACTTGCACGTGAGCGCGAGTGCCGACCGGCTGCAACAGGAACTGGGTGTAGAAGGTCGCTACTTCGAGCACCCGGATGTAGGCCATGCCGAGCATTTCCGCGACCTTCTCGATCACGGCACGGCTCACCCAGCCTTCCTGCTCCTGTGCGCGCATGAGCAGAGGAATCACTGCAGATTGCTGTCGCCCGGCCGGATAGAGCGCGATCCTGCCCTCGGCCCAGCGCTGATTTTCTTCATTGAATGCGAAACTCGCCGGCTGAACCGACTCGTCCGCAAGGCGCCGCGCAACCATCAGCGATCAACCTCTCCGAACACGATATCGAGCGAACCCAGGATCGCCGCCACGTCTGCCAACATGTGGCCACGACACAGGAAATCCATGGCGCTCAGATGCGCGAACCCCGGCGCGCGGATATGGCAACGGTACGGCTTGTTGGTGCCGTCGCTGACCAGATAGACGCCGAACTCGCCCTTGGGCGCCTCGACGGCGGCATACACCTCGCCGGCCGGCACCTTGAAGCCTTCGGTATAGAGCTTGAAATGATGGATCAGGGCTTCCATCGACTGCTTCATCTCGCCGCGCTTCGGCGGCACGACCTTGCCATCGAGCGAGGAGATGGGCCCCTGCCCTTCCGCCGAGCTCAGCTTTTCGACGCACTGGCGCATGATGCGGGTCGACTGGCGCATCTCCTCCATGCGGACGAGATAGCGGTCGTAGCAGTCACCGTTCTTGCCGATCGGGATATCGAAATCTAGTTCGGCATAGCACTCGTAGGGCTGCGACTTGCGCAGGTCCCAGGCCGCACCCGAACCGCGCACCATCACGCCAGAGAAGCCCATGCCCCAGGCATCCTCGAGCTTCACCACGCCGATATCGACGTTGCGCTGCTTGAAGATGCGGTTCTCCGTCAGCAGCATGTCGATGTCGTTGAGCGCCTTGGTGAAGGTGTCGCAGAACGCGCCGATATCGTCGATCAGGTCCTGCGGCAGATCCTGGTGCACGCCGCCGGGACGGAAATAGGCAGCGTGCAGGCGCGCGCCCGAGGCACGCTCATAAAAGATCATGAGTTGTTCGCGCTGCTCGAACCCCCAGAGCGGCGGGGTCAGCGCGCCGATGTCCATCGCCTGGGTGGTGACGTTCATCAGGTGAGCCAGCAGACGGCTGATCTCGGCATAGAGAACGCGGATCAGCTGACCCCGCTTCGGCACGGTTATGCCAAGCAGCTTCTCGATCGCCAAGGCATAGGCATGCTCCTGACTCATCGGCGCCACATAGTCGAGCCGGTCGAAATACGGCAGAGCCTGCAGGTAGGTCTTCGCCTCAATCAACTTCTCGGTGCCGCGATGCAACAGGCCGACATGCGGGTCGACGCGCTCGACCAGCTCGCCATCGAGCTCGAGAATAAGGCGCAGCACACCGTGTGCCGACGGGTGCACCGGCCCGAAATTGATGGTGAAGTTGCGAACGTCAGCTTCAGCTACACTCATTGCTTGGCCTTCTCGTCGCCAGGCAGCACGTAGTCGGTGCCTTCCCACGGCGACAGGTAGTCGAATGTGCGGAATTCCTGCAGCAGCCGCACCGGCTCGTAGACCACGCGCTTGCGCGATTCGTCGTAACGAACCTCGACAAAGCCCGTCATCGGGAAGTCCTTCCGGAGCGGATGGCCGTCGAACCCGTAGTCGGTCAGGATGCGACGCAGATCCGGGTGACCCGAGAACATCACGCCGAACAGGTCGTAGGTTTCGCGCTCGAACCAGTCGGCACCGCGGAACACTCCGGTGATGCTCGGCACCGGCGTGAACTCGTCGGTGCTCAGCTTCACGCGAATGCGCTGGTTCAAATGCGGGCTGAGGAAGTGGTAGATCACCTCGAAGCGCTCTTCCCGAGCCGGATAGTCCGCACCGCACACGTCGATGAACGAGATGAACCGGCACGCCGGATCGTCCCGCAGGAATGTCACCACCTGGACAATCGATTCGCGCGCGACAGTCAGCGTCAACTCGCCATAGGCGAATTCCGTCGCCAGCACTGCAGCACCAAGGGCGCCAGCGATATGCTCGCCGAGCGCCGCGAGCGGACCGAGCTCAGTTGCCTCTGCCATGGCGCCTTCCTAGCGTTCAATCGTACCGGTGCGGCGAATTTTCTTCTGCAGCAACAAGATGCCGTACAAAAGAGCTTCGGCCGTCGGCGGGCAGCCGGGCACATAGATGTCCACCGGCAGGATGCGATCGCAGCCCCGCACCACCGAATAGGAGTAGTGGTAGTAGCCGCCACCATTGGCGCAACTGCCCATGGAGATGACGTAGCGCGGCTCGGGCATCTGGTCGTAGACCCGACGCAGTGCCGGCGCCATCTTGTTGGTCAAGGTGCCGGCGACGATGAGCACGTCGGATTGGCGCGGCGAGGCGCGCGGCGCTGTGCCGAAGCGCTCGACGTCGTAGCGCGGCATAGACATCTGCATCATCTCGACGGCGCAGCAGGCAAGACCTGTCTGCATCCACATCAGCGAGCCGGTACGTGCCCAGTTGACCAGCTGCGACAAGGTCGAGACCAGAAAGCCCTTGTCCGCTAACTCGTCCGATACCTCGTTGAAGAACGGGTCGTCGGCACCGACGGGCTTGTGGGTCCGCGGGTCGATCGCACCGGTCGGACGCGGCGCGACCAGCGTGGGGTTCGGCTGGCTCAATCCCATTCGAGCGCTCCCTTACGCCACTCATAGATGAAGCCGATCGTGAGAACGGCGAGGAAAATCATGACCGACCAGAAGCCGAACCACCCGATATCGTGGAAGGCGACGGCCCAGGGGAACAGGAACGCCACTTCGAGGTCGAAGATGATGAACAGAATCGACACGAGGTAGAAGCGGACATCGAACTTCATGCGGGCGTCGTCGAAGGCATCGAAGCCAGCCTCGAACGCCGAGACCTTGTCCGGGTCCGGACGCTTCACGGCAACGAGGAACGGAGCCACCAGAAGCGCGAGGCCGATTACCCCCGCCAAGCCGATGAAAAGCACGATCGGCAGATAGTCGCTGAGCAGATCAGTCATGCGGCAGCCTAGTCAGAGGGCCCCACTGCAGGGCCGGGCGTCGCGTGAGTTGCGCAGCGATTGGGGCCGCGAACCAACCCGACGAGTGATGGGCTTGGGCTTAGACCTTTGCCCAAGGCGTTTCAAGGGAAAGAAAATATGACCAGAACAATCAGTATTGTGGCAGCCGCACTCTGGGAATGGCGTTGCGGATCACCACTTAATTGGCTGCTTTTCGTTACCGCCGACAGGCATTCGGCGCAAAAGCGCGACATGGCCCAAAAACCAAAACGGCGAACCGTTTCCGGTTCGCCGCATTGGGTTTGCAAGACGAAGGACAGGGCGCTGGCGCCCTGCCCGACTGCAAATCTTAGAAGTGGTAGAACACGCCGACGGTGGCCTTGGCCGACTCGAAGAACGAGTCAGCAGCGCCGTCGAAGTCGCCCTGACCAACAACTTCACCGCGAACGGTGACAGCGTCGGTCACGGCGAATTCCACGCCAGCACCGAGCTGGTAGACGGAGGTGCTGCCAGCACCGGTCCAGTTGTTGCCCACGCCACCGATGGCATAGACCAGAGCGGCGTCGGTCACGACGGCACCGGCCTTGAGGTTGGCGAAGAACTCACCCGAAGAGGTGGTGCCGTTCCAGATGTAGTCGCCGGTGACTTCAACGCCGAGCAGGAGCGGGTCCATCGGGATGAAGTTCACGCCGACGACGCCGCCGATCACACCGGAGGTGGTGCTGACCGGGGACAGGGCGTAGGCGGTGGTGCCGGTGAACTGACCACCAACGCGAGCACCAACATAGAGACCTTCCCAATCGAAGCCGGCAGCTTCGTAGATCGGCTGCGGGGTGGTCGGGATGATCAGGTCAGCGGCCTGAGCACCACCAACGAGCAGCGCAGCGGCAGCAACGCCGAGAGAAAGCGAACGTACAAACATATCTTGCACTCCCATAGAGTTAACCGTAGTCGGCCTGTAGATGCCTCACCCTAACGCGCGACACAACCCCGTAGACCACCAATTTCGGCGGTGCGGATAAGAATCCATGACCATTTGGGGGCAGGTGTTGCATGCTTACCGCGGCTTTGGCTCAATTTGACACAAATGCAGCGAACGCGGGTGGTAAACCAGTCCCTGAAATGGCTCAATCTGGGCAGGAATGTGGCTAAGCGTCAAGCCCGACTAGAATCGCGCCCTGAGGCAGCTTCCTAGAAGTGGAAATTGGTCCCGATCGTGAACTGGTCGGACGCATTTGCGCCGCCCACAGGAACGCTGCGCAGATACTGGGCTTCGATGGAGAGGCTGTCGCTGATGGCCATCTCGGCACCGACACCGAGCAGCACATCCTCCTCGGCGGGAGCGCCGAGATCGATTCCGTAGCCGCCAGCGGCGTAGATCACGACGTCGTCGGTGGCGACCAGGCCTGCCCTGCCGAGCAACTGGCCATAGCTGGTCTCGCCCACACCGCCGGTCAGACCCTCGACCGCGACCTCGGCGCCCACAAGGTAGAAGTCGAACTGGGCATTGACGCCGGCCTGAATGCCGAACGTGGGCTGGCTGCCGCTGACACTGCCGTTCCGAACGCCGCCGAAAATGCCCGCGTAGAACCCGCCCCAGTCGAAGCCGTTCTGATCGTGGACCGGCACCGCTATCGGAGAACTGCTGGTCGAGACCCCGATTGGGTCTGCAGCCATCGCCGCTCCGCTCAAGAGCAGCCAAGCTGTCAGTCCTGATCTAGCAAACATTGGGGTCTCCCAACAGCATTCGAGGGATCAACGGAGCGCCGCGAGGGGCGGTTCCGCCGCCTAGAGCTTGCCGACGAGGACAGGATCCTTCCTGTAGTATTCAGGAAACAGGGCCTGCAAAGCCTCTATCTTGGGCAGGTCGTGCATATAGATGTACGGCCAGGTCGGATTGAGGGTGAGAAAATCCTGGTGGTACTGCTCAGCCGGGTAAAATGCCTCGAACGGTTCAATGGTGGTGACGATGGGCCCCTCGAAACGTCCGGTCGCGTCCAGCTCCGCGATGTACTGACGTGCGAAGTCCGCCTGCTCCTCGGTCACGGCGAAGATCGTCGAACGGTACTGAGTACCGCGGTCCGGGCCCTGGTAGTTCAGCTGCGTGGGATTGTGGGCGACCGAGAAGTAGATGTGCAGCAGTTCCCCGAAGCTGATGACGCTCGGATCGTAGGTGATCTCCACCGTCTCGGCGTGGCCGGTGGTGCCGCTATTGGTCTGCTCATAAGTCGCCGTTTCGGCTGCCCCGCCGGAATAGCCAGAAACGGCGCTCGTCACCCCTTTGACGCGCTGGAACACGCCCTGCACGCCCCAGAAGCACCCGCCTGCAAGCACGGCCTTGGCGCTTGCACCAGACTCAACCGCTGCTTGGCTGGGAGGCGGTATCTCGACTGGCTTTTCCTGGGCCAGAACCGGACCGGCAGCAGCGAACATCGCCACAGCAAGAACAAAACCACGCCGAGACAGCATGACCATCCTCCATTGCGCCGGCTGTGCCACTAATATGGCGCCGCGCCCTTGCGAACGTCATCCGCATCACGCCGATATGAAGACGGCTACGGCGGATCCTGCAGGCAAATCCCGATGATGTGACCGGCGGGCGCGGCATTGCTGGCAATAAATTAAGCCCGCATTAGCGGGCACCCGGCAGCCTGAGGTACCTCGAGAACGGCTGCCATGACCAAATTCGCTTCGTTGATCCTTCTTGCGCTGGCCCTGTGGCCCGGCCTGGCTTCGGCCGCATCCCTGCCCTCGCCCACCGAGACGCCGATCCTGGTGATCTCCGGTCAGATCGGCACCTCCAACGTCGACGGCACGGCTCAGTTCGACCGACCGATGCTGGAATCCATGATGTACACGACCATCGAGACCAGAACGCCGTGGTTCGACGGTGTGTCGCGGTTCGAAGGCGTGCTCATGACGGAGCTGATGGAGGCTGTTGGCGCCACCGGCGACACCGTCATGGCGACGGCACTCAACGACTATGTCACCGAGATACCCGTTTCCGACTTCGAGGACTTCGGTGTCATCCTGGCGCTCAAGCGAGACGGCGAGTTCATGTCCGTGCGCGACAAGGGCCCCCTCTTCATCGTCTATCCCTACGACAGCTCCCCCGACTTGCAGAGCCAAACCTATTTCGCCCGATCTGCCTGGCAGGTCGCAGAGCTGATCGTGCGCTGAAGAGGCTGCTGGCATGCCGATCCGGCTCCTGAAGTGGTTGCTTGCCGCAACGGTCATCATCTTCGCGCTGGCCAGCGGCTACGTCTCCCTGGTGGCTGCCAACCGGCAGGCCTCCCTGCAGAAGATCTCCCGCTATGACGTGGCCTGGACTGTCGGGCAGTCCGTGTCCGAATTCATGCGGCTCGAACACAGGCTCGCCGCCTACGCCATCCCCGGCAGCAATGTGCCGATCGAGGAGGTTCAACTCCGGCTCGACATCATGTTCAGCCGCCTGCAGACGTTTGAACAGACCCTTGCACCTGACGGGCCCGTCCGCAGCCTGCGGCTGTTCTTCGAAAGCGATCCGGAACACGACGCAACGCTTAAGGAGTTCCGCAAGGCGCTTGAGGCCGTAGAGGTCATCGTCTTCGCCCCTGATCCCCCTGGTGTCGATGACGTGCGAGACGCATTGCAGACTCTCGGCCCGTTCGATGCGCGTCTATCCAACCTCACCGCCGCCGCTGCTGCCTACTCGGCTGCGCGCGTGGACGAGGATCGCCGCGAGCTGCAATCGCTTTCGAACCTGTCCACCGGTCTCGCCGCGGTATTCATCTCCTGCGGCTTTGCCCTGCTTGTGCTGCTTGTCGCGCACAATCGCCTGCTCGGACGGGCACACGACCGCGCGCGCGGTCTTGCTCAGCAGCTCACTGCCACGATGGAAGACCTCACGGTCCAGAATGCGCGGTTCGATGCTGCGCTCAACAACATGCCGCAGGCCCTGTGTACATTCGACGCGCGGGGCCGCCTGGCCGTGTTCAACGAGCGTTTCGCTGAGCTGGTGGGACTCGGAGAGCAACTCCGGGTGGGCATGACCATCGAGGAGGTCACCGAGGTCGGGTCGCCGAGCTATCGCGCCCTGTTCGCCCGCCAGGAAGCGCTGCTCTCCAGCGGCAAGACCGAAACGGTGATTCATGATGGCGACGACCGCAGCTTCGCGCTGGTGCACGCCCCGCTGCCGGACGGGGGCTGGCTGGCCACCTACGAAGACATTTCCGACCGCCGTCGTGCTGCTGCGCGGATCGCCCATATGGCTCATCATGATGCCCTCACCGACCTGCCGAACCGCATCCTGTTCCACGAGCAGTTGAGCGCTGCACTGGAGGACGTCCGCGACACCGGCGGGCAGATTGCCCTGTTCTTTCTCGATTTTGATGAGTTCAAGGACGTCAATGACACCTTGGGGCACCATGTGGGTGACCAGCTGCTGGGAACCATCTCCGCGCGCCTGACGGCGTGCGCAGGCGACGAGCTGCACGTTTCCCGCTTCGGCGGCGACGAGTTCGCCCTGTTCGCCGTGCAGGAACCGGGCCGCGACTATCTCCAGCTCGCGTCCTGGCTGATCGGGCAGCTCTCGCGGCCCTACGAAGTGGACGGACGCGAGATCAAGGTTGGCGTGAGCATCGGCCTCGTCGAGTGCGCTGCCGAAGACGATGTGAATCCACGCGAGATGTTCCGGCGCGCTGACCTGGCCCTCTACAAGGCCAAAGCCGACGGACGTGGCTGCGCGCGGCGCTATGATCAGTCCCTGGATGAAGCGCTGCGCCAACGCAAGAGTCTGGAACAGGACCTCGGCCGCGCGCTCGAGCGCCAGCAATTCGAGGTGCACTATCAGCCTATCGTCGACTCTGCGACGCAACAGCCGACCTCATATGAGGCTCTGCTGCGGTGGCGCCACCCCGAACTGGGCCTCGTGCCGCCCGGTTCCTTTATTCCTGTAGCCGAGCAGTCGGGCGCGATCGCCGCCCTGGGCGAGTGGGTGTTGCAGCAGGCCTGCTCGGAAGCGGCCAGTTGGCAGTCAGGCGAGTCCGTTGCGGTGAACCTGTCGGCGATGCAGTTCCACGACACTCTTCTGTTCGACAAGGTCGCCTCGGTGTTGCGCCGGACCGGCCTTGCACCGGCGCGGCTGGAGCTCGAGATCACCGAGTCCGTGCTGCTGGAAGCCTCCGACCTGACGCTCTCCACCCTGAGGCGGCTGAAGGCCATGGGCGTGAGGATCGCCATGGATGATTTCGGCACGGGATACTCGTCGCTGAGCAGCATGCGCAGCTTCCCCTTCGACAAGATCAAGATCGACCGATCCTTCGTGAAAGATCTGCCCGGCTCTTCCGATGCCAGGGCGATCGTGGAGCTCATCGTTCAGCTGGGCCGGCAACTCGGCATGCGAACCACTGCAGAGGGCGTGGAGACGCACGAACAGGCGGCCTGCCTCCGGGCAATGTCCTGCAGCGAGTTGCAAGGCTATCTGTTTGACCGGCCCGCGCCCATCGCTGACCTGTCGTCCAGCAACCGCCCGATCATTGCCGAGGCGAAACGCGCGTAGGGGTGCCAGGCATCAGAAATCGGCAAGACGGGTGGATTTAGGCACGCGGCATTCATGATGGCCATGGACGCCCTCGTTCTGTGCAAGGGCTTGCCCTGGCGCCGGTCCAGATGGCGGAGTGCCTGCTGGGCTTTCCCGATACGGAGATGATCTACAAGGGAAAGCGCATGCCCTCGCCGGAAGCCATCTCGGCTTCCTGGGTGTGCAGAGGCTTCGGCCAAGCCCATTATTCTAGCCAGCGCTATTGGCCTCCTCGATAGCCTGAGCAAGGCGATCAAGCGCAACGGACCAGCCATCCGGAGAACTAAATATGCCCACCATTTGTTCGCCGGCCTCCTCGTAGTTCTCTAGCTTCCGGTGCTCTAGAGTAACCTCTGTTTCGATGTCGCCTACGGGGCGGAAGGTGACCGCCACCTCCGTTAGCAGGTCCGGGTGATACCGCCAGTCGGCGCCGATCCGCCAAGCCAGAACAACGCTTTCCGGCGGGTTCCACTCGAGCACCTCACCCCATTGGCAGGTGCTGCCGTCCTCGCCGACCTCGTACCAACGGCCACCAACCCTTGGCTCCAACTTGGCGTCCCGCATGGGCGACGTCCCAATAGAGAAGTTGCTCGGCCACCACTTGGATAGGTTCTCGGTAAAGAAGCGGAAGGCCTTGTTTGGGCTGGCCCTAACCCGTACGGTCTTCATGACGGGGGCGATGGCGGTGGTCGTCATTTCACTTCCTCCTCGAAGCTCTCAATTTCGCGGGCGAACGAGGCCAGCGCCACGTCCCACATTCCATCCAACCAGGTTCGCAGACGCTCCAGCCCTTTCCGGTCGAGGCGATAGATGCTGCGGGTGCCAATCCTGTCCACCTGCACCAGTTCGGCATCGCGCAACACCTTGAGGTGCTGGGAGACTGCGGGCTGACTCACGGGCAATGCGCGAGTGAGGTCGGCCACCGACCGCGGACGCGCCGCCACTAGCTCGAAAACCGCGCGGCGAGTTGGATCAGACAGGGCGACCATGGCTGAGTAATCATAAGACATGGCTTATGATAAGTTAGGACTTATGTTTACGTCAATGCGGGTAGTCGAAGAAGCGCGCATGGGTGACAGCGAGGGCGCCTATGCTTCGATGACCCACCTTTTGAATATCGCCGTGGTCGACCTCGGGATCGGACAGGCCTGGCTGCATTCACGCTGAAGGAGAACGCCATGCCCAACACCTTCGAAGGCAAGACCGCCGTCGTGACCGGCGCTGCATCCGGGATCGGCCTTGCCACCAGCAGGGCCTTGCTGGCGGAAGGTGCCCGGGTCGTCATGGTGGACTAGAACAAAGCCGCGCGCCGTGATCCCCGCCTCTGCCGGTACCTTGTTAAGGCTCTGGCCCTATACGGACCACTGGTTCGATGCAGGCGCTAACGAATGGCGAGAAAGAAGCAGAAATCCAGGCTGCTAGGCTGGGTCCTTCTCGGGCTGGTGGCACTGGGGGTGTTTCAGTCCGGGATATTCGAGCTTGGAGAAAAAGGCCGGCCAAAGGGTTCATCAGGGAATGCGGCGCAGTCAGTCGCAGCAACAAAGCCGCCGGCGCCACTCAGCGCACCGCGGTTTGTGAACGTGGCTTCTCTGAACGTCCGTCATACTCCAAGCCCGTCGGGCGAGTTGATCATTGCACTGCCCCGCGGGACAGCGCTGAGAGTTCTCGAGCGCCAGAACGGATGGCTCTTGGTGGATTTGAACCCGACTCTAGAAGGTTGGGTTGCCGAGCACCTCACCACGACGCAGGTACCGCAGCAGCGCTACATGCCCCCTGCCCCAGTGCCAGCATCGAGGTAGCTCCGCGACCCTCTTGAGTTCGGGTCAGGCAGCTTGGTAGTTCGTTGGCCGCTGCGGAGCTTCTGGCTATTAGCGCTTGCGTGCAGAAGGAGTTAGCCCTGCTTGGTCGACCGAAGCTTCAAATCAGTCAGCGCTAGGCCACACCACAGGATGAGTCTCTCCTGTGGCGACATTCACCAGTCCGTCCGGCGCCAAGGGTGAGGGAGCAACCAGCACCCAGCGCCACGGCGCGCAGGTCAGCGTCGCAAAAGCCAGCCGCTCTGGAAAGCCAGGCCACCAGCGTGGCGAGAAGGTAGGCTCGTACATCCACTCGATCTTCTCGCCTTCGCGGTACATCGCCTCCATTTCCTGATCCAGTTCCGCCGCGGGCCGGCAAGTCATGAGGCCGCCGACCTCGTACCGTACCGTGGCGACCAGTTCGCCCTCGCGCACCAGCGCCCAGCCGCCCTGTGTCTGCCGCAGCGCGTTGACCGCTTTAGCCATGGCGGCATCCGATGAGCCCACAACCCAGATGTTGTGCTTGTCGTGTCCCATCGAGCAGGCGAGCGCCGACTCTGGCGTGCGCGGACCGGTGCCCAGCCAGAACATCCTGGAAGTCCGGCCCTCCCCCGAGAAGCGATCGACAATGGCGAACTTCGTGACATTGCGGTCAGGCGCGCGCTGCACCTCCCCGTCCGCCACCGGCAACTCCATGGTGATGAACTCGTCGGCCCAGTGGAACGGTCGCAGCACTGCGGCGCACATGGTGGTGCTACCGGCAGCGGCCGGAATAGCGAAGTCGGCGGCTGTGAGATCGCGTTCTATGTTGACGGTGCGGGTTGCCCATTCGGGCCAGGTGATGGTGGGCACCTCTTCAAGGTAGGTCGTGCCTTCCGAGACCTGCCGCCCATCGGCCCACACCTTGGCGACGGATATGGAGCCGACGTCATCGAGCAGCACGATGTCGGCGAAGCGACCCGGAGCGATCGAGCCGACCCACGGCGTCAGTCGCATGTGGCGCGCCGGGTTTATGGTGACCATCTGTATCGCAATCTCAGGGGTGAGGCCGGCCTCGACCGCCAGGCGCACATTATGGTCGGTTGCACCCAGCTTCATCGTGTCGGAGCACGAGCGATCATCCGTGCACAGGGCGAATTGAGACCAATCCTGCTGCCCCGCGGCGAGAAGTCCTGCGATTATTTCCTTGAGCGAATGAGGGCGCAGTTCCATGAACAGCCCGCGGCGGAGCTTGTCCTGTACTTCCTCGGCCGTCCACGCCTCGTGATCCGACGCCATGCCCGCGGCGGCGAAAGCGTTGATGTCGGCAATGTCCCGCATGCCGGCAGCATGGCCTTCGACTACCCCGCGGGCCTCGAAGGTGGCTCGGATCATGCCCCAAAGCCGCTCATGGGAAGGGTTGTCCGGGTTCCATACCGCCGGCCAGTCCATCACCTCGTCCAGGCCGGCCGTCATCAACTGGGCCTCCAGGAACGATCTCTGCTCCTCGTACCCGAAGTGACCACCGCCCCATTCATAGGCCGTGGGCGGCACCGCCGACCCCGGCAGGGGGAATATCTTGGTCGGGGAACCGGCAAGCCGTGCCGTCAGCCAGAACTCGAGATTGCGCGCACCATTGACGTTGGAGAACTCGTGGCTGGCCTCGCAGGTCCAGGTGGTGCCCCGCGGCAACGTCAGCGCGGCCTCCCACTCTGGGGTCAGATGGCTGGACTCGATGTGCTTATGCACCTCCCCGAAGCCTGGCACCGCAGAGAGGCCCGGCTCCTCAATCCGCTTTGGCGCACTGCCGCGATAGGCGCCCGCTGGTCCGACCCACGCGATACGACGGCCAGAGATCACGACTTCCTGGTCAGCGTGCCAATTGCGGCCATTGACGTCGAGCAGCCGGCCCACGCGGAGGATCCGGTCTGCCGGCCTCTTGCCGAGCGCCACCAGCGCCAAGTGTTGGCGGATCACGACCTCGTCCGCGGCATTGATCAGGGCATCGTTGCGATAGGCAGACATGAACAGCTCATTGGGAAGGGACGCAAGTGGCTGATAGCCGAAGGTCTAGGTGCTGTCGCCCAAATATGTGGCTTGCCCCGCCGTAGCCGAAATTTTAGGCTTGGTCATAAAGCTCCACTGCTAACCGGCCGGTCGCTGACGCTGCAAAGGATATACGGAAAATGCAAAAGACTTTCGTTCGCTCGCTCGCCCTCGCGGTTTCGGCGACCGCCCTGTTCGGCGCTGCGCCGGCTATGGCTCAGGGCAAGACGCTGACGATTTCCTGGTGGGGGTTCAACGGCGAGAAGCTGGAGGAATTCCTCCTGGCGCCGTTCCGCGAGCAGTGCGAGTGCGAAATCGTCTTCGAGACCGGAAACAACGGCGAGCGCCTCAACAAGCTGCAGATTCGTAACGGCGGCGGTGTCGACGTCGCGTATTTCTCCGACAGCTTTAGCCAGCAGGGCATTGAGGCCGGGTTGTTCCAGGAGTTCGACCGCTCCAAGGTGCCGAATATCGAGGGCATCTACGACATCGCCAAGGATCCGCAGGGCGGCTATGGCCCGGCCTACACCATCGGCCGCGTCGGCATCGTCTACGACAGCGCCAAGGTGGCGACTCCGATCACCTCGTGGGACCACCTGTGGCGGGAAGATCTAGCCTCGTCGCTGTCCCTGCCGGGAATTACCACTACGGCTGGCCCGATGGTCGTGATGAAGGCGGGGGAACACGCCGGCGTGGATGCATTCGATGATGCCGACGCCGCGTTCGCCGCCGTCGAGGAACTGCGGCCCAATGTGGTCAAGAACTACAATACCGGCTCGGAGATGATCAATCTCTTCTCCACCGGCGAAGTCACCGCGGCAATCGCCCAGGACTTCACGCTAGCCCAGATTCAGGCGGCAGTTCCCAGCGTTGTCTGGGCAGATCTGGAAGAAGGTTCGATCGCTACCCTCAACACGGTCAACATTCCCAAGGGAGCAGCGGAGCCGGAACTGGCTTACCAGTTCATCAATTTCCTGCTCTCCCCCGAAATCCAGCAGAAGCTGGCCGAGGAAGGTGTCGACGCTCCCGTCGCGACGGCGGTGGAACTCACCCCCGAGCAGGCTTCCCTGTGGACCTATGGCGCCGACACTATTGCCGGCCTGCAGCGTGTCGACTATGCCCGCATGAACGCCGCCAAGGGCGGCTGGGTCGATCGTTGGAACGAAATCTTCGGCATGTAACACCGTAGGTGCTCCGAACCTCGGCACCAGCACTCCAACTACCGCTCATTCCCGCGTTCGTTCCGGCGGGAATGAGCAGACGACTCTCGCCGGCTGTGCGCCGGTGCCGAAAGGCTGACAATGAAACGCTTAGCCGGCTGGACCCTGGCTTCTCCTGCAACGCTGCTGGTGGTGTTGTTCCTGGTGCTGCCGGTTGCTGCCACCATCGTCACTACCTTTGTGACACCCGGCGGACCGTTTGCGACCTACGCCGGTTTCTTCGGGTCCGGCTTCCGCCGCACGGTGCTGATCCGGACGATCAACGTTTCCCTGGTGGTAACGGCGATAGCGCTGGTGATCGGGTTCATCACCGCCTTCGTGATCAGTCGTGCGCCAGGGTGGCTGAAATCCATTCTCATCATCGCCGCGGTGTTTCCGCTGCTGACCGGTGTCGTGGTCCGCTCATTTGCCTGGCTCATCATCCTGGGCAAGAACGGTATCCTCAACACCCTGCTGGTCAATGCCGGCATTCTCGATCAGCCGCTCACCATGCTCTACACGCAAGGGGCAGTCATCGTGGCCATGGTCTACCTCTTCGTGCCGCTGATGATCCTGACCTTGGTCGGCGTGCTCGAGGGCATTCCGGATGATCTCATTCAGGCATCGAGTTCGCTCGGCGCCAAGCCTTGGGCCACATTCTCGCAGGTGATCTTTCCGCTCGCCGTCCCCGGGCTCATTGTCGGTGCGGTGCTGGTCTTTACCGGCAGCTTCACCTCCTATGCCACGCCGCAATTGCTCGGTGGGGAGCAGGTGATGATGATGGGTACGCTCATGTACCAGCAGGCCATGGTGACATTCGACTGGGTCGCAGCCTCCACCATTGCCGCGGTCATGGTTGTGATCACCATCACGATCGTTGCGCTGATGAACAGCGCCGCCAAGCGCCTCAACCCGATGACCGTATGATGACCCAGAAAATCCATCCGGCGCTGGTCGCTTTCACGACCCTGGTGTTCATCTTCCTCGTGGGTCCGCTGATCATCGTTGTGGGCGCCGCGCTCAGCGACACCACCTATCTGACCTTCCCGCCGCAGGGGCTATCCCTGCGCTGGTTCGAGAACATCTTCCAGATCGACGCGTTCCGCCGCACGATCCTCACCAGCCTTCAGATCGCCTTCCTGTCGACCGCCATGGCGCTCGTTATCGGCATTCCCGCCGCCTACGCGCTCAATCGGTATCGCATTCAGTTGCCGAGATGGCTGGCGACACTGTTCATCCTGCCGGTGCTGGTCCCGGAACTGGTGCTGGGCTTCTCGCTCCTCAAGAACCTGGCCGTGCAGTTCAACACACCGATCTACATCTCGCTCCTGTTCGGGCACTCGCTGCTGGTGCTGCCCTATGTGGTGAGAGTGATTTCGGCGTCGCTGGCGTCGTTCGACTTTTCCGTGGAAGAGGCAGCGATCAGTCTCGGCTCACCTCCGCTCAAGACGTTCTTCACCATCCTTCTGCCCAATGTCCGCTCGGGCGTAATTGCTGCCTTCATCCTGGCGTTCATCACCTCGATCAACGATGTGTCGATCTCGATCTTTCTGACCGGACCGGGCATCTCCACCCTTCCGATCCAGCTTCTCGCCCACATGGAGCAGTTCTTCGACCCGACCGTGGCCTCGGTGTCGGTACTGCTGATGGTGCTCACCGTCGCCGTCATGGCGGTGGTGGAGCGTACGCTGGGTCTGACCTTCCTTGCCAAGTAGAGTCCCGCTGTGACCAAAGCCCTCTCCATCCGCTCGATCACCGCACACTACGGCACCACGAAAGTGCTCGAGGACCTTTCGCTCGACGTCGGCGAGGGTGAGCTCGTCTCGCTGCTCGGCGCGTCGGGCTGCGGCAAGACGACCACCTTGCGCCTGGTCGCAGGCTTCCTTCAGCCGAGCTCGGGAACCATCACGCTCGGCGGCAAGGATCTGACGCGGCTGCCCGCCTATCAGCGGGATATCGGTCTCGTGTTCCAGAACTACGCGCTCTTTCCTCACATGTCGGTGGCCGACAATGTTGGCTTCGGCCTCAAGCAGCGTGGCATCGGCGGCGCGGAGCGGTCGCGGCGCGTCATGGCAATGCTGGAGCGGGTGGGACTTGCCCCACTGGCTGACCGGCTGCCGGGAGCCTTGTCCGGCGGCCAGAAACAGCGCGTGGCCCTGGCCAGAGCACTGGTGATCGAGCCCCCGCTGCTCATGTTCGACGAGCCGCTTTCCAACCTCGACGCCAAGCTGCGCATCGACATGCGGGTGGAAATCCGGCAGCTGCAGCGGGCCAACGGCACCACCTCGGTCTATGTCACGCACGACCAGGAGGAAGCCTTCTCGATCTCCGATCGCGTGGCCATCATGCATGCGGGCCGCATCATGCAGCTCGACACGCCGGAGGTTCTCTATCAGCGGCCCGCCAATGCCTTCGTCGCGCGGTTCGTGGGCTTCGAGAACCTCGTGGCCATGAAAGTCGTGGCTCGCGATGGCGCCAACGTCACTGCCGAAGCTGACGGTGGTGTGCAACTGACGCTCTCGCTCGACCAGTTCGGCAACATCCCCGACCGCTTCGTCCTGGCCTGCCGTGCCGATGGCCTCATGGTCACCGACAATCAGCAGGCGGAAGGCATTCCCGCCACTCTGGGGCTGCGGACCTATCTGGGGCGCGCTTACCAGTATCAATGCGAGACTGCAGCCGGACCGTTGGTCGCGAATGGTCCGCTCAATCGTGTGCTCGAGTCGGGCACGACCGCAAAGCTGGTGCCGGTGCCCGAGCAGTGCACCATTCTGGCGCCGGAAGGAGCGGCGTGACCATCCTCCTCACCAATGCCTGGGTGCTGACTGTCGATGCAGCGATGACCCAGCACGAGCGAGGCTGGGTGCACATCGACGGCGACAGGATCGCCGCTGTGGGCAGCGGCGACGCCCCTGCCCTGCCCGATGCCGAGCACATCGACTGTGGCGGCGACATCGTCATGCCGGGCATGGTCAACACGCACTGCCACATGGCCATGTCGGTGTTCCGGGGCCTCGCCGAAGATGTCGATGACCGGCTCTACCGCTATATCCTGCCGCTCGAGCGAAAATTCGTTTCGCCAGAAATGGTCCGCGCAGGATCGGCTCTAGCTGCACTGGAACTGATCCACGCCGGAATCACCAGTGTTGCCGACATGTATTACTTCGAGACGGAGGTCGGCGAGGTCTGCGCCGAAGCAGGTCTCAGGGCGATTGTCGGCCAAACGCTGGCCGATTTTGATCCGCCCGACCAGCGCGACTTCGACGAAGGCTTCGCCCGGCTGGAGGAACTGGTGGAGCGCTTCGGCACCCATCCGCTGGTGACGCCATCGGTTGCCCCGCATGCCCCCTACTCCACCGGCCTTGCAGTGATGGAGCGGGTTGCCGACTGGTCGGCCGCTCACCCGGATGTGCCGGTGCAGATCCACCTCGCCGAAAGCACGCTCGAGGTGGAATGGGCCACGAAGAACCACGGCAAATCGACTGTTGCCGTGACGGACGATGCCGGGCTGCTCAAGCCGGGGCTGATTTGCGCCCACTGCCTGCAGCTGGGGGACGCCGATATTGCCCTCATGGCCGAGCGCCAGGTGGGCGTCGCCACCAATCCGCGTTCCAACGGCAAGGCGGGCCGCGGCATTGCCCCCGTTGATCGGCTGCGCCAGGCCGGCCTGCCGGTGGGCATCGGCAGCGACGGAGCCATGAGCGGAAATACGCTCGACCTGCTCAGCCAGTTCGCGCCGGTGGGCATGTTCGCCAAGCTTCTCGCCGGTTCGCGCAAGCCGCTTCCGGCCAAGGAGGTCGTGCGCATGGCCACCATCGAGGGCGCACGAGTCCTCGGGCTCGACCGCAAGACGGGTTCACTCGAGGCCGGCAAGCAGGCCGACCTAATCCGCATCAGCCTTGCTGCTCCACGCCTCCATCCGATCTACGACCCCTATTCGGCGCTAGTTTTTGCCGCCATGCCCACCGATGTCACCGACACTATGGTGGCCGGCCGTTGGCTGATGCGCGACCGCAAGGTGCTGACGCTGGAAACGACCAAGGTGATGGCCGATGCCCTGCAGGTCGCCGACGGCTTCAAGCGCGAGATGCGCCGGATCGACGCCGCCTCATGACCTCCCCTCGCCGCGTCGTCATCGACACCGATCCTGGCCTCGATGATGCCGTGGCCATTCTGTTTGCGCTGGCGAGCAGTCGATTCGACATCAGGGGTGTGACCACCGTCGCCGGCAATATCGGCCTTGCAACCACCACCCGGAATGCCGGCCGGCTGCTGGCCCTGCTCGATCGCGAGGCAATCCCGGTCGTCAGCGGTGCCGCATCGCCGCTCGCCCGCCGGGGCATCGACGAAGTGAGGATCCATGGCGACGACGGGCTGGGCGGGGTCGACCTGCCGGAGCCCCGCGTGCCCGCCCTCGCCGGCGCCGCCGACTGGCTCGCAGGGCAACTGACTGCCGCGCCCGCGGGCAGCATCGATGTCCTGGCACTTGGCCCCCTGACCAACATCGCCCTGCTGCTCCGGACCCACCCCGATGCCGCCCGCCGGATCGGCCGGCTAGTCGTCATGGGCGGGGCAGTGAACGAGAAGGGCAATGTCGGCGCGCGCTCGGAGTTCAACTTCGCCTCCGATCCGGAAGCCCTGGACATCGTCTTGCGCGCCGGCCTGGCGCTGACAATCATCCCACTGGACGTCACCCGCCGTGTTCGCGCAACGCCCGACTACGTCGCGGCGCTTCGGCAGGGCGGCACCGCCAGCCGAGCTGCCGCCGACCTCGTTGCAGCCTACTTTCTTGGCGGTCGCGAGAGCCGGCCGCTACACGATCCCTGCGTCATGCTCTACGCCGTGGCTCCGGAGCTTTTCGGCGTCGACCGAATGGCGGTTTCGGTCGACCTCACCACCGATCCCGGTGCGCTGCTGGTGGACGGCCCGATGGCGGTCCCGGTCGACATCGCCATGCGCGTCGATCCTGACGCGGCGCTGCAATTGCTCAGGGCCGGACTGGCCTAGGCCAGTTCCTTCTCCACCAGCGCCGTCCAGAAGCGGGCACCGGTCAGCATCGCCTCGTCGTTGAAATCGTAGAGCGAGTTGTGGTGCGGGGCGCTGTCGCCATTTCCGAGCCACACATAGGCCCCTGGCACCTCGGCGCTGAAATAGGCGAAGTCGTCACCGGCAGTCGAGGGCGGAAAGTCGGTGCGCACGGCACGACCGGTCGCGGCCGCCGCTGCCTCGAGTGCCCGGCGCGTGGCGTCTGGATGGTTGATCACCGGTGGGATGCGCCGGTTGAAGGTGTAGTCCGCCTCGATGCCGAATGTGGCGGCGACGCCGCGCGCCAGCTGGCCGATTCGCGCCTCGAGCTGGTCGCGCACCTCAGGCGTGTAGGCCCGGGCCGTACCGCCGATGCGCACCACGTCGGGTATGACGTTGAGGGCGTCGAAGCTGCCGCTCTCGATGGCACAGGCACTTACCACCGCCGGCTGCAGCGGATCGACGACGCGCGCGACGATCGTGTGGATGGCGGTCAAGAAATGGGCGCTGGCGGTGACCGCATCGCGCCCCTGGTGCGGCTTGGCGCCATGGGTGCCGACACCGCGAAAACTGACCTCCCAGCTGTCGGAGGAGGCCAGTTGCGGCCCCACCACCACCGCCATCTCGTCGACGGCGAGGCCCGGCATGTTGTGCAGGCCATAGACGGCATCGGCTGGAAATTGGTCGAAGAAGCCGCCCTCGACCATCGCCCTGGCACCACCCCGTCCTTCTTCGGCGGGCTGGAAGATGAAGTGCACGGTTCCGGAGAAGTTCCGGGTCCTGGCCAGGTGCCGGGCGGCCGCAAGAAGCATTACTGTGTGTCCGTCATGACCGCAGGCATGCATGACGTTGGGTGTTGTCGAGCGATACGGCGGCTCGCCCAGTTCGGGCATGGCGAGCGCGTCCATGTCGGCCCGCAGGGCGATACGGCGGCTGCCGGCACCTGCACGCAAGGTGCCGACCACCCCGGTGCGCCCGAGGCCGCGATGCACTTCGATGCCAGCTTCGGCCAGGCTGGCGGCGACGATGTCGCTGGTGCGCACTTCTTCGAAGCCCAGCTCCGGATGCTGGTGCAGATCGCGCCGCAGGGCGATCATGCTTTCGAGTTCGAAAGGATCGTTGTCGCCGTCATTCATCGCTTGATAATCTCGTGGCATAGGTCGCCCAGCCGTAACCCCTTTCTCCACTGGCCCACAAGACGAGAGACGCCTTGCCGCTTGAACCACACCAATTCTGGCAGGCCATCGCTGCCCCTGGCACCTACCCTGAACAGCTGGGTGGCTACGTCGACAGCTACCCTGCCCGGTTCGCCGACGGGCGCCAACTGCTTCTGCCGCTGCGGGTCCTGCCGGGCGACGGGCAACACGCAGTCGCCTCGCTGATCGTCAACCAGGCGAGTTTCGCCGTCGAGGACGCGCTGGCCTCCGCCATCACGGAGCTTGCACGGCCGCTGCAGCCGGAGGTGATCATCGGCGTTCCGACGCTGGGGTTGCTCCTCGCTTCCAACGTCGCCCGAAGGCTGGGGCATGCCCGCATGGTCCCGCTCGGGACCTCACGCAAGTTCTGGTACCGCGAGGAATATTCGGAGCCGATGAGTTCGATCACCAGCCCCACTCACGGGAAGACTCTCTTTGTGGATCCGCGCATGCTGCCTTTGCTGGCTGGCCGCCGTGTCGTGGTGGTGGACGACGTCATAAGCTCGGGCAGTTCCATGGGAGCTGTGTTGCGGCTCCTCGGCAAATGCGGAATCGAGCCAGTGGGTGTCCTCGCAGCAATGCTGCAGGGCGCGGCTTGGCGGCAGGCTCTCGGGCCTTGGACCGACCGGGTAGCCGCTCCACTCACCTCTCCGCGGTTCCGGCGGTCGAGCGACGGCCGTTGGTGCGCCGAAGAACTGCGTTAGGGTTCGGACGTCGACGCTGTCTGACCGCAGCGAGATGGAAGGGCTAAAAATCGGCCATCCAGGAAGTTGAAGGTCCGCGAAGCAGCAGTGGCGCCTACGAGCAGATTTACAACATCTAATATAGGAAGGGATGGCGCGAGAGACGGGGCTCGAACCCGCGACCTCCGGCGTGACAGGCCTTGGGATATGTGTTGCCATCCAAGGCAGCGTTCCCACTTTCAGGAAGCCGGAAACATGAGCAACAGGCCCCGAAGTGGGAACACCCACGAGCAGATCGCAGACGAGTTGATGGCTTCCGCTTCACCATCTGCTCTTTGGACCTATGACCAGGTGCGGGAGCTGTTGATCTCAGCCGTACGCAAAGCGCGAACTCCCTATCGGGAACCGCCAGTGTTCAGGAAGCAGGACGGGGTGCCGGGCGAGCCACGGCCGAACGTCCTCGAATTCAACCATGATGGATGGCAAGCTGATCTGCGGGACGATGGCTGGCGGATCATCGGCCGGTCACCCGAAGGCAAGCACCTCGCACTTTTCCAGATCGTAAAGATCACGGGCGCTGGCAGGCCGGGGCACCCGACGAGCGTCGAGAATGACGAGGGGGAGCAGTATCTGCTCCTCACGCCCGGTCAGAACTGATCCGCAGTTCCTTGATGCTCGCATGTCGCAGCCGCTCGCTGCCCCGGAGGAATCGCACGGTGGCCGTGGTGCCGGGCGGCAGCCAGGTCGTGCTCTTCTCCCGCCAGCGGCGGTCTGACGGCTGGTCCGTGCCGGCCGTCTCGACATAGCGCCAGAACAGGTCGCGCTGCTTGTTCGGCAGCGACACGATGGCGGCGCCCATCCTGACGCCCTCCTGGGCAAAGAGGGCATAGGGCAGCCCATCGTCCCCCTTCTTGACGCCGATGACATCGAAGTCGTCGACCACCCAGCATTTTGTTTTCTGCCACAGGTCGGACGTGCCGCGCACATAGCGGCTGCCCTTGCGCTTCGATACGATGCCCTCAAGCCCCCTGCCCTCCGCCCAGGCGAAGAAGTCGGCGCCCTCGCCATCAAAGCTCTCGCTGAAGGCGATCACCGGCTCCAGGCCCTCGACATAGCCGTGCAGTAGCTCGCGACGATCCTCGAGCGGCCAGTCACGCAAATCTTGTCCGTTGAGGTGGAGAAGATCGAAGGCGAAGAACACCAGTCGGTGCGGCGCCTTGAAGATGGCGGAGCGGAGTTCGCCGAACTGGGTTACGCCGTTCTCGTCCTGCACCGCCACCTCGCCATCGATGATGGCTGGCAGCGAGAGGGAGGAGGCGGCTTCGACAATGGACCGGTACCGGTCCGACCAGTCATGCCGACCGCTGGTGAAAGCGTGGACGCCAGTCGCATCGATGATCAGCTGTGTGCGATACCCGTCGAACTTGATCTCGTGCAGCCAGTCGTCACCGGCAGGCGGCGCATCGACGAGCTTCGGGTCCATGTCGGGGAGAGGTTGAAGGCGGGAGGTAGATTCCGAGTCCCTGCGGGGTGACCGCTTTTGGCGTACGTCGGGCGCTACGCCCGCCATGAGGAGGTCCGGTGCATGGCCGACTCAATACCGCGGCCAGCTGTCGGTTCCGCCCAGTTATCGGATGGATCGCAGTGTCACGATCAACGTTGATCCTCATCGGGAGGTGCGTCGACATGTACGAGAACACTGAAAAGTTCGTCGATATGGATTTCGAGCAGCGCGTGCGCCAGGCTGCGTATCACCTGTGGGAGCAGGATGGTCGCCCGTTTGGCCGCGAGACCGAGTACTGGTTCCGAGCGCTTGAGCAGCTTCTGGCGCAACGCAGCTCTGAAATGGAGCCGGGCAAGAATGATGGTGCATCTGGCGGCGGTTCCGACGTCATTCATTGACCATCTTGCCCGCAGAAGCGGCTGAGTGCATTTTCCGCTGCATGCACCGTCTGGACGACAGAGTCGACGCCTCAGGAGCCGTTGCCACTGATCCGCGGCAGGACCTTTCCCCTGCGGAGCTGGACCGGCTGATCAAGCATTATCGCTGTCTGCTCCAGAGCCACCGTTGGGAAGTGAGGGTGGGCTCCGCCGAGATGGCCGGGCATGCGTTGACGGCAATTGAGGACATCAGGGCTCTGCTGGGCGAACTGGCCGTCGTGGCGACACCCGATCAGCGCGCCAAGATCGAGGCGATCCTGGAACACGAGCGGCAGCGTTCGCCCAACAGTTCGCCAGACTAACACCGTTATCGCCCCTCATTGTGAAGTCAGCAGTGTCACATGATATTGCTGGGCCACATAGGTTGGCGATAGTGTCATCAGACTACACGGGCCTGCGCTGCCCGTCGTGCAAGTGCACCCTGACCATCGGATGTTCCTGTTCGGATGAGGCTGCTCCACGCGGGAGTGGCTGCGCCAAGGAGATCGATCGTGCACGCACTCGCGCACATCGAGACGATGCTCATCGTCGAAGACGAATACTTCATCAGCGCCGAGCTGGAGCATTTCGCCACTAGTCGCGGGGTGGGGACCGCCCATGTGGCGGCAGGCGAGAAGGCGGCACTGCAGTTGATCCAAACTGGCGTCGTGCAGTTTGCGACGGTCGACGTATACCTTCGGGATGGGATGTGCGACGCGGTGGTGGAGGCGCTTTTAGAGCAATCCATTCCGTTCGTTTACGTCAGTGGCCTCCAGAGGGAAGTATGTCCGCACCTGCCGTCGGCACCTTGGGTGGCGAAGCCCATTGACTACCCCACGTTGCTGGCCGCCATCGTCTCCGCTGCCGGTGAAGCTGGCGCCTCAGACCAACCGACTGCACGGGCATACTCAGACGCAAGCGGAGAGCATTGTGCCTAGCGACGAGAGGTTGTGGCGCGTCATTGCCCTCCAACTGCGTCAGCGTGCTCCCGCTATCGCCGAAGTTCCTCCGCCATCGAAGATCGAGGTGGAGGTTCAGCACGACCGCAAGGCGCTCCTGGCGCAATATAGGCGGCTATACACCCTGTGGATTCAGGAACTCTCGGATATGGGGTCCACAGGATCCCCCGCCGTCGCACATCTGGAGCAACAACTCGCTGGCATCACGCGGCAGCTGTCCAGTCATGGCTTGCGCCTGCAGACCACGTTCAGCGCTTCGGCACTCTGCCCTTCAGATACGGGCTCACAGGGCCGATAAGGCCGCTGTCCGACTTCTGTGCCCGCCGCTCCCGTTTCAGCCGTTCACGGCTCTCCGCTGCGACTTCTGCATTGGTCTTGAGGCCGTAGAGCCGCATCTGCCGGCGGCGCTCCATCTCGGCGGCTAAAGCCTGGTCGTAAGTGAGTGGCTGGCGTCCATTCGCATGCCCGCCATAGGCCCGATGCTCGATCTCATCTGGCGGGTGAACGATGACTGTGACGCCACGGCTGCCGCAGCGCTCGCACCTGAACCGCTGCAGTCCCGACCGATCAACAACTAGATCGGTGTCGGGCCCGAGGTACTGGATCAGCTGATCGAATGATGGCGTCCAGCTATGGGCGCAGAGACGGTCCGCAGACGCGGTGCAGTGCAGCGTGATACGCCAGCCTTCTTCCTGCATCTGCCGCAGCGTGGACATCGACTCTCCTCCTGGAGAGCGACAGCGCTAGCACCGTGAACGGAATGAGAACAAGATTGCTGCGGATCACATTAGCAACGGTCCACGTCGGCAAGGCTTGTGGTGTCGCTGCGGGGCTATCGCCGGACTCCCACTAACATCGGCTTACGCAGCTCTTGGACCCTCCAGGATGACCACCGCCGGCCGGCCCGCCGACGGTGGTCTTTTGCTGCTTCCGGCGAGATCATTTAGTCGCGCGCACCTAGACGAGGCGAAACCGCGAGTGCACAAGGGTCGCGGAAGAGTTCCGGACCATGCCTTGACCCTACTCAGGAGCTTCGTTGCGACACTTGCGGCCCTCCTGCTCATCTTGCAGGTGGCCTCTCCAGTCGTGGAAGCCAGGCAGTATGGCCCCGCGGATACGGAACTGCTTACCCCTGTCCACGGGGCAATCTACTGGCTGGAAAGCGATGGGCCAGGCGCGGGAGAACGTGCCACCCATTGCGCGCCGCCTTCCACCCCGACACTTCCCCGGCACGGCTATGTCTTAGCCGGCCATGACCTGAACAAGGCGTCTACCGTTCCGAATGGGCACGCGTGGACGCTCTTCTGGGCTTGTGGACCGCCTGCTGCCTGAGGCAGCCGCACCACTTCAGATTCAATCATCAGGTTCCTGGTCCCGCCGGCTACGTCGCGGGCGCGGTCCATCGTGGGAAGTACATCATGACGACCTCCATTCCAGAGCGGCGCTCTATCGCTTCCGCCTTCTGGGCAGCTTTTCCAGGCATAGCGCTCCTGGCCAGCTATCTTTGGCTCTCGATAATCACCGTCGGCTGGGCGGTGCTGAGCACCACCTTCCACGGCTCCCCAATCGGAGCAGCGATACTGGTAATCGTGCTTGCTCCAGCGGGCGGTTACCTGACTGTCAAGCTAGTAGGGACAGCTGTGCAGGCCGAGCGGGAGCTTCAATAACCGCTGCAGCGTGACGGCCTTGACCATAAGCAAGGCCGTCACCCCCGCATCTTGTCGGTCAGCGCGCGGACTTCTCGACGCAGTTCCTCGACTTCCTTGGTGGCGCCGCGGATGACGATCACCAGGTCCTCGCCGACCTTGGTCTGCTCGATCAGCGTCAGGTTCAGCCCCTCAAGGGCGCCTGCCACCATCTTGATCGAAGACGAGTCGACGGTGAGCGCCGCTATCTCGGCCTTGCCACCGCCGGCCTTGCGGTTGTTGACGATCGCGACCACCACTGCGCCAGCGGCGGTCACGAGCCCCGCCAGAACGCCGATGATGGCCACCTGGGTGGGCGTTTCTAGTGCAGTGAACCAATCCACGACCCGCTCCTCACCGCGTTGTAGGTATCGACGCCAGCGCGGGCCGAGTTGAAGAGATCACCGATCATCAGAGCCAGTGCGAGGATGATGCCGAGGGGCGGACCATGCTCATTCGTCGCCATGGCGAAGCCCGCGGCGATGGACGAGAATAGCCCTACCCCGGCCACCGCCACGGCACACCGGATCGGGGCGGACACCGTCGGCCGATGGCCATTCAGGACCAGGGCACCGACACGGGCAGCGCCGAGGATCAGGCTTGCCCCGACCCATGTGCCCAACGGCGCGATCGAGGCAAAGCCCATCAGGCCAGAGCGTTCGAACGCCGTCGGCCAGACGACCAGGTATAGCCCGATCATGATCATGGTGATCCCGCACAGCCATTCGGTGATGCGGAGCGGGATCTTCTCTCTGACGCGGAGGAGGATCATGGGCGCCTCCCTATCGATCGGGCGGCGAACGCGCCGGCGTCGGCAATGACGATGGCGGGCACCAGCACCAGAGCCATGTCATGGATGCGCGGCGGCACGTCGATGACCACGAGCTCAAGGCCGAACCAAGGGTTGATGATCTGCACCAGGTATATTGCGCACCACCACAGCCCGAACGGAACCACGATCAGCCACCGCCCCACGGACGTCGCGGACCACGCCCTGCCCGCCTCGACGACAGCGATGTCGCGAGCGGTCTCGATGCGCTGAATGGTCAGCTCGGCGTCCAGCTTCTCGGTGTCGTTCTGCGCCCGCAGCTTCGCTTGGTACGCTTCCAGCAGCGGGCCGGTGAACTGCTTGAGCACGCCGCCGCCGAGCCAGTCGAGAATGGCCCTAAGCATGGATGCGGGCCTTCACCCCATCGGGTGCCTTCACCTCGACGACGGCAGGACCGTCGACGTGCTGCAGCGTCTTCTTCACCTGCACCTCAGGATCGCTGGCCACGGTCGCCGGACGAGGCCGCATCCAGATGTTCACGAGAAAGGCAGCGACGAGAAACCAACGCTGATACTCGGCCGGGATGATGGCCAGCACCTCGGGCGAGTTGAGTATCTCCGGCGCAATGAACAGCATCGCCAGGAGGATGTTGAATGCCCACGTCCGGAACCGGACGATGGCGAGCCAGATGCGGTTGATCATGTTAGTCAGGCCTCCTTGGCCACAGAGGCGAGCGCCTGCGCCCGCTGTGCGTTGACGATGGTTCGGATGACGAGAGGGATCACGACGGCGGCGACGATCGCGACGATGACCCAGACCGGCAGCCCGGCGAGGTCGGGCGCCTGGTCGACGCCGATGCCCCCGCCGGTGCCGACCGCCGCGCCGCTGCCCTGCGCCACAGCCTTGTCGCGAGCCGCCTTTGCGTCCGCCTCGAGCTGCGCCTTGCTGCTGACCCAGGACAGAGCCTTGGCCTCGACGTTGGCCACGCGGCGCGACCAGCCCTTGCCGAAGGTGTTCCAGATGGCGAGCGACTTGAGAAAGCTCATCCGCCGGCCGCAGTGGGCCTTGATCGTGGCGCGCGGATCGGCGGACTTGGCCGCGAGAATGGTGGCGGGGCCAACAATGCCGTCGACCGCAACCTGAAGCACGCGCTGCAGGTCTTTGGCCGAACGTGAGACGCCCGAGTTGACGCCGTAGTCGAACGTAGACAGGTCAACCCCGGCCGGCAGCTCGTCGCCCCGGATCTTCACCCAGTACCGTGCGCGATAGATTTCGGCGATCTGGTTGTCGTTCAGCGCCTTGATGTCGAGGTGCGGGAACGCAGCGGCGCTGATGCCCTTCTTGGTGCCCTTGAGCACGCCAGCGCCGCGCTTCCCGCCAGTCCAGTTGCCCGGGTCGCGCGGGTCAGCAGTATATCCGCCCTCGTGGACAAGCACGTCCGCAAGGGCCGGGGCAAAGTTGCCCTTGGCCATGATGGTCTCCAGTGATGTTGTGAGTTGCCGAATGTCGTCCCGCCGGTGCCTTTGGCCGGTCAGGAGTGAGCAGTGCAGTTTCAGGTTTTCGATTTGCGGCCGGAGACGCCGGCGCCACCGGTGGAGGTCGAAGCGACGTCGCCAGAGGACGCGGCGCGCAAGGTGCTGGGCGTCGACGTGTTCCGCAGCGGTCGAGCGCGTGACTCGATTGCCCGGGTTTACTGGCAAACAGCCGGCAGCAAGAACATGGTCAGGCTCTACAGCAAGCCGGTGGAGCGGTAGGCGCGATCCCCAGGCGCCTTAGCCTTTGGGATGAGCGGCAAACCGTTGACGCTGCTGAATTCGCCTGTGCATCATCAGGTGCTCTGAGACGCCCTGCAATCCCAAATTCAGGCTCTCTGTGGCGTTTGCGGCCGTCGTTGGTGCCCTTACCAGCGGCGGCCCACTCCACGGCTTGTCACCCTGCCGTCAGCTTCGAACTGATAAACTGCACCGATGGCATATTCCCCGCCTTGGAGTGACCCGGTGCAGGTCAACGTCTACGTTTCAGAGCTTCACCAGGACGGACAGCCAACTCAAATGCTGGTCTTGCCATTCGGCCCTGATGCAGCGATCCCGGCACACCTGCAGAACATGCAATGGCGATACTTCGCGACCACTGAGGTCGACGACAGGATCATCGGGTTGACGCGCGGCGAGGTGGAGGTTGCGCTCCATCGCGACGGCTACCTGATCGTGACACCGAAGATGGCCCAACCAACTAGTCAGTGAGCGTTGGTGGTGGGTTGCAACAACAGCGAACTCATGCCCACTATTCAACCAGCTGGGCGCCGGGGGGGCTTGGGATGCTTAGGTCAATTCTGGCGCTAGTCTTGGCAGCCGCCCTTGTGGGCTGCTCTAGTCAAAACACGAGCCTCAGCACTCTGCAGTTCTCAGGTGATGCGCTCCCTTACCCCGAGAGCTACGAGATAGAAGCGGCGCGTGTCGTCCAGCAACGCGGCGGCGATCTGTCGGTAGTCACGATCTCAAAGCCTTGGCGGACCTTGGGTGCTGGACCGTTCTCACCGCAACGGTGGTACGTTTGCTTGCGAGGCATGCCAGAGGCGGGCAAGCCGCCAGCAACAAGGCCCGTTGAGCGCGTTGAAGAGTGGCTAGGCCAGCGTTCCAGCGAGGGTGCCTACAACGTGGTGCTATTCTTCTCTGAGCGGACGGGACGGCCGTCTATGCAGACTGGTTATGACTCACCGCTCTGCAGAGATCTTGAGTACCACCCCATCACCGCCGAGCCGCCGGTTGCTTGATTATTCAGGTGAACGTGTTCGTTGCTGGAGCTGCGGACGGTGCGCCGCCTACAGTTCTGGTGCTGCCCCTATGGCCATCAGCAACCCGCGCCATCTCCAGTGCGCTCATCCCCATCAAGACACGTGATCCCCACTATTCCCATGCCTCAGAGAGGAACGTTTGTCGTCATTTCGCCATTTCCCAGCCATTCGAGGAGGACGAAATGACCTTCCATAGTGCCCGACTGACGCTCAGCGATCTGGCCGAACTATCTCCTTGGACTTACGAACAGCTAGCCGGCTTGGGGCCGGAGACGGTTGAGGCGGCGGTCCGCGAAGCTGCCCACAACGATAATCCAGCGCAGCCGCTCCAGATCTGGGTTCGCGCCGCAGAGCGCTGCCACTCTGTACTGTGGCGAGCAATCGACGCGCAGGGCTAAGGCGCCAGCTCCAGAGCTTTGGTGGAGGTCCATGGCGTTCGCGCTTAGTGAACTGCTAGCGCAACGCCCAGAGCTTTAGGCTCACGAAAGATGCAATCGGCCAGAGGGCCGCGAAAATGAGAGCCGCCAATTCCACTGGCAAGCCAAGCTGCACTAGCAGCTCAACGACAGCACTGTTCAGGACGGCGCCGGTCACCACCACCGAAAGGAAGCGCCAAGACGCCTGCGAATGCGTCCTTTTCGACCGAAAAGACCAATAGAAGTGAAGCAAGTAGTTTAGCAGGTTAGCTGCCGCGTACGCCGCTGCATTGGCAGCGGTTTCAGGCAGGGCGGTTGCTCGTAGCAGGATCCAAAGCAGGCCAACGTACACGGCCACCGTGCATATCCCAGTGACACCGTAGCGAGCAATTTGCCAACAAAGGGAAGGGTTGACAGCCCCAGCCAGGGCGCCGACGTTGAATGGCAGCGCACGCAATCGCTCAGCCTTCATCCCTAACCTTCGCAGACTGGATCGCCAGTCGTCGGGCGAGTTCGGTCACTACCTCACGGTCGGATCGAAGCCTTAAGTGAATATTCAAGACGGCCGCTAGCGTCAAAACTGCAAGGCAGTAGAGGACGAGATCGGCACCTCGTCCGACGCCGACGACGTGCGCAATATCATTTGCTAGCTGTGGCAACAGGACGAGAACCCCGCCAGCAAGCGCCACTGCTGCCATACTCAGTGCGGGAAGGAAAGCGCGCCGGCGCTGCGAAACGGCGTAGATAAAGATCAAGGCAAGCGCGACACACAGAAGCAATTGGATAATCATTTGTATAGCTTCCCAATCGCCAGGTCCGACAGAATCGCTATCGCACCTGTCATTCTCTGACCCTTAGCCTTAGAATAGTCCGTGTAAGTGATGGTGCAAGGCACCTCTGCGTACCGGAGTTTCTCGGAGCCAATCTTATTCAGAATCTCGGAGGCATGCGCCATTCTGTTGTGGCGAATGCGTATTGTCTGAGCAGCATGCCGACTGAAGCACCTTAGCCCATTGTGGGTATCAGTTACTTTCAAGCCCGAGGTCAGCCTCGTGTAGAAGATCGCCGCCTTCAGAAGCCATCGCTTTGCTCTGGGCATGCCCACGGTCCCGCCAAGGAAACGACTTCCAAGCACAACGTCAGCATCACCATCCCTTAATCGATCAATCATGGCAGCAGCGTCTACTAACGAATGTTGCCCGTCAGCATCGAAAGTGACGATTGCGTCCGCTCCCTGGGCGAGGGCGAAATCTATCCCCGTCTGGAGTGCCGCTCCCTGGCCAAGGTTGATCGGGTGCGAGCAGACGTGCGCGCCGGCTGCCAGTGCCGCGGCGGCGGTATCATCGCGGGAGCAATCGTCTATAACTACCACATTGGCATATTCAGCTCGAACTGCGCGGACGACGCCGCCAATAACCTCTTCCTCATTGTAGGCCGGGATCACGATCCACGGATGTGCGATATTGACTTTGGCCACTGCAGCACCTAACCGCGTTGGAAGGGTGGCGACCGCATATCAAAGGACAGGCGTGTCGGCAACGACATCAGGCCCTTGAACACAACGAATAAGGCCGGTGCATGTCCGTTCTTTTTTCCACGGCATCAGTCATTCTTGTGGCTCTAGGTCTTAGTATTGCACTGAGGCGACAGGTCGAGGTGCTGCTGCCGGTCACAATAAGCAGCATATTGCTGATCGGCTGGATCGGAGGCTATCTGGTCCCGGTCGTAGCGTTTCGTCCGGCGCTGTGGGCCGCCGGCGTAACGGCTCTCGGATATTGCATCACAAATCGAAGTCAGCTGGTTACGCGGCTTTCTCCGGGCTTGGCTATTTTCTCCCTCTTAGCCATCGCAGCATATGCTCTCTCGCGGGGATTGTTGCTGCTTTCCTGGGATGAGTTTTCCCACTGGGGTCAAGTCGTCCGTTTTTTACTAGGATCGGGAAGATATCCCTCGACCGGGGACATACTGTTCGATGGCTACCCCTTCGGCACTGCGATCTGGCAAATCCTGATCGGAGGGAATTCGGAGCAGAACTGGATCTTTGCGCAGACTTTTCTGAAGCTCGGGGGGCTCGCGGTCCTTTTCACCCATATCGGCTGGAACAGACCACATGTGTACCTTCCACTGGCGGTCGTAATAGTCGCATTACTGCATCTCTTTGTTGGGCTTGGCGGCATTGGCGACATACTGATTGACGCGCCGCTTGCGGTATTCGCAGGCGCTTCGCTGGCCATCTATTTTTTGAGCGGCAGAGACACCGGGTCCATCCTCTTCGCCGCCCTCGTAGCGGCCCCGCTGCCGTTGTTTAAGGACATAGGGCTCGTCATCTCGCTGTTTGTGAGTGGCGTCATTCTTATGGATCGATTGATTGATCGCCTGGTCTTCGCGGAAAGATGGCACTGGCCGGCCTTCATTGCATCTCTCCTGCCGGCGTTCTTGGCGTATTTGGTGAACCGTGTACGAATAACATTTCTCGGGCCTACAGAGGGCTTCAACTTTTCGTTGTCTCCGTCTTCGATCCTACAGGGCGTCGCGCAGGATGGATTTGGACAGCGCTTTTCACAAACTATGACTACTCTCGGCGAGGCAGCTGGGGGCTGGTCATTTGCATACCCCGGATACGACTTAAAGACCGTCTTGCTTTCCGCTGCTGCCCTTCTATTCATGGCAACGCTGTTACAGACTAAAAGGGGGGTTGCCGGCCCTATAACCTTCGGTGTGGTGGCCATGGCGGGATTCTGCCTCTATGTCGGCCTCCTCATCATTCTCTATCTTTTCTCATTCTCGGCCTATGAGGGTGTCCGGCTCGCCTCCTTCCAACGGTATACTAATACCTTTCTGCTCCCAATTTTCATCGTTGGAGTAGCCTTCCTGCTGCGTGGGGGGCAAAAGCCGGTCCACGAGGCCGCCAGGTCAGGTGCTCTAATCATCCTAATGGTATTTGCCGGACTAGGGCTCCTTGTTCAGATTCCCACCGTTCTTGACCCATCTTCCAATGCGTCGTTTGCGGTACGCGCTTCGGTGGACGACATCGTACGAGAGGCGCCAAGCAGCATCGCGGCCGGAGCTAGCACCTACGTGCTTTGGAACGGAACCAATGGGGAGCATTACTATATGACTATGTATTCCCTCACACCATCGCCAGTGAGCAGAGGCTGTTTCAGCCTCGGCCAGCCACGGCATGAAGGCGATGTTTGGTCGTGTGATGTCGATCAAAACTGGTTCCGCGATCAGCTGGCAGCGTTCGACTACGTGATGCTTGGCAGCGTGGACCCAGAGTTTAGCGAACGTTTTGGGGATTTGTTTGCGGTAGCTCCCCAGCGAGGGTGGTACTCTATAGAGAAGGGGGCCAACGGCGCAGTCCTAGGAATTGCGCCTATAGCCCCCACACCTTCGCCGTAGGAGCGGCGGAAGCGTCCCACTGAGCAGTCGCGCCAGGCGGCAGGATATATTGCCCGCCACCCACAGAAGGCGGGGCAATGCCTTCGCCGTTAATGGCAATGCCTTCCACGGTACCGCCTGACAGTCCAAGAACGACCGGATCCCCATATTGGTTTTGGTATGTGTAGACGGTGCCCGAAGGCATGATGGAAAGCGTCTGTTTGGTTCTGGACCGGAACTGCTTTGTCACGACATCGAAAGAGCGGGCGATGCTGTTCCGCAGCCCGTTGTCGGTGATCGTACTCGTTCCGCTTCGGTTATAGTTTGTCTCGATCACATTCCCGGTGGTGGTCGGTGCAAGGTAGATGCTTTCGTACATCCCCCCGAGTATCCGGTTCCCCTCGGCGGCCCCGTCTAAAACCACCGGGTCGAGGCTCACGGAATTGCTGATCGTGTTGTGCTTACCCAAGCACAGGAGCGCTGTGTCCAGGTTGGCCTCCATGTCGGAGTTGAACAGCACATTGTCCTGACAGTCAGCACCCATATAGACGCCGACGAAGTCATGCGACTGGAACGTCCCCCTGACCATGTTGCCATTCGACAGGTTATGGAAAATCCCATAGGGCGTCGAGGTCAGGTCACAGTGGATATGGCAGAAAGACGTTGCCGTGTAGTCCGGGTTCGGTCCACCGCCAAAATAGAGCGGCGTGTCGTGGTCATCAACATAGATGCCATAATCCGGCTCCGCTTCCTTGTACCATCCGAAGCCGTTGCGGGCGCAGCGATACTTGATACGCGATGAAACGAGCCAGTGCAGGCGAAGGCCAGCATGTCTCGCCCCACGGGTTTCTATGTCGAAGTCGCTTTCGTGAATGCCCTTGATCACGATCCCGTCGCCATTCGCGCTTAGGGGGGCCTCCACCTGAAAGCCCATGAATTTCATTTCCCAGACGCCATCGGATACAGGGCCTGCCTCGGCATCCGAGTTGGCTTTTCCGTCCAGGACAACGGCGTTGCCAGAACCGTGGAAGCGCAGCTTCACCTCGCCTTTGCCTATGATGTGAGCACGGTTACGAGCGATGTCTGGAAACTGGGAATAATCGTAAACACCCGGCCCAAACTGCAACTCGGGCGATGCGCCAGCAACAAGCCGCCCATGAAGCCACTCCTTCGAGTCGGCAAGGGCCATATCGTTATCCGCGATCACCCCGGAAGTTCCTGACCCCAGGCGCCGGGCGCCAAACCGCATGATGTCCATGACGGTTTCTGTGCCAGTAAACCAGCGGTTGACGTTGGCGTTGAAAAACTTCGGCTGGGTGGCGGGCTCCGTTTCGGTGGCGGCGTAAAGGCCGCCGCCTCCATCTGAAACAGTGTCCCGGCCTTCGGTTCGAATGTAGTCAGGGACAGTAGCCGGATCAAAAAGCTGCGCTGCTGCGATTGTGGGAAACTGCGGAGCCTGCGCCGCTCCAACCACCCCCGCCGCTGCGTCCGCTGCCGCCTGCGCGCGGTCAGCCTCCGCCTCTGCTCGATCAGCATCCTGACCCGCCTCTGTCGCACTTGCTGCCGCAGCCAGAGCAGCCCCAGCGTCGATCAAAAGCTGATACTGCCCAACTTCATTCAGATAGAACATCACTATGCCGGTCCACTCGCCGGCAGAGAGTGGATTACCGGCGAGGTTCACGACCTGGCGCGCAGGGCCGCCGCTGATGGAGAGGGTTAGCGGCCCGGTGTTCGGAGTGGTGGCGCGGCCGAAGAACACCTCCACGCCGGCAGGATTTACGCCAGCAACAACAGCGCCAGTCTGGGCAGTACCAGATCCAGACAGCTCAACCTTGGCGAACGTGTCAGGGAAGCCACGCTCCCTGACCCACGAGCCTCCATCCCGCTGGTAATAGCCGTTGTACGAGGCATTGCTGTCATTGAGAACCACGCCGCCATCCGTCTCCTTGTCGGGGGTAACCCCGAGCAACTCAGCGCGGGTTTTCGCCACAACCCAGCCGCCGCGCGAGACGCCGAACAGCAGATTGAGAAGCTGGATGATCTCCGACTTGTCCGGTTCATGCTTGCCGCTATCGGGCACGCCTGCCGTCACATATCGGCGGAAGACTGAATCGGGGGTGACAAGTGCCATGGGGCGATTCCTCAAACGGAAAAGGCCCGCCGAAGCGAGCCAAGGTGGTCAGAGCTTTGATGGTGGTCAGGTGATGGTTAGAGACCCGGTGGCAATCGGGGCGGCCTCGACACCAGAGGCATTGATAGCGACCACCCAACCATAGGCTGTGCCGGCGCTAAGTCCGTTGATCGTGCGGCTGTCAGCCACGTTCGGCGCGCCGTACTCGACGCCGGCCAGAGTAGCGCTGCCGAAGTCGTTCGCGCCGTTGAGATAGAGCCGTGCGCCAACATAGTTGGCGCTGTTCGGAGCGGTCCAGGTGAAGGTGACTTGCCCTGCCCCGCCCACGGCACCGACGCCGGTCACGGCGTTAGGCGCGTTTGGGTCTGCAGTGGCGGTGAGAACCTGGTACGCCGTCCAGTCAGACGATGTTCCAGAGGACCATGTGCGAGCCCGAAAGCGATATTCCACACCGTCTGCAAGAAAGCCGCTGCGGACCTCCGTTGCCCCCGCGGCGCCTATAGTCTGCTGCACAGCCCCACCGGCGGTTGGTTGCCATTCGAGCTCGTACTGGAACGTCGCGTTCTGGAAATCGAACGACGCCAAGGCGAAGGCCGCACTTGCACCGCTGCCGACTTCCTCGTTGTCGATCTGCACAGTGAAGTCTGTCGGCACCGGCACATCTTGCCGAACGATCGGCAACACATTAGCGCCCGGCTCGCCCTCCTCCGTCGCCGCGCTGAATGCGTACAACGTCGGCGGGACAACTATACCCTCGAACTCATAGGTGAGGCTGCGCAGCGAGAGCGTCGGCCGACCGGTGATCTCGACAATAGCCTCCGTCATCTTCGGCGGGTAGTGCACCCGGACGAAGCGCCGATAGGGCACCTCCCTTGCCGGTTCGAAGTGAGCTACGATCTTCACTCTCGGCGCATTGGCTCGAATGAATGCGAGCTTCTGCAGGCGAGCAATGTGGTTGTGACGCTGCACCGCCTGGTTCTCGACCGTCTTGGTGCGTTCATCCTCCGAAGGGTACGGGATGCCATAGATCGCGGCGTCTGCCGTGTTGTAGCCTTTGGCCGGATCCGTATATCTCCCGCGCACCGCAAGCACGTTGGAGGAGCGCCGCTTGTTCGGGTCGTATGAGACCGAGAGCAGGTCGTTGGCCGTAAGCCGAACATCGGGTTCCACGAACTCACCGGCGTGAACGCCGACATTGCCGTCGGCTCGCTCGTAAAGGACCATCTCGGCGGCCTGATCCATGAGTCTGCCGATCTGCACCGGGTCGTTGTTCGCCCTGAACCATAGGCCGCCGTGATAGCGAGGCTCGACGCCGCCAGAGCGATTGCTGACTGCCTCGTCGCAGACGTTCGCAGCATGCGCCCAATCCGCAGTGTGGAGATCAGCGGCAGTCAACCTGCCGCCCACAGGGTGGGTCAGGTGCCAGTAGCGGAACACCGCAAGGTTGGTGCTATAGCCAGGAACGCCGGTTCGGGGGTCAACGAGCCGGTCATGCCCCTCGATCTCAGCAAGGTGCTGAGGCATTCCCGAGGGGAACACTTTCTGCAGATCTTCTGCGGGCACAGAGAATGCCCGCATATAAACACTGGCCAGCCCATCGCCGCGGTGATGGTCGCCCCATATTTCCGGGAACGCCGCCTTTACTGGCGCATAGACGGCGCCCAGGCTATCGCCGTTTCGAGTTTCAATCCGCACCTTGGGATCGCCCTCAACAACGAAGTGACTAGGAGACACGACGCCGGAGCCTGAGAGCGTCACCGCTTCATCGTGCAGGTAATGCTGCACGAAGCCTTTGATGTGATGAGCCGCCGTCACCATGACGTGGTGAGCCACGCCATCGCGTTCTTCGAGAAGCGCGTAATCGCCCGCCTTCTTGACCCGCCCCAGAACGTAGACCAGCGGCGGCACGCTCTGCTTGAGGTTGTATTTCCCATCCTCCGGCTTCGGTGCTTCCGGCTTCGGTGGAGCGAATGCCGCTGAAACTAGATAGGCGGCACCGGCCAGCAACAGGTAGGAAGCAGCGGCAGCAACCAGCGTGGCCGAAGCCGCAATGGTCGCTAGCGGGATGCCGATCGCGCCCATTGCCTGAATGATGTAGGGCAGCAGGATGGCTTCAAGACCTGTCGGCATCTACACCCGCCACATTCCGAGCACTGGCGCCACGAAGGGCGTCCAGTTGGTTTCTCCGCGGGCGTGCCATCGCACTGCCCACCGACGACCGTTCCAAATCGCCGACCATTGCCGGCCTGGGTTCGAACGCGACCCAATCACCGCCACGCATCCGAATTCCGGCTCGTGCAGCGCTTTCAGGCCAGCCAACTGCGCACAGGCCCGCACAACCTCTGAAAGCCCACCACGAGGCACCAGCAGCTTCCTGCACTCATCTTCGGTGCGGTACTGCCCCCGCCAGTTCTCTGCGGGGTCCGAATGGCCGTTCATCACGCACCAATCCGCCACCATCAGGGAGCAGTCTGAGGCGCCCCATACGAATGGCTGCCGTTGCGTCTGGCGCACGAAGTCTTCGAAGAGGGCCATGCGCTCCACGAGGCGATCTTCCCCATGGTGGCGCCGGATCACGCGCACCACGCCGACCGACATGCGTGGACGCTCCTCCGCTACCTCGATCAAGGCGCGGGTGTCTTGCCTGGTCCAGTTGCTCATCAGCTAAACCGAGGCCACACGATCACTTTGTCGGCCAAGCCAGGGACACGCTCCGCAAAGCGGTCTGGCGGCGTAGACGGGTTGAGTACTGCCGAGCGCGCCCGCTGGTCCACGTCCGAAAGCACGGCCCCGCTGGTAAGCGTTCGCAGGTCAAACCTGTTCCGCACCTCAAGCATGATGGTGGAGACGATCTGATCGCCGCTCACCGTGTCATCGCTCGGCATGTTGTCGACAAACCCAGTGAACCGGACTTCCGGACTGCCAACAGGCTGATCCCATTCGTCACAGGGCTGGATGAGCAGTTGCACCTTGGCACCAATGACTTCGCCCGCCTCAAGGTCCTCATAGGCGAGATCTGAAATGTCCTGGTCGATACCGGAGAGAGAAAGCACCAGCGTGGCAGCCTCCCCGTTCATGGCGCTCTCGATCTGGTCGAGTCCTTCATTGAGCCGAGCGCCGATCCAGACCTCGCCATCGGCATCAAGGCAGGGCCCTGCCCCATCCCAGAGCCGAAAGGTCTTCGACGGGAACTCGATGCGGCACAGGATGCGAATGGACTTGATCGCCATCACGCCACCTCAAGCGCAAGGGCGTTCCAGACGTCCACGGCCTCGACGAAGTTAACGGACGGCCGGGCCATGCCGGCAGCAGGGAATTCCAGATCCATCTCGGCGTCCGTTGCGAGATGGCACAGAACTGTCGGCTTCTCGGCCTCAAGCTGCGCTCCGGCAGGAATGGCCATACGGACGGCCGGGAATATCTCAACCTGGAACGTGTCCTCTGATGGCTGCGCCAAGATGCGGCCCGTCTCATACATGGCATGCTGATAGCTGAAGCGAACGCCGGACACAGAGGGGCCGTGAACGAGCCGAAGCGTGACAACAGCCCGCAAGACGCAGTTCAGGAAGGGCCAGGAGCCGCATAACACCAAGTACCTCGGTCATGAACGCATCAACAAAGATGGCTATGTCGAGATCAGCGTGGCCCAAACGAACCCGCACACCGGCTACGGCCGCCGGTACGTGCACAAGCACGTGCACCTCTGGACCCAGAAGAACGGGCCGGTGCCGGAAGGCCATGCGCTCAAGTGCCTGGACGGCAACAAGCTCAACACGGACCCGTCGAATTGGGAGGCGATCCCGCGCGGCGTGCTGCCCCGCCTGAATGGCGGCAAGGCCACCCGGGTGATGGCCTATGACAGCGCCCCGGCAGAGTTGAAGCCTGCGCTCCTGACCATCGCCAAGATCGATCACGCGATCAAGCAGAAGCGGAGCGGCGCCGATGCGTAAGCTCACTGCCCAAGAGCGCCAGCTCCTCCACCTCATCAACAACGCCGGCGGGTCCATCTGCCCAGGCGTAGAAACCTCCATCCCACGTGAAGGCCACAAGTCTTTGCGGAGGATGGAAAGGGCTGGGCTGCTGAGGGTGGAAGAGACGCAGGACGGCTTTCGCTTCCATCTGACGGATGCCGGCAGGGCGGAGATCGATCATGGCTAGGCTCGGAAAGAACCAGCTCGCTCGCCTGTCCAGCATGGCGCATGTCGGCTTCGCTCAGGTGGTGCCGGATGACGTCGCCCGCTCCCTTGTGGCCCGAGGCTTGATGGAGCCGACCGGCGACAAGCCGGGCTGCGAAGACGCTTTCATCGTGATCAGTGCCAACGGCTATCGCGCCATCGCTGATGCGATCGACGCTGGCAAGATCAAGCACCGTCCGGACTGGGCAGCGGTGCGCGCGAAGACGATGGGTATGCTGTGATGGGCCGCTCTGTTCCCGAATGGATCGGCGCCACCGCCGACAGCAAGATCCCGGACCGAGTGAAGCTCCGCATCATCGAGCGCGAAGGCATGCGCTGCTACCTGACCGGGCGCAAACTCCGGGCCGGCGAGTACGATTTCGAGCACGTCATTCCGCTCGCGATGTGGACCGGCGAAGGCCACGGCAACCGCGAGAGCAACATCCGCCTCGCATACCGGCCGGCGCATCGAGAGAAGACGAAGCAGGACCGCGAGGCGCAGGCCAAGAGCGACCGCATTCGCAAGAAGCACCTCGGCATCAGGAAGCCACCGAAACTCCGCTCAGCGGGTTTCGCTAAGGCCCCAAAGCAGCGCCGCGCTTCTGCACCTCCCACACCCAAGTTCGAGGGCGACATCATGGCCCGGAAAGAGACGCGATGAACCTAGTTCAGCCGTTCCTTCAGCCTGTCACCCAGAGCCTGCCACCGGCGCACCAGGTCGCCCAGCGTTATGGCTTTCTCCGGATGGGCCATGGCGAAGGCCTGCAGGATAGTGATCTCTTTTCGGATCATCGCTGCCGTCGCGACGGGCTCCGCCTCGGCAATGGCACCCGCCTCATAGGTGGCGAGTGTGTGCCGGCTCAGGACTATGCGGGCGTTCGTTTCGTTCGGAGCAGTCATGGCGAGACCATCGGGCGAACCGCCGTAGTCGTCAATATGGAGGCGGATGGCGCTCAGCCATCCTGACGGCTCGATGCGCTTTCACGTTCAGCCCAGGTGCGTACCGCCGGCAGTCGCCGCGCGCCGAATCGGCCTGTCCGAGGCGCGATTCCGCGACCTGGCCGGTGATCTCCTCGGCCATGGCTTTCCACTGCCTGACCCGGTGACCGGCAACTACGATCTCGAGGCCATTGATCGTTACATCGATCGGCGCAATGCTGAGCTCTTGGCGAAAGAGCCGGAAGACGATGGCCCGTTGACGGATAGCAACGTCATCATGGCCCGTATCGCGGCGATGGGGAGATGAGCGTGGGACGGGGCACACCCCGGCACTACAAGGTCAAGCGCAACAACCGGGCATTCTGGGAGCCGACTGCGGCGATGAAGGCGCTCGGCTTCGTTTCCGTGCCTCTTGGTCCCGCCGGGCCCGATGCCTTCCGCTTGGCTGAAGAATGGAACAGCCGGTGGGATGATGCTCGCACCGGGCGCCAACCCTCTCCTGCGGCCACGGCCACCGAGAACCTGTCGCCGGAGCGCGCCGAGGCGCTGACCATCTATAAGCCGGGCTCACTCGGCGCTGCCTTCAAGGAATACCGGACCACGGCAGAATGGGCGGCGAAGGCCCCCAGGACGCGCGAAGACTGGTTCCGGGCATGGAAGCGCATCAAGCCGGTGTTCGGGGATGTGAAGCCATCGGCCGTGATCCTGCAGACAATCTCGGCCTTCCGCCAGATGATCGAAACGAACGTCAGCCTGCGCGAGGCGCATCGCGTCATCAAGATCTGGCGCGCCCTGTGGAAGGTCGCCGCGGCAATGGGCTACTGCCGCCGTGACGCCGATCCGTCGCTCGGCGTGCGGAACGTCGCAGCCAAGGGACGCAACGAGACATGGATTGAAGGGGAGGCCGTGCGGCTCGCCAAGCGAGCATGGCGCATGGGCTATTACGGACTCGCTGCAGCCATAGCTACCGGCTGGGACACGCAGCTAAGCCCCGGCGACGTGCGGAACTTGAGGGCATCTCAGCTCGCCACCGCGGGCCACGGCGACCTGTTCTTCACGGAGCGAGGGAAGACCGGCACTCCCGTCGGCGGGGCGCTCAGCAAGCGTTCGGCCTGGGCATTGAGCAGCTATCTGGCGCGGCTCGGTGTCGAGCTCCACGGCGATGCGTTCATCTTCCGCAATCGCTCCGGCCAGCCCTACAGCAAGGACACGCTGGGCGATGACTTCCGAGACGTACGCGCGGCCGAATTTGGGGAATCGGAACGGCGCACCATGGCCGACTTCCGTCGGTCTGGTGCCGTCGAGGCTATCGTGGGTGGGGGAACGGCAGAAGCACTGTCGCACGCCATGGGCAACACGCTGAGCGCATCCAATGCGCTGTTCGCGACCTACGTGCCGGTGAACCCAGAGACGATTCGCGAGGTCACAGCCGCCCGCCGCCGTGGCCGGGCGAAGCTGAGGTGAACGAGATGGTGGAGAAGATACCCTACTACCGCGTCAAGAAGGGCTACGGCTACTTCCAGCCGACCGACACCATGAAGGCTCTTGGGTTCCGGAGCGTTCCGTGTGGGCGAGACGGGCCGGAGGCACATGCCATTGCACGCGAATGGGTAGAGAGGTGGAAGCGGACTCGCAAAGCCGGATCCACGGCAGCCTCTGCACCCCGCACCGCTGGCTATGTCTACTTCTTGCAGGTGGGCAATCGCATCAAGATAGGGTTTTCAGTAAACCCCTTCACAAGGGCAGCGGCCCACCGAACCAGCTTACCGGCGGCAATCGATCTGATGCTCGCGGTTCCGGGGACCGTCGCAGACGAGCGGAGCTACCACGCCCGTTTCGCTGCGTACCGCCAAAAGGGTGAGTGGTTCGTGGCCGCCGCACCCCTGCTGCGCGAGATGATGCGCATAGCCGGTAACGCCCTGGCTAAGAACGAAAGCGAGACAGAAGTGGGAACGCCTGCAAAAATCGCCGGCTAAAGAAGTGGGAACGCTCTTGGCACCACTACCAAAACTTCAATGATTTGAAGGGGGTGCGTGGCGCGAGAGACGGGGCTCGAACCCGCGACCTCCGGCGTGACAGGCCGGCGCTCTAACCAACTGAGCTACTCCCGCAGCGGGGAACGCGAGGCGTTCCTGCAACGTGCGGTCCGTGTACCGGTGCCCTACCGGCAAGTCAAGCGACCAAATCGCGTTTGGATCAAGATTTTTGCGGAGGGGCCGAAAGCCGGCGAAAAATCAGGCGACAACAACGGCTAAAAGCCGTTTCCTGATGCAGCATGTCAAAGGAAAATGGTGGGCGATGACGGACTCGAACCGCCGACATCCTCGGTGTAAGCGAGGCGCTCTACCAACTGAGCTAATCGCCCATGCGGGACCGGATGGACCCGAACGGTGCGCTTGATTAAGGGCCGCGGCCCATCGGCGTCAACCGCAAAACAAATGGCCCCGGCGTCGAGCGCTCGGGGCCATGTCGAGGAGCGCGCTCGATTAGGCGTTGAGTGCGTCCTTGAGGCCCTTGCCGGGCTTGAACTTGGCCTGGTTCGAGGCAGCAATCTGGATCTCGGCGCCGGTGGCCGGATTGCGGCCGGTGGTGGCCTTGCGCTGCGACACGGCAAAGGTGCCGAAGCCCACGAGGCGAACTTCTTCGCCGTTCTTCAGCGAGCCAGTGATGGCCTCGAACACCGCGTCAACCGCTTCGGCGGCCTGTGCCTTGGTGATGGTTGCTTTCTCGGCGACCACGCCCACCAGATCGTTCTTGTTCATAGCGTTTCCTCACAGTGAATGCCCGCCACGCTGGCGAACCCCAGACCCGGCAACCCTTGGTCGATTCTAGCTGAAACGCAAGGATTCCCGGACTTTCCGCGGGGCGGTGCGGTACACGGACGTTAATGGACCGGAAAGGAGGGGTCGGCAAGCCCGTCTCATCACCTTTTTCCCCATTTTCCGGGGCTTTCCGGCAGATTTTCTAGGCAGAAGCCGCCTCTTCTGTCGTTGGAGACCGCCGGATGCCAAGCATGAGCGGCAATGCGAGCAGGTAGATTCCCGCCGCCACGATCCAGATGAGTCCCGGCCAGGTGCCCCGGAGCGCGAAATAGACAAAGCTGAAAAAGAGCGGGCCGAAGATGGCGGCCAGGCTGACGAGGCTCGCCAGCACGCCCTGTAGCTGGCCCTGCCGATCGGCATCCACCTGCGTCGTGGTGAGGGATTGCAGCGCCGGAATTCCGATGCCGCCCAGCGCAAAGAGAGGCGCGAGTGCGAACAGCACCCAGCCTTGTGTCGCCACCCCGAGAATGAGCAAGGCCGTCAATTCACACCCCATCCCGACGACCAGCGCCCAGCGCTCGCCCAGCCGCGCTACTGCCGGACCGGTCAGAAAAGCCTGCGCGCCGGCATGGAAAACACCGTAGGCACCCAGTGAGAGCCCGATCATCATGCCGCTCCAGGCGAAGCTATCCTCGCTGAACAGAGCCCAGATTGTTCCGTAGACCGTGCCGACGAAGTTCAGGATCACGAAGATCGCCATCAGCGGGATGAGCGCTGCAAAGGTAAGCGCCCATTTGAGCGGCTTGAACGGGTTCAGCGTGTCCCAGGTGAAGCGGGCACCCCGTTGGCCGCGGCGCGATTCCGGCAGCACGAACAAAGCGAGCGAGAAGTTGATGGCATTGAGCAACGCGGCTGCGATGAACGGCGCCCGAACCCACAGGTCGCCGAGGATGCCACCAAGCACCGGCCCAATGATGAAGCCGATGCCGAACATGGCGTGGAACAGACCGAATCGCCGGGCGCGCTCCTGCTCGGTGGAGATGTCGGTGATGTACGCGGTGGCCACTGCCATGTTGGCGCTGGTGATGCCGGAGATGGCCCGTCCTGCGACCAGCATCCACAGCTCCGGGGCAAACGCCATGATCAGGTAGTCGATCGCCGCACCGGCCAGGGAGACCAGCAGCACGGGCCTTCGGCCGAAGCGATCGCTCAACACACCGAGAATGGGCGAGAACAGGAACTGACAGGCGGAATACAGTGCCAGCATCAAGCCAAGCAGCGTTGCCACTTCCGTGGTGTGCCCGACGTCGCGCAGCAGCGAAGGCAGGATCGGAAAGATCAGGCCGATGCCGACCGCATCGAGCGTCACCGCCGCAAGTATGACAACCAGAGCCTTGTTCACCGGAAAACACTCCTTGCACCCGCCCGGCGCGGGGGCGGCTCTATAGTCCCGTCGCAAGGCCGTGACAAGGCACGTCAGGAGAGGCGACTAGCGCCAGGTGCCGGTATTCGGATCGAAAGTGCGGACATCGCTGCCGCCGGTGAACCGACCATCGCCGGAACCGCCGCCGCCGAACGGCTGATCCATGAAGCCGGCACCATATTGCTGCTGCATCATCTGCTGGCGCTGGATGGCGTCCCAGGCATTGACGTCGACACCGATGACCGAGGTCATCAGGTTGGGTCCGGTTCCCGGCTTGAACGCCTCGAGGATCCCGCTCTGGCCTTCCATGGCCTGCACCCCGGTGTCGGGGCTGATCCAGGCCGTCGTCATGCCGGAGGGCACGTTGAACGGCGTCGGTGGCTTGCCGGCGAGGGCGTTCTGCATGAACTCGGTGAAGATCGGAACCGCGAAGGTACCGCCGGTGACCGAGCTGCCCATGGATCGGGGCTGATCGTACCCCACATAGACGCCGACCACGAGCTCCGGCGTGAAGCCGACGAACCAGGCATCCTTGTAGTCGTTGGTGGTGCCGGTCTTGCCGGCCACCGGGCGGTTGAGCACCTTGGCTGCCGTGCCGGTGCCGCGCTGAACCACGCCTTCCATCATCGAGGTGATCTGATAGGCCGTCATCGGATCGAGCACCTGCTCGCGATTGTCGATGATCGTCGGCTCCGCCTGTCCATTCCAGGCCGTCGCTTCGCAACCCTGGCAGATGCGCTGGTCGTGCCGGTAGACCGTGTCGCCATAACGGTCCTGGATGCGGTCGATCAGCGTGGGCACGATCTTGCGGCCGCCATTAGCGATGGTGGCATAGGCCGCCGTCATGCGCATGTCGGTGGTCTCGCCGGCGCCCAGCGCCATGGCCAGCACGGGCTGCATGGAATCGTAGATGCCGAACAGCTTGGCGTATTCGGCCACCAGCGGCATGCCGATGTCCTTGGCCAGGCGCACGGTCATCACGTTGCGGCTGCGCTCGATCCCCCGGCGCAGGGTCTGCGGGCCGTAGAATTCCTGCGAGTAGTTCTCCGGGCGCCAGATAGAGCCGTCCGGATTGCGGATTTCCACCGGCGCATCCAGCACCACGGAGGCGGGCGTGTAGCCATTGTCCAGCGCCGCCGCATAGACGATCGGCTTGAACGAAGACCCGGGCTGCCGCAGCGCCTGCGTCGCGCGGTTGAACTCGCTCATGGCATAGGAGAAGCCACCGACCATCGCCAGCACGCGTCCGGTGCGCGGGTCCATGGCCACCAGCGCGCCTTCGATTTCCGGCACCTGCTCGAGCGTGTAGATCCCCGACTTGCCGGCGACCGGCGAAACATAGACGACGTCGCCGACCTTCAGGACCTCGCCAAGCGCCCGGGAGACCCACTTGATCTCTGGACCGGACAGCGTGCCCTCGGTCCGCTCGGGCGAGATGCTGCCGCCGGCCTGGCGGGAGGGCCGCAGTCCGATGCGCGCCTCGTTGCCGCCGATCTCCAGCACCACTGCGAGTTGCCACTCCGGCACGTCGCTGAGCGGCTCGATGGCGGCGACGGCCTCGCCCCAGTCGTCGCCGAGCTCCACGCTCGCCACCGGCCCACGGAAACCCTTGGTCCGGTCATAGGCGACAAGGCCGTTCATCAACGCCTTGCGGGCATATTCCTGCAGCTGCGGCTCAAGCGTGGTCCGCACCGAGAGGCCGCCACCATAAAGCTGGTCCTCGCCGTGCATTTTCAGCAGTTCGCGGCGTACTTCCTCGGTGAAGTACTCTGCCGAATAAAGCTGCGATCCGCCCGCGCGCGGCAGCACGTTGAGCGGCTCTGCCTTGGCAGCCTCCGCCTCTTCCGGCGTGGCGTAGCCGTTCTCCACCATGCGGTCGATCACCCAGTTCCGGCGTTCGATGGCAGCCTCGGTGCGGCGGAAGGGATGATAGTTGTTCGGCCCCTTGGGCAGGGCAGCCAGGTACGCCGCCTCGGCCAGGGTGAGTTCGTAGAGCGCCTTGTCGAAATAGTTGAGCGCCGCCGCGGCCACGCCATACGAGTTCAGCCCGAGGAATATCTCGTTGACATAGAGCTCGAGGATGCGGTCCTTCGAGAACGTCGACTCGATGCGGATCGCCAGCAGCGCTTCCTGGATCTTGCGGTCCCAGGTCTGCTCGGAGGTGAGCAGAAAGTTCTTGGCCACCTGCTGGGTGATCGAGGAGCCGCCACCCTGAATGGCGGTGTTGCCCTCGAGACGCGCCATCACGTTGTCGCGGAGGGCACGGACCACGCCATCGAAGGCGATGCCGCCGTGCTGGTAGAAATCCTTGTCTTCCGCTGAAAGGAAAGCTTGCACCAGCAGGGGCGGCACGGTTTCGATGGGCTGGAACAGGCGCCGTTCCCGCGCGAACTCGCCGAGCAGCGTGCCGTCGGCAGCGTGGACCCGCGTCGTGACCGGCGGCTGGTAGTCCTTGAGCACGGTATAGTCCGGCAGCTGGGCGGCCACCGTCGTCAAATAGGCTGCGGCAACGCCCACGGCCGCGAGGGCCGCGAACATGCCAAAGCCGAAAAGCCAGCCCAGCAGGCGAAACATCAGGCACTCGTCTCCCGCAGAATCGAACGGCGGCCGACGACGCGGCAGCACCACGAATCATACCAGAAGGCCGCCTCCATGGTGGCGCCGGAATGACACACCCGCCGCCGCCTCATTCCGTTTCCTCGGGCTCGATGCTGTCGAAATAGGCGGAGATGCCGCGGGCGATCGCATCGGCGGTCCGGTCCTGCCACTCCCCCTGCAGCAGGTTGGACGTGTCGTCGGGATTGGAGAGGAAACCGAGTTCGAGCAACACCGACGGAACATCGGGCGCCTGCAGCACGAAGAAGTCTGCCTGCCGCACCGGGAAGCGGCGCAGTGCCACGCTGGGCTCCAGCGCATGAACGATGGATTGCGCGGCCATGAACGACTGATGACGCATCTCGCGGCGCATCAGGTCGACCAGGATGTCCACAACCTGCGGCGCCATCTGCGGCATGGCAAAACCGGCGATGACGTCTGACTTGTTCTCGTTGTCGGCCAGCACCTTGTCGAGAATGTCCGTCGCATTCTCGTCGCGCGTGTAGATGCTGGCGCCGCGAATCTCGGGCTGCTGGAAGCTGTCGGCGTGGATCGAAATGAAGAGGTCGGCCTTGTTGGCCCGCGCCAGCGCCACCCGTTCTTCCAGGCGAAGATAGGTGTCAGCCTCGCGTGTCAGGGCGACATCGAAGCGCCCGGAGGAGACAAGGATTTCCTGCAGCTTCAGCGAGAAGGCGAGCACGATGTCCTTCTCGCGTGCGCCGCCCGGCGTCTCCGCACCACTGTCGATTCCGCCATGTCCCGGGTCGATCACCACGAGGGGCCGGCTGTCGAGCGGCAGTTCCGAACCGCCCGCCGGGGTGGGCGCTGCCGCGACAGGAGCCGGGCCATTGCCATCCGCCGGTGCCGCGAGAGCCTTGGCGACATTCTCCGCAAAGACCTCGGGTGTCGCCGGAATGATGTCGACCACCAGCCGGGCGGGCTGCCCCTCGAATGCATCGAGTACATAGGCCTGCTGCACCTGAGCCGGAGCCGAGAGTGTCAGTGTGGTGCGAACGCGATCGGGGGCATGCTGCGTCACTGCATAGCTGGTGATCAGCCCCTCTCCACCCGGCTCGCCTTCCGGGGTCGGAACGGAGAACGTGGCCGCGCGCACGTCGATCGCGATGCGGTCCGGTTCCGCCTGGCTGACCATCGCAAACTCGGTCCGGCTTGCGAGATCGATCACCAGTCGGGCGCGTTCGGGGGTAGAGGTGACCCGGGCATCTATGACGTTTGGCAGCGGGGGCAGCGGTTCGGACGCAGGCTCCTGAGCCCCGGCAAAACCGGACGGCAAAAGAAGACCAAGCACCACCACGAGCCGGATCAGCAGATGACAAAACGTGGGCAAACCGGAAACCGACCTTGGACGAAGACCTCAGCAGTGGCCGCAGGACTCGGGCGATTCTGCGGCCGTGCGGTCCTTATGCGATGATTTGCCGGATGGGCAAACACGACTGGCACAATTTACCGGGAACACCGCCAACGACTTTCCTGTTGCCATCCGACCGCAACCCTCCTACACGCTAGAGTGAGGCGTAAGCTCCGCCGGATCGTTTTCGGCTGGTCGTCAAGACCGTCCGCGAGGGGGAGCAACCGGATGCGCGGCATTTCGTCTGCGCCCGGTTTGAAAGCGGCGATTTCTGCGCCTCTACGGATTTCGGCCCTGATGGGCCGGACGGTTGCCGGCTGGAATCCCGGGCGGCAGCCCAACAGGAAGAGGTCATATGGCCCGCAGGCGGATACAGCGCGACGCGATCGAATATGCCGATTGCCGCTCTCCCCTGCCCCACTTTCTGGCCATGACCGATACAACTGGTGCGCTCAAGGCAGAGCTTCTGCGCGCCGATCTCTCACAACCATACGCCTCGCATAGCGCCATCGCAGGAGGGCCGGTACGCCGGCTCCCGACGGTCGGTGCGCGAGCGCGCGGAGTTCATTATGGCTACCAAGAGAATGCTGGTGGATGCCATCCACCCGGAAGAAACACGGATTGTCGTCACCCAGGGTAACCGGCTCGAAGAGTTCGATTTCGAATCCGCCACCCGCCGCCAGTTGCGTGGCAATATCTATCTCGCAAAGGTCACTCGCGTAGAGCCGTCGCTGCAGGCAGCGTTCGTCGAATATGGCGGCAACCGCCACGGCTTCCTCGCCTTCAGCGAAATCCATCCGGACTATTATCAGATCCCCGTTGCCGACCGCGAAGCCCTGCTGCGCGAAGAAGAACACGAGGACGACCACAGCGAGGACAGCGACGAGACCGCTTCCGCCCAGGACAGCGCTGCCGACCCCGAGAGCGAGGCAGAGGGCTCCGAAGGCGAAGAGCACAGCCATATCGAGCAGGCGCCGGCCAATGCCGAGCCGGTCGAGTCGATCGGCGGTGCGGACGCGCTCGAGGAAGTGCCGGAACGCCGTCGCACGTCGCCCAACCGGCGCAACTACAAGATCCAGGAAGTGATCAAGCGCCGGCAGGTGATGCTGGTTCAGGTCGTCAAGGAAGAGCGCGGCAACAAGGGCGCCGCCCTCACCACCTACCTGTCGCTGGCCGGACGCTACTCGGTGCTGATGCCGAACACCGCGCGCGGTGGCGGCATCTCGCGCAAGATCACCAACGCGGCCGACCGCAAGCGCCTCAAGGAGATCACCTCCGATCTCGAGGTGCCGCAGGGCATGGGCGTGATCCTGCGCACGGCGGGTGCCTCGCGCACCAAGGCCGAGGTGAAGCGCGACTTCGAATACCTGATGCGGCTGTGGGAAAGCGTGCGCACGCTCACCCTGCAGAGCCAGGCGCCCTGCCTCGTCTACGAGGAAGGATCGCTGATCAAGCGGACGATCCGCGACCTCTACAACAAGGACATCGATGAAGTTCTGGTGGCAGGCGACAACGCCTACCGCGAGGCCAAGGACTTCATGAAGATGATAATGCCGTCCCACGCCAAGAACGTGAAGCCGTACACCGAGGAACAGCCGCTGTTCTCGAAGTACAACATCGAGTCTCAGCTCGATCAGATGTTCTCGCCGGTGGTGACCCTGCCCTCCGGGGGCTACATCGTCATCAACCCCACCGAAGCGCTGGTTTCGATCGACGTGAACTCGGGCCGCTCCACCAAGGAGCACAACATTGAGGACACCGCGCTCCAGACCAATCTGGAAGCAGCGGATGAAGTGGCGCGCCAGCTGCGGCTGCGCGACCTGGCCGGTCTCATCGTCATCGACTTCATCGACATGATGGAGAATCGCTCCAACCGTGCCGTCGAGCGCAAGCTCAAGGACTGCCTCAAGGACGATCGCGCCCGCATCCAGGTGGGCCGCATCTCCCATTTCGGCCTCATGGAAATGAGCCGGCAGCGCATCCGCTTCGGCGTGGTGGAAAGCTCCACCCACAAGTGCCCGATCTGCGACGGCACCGGACTGGTACGCTCCACCGAATCCCTGGCGCTGATGATCATGCGCCACATCGAGGATCACGTGCTGCGCAAGCAGGGCCAGTCGATCAATGTGCGGGTGCCGACGGAAGTGGCGCTCTACATCCTCAACTTCAAGCGTGACACGCTGACCGCGCTGGAAGCGCGCAACAATCTGTCGATCACCATCACCGCCGACGGCAAGCTGACCGGTCAGCAGTTCTTCATCGAAAAGGGTGAAGCGCGGGCGCCTGCCTATGCCGACCAGCGCGCGGCCACGCATGTTCGCGTCGACACCGCCGTAATCGAGGATCTCGTCGAGGAAGACGAGATCGTCGAAAGCGAAGAAGACGAGACCGAAAGCCATAGCGCCAGCGAAGGCAACGGCGAGGGCGAAGGCAACGGTCGGCGCCGTCGGCGCCGTCGGCGCCGCGGCAGCGGCGAGCGTGGCGAGGCTCAGCGCACCGCACCAGCTCCGCAGGTCGAAGGCGAAGCGTCCGAGGATGATGCCGCCGAGCAATCGAATGGTGACACGGAGTCGGACGAGACCGTTTCTGCCGCAGAAGGCGAGCCGCGCAAGCGCCGTCGTCGTGGCCGCCGTGGCGGTCGCCGCAACCGGCGTGAGCTGGAAACCAATGGCGCATCCGAAAGCGATGAAACCGCCAACGGTCAGCCGACCATGGCCGAAGCCAGCGAAGTGGCGGAAGAGCTGACGGAACAGGCAGAGGCCCCTGCCCCCACTGAAGCGACCGCTGAGCCGGTTGCGCAAGCGGAGCCCGTCACCGAGTCTGCTCCGGCCGAGATTGCCGCTGAACCAGCCGTGACGGAGAAGCCGAAGCGACCGCGCCGCCGCAAGGTTGTCGAGACCGAAGAGACAACTCCGGTCGAAACGACGCCCGTGGATGCGACGGCCGCGGCAGATCCGGCCGCCGAGGAAAAGCCGAAGCGCAAGCCGCGTACCCGCAAGCCCAAGGCCGATGCAGTCGAGGCAGTGCCGGAGGCCGCGGCCGAGAGCGATGCTCAGCCCCAGGCTGAGCCCGCTGCGGTCGAGGCATCCGCCGAGGCTCCGGCGTCGATCACGCCTGAAGCGGCTGAAGAGCCGACCCGCCCGACCCGGGCTCGTAAGGAGCTTCCGCCCGAGGGCGTGGTCGTAACGTCGTCGGCCGCTGCAGCGGCGGAAGATGCGGAACCGGAAAAGAAGAAGAAAGTGGGCTGGTGGCAGCGCCGGCTCGGGCTGGGCTAACGCCAGCACCCGAAGCAAAAGGGCCCGCCTTGGCGGGCCCTTTTCATTTGTGCCGTGCCTTAGGCGGCGGTCGGCGGCTCCGGCTCGTCAGTGAGCTGCGGAGCCTGCACCTGCAGCACCGTAAGAGCCTGACGGCGCCCGTCCCGCGTCCGCCAGGAGATCGACTGCCCGGTCCGCAGACCCAGCAAGGCAGTGCCGATCGGAGTCAAAACCGAGATCTTGCCCTCCGCGATGTCGGCGTCGATCGGAAGCACCAGTTCGACCGACTTCTGCTCGCCCTCGGCGGTACGGAAGGAAACGGTCGAGCCCATCCGGACAGTGTCGGACGGCAGGAACTGATCCGGGACAACCGTCGCCCGCTCTAGCTCATAAAGCAGGTCGTCGGCGTCATCGGCGGTGTGGCCGGATCCTCCCATTGCGAGCCGCAGCAACAGGCGATGCTCGCTGCTGGCCAGGATGATTTCGGGAGAGAGGCTGAAGTCGGAAAGCGAAATTGTGGTCATGACGATCCTTCGGCCGCGGAGCGGCACGGCACAGGTTTTCTGAAAAAGGTGGCTGGCGCCGAGGCTATGCGGTCCCCTGAACCCGGCAGGCGCCGGACGGGGCGCGGGTTCAGGGCTGCGTTCTTGCTGCGGTGCGGGACCGCAGGATGTTCAGCAATGTCGCCAGAGGATCAGTCATCCCATGAAGGTAGGCCAGCGAACCGGAAAGTCAACTCCGACCCGCCGACCTACCTCAGGGCGCGTTGCAGCCGCTCGAGGGCAGCTTCGATCGTCTCGGTGAGTCCGGCATAGGAGAAGCGAACATAGTGGTGGCCGTTGACGCGGTCGAAATCGACACCCGGCGTCGCCGCCACTCCCGCCGTGTCGAGCAGATGCTCGCAGAAGGTCAGTGCATCGTTGGAGAAGCGCGAGATGCCGGCATAGGCATAGAAGGCGCCTTCCGCAGGATGGTCGATGTCGAAGCCCATCTGGCGCAGTCCATTGGTCAGCAGCAGCCGGTTGGCCGCATAGCGCGCCTTCTGCTCCTCTGAATAGTCTCGTTCCTGCAAGGCGGCCGTGGCTGCGATCTGGCTCAACGTCGGCGCCGAGATGAACAGGTTCTGCTGCAGGATTTCGGCGCGGCGGATGAACTCCGATGGCAGCACCATCCAGCCGATACGCCAGCCGGTCATGCAGTAGTATTTCGAGAAGCTGTTGATGACGATGGCGCGGTCGGTGACCTCCAGCGCGCTGACCGAGGGGCCACGGTAGTCGAGCCCGTGGTAGATCTCGTCGGAGATGAACGTGACGCCGAGCCGCTCGCAGGTCGCCACGATATCGGCGAGGCCCGCGCGGTCCACCGCTGCCCCGGTGGGGTTGGCGGGGCTGGCGAACAGCAGCCCGTCGAAGCCGCCGTCCGCATGCGCCGCGGCAATGTCGGCCCCCGTCAACTGCCAGCCATTGGCGGCCGTGACCGGTATCTCCACCACCTCGAAACCGAGCCCGATCAAGGTGTTCACATAAGCGGGGTAGCCCGGGCGGGTGATGGCGATCCGCGCGCCGGGCCGGAACGCCGTATGGAAGGCGATGATGAACCCCGCCGACGACCCCATCGTGCACAGGATCGACTCGGGATCGACGTCCACGCCGTGCTGAGCGCGATAGTAGTTCGCCAACCCATGGCGCAGTTCCGGCATTCCCTTGGCCTGCGTATAAGCCTGCCCCGCCGGAAGCGCCCGGGCAACGGCTTCCAGCACCCGCGGCGCGGGCGGCGCGCCCGGCTCGCCGATCTCCAGGTGGCAAACGGTTCGACCGGAGGCCTCGAGCGCATTGGCGCGCTTGAGAATCTCCATGGCGTGAAAGGGCATCAGCCCATCGGGTGCAGAAGACATGCCCTCTCATGCCCCGCCCCCGCCGTGGCGGCAAGGGTGGTCTCAACCAGAGTTGATGGGCAAAGTAGCACAGTGTTCAGCAGCACCTGCCACGCTCGGCGGACCTCTGCTAGAACTCTCTAGACGACTCTCGGAGCCTGCCATGTCCCGCCTCACCCTTGTTCTGGTCGCCCTTGTGGGCATACTTGCCGGCGCCCTTGGGTATAGCCTCGTCACCCGCCCGCAGCCGCTCGAGCCTGCGGCGGTGCAGGCACTGATCGACAAGGCGCTGGCTGACTATGATGGGCAGCGGCTCGCAACAGCGGCGGCAACGCCGCCCGCCATCGACGCCTACCAGATCAACCCCCTGATCGAATCCTACCTTCTGAGCGATCCGAAGATCCTGCAGCGCATGTCGGTCGCTCTCGAGACCACCATCCGCCAGGAGGAGCAGGCCAAGTCCCGCTCCGCCATCGCCGCCATGCAGAACGCCATCTTCAACGATCCCGGTCAGGTGGTGCTCGGCAATCCCGACGGCGACGTCACGCTGGTGGAGTTCTTCGACTACAATTGCGGCTACTGCCGCAGCGCCCTGCCCGACCTGGCGGCTCTTATCGCCGAGGACCCGAACCTCAAGGTCGTGCTGAAGGAATTCCCGATCCTCTCCAACGAGTCGATCGACGCTGCCCGCGTCGCGGTACTGGTCGGGCAATCCGATGCCGACTACTGGGCCTTCCACGAAGCCCTGTTCACAGCGCGCGGGCAGGTCAACAAGGACGTGGCGCTGGACGCAGCCGCCGCGCTCGGCCTCAGCAAGGTGGCACTGGAGATGGACATGGGCACCGAGAAGGTCGCCCGGACCATCCAGACCTCCTACGAGATCGCCAAGGCGCTCAACATCACCGGCACGCCGACCTACATCATCGGTAACGAGATCATTCCGGGCGCAATCGGTGTCGACGAACTGCGCACCCGCATCGCCAATATGCGCGCCTGCGGCGAAACGCAGTGCGAGGGCTGATCAGCCGATCGTCCGCGCGATCAGCGACAGCCAGTTTTCCATGGCGAACTTGCGCACCAGCGCCTCGCCATAGCCCTTGTCGAGCAGCGCCTGCAGGAGCTTCGGCACGCCGGTGACGTCGCCGATCGCGGCCGGGATCAACGCCCCGTCGAAGTCCGAGCCGATGGCCACGCCATCCTCGCCCACCGCCTCCACCAGCGCGTCGACATGGCGAACCATGATGTCGATGCCGGTATCCGCCCGCATCTGCCCATCCGCGCGCAGGAAGCCGGTGGCGAAGTTGAGCCCCACCACGCCCCCGCTCTCGCGGATCGCGGCAAGCTGCCAGTCCGCGAGGTTACGGGCATGCGGGGAGATGGCGTGGACGTTGGAGTGGGTCGCGACCAGCGGCTTGCTGCTGATCGCCGCGACATCGCGAAACCCGGCGGCATTGAGGTGCGACAGGTCGATCATCACGCCCATGCGGTCGCAGGCGCGCACCAGCTCCTTGCCGGCGTCGGTCAGCCCCGGCCCGATATCGGGATCGGCGGGGTAGCGGAAGGGAACGCCGGTGCCGAAGGCATTGGCACGGCTCCACACGAGGCCGACTGACCTCAGACCAGCGGCGTAAAGCACCTCCAGCGCCTGCAGATCCGGATCGATCGCCTCGGCGCCCTCGATGTGGAACACCGCCGCAAGCATGTCCGCTGCCACCGCAGCGCGGACCTCGGCAGCCGACCGGCACACCCTCAGCGCCCCCATGCGCTCGAGCCGCAGCAGGATCGCGGCCATGCCGAACGTGGACCGCTGCGCCTCGGCGATGTCGAGCTCCGGCGGGAGGCTGGGGATGGAGCCGGTGGGGACGATGGTCCCGGAGGACCCCTTCAGCGGAGGCGGAAACATGGCGAAGAAACCGCCCGCCATCCCGGCCGATCGGGCGCGCGGCAGGTCGATATGAACGGAAGATGAACCGTCGATGAACCGCTGTTCAGCACCCGGCCCGAACTCGAGCAGCTTCAGGAGGGTGTCGTTGTGGCCGTCGAAGAAAGGGATGGGCATGAGCTATCCGGGAAACGGGATCAGCGGCGTGTCGAGCCGGAGGTAGAGCGGGTGCTTGGGCGAACCGTCGGCATTGACGCCGAAGCACCAGAGCGGAATGCCGTCGGCGCGCAGCACCTCGACCAGCTCCCGCCCCGCAGCCGCCAGCGCCTTGTTGAGCTTGCCATGGGCGAGCACGACCTTGTCGGCCTTGCGGGCAGCAGCCCGCAGCGACGGCAGGTTGTGCGGTGACACGGCGACCACACCCGGCGCCAGCAGCATCTTGGGGTCGGTGGCGCGGTAGTCGCCGACATTGCCCTTGGCCATGGCGTCATAGCCCTCGCGCTGGGCGAAGCTCCACTCGCGGGCGCAGGTGGGGTCGTTGACATTGGCGTCGGCCGTCGACGGATTCATGCCGATGAACATGATGTAGCGCTCGGGAAAGCTGTCCCCGATCCAGCGCCGCATCAGCTGGCGATGCTCGTGATCACTGAACTCGGCGTCACCCTTAACGCCCGGCATCAGCGCCAGCCGCACGCGGCCGCCTGGATCGTGCGCCGTGCCGTCGATCATGCGGTGAGGTCGCCCGGCGGGGTAAGGCCGTTGATCAGTGACGCCGTGGTTACGGTATTGGCGAGCAGGCAGGCGATGGTCATGGGCCCCACCCCGCCCGGAACGGGAGTGATGGCGCCAGCCACCTCGGCCGCTTCGGCAAAGGCGACATCGCCGACCAGCCGGGTCTTGCCCTCGCCACGCTCGGGTGCCGGAATGCGGTTGATGCCCACATCGATCACGGTTGCGCCCGGCTTGATCCAGTCGCCGCGGATCATCTCGGGACGCCCCACCGCGGCCACGACGATGTCGGCCTGCCGCAGCAGCGCCGGCAGGTCGCGGGTGCGCGAATGGGCGACCGTGACAGTGCAATTCTCGCGCAGCAGCAGTTGCGCCATCGGCTTGCCCACCAGGTTGGAGCGCCCCACGATCACCGCGTTGAGGCCGGAAAGGGAACCGAGCCGGTCGCGCAGCAGCATCAGGCAGCCGAGCGGGGTGCAGGAGACGGGGCCCGGCAGCCCGATCTGCACCTTGCCGACATTGGCGGGGGTGAAGCAGTCGACGTCCTTGGCCGGGTCGATGGTCTCGATGACCTTGTCCGGGTCGATATGCTTGGGCACGGGCATCTGCACCAGAATGCCGTGCACGGCCGGATCGGCGTTGAGCTGGCGCACCAGGGCGAGCAGGTCAGCCTCGGACGTATCCTCGGGCAGTTCGTGCTTGAAAGAGGCCATGCCCACTTCCACAGTCTGCTTGGACTTGTTGGAGACATAGACCTGACTGGCCGGATCGGAGCCGACGATCACCACCGCCAGGCCTGGGGTGATGCCGTGCTCTGCGTTGAGGCGGGACACATGCTCGGCTATGCGGTGCCTGAGGCCCTCGGCGAAGGCCTTGCCGTCGATCAGGGAAGCGGTCATGCGAGTCTCCGGGAATGCGCCGGCCCAGCCATAGAAAACCACGGCTCCCGCGTCCACTGCCTCGCGGCGCTTGACGCCCATGTGACGGCAGCCACATGCTTCACCAACAGGAGAAGTCCGATGGCGGGTACGCAGAAAGTGGATGCTCGACCCGAGGCCGTGGCGGCGTTTCTGGACCGGGTCGAACCCGTCCGCAGGGCTGACGCGGAAGCGCTGGTCGCCCTGCTGCAGGAGGCGACGGGAGAGCCGCCGGCGGTTTGGGGGTCGATGATGGGCTTCGGCCAGTATCACTACCGCTATGCCAGCGGTACTGAAGGCGACTCGTTTCTCGCCGGCTTCGCGCCCCGCAAGGCCGAATTTACCGTCTACGTCATGGGCGCCGAGCTTGCGGGTGATGAGCCGGGGCGGCAGGCGCTGATGGCTCGCCTCGGCAAGTATCGCGCCGGCAAGGCTTGCCTCTACTTCAAGCGGTTGAGCGATATCGACCGAGAGGCCCTGAGAGACCTGGCCGCGATGTCCGCAGAAGGACTGCGCAAGACCTATCCTACGCAATAAAAAGGGCCGCAACGCACGGGGGGTGCATCACGGCCCTTAGGGGGAGCGCCACCCGCCACGCTGTTGAGGGCTTGGGGGACATGCGGCCGGCGGGCTCCGCGAGTTCACCGGGTTGCATGGGTCGCTTGCCGTTCCAGTGAACTACGCAAGAAGATGGTCATCGAATACGGCGAGAAAAGGTGCGCTCACCGCGATGTGATAGCGGGTGCGTCCGCGCGTTGAAGCCGGAGCCGGAACCTGTCATGGAGACAGCACGTAGCCGTGCCAGATGATGCGAGACCTGCGATGACCCTGATATCCCCGCCCCGCCTCGAAACACAGTCCTTCACCGACCCCGCCAAGGCCTGGGAACATCTGGCTTACATCTACCATCGCAACACCCGTTTCATCCGCGACCATCTCGACGCACTGGCGAAGGGCAATGTGCCGGCCGGCCGCGTGCGCGCCTGCTACCCACAGGTGGAGGTGCGTTCCACCAGCTACAGCAAGCACGAGAGCACCCTGCCCTACGGCTATCTGCACACGCCGGGCCTCTATCGCACCACCGTCACGGCTCCCGACCTGTTCAAGGGCTATTTCCAGGAGCAGTTCGCCGTCATCCTCAAGAATCATGGCGGCACCATCGACATCGGCGAATCCGACACCCCCATCCCGCTGCATTTTGCGGTGCAGCCCAACGAACGAGTGGATGGTGACGCCCTCAACGCGCTCAATATCCCGCTGCGCGACATGTTCGATGCACCGGACTTGGCCAACACGGACGACGAGATCGCCAACGGCACCTATGTGCCGCCGCGCGGCGGGCCTTACCCACTGTCCTCGTTCACGGCGCCGCGCGTCGACTATTCGCTGTTCCGGCTGGCGCACTACACGGGCACCGACGCCGATCACTTCCAGAACTTCGTGATCTTCACGAACTACGCCTTTTATGTCGACGAGTTCTGCCGCATCGCCAAGGAGTACATGCGCTCAGGGCACGGCGATTACACGAGCTTCGTCGAGCCGGGCAATGTCGTGACCGACAACATGCTGCGCGGCGGCGGCGTAGCGGGCACGACGCCGGTCCGCGCGCCGCAAATGCCGGCCTATCACCTCAAGGCCGAGCGCGGCAAAGGCATCACCATGGTCAATATCGGCGTGGGGCCCTCTAACGCCAAGACCATCACGGACCATATCGCGGTGCTCCGCCCGCACGCCTGGATCATGCTCGGCCATTGCGCCGGCCTCAGGAACTCGCAGGAACTCGGCGACTTCGTGCTGGCCCACGCCTATCTCCGCGAAGACCATGTGCTCGACGCCGATCTGCCGCTGACCGTGCCGGTACCGGCCCTGGCGGAAGTGCAGGTGGCGCTCGAGCAGGCGGTGGAGGAAATCACCCAGACCGAGGGCGTCGAAACCAAGAAGATCATGCGCACCGGAACGGTCGCAACCTTCGACAACCGCAACTGGGAGCTGCGCGACCAGACCGAAATCGTCCGGCAATTGAGCCAGTCGCGTGCGGTCGCCCTCGACATGGAGTCCGCCACCATCGCCGCCAACGGCTTCCGCTTCCGGGTGCCCTACGGCACCCTGCTCTGCGTCTCCGACAAGCCGCTCCATGGCGAACTGAAACTGCCCGGCATGGCCTCGGACTTCTACCGCACCCAGGTCAACCGCCACCTGCAGATTGGCCTCAGAGCAATGGAGATCCTGCGCAACGAACCAGCCGAGCGCCTGCATTCCCGCAAGCTCAGGAGCTTCGCGGAGACGGCTTTCCAGTAAGCGGGGGGCTCGGCTCCATCCCCAAATCCGCCCACACCCCACGATCTGCCCTCGGGCTTGACCCGAGGGCCTCTCTCAATGGCGGTGGAGGTAGCGGCAGGTCCTCGGGTCAAGCCCGAGGACGGTCCGAGGAGGTGGAGGCATAGTGGCGAGGGGAACTCTGCGCTCGTTGCTGGCACGACGCCCCTTCTCCCCTTGCGGGAGAATGTGCCCGAAGGGCGGATGAGGGGGTGCCTCAAAACCCCACCAACAAGAAGCCCGGCGTCTCTGCGGGCCTTGCATCCATCGCCGCCTCTTGACGAGCCAAGTAGTCCCGAGTGGTTCCCCAGCCCCTCCACAACCCCGATACGTCCCTCCCCCTACTAGGGGGAGGTTAGGTGGGGGTACCTTCGGTAGGCCCTTCACCACCCTCACCCACACTTGATGTCACCCCCGCGAAAGCGGGGGCCCATCCCGAGATGCCTCAACCGCCGCCAGATGGTGGTGCAAGCATCTGAGGCTGGATTCCCGCCTTCGCGGGAATGACACCGCGTTTGTTGTGAAATCCCCCACCCAACCTCCCCCGCGGGGGAGGAGCCTATCGAGCTTGCCGCCCTGCCCAGCCCCTCCCCCCCCCCCGATGTGTCCCTCCCCGTACCAGGGCGAGGTTAGGTGGGGGTACCTTCGGTAGGCTCAGCGGCCCTTGACCACCGAGTAGCCCGCGTACTTGGCCGAGGAACCGAGCTGCTCCTCGATGCGGATCAGCTGGTTGTACTTGGCGAGACGGTCGGAACGGGAGAGCGAGCCGGTCTTGATCTGCCCGCAGTTCAGCGCCACGGCGAGGTCGGCAATGGTCGAATCCTCGGTCTCGCCCGAACGGTGCGACATCACCGAGGTGTAGCCGGCGCGGTGGGCGGTATCGACGGCGTCCAGGGTCTCGGACAGCGAGCCGATCTGGTTGACCTTGACCAGGATGGAGTTGGCGACGCCCATCTTGATGCCCGAGCGCAGGCGCTCGGCGTTGGTGACGAACAGGTCGTCGCCGACCAGTTGCACCTTCTTGCCAATGGCTTCGGTCAGGGCCTTCCAGCCGTCCCAGTCGTCCTCGGCCATGCCGTCTTCGATGGTGATGATGGGGAAGCGCGACACGAGGTCTTCGAGGAAGCGGACGTTCTCGTCCGAGGCGAGCGACTTGCCCTCGCCCACCATCTCGTACTTGCCGCCCTTGTAGTATTCGGTCGAGGCGCAATCGAGCCCGATGAACACGTCCTCGCCCGGCTTGTAGCCGGCCTTTTCGATCGAGCGCATGATGAAGCCGAGCGCGTCGTCGGCCGACTTGAGGTTGGGCGCAAAGCCACCCTCGTCACCCACATTGGTGTTGTGGCCGTCGGCGGACAGACCCTTCTTGAGGGTGTGGAAGATTTCCGAACCGATGCGGACGGCGTCGGCGAGGCTCGAGGCGCCGGCGGGCAGGATCATGAACTCCTGCATGTCGATCGGGTTGTCGGCGTGCTCGCCGCCATTGATGATGTTCATCATTGGCACCGGCAGCACATGGGCGTTCGGGCCACCGATATAGCGGTAGAACGGCAGTTCGCTCGATTCCGCGGCCGCCTTGGCCACCGCCAGCGACACGCCCAGAATGGCGTTGGCGCCGAGCTTGCTCTTGTTGGCGGTGCCGTCGAGCTCGATCATCGCCTGGTCGACTGCGAGCTGATCGAGCGCATCCAGACCCTGGATCTCCTCGAAGATGACGGTGTTGACGTTCTCGACCGCCTGGGTCACGCCCTTGCCGTTGTAGAGCTTGCCGCCGTCGCGCAGTTCGACCGCCTCGTGGGCACCGGTCGAGGCCCCGGAGGGAACAGCCGCGCGGCCGAAGCTGCCGTCATCCAGCACCACATCGACTTCGACGGTGGGATTGCCGCGGCTGTCATAGATCTGGCGGCCCTGGACATGGATGATGGAGGACATCGGCTAAGCCCTTTTTCTGGCGAAGTTTGGTGGGTTCGGCTTCTCCTAGACGCAGCCTATGACAAGGGAAAGAGGGTGGCTGAAATTTTGTCGTCCCTCAGCCGCCCTTGCCAGCGAACCGGCGCCCTGCTCTACCGGTATCGTTTCCAGAGGAGGATACGTCATGCCGCTCGTCAAACAGGTTGCCCACACCTGTATCTTCGCCCGCGACCTCGATGCCGTGGAGGCCTTCTACCGCGACATCACCGGGGTGGCGCCGAAGTTCGACTTCATGCGGGGTGAGGATCGGATCGGCTTCTATCTCGATTTCGGCAACCGGACTTTCGTGGAAGTCTTCCGGAAGGGCGAGTCGCGCTTCGACGAGACCAACCAGATCAACCATCTCTGCTTCGAGACCGACGACATCGACGCCTTCATGGCCAATGCGCGCAGCAAGGGTGTGTCGGTCACCGACAAGAAGCTCGGGGTTGATCACACCTGGCAGTGCTGGCTGGCCGACCCGAGCGGGGTGAAGCTCGAGATTTTCCAGTACACCGACAAGAGCATGCAGTTCGGCCCGGATGGTGTGCAGTGCCAGGTGGACTGGTAACGAAACGCAACCTAATCGTCGCGTTTATGTCCCTCGATCTGCCGCTCGGCACGTGCCTTCTCGGCGGCGTCGAGCTGCTTGTCGGCCTTGCTGCGGCCATGCAGTCGGCGGTTCTGCTCGGCCGTAACCGCCTTGTCGGCGCGGGCCTTCTGCTTGCGGACGGTGCGAAGATTGATGATGTCGGCCATGGGTGAACGATAGCACGTTCCCGATTGCTCTGGCACCAGGCCTTCCCACCGCGACTCTCCCCCGACGCGACTGGAGCACCCGCGCTTTTTTTGAGCCCCGTCAAGCCGCTGGCATGTAGGGTTCGGCAGTCGTGATTGCATTAACGACGCCGCGAGTTGCTCTCGCCTTCAGGCACAAAGCTGGCTAGAAGGCCAGCAAACGCACTGGTCGCGACACAGGCGACGCGTAGCCACTTGTTTATGGATGTCGTGGCATAGTCATCAGCGTAATCGAGTAGCGGTACATGCAGTTGGGGCGCGTGGCATTACTTCTGATGGGCGTCGCCAGCGTCTTGCTGGGCGGCTGGTCCATGTACTCGGAGGCCGGACCAGTTCTGCGCGGCGGACGAACGCCCCTCGAGCGCATTCAGGCACTTACCGGCCCTCAGGACCCGATTGGCGCCAGCGCTCTCACGATTCGCCATACGCTGATGGATTGCCAGGAGATCCTGCTGTCTTTCGATAGCGCCGCCATGCGCGCGCAGCCCGAACAGGTGCGTACCCGTTTGCTCGACCGGTGCGAGAGCATTGCCGGCCAAGCTCTCACGAGCATTGCTGCCGATGGGCAAACCGAAGCGGTGCTGGCGATGATTGCCTCCCGTCGCGGCGACCTCGCCGCCCTCGAGAGCCACCTTGCCCGCTCCCAAGCTCTGATGGCATCAGACTGCCCGGGCCACATTGCCGCCCGATTCCAAATTTCTCTCAAATTTTACGCAATTTGTACCGGTCGTGGAGCACGAGCCCGAGCGGCAAGGTCCGCGCCCGTTACCCTTGGCGGTTCTGCTGAATCAGCGCTGCCCGTGTACGACCGCGTTGCCGGGAATGGCTGCCGACCCGGCCCCCGGCTGGTAGGTCGGAAGTCGATCCGCCGCGAAGCCGCGGCCCGTGCCGAGCACCCCGTCGAAATACTCGATGGTCCGGGCAAGCCCATCGCGCAACTGCACGGTTGGCTGCCAATCCAGCACCGCGCGGGCCTGGGTGATGTCCGGGCGCCGCTGCTTGGGATCGTCCACAGGCACGTCGCGGTAGACCACGCGTGAACGCGAGCCGGTCAGTTCGATGACCAGATCAGCCAGCTGACGGATGGTGAACTCATGTGGGTTGCCGGTATTGATCGGGCCGGTGACTTCGGGGCCGGTCGCCATCATCCGCATCATCGCGTCGACCAGATCGTCGACATAGCAGAAGGATCGGGTCTGGCTGCCCGTACCGTACACGGTGATGTCCTCGCCCTTCAGCGCCTGGACGATGAAGTTCGACACCACCCGCCCGTCGGCCGGGTGCATATGCGGCCCATAGGTATTGAAGATCCGGACCACCTTGATGTTCAGCTTGTGCTGGCGGTGGTAGTCGAAGAACAGCGTCTCGGCGCAGCGTTTGCCTTCGTCATAACAGGAGCGCGGCCCGACCGGGTTCACATTGCCCCAGTAGCTTTCCTGCTGCGGATGCACATGCGGGTCGCCATACACTTCCGAGGTCGAGGCCTGCAGGATCGGCACGCGGAGGCGCTTTGCCAGGCCCAGCATGTTGATGGCGCCCATGACGCTGGTCTTGACCGTCTGCACCGGATCGAACTGGTAGTGCACCGGCGATGCGGGGCAAGCCAGGTTGTAGATCTCGTCGGCCTCGACATAGAGCGGGAACGTCACGTCGTGCCGGAGCAGCTCGAAATTGTCATGGTTCAGAAGCGGAAGGATGTTGGCGCGCGAGCCGGTAAAGAAGTTGTCGACGCAGAGCACCTCGTGGCCCTGGTCCAGCAGCAGTTTGCACAGATGGGACCCAATGAAACCCGCCCCGCCTGTTACCACCACGCGCTTCGTCATGCCCTGCCCTCGCTGCTTGTGTGTCGAGGGCTGGCCGCGGGATTACCTCGCCGGAGCAGCCTCTTACCCTCCGCCGCACAACGCCGGGCCTGTACGGTCGCTGCCGCCGTACCGATGTGATTAACATGGATCATAGTACCAGCGTCGCATGCGGCGGCGAGCGCGGCGCCACTGTCTGGCTCGAGACGGGCCAGCGTGATAGGCAGCGCTGAACCACGGAGGGCGTCTTGGCAATTCGGACTCTCAGTTTCGTCACGAATGGCACGCCGGAAGCGGACGCCGTCGCCGACCGGCTCCGCCAGCGCTATGGCGACCATCCGCTCGACGCCGCCGATGTGGTCATCGCTCTGGGTGGCGACGGGTTGATGCTGCAGACCCTGCACCGGGTAATGGGCACCGATACCCCGGTTTACGGGCTGAACTTCGGCACCATCGGGTTCATGATGAACCCGTTCTCCGAGGACGACCTGCTGGAGCGGCTGAAGTCGGTGCAGCGGACCGAGATTTTCCCGCTCTCCATGGCGGCCACCGACGCCTCCGGCCAGCAGCATCAGGCGCTGGCGCTCAACGAGGTTTCACTGTTCCGCTCGACCTATCAGGCGGCCAAGATCCAGATCATGGTCGATGAGGCTGTGCGGCTCGACGAGCTGATCTGCGATGGCGTGCTGCTCGCCACGCCGGCGGGCTCCACTGCCTACAACCTCTCGGCGCACGGCCCGATCATCCCCATCGAGGCGCCGCTCCTCGCCCTCACGCCGATCTCGCCTTTCCGGCCCCGGCGCTGGCGGGGCGCGATTCTGTCGAACCGGGCCCGGGTGCGCTTCGTGGCCCGGGAAGCCGAAAAGCGGCCGGTGAGTGCCGTGGCTGACAATGTTGAATTCCAGAACGTCGTCGACGTGACCGTGCAGGAAGACCGCACCAACGGAGTAACGCTGTTGTTCGACCCCGGCACGGGCCTCGAGGAGCGCGGGCTGATCGAACAGTTCCGCTACTAGGCGGCAGGCAGCAGCCGCCGTTCGTCCGTCACGGGAAGAGCGACAGCGGTGCCCTGCCCTTCTGGTCCGGTGAAGGCAGACATCACCTGCCGGGCCGCCTCACGAGCCAGGCGCACATTCTGCTCGCTCAGATAGCTGAACGCTTCTTCGAGATCCGCGGGGATACCATCGTCGTATTCGGCAATCAGTTCTTCTAGTACCACGGTGATCACGTAATGCCGTCCGGCAACGTCGCTCGCCAGATCGACGGTCCGGGCGTGCCGAATGAGCTGAACCAGAACGCCGCGCACGGGATCGGACACGCTACACGCTGCCAGCAGGGCCTGCAGGGCCGCCCGGCTACCGGTCTCCAGCAGGTTCAGCACCTTCCGCCGCGGCGTTTGCGCGAGTTGCGCCAGGCATTCGGCAAGGAACAGCACCTGGCCACTGACCAGCGCATGCAACAACAGCCTGGTATTGAGTTGTTCGGCTGCCGCCAGCGCCGAAGCATAATGCGCATTCTCCTGCGCTGCCGCTTTTTCGCCGATTGCAGCGATGGCCTCGTCTTCGCTCGCGCGGAACAGCCTGTCGAGGCGGGGAGCATGGAGGGCACCGCGCACGATGCGGGCCTGGCGGAGATCGCTGGCAGCGTAGCGGACCAGCAGCAGACGCGCATCCGGGGGCAGGTCTCGCCGCGCCAGCAATGCCCCTCGAAGCTCGCAATCCCTCCCCTCGCTGTCGGCAAGACGAAGCAAAACCTCAGCGGGAACCGGCACGTCCGTGCGCCGCAACAGCAGCAATTGTGCTTCCCGCATCCCGCTCCCGATCAAGGCGGCGGCGAGCCTTCCGCTGATCTGCGATCGCTGACACAGTGCCAGCACCATCGGCAACGGCGCGCCAGGAACCAACGGCAACAGGTCGGCATCCAGCAGCGCCGGCGAGTACTGAGCAATCGCGCGGGCGATAACCGCGCTGTCGCGGAGAAGCGCGAGCACGACGGCCCTCGGTGCGTGAGCCGAGTGGAGCAGGCCGTACGCCAGGGCGGCGCGAACCTTTACCGACGGATCATCAAGAAAGCCGATCAGCACGGCATAAAGCGCGGCATGCTCGTCGGCCGGCCCGGTATGATCAAGATAGCAGAGAGCCGCCAGGTGCGCGGCACGGGCCCGTTCCTCGCTGTCCCGAGACGAGGTGAGGGCAACGAAGTCACTCAAGGCAATCATCGGGGTCTCCGCGAACCACGCGAAGACCTTAGGCGGCAAGTTTTAAGGAACCGTTCACCACGTTTGGACGGGGCGGATCGTCAGACCGCGGCGCCCAGCAGTGCCAGAACCTGGAAGACCGCCAGGCCCGTCGCGCCGACCAGCAGCCAGCTGGCAGATGCGGCGCCGACAATCACCAGCCCGCGGGGTACCGCGGTAGCAGTGTGATGATTGGCTGCGATGTCACGCATGGGTTCCTCCCTTGGCTCGCAACCGAATTTGGGCGGCGGCCCTTAATCGATTGTCACCACGGATACGCCGGCTTGCTTCTATCGGCAGTATTTGCCGGCGTTTCCTCAGTGATCGTTTCTCCTCAGTAAACGCGTTCGCGAGAGTTTTAGTTCAGCTACTGCGCATAGAGTTGCGTGAAGAAGGCAGCGTCGCCCGCTTCGCCGGCCGCGTCCGATTGAGCGGGCTCTGGAACGTTCCTGAACAGACCCGTGAAGGACATGTTGGCGGGGGAAAAGCGGGACGAAACGACAGGTGCTTCAGTCACCGGGGGAGACTCCCCGGCCATCTGCTGCACGGAAAAGGCAGGATTGGTGCCAATCCCTTCGTGCTTGGCCACGAGCACCCGATACACATCCCGGATCGAGCGCGGCGCGCCATTGTCGTAAAAGATGGCGCGGTTTGCGGCGGCCTGCCGCGGAAACAGATTGGCCGCGATCTGGTCCGGGTTGGACAGACCGGCCGTGAACAGCTTCTCGGCGCCCTGAGGTCCGAGAAAGTGAGCGATATAGAGCTCCCCTGCACTCGGCATCCGGCCGAAGCGGGCGGTCAGATAATCACCGTTGGACTTGGTGAAGGCTGCCGCCATGTCGGCTGCAATCTGCGGGTCGGTCCGCAGGCTCAGAATCTGCGACCGGAGTTGCGGGTCGCGGACCACGTAGTCGCCATCGGCAGTACGCTGGATGGCATCGGCGTACTGGCCATAGCCGAGCCGCGGGCCATCCTCCTTCATCACCTGCAGCCAGGTGCTCTCCAGGAACTGGAATAGACCGACGGCGGAGGAGGTCTGCGCCTTGGCTTCAGGATTGAGGCTGCTCTCGCGCACGGCGGTCTGCAGCAGGTAGTCGAAGTCGACGCCGCTACGGTCGCCGGCAGCCGTAAGGACATAGGCGAGGCTCTGGGGAATGGATATCGGCTGCACGCCCATGCCCGGCGGAGCTCCAGAGAATCATGAACCTCACCTTAGCATCGAGGATGGTTAACCGGCTGTTAACCATAAGCCCGGTCCACACCCCATTCCCGCACGACGTCGCTGAGCTGCGGCCGATCCCGGTCTTCGATGACGGCAGTCGCGGTGCCGATATGGACGAAGCCGACGAACCGCTCGCCCTCCCCTGCCCCCAACGTGGCAGCGGCCTCGGCGTCGAAAGTGTACCAGCGGGTCACCCAGGACGCGCCGAACCCGAACGCCGCAGCGGCATGCAGAAGGTTGAAACACACATTGCCGGCAGACAACACCTGCTCGATCTCGGGCACTTTCGGATCCTCCACTGGCACCGACAGCACGCCAACGGTAAGCGGCGCGGGCAGGAAGCGCTGGCGCTCGGCATCGAGGCTCGCCTCGTCGATATCCGGGTTTCGGCGCCTGGCAATCTCAGCCAGCTTGTCACCCACCTGAGCCCTTGCCGCGCCGCGATAAAGCACCAGCCGCCATGGAGCGAGCTTGCGATGGTCGGGAACGCGCGTCGCAATGGCCAGCATCTCTGCGAGCACCGCCTCATCCGGTCCCGGCTCCTGGAGGAAGCCGATACCGACCGAGCGCCGGGTCTTGAGATGGTCGCGTAGCGCGGCGTTCACGGGCATTGGCAGACTCCTTTTTTGCATTCCTTAGCGCGGGGTGGAGGCAAGGGCCAGCATCCCACCTCGGGCGGAAATTCCACCGCAGCGGTTTTCATCAACAGGCACCTGTGACACAGCTTCTCCCCAATCGCCGCTTAGGAGCGCACCGATTCAGGAGTGTCTGCGCAATGCGTTTGCGACCGCTGTTCGCTATTCTGGTCGTACTCACTGCAGGGCTGGCGTCTGGGCCGTTGCAGCCCGTGCACGTCCTGGCGCAAGAGGAGGCGGAGATGCCGCCCCTCCCCCGACCGCGCCCCGACCCTGATGCTCTGCCGACTGACGGCGGCGCACCCGTAAACCAGGTCACCCCGGCAACGGATGCCATCGACGCGGCGACAGCCGCGCCACAAGCCGTCGTGTTGACGGCACGCATCACTCCCGACGGCGCACCGATTCCCGAAGGACTGGTCTGGCGCATCTTCGAATCCGAACCGGACAGCAACGGCGAGCTCGCGCTGCTTGCCAAGTCGGAATCCGGAGAGGCGAGCATCGAACTCGAGCCGGGGCAGTACGTGGTCCACGTGGCCTATGGGCGGGCGCAGAGCAGCGAAACAGTGACCATTCAACCGGGCCAGGGCAGCATTGAGATGGTGCTCGGTGCCGGCGCCTTGCGGCTCAACGCCGCTGTCACAGGGGAGGTCCCGATCCCTCCAGGCCTACTCGCCTTCGACATCTACACCGACCAGGAAGAAGTGGCTCGTGGTCTGATCGCCGAGGCCGTTTCGCCCAACGAGATCGTCACCCTCAACTCTGGCACCTACCACGTGGTCTCCCGCTTCGGGGAGGTCAACGCCACCGTGCGCGCCGACCTGCGCGTGGAGCCGGGGCAGATCACCGACGCAACGCTTTATCATCACGCGGCGCAGATCTCGTTCAAGCTGGTGTCCGAACAGGGAGGCGAGGCGATCGCCGACGTCGAGTGGACCGTCAAGACCGCGGATGGCACCACCGTGTTCAGCAATCTCGGGGCCTTCCCGACGACCGTGCTTGCCGAGGGCGACTATCTGGTGCTCGCGAAGCTGGGCGAGACAGTCTACAATCGGGAGTTCCAGGTGCAGCCCGGCCCGCCACGCGAGATCGAGGTTCTCACCTCCGTCTATTGACCGCTCTCAGCAGGCTTGCCGACCAGGAGCGCTTCCTTCAGATTGCAGCCGCTTTTGCGAACTGGAGACGTCAATGTTCCGCCCATCGCACTCCCCTCTGGCCGCGATCGCGGCGGCCTGCCTGCTGACCATCGCTCTCTCCGCGGGAACAGCGATGGCACAGAAGACCAAGTCCAAGGCGCCAGCGGAAGCGACCGCAACTGCGTCCATGCCGGACGTGCGTGTCGATATTCCCGAAATCATCACCGCTGACTCCAGCGTCGACGAAGCAACCCTGCGGGACATCTTCAGCGGCGAGTTCGTCGACAATGCCGAGGCGCTGGCGGAGTTGACCGCAAGCAGCATCGAGATCCCCGAGATCTCCATTCTGGTGAGTGCAGAAGTGGACGGCGAGACGTCCGAAAGCACGCTCACAATCAGCGACATCAGTTTCCTCGATGTCACGGATGGCGTTGCAGCTACCGTATCTCTTGGCAGCTTCGAAATGTCCGGTGACGAAGACGCCACTGGCTCGTTCGGCGCGATGGAAGCCACCGACTTCAACATCGCTGCGCTGCTCGGGCTCTACGGGCTGGTCGAGACCGGCAGCACCGAGATGGAGACGCTGTATTCGAGCTTCAACTTCGAAGGCGGCACCGTGAGCGCCCCCGATGGCGAATGCACCATGGGTGGCTTCAGCGGCTCGGAGGTGCGCGTTCGTCCAGTTTCCTTCTCCTTCGCCGAATTCTTCACCCTGGTGGAGCAGTTGGAGGCGGCCGGTGACGAGCCACCGCCGGAACTTATCGGTCAGGCCATGCGCATGTATGCCGAGTTCCTGACCGCCATGGAGGCCGAGCCGATCAGCTTCGAGGGCTTCGGCTGCGCCTTCGAGAGCGAGGACGGCGAGGAAATCACACTCAGCGTCGGCCCTGGCAAGGCCAGCGCCTTCACCGCGGGCCACTACCCGTCGATAACCCTCAACGACATCGACATGGCCGTTGTCGATGATGGCCAGATCTCCATCGGCGAGTTCAGCTTCAAGGGCATGGACCTGACCAGCGTGGTGGATGCACTCCGCTCGGCTCCCGACACCGTCGACGCGAACTGGTTCGAGGCCAATGCTCGTGCGTTCATTCCGGCCTTCGAGGGGCTGTCCTTCGCCGATGTGTCTGTCGACATCCCGGATCCCGACGCGCCTGCGACCCGCATCACCGGTTCGCTGGGCCTGTTCGACCTGACGCTTGGCGACTATCGCAACGGCATTCCCGCCAGCATCGCCACCAGCCTCGAAAATCTGGTGGTCGACCTGCCGGAAGACACCGAGGACGAGTCGATCCAGCAGTTGATCGCCATGGGCATCACCAGCATCGATGCCGGCTTCAATCTGGACCTTGCCTGGGACGAGGCCGCCAACAGCATCGCGATCAGCGATCTCTCGGTTTCGGCGGCCGATCTCGCGACTCTGGCCGTCACGGGCACCATCACCAATGCCACTGCCGACCTGTTCGACGTGGACCCCGACAAGGCGCAACTGGCAGCACTTGCCCTTTCGGTGTCCGACCTGCAGCTCGAGCTTGTCGACGCGGGCTTCTCGGACATCGTGCTCGAGCAGGCCGCCGCCGAACAGGGCGCCACCCCTGCCGACCTGCGCACGGTGTTCGCCGGCATCGCCCAGGGCACGATCCTTGGCCAGCTCGCAACGACCGCCAACGCGCAAGAGGTGGCCCAGGCAGTGAGCGCGTTCGTTCAGGGCACCGCCAGGACGCTGCGGATCGAGCTGGAGGCCAAGCAGCAGCCCGGTCTCGGCCTGGTGGACTTCCTGTCGGCGAGCGAGAACCCGACGGTACTGCTCGACAAGGTAAATGTGAGCGCCGAAGCCAACTGACCACAAGGGCCACCTCCGGGTGGCCCTTTCGTTTCAGCGCATCGCAGTCACGGCCGTGCCCAACGGCCCCGTCCAGCAGTTGTGCCGGCCTACTCGTTCGCCCTGTAACTCGAGAACCACTCGACAAATCTCTGCACGCCCACTTCGAGTGGCGTGGTTTGCATCGGGCCGATGAGCCGGTGCAGCAGGCCGGTGGCTGCCTCGGTGGCGCCCACGTCCCCCGGTTGCATCGGCAGGAGGTTCAGCACCGCCTTGCGGCCCAGCGCGGTCTCCAGCGCCGCGATGAAATCCATCAGTTCCACCGCCTTGCCGGCCGCGACATTGACGATGCGATATGGCGCCACCGGCGAAAGGCTGTCGTTTTCCACCGGTAGCCCGCGTTGCGGCGTCACCGGGATCAGCCGCACCACCGCATCGGCAAGGTCATCCACATAAGTGAAGTCGCGCCGCATCCGCCCGTAGCCATAAACATCGATAGGCCGGCCGGCGCTGATCGCCGAGGCGAACTTGATCGGCGCCATGTCGGGCCGGCCGTAGGGGCCATAGACGGTGAAGAAGCGGAAGCAGGTGGTCGGCAGGCCCCACAGGTGCGAATAGGAATGCACCATCGCCTCACCGGCCTTCTTGGTCGCCGCATAGAGCGACACCGGGTGGTCGGCGCGATCGGTTTCGGCAAAGGGCATCTTCATGTTGCCGCCATAGACCGAGCTGGTCGAGGCAAAGATCAGGTGCTTCACCGGCGTTTGCCGCAGCGCCTCGAGCAGGCTGGCAGTACCCACGATGTTTGACTGGATGTAGCTGCCGGGAGATTCGAGGCTGTAGCGCACCCCCGCCTGCGCGGCGAGATGGATCGCCACATCGGGCTTTTCAGACCGCAACAGTGCCGACAGGCCCTCCTGGTCCTCAAGCATGCCTTCAACGAAGCGAAAGCCGGGCTCCTGCTCCAGGATCGCGACCCGGCCACGTTTCAGCGCCGGGTCGTAATATGCGGTGAGCCCATCGAAACCGACGACCTCATGCCCCTGGGAGAGCAGCAGCCGGCTGACATGAAAGCCGATGAACCCGGCGGCACCGGTGACGAATATCTTCACCGGCACCCATCCTTGGGTCGGTCACTCGGCCGCCTGCGCCAGCGATTCCGCCAGGACCGGCTGCGGGCGTCCGATGCTGACATAGCTGAAGCCATGCTTTGCGACCTCATCGTGCCGATAGACATTGCGCAGATCCACCAGCACCGGCGTCTTCATGCCCCGCTTCAGCCGGGCCAGATCAAGCGAGCGGAACTCGTTCCATTCCGTCACCAGCACAACGGCATGCGCGTCCTGGGCAACGGCATAGGCGCTGTTAGCAAACTCGACGCCCTCGATCAATTCGCGTGCTGCCTTCATGCCCTGCGGGTCATAGGCCACGACGCGCGCCCCCCGATCGAGCAGGCCGCGGATGATGTCGATCGACGGAGCCTCGCGCATGTCGTCGGTGTTCGGCTTGAAGGTCAGCCCGAGCACCCCGATAGTCTTGTCGCGCACGTCGCCACCGCAGGCCGTGATCACCTTGCGCGACATGGCGCGCTTGCGCTGATCGTTCACCGAAACGGTGGTTTCCACCAGTCGCATCGGGCTGTCGAAATCCTGCCCGATCTTGACCATGGCCAGCGTATCCTTCGGAAAGCAGGAGCCGCCATAGCCCGGGCCGGCATGAAGGAACTTGCCGCCGATCCGGTTATCCAACCCCATGCCGCGCGCCACCTCCTGCACATTGGCGCCGGTGGCCTCGCACAGGTCGGCGATCTCGTTGATGAAGGTGATCTTCATGGCGAGGAAGGCGTTCGCGGCATATTTGGTCAATTCCGCCGTCCGCCGGTTGGTGAACATCAGCGGCGCCTGGTTCAGATAGAGCGGCCGGTATACTTCGGCCATCACGGCGCGTGCGCGCTCGTCCTCGACGCCGACCACGATGCGGTCGGGCCGCTTGAAGTCTTCGATCGCCGCACCTTCCCGCAGGAATTCCGGGTTCGACACCACGGCGACGTCGGCATCGGGATTGGTGCTGCGGATGATGTGGGCCACCTCGTCACCCGTGCCCACAGGGACGGTGGATTTGGTCACCACTACGGTGAAGCCACTCACCGCATGGGCGAGTTCCTTTGCAACGCCGTACACATAGCTCAGGTCCGCATGACCGTCGCCACGGCGGCTCGGAGTGCCGACGGCAATGAAGACCACGGCTGCATCCCGCACGCCGTCTTCCAGTTCGGTGGTGAAGGAAAGCCGGCCCGCAGCGGTATTGCCCGCGACCAGCGCCGCCAGGCCCGGCTCGTAGATGGGAATCTCGCCACGCTCGAGGGCCGCGATCTTGCTGGCATCCTTGTCTATGCAGACGACCTCGTGTCCGAAATCGGCGAGGCAGACGCCGGTCACCAGGCCCACGTAGCCAGAACCCACCACTGCGATCTTCACGCTGTTCTCCCTTAACCACACAGTCCTGTCGGCTGACTGCGTTGGTCAAGCCCGTTCTACTTGGCAGGGCGGACTACACAGCACCGTGAGTGGTAAGTCGGAAATATGATACAGGTTGCATTGCGTGTGATTTCAGCAACGCAATCAATCATCGGGGCGGGGATTGCCGCGCATGCGCTTCACCCCGGAGCGGATGGATTTTCCCTGCAGCCGGCGTTGCCGCGACGCCAGGGTTGGCCGCGTGGCGATGCGGGCCTTGGGAGCATGGGCGCCCTGCCGGAGCAGGTCGATCAGCCGGGACAGGGCTTCCTGGCGGTTCAGCGGCTGGTCGCGGTGGCTGTCGGCGGTGATCACCAGCACCCCATCCTTGGTCAGGCGCCGGCCGGCCAGCGCCACAACGCGCCGCTTCATCGGCTCGGGAATGGACGGGGAATCCATCAACCTGAACCGAATCTGAACGGCACTTGCCACCTTGTTGACGTTCTGCCCGCCCGGTCCTGACGCCCGCACGAACGTCTCCTCGATCTCGGAGGGATCGAGGCTGACGGAGCGGGTGATGACGATCGGCTCGGCCATGATCGCCCCCTGGCTAGCGCTTCCAGCGGCCCGCGAAGATGATCTCGCCCTCGTGGACGGTGAGCCCCTTGATGGTCGCCCGGTACTTGCCCGGCTGGTCGGCCGGCACGACCCAACCCTTCTTCAGCATGCCGGCGAACACCTTGTCGCCGACATCCTTGAAGTCATCGGGGCCGAGCGCATTGTCCTCCCCCAGATGGGAGAGGACCTTGAGCTCGCGGTTGGACGGCCGCTGCGGCATCAGGCAGCCGCCTGTTCCTTGAGGTCGGGCGGCGTGGCTTCCGCAACCAGCGACACCAGCGCATCCATGAAAGGCTGCACCCGCTGGCCCTCGGTGCCGAGGCGGCGGACCGACACCGTGCCCTCCTCGGCCTCGCGCTTGCCGACCACGAACATCAGCGGCACCTTGCCGACCGAGTGCTCGCGCACCTTGTAGTTGATCTTCTCGTTGCGGGTGTCGAGCTCGGCACGCAGGCCCGCGGCGCGCAACTGGCGCACCAGCTTCTCGGCATACTCGTCGGCCTCGGAGACGATGGTCGCCACCACCACCTGGGTCGGAGCGAGCCACATCGGCATCTTGCCCGCATAGTTCTCGATCATCATGCCGATGAAGCGCTCGAGCGAGCCGAGGATAGCGCGGTGCAGCATGACCGCGTATTTCCGCGAACCGTCATCGGCGACATAGGTGGCGCCGAGCCGTTCCGGCAGCACATAGTCGAGCTGCAGCGTACCCACCTGCCAGGAACGGCCGATGGCGTCCTTCAGGTGGAACTCGAGCTTGGGTGCGTAGAAGGCGCCCTCCCCCTCGGCGATCTCGAAGTCATAGCCGGTGGCGCGCAGGGCGTCGCCCAGCGCCTTCTCGGCAGCGTCCCAGCGCTCGATGGTGCCGCCGAACTTTTCCGGCCGCGTCGCGAGCTTGATGACCACGTTGTCGAAGCCCATGTGGGCATAGACCGAATACAGCAGATGGACGAAATGCTCCGTCTCGCTCTGGATCTGGTCTTCGCGGCAGAAGATGTGGGCGTCGTCCTGGGTCATCTGGCGCACGCGCATCAGCCCGTGAAGGGCCCCATGCGCCTCGTTGCGGTGGCAGCAACCGAATTCGGCCATGCGCAGCGGCAGATCGCGATACGACTTGATGCCCTGGTTGAAGATCTGCACGTGCGCCGGGCAGTTCATCGGCTTGAGCGCCATGAGCTCGCCTTCGCCGGAGAGCACCGGCCCCTCGTCCTCGGTGTTCGGCACCTCGTCGGGCACCACGAACATGTTCTCCCGGTACTTGCCCCAGTGGCCGGACATTTCCCAGAACTTCGAACTCATCAACTGCGGGGTTTTCACCTCGACATAGCCGGACGAATTGAGACGCCGCCGGATATAGGTCTCCATCTGGTTGTAGAGCACGTAGCCGCGCGGGTGCCAGAACACCGAGCCCTGCGCCTCCGGCTGGAAATGGTAGAGGTCCATTTCCTGGCCGATCTTACGGTGATCGCGCTTCTCCGCCTCCTCCATCATGTGGAGGTACTCGTCGAGTTCCTTCTGCGACGGGAAGGCGGTGCCATAGATGCGGCTCAGCACCGGGTTGTTGCTGTCACCACGCCAATAGGCGCCGGCTACCTTGGTCAGCTTGAAGGCGGCGCCCACATCCTTGGTGGAGCGCATGTGCGGCCCGCGGCAAAGGTCGAACCACTGGCCCTGCTTGTAGATCTTGATCGACTGGTCCTCGGGGATCGCGTCGACGAGTTCGACCTTGAAGTCCTCACCCTTCGACTGGAACACCTGCTTGGCCTGGTCGCGCGTCCAGATCTCCTTGGTGAACGCCGCGCCGCGCTCGACGATCTCGGCCATCTTCTTCTCGATGGCCGGAAAGTCCTCTTCCGAGAACGGCGTGTCGCGCTTGAAGTCGTAATAGAAGCCGTTCTCGATCACCGGGCCGATGGTCACCTGCGTGCCGGGCCAGAGCTCCTGCACCGCCTCGGCGAGGACGTGCGCGGCGTCGTGCCGGATCAGCTCCAGCACATCCTTCGACCCGCTGTCGCGCGTGACGAACTCGATCCTGCCATCGCTTTCGAGCGCGTCGGACAAGTCGCTCAACGCGCCGTTCCAGCGCATGGCGACGGTCTTCTTGGCCAGGCTCTTGCTGATCCCCTCCACGATCTCGGTGCCGGTAGTGCCGCGCGCGAATTCGCGAACAGCACCATCGGGGAACGTCACCTTGATCGACATCGGAAGTCTCCAGAACTCATGTTGGCTCTGTCGCACGACCGCCGCGCGACAAGGGCGCCTGTCTAGCACGATTGAGCGGTATTTCCAGCCTTGTGCCCGCGACCTCGTGGTTCGACGGACTCACCATGAGGTCTACGCAAACGCAGCGATCCCATAGACCTTGTATTAGCGGGATGTGCGAATGTGGGGGTGCCGCGGCCTGTTCGACACCAGGCCGCGGCGGCGGCATCGGATCGAGGTAGACCCAGACTGGTGGTGTGCACCTTTGTCTGAGGATGAGCGGGATCGTTGCCGTCAGTCTTCATCGGGCCCGCATGGTTGATTGAACCCAGGGTTCGCATTGCAAGGACGGGACGAGGAAGATGAGCCATTCTAGCACATTTGTGGCCGGGATCGATACCGGCAAGGCAGCTCTTGATCTGGCGGTGACGCCCGGCGAGGGATGGCTGCGGGTGAACAATGACGCGGCCGGATGGCAAGCGGCGGCGGAGTGGTTGCTCAAGGCCGGTGTCGATCGGGTCGGCATCGAAGCCAGCGGCGGCTACGAACGTGGCGTGGTCGCGGCTTTGCGGGAGGCCGGGTTCAAGGTGATCCTGCACCAGCCGCTGCAGGTACGCCTGTTTGCCCGCATGCGGTTGCAGCGCGCCAAGAACGACCGGCTGGATGCCCGGGTGATTGCTGCCTTCACCGTCCTGTTCGGGATGGACAGGGCGGCTGCCGATCCGACACTGGCCGGCTTGCACGAGCATCTGGTCTTCATCGACCAGCTGGTCCAGGACATCGCCCGGCTCAAGACCCGGCTCGAGCATCTGCACGATACCCGTCTTGCCAGCCTGGTTGCCGCTGACATTGCCGCACTCAAGGCCCGCCTGCGCGACGAACGGCGCCGGCTGGAACGGGCGGTGCGGGCCGACAAGGCTCTCGGGCGGCGGCTCGATCTGCTGCTCTCCGTCCCCGGCATCGGCATACCGACCGCCTTGGCCTTGCTGATCGCCATGCCGGAACTGGGCAGCATCAGCCGTGAACAGGCCGCTGCCCTGATCGGGTTGGCACCGTTCGACCACGACAGCGGCAAGCATCACGGGCGGCGCCACATCGCCGGCGGCCGTGCCCGCCCCCGGCAGGCCCTCTACGCCGCGGCCCTGCCTGCCGCCTATCGATGGAACCGCCAACTCATGGCGCTCTATGCCCGCCTTACTGCCGCTGGCAAACCCCACAAGCTCGCCCTCGTCGCCTGCGCTCGAAAACTCGTCATCTTCGCCAACACCGTTCTGCAACGAGGCCAACCCTGGACCCCATAGCTAATGGTTGCTCATCCTGAGCTTGTCGAAGGACGAGGTCGCGGGCACTGAGCGCGCTACTTCCACCGCCCATACCGCCACGGCAGGTACCATCGCCCTGCCTCGGGCAGCCGTTCCGGCACCGGGTCATAGCCGTGCGTACCCCCAGGGCGGCAGCGGCTGAGGCGGGCGAGGCCCATCCAGCCGCCGGGCCAGAAGCCGAACCGCCAGATCGCTTCGCCGGTAAATTCCGAGCAGGTTGGCGCATGCCGGCAGGTGCGCCCGACAAAAGCCGACAGCGTATAGCGGTAGAGGGTAATCAGCGCGACAGCCGCGAACTTGAACGGCAGGTCGATCCACCGCCAAAGCGTATGCATGACGTTACGCATCAAGCATCGGCCGGAAGAGCCTGAGAAGACTCAAGTTTATCCAGCGCCTCGACGACCGCATCGAACACCAGCAGCGCCGAAGGCTGACGAGCCGGGTAGTCCCGCACCGGAGCGAGCCAGCCGAGGTCGGCCCAACACCCCTCCGGCGGCGCGCCGCCTTCCTTGAGCATCGAGACCATCTGCGCCCGCAGCGCACGCAACTCGGCTGCCTCGGTCCCAACGATGTTTCTTGCCACCACCGCGGCACTCGCCTGTCCGATGGCGCAGGCCGAGACTGCCTGCCCATAAGCGGTCACCACCCCGCCCTCGACCACGAGATCGACCTCGATCAGCGAGCCACAGACGCGGCTGACCTTGCGCGCGGACGCGTCCGGCGCGGCAAGCCGCCCCGGCTGCGGCGCATTTGCAGCAAGCTCGAGAAGCCGGTCGGAGTACAGGTTGCTCAATTCCACGAGCGCACGCGAAGGCCATTTCTTGTCGGTGGGTGTGTCGCCGACTATATAGGGTGTCTCACGCATGCTGTCAGGATCAGACCCGCTCTTGGGTCCAGCAGTGCCCGCCGCACCGATGCGGCACCGTCGGCAAGGAGCCGATCCATGGACGCCAAGATAACCCCGCTGGGCACTGCCAAGCTTCCGCTGGAGCCCGCCCTGCGCCCGACGCGCGAAGAAGCCGAAGCGGCCGTGCGCACCCTGATTGCCTGGGCCGGCGACGACCCGCGCCGTGAAGGCGTGCTGGAAACTCCTGCCCGCGTGACCAAGGCCTATGGCGAGCTCTTTGGCGGCTACACGCAGGACCCCAAGGAGATCCTCTCCAAAACCTTCCGCGAGGTCGGCGGCTATGACGATATCGTGCTGGTGCGCGATATCCCGTTCTTCTCCCATTGCGAGCACCACATGGTGCCCTTCTTCGGCAAGGCGCACATCGCCTATCTGCCGCATGACGGTGTCGTGGGCCTGTCCAAGCTGGCGCGACTGGTGGAAGCCTTCGCCCGCCGCCTGCAGACGCAGGAAACGCTGACCGCCCAGATCATCGACGCTCTCAACGAGAACCTTGGCCCGCGCGGCGCCGCCGTGTTGCTCGAGGCCGAGCATATGTGCATGACCATGCGCGGCGTGCGCGCCCACGGCGTCAAGACCGTGACCCACCGCTTCACTGGCGTCTTCGCCGAGGACCGGGTGGAACAGGACCGCTTCTTCGCCATGGTCGGCCAGCGCTGAGTCATTCCTTGCGCTCTGCTCCCCTGATATACGCAAGGGGAAACATCTCGGGGGAATGGCATGTACAAGCTACTTAGTGCTGCAGTACTTCTTGCAGCGACGCTGGTCCCGGCAAGTGCGCAGTCTTCGATAAGCCGCTCCCGTGGCACGACTTTGCTCGATAGTTACGTCGCCTATGTCGGCGAGGACGACCTCTACAACTCCAGCGGCAAGCGGCTTGATCAGCCGTGGCAGATCATCCGGCAGGATCGCGCCAACTTCCATCGCTTCGGCATCCGCGACCGGCTCGACGAGAATGACGGTTTCTTCGCCAGCTCCGCCAATCGCGATGCCATGGAGCGCATGCTGGCTAGGGGAACCATCAGCAACTCCGCCCGCCGCGCGATCGTCGGCGGCGGCGCTGTCATCCAGGTAGACGTCCTGAGCGCCAACGGCCGTGATTGGGTTGAGGTCACCGTCCTGAACTGACGCTTGGGAGGTCGCTGTTTGCATGGTCGCCACGCGCTGGGCCTCTACGTTCGGCCTCAAGCGCTGAGCCGCTGGTCCCCGCCCCCGATGCGCGCTACTAAAGCGCGCATCATGGCTATCACCTTCACCGCACCCGACACCCTCGACCACGCCGCGCTCGAAGAAGGCACCGCCTTCGCCCCGCGCTTCGACGCCGCCGGGCTGATCACCGTCGTCACCACCGAAGCCGACACCAACGCGGTGCTGATGGTCGCGCACATGAATGCCGAGGCGCTGTCGCTGACGCTCGAGACCGGCATCGCCCACTACTGGTCGCGCTCACGCGGCAAGCTGTGGAAGAAGGGCGAGACCTCGGGCGAACTGCAGCAGGTGGTCGAACTGCGCACCGATTGCGACCAGGACGTGCTGCTGCTGACGGTGGAACAGACCGGCCGCGGCGCTGCCTGCCACACCGGCCGCAAGACCTGCTTTTATCGCCGGGCAGTGGTCGCCGACGGGTCGGTCACGCTCGAGGACACGGGCCTGCCGCGCCTGTTAGATCCCGCCAGCGTCTACTGACGCCTCGGCCGCTCGAACAGTCCCACCATCAGCAAGCCGGCGGCAAACCCGCCCAGATGCGCCTGCCAGGCGACACTGAGCATCGAGCCGGTGAGCAGCGGCAACAGCGGCACGGCGGCATTGAGCAGCACCCAGATCAGGATGAAGAAGCGCGGCCGCGGGTCGCGCCAGAGGTCGATCGGCCGGGCCAGATGCCGCCCGAGCACGACCCGCTCGCCGGTCTCGGGATGGTTGGCAACCACCACCGGCTGGAAGATGAAACGGACTGCCGCCCCGGTCAGCCCCGCCACCCCGCCGGAGGCGCCAACAAGATAGGCTCCTGTCAGCAGCGTGGTTGCGGCGAACAGCGCCGCGCCGGCCGCCGCGGATACGAGGAAGATCGCCAGCATCGGCCCGGTGCCATAGCGGCGCGCAACCGGGGTCGCGAAGATCGCGAACCACGCCGTGTTGACCAGCAGGTGTTCCCACCCGCCATGAAGGAAGGCGTGGGTAAAGGGCGTCCAAATCAGGGGGATGGCAAGGCTCGGATCCTGCGGTGCGGCGACGATGCGCAGCGGCTGGAAGGCGAACCAGAACAGGAATTCCACCTGCCCCTCGGGGTTAAGCACCAGGGTTGATGCCAGGTGAATGACCACGAACAGCGCAGCGACCGCCGTCACGGCGCCAGGCAGGAGAAACACCGGCTCGCGCCCGGAAACCGCCTGCTGCTGGGGACCCTGCCCGTTTTCAACCATCATGTTCTCCGATTCGGCACGGCGCCCCGGCACTTGTGCCTCTTTTCCACATTGCCGCCGCCGCGTTAACCTTAACTCTTCTTTAAGAGCGATTTTGCCGCGCCCATTTGCGAGAGTTCAGCCGCGGTGGACGCGCTCTCGGGGAGAAAGCGCCGCCCTTCTTGGCGGGTCGATTGAAGATGCAAAAGCACAGCACCAGAACGCTCTACAACTACTGGAACAGCCTCAGGGGTTCCCGCAGCGCTCCAGACCGCAAGGATATCGATCCCACGCACATCCGCGAGGCGCTGGCCAACACCTTCATCCTCGAGCTTGCGGATGATGATCGTTTCTCGTTCCGCCTCGCCGGCTCGCACCTGTGTACCAGCTATTGCCGCGAACTGAAGGGCCGGTCCTTCTCCGCCCTCTGGCACGAGCGCGACACCGACGCGATGGATACGCTGATCCGCGCGGTCACCGAAGATCATGCAGTGGCGCTGGTGACGTTCCAGGCCACCACTGCGGTGCAGACCAAGGTCAACTTCGAGTGCATCCTGCTGCCGCTGCGCCACAACGGTACCACGCACACGCGCATCCTGGGCGCCATGACCGCCATCGACGAGCCCTACTGGCTCGGCGTGCAGCCGATTACCGAGCAGCGCATCACCGGCCTTCGGCTGATCTGGCCGGACGACCAGCTGCCGTCGGATGCCCCGCAGGAAGTCGCCTCGCAGGTCGTCAACGACGTCGGATACTCCCACGCCGCCCCTGCCCCGGCCGGCATTCCGGCGGTGGTTTTCGGCCGCACCGCACGCCGCTACGCGCACCTTGCGGTCATTGACGGCGGCCGCCGCTAAACTCTTGCAGTTTTACCGGTTTGTGGCGGCGGAGCGTTGCTTCGGTTCCACCAAGCGTTAACCAACAGCCACTAGTCTGGCGGGGAAAACCCCTACCAGACGGTCCGGCGAATGCTCAGCGACGACCTGCCATCACAGCCTTTGGCCTCGCCGGCGCCCCGCTTCGAAGCGGATCGCTTCCAGCGCGTATCGGTGTCGCTGCTCGGCCGGTACATGCTCTCGGACCGGCGGGAATTTCCTTGCCAGGTGCTGGAAATGTCCCCCGGTGACGCCATGATGGTGGCACCGGTGCCCGGCGTCGTCGGCGAGCGCGTCATTGGCTACATCGATCATCTCGGCCGCATCGAAGGCTATGTGCAGTCGCAGGTCGAAGGCGGCTTCTCGATGAGCATCGACGCCAGCCCGCGCAAGCGCGACAAGATGGCGGCCCAACTCACCTGGCTTGCCAACAAGGATCTGTTGAACCTGCCGGAGGACCGCCGCCACGAGCGCGTGGTGCCGGACATTCGCCACTCCTATGTGGTGCTCGACGATGGCCGGCGGTACAACTGCAAGATCATCGACATCTCGCTCTCGGGTGCCGCCATCGAACTCGACGTTCGTCCCGCCATGGGCACTCCGGTTACGCTCGGCCGCATGCGCGCCCGCGTGGTGCGCCATTTCCAGAACGGGGTGGCGGTGGAGTTCGCCTCGGCGCAGGAAATGCTGACCGTGGTGCAGCAGAACCTGCGGGTGAACTGAAACGCACCTCCATGCGTGAGGGGCTGACACTGCGCCCTCCGATCGCGTATGACGCTGGCGTGAGATCGCGCCGCCTCTTCCCGCTTGTGACTGCCCTGGCCGTGCTGGCCGCGCCGGCTCTTGCCGACGGGCGGTCCGACTGGGCCGGCTATGCCTGGCAGACGATCGATGTCGCCGATTGCACGGCGGGGGATGAAGGACGCGTCTGTCCTCTCTACCGGGAAAAGTGGGACTGGAAGCGCGACCAGTGGGTCAGCATCTGGGTCACGCTTGGGCAGGAAAGCCTCAGGCTCACCCAGCGCCTCGAGGACAACGACTGGTATGACGACGACGATGTCTGCGTCACCGCCGTGGTGGTGGACGCGGCCGGGCGCAACCTCGCAGTCCACCACACCAACTGGTACATGACGGATGGTCAGGTGCGTGAGGAGGTGTTCACATATCCTGCCGCCGGCCTCGACAGGGCCTCGACGATCCATATCGGCTCCAAGCAGTGCCGGGAGGGGCCGCACCAGGACGATGCCGTCTTTGCCGAAGTGAAGAGCCGCCTGGGCGCGGCAACACGGTAAACAAGCACCGAATCCACTCGATAAAACTCGCATAAAAACTGCGCGGCAGTTTTCCGATCGCGGCAAACCGCCAGCCGTAGCGTGGTCTCCATCAGGGAGACTGCAATGCGTACAACAACTTGGGCAAAGCGGGCGACGGCGGCGATCGCTCTGGCGTTCCTGGCCGCAGCACCAGTGGCGGCGCTGGATTTCCAGAATGTCGCCTTCATCCAGACCGCCACCAGCGCCACCAGCATTCCCGTGGGCCATGCCGAGTTCTGCCGGGCTCGCCCCGCCGAGTGCACGCCGCACCAGAACCCCGTCGGCGCCGTGACGCTGACCGAGCCGCTATGGCAGCAGTTGCTGGCCGTGAACGCCACCTTCAACCAGCAGATCGTGCCGGTTACCGACGCCGATCTCTACCAGGTTGAAGAGTTCTGGACCTATCCCAACGGCTATGGCGATTGCGAAGACTACGTTCTCGCCAAGCGCCGGGCCCTGATCGAGGCGGGCTGGCCCGCCAGCACCTTGCTGATCACCGTGGTCAAGCAGGCCAATGGCGAAGGCCACGCCGTGCTGCTGGTCCGCACCGATCGCGGCGATCTCGTGCTCGACAACCAGGTCGGCAGTGTCGATCTGTGGAGCAACACCCCGTACAAATTCGTCAAGCGTCAGTCGCAGGCCGATGCCGGCGCCTGGGTGGACATGTTCGACGACCGCAACATTGTCACCACCGCAGCGATCGACTGATCTTCACGGTTTCCGGACCCCGCCCAATACATCCCTGATAGGGGTCTGAAGAGTGAGGCCAGCCCGGCGCAAACCACGGCTGGCCTCACTGCTTTTGGAGTGTTCTCTTTGCCCTTCGGTGGCGAAGAAACGGCTCGAGCGCGGAAACATCGACCTCCCCTCGCCCTTGAGGGGAGGGGTAAGGGGTGGGGGTGTCGGAGCATGTGCATACTGGGAGTTCCCAGCCTGTATTGCCCTCGACAACCCCACCCTCACCCTCTCAACGGGGAGGGAGGCGATGGAGCCGATGCCGCGAGCACGCCCAGGAGTTTGAAGGGAACAGTTCCGGCCCTGCTAAAGCCGCAGGACGGCGACGTAGCTGCCGACGATCAGCAGGCCGGTGAGGAACGCCCAACCGAAGGCGACCATGGCCGCGATCAGGGCATTGCTCATCGACAGGGTGCTGTTGTCCTCATGCTGCCAGCCCATCTGCAGCATGATGTAGGGGCCGCAGATGAAGCTCATGAACAGATGCCCGAGCGTGCCGGCAAAGGTCTTGCCGTCATAGCGCAGCATGGCCTGCTGACCCGATAGCATCTGATACAGATGCGTTCCCGCTCCCGCGGTGCACAAGCCGACACAGATCAGAAACGCAGCCAGAAGCAGTTCGGTACTCATTCCAGCGTCCCCGCGCGGCAGAACTTAACACTTTGTTAAGCATATTGGCTGCCTGATTGGCTGTCACCTCCTCCGGACAAATCTGGTTAATGCCGGAAATGGCTTCCTCCACCGCACGCGCGCCAAACGCGCCCTCGGCCATCGGCTTCAACCTTGCGGCGCTATCGGTGATGGTGCTGCTGGCGGCGGTCGGGCTCGCCTATTGGGTGGATGGTGCCACGCGGGAGGCCCGAACACCCGGGCCCGTGCTGAACGACGATCGTTTGGTGACGCAGACCATTGCCGGCCAGGAACTGAGCATCCCGCAGAGCTGGTTCCGCAACGGCCAGGAGTCACGCACCGGATTCGCCAGCCAGATCGACCTGCTGGTGACCCTCACGCCCCCTGAGGCCGAGCCGATCCCGGTGCAGGTGACACTGCTGCCGCCAAGCCGGGCGCGCACGAGCGCCAGCCTGCTGGACCGGGTGTACCTGCACCAGTTCGGCGAAGAAACGCTGTCTGGGGTGATGGGGCTGGTGGGCAAGCCGGTGGCCGGCCCTGGCTACCGCGGCGAGACGGTGTGGTACGATCCCCTGTCGCCCAACCCGTTCGTGGCCAAGTGCCTGGCCCCGGTGGAGCCGGAGGGGGCGGAGCAGTGCGTGCGCACCGTCTATCTGCCCTCGGGGATTGCTGCCGTCTACACCTTCAGCCAGCCGGCGCTTGCCGCCTGGCGCGAGTTCGACAGCGAGATGGGCCGTTGGCTCGGCCGCATCGGCGCGATGTGAGGATCAGACCTCGTCGAGGTCGATGTCGAGGATCGACATATTGAAGATGTAGGACTTGTCGCCGTCCTCGTCGTCCACATGGATCAGACCGATCGACTCGTCGCCGATATAGACTTCCACGGAATCGTTCAGCTTGCCGCGCGGTCGCACGTCGATGTTGCGGTTGTTGAACTTGGTCTGCAGGAATTTCTGCAGCTTGATGATCTCGGCGTGGTTCACTGGACCGTCCTGATGATTGGAATGGCGGGAAAATAGCCCCAACCCGCAGAGTGGCAACCCTGCAGTTCAGGTGTTTAGCGGTGACAACGCGCCAACAGGGGTTGCGGTGCCGTCAGCTGGTCATGTCGTGAACCAGGATCACCTGGTCCATCACCAGCGCCGGCTGTGCACATCCTGCCTCACCGATGACCTTGGCCGGAACGCCGGCGACGGTCACCCGCGGCGGCACCTCCTTCAGCACCACCGAGCCCGCTCCGATACGCGAGCACTCGCCGATGCGGATATTGCCGAGCACCTTGGCTCCGGCGCCGATCAGCACGCCATTGCCGATCTTGGGATGCCGGTCCTGGTCTGACTTTCCGGTGCCGCCGAGCGTCACGTTCTGCAGCATCGAGACGTTGTCCCCCACCACCGCGGTTTCGCCGATGACAAGACCGGTGCCATGGTCGAGCATGATGCCCTTGCCCATCGGCACGGCGGGGTTGATATCCACCTGGAACACCTGGCTCGAGCGGCTCTGCAGGTAGAGGGCGAAGTCGCGCCGCCCCGCCTTGTGCATGGCATGGGCAAAGCGGTGAGTCTGGATGGCCTGATAGCCCTTAAAGTAGAGCAGCGGCTCGACTGCCCGGTGGCAGGCGGGATCGCGCTCAAGCGTCGCGGCAAGGTCCGCGCGCGCGAGGTCCGCAATCTCGGGGCTGTCGGCCAAGGTCTCGGCGAAGGCTTGGCGGATCAGGTCAGCGGAAACGTCCTCATGGTCGAGTCGCGTCGCCAGCCGGTGCGCCAGCGCCGCTTCGAAGCTGTCGTGGTTGAGGACGTTGGCGACCACCATGTTCGCCAGCGACGGCTCCTTCTCGAGCACCTGGCGCGCGCCCGCACGCACCGCTTCCCACACGGGATCGACGCTCTGAAGATTGGCCGGCTTGCGTAGCGTGGACATTTCAACTCCGCTTCATCGAAGAACACCGATATAGAGCATCGTGTCCCTCAGCACAAAGGCTGTCGGGTGCGTTGGTTCACACAGTGCCCCAAATGTGAAACGGCGTTCCTAAACAGCGGGCCAATGACGGGCGAGAAAATCGAGCGTGGCGGCCTTGAACACCTTGTCGCCGGTGGCGCGCATATGGTCGCGCCGCGGGATCACCACTGCCTCCCCCTGGGGCAACAGTTGCGCCAGCTCCTCGGGGTACCCCGCCATCACGTCCTGCTCACCCACCGCAACCAGCACGGGCACGTCGATCCGGCGGACATCGGCCCGCGCCATTGGCGCCCGCGAGGTTTCCATACACGCGGCAAGTGCCTGCCGGTCCGACTTGGTATGCTCGGCAAAGATGCGAAACTGCCGGGCCGTCGGGCCAGTGACATAGTCGAGCGACGGCGCCAGGAGGCCCGCGATGATCTCGTTGCCGTCGGCAAGGCCATTGATGAGATTCATGCCCATACCGCCGAACACGGCGCACGGCACCCGTTCGGGATGCTCGAAGGCGAGGAAGGCCGAAATCCGCGCGCCCATCGAATAGCCGAGCAGCGCCGCCCGCTCGATCCCGAGGTGGTCGAGCAGCGCCACCGCATCGGCCGCCATCGCCTGCGGCGTATAGTCCTCCGGCTCGTGCGAGGACTCGGATTCGCCATGGCCGAGATTGTCGAGCGTGATGGCGCAATAGCCGGCCTCGGTCAGCGTCTCCACCCAGCCGGTATCCAGCCAGTTGACCTTGCCGCTCGAGGCAAAGCCGTGGATGCACAGCACCGGCTCGCCGCTGCCATGTGTCTCGAAGGAAAGCGTGTGACCGCGAGATGTGAAGAGTGGCACTGGAAGTTCTCCGATCTGCTGCCGCTTTCGCGGAACGGGTAACGGAAAGCAATCGGAAATTGCCCCTTTCGCTGCCTTCCATTGCACCGGCGGTTCGACTAAGTTCCCGGCGCACGTCCACCGTTCGGGTCTATTCTGCCATGGCGCATCACACCACGCCGCACTTCCACAACACCGAAGGCCTCCGCCAGATCGAGGTGGGATCCAAGGAATTCAAGTGCGTAGGCGCCCTGCCCCCGTTCGACCATCCCCATATTTATATCGATATGGGCAAGGACAACGAGATCGTCTGCCCCTATTGCTCGACCCACTACGTGTTCAACTCCCGCCTCGCCGCCGGCACCGCCAACCCGGCCTCCGCCGTCTTCCACGACGCCGCCTAAGCGGCGACGATCATGCCCACAGACGGGCGCAGCATCTACATCGCCGGCGCCGGAATCGCCGGGCTGACGCTGGCTTTGGCGCTGGCCAAGTTCGGCCTGCGCGTGGTGGTTTTGGAGCGGCAGGCAGCGGTTTCCGAGTTCGGCGCGGGCCTCCAGATCAGCCCAAACGCCTTTCGCATTCTTGATCGGCTCGGGCTCGGCGACGCCATCGCTGCAACCAGCCTCGAGCCGGTGGGCATCGACATCATTCCCTCCGGCGCCACGCGGCCCCTGACCACGCTCGAACTCGGCCCGGTCATGCGCGAGCGCTTCGCGGCGCCCTATGTGGTGATGCATCGCGCGGATCTGGCCGAAGTGCTGTTCCAGGCCACGCGCCGTTTCGCCAACATCGAGATCCTGTTCGGCGTCGAGTCGTGGACAGTCGAGAACACCGATGCGGCAGCCCGGGTGACGCTCCGGCAAGGTGGCGCCGAACGTGAGGTTCCCGTCCACGCCTGGATCGGCGCCGATGGCGTCCACTCCGCGACCCGGCGCGAAACGCTGGGCGGCCCGGACGCATCTTATTTCGGTCGGGTGGCGTGGCGAACGCTGGTGCCGGAAGCATCGGTAGCCGGGCAGATCGAGCTTGATCGGGTAACGGTCCTGTTCGGGCCCGGGTACCACATGGTGTGCTATCCCCTGCCCCATCGGGCGCAGGTCAATCTGGCGCTGTTCATTGCCTCCGGCGATCCGCGCGTGGCGCCGGGCGCGCAGCCGGTGATCCCTGGTCGGCCGTCAAACCGGGTAGAGGCCGTGCTCGATGCTGCCGGCGGCGGGTGGACCCCCTGGCCCTTGTTTGCGGTCACTACCCCGAACTGGAACCGCGGCCGCATTGGGCTGATCGGCGATGCCGCCCATGCCATGGTGCCGTTCCAGGCACAGGGCGCGGCCATGGCCATCGAGGATGCTGCCGTTCTGGCGCCGCTGCTCGCGAGCACGGACCAGCCGGAGGCGGCACTTGCCCGCTATGCCACGCTGCGGCAGCAGCGGGTCGCCCGCGTCGCCAGGATTTCTCGGATGAATGGGACCATCTTCCACCTGCCGTGGCCCCTGAGCCTCGGACGCGACCTGGTGATCAAAACATCCGGCCCGCGCGGGCAACTGCAGCGGCTCGGCTGGCTTTATGGCTATGACGCAGAGATTGCGGGCGCCCGTCCGTGATGAACTGCGGCCGCCGGGTTCCGCCTTGCTTTGGCCCGGCGCGCCGTGTCAATTGCCCGGCATCCAGGCCCGGCACCGGGACTCAACGAGGTTGACCGCAACCGCATGCAAGCCGCCACCCGCTCACGCCTGACCCTGGCCTGCATCCTCGTCACCATCCTGATCGACATGATCGGCGTGGGCATCATCGTGCCTGTCCTGCCGGAACTGCTGGAAGACCTGACTGGAGGCAGCGTGGCCAATGCTGCGGTGATCGGCGGCTATCTGGTCTTCACCTACGCCTTTATGCAGTTCGTCTTCTCCCCCGTGCTCGGCAATTTGTCGGATCGGTTCGGCCGGCGGCCGGTGCTGCTGCTGTCCCTGCTGGGGCTGACTTTCGACTACGTCATGATGTCGATCGCTCCGGTCGTCTGGTACCTGTTCATCGGGCGCGTCATCGCCGGCATCGCAGGGGCGGCGCTGGCGACAGCCACTGCCTATATGGCGGACATCACCCCTCCCCATAAGCGCACGCACCGCTTCGGCCTGATCGGTGCGGCCTTCGGGCTGGGCTTCATCATCGGCCCGGTGGTGGGTGGCGAACTGGGAGAGTTCGGACCACGCGTTCCCTTCTACGCAGCGGCGGGCCTGGCCTTCGCCAACTTCCTGTTTGGGCTGTTCGTCCTGCCTGAAAGCCTGCCCAAGACCTCCAGGCGCAAGTTCGACATCCGCCGCGCCAATCCATTCGGCGCGGTCCTGTCGCTGCGGAAATACCCTTCGGTACTGTGGCTGCTGGCGGTGCTATTCTTTTTCCAGCTGGCGGCTCAGGCCCTGCCGACGGTGTTCAGCTACTTCACCGTGGAGGTGTTCAACTTCACCTCCTCGACCATCGGACGCACGCTGGGCGCCTTCGGGCTCGGCTTCGCCATCAGCCAGGCGGTGCTGGTGGGGCCGCTGTCGCGCGGTATCGGTGAGCCTGCCGTGGCGATGATCGGACTCCTGGCCGCCATCACCGGCTTTGCCGGCGTCGCCTTGGCCGACAGCGTGTTCTATCTCTACCTCTTCATCATGGTCGGCACGGTGAGCGGCCTCGCCCCGCCCGCGATCAATGGCGTGCTGTCACGGCAGGTGCCGGACAATGGCCAGGGGGAGTTGCAGGGGGCGGTGAACGCGGCAAGTTCGCTGGCAACGATCATCGGGCCGCTGGCTGCAACGCAGATCTTCTCCTATTTCACCACCACCGCCGACGCACCCGGCTACTTCCCCGGCGCGCCGTTCATTGCCGCCAGCGCCAGTGTCGCCGTGGCACTGCTGATCTTCGCCTTCACCGCCTGGCGTTTCGAGCTGCGGCACCGCCCGAGCGTCGCGGACCATCCGCAGGTGCCGGAGGTGCCACCGCCCGGCCAGGTGCGCACCCCGCCACTGGAGGACGATGATGGGCCAAGTAGCAATCCGCGCCGCCACTGAAGCGGACTGGCCGGCCATTCTGGCGATCGTGAAGCCGACTTTGGCTGCCGGGGAAACATATGCCGTCGATCGCGACCTCGATGACGAGGGCATTCGCTCTTTCTGGATGATGCCGGAGCACGAGGTTTTCGTGGTCGAGGCCGATGGCGAGATTGTCGGCACTTACTACCTGATGGCCAATCGCCGCGGCGGCGGTGCCCACGTGGCCAATGGCGGCTACATGACCGCCCTGGCGGCGCAAGGGCGCGGGGTGGCACGGGCGATGTGCCTGCATTCCCTGGAGCGGGCGAAGCAGCGTGGCTTTCGCGCCATGCAGTTCAACCACGTGGTGTCGACGAACACCCGAGCCGTGGCGCTGTGGCAGTCGCTCGGCTTCGAGATCGTCGGAACGCTACCGGGCGCCTTTCGGCACCCGGTGCATGGATATGTCGACAGCTATGTAATGTACCGCTCGCTGCTCTAGCAGCGGAGGGTCAGTCCTTGCCCAGCGTCGATGGCCACTTGCCGTGGAGGTCGGAGCCGCGCCCCTCGATCTCGAAGCCGTGCGCGCCGAAGAAATCGCGCTGGCCCTGGATGAGGTTGGCGGTGCCCTGCGCCTGACGGTAGCTGTCGAAATAGCTGAGGGCTGCCGACAGGCAGATCATCGGGAACTCGCCAAGGGCGGCGGCCGAGACGACCTTGCGCAGGTGCGGATGCGCTTCCTTCATCAACTCGACGAAGTCGGGCACGACCAGCAGGTTGGTGTTGCCGCCCTTTTCATAGGCAGCCGACATCTGATCGAGGAAGCGCGAGCGGATGATGCAGCCGGCGCGCCAGATTTTGGCGATGGTGGCGAGCGGCAGGTTCCAGCCGTTCTCCTCGCTGGCCTTGGCGATCACCGCAAAGCCCTGGGCATAGGAGACGATCTTGCCGGCGAGCAGCGCCTGTTCAAGGTCGGCGAGGGTGACGTCGGTCTGGGCGCGGCTCGGCTTGCCGTAGATGCCTTCGGCAGCAACGCGCTCGGCCTTGCGGGAGGAGATAGAGCGGGCGGCAACGGCGCCTTCGATGGCGGTTGCCGGCACGCCCATCTGCTGGGCGGCGATGGCGGACCAGACGCCGGTGCCCTTCTGGCCGGCCCTGTCGAGGATGAGTTCGACCAGCGGCTTGCCGGTCTGCTCGTCGACGGCGTCGAGGACGTGGCCGGTGATCTCGATCAGGTAGGAGTTGAGCGGACCCTTGTTCCACTCCTTGAAGACTTCGGCGCAAGCCTTTGGATCCATGCCGAGACCATCGCGCATGACGCCGTAGATTTCGGCGATCATCTGCATGTCGCCATATTCGATGCCGTTGTGGATGGTCTTGACGAAATGGCCGGCGCCGCCTTCGCCGAGATAGGCGCAGCAGCTCTCGCCCTTGAACTTGGCCGCGATGGCGGTCAGCACCGCCTCGGCATTGTGCCACTGCTCCTTGGAGCCGCCGACCATGATCGAGGGACCATGGCGGGCCCCCTCCTCGCCGCCGGACACGCCGACGCCGAGATAGCCGATGCCCTTGGGCTTGAGGTAGTCAAAGCGCCGCTGCGTGTCGGTGAACAGGGAGTTCCCGCATTCGATAATGGCGTCGCCCTCCTCGAGATGCGGCAGCAACTGCTCGATCATCGCATCGACCGGTGCACCGGCCTTGACCATGATGATGATCGAGCGCGGACGCTTCACCGTCTGCACGAAGTCGGCGAGGTCGTACTTGGCGATGGTGCGGCTATCGAGGCCCTGCGCTTTTGCTTCGGCGACGAACTCGTCGATGCGGCCCGAAGACCGGTTGTGGACAGCGATCGTATAGCCTTTCTCGGCGATGTTGAGCGCGAGGTTCGAACCCATCACCGCCAGGCCGATAAGGCCGATATCCGCTGTCGACATGCGAGCAGTCCTTCTGAAGTCACAACCAATCCAATGGACGCGTGGGCTTGGCGCACGCGGGGCGACCTGACCACAAAGCCGCTGCTGACGGAAGCCATTGCAGGGGAAATTTTGAGCCGATCTGCGGCCTTGTATGGAAGAACCTGTTGCCAGCGCAAGCCCCGCCTCATAGGGTCGCGCTCATTCTTTCGGAGCATTCCATGACCTCACCCTTCGATCTGACGGGCCGGCGCGCACTGGTCACCGGCTCCAGCCGCGGCTTGGGCTTTGCCATGGCGAAGGCACTGGCGGCGGCCGGCGCCGATATCGTGCTCAATGGGCGCGACCCGGAAGCACTTGGGGCCGCCGCAGAGGAAATCGCCGGAAGCGGCGCGAAGGTGAAGGCGCTCGCCTTCGACGTGACCAGCGAAGAGAGCGTTGCCGAGGCGATCGCGCACTGCGATCGGGACATCGGGCCCATCGACATCCTGGTCAACAATGCCGGCCAGCAGGTGCGCGGTCCCCTGGAGGACTTCCCGGTCGACAAATTCGAGCAGCTGCTGACCACCCACGTCACCGCCACCTTCATGGTCAGCAAGGCGGTAGTGAAAGGCATGATGGAGCGGCGTTTCGGTCGCATCATCAATCTGTGCTCGATCGTGACCGATGTTGTGCGCCCGACGGCCACGCCTTACGCGGTTGCAAAGGCTGCCGTCGGCAACCTGACCCGCGGCATGGCGACCGAATGGGCCAGGCACGGCATCAACGTCAACGCGCTGGCCCCGGGCTATTTCAAGACCGAGCTGAATGCGACGCTGATCGCGAACCCGGAGTTCAACGCCTGGGTGGAAAAGCGCACGCCGATGGGTCGGTGGGCCGAACCGGAAGAACTCGGCGGCTCCGTCGTTTTCCTGGCATCGCCAGCGGCAAGCTTCGTCAACGGCCACATCCTCTACGTGGATGGCGGCTTCAAGGCGACGGTGTAGCCATGTCCCTTGTTCCTGCTCGAATCATCATCGTCATGGGGGTGAGCGGCTCCGGCAAGTCGACCACCGGCCAGGCTATCGCGCGGCAACTGCATGCTCCATTTCTTGATGGCGACCAGTTCCACCCCCCGGCCAATGTCGAAAAGATGCGTGCCGGCACGCCGCTGGTGGACGAAGATCGCTGGCCCTGGCTCGAGCGGCTGGCAAAGGCCCTGTGCGAAGCGGCCGAGCCCAAGGGTGTGGCGGTTGGCGCCTGCTCGGCGCTGCGGCGGATTTACCGCGACTACCTGGTGGAGAAGGCTGGCGAGCCGATCCTGTTCGTCCACCTCGAGGGCAGCAAGGAACTGATCGCGTCGCGCATGGCAACGCGCCAGCACGAGTACATGCCTGCCGCGCTGCTCGACAGCCAGTTCGCAACCCTTGAGGTCCCTGATCCGGCTACGGAGAATGTGCTTGCCGTACCGATCACCGACAGTGTCGAGAAGATCACCCGGACGGTGCTGAAGAACCTGGAGCACCTGAAGAGCTTCCGACGCTGGCAGTAGCGCCCGGCTTCACCGCCAACTGCCCCTGGCCATAGGCCACCAGCACGGCGGCCGCCACGACGACCAGCGCACCCGCTACCACCCATACGTTCAGCGCCACTCCGAGCAGGAGCGCATCGAAGGCGAAGGCCCAGAGAATGCCGGTGTACTCGTAGGTCGCGAGCAGCGAGACGGGCGCCCGGGCAATGGCCTCCATCATCAAAATATGCCCGGCGCCACCCAGAAGACCCGCTCCGGCAAGCAGGACGGTTGTCTCGAACTCCAGCGCCGCCCAGCCAAAGGGTGCCGTCGCCAGCCCGACGATGCTGCAGATGACGGCAAAGGACAGCGCCACGCTCGACGGCGGGTCGGTGCGGGTGAGATCCTTCACCTGCACCCGCGACAGGGCGTTGGTCGCCGCCATGGCGACGCCAGCGCCGATACCGATAAGCGCGCCCTCTCGAACCTCCTGCCCCACAAGCGCCGGAAAGAGCATGAGCAGGATGCCAGCAAAGCCCATGATCACACCAAGAAAGACCACCGGGCCCGGGCGTTCTCGCAGGAACGCCATCGCGGCGGCGATGGACAGCACCGGCGCCAGATAGCTCAGCGCGGTGGCGAGGCCGACCGACAGGTAAGCCAGCGATACGAAGGAGAAGAACATCACCGCACAGCCGAGGAGACCCCGGATCAAGTGCTTGTGGGGGTAACGGGTCCGCAGCGACGGCAGCAGTTCGCGGCGCAGTGCCATGTAGAGAACAATCGGAAGCAGCGCCAAGGCACTGCGCCAGAAGATGAGCTGCCCGGTCGGCGCCACCTTCGCAGCCTCGTGGATCGCAGCCGACATAGCGGCCATGATGGCCAGGGCGACCGTGGCCAGCCCAATGGCAAGACGAGAATTTGGCTTGGTCACGAACGCGGTCCACGCGAAAAGTATGACTTTTCCATAGCGACTGGTTGGACCGCTGTCATCACCGCGCCAGCTCAAAGTCGCGGTGAACCACTAACGGGTGGCGGTATCCGCCACCCGCAGATCGGCAGCACCTATCCGGCTTGCCGAGACGCCCAAGAGCGCATGGCAGTCGTCAGATAGTCGGCGAAGCCGGGTTCAATCGCCTCGAAGCGCGCTTTGAAGTCCGGATGCTCGTAGATGTCGGCGAGCCCGGCATAGGCTTGTGGGGTGCAGTCGCGGCCCCAGCTAGCGGCGATCCAGTCACGGTGGTGCGCTATGGCAGGCTCCAGAGCGGCCGCCTGCGGTGGCACGCCATGGCGCAGGCCTTCGGCCAGCGCCTCCTCGATCTCCTTGAGCTCTGTCATACGGGCGGCCATGCCGCTCGCTGATTGATCGCTCATCGCCTCGCGGCTGACGGCAAGCTGGTCCTCCATCTCGGGACCATACTTCTCCACGAGCCAGGCATCGTATTCTGCCTGCTTCTCTGGCGACACCACGCCGGAATAAAGATCGGCGGCCGTCATGGCACACCCTCCTTTCAGTTTAGCGATCGTGCGGTCGATCGTTTTGACCATTTGGGCGTACCGCCGGGACTGTTCCTCCAGCCGCGCGCGTTGCCGCGCCAGCGTCTCGATGCGATCGAACCCGGGCGCATCCAGAATGGCCCGGATTTCGTCGAGAGGAATGTCCAGTTCGCGATGGATGAGGATCTGCTGCAGCCGCATCAGTTCTTCCTCTCCATAGTGCCGGTAGCGGTTCTCACCCGTGTACGCAGGCTTCAGGAGGCCGATCTCGTCATAGTGGTGCAGCGTGCGCACGGATACGCCCGCGAGCTGCGCCAGTTGACTGACAGTGTAGGTCTTCATCGGTCCACGTCTCCGCGGATGACCTGATAGGGCCTCACGCCGCGTGAGGGTCAAGCCGCTTCTTGTGGCGGCGCCGCTGCGCGCGAGAGGCTGGCATTGAAGTAGCGGTCGTCGTCCGAGACCTCCCGCCCTACCCAGGATGGGAGTGGCACCTGCTGGTCGGCATGCTCGAGCTCGACCTCCGCAACCACCAGCCCCTGGTGACGCCCATCGAAGACGTCCACCTCCCAGGTCAGGCCACCGAACGGCACCAGGTGGCGCTGCTTGCTGATCGTGTGCGGCTCGGCCATCGCGTACAGTTCGAGGGCATCCGCGAAGGGGATGGGGTACTCGAACTCGGCGCGCGATATGCCCTGGCTTGCGCCCTTGAGGGTAAGCACGGCGCGATCGCTGCCCAGCAGCCGCACCCGCACGGTCGCCTTGGCGTTGGCGGAGAGATAGCCCTGACGAATGGAGATTGTCTGGGTGACCAGCGGCCGCCAGACCTCGGAGGTCAACAGGAACTTCCGTTCGATCTCACGGGCCATTCAGCGCTCCGGCAGCAGACGCCAATAGGCAGCGAAGCGGTCGCGCACGGCTCCCGCCCGTTCAGCCGTCAATTGGGCGCCCAGTTCACGCGCGGCTTCAGCAAGATCATGCTGGCGCTTTGTGACGGCTGCATGAACGCTGTCGGTCACGGCCTTGTCCACGGTGCTATCGCCGGAGTCCAGCCGCTCGGCCAGGACAGCCAGGTTGTGGTGGTCGCCCAGATGTTCCCCCAGTTTGCCAAGAGCGTCTCGCTGCGCCGACAGGATATTGGGAGCACTCTTTTCCAGCAGCGTGACATGGTGCCAGTGATATTTGACGGCCTTGCGGCACTCGTGCAGGTCTTCGGCGTCCTCAGAACGGGAGGCGGTGGCGAAATCCTCGCGCAGCGTTCGGTACGTCGCCTCCAGCCCATCCTCGATCAGGCCGAAGCCGTTGCCGTCGAGATCCCAATCGGCAATGCGGTCGCGCAACGGGCGCATGCGCGCCGTGAAATCGTCCAGCACCGCGCGGCCATGCTGCTCCGATACCGCCCCTTCCGGCGGCTGCAACAACGCACGGACGGCCTCCCGGTTTTCCACCGAGAGGGACAGCGCACCGTCGGCAAGCAGGGCGTCGAATGTATCGAGCACCACTTTCGCGTCGCGGCTACCGGACAGTTCGGCGGCGGCATCGCGGATGGTGGCGTTCTCGCGCGAGTAGCCATCGAACACCGGACGGATGAGGCGGAGCAGACCACGCAGCCGCTTGCAGCGACGGCGAATGCGGTGGACGGTGGCATCGAAGCCATCCGCCATTTCTTCGGCGTCCTCGAGGGCTTTTTCGACCTGTTCGAGCGCAATGCGCCGGACCTGTCCGGCGGCATCGGTGCGGGTGGTGAAGGCAAAGCCCATGATCGCTAGAAATCCAGTGCCAGTTGCGCTGCCGGCGCGGCGCTGGTGCGGGCGCCTTCCAGCAGCAGGAGACGCCGCTTGCTGTCGCCACCCCCGGGGGCTGAAAACCCGCCGAGACTTCCGTTGGCACCGAGCACCCGGTGACAGGGAATAATCAGCGGGATCGGGTTGGCACCCATGGCGTGGCCCACGGCGCGGGACAGGCCAACGTCACCCAACTGGCACGCCATCGCGCCGTAGGTGGTTGTTTCGCCATAGCCAAGCTCCATCAAGAGCGCATAGGCGCGACGGTGGAACTCGGGAAGGCTGGTGATGTCGAGTGGCACGGAAGCGAAGTCCACGCGCTCACCGTCAGCGTAGCGCTGGATCAGAGCGATAGCGTCGGCAATGTTTGGCGGGGGATCGGCAGGTTCGCCGCCGAGTTGCTGGCGGAGGCGGTCGGGATCGCTGTCGGGCAGCAGCAGGCGGCAGATGCCGGCGTCGGTCCAGCCGATGACGAACTCACCCAGGCTCGTGGGAAAGACTGCCGTTTGCATGCGGCCAAGATAGCGTAACGGCTTGAAAAGAAAAGGGCCGCTCTCTCGAGCGGCCCGTCGCCTTAGTGCTTCAGCGCGTCGCGAGCGCCTTCCTTGGCCTCGCCGACCTTCTGCTGCAGTTTGCCTTCGGCCTTGTCCATTTTGCCTTCGGCCTGCAGCTTTTCGTTACCGGTGAGACCGCCGGCTGCGTCCTTTACGGCACCTTTTGCTTGCTTTCCGGCACCTTTGGCTTCGTCCTTGTGCATGGCACGTCCTCCGTTCATTGATACCGGTTAAACCCCGGCAACGCATGGACGTTCCTTCACGAGACTGCTAGAGCCCGGCGGTGACCGGACCCATGCCCACCCTTCTCGACTACCGCCCGCCAATGGAGCCGTACCTTAGTGTGCTCCATGTCGACGATGACATCCTCGTCGTCGACAAGCAGAGCGGCCTGCTCACCGTACCAGGCAAGGACCCGTCGCTGTGGGACTGCGTCGAGTATCGGGCGCGGCAGACCTGGCCCACGGCCGGCATCGTGCACCGGCTCGACAAGGACACTTCCGGCGTGCTGGTGCTGGCGCTGAACAAGCGCGCCCACGGTCGCATCGGCTCGCAGTTCGAGCACCGCAAGACCACGAAGTCCTACCTGGCGCGGGTGGCTGGCGTGATGGAGACCGACAGCGGGCTCGTCGACCTACCGCTGGCGACCGACTGGGAGAACAAGCCGCGGCAGCGCGTCGACTACGAGAACGGGCGGCCGTCGCAAACGGAATGGCGGGTGATCGAGCGGGAGCCGAACGTCACGCGGGTGCGGCTGCATCCCCTCACCGGACGCACGCACCAGCTCAGGGTTCACATGAAGGCCATCGGCCATGTGATTCTGGGCGATGCGTTTTATGGCGATCCCGAGACCATGGCCGCAGCCGACCGCCTGCAACTGCACGCGGCCGAGTTGGGCTTTACTCACCCGACGACGGGGGAGTTCACCACCTTCGTGGCACCCACCCCGTTCTAGGCGATCAGCCCTCGCCCAGCGACTCGGTCGCAGCGATTGCGGCCATGTTGACGATGCCACGGCTGGTGCTCGACGGCGCCAGAATGTGCGCCGGCGACCGGGTGCCCATCAGGATCGGCCCCACCGAAAGCGCGTGGTTCATTTCCTTGAGCAGCGTCATCGACAGGTTGGCAGCGTCGAGATTGGGGAACAGCAGCAGATTGGCTTCGCCACGCAGGACCGTGTCCGGAATGTAGCGTTCGCGCAGTTCGCTGTTGAGCGCCAGGTCGCCCTGCATCTCGCCTTCAACGATCATGTCCGGGTCGATGGCCTTCAGCCGTTGGTAGACTTCGCGCATCTTCTCGGCGCTCTGGCCATCGCGCGAGCCGAAATTGGAGTAGCTCAAGAGCGCGATGCGCGCCTCGATGTTGAAGCGCTTGAGATGATCGCGTGCCTGAAGCGCGATGCCGACCAGGGCGTCCGCCGACGGATCGATGTGAACATAGGTGTCGGCGAGGAAGAACACGCCACGCGGCATGATCAGCATCGACAGCGCCGATACGTCCTGCACGCCATCCTGCAGCCCGACCACCGAGCGGATATCGCGCACGTGGCGGATATAGCGGCCCTGGAGGCCGCAGATCAGCGCGTCGGCTTCACCGCGCTTCACCGCCAGCGCGCCAATGACCGTAGTGTTGGTGCGCACGATGGTGCGGGCGGTCTCGGGGGTGACGCCGCTACGACCCACTAGCGAGTGGAACAGCGCGACATAGTCGCGGTAGCGCGGATCGTCCTCGGGGTTGATCACCTCGAAATCGGTGCCGGGGCGCAGATGCAACCCGAAACGCTCGATGCGGGCTTCGATCACCGACGGGCGGCCGATCAGGATCGGGCGGGCGATGCGCTCCTCGAGCAGCACCTGGGTGGCGCGGAGCACCCGCTCGTCCTCGCCATCGGCAAAGGCGATGCGCTGATTGCGCCCCTGAGCCCGATCGATGATCGGTTTCATCACCAGCCCGGAGCGGAACACAAAGCGGTTGAGGCTGTGGTGGTAGGCTTCCCAATCGGTGATCGGCCGCTTGGCGACACCGCTTTCGACCGCAGCACGCGCCACCGCAGGGGCGATCCGGAGGATCAGCCGCTGGTCGAAGGGGTTGGGAATTATGTGCTCAGGCCCGAACACGGTGGGGGCCCCGGAGGCGGAGACTTCAAGCCCCGGATCATGGGCGAGCTTGGCGATGGCGCGCACCGCGGCCAGCTTCATCTCCTCGTTGATGGTGGTGGCAGCCACGTCGAGCGCACCGCGGAAGATGAAGGGGAAGCAGAGGACGTTGTTGACCTGGTTCGGATAGTCCGAGCGGCCGGTACAAACCATGGCGTCGGGTCGCACCTCGCGGGCAACCTCCGGCATTATTTCCGGATACGGATTGGCCAGCGCGAGGATCAGCGGGCGTGAAGCCATACGCTGGAGCATTTCGGGCGTCAGCGCGCCGGCGGCGGAAAGGCCGAGGAAGATGTCGGCGCCGTCGATGACTTCGGCCAGTGTGGTGGCGTCGCTCTCGCGACGGAACTGGCCCCGCCACTTGTCATTGACGTCGTTGCGCTTGTGGGTGACGAGGCCGTCCTTGTCCGCCACCCAGATGTTCTCGTGCCGGGCGCCCAGCGCAACCAGGACGTTGAGGCAGGCGATGGCTGCGGCCCCTGCCCCGGAGGTGCAGATCTTCACGTCCTCGATGCGCTTGCCGGCGAGTTCGAGGCCGTTGAGGACCGCGGCACCGACGATAATGGCGGTGCCGTGCTGGTCATCGTGGAAAACCGGAATCGGCATGCGCTCGCGCAGCGCTTCCTCGATGGCAAAGCAGTCGGGGGCGCGGATATCTTCGAGATTGATGCCGCCGAAGGTGGGCCAGAGGGGCGCCACCGCCTCGACGAAGCGGGCGGGATCGAGCTCGTCGATCTCGAGGTCGAACACGTCGATGCCGGCGAACTTCTTGAACAGGACGGCCTTGCCTTCCATCACGGGCTTGGAGGCCAGTGCGCCGATATTGCCCAGCCCCAGCACCGCGGTGCCATTGGAGATCACCGCCACCAGGTTCTGCCGCGAGGTATAGCGCGCCACCGTATCCGGATCGGCAGCGATCTCCTCGCAGGGAGCGGCCACGCCGGGCGAATAGGCCAGCGCCAGGTCGCGCTGGTTGCCCAGCGGCTTGATCGGCTGGATCTCGAGCTTGCCCGGCTTCGGGTATTCATGGAAATGCAGGGCCGCTTCGCGCAGGGCCTTGCGCTGCTCGTTGACGTCAGTGCTCACGCATTATCTCCCCTTGCCTGCGCTGCGTTTGCGGCAACACAGACATGGCGTTGGTGCCATCAAACGGCGTCGATGAAAAGGCAAACTTGCCCTGTCGCGCTGAACTCACGCAGCGGCGGCCTCAACGATCTCGTTGATGCGGGCGCGGGGGGTGGCGGTGGTGTGCAGGGCGGTCGCCAGTTCACGGAAGGCGCCGATCTTCAGTGCCGGCGCGAAGATGAAGCCCTGCGCCTGAAGCACCCCGTGAGCACGCAGATAGAGCGCCTGCTCTTCCGTCTCGACGCCCTCGGCCACGATCTCGCAGTTGAGGTCCTTGGCCATGGCGATGAGGCCGTCGAGGACCGGAACCTGCGTGGTGCCGGGCTTGATCATGTCGATGAAGATGCGGTCGATCTTGATGATGTCGCAGCCGAGCGTGCCGATATAGGCCAGGTTCGAGTGCCCGGTGCCGGCATCGTCGAGCGCGACCCTCGCGCCGAGCGCGTGCAGCCCCGAGATCACACTCTGTGCCACGGCGGAGTTCCCGAGCGGGTGGCGCTCGGTGATCTCGAACACAAGTTGGCGGTAGCTGATGGCGGAGTTGCCAAAAATCGCCTGCACGTCGTCGACAATGCTGCCGTCGCGGAAGTGCCCCTCGAACAGATTGATGGAGATCTTGAGGTCCGGCATCATTCGCGCCAGGTCGCTCAAGTCGTATTTCACCTGCTGCATCAGCGACAGGGTCATGGGAATGGCGAGGCCCGTCACCTCGGCATAGTCGATAAAGGCGCCGGGCGGCACGACCTTGCCATTCTTCTTCTCCCAACGGCACAGCACCTCGCAACCCTCGAGCACGCCGGTGCGCAGGTTGATCACGGGCTGGTAGTAGGGCTTGATCTCGCCGCGGGCGATGGCGCGCTCGAGATCGAACGCCGGCACGCGGGAACGTCGAACATACTGCAGCGCCAGCACCAGGAAGGCGGCACTCATCAGGCAGGCGACGACGGTAAAGCCGACATCGAGATCCACATAGTCGGCGCGCGTCATGGCGAACGGCGCGGCGTACTCCACCTTGAGGGGCAGTTCTCCTGCGAAGGCCTGACCGTGCACAAACTCGGAGCTGTTGGCTCGCCTGTCAAAGGAATCGGCATCCCCCACACTCAGCACCGGATCGCCATTGGCGAGGACCACGCGCAGCATGGCGCCGCTCCGCATGCCTCGCGCGATGGCTTCGGTCCCCTGCCCCAGCAGCGGCAGGAAAACCGACACGTCTCGGGTCGTGCCGAATGCCTGTGTGATCTTGAAAGCCGGGATGTCGAGGTTGCCCAACATCACCACCGCAACGGTTTCCGTCTGACCCGGGATTGGCAGGTCTTCCGACAGCGGCGAATACTGCACCGTGCGACCGACGGCATCGCAGTACTGCACCCCATCGGCATTCTCGACCAGAACCTGCTTGACGTTGAGGCTGGATTCCATCGCCGCCTGCGCGTTGGCGAGGAATGTCGGCGTACAGAGTGAGGGACTGTCGGCGAGGATGGTCCGTAGCGTCGTGACCGACTCCTGCACGGCGGTTTCTATCTGTGAGGCAAGGGCGGCGGTATAGAGTTGCGACGTCGCCTTTTCGCGGACCCGCACATAGGAGTCGAGCAAGTAGTCGACCGCGAGGATCGGCGCGAACGCAAGGATCGCGCCGATCAGCATCAGGGCATTTGAATAGCGCGACCGCACAGTGCGAATCCGACGAGGACGACCAGTGCCTCAGCGGTAGCAGTGCGATGTTAACGCACCATTAAGCCTGGTTAACCGCCGGTGAGCGGCTACTGAACGTTGAGGCGGATGCTGAGCTCGCGCAACTGCTTGTTGTCGGCCGGGCTCGGCGCGCCCATCAGCAGGTCCTCGGCCTGCTGGTTCATCGGGAAGGCGGTGATCTCGCGCAGGTTCTGCACGCCGCACAGCAGCATGACGATGCGGTCGATGCCGAAGGCGGCGCCACCATGCGGCGGAGCGCCATACTGGAAGGCCCGGTAGAGGCCGCCGAACTGCTCTTCCACTTCCTCGCGCGACTTGCCGGTGAGCTCGAACGCCTTGACCATGGTCTCGGGCTCCTGGTTACGGATAGAGCCGGAGGCGATCTCGTAGCCGTTGCAGACCGCGTCGTACTGATAGGCCTTGAGCGTCAGCGGGTCCTGCGTGTTGAGCGCCTCGAGACCGCCCTGCGGCATCGAGAAGGGGTTGTGCGCGAAGTCGATGCGCTTTTCTTCCTCGCTCCACTCGTAGAACGGGAAGTCGACGATCCAGCACAGCGCGAACTGCTCGGTGTCCACCACGCCGAGGTCGGTCCCGACCTTGGTGCGGGCCTCGCCGGCGAACTTGTAGAACTTCTCGGGGCGGCCGGCGACGAAGAAGACGGCGTCACCATCTTCGAGGCCAAGCTGGGCCTTGAGCGCGGCGGTCCGCTCCTCGCCGATGTTCTTGGCAATCGGACCGGACCCGGCGCCGTCCTTGAAGAAGATATAGCCAAGACCCGGCTGGCCTTCGCCCTGCGCCCAGGCATTCATGCGGTCGCAGAAGGCGCGGCCGATCGGCTCGGCGCCAGCCTTGTTCTTGGCCGGAATGGCCCAGACTTCCACCTTCGGGTCGGCTTCGATCTGGTTGGCGAACACCTTGAAGCCGGAGCCGGCGAAGTGCTCGGTGACCGCCACCATCTCGATCGGGTTGCGCAGGTCAGGCTTGTCCGAGCCGTACTTGCGGATGGCGGTGTCGTAGGGAATGCGCGGCCAGTTGCGGGTGACGCGCTTGCCGTCGGCAAACTGCTCGAACACGCTCGTCATCACCGGCTCGACAGTGTTCCACACGTCTTCCTGGGTGACGAAGCTCATCTCGAGGTCGAGCTGGTAGAACTCGCCCGGCAGACGGTCGGCACGCGGATCCTCGTCGCGGAAACAGGGGGCGACCTGGAAGTAGCGGTCGAAGCCAGCCACCATCAGCAACTGCTTGTACTGCTGCGGCGCCTGCGGCAGGGCGAAGAACTTGCCGGGGTGGATGCGGCTCGGCACCAGGAAGTCGCGCGCACCCTCGGGCGAGGACGCGGTGAGGATCGGGGTCGAGAATTCGGTGAAGCCGGCGCCGCCCATGCCCGTGCGCATCGCCGAGATAATCTGCGTGCGCTTGACGATGTTGGCGTGGAGCTTCTCGCGGCGCAGGTCGAGGAAGCGGTAGCGCAGGCGGATGTCTTCCGGATATTCCTGATCGCCGAACACCGGCAGCGGCAACTCTTTCGCGGCCGACAGCACTTCCAGTTCGCGGATGAACACTTCCACCTTGCCGGTGGCGATGTTGGGGTTCACTGCGGCGGCGTCGCGCAGCTTGACCTCGCCATCGATGCGCAGGACCCATTCGGAGCGGACCTTCTCCGCCTCGGCAAAGGCCGGGGAATCGGGATCGATGACGCACTGGGTGACGCCGTAGTGGTCGCGCAGGTCGATGAACAGCAGCCCGCCATGATCGCGGATGCGGTGGACCCAGCCGCTGAGGCGCACGGTCTGACCCGCATCGGCGTCGGTCAACGCGCCACAGGTGTGCGAGCGATAGCGGTGGAGGGTCATGGCATACTCTGGGAAACAGCGGAATCTGGGGCGGGTAAAGCACACGCAGCCCCGGCCTTGTCAAGGCGGGGCGGTCTCGCGGGCCTGATGGAGCAACATCCGGCGGCCGCCGGAAAATCGTTGGAGCGCAGGGCGCGAGCCTGCTAGGAAGAATACCGGCTTTTTTGAGACGGAAGTTTGACGGACCACAGTATGGATCTGATCACCACTACGAACGTGCTCGCGGATTTCTGCGAGCGCGCGCAGAAGTTTGACTTCGTAACCGTCGACACCGAATTCCTGCGAGAGACGACCTACTGGCCGAAGCTGTGCCTCATTCAGGCGGCAACGGATGACGAGGCGGTGCTGATCGATCCACTGGCCCCGGGGCTGGATCTCGCGCCGTTCTTCACCCTCCTGGCCAATCCCAACGTTACCAAGGTGTTCCACGCCGCGCGGCAGGACGTGGAAATCTTCGTCAAGCTGACTGGCGAGGTGCCGCACAATATCTTCGACACCCAGATCGCCGCCAGCGTCTGCGGCTTCGGCGACAGCATCTCCTACGACAATCTGGTGCGCTCGATCGTCAAGATCGAGCTCGACAAGTCGAGCCGCTTCACCGACTGGTCGGCGCGGCCACTGTCGGAGAAGCAGCGGCTTTATGCCATCGCGGACGTGACTCATCTGCGCGACATCTATCGCGAACTGCGCGAGCAGGTGGACCGCACAAAGCGGTGGGACTGGGTGGAGGATGAGCTCGGCATCCTGCGCAACATCGACACCTATGTGATCCGGCCGGAGCGCGCCTGGGAGCGGCTCAAGATGAAGGTCAACCGGCCGCGTGACCTGGCGGCGCTGCAGAAGCTCGCCGAGTGGCGCGAGCGCAAGGCGCAGGAGACGGACCAGCCGCGCAGCCGCATCCTCAAGGACGACGTGCTGTTCGAACTGGCGCAGCAGCGACCGCTGACGCCCGACGCGTTCGAGAAGCTGCGCGCGGTGCCGCGCGGCTATGGCCGCAGTTCCGCGGCTGCCGAGATCATGGCGCTGCTCAAGGAGGTCGAGGCCCTGCCGAAATCGGCGCTGCCGCCGGCGCCGGAGCGCTATCGTGGCCCCTCCCCCAAAGGCGCCGTGGGCGACCTGCTGCGCGTGCTGCTGAAATCGGTGTCCGAGCAGCACGGGGTGGCGGCGCGGATCATCGCCACCTCGGACGACATCGACGCCATCGTGCTCGACGACGAGGCCGACGTGCCGGCGATGCGCGGCTGGCGGCGCAAGCTGTTCGGCGAGAAGGCGCTCGACATCAAGCACGGCCGCATCGGCCTCGTCGCCACCCGCAAGGGCGTGGTGGAGTTCGCGGTGAAGCAGGCCGAACCGGCCGAGTAGCTATTCTGCGTCGGCGAGCCAGCCGACGGTGATGCGCTGGAACAGGTGGCCCGGCTTCATGGTCGCCAGCCAGCGGTGAAAGTCGTCGAGGTCGGCGAAGCCGGCGCGGCGCGCCTCCTCCGGCGTGACGTCTTCGGGCTTGAGATCGTCGATCGCCTTGATGGCGAGGGTACCCAGCCTGGTCTTCAGCGTACCACCGGCCTTGACGGTGGGGCGGCTCCAGCGGCGGAAGATCAGGTCCACCTTGCCGGCACGGATGTCTTCGACAAGTTCGCGCTTGAGCAGCATCAGTCGAGAACCGCCGTCGCCAGCATCTCCACCCTGAGCCCCTTGGCGAGCAATTCCTTGACCACGACGGTGGCGCGGACCGGATAGGGCGCGGCGAAGAACTCGCGGTAAACGGCGTTCATTCCCGCCGCATCGGCGCTGTCGATCAGAAATACCTGCACCTGCACGACGTTGGCGAGCGTGCCGCCGGCGGCGCGGACGGCCATGTCGAGGTTCTCCAGCGTACGCCGGGTCTGCCCCTCGATGCCGCCATCGACAATGGCGCCCGTCTCCGGGTCCTCGGCGATGGCGACGAGCCAGACCTGCTTGCCGGCCCGCACCGCGTCGCTGACGGGAGCGGATGATGGCACGATGCCGGTGGAGATGGATTCGATGGTCAAGAGAACCTCACAGGAAAGACGCGCCGGGCGGCAACAGGTGCCGAAGTCGGCCCTCTATAGCAGCGTGGTTCGGCGATGCCACCGGCACGTCGCCGGCAAAGGTGTGCTTGAAGCCCGAGGCGGTGACGATGGCGACAGTACCCGGGCGGACTCGATCAGGCGCACCCATCAGCCAGGCGACGGCAGCACATGCCGAAAACTCCGCATCGAGTCCGTCGTAGCGCAGAAGCGCCGCCCGCGCGTAAGCCATGGCCTCGTCACTGACAGCATCGGCAAGGCCGCCATGCTGGCGCAGCAGCGACAGCACACGGGTACCGTCCTGCGGATAGCCCTCCAGCCGGTCAGCGATGGCTCCTGCAGCGGTGGTGACGGGCTGCTGCCACGGCACGACATGGTCGCTGCCGGCGCGGAAGGCGGCGGCGATGGGCGCGCAGCCCTGCGCCTGAATGGCAACCGGGAACACGGCAGGATGCCCTGCTTCGCGCAAGCCGTTGATCGTGCCGACCAGCACCGGGCCGGCGCTCACCGGGGCAACCACATGCTGCACCTGCGGCAGTTGCACGGCGAGTTCACGCCCGATGGCGCGACAGCCCCACTCCGCCCAGGGGGAGGCGAAGGTCGACAGAAGCGGGAAGTAGCCAAGTTCGGAGGCGATCCGATAGGCCAGCGCGTAGGAGGCGCTTGGCCCCTCTCCAGCCCGCAGCACTGCGGCGCCGCGAGCAAGGATCGGCAGCATGCGGGCGTCGGGCGTGCCTTCCGGCACGATCGCAATCATCGGTAGCTGGTGCCGCGCCGCAAACACGGCAGCGGACACGGCAGCGTTGCCGCTCGAGGGCACGACGATACCTGAGCAGTCGGGGTGCTTTTCCAGCAGCGCCGCCAGGGTGGCGCGAATGATCCGGTCCTTGAAGGAGCCGCTGATGTGGCTGCCCTCGTACTTGATCCAGACTCCACGGAGTCCCGGGATGCGGGACGACAGGACAGGCGACCAGAACTGCTGTGGATGCTGCCACAACGCTTCGGGCAGCGGATCATGGACCTCGAAGATCAGGCCATTGTCGCCATAGCCTAGCGAAGCGTTAGCGAGCGAGACCTTTCGCACGATGTCCACCGCGGCAGAGGAGCGAGCGCCCGGTTCCGAGGACACGCCTTCTACGCCTCGGCAGCGGCAGCGCCGCCCGGTGGCCGCACCACCAGGATGTCGCTGGTGACCGACTCGAGAATCCGCGGCCCCTCCCCGCCGAGCAGTGCGTGGAACAGACGGCCGCGCTCATAGGCGCCGATGACGGTGAGATCAACCTGGTGATCCCAGGCATAGCGGTAGAGCATCTCGGATGGCGGGCCGTGCTCGACCAGCGTTTCGAGCGTGTCGCGAACCGATTGCGGCAACTGCGCCTTGCCGACGAATTCGTTGATGGTCTCGCGCTCCATCGACTGGAAGTCGCGGCTCAGGCTGTTGTCGGCGAGCAGCGAGCGGTAGGGGAGGTCAAAGGCGTGCATGAGGGTGAACCGCGCCGATGGGAACAGCCGTGCCGCGATCTCGAAGCCGATCAAGGCCTCGTCGGTGAAGTCGGTGCCCACCAGCAATCGCTGGTACGGGCTGCGCACCCTCTGCTTGGCGACGAGCACGGAGACGGGTGAGGTCCTGAACAGCTCGCTCAGCGTGGCGCCGAGACCGCCCAGTGGCCGGTGGCGGCCATCTCCGACAACGATCAGATCGCACTGGTCTGCGGTGGCCGCAGCCAGAATGGCTTCCGCAGCAGGCTGCTCGACGACGCGTATGCGCAGGGAAGCGACGCCGCCGAGATCGTCGCGCAGTTGATCCTCGACGCGCCTCGTGAGGTCGGGCGGATTGTGCCAGGAGGGAATGCGCGCGGGATCGCGCCATGCCTCCGCCTGCTCGATGGCATGCACCGCCACCAGTTCGGCGTTCCATGTCCGGGCCAATTGCAGGGCCCGGTCGAGGGCGCGGTCCGACTGGGCACTGAGATCGGTGGCCAGCAGGATCCGGCGCGGCGGGATAACCGGCCAGCCTGTGTCATTCATTTCGCTCTCTCCTTGCCTCACCGGCGATTCGAACCGAGCCAATCGTTGGTGTCGCATCGGTCGAATTCAGGACGAGCTTAGGGTTGAGTACACCGGCGCGGCAAGACCGGGTGGCATTTCGGGTGAAGTGGGACGTCATAACGATATTTTTGGACTGAAAATCAGGCCCAAAGGGCAGCCTGTCGCTCCCCCGGTCATTGTGCTGCTGGATCGAGTTCCTTAGGTTGCCCGCATGTCCGAACTGATCATTACTCTGCTTTGGGCGCTGCCTTTTGCCGCCAGCGTCGTGGCGATATTGCTGCCCACCTCGGCGCGCAATGGCGCCGCGTGGCTGGCCGGCTGTGTCGCCGCTATCGGATTCGTGCTGACCGTCGCGGCTTTTCCTTCGGTGGCAGACGGCGGAGTGCTGCGGGTGGGGACCGAGTGGATCCCCATGGCCGGCCTCAACCTGGATTTCAGGCTCGACGGGCTCGGCTGGCTGTTCTGCATCCTGATCACCTTCATCGGCCTGCTGGTGGTGCTCTATGCGCGCTACTACATGTCGCCGCGCGATCCGGTGCATCGCCTTTATTCGCTGCTGCTGGCCTTCATGGGCTCGATGATCGGCGTCGTCCTGTCGGGCAACATCATCCAGCTCGCCATCTTCTGGGAGGTCACCAGCCTCGTCTCATTCCTGCTGATCGGCTACTGGTATCACCGTGGCGACGCCCGCGACGGCGCCCGCATGGCGTTGATCGTGACCGGTGCCGGCGGGCTGGCGCTGTTCTTCGCCATGCTGCTGGTGGGCCATATCGTAGGCAGCTACCAGCTCGACGACGTGCTCGCCTCGGGCTCGCTGATCGTTCAGCATGAGCTCTACCCCGTCACGCTGGTGCTGTTCCTGATCGGCGCCTTCACCAAGAGCGCGCAGTTCCCGTTCCAGTTCTGGCTGCCAAATGCCATGACGGCACCGACGCCGGTGTCGGCCTATCTGCACTCTGCCACCATGGTGAAGCTGGGCGTGTTCCTCATGGCCCGCTTCTGGCCGGTGATGTCGCAGTCGGACCTGTGGTTCTGGGTGGTCACCTATACCGGGCTGATCACGCTGCTGGTCGGCGCCTATACCTCGCTTTTCCAGCGCGATCTCAAAGGCCTGCTCGCCTATTCCACCATCAGCCATCTCGGGCTGATCACCACTCTGCTCGGCATGGGGACACCGCTGGCCGCGGTGGCGGCCATCTTCCACATCGCCAACCACGCCACCTTCAAGGCGTCGCTGTTCATGGCGGTGGGCATCATCGACCACGAGACCGGCACGCGCGACATCCGCAAGCTCAGCGGCTTGCGGAAGGCGCTGCCTTTCACCTCCGCGCTCGCGATCATCGCCAGCGGCGCCATGGCCGGCGTGCCGCTCTTGAACGGGTTCCTCTCGAAGGAGATGTTCTTCACCGAAACGGCCGAGTTCGACCCCAATCCGTTCGTCAACCTGTCGCTGCCGATCGTGGCGACGCTCGCCAGCATGTTGAGCGTCGCTTACTCGATCAAGTTCGTGCACGGGGTGTTCTTCGGGCCGCCGGCGACGGACCTGGATCGCACCCCGCACGAACCACCGCCATTGATGCGCCGCCCGATCGAATTGCTGGTGCTGGCCTGCCTGGCGGTCGGCATCGTTCCCGGCATCACCATCGGACCCTATCTCGCTGCCGCGGTGACCGCCGTGCTGGGGCCGGACGTGCCCTACTACAGCCTGTCGGTCTGGCACGGCTTCAACCTGCCGCTGGTGATGAGCCTGATCGCCATGGCGGGCGGCACGGTAATCTACATTTCCTACTATCGCCGCCTGCGCAATGTCGACGGCGTCCCACTGCTGCGTCGCCTCAGAGGCCAGCGCATCTTCGAGCGCATCCTGCTCACCGCCACCAACAAATGGGCCGTGCGCCTGACGGCGGCGCTCGGCACCAAGAGGCTGCAGACACAGATCTTCCTCGTCGTCGCAGTGGCGCTCGCGGCGGGCGTCGGCGCCGGCTGGGCCCGGCTGGGGCAACTTCCCCTGCCCCGCGAGTTCGATCCGGTGTTCGCGCTGCTGTGGGCACTCGGCGGATTGAGCGCGGTGGCAGCGGCCCAGCAGGCGAAGTATCATCGGCTGGCGGCCATGATCCTGCTCGGCGGCGCCGGGCTGGCCACCTGCATCACCTTTGCCTGGCTGTCGGCTCCCGATCTGGCGCTGACCCAGTTGCTGGCTGAAATCGCCACCACGGTGCTGATCCTGCTTGGTCTGCGCTGGCTGCCCAAGCGGCTGCCCGTGCCCGAGGACGTCAGTTGGCGCGTCCGCTTCCGCCGCTTCCGCGATGCCCTATTGGCGGGGATCGTGGGCCTCGGCGTGGCCACCATGAGCTACGCGGTGATGACCAGCCAGCCCGGTGACGGGATATCCAGCTTCTTCCTCGAGAACGCCTATGTCCAGGGCGGCGGGACCAATGTGGTCAACGTCATGCTGGTGGATTTCCGCGGCTTCGACACGCTGGGCGAAATCACCGTTCTGGGCATGGTGGCGATCACCGTGTTCGCGCTGCTGCGACGGTTCCGCCCGGCCGCGGACAGCCTTGAGCGCCCCGAGCAGCAGCAGGTGCAGGAGGCGTTCGCTGCCAAGGACGAAAGTGGCCGTGACGTTGCCGAGTACCTGCTGGTGCCATCCTACATGATGCGCTGGATCTTCCCGGTGGTGATCCTGATCGCCCTCTACATGTTCCTGCGCGGGCACGACCTGCCGGGCGGCGGGTTCATCGCCGGGATCATCCTGTCCCTGGCGTTCATCCTGCAATACATGGCTGGCGGTACGCGCTGGGTGGAATCGCGGCTTCGCATCCGGCCCATGCTCTGGGTCGGATGGGGCCTGCTGCTGGCCCTGCTCACCGGCCTCGGCGCCATGCTGCTCGGCTATCCGTTCCTCACCTCCGCCTTCGCCTATGCCGACCTGCCGTGGATCGGGAAGGTGCCGATGGCCTCGGCCCTGCTGTTCGATCTCGGTGTGTTCGTGCTGGTGGTCGGCGCCACCATGCTGATGCTGGTCGCCCTCGCGCACCAGTCCATCCGTAAACCGCAACCCGCCGCGCCGGCCCGCCGTCGCCAGATCCAGAAGTCCGACCAATGGAGCTGATTCTCTCGCTTGCCATCGGCGTGCTGATTGCATCCGGGGTTTACCTGGTGCTGCGCCCGCGCACCTTTCAGGTGATCATCGGGCTGTCGATCATCTCCTATGGCGTGAACCTGTTCATCCTCGCCATGGGACGTCTCCGCGTCGGCGCACCGCCGATCATCGAGCACGGTGCGGTAAATGCTGCGGACTATGCCGATCCGGTACCGCAGGCGCTGGTGCTGACCGCCATCGTCATCGGCTTTGCCATGACGGCCCTGTTCCTCGTTGTTCTGCTGGCCGCCCGCGGCTTCTCGGGCAACGACCATGTTGACGGCAGGGGGAACTGAGGCATGGACCTGACGACCCTGGCGGTCCTGCCCGTCCTCGTTCCCATGGCTGCGGTGATTGCCAATCTGGTGCTCGGCGATGGCCGCGGCCGCATCCTGGGCATCAACATCGCCTTCAGCATCGTCCTGCTGCTGGTCTCGGGCGCCTTGCTGGCGGGGCTGATGACCGGTGGCGAGACGGCCATGGCCGTCTACAGCTTCGGCAACTGGCCGATCCCGTTCGGCATCGTCTTCGTGGCCGACCGGTTGGCGGCCGTGATGGTGGTGACCACCTCGGTACTGGCGCTGGCGGCCCTCCTGTTCGCCACGGCGCGCTGGTACCGCCGCGGCACGGCCTTCTTCCCCCTGTTCCACGCCCTCACCATGGGACTGAACGGCGCCTTTCTCACCGGCGACCTGTTCAACCTCTTCGTCTTCTTCGAGCTGCTGCTGGCCGCTTCCTACGGCCTCGTGCTGCATGGCAGCGGCCGCAACCGCGTGCGCTCGGCACTGCACTACATCGCCGTCAACCTCGTTGCGTCCTCGCTGTTCCTGATCGGCGTCGCCTTGATCTACGGGGCGACCGGAACGCTCAACATGGCGGACGTCGCGCGGCGGGCGATGAGCCTCGAGGGCGACCCGCGCATCCTGTTCGAGGTGGGCGCGTCGGTGCTGGGCATCGCCTTCCTGGTGAAGGCGGGCGCCTGGCCCATGCACTTCTGGTTGCCGCCGGCCTATTCGGCTGCCGCTCCGCCGGTGGCGGCGCTGTTCGCCATCATGACCAAGGTGGGGTTCTACGCCGTCCTGCGCCTCAAGACGCTGGCCTTTGCCGGCAGCGATTTCGGGGAGCTTGCCCTGTTCGTCATTGGACTCGTCACGCTTGCCTATGGCAGCATCGGGGCGCTGTCGTCCAAGGCGCTCGACCGGCTGGCGAGCTATCTGCTCCTGGTCTCGGCCGGAACGATGCTGCTCGCTGCCGCCTATGATGTGCCGGGTGTCACGGCGGGCGCACTGCTTTACCTGATCGTTGCAACCCTTGCCGCCGGCGCTCTTTTCCTGCTCAAGGACATCATCGACCAGGCCTTGCCGGCCGAAGCGCAGGTGCTCGCCATCTCGCTGGAATTCTATGGTGAGGACGACGAGGACGAGATCGACGAGGACGAGGAGGTGAGCCCCACCGTGCCTGCCGGTGCCGCCCTGATCAGCTGGTGCTTCGCCATCGTGGCCCTGGTGCTTGCGGGCCTGCCGCCGCTCGCCGGGTTTCTGTCCAAGTTCGTGATGATCTCCTCCGCCTTCACGGCAGTGGAGCATCCTGGTCCGCAGACCTGGTGGTTTGCCGCCGCGGTAATCGGGTCGGGCCTGCTGGTGCTGATCGCCATGGTTCGCAACGGCATCAACATCTTCTGGACCTCGATGCCGGAAACCGGCATCCGCGTCCGGTTGCTGGAAATCATACCGGTGGTGCTGCTGCTGGCGCTGTGCGTGATTGCGACGATGTTGGCTGGACCCATCATCGACATCCTGGCGAGCACGGCCGGCAACCTGCACAACCCCGAGATCTACATCACCGGCGTGCTCGGCAGTGGGGAGGTCGTCCCATGAGGCAACGGCTTCTCCCCCATCCCGTCCTGTCGGCCATGCTGCTTGGGCTCTGGCTGCTGTTCCAGCAATCGGCCGGGCTCGGGCACCTGCTGCTCGGAGCTCTGCTGGCGCTGGTCATTCCGGTGGCGGTGGCACCACTCCTGCCCGAGCAGGTGATCTTCCGGCGTCCCTTGGCGGTCCTGAAGATCCTCGCCCATGCCAGCATCGACATTGTGCGGTCCAACCTCGCCGTGTTCTGGGTGCTGATCCATCCCGATGCCAAGCCCACGGCGGGTTTCGTCGAGGTGGACCTCGAACTGACCCATCCGTTCGGTTTGTCTGTGCTCGCCTGCCTCGTCACCGCCATCCCCGGCAGCGCCTGGCTCGAATACGACCGCACGCGCAGCATGGTGCTGATCCACGTCTTCGACCTGGTGGACGAGGAGGAATGGGTGCGGACACTGAAGACCCGCTACGAACAACCGCTGATGGAGTTGCTCCAATGAGCGTGGCCATTCTGTCCTGGAGCCTGTTGGCGGCGCAGGTGATGCTGGCACTTGCGATGCTGCTGGCGCTCTACCGCATGGTGTTCGGTCCGCGCGCGCAGGACCGGATTCTCGCGCTCGACGCCATCTACGTCGTGGCCCTGTTGCTGCTGATCGCGCAGGGCATCCGCACCTCGAGTCACATCTATTTCGAGCTGGCCATGCTGATCGGCCTGCTTGGTTTCGTCGGCACGGTCGCGCTCGCCAAGTTCCTGATGCGCGGGGAGGTGATCGAGTGATGGCCGATCTTCCCCTGTGGCTCGCGGTATTGCTGTCGGTCTGCGTGCTCATGGGCGCGGCGCTGACACTGGCCGGCTGCTTCGGCCTCGTGCGGCTCAACAGCTTCTACCTGCGCATGCACTCCCCCACCATGGGCACCAGCATGGGCGGCGGGCTGATCCTGCTCACCTCGGCACTCTACTTCACCTTCACCGAAGGCCGCGCGATCTTCCCCGAACTGGCGATCTTTGCGTTCATGAGCATCACCACCCCGGTGACGCTGATGCTGTTGGCGCGGGCCACGCTGTTCCGGGACCGGCTGCAGCAGAAGCTCGATGCGGATGCCGCGGCCGAAGAAGGCGCCAACGCCGGCTCACCCGAGAGGCAGAGCTAGCCGGCTGTCTTTGGCCATGCTCTCGTGCCATGCTGGCGAAAAGCAGCAACGAGCATGGAGTTCAGCATGTCGGAAAGCGGAAAACTCACGGGGCGTCTGGTGGCAGCAGCGCGGGTGCTGGCCGGCGTCAGCCGCGATGACTTCGCCAAGGCTGCCGGGATCACCACCGAACGCCTGCAGACGGTCGAATCCAAGGGCAGCGCCTGGATCAATGAGGACGACGTGCCCGGGCTGACGCAAGCGCTCGAGCGCTTCGGGGTGTTCGTGATCGAAGAGTCCGACGGGCTTGGCGCCGGCGTACGGCTCAAATTCACCCGTCAGGACGTCAAGCAGTTGCTGCGGCTCGAAACCGAAGGTGGTCCCGCCCGTCCCGACGACGTGCCCTGACCGGGCGTCAAACGCATTCTGGTGCGGGCGGCGGGACTTGAACCCGCACGGGGATACCCCCTCCGGATTTTAAGTCCGGTGTGTCTACCATTCCACCACGCCCGCGCGAGGCTTAGTCGGTGCCTCCGGAGATCGGGGCGACATAGGCCACGTCGAGATCCCAGGGGAAGAATATCCAGGTGTCCTGGCTCACTTCGGTGATGAAGGTGTCGACCAGGTCCCGGCCCTTGGGCTTGGCGTAGACCGTGGCGAAGTGGGCTCCGGGCAGCATTTCGCGGACAACGCGCGCAGTGCCGCCGGTATCGACGAGATCGTCGACGATCAGCACCTTGCCGCCGCCCTTGGCGATTTCGAGCACCGGCTGGCTGATCTCCTTGAGCACCTTGATCATGCCCTGGTTCTGGTGGTCGTAGCTCTTCACCGCCACCGTCTCGACGGTGCGGATATTGAGTTCACGGGCAACGATGGCCGCCGGCACGAGGCCGCCGCGGGCGATCGCCACCACGGCGTCATAGCCGCCATTGGCGGCAAGCCGCCAGGCCAGGGCGCGGCTGTCGCGGTGGAACTGATCCCAGGTCACGGGAAACGACTTCTGGTTCGGGCTGGTCAAACTGGCTTCTCCCAAGGGGCTTGGTTCGTCCTTAGCAAACAGGCGGGCTGCCGCCAATGCGCTGGCGTTCAATAGGCCTCGTCCGGCGGCGTGACTCCGGCTTTCCGATGCGCTTCGGCCACCATCGCCCGCACCCGCCCCGCCGCCTGCTCCAGCCGCGCTTCATCGTGGGAGCGCAGCACCAGTTCCGTCATGACACGGCCGTGTCCCATCTGCGGATAGCTGCCCATCTTGACGTCCGGGAACTCCTCCTGGAGCGCCGCCAAAGGACTGCCGATAGTGCCCTCCCCCACCGCGGCCTTGACGGTGACGGACTGCACCTTGCGCCCGCCTTGCAGGGTCGGCGCGATGGCCTCGAGCATGGCGCGCATGATCACCGGCACGCCCGCCATCACATGAACATTGCCGATGCGGAAGCCGGGCGCGGCGCTGACGGCGTTGACGATCAGGCTAGCCCCTTCGGGAATGCGGGCCATGCGTAGCCGCGCCTCGTTGACTTCGGTGCCGGTCTGCTGCCAGCGCGCCTCGAGCATGGCCCGCGCTTCCGGATTGATCGGCAGGTCGACACCAAAAGCCCGGGCGATGGCATCGGCGGTGATGTCGTCATGCGTGGGCCCGATACCGCCGGTGGTGAAGACATAGGTGTAGCGTGCGCGGAGGGCGTTCACCGCAGCGACGATGTCGTCCATCTCGTCGGCGACGACGCGGACTTCGGTGAGGTCGATGCCGAGATCGGTGCAGAATTCGGCGACGGCGCCGATATTGACGTCCTTGGTGCGGCCGGAGAGGATTTCATCGCCGATGACGACGAGGCCAGCGGTGACGCGGGAGGTATCGGACATGGTGGTTCCGTAGGCTGAAGGCGCACAGCAATGCGCCGGGGTGCCGATTGCGTCAAGCGGGACCGGCAAGGCTTTCCTTGCCCGCCAGTCGATACTATTTTGATGGTGCCTTCCGGAGTACCTCATGATCACCTTTGTCGACGCCAGCCCACGCCTTCGCCGCACCCCGGGGGTGATCCCCCTGCACGGCGAGGAAGGTTTCGAGGGCATGCGCCGTGCCGGGCAGTTGACGGCGGCCGCGCTCGACGTGCTGACCGAATATGTCGAGCCGGGCGTACCGACCGCGACCATCGACAAGGTGGCCTACGAATTCGCGCGGGATCACGGCGCGGTGCCCGCCACCATCTTCTACAAGGGCTACCGGCACGCCACCTGCACCTCGATCAACCACGTGGTCTGCCACGGCATCCCCGACCAGCGGCCACTGCGCGAGGGCGACATCGTCAACATCGACCTCACGCTGGTGGTGGACGGCTGGCACGGCGATTCGAGCCGCATGTATCCGGTGGGCGAGATTTCTCGGAAGGCCGAACGGCTGATCGAGGTCACCTATGCCAGCCTCGAAGCCGGCATCGCGGCCGCGAAGCCGGGCAACACCACCGGCGATATCGGGGCGGCCATCCAGGTGCTCGCCGAAACCGAGCGGATGAGCGTGGTGCGCGACTTCGTCGGCCACGGCGTCGGCCGGCTGTTCCATGACGAGCCCAACATCATGCACTTCGGTACGCCCGGAACCGGCGTGCCGCTGCGGGCTGGGATGATCTTCACGATCGAGCCGATGATCAATCTCGGGCGCCCGCATGTGAAGATTCTGTCGGACGGCTGGACCGCGGTGACCCGTGATCGGACGCTGTCCTCGCAATGCGAGCACACGATCGGCATCACCGAGACCGGCTGCGAGATCTTCACCCTCTCGCCGGGCAATCTGTTCAACCCACTCGCAGCTCGGAAAGCCGCCTGATGAGCGACCGGGGGGACGAGTTCGCGGAAGCGCCGATTACACCTCCCGTCGCCAGTTCAGACCATGCCGGGCACCGCCAGCGCGTGCGCGAACGCTTCCTCAAGCTCGGGGGCGACGCGCTGGAAGACTACGAGTTGCTGGAACTGGCGCTGCAACTGGCCATCCCGCGCCGCGACACCAAAGCATTGGCGAAGACGCTGCTGCGCGAGTTCGGCTCTTTTTCGGGGGTGTTCAATGCCAGCCAGGCCCGGCTCGAAGCGGTGGACGGCCTCGGCCCGACCTCCGTCGCCCACATCAAGGTGATCCAGGCCGTGGCCGCCCGGTTCGGGCGGGACCGGCTGGACAGGGAAAAACCGATCCTGTCCTCATGGACCGAATTGATCGAATACTGCCGCAGCCAGATGGCCTATGCGTCGGTCGAGCAGTTCCGCATCCTGTTCCTCGACAAGAAGAACCGGCTGATAGCCGATGAAGTGCAGCAGACCGGTACCGTCGATCACACCCCGGTCTATCCCCGGGAGGTCATCAAGCGCTCGCTGGAACTGTCGGCCACGGCGCTGATCCTGGTGCACAATCACCCGTCAGGAGACCCCTCCCCGTCTTCGGCTGACGTGCGGATGACGCGCGAGATCGCCGACGTCGCGCGGCCGCTTGGCATAACGCTGCACGACCACATCATCATCGGCAAGGCCGGCCATGCCTCGCTCAAGGCGCTGAAGCTGATCTAGCCGAAGGTGGCGAGGACCGGGAAGGTTTCGAGGAACCAGTAGGAGATGCGAGTGAAGTTGCCGGTGAGGAACAGCACACCGGTAAGCACCAGCAATCCGCCCATCACCTGCTCTACCCGGCGCAGATGCCGCTTGAAGCCGTTGAAAAAGGTCAGGAACGGCCCGATGGCGATGCCCGCAAGGAAGAAGGGAACGCCGAGTCCCAGCGAATAGAGCGCGAGGAGCCCCGCGCCATCCCAGGCGGTCTCGCCGCTCGCCGCGACCGACAGCACGGCCGCGAGCACCGGGCCGATGCAGGGGGTCCAGCCGATGGCGAACGCCAGGCCGAGCAGGAACCCGCCCAACGGTCCGCTGGCGACGCCCGGTCCTTGGTGGCGCAACTGCCGGTCGAGCAGCGCGATGCGATAGACGCCGAGGAAATGCAGGCCCATGGCGATGATCACCACGCCGGCAATCGGCGTCAGGATCGGCAGCGCCTGCCGGAAAGCCTGGCCGAACGCGGTGGCAGTGGCACCGAGGGTGGTGAAGACGATGCCGAAGCCAAGGATGAAGAACAGCGAAGTCACGGCGACGCGGCGCTGCACCGCCGCGCCCTCGGAGTTGCCGCTGTCGCGCAACTGGTCGAAGCTCGCGCCGCTCATATAGGTGAGATAGGGCGGCACCAGGGGCAACACGCAGGGGCTGAGGAAACTCAGCACGCCGGCGCCGAACACCAATGGCAACGAGAATTCCACGAGGCTGACGCTCCTTCGCCGCCCCTTCTAGCCGGAGGAGCCCACAAAGCAATGCGGCATGATCGCCGTTCAGCCGCATGTGATGGATTGTTCACGCCGAGGAGCAGGCTTGCAACCGCCGGGCCTCTGCCCTACTTCTATCGTCGCGAGCCGATGATGTCGTCTCGCTTACGTTCTCAGGGCGGGGTGCAATTCCCCACCGGCGGTAAGGCGGCAACGCCAAGCCCGCGAGCGCCCGGCTTCTGCCGGGGTCAGCAGATCCGGTGCGACTCCGGAGCCGACGGTATAGTCCGGATGAAAGAGAACGGGATGGAGCGTTGAACCGGTGGCCCCGTGCCGCCGGCCGCAGCGTCTTCCCGTAACCCTGAGGGAACTGGTTACGGAAAGGACGCCAAATGAACCAGCTTTCCTCTGCCTCCAATGCCCCCGTTCTCGGGGCTATCTTCATGCTCGGCGCGGGGCTCACCTTCGCCATCACCAACATCCTCACCCCGATCATCACCTACGGCATGGGCGTGCCGTCGACCGCGACGGTATTCTGGCAATACGTGATCGCCACCGCATTTGCGCTGCCGCTGATCGCCCGCATCGGCTTCGGGGCCCTCAGGACCCGCCATCCCCTCTGGCACGAGTCGCGGGCGCTGCTGTCGGCACTCGGTGTGCAGTTTTTCGCCTTCGGCTTCGCCAGCGGCGTGCCGGTCTGGCAGATGGTGGCGCTCTCGATGACGGGGCCCTTCTTCATCATCACCGGCGCGACCTTGTTCCTGGGCGAACGGCTGACCGTGCAGCGCCTCGGCGCCACCGTGGTCGGCTTCATCGGCGCCGTGATGGTGTCGCAGGTGGGCACCGAGCAGTTCACCCTGGCTTCGGTGCTGCCGGTCCTGGCCGCGGCCTGTTGGGGCTCGGTTTCGGTGATCACCAAATATCTCAGCCGCGACGAAGCTCCGGAATCGCTGACCCTCTACATGCTGGTGCTGATCACGCCCAACCACCTGCTGATCGGTGTGGTGCTGGGGATTGCGGTTGCCGTGCTGCCCGCGGGTGCGCTGCCCGCGAGCCTCGCCACCGGATTCGACTTTGTGCCGCCGACCGGTGACGCGCTGTGGCTGGTGCTGTTGCTGGGCTTGGTTACCGCCGCGGCGCAGTACTTCCTGAGCCTGGCCTACAAGGTGGCCGACGCGACCTATCTCCAGCCTTTCGACGACCTCAAGCTGCCGCTCAACACGCTGCTCGGCTGGCTGGTACTGTCGCAGGTACCGGCCGTCTGGTTCTGGCCGGGCGCCCTGCTGATCCTCGGCGCCTCCACCTTCATCCTGTGGAACGAGCAGACCCGTACCCCGCAACGGCTGAAGGTGGCGTAAGCAGCTCCGGCTGCTCGCCTCCTGCGTCCCCTCTCCCCTCGAAGGGAGAGGGTTAGGGTGAGGGGTTCACCCTCTCGGCCGGGGCTCGCCACGTCGCCACACTTCGTGGCGATCTCTTCCTGAGAGGAGCCTCAAACCTCCACCCACCTGCTCTCCCGATGGCTCTGCGCCATCGCATGCACCGTCCGCTCGATCGCAAGCCCGGTGGTGAAGTCGATCACCCGCGCCGGCTCGCCCCCGATCGCCCGCAGCAGTTCATGGCATTCGATGATCTTGAGGTCGTTAAAGCCGAGTCCATGCCCGGGCGCCGGGATGAACCGGTCGTAGGGCGGGTGCTGCGGCCCGGCGAGCACGGTGCGGAAACCAGCCGTGGTGCCCTCGCCCGCCTCATAGATCTGCACTTCGTTGAAGCGCTCCTGGTCGAAGACGATAGTGCCGGCACTGCCGAAGATCTGCAGCGCAATGCGGCCCTTGCGGCCCCAGGCAGTGCGGCTCAGCGCCATCACGCCGCTGACCTCGTTGTCCATCTCGAACAGAATGCTAGCGACGTCGTGGGTTTCCACCGCCCGCCGCCCGCCCCCCTGCACCGGCCGCTCGGCATAGGGCTTCGACAGGTGCGCCATCACCCGCCGCACCGGGCCGAGCAACACCTGCAGCAGGCTCAGCGGATGGACGCCGAAATCGTCGATGGCGCCATAGCCCGACTCGGCGAGGCTCTTGAGCCCGAACGGCGTGCCGGGATCGGCCATGAAGTCCTCGTCCATCTCGAGCCGGACGTGGTTCACCCTACCGATGCGCCCAGCGGCGAGCAGGTCGCCAATCAGCCGCACCATTGGGCCCTGGATGTAGTTGTAGCCGAGCATCGCGACCTTGCCGGAGGCTCGTGCCTCCGCCTCCATGCGCTCGGCATCAGCCAGCGCCACCGCCATCGGCTTTTCGCACCAGACGTGCTTGCCCGCTTCCAGCGCCGCCACGGCCATCTCGGCATGAAAGGCGTTGGGCGTGGTGATGGAGACGACCTCCACCTCCGGATCGGCGATGAGCTGGCGCCAGTCGCCGGTGGACCGTTCGAAACCGAACTCGTCGGCGCGGCGGGCCGCGAGCTCCGCATCCACCTCCGCCAGGTGCACCAGCCGCGGCTTCGGCCCGTCGCCGAACACCGGCCGCACGCTGTTCCAGGCAAGCGCATGACACTTGCCCATATAGCCGGTCCCGATGAGTCCGACCCCGATCCGCTGCTGCATGCGCTCCTCCCTCGCTCGCCACAGGGATAGTCCATCCGTTCCGTTTCCGGAATGGCCCTTCTATTTCGGCGCGAGGGTCCCTAGAAGTGGAGCGTTCCGAACGAGGTGCTCATGGCCCCTGCCCCGCTGCCGCCCGCCGATTTCGAGTCCCTTCGCATCGCCATTCTCGAGCGTCGTGCCGAACTGCCCAAGCGCCTGACCCAGGTCGCCGCCTATGCGCTCGACCATCCCGACGACATCGCCTTCGGCACCGCCGCCAGCATTGCCGCCTCGGCCGAGGTGCAGCCCTCGACCCTGGTGCGCTTTGCCCAGCTCTTCGGCTTCGATGGTTTTTCCGGTCTGCAGCAACTGTTCCGCGCCCGCCTGCGTGAGCGCACCTCGTCCTATGAGGACCGGCTGCGGGCGCTGGAGCAAGGCGGGGTGGCGCTGGCGCAGAGCACCACCATCTTCAACGGTTTCGTGTCGGCGGCGCATCGCTCGCTCGACGCGGTGAGCGCCGCAATCGAGCCGGCGCAGTTCGATAAAGCGGTCGAATTGCTCGCCGGCGCCGACACCATTTACCTGATCGCCAAGCGCCGCTCCTACCCGATCTCGAGCTACATGGCCTATGCCTTCGGCAAGCTGAAGGTGAAGTGCCAATTGGTCGGCACCGCCGCCGGCATCGACGACGACCTGCTGGCCATGGCCGGTGAGCACGACGCGGCCTTCGCCGTCAGCTTCTCGCCCTACGCCTCGGAAAGTGCTGTGCAGGCCCGCAGCATGGCGGCGCGCGGCGTGCCGGTGGTGTCCCTCACCGATTCGGCCTTTTCACCGCTGGCCGAGTGCTCGACCGTGTGGTTCGAACTGGTTGAGGCCGACCACGCCGGCTTCCGCTCGCTCTCGGCCAGCATGGCCTTCGCCATGGCGCTGACCGTCAGCATTGCCGAGAAGCGCCGGCAGGGTTAGTAGAACAGGCGTTCCATATTGACGCTCGTTCAGAACCCATGTTTCATGATTGCCAGAAGCCACCCACAGGCCACTCGGGAGGACTGCCTTGACCAGCGTGATGGATGAGCGTGACCGGACGCTCGACGTCATCACCATCGGCCGTGCCTCGGTCGACCTCTACGGCCAGCAGATCGGCACAAGGCTCGAGGATGTCGGCAGCTTCGCCAAATCCGTCGGCGGCTGCCCCACCAACATCGCCGTCGGCACCGCACGCCTCGGCCTGCGCTCGGGCCTGATCACCCGCGTCGGCAACGAGCAGATGGGCCGCTTCGTCCGCGAACAGCTCGTCCGCGAGGGCGTCGACACCCACGGCGTCGTCACCGATCCCGACCGGCTGACGGCCCTGGTGCTGCTGAGCGTCGAGAACGAGCACTCCTTCCCGCTGATCTTCTATCGCGACAACTGCGCCGACGCGGCCCTGTCCGAGGAAGATGTCGACGAGGCCTTCATCCGCTCCTCGCGTGCCGTTCTGGTTACCGGTACCCACTTCGCCCGCCCCAACAGCGACGCCGCCCAGCGCAAGGCCATGCGCATCGCCCGCGCCAGTGGCGGCAAGGTGGTGTTCGACATCGACTACCGCCCCAATCTCTGGGGCCTTGCCGGCCACGACGCCGGCGACAGCCGCTATATCGCTTCGGACACCGTTTCGGCGCATCTCAAGACCGTCCTGCCGGAGTGCGACCTGATCGTCGGCACCGAGGAAGAGGTGCTGATTGCCGCCGGCGAGTCCGATCTCCCCTCCGCGCTCAGGACGATCCGGGCCCTGTCCTCCGGCACCATCGTCCTGAAGCGCGGGCCAATGGGCTGCATCGTCTATGACGGCCCCATTCCCGATGACCTCGAGGAGGGCATCGTCGGCAAGGGCTTCCCGATCGAGGTCTACAACGTCCTCGGCGCAGGTGACGCCTTCATGAGCGGTTTCCTGCGCGGCTGGCTGCGCGGCGAGCCGCACGAAACCTCCGCCACCTGGGCCAACGCCTGCGGCGCTTTTGCCGTCTCCCGCCTGCTTTGCGCGCCAGAAATCCCCACCTGGACCGAACTCAGCTACTTCCTCGAGCATGGCAGCCGCGAGCGCGCCCTGCGCAAGGACGAGGCGATCAACCACGTCCACTGGGCCACCACCCGCCGCCGCGAGCGGCCGCAGCTCATGGCCTTGGCCGTCGACCACCGCTCGCAACTGGAAGACCTCGCCGGCGGCGATGCCGAACGGCTCGCCCGCATCCCGCACTTCAAGGTGCTGGCGGTCGAGGCTGCCAAGCGCGTTGCCGCCGGCCGCGACGGTTTCGGCATGCTGATCGACGACAAATACGGCCGCGATGCCCTCTATGCTGCCAGCGGCACCGGTAACCTCTGGATTGCGCGTCCGATCGAACTGCCCGGCTCTCGGCCGCTGCAGTTCGAGTTCACCCAGGACCTCGGCTCGCGCCTCGTGGAGTGGCCGGTCGACCACTGCATCAAGGTGCTCTGCTTCTTCCATCCGGACGATCCCGCCGAGCTGAAGGCGACGCAGATCGCCAAGCTCCGCTCCGCCTACGATGCCGCCCGCAAGGTCGGCCGCGAACTGCTGGTGGAGATCATCGCCGGCAAGCATGGCCCGCTGGCGGACGATACGGTCGCCCGCGCTTTGACCGAAATCTATGACGCCGCCATCAAGCCCGACTGGTGGAAGCTCGAGCCGCAGGCCAACCCCGCCGCCTGGGCCGCTACGGACGCCGTGATAGAGGCTCGCGACCCGTTCTGCCGCGGCGTCGTGCTGCTCGGGCTCGACGCCCCGCAGGAGCAGCTCGAAGCCGGCTTCGCCGCCGCGCGCACCTCCCGGAGCGTCCGGGGCTTCGCCGTGGGCCGCACAATCTTCTTCGATGCCGCCCGCCGCTGGCTGGACGGCGACATTGACGACGAAGCCGCCATTGCCGACATGGCGCGCCGCTTCTCCGCCCTGGTCGACGTCTGGCAGCGTCTGGGCCAGACTGCGGCTGCCCGACCACAAGGATGACGACCATGAGCCAGAACACCGTGCGCTTGACCATGGCCCAGGCCGTGGCCCGCTTTCTCGCCGCCCAGCACACGGTGATCGAAGGCGAAACGGTGCCGATCTTCGGCGGTGTCTTCGCCATCTTCGGGCACGGCAACGTCGCCGGGGTGGGCGAGGCGCTCTATTCGGTGCGCGACAAGCTGCCGACCTATCGCGGCCAGAACGAACAGGGCATGGCCCACGCCGCCATCGCCTATGCCAAGGCCAGCTTCCGCCGCCGCTTCATGGCCTGCACCACCTCCATCGGGCCCGGTGCGCTCAACATGGTCACGGCAGCCGGCCTGGCGCATGTGAACCGGCTGCCGGTGCTGTTCCTGCCCGGCGATGTCTTCGCCAACCGCCTGCCCGATCCGGTGCTGCAGCAGGTCGAGGACTGGGGCGACGGCACGGTTTCGGCCAACGACGCCTTCCGCCCCGTCAGCCGCTATTTCGACCGCATCACCCGCCCCGAGCAGATCGTGCCGGCCCTGCGCCGTGCCATGCAGGTGCTGACCGACCCCGCGGAATGCGGGCCGGTGACGCTGTCGCTCTGTCAGGACGTGCAGGCCGAGGCCTGGGACTATCCCGAGAGCTTCTTTGCCGAGCGTGTGTGGACGCCGCGCCGGATGATGCCCGATGCCGACGAGTTCGCCACCGCCGCAGCCGCAATCCGCCAGGCCGAACGGCCGGTGCTGATCGCCGGCGGCGGCGTGCTCTACTCCGAAGCCTCGGACAGCCTTGCCGAGTTCACCGAGGCGCACGGCATTCCGGTGATGGAAACGCAGGCCGGCAAGAGCGCCCTGCCCCACGACCATCCGCTCAACATGGGTGCCGTCGGGGTTACCGGTTCGTCCGCTGCCAACACCCTAGCCGAACAGGCCGATCTGGTGATCGCCGTTGGCACGCGCCTGCAGGATTTCACCACCGGCTCCTGGGCCCTGTTCAAGGACGCCGGCGTGAAGATCGTCGGGCTCAACGTGCAGCCTTTCGACGCCATGAAGCACGACGCCCTGCCGCTGGTGGGCGACGCCCGGGTCGGCCTCGACGCCCTCGCCTCCGCCCTCCAGGGCTGGCGTGTCAGCCGCGACTGGACGGAGCAGGCGGAGACCGGCAAGGCCGACTGGCTGGCCGATGCCGATCGCGCCACGGCCGCGACCAATGCCCTGCCCTCCGACGCGCAGGTGATCGGGGCGGTGCAGCGGGCGCGCCAGAACGCCACGCTGGTCTGCGCGGCCGGCGGCCTGCCGGGCGAGTTGCACAAGCTGTGGCAGGCGCGCGGGCCCGGCAGCTACCACCTCGAATACGGCTTCTCGACGATGGGCTACGAGATCGCCGGCGGCCTCGGCGTCAAGCTGGCGCGGCCGGAGGATGATGTCGTGGTGATGGTCGGCGATGGCAGCTACATGATGCTGAATTCCGAGCTGGTCAGCTCGATCATGCTCGGCACCCCGCTCACCGTGGTCGTGCTCGACAATGGCGGCTATGGCTGCATCAACCGGCTGCAGATGGCGACCGGCGGCGCCAACTTCAACAATCTGTTGAAGGACACCACGCATGTGACTCTGCCGCATATCGACTTCGCCGCCCACGCCGCCTCGATGGGGGCCGACGCGCGCAAGGTCGGCTCCATCGCCGAACTCGAAAGCGCCCTCGCCGAAACCCGCGGCGCCGACCGGACCACCGTCATCGTCATCGACACCGACCCGCTGATCACCACCGAAGCCGGTGGCCACTGGTGGGATGTGGCCGTCCCCGAGGTCAGCGACCGCGCGCAGGTGCGCGAAGCGCGGGCGGAGTACGTCGAGGCGGTGAAGCGGCAGCGGCTCTAGCGCCGAGGTCCACCACACCTTCATAGACCTCATGGTGAGCCTGTCGAACCAGGAGGTCGGTAACGCAGCGGCCGCGACCTCGTCCTTCGACAAGCTCAGGACCGGGTCTACGAGAGGATGGGAATGCCCCTGGAAGCCAAACTCGGCATGTCGCCGATTGCATGGTGGAATGACGACCTGCCGGACCTCAGCGACGACGTTTCGCTCGAGGAATGCCTGCGCCAGTCGCGCTCGGCCGGGTTCACCGGCATGGAGAAGGGCCGGCGCTTCCCCGACGATCCGGCCGTAATGCTGCCGATCCTGCGGGCGGCCGACGTCACGCTGTGCGGCGGCTGGTTCTCCGGCACGGTCGTCGACGAGGAGATTGCGGCCAACAAGGACCGCATCCTGCCGATGATCGAGCTGTTCAAGGCCGTCAACGCGCCCTGCATCGTCTATGGCGAAGTCGGCCGCTCGATCCAGGGCGACCGCAGCAAGCCGCTCGCCACCAAGCCACGCCTCGACGACGATGAGATGCGCGCCTATGCCCGCCGCATGACCGAGTTCGGCGAATGGTGTGCCGAACAGGGGGTGCCGCTGGCCTATCACCACCACATGGCCGCCGTGGTCGAGACCGAGCCCGAGCTCGACGCCTTCATGCGCCATTCCGGCGAAGGCATCCCGCTCCTGCTCGATGCCGGGCACCTGGCTTTTGCGGGCGGCGACGTGCTGCGCGCCATCGACAACCACCACCGGCGCATCAACCACGTGCACGTCAAGGATATCCGCCGCGACGTGGTCGACAGCCTCGACCGCAGCCAGCAGTCCTTCCTCGATGCGGTGGCACTCGGCGCCTTCACCGTGCCCGGCGATGGCTCGCTCGATTTCGGCGCCATCGTCCAGCGTCTTGCCGACCATGGTTATGAAGGCTGGTTCGTGGTCGAGGCCGAGCAGGACCCGAAAAAGGCCCCGCCGCAACGCATGGCCGAGATCGGCCACCGCGAACTGATGCGGGTCATGACCGCTGCGGGCTACACAGTGGAAACCACCGGCTTTCCCAAGGACTGATCCGATGTGCTAAGAGCGCCGAAACAGCGCAAGGATAGTGGGCATGGCTCTCAAGCAGCAGGACGCAAACTGGTTCAGGCCACTCTGGCGCCGAGTCGCCGTGACGGCCTTCCTGGCGGTCTGGCTGGCCTGGGAACTGCTGTGGAACCAGGATCAGTTCTGGGCCCTGCTGGTCGGCGCGGCGCTCGCCTATTCGCTCTACAACTTCTTCTATGCCTTCCCCAACGAGGAACAGGCCAATGAGCAAGTCCCCCCTCCTCCGCCGGCCGACAGCCAAGACCGGCAGGATCCATGACGTCACCCCTGTCGATGCCGGCTGGACCTATGTCGGCTTCGGCCTGAGCCGGCTTGCGGCGGGCGCCACGGCGGGCGGCGATACCGGCGAGCGTGAACTCTGCCTCGTCCTCGTCAGCGGCAAGGCTCGCTTCAGCGTCGACGGCAAGGGGTTCGGCGAACTCGGCGAACGCATGAGCCCCTTCGAGGGCGCGCCGTGGGCGCTCTATGTCCCCGCCGGGTCACGCTGGCAGGTGGAGGCGACCACCGATCTCGAACTTGCCGAATGTACCGCTCCCGGCGGCGGCAGCTATCCGGCCAGGGTGATCCCGCCCGGCACCCATCCGCGGGTCACCCGCGGCAAGGGCAACAATGTCCGCCACGTCTACAACATCATGCCCGAGGATGACGACGCAGCGCACTCGCTGCTGGTCGTCGAGGTGATCACCCCGCAGGGCAACACCTCCTCCTATCCCCCGCACAAGCACGACCAGGACGACCTGCCCAACGAAAGCCTGCTCGAGGAAACCTACTACCACCGCCTGAACCCGCCACAGGGCTTCGCCTTCCAGCGCGTCTACACCGACGACCGCTCCCTCGACGAAGCCATCGCGGTAGAGGACGGCGACGTAGTGCTAGTCCCCCGCGGCTACCACCCTGTCGCGACCACGGCCGGCTACGAGTCCTACTACCTCAACGTCATGGCCGGCCCCAGGCGCGTGTGGAAGTTCCACAACGCCCCCGAGCATGAGTGGATTTTGAGCGGGGTTTGAGGCCGGCTGCCCGCGACCTCGTCCTTCGACAGGCTCAGGATGAGGTCTACGAAAACTCAGCGCACCGTAGACCTCATGGTGAGCTCGTCGAACCAGGAGGTCGCGGCCACCAACCTTACCACCACCACCACGTCATTCCCGCGCAGGCGGGAATCCATTCTTTCTGAAGTCAGTGGAAGAGTGGATCCCCGCCTACGCGGGGATGACATCGGGTTGCTTCGGACCTGGGTTGCCGCGACGAGCCCGGCAATGACGACGGATCGGGGCAAAATATCTCCCCACCGTCACCACCGGGCTTGTCCCGGTGGTCCATTCATCCACCAGCACTACCGCCCCTGGAACACACCCCGATCCCCCAGCGGCCCGGTGACTTCGCTCACCTTCACCGCCCTGCCCTCCTTCACCGAGCGCACCGCAGCCTCGGCCAGCGCCAGCGCGATCAGCCCGTCGAGACCACTGGGCGTCGCCGCTGACTTGCTGTTCACGCAGTCGATGAAGCGGCTGATCTCGCGCGCATAGGCTTCGGTGTAGCGGGTCATGAAGAAGTCGTGCAGCGGCGGCCGTGTGTAGCCGGCCGCATTGGCGACCTCGATCGAGACCGGCCGCTGGTTCTCAGCGGAAACGGCGCCCTTGGAGCCATGCACCTCGATGCGCTGGTCATAGCCATAGGTGGCGCGGCGCGAGTTGGAGATGGTGGCGTGCTTGCCCGAGGCAGTGGCGAGCATCACCGAGGCGCTGTCGTAGTCGCCAGCCTCACCGATGGCCGGGTCGACCAGCACCGAGGCCTGCGCGGAAACCGTCTCGATCTCCTCGCCCAGCAGCCAGCGGGCGATGTCGAAATCGTGGATGGTCATGTCGCGGAAGATGCCGCCGGAGCGGCGGACATAGTCCGGCGGCGGCGCACCGGGATCGCGCGACACGATGGTGACCATCTCCACCGCGCCGATCTCACCGCGGTCGACCACCGCCTTCACCGCCTCGAAATGCGGATCGAACCGGCGGTTGAACCCGACCATCAGGGTTGCGCCTTCGGCGTCGACCACCTTCAGGCAGGCCTTCACCCGCTCGACATCGAGGTCGATCGGCTTCTCGCAGAAGATCGCCTTGCCCGCGCGCGCCGCCGCCTCGATCAGGTCGGCATGGGTGTCGGTGGGCGTGCAGATCACCACCGCATCGATGTCGCTCGCGCCGATGATGGCCTCGGTGCCACGCACCTCGGCGCCATACTGGCCGGCAAGGCTCGAAGCGGCATCCGCCATCGCATCCGACACCGCCACGAGCCGGGCATCCGGATTGCCGGTGATCGCCTTGGCGTGCACCTTGCCAATGCGACCCGCGCCGAGCAGGCCGAAACGAACAGTCATTTCAAACTCCAGAGGATAGATGGGGGCGGCTAGACCGTCCCCCCGAGGGAAGCGCTGAGTTCGGCCATTTCGGCCCCGCCGGCCATCATGTCCTGCAACTGCTCGGCGTTCAATTCGCCGCGCCGCGCAGTCCCCAGCGTGCGCCCGCGATTGAGCACGGTGAAGCGGTCGCCCACCGCCAGCGCATGGCGCACATTGTGGGTGATGAAGACGACGCCGATCCCGGCCTTGCGGACACGGTCGATGGTGGCGAGGACGTTGGCCGTCTGCCGCACGCCGAGCGCCGAAGTCGGCTCGTCGAGGATCAGCACCTTGGCGCCGAAATAGACGGCCCGGGCAATAGCGACGGTCTGCCGCTCGCCGCCCGAAAGCGTGCCCACCGCCTGCTCCGGCTCGCGCAGGGCAATGCCCATGCGGCGCATCTCCTCCATGGTGAGGCGGTTGGCCTGCTCCATATCGAGGAAGCGGAACGGCCCCCAGCCCTTGCGCGGCTCGCGGCCCATCCAGAAATTACGCGTCACCGACATCAGCGGGATCATCGCGAGATCCTGGTACACCGTCGCCACCCCCGCCTCCATGGCGTCGCGCGGGGTGTGGAAGCTCACCGGCTGGCCGCCCATGCGGATCTCGCCGGAGGTCGGCTTGTGCACCCCCGACATGGTCTTGATGAAGGTCGACTTGCCGGCACCATTGTCGCCGAGGAGGCAATGGCACTCACCGGCCACCACCGACACGGAAACGCCGTTGAGGGCGATCACCGGGCCGAACTGCTTCTTGATGTCGATGAGTTCGATCAGGGGTGTGTCGGCCATCTCAGCGCTCCCCCGTGATCAGGCGGCGGATATAGGTGTTGAGGATCACCGCCAGCAGCAGGATGACGCCCAGGAACACCCGGAACAGCGAGCTTTCCACCCCGGCAAAGAACAGGCCCTGCTGCACCACGCCGAAGATCAGCGCCCCCAGCGCCGCCCCGATCACCGAGCCGTAGCCACCGGTCAGCAAGGCGCCGCCGATCACCACCGCGATGATGGCCTCGAACTCCTTGAGCAGGCCGCGGTCGGCCGCCGCCGAGCCGAACTCCATCACCTGGCAGGTGGCGAACACCGTGGCGCAGAAGGCCGAGAACACGAACATGGCGATCTTCACCCGGTCGACCGGCACGCCGACATAGCGCGCCGCGCGCGCATCACCGCCGGAGGCATAGATCCAGTTGCCGAAGCGGGTGCGGGTCAGCAGCACATGCCCGAAGACGATGAGGGCAAGGGCCCAGATCATCAGCATGGGAATGCCGTCGACCACCGGCTGGCCAGCGCGATTGCCGGCCTTGAAGGTGGCGATCAGCCCAAGATCGGCCAGCCAGGTGAAGATGAACCCGAACACCTTGCCGCCGAAGATCGGCGCCAGCCAGTCCCCAACGGCGGCTTCCTTCACCCCGCCGACAATGGTCTGGCGGGTGGTGGAGATGGAGAGGTAAATGGTGAGGCCACGCAGGATATAGAGCGAGGCCAGCGTGACGATGAACGACGGCAGCCCGGTCTTGATCACCAGGTAGCCGTTCGCCGCGCCGACCATCATGGCCACCACAAAGGCGGCAATGATCGCGGCCCACATCGGCCAGCCGAGATGGACGCTAAGGATGGCGATGACGATGCCGGCAAAGCCGATCATCGAGCCCACGGACAGGTCGAACTCGCCGGCAATCATGAGCAGGCACGCGCCCACCGCGATGATCGCGAACTGCGCCGACACCACGCCCCAGTTCATGATGCCGTCCGGCGCGAACATGCCCGTGCTGCCCGCCACCACGGCGAAATAGATGAACACCAGCACCGTGCCGGCCATAGCCCCCAGCTCCGGCCGCACGAAAGCCTGCCGAAAGCGCGACTGCCGCGCAACGCGCTCGTCCGCAGGTGGCATGGCGGTTTGGTCGGTCATGAAACCTCCAGGTTGATCGGCACGTCGCCGACCTCACCACACCCCCGACGTCACCCCGGCCTTGAGCCGGGGCCCATCTCGAGATGTCTGAACGGCCGCCAGAGGGTTGTGCAGCATCTCAGGATGGGTCCCCGCTTTCGCGGGGATGACACCCGGTGGGTATTGAGAGCGCGTACCCTCGCCTCAGCGGTACTGCCCCGCATACTCCTCGACCAAAGCGATATTGTCCTTGGTCACGAACCCCGGGCCCGAGTTGATCGAGTTGCCCGGCACCACGCCATAGCGGGCGAGGTTGGTGAGGATCACCACCGGCAGGTAACCCTGCAGGTACGGCTGCTGGTCGATGGCAAAGGCAATGGTGTCGGCCTTGATCGCTTCGGCGATCTCCGGCGACAGGTCGAAGGTGCCGAAATAGACGGTGCCGGCCATGCCATTGTCGTTGAGCGCGGCGATGGTGGGGTGCGCGGAAGTCGGACCCAGGGTCAAAATGCCGTTGGTATCCGGGTTCGTCTGCAGGTACGCCGCGACCTTGGACTGGATTTCGGCGGGGTCCTGCCCCGCGTCGATCATCTGGTTGCCCAGCTCAACGCCGAGCGCGTCGGCAAAGCCCTGGCAGCGCTCAACCGAAGCCGGATTGGTGATGTAGTGGTTGACGCAGAGGAAGCTGGTCACCCCCTCGCCCTTGGCGCGTTCGCCGGCGCCGAAACCGGCGTCGTATTCGGGCTGGCCGACGTGGAGCAGCGCGCCGATCTCCTTGGACTGCTCCACCGTGCCGGAGTTGATGGTGATCACCGAAATGCCGCGATCCACCGCGTCGCCGAGCGGGCCGGACAGCACGTCGAAATCGGCGATGGTGGAAATGATGCCGTCTGGGCTCGAGGCGGCAGCCTGCTCGATGATGCGGGCCATGTCGGCGAGGTCACCGGTCGGCGGATTGCGGTACTCGACCGTCACGCCCATCTGCTCGCCGGCGAGCGCAATGGCGTTCTTGATGGTGTTCCACCAGCTATCGGAGTCCGGGGCGTGCGACACGAGCACGAAGCGCTCGCCCTCGGCCTGGGCTGGAACGGTGGCCGCACCGGCAAGCGTCGCGGCAACGGCCAGGGCCGACAGGCCCCGCAGCATGTTGTTCATCGATGTCCTCCCTTGGCGCCCCGCCAGCTCGGAACAAATGAACCGTCTCGCAGTCGGCGCGAAACAAACATTCCATTTTGAAACGGGAGCGTCAAGCGGCAGATGGGTTGGCGCACCAAGCGCCAATGCAGTTGCTCATCGTCTCCCTCCCCCTTGTGGGGAGGGACCAAGGGTGGGGGTGTCGGCTGCAAGGCAGGCACTATGCAGGACCGTAACTCCGCCCCCCACCTAACCTCCCCCGCAAGCGGGGGAGGAACCAGTCGGTGACTGCCGAAACGCCGCCCCAAACTCGATCCACCCCCTCCCCCGCTAGCGGGGGAGGCTGGTGGGGGCTACGGCCCAGCAGCGCACTGCGGCTTCACCAGGCCACGCTCATCCCCCGCCCCCTCCCCCGAGGCTCAGGATCACATTGACCGCCGCCGCCAGGATGATGGTGTTGAACAGATGCGAGAACACCAGGTGCACCGTCACCCGCCGCCGCATGGCGTTGGAGGTCAGCTTGGTGTCCGAGGTCGCGACCGACGTGCCGATCGTGTAGGAAAAATACATGAAGGCGGTGCCGTCGGGGTCCTCGTCGCCCTGGAATTCCAGGCCCCCCTCGACATCCTGGTCTTCCCCGCCTGCGTCGGGCGCCTGGTAGTATTCATAGGCATAGTGGAAGGCGCCGAGCGCCTGCACCGTGAACCAGCCGAGCAGCACCGATGTCACGGACACGGTCACCATGATCGGGTCCGGCCCCTCTGGATTGCTGAGGGCCATGAACAGCGACACCATGGACGTGACCACCACCACCAGCACCACGAAGAAGATGCCGGCCGCGGGCGTATCCTCGTCGCGGGCGTGCTCGCGCAAATAGTCGGCGGTGAGGCGTGGCAGCTTGAGATAGCTGACGAGGAGAATGCCGACGAACAGGCCGATCGGACCAAGAGCAATGGCGTATTCCGGCACCGTCAGCACCGAGACGAGAAGTGTCACCGCGCCCAGCGCCAGCCCGGCCCAGAACGGCGCATGCCGCGGCATCAGCCGGTCGATCGCAGAACTGCCAAAGCCTCCCGGTTGAGGCCTGCTCGCCGCTTTGGCCACATCATACTCCCGCTTGCCGCCGGCACCTGCACCGGCAAGGGGATAACGCAGGTTAAGCCGCAATGGCTCCGGGGCCTGGAACCGCGCCCGGCGGCACCTTGCCGAGAATGATCATGCCCAGCACTTCGTCCTTGGTGACCTCGCTGGTCCGGGCGCTGCCCACCACCTGCCCGTTCTTCATCACCACCACCCGGTCGGCAAGATCGAACACGTCGTGGATGTCGTGGCTGATCAGGAAGATACCGATGCCCTCGGATTTGAGCTGCTTGATCAGCTCGCCCACCTGCGCCGTCTCCTGCGGACCAAGGGCCGCGGTGGGCTCGTCCATGATCAGGATGCGCGCATTGAACAGGATGGCCCGGGCAATCGCCACCGACTGCCGCTGTCCGCCCGATAGAGCCTTCACCGGCTCCTTGAAGCGGCGGAAATTGGGGTTGAGCCGCCCCATCACCTCGCGCGCCTTGGACTCCATCGCCGCATCGTCCAGCGTGCCGAGCGGCGTGATCAGCTCGCGGCCGAGAAACAGATTGGCGGCCGCATCGACGTTATCGGCCACCGCGAGCTGCTGGTAGATGGTTTCGATGCCATAGGCCTTGGCATCGCGCGGATTGTTGATGGTGGCGTCCTCGCCATTGATGCGGATGCTGCCAGCATCGCGCTTGTAGGCGCCGGACAGGATCTTGATCAGCGTCGACTTGCCGGCGCCATTGTGGCCGAGCAGCCCCACCACCTCGCCGGGATAGAGGTCGATCGAGGCATGGTCGACGGCGCGGATACCGCCGAAGGAGATCGAGATATCCGTCATCTCGACCAGGGGAGTCTTGGTGTCCAGCATGACGAGGACTTCCTACTGCTTGTTGCGGCGGTAGAGCGTGTCGAGCCACACCGCAAAGACGAGAACGATGCCGACGACGATGGATTGCAGCGGGCTGTCTATGCCCATCAGCACCATGCCGGACTGAAGCGATTGCATGACCAGCGCGCCCAGCAGCGCCCCGGCGATGGAGCCGACGCCACCGGCAAGCGAGGTGCCGCCGATCACCGCGGCAGCGATGACATAGAGCTCGTCGAGCGTGCCCAGCGCGTTGGTCGCGGCATTGAGGCGGGCCGAGGAGATGGCGGCGGCGATGGCGCAGAGCCCGCCCATCAGCATGAAGATCTTGACCGTCACCCAGCGGGTGTTGATGCCCGCCAGCTCCGCCGCCTCGGGGTTGCCGCCCATGGCGAAGACGTAGCGGCCGAAGCGGGTGCGCGTGGCAATGAAGGTCATCACCACGCCGACCCCGAGCGCGATCAGCACCGGAATGGCGACGCCGTGGGCGATGAAGAGGCCGCTCTCCGGCACCGGAATACCGCGCGCCTCGGCATAGTTGGCGGCAATGCGCGACGGCCAGGGATAGGAGTTGGCGACGCTGACCGCGGCAATGGTGATCCCGCAGCCGATCACGGCAAGCGCGGCTTCGGCCCAGAGCGGGCGCAGCGGGAAGTTGAAGCGGCGGCGTTGCCGGCGGCCCCACCACAGCCCGATCACGATGGCGGCGCAGGCGATCACCGCCACCACCCAGCTCCACAGCGCCCCGATCGCGCCTGAGGGACCACCGCCCATCAACTGGAAGGTGGGGTCGAGCGGCGCCACGGTGCGGCCGGCGGTAACCCACCAGGCGGCGCCGCGCCAGACGAGGTAGCCGCCCAAAGTGACGATGAAGGCGGGTACGCGCAGATAGGCGATGATGGTGCCCTGCAGCGCCCCGATGCCGACGCCGATGGCGAGGCCGGCGGCCAGCGAAAGCACCCAGATCAGCGGATGCCCGAGCCCCAGGCCGAGCTGCACCGGCAGGATGTCGGTCTGCATCACGCCCATCATCATGGCGACAAGGCCGAGGATTGAGCCGACGGACAGGTCGATGTTGCGGGTGACGATCACCAGCACCATGCCGGTGACCATCACCGCCACCGAAGCGGTCTGCACCGACAGGTTCCACAGATTGCGCGGCGTCAGGAACAGGCCACCCGAGAAGATGTTGAACCCGACCCAGATGATGATGAGCGCACCCACCATGCCGAGCAGGCGCGTGTCGAGCTCCGTTGCGCCCAGAAAGCGCTGCAGCGGGTTCTGCGTCTGCCCCGCATGTGTGATGGTCGTCGCGGCGTGCTGATCGGCCAAGTTCGTCCCTCCCCCGACGGGCCCGCGCCGGGCAGGCTCCGTTGACAACAGTGCCGCAGCGAATGTCGCCGCGGCACCGTTCAGTTTACGTCCGAATGCGCTCAGTCACACGCGGCAACCGAACCGGCCGCCACGCCCTGGCAGACCACGTCCTTGCTGACCCAGCCGGCGTCGATGACGACGTCGAGATTGTCCTGGGTGATCGGCACGGGAGCCAGCAGCACCGCGTTCATCTCGACCCCGTTCGGGCCGTCGGAGAAGGTGGTGGCGCCTTCCACCGCGTCGAGGGCGGTGCCTTCGGCGAGTTCGAGCGCGATCTCGGCCGCGCGCTTGCCGAGTTCACGGGCATCCTTCCACACCGACACGGTCTGGGTGCCGAGGGCGATGCGGTTGAGCGCGGCATGGTCGCCGTCCTGGCCGGAGACCGGCACCGAGCCGGCAAGACCCTGGGCCGAAAGCGCGGCAATCGCGCCACCGGCCGTGCCGTCATTCGAGGCGACGACAGCGTCGACCTCGTTGTTGTTGGCGGTCAGGAACTGCTCCATGTTCGCCTGGGCGACTTCCGGGTTCCAGTTGTCGGTATAGGCTTCACCGACATTGACGATGGCGCCGGAGTCGATGGCTTCCTGCAGCACTTCCATCTGGCCTTCGAACAGGAAGTCGGCGTTCGGGTCGGCCGAGTTGCCCTTGATGAAGACGTAGTTGCCTTCCGGCTGCACTTCGAACACGCCGCGAGCCTGCATGCGGCCCACTTCCTTGTTGTCGAAGGTGAGGTAGAACGCGTCAGGGTTCTCGATCAGCCGGTCATAGCCGACCACCGGAATGCCCTCGGCCACAGCCGCGGCCACGGCCGGCCCGATCGCGTCGCTGTCCTGCGCCAGAATGATGAGCGCATCGGCGCCCTGGCTGATCAGCGACTCGATGTCGGTGAGTTGCTTGGACGCGGACGACTGCGCGTCGGCGGAGATGTAGGTGGCGCCGGCTTCTTCCAGAACGGCCCGGATGGCGGCTTCGTCGGTCTTCCAGCGCTCTTCCTGGAAGTTGTTCCAGCTCACGCCGATGGTGACGCCGTCCTGCGCGAACACGGCACCCGTGCTGGCGGCAAGCGCCGTCGTGGCCAGCAAGGCCAATGCGAACTTCTTCATATCTGTCCTCCCATGGGCGGCAGAAGACCTGCCGCCTGTTTGCCGGTGGCATGACCCAGCCGGGCGCACGCTCCACCGGCGCCCTGAGCATTAATTTCGCTGCTCGAAAAAAGGTCTGGCATAGTCCCTGCGAACGAGTCAACGTCAATTTGCGGCTCGAAGGAAATCCGTTGCACGAGCCGCTCCGGATGGTGTCTCTTGCCGCCGGGGGAGGAGGGGCTGTTTGTCGCGTACCGTCAGCGATAGCGATAGCGTCCGGCGTCAGAACCGGGCACTGGTGCTTGCTGCCTTGCGGCAGCACGGCTCCCTTTCGCGCACGGCCCTGGCCGGCGCCACCGGGCTCAGCCACGCCAGCATCAGCGCCATCTCCAGCGACCTTATCGCCCAGAAGCTGATCCTGGAGCTGCCCGACGACAAGGCCGAGGCGCGAGGCCGCGGCCGCCCCGCCACCCAGGTCGGCTTCGACCGCCGCGCCGCCTCGGCGGTGCTGATCGAGATCGACGTCAACCGCATCCGTGTGTCGCTGGTGGACTATGGCGGCGTGCTGGTGGACCGGCTCGAGGCGCCGGTGACGCCAACGACGTTTCAGGAGACCGAGGTCACCACCGCCCTTGGCGAGCGCCTGCAGCAGTTGCACCTGCGCAACCCCGCGCAGATGGCGCGCCTGCGGCACGTCGCCATTTCCGTCCAGGGCATCCTCGATCGCGACGCACATGGGCTGAAATGGTCGCCCATCGCGCACCTCGCCGGCAAACCCTTCGCCCGCGAGCTGTCCGAATCCCTGGGGTTACCGATCAGCCTCTACAAGCGCGGCCGGCTCCTCGCCGAAGGCGCCCGCTGGCTCGACCCCAAGCTGCGCGACGCCAGCGTCGCCACCGTCTTCGTCGGCTCGACGGTTGCCATGGGCATCACCGCCCGCGGGCAGATTCTCGGCCGCGGCGACGAAGGCGCCACCGAGTTCGGGCACATGAACCACATCCCCAACGGCGCCCTCTGCCGCTGCGGCCAGCGCGGCTGCATCGAGGCCTATGCCGCCGATTACGGCGTGCTGCGCGCCGCCTATTCGGTGCCCGAAACCGCCCTGCCCGCTGCCTCGGTGCCACCGGAGCAATTTGCGGGGCTCGTGGTGCGCGCCGAACGCGGCGACCGCGCCGCCACCCACGCTTTCCACCTCGCCGGCCGCGCGATCGGCTACGGCCTCAGCCGCATGATGGCGGTGTTCGACCCCAGCCACGTCCTGATCCTCGGCCCCGGCGCCCGCGCCTTCACCCTGATGCGCAGCGAGATCATGGCCGCCCTCGGCAGCGCCCTGGTCTGCCAGGTCAACGGCCTCCCCGAAATCGTCGCCCACCACGACGAACGCGAACCCATCTTCCAGGGCCTCCTGATGAAGACGCTAAGCGACGTGGACGAAGGTTTCGCTGCGCAGACGGGTGTGTGAGCGGATTGGCAGACGCGGCAGCAATGGGTGGAATGCGGACGGTCTGCTTTCGGGCAGACGCTCGCATAAGCTGACGTCCTCGCAAGTCCAGCCGTTCCAGCACGCACATCCCGCTCTGCCCGGGCTTTCCGTGCGATGGCATCCAGGTTAATCCCACCCGAGCCCGTGAACCGCCTCTTCGCCACCGGGGTTTCGCTTTCTGCGCAAAAGCAGGAGGCGAGCGTGGCGGCGAAGTCTGGCGAGAAAGCGGAGGGAACGGGAGACTTCCGCTGCGAGCGGTGCCATCACCAGGTGCATGTGAGCGCCGGCAAACCCATTCCCAAATGCCCGAATTGCGGTAACGACAGCTTCGACACGCGCTACCACGAGCCCGGAAACAAGAGCTGCTGACCATGCCCAGCGCCTCCGACATCCTGATCGACACGCTGATCGCCTGGGACGTCGAGGTGATCTTCGGGTTGCCCGGCGACGGTATCAATGGCATCATGGAGGCACTGCGGCAGCGGCAGGATCGCGTCCGCTTCGTGCAGGTCCGGCACGAGGAATCCGCCGCCTTCATGGCCTCCGCCTACGCCAAGTGGACGGGCAAGCTCGGCGTCTGCCTTGCGACCTCCGGTCCGGGCGGCACGCATCTGCTGACCGGCCTGTACGACGCCAAGCTTGATCAGGCGCCGGTGCTGGCCATCACCGGCATGCAGTACCACGACCTGATCGAGACCTTCACCCAGCAGGACGTGAACCTCGAGCGTGCCTTCGAGGACGTCGCCCAATTCAATGCGCAGGTCACCGGTCCTGAGCACATGGAGAACATGGCGAGCCTCGCCTGCCGGTCGGCGCTGGCCAGACGCGGTGTGGCGCATCTCACCATTGCCAGCGATATCCAGGAGCAGCCGCTTCGCGACGAGATGCGTTCGAAGCGGAACAAACCCCGGCATGAGCCAAACCACTGGTTCCAGGGCCGGCGCATCGCTTCGCTCGCGGAGGTCGAGCGGGCAGTCGAGATCCTGAGCAATGCCAAGCGGGTGGCCATCCTTGCCGGCCGCGGCGCGCTCGGCGCCACCGATGAACTCCAGGGCATTGCGAACCTGCTGGGCGCGCCGATCGTCAAGGCACTACTCGGCAAGGCGGTTGTCGCCGACGATCATCCGCTGACTGTCGGAGGGATCGGCTTGCTGGGCACACTGCCAGCGCAGGAGGCGATGGAACGATGCGACGCCCTGCTCATCGTTGGTTCGACCTTCCCCTATATCGAATACTATCCCGAGCCGGGCCAGGCCCGTGCCGTCCAGATCGACATTGATGCCCAGCGCATCGGCCTGAGATATCCGGTGGAAGCCGGACTCGTCGGCGATGCCCGCGAAACCCTGCGTCTCCTTAACGAGCGGCTCCGGCGCAACCCGGACCGCAGCTTCCTCACCGAGGCTCAGGAGGGGATGCGGCGCTGGCGGGAGATGATGCGCCAGTCGGAAGCGAGTGACGCCGTGCCGCTGAAGCCGCAGCGCATCACCCGTGCCTTCGGGCTGCGCATGGCACGCGATGCAGTGTTGACCACCGATTCCGGCCAGAACACGGAGATGGCAGCGCGCCACATCGATCTCGCCGATGGTGCCAGCTTCGGCGTCTCGGGTGCGCTGGCCTCCATGGCCACCGGCCTGCCTTACGCCATTGCCGCAGGGTTCGCCTTCCCGGGCCGACAACTCGTCTCCGTCGTCGGCGATGGTGGCTTTGCCATGCAACTCGGGGAATTCTCGACCGCCGTGCGCTATCGGCTGCCGCTCAAGGTGCTGGTACTCAAGAACAACATGCTGAACCAGATCGCTTGGGAACAGATGATGTTCCTGGGCAATCCCCAGTTCGGCTGCGAGCTGCAGCCGATCGATTTCGCCATGGCGGCGCAGGCCATGGGCGCCGCTGGTTTTTCCATTTCCAGGCCGGAAGAGATCGATCCGGTGCTGGATGCCGCCTTTGCCACGGAGGGTCCGGTGGTCATCGAAGCCCTGGTGGACGCCTATGAACCGATGCTGCCGCCGAAGATGCCGCCGGAGTTCGCAAGGAACTTCCGCAAAGCGCTGCCGGAGACGCCCAACCACGAGCGCATCGAGGAAAACCTCACCCGCGAGCCGCTGAAGACCATGATGCAGATCGATAACGGTTGAGCGGTTCGCCAACAGGTGCAGAGTCGTGAGTCACCTGGTGCAGTTCACTGTGGACGGCGCAGTGCTGGACCACGGAATTCCAAGCCTTGCCTTTGCCTTGACCGAGCGAGTGAGGGTCAGCGTCATCAAGACCCGCCTCGATGCCTTGGGGCTGCCGGTTGGATCGTGGATAACGGACGCGAAGATCGCCATCCGTGCGGGCCGTCTGAATCAGCCGGCAAACGTCGAGGGGGAGCTTACCGTGGCCGACCTGCTCGACCAGGCTGCTTTCCAGCTGCAGCCAGGACAAGATCGGGAGGCAGAGCCTGCACTAGCGGACTTCGAAGCGTCCGAGAACCGCTGTGCGCGCTATCGCGGGGCCAGCTGGGTGATCAGATCGTTGGCAAACTCGGCGATGGTTGCCGAGGCACCGAAATCGAACTCGTTGATGGCGACAAAGACACCCACGTCCCGGGTTGGTGCGAAAGCATGATACAGGAACATGCCCTGCAAACCTCCAGCCTTTTGCAGGATCAATGGCCGGTTCCCTTCAGGGGCCATCACCACCCAGCCAAGCGCCATGGCATCCATCTCGCCAGACTCGTCAAGGCCGTAGACCACCTCTAGCCCATCGCGCCATACGTAAGCGGCATGATCGATCATGAGCGTCTCCGCGTAGTGGTCCGAACTGCTATCAAGATGCCACTGCAGCCATTTCAGGATGTCGTCGGCGGTTGAATAGAGCCCACTTGCACCCGCCATCACTGCCGGTGTGGGGACGTCCGGAAGTTCCTCACCCTGGAAGCCGTGGCCTCGCATCAGTCGATCGTGCTCGCTTTCGGACACGCGCAGCATCGTGTCCGACAGGCCAAGCGGCTCCAATATTCGCTCCGCAAGAACTTGCTCGTAGGGTTTCCCCGCGGCTCGTTCGAGCGCCAACGCCAGCATGTCAAAACCAAAATTCGAGTACAGTCCGCCTGCTCCGGCGGGGAAAAGCTGCGGCTCGCTGGCAAGCGCCGCGTAGTAGGCTTCCTCTGTGAGTGTGGAGAACGGGTTGCCGTCCGTACCCTCTGGGCGGTCCACTTCTCGCGGTAGACCGGAAGTGTGGGTTGCCAGATCGATCAAACGGATCGGCCTTTCGCCCATGGCGGGGAACTGGGCGTCCTCATGGAGGTATTGCCCGACAGTGTCCGTCAGGCTCACTGTGCCGTCTGCCACCAATGAGGCAAGCACAGCCCCTGTGAACACCTTGGTGATCGACCCAACTCGCATGAGGGTGTTGCCGTCAGGGGGGCTTCCCGAGCCGTCGGAAGTTTCCCCGAAGCCGAAGACCGCAGTTTCGCCGCCTCGAGTAGCGCCGATTATCAAGCCTGGCACTCCCGTCTCCAGCGCCAGGACTTGCCCGGTAAAGTCGACCACTTCTGACAGCAGCGTGTCTTCGGCAACTGTAGGTGTCGGGATGGCGACGACTGCAGCAACGATGGCCGATTTCCAATAGCGCCCCATGCCACGTGAAAGGCCCATGCAAACATCTCCCGGAAGCAGCAACTAGAGGGCAGCCTCAGCAGCGAGGTCTAAGATCGGGTTAAGACAAGATGGCAAGGACCGAACTGGCCTTGGCAATCCGTTTTTGGGCGAAATCCGCTCAGGAGCGGACGATCTCCCTTCGGACGGCCAGCACGGCACACGCTTGACGTTTCTCAGCCCTGCGTCGACGAATAGACCAATGCAGTTGCTCTGTCGGCACACGTACCGGTGCGATATCACTGAAACTCATCCAGGCGTGGGCGCCTGCCCACGGTCACATTGTCGATGTTCTCGATCCGGAATCCCATGACCATCGAGGGGATCATCATGAACACGAGGCAGAACACGGGTAGCCCTACCACGGTGATCACCTGCTGCAGGGCGGTTAGGCCCAGATCGCCTGCCAGGATGATCAGCATCGCGGCCACCAGCCCCTCGCTCACACCCCAGAAGACGCGTTGCCGCACGGGTCCGGGCTCCGCAGTGCCGGTTGAAAGCATGTCGACAACCAGCGAAGCGGAGTCGGACGAGGTAGCAAAGAACAGCGCCACCACCACGACAGCCACGCCCTGAATAAAGGGCGCGAACGGGAAGTGTTCGAAAAAGGCGAACATCGCCAAGGGAACGGATTCGGCCACGGCGCGGCTGATTTCCCCCGCCTGCGGGCCCAATTGTTCGCGTAGGGCCAAGCCGATGCCATCGAACAGCATCGCCTGCCAGCCGAAAATGGCGAACCAGAGCAGGGTAAACAGGGAGGGCGCCAGCAGGACGCCGGCCACAAATTCGCGGATCGTCCGGCCTTTGGATATCCGCGCAACGAAAAGGCCCACGAAAGGCGACCAGGTGACTGTCCAAGCCCAGTAGAAGACGGTCCAGTTTCCCTGCCAGCCCCAGGGTTCGTTGGTCGGATTGATGTTGGCCAACATGTCGTTCCAGAAGGCAAGGCGCGGCAGGTTGGAGAGGTAAAGCCCGATGGTTTCGACGATCCCGCGGAACAGGAACAGCGTCGAGCCAGCCATGACCACGAACACCAGCAGGGAGACTGCCAACCCGATATTGAGGTTGGACAGGAACTTCACGCCCTTGTCGAGACCGGCCACGATCGAGACGACGGCCACCCCGGTCAGTACGGTGAGGATGCCGACCTTGAGCACCACATCATCGCTCACGCCGAACAGCGCGGAGAGCCCCGCGGCAATCTGCGCGGAGCCGAGCCCCAGCGAAACTGCGACCCCGAACAGGGTGCCCAGTATGGAGATGATGTCGATTGCCTTGCCGATCGGCCCGTGAATGCCTTCCTTGAGCAGCGGATAGAACACCGAGCTCACCCGCACGGGAAGATCATAACGGTGAATGAAATAGGCGAAGGCCAGGCCTGGCAGGGTGAAGATGGCCCATGTGTGCAGCGCGAGGTGATAAAGGGCGATGGAGACGGCGTCCCGCGCCGCCTGCTCCGAATAGGGTGCGACGCCAGGCAGGGGCGGGTTGGAAAAATGGCTGATAGGCTCGGCCACGCCCCAGAACATCAGCACCGTGCCGACACCGCCGGCAAACAGCATGGTGAACCAGGATAGGTTGGAATATTCAGGGGTGCTGTCCCGTGGCCCAAGCCTGATATGTCCGTGCTGGCTCAGGGCTGCCCACACCAGGAAGCCGAGCCAGACATTTACGCCCAGGATGAAGAACCAGCCCAGATTGGTGACGATCCACGCGCGACCTGCGGCGAAAGCCTGCCCAATGGGCCCGGGAAACAAGACAAGCAGAAGCACGAAGAGCAGTGTGCATCCCGCCGAAACGAAAAAGATGATGGGGTCAGTGCGTAACCCCAGTCGCCGTGCAAGACCTTCCACCAGCTCGTCCGATCGCTAGCCGACCCGAAAACGCAGCTCACAAGGGCCGCTGGCGTCGAAACGTTGCCGCTGCTGCAGATGTTCCAGCAGGTGTGGGAGCGTCTTCTCGGGAGCGGGAAGGGTTTGGCCGCTTGCTATGCAAGTGAATGGACGGCCCGGCGTCAGTTGGAACGAAAGCTGTGTCATTGGTCACCCTTGGAGCGCAGGGCGGCGCTGATGGTGCCATCGCTTTCCAGAACCAGGTACCGGACACTACCGACGTGCTCGCCGCCGGCAGATCGGATGGCGCTGAGCGCTTCATCCTGTGTCACTCGTTCGCGCTGGAGAGCGGCATGGCAGTACTCACCGTCATGGGCAAGGAGCGTGGGCTCCGATCGGACCGCCTGAGCGAAGCCTCGCCAGCGCACGGACGTGAATGTCACCAGGAGCTGCATAAGGATCAGCAATCCTAGCGCGAGCGCACCCTCGGCAAGTGCGATGGATTCCTGCAGCAAAATGGCGGACAGAGTTGAACCCAGGGCGACGGTGACCACCAGATCGAACGCATTGAGCTTTGCCAGTGTTCGCTTGCCTGAAATGCGTAGAAAGAGCACCAGGGTAGCGTAGGCGAGCACGCCGACGACGCCGGTCCGGACCAGCCCTGTCCAGTCCTGAAAGAACATGTTCGTCCAGTTCATTCGATCCTCCAATTCGTATCCCGCCCGGGGTGTGCCAAAGACCAAACGGCTTCGGGGTTGAATGGTGTCCCGCGTACTGAATGGTTGACCGACTAGGAAGCTGGCGGTGGAGCCAACAGGTCGCCGGCACCCCGAATGGTGCGATCTTTATCCCAGAAGAATGGCGCGCTGGCGTGCCGAGCTGATGCCCGGTGCGCTTGGGGAGTTGTTGAGATTGCTGCAGGCAGCCGGCAACATTGCCGAAGCGCGAAAAGCGCGGTTGCCTCGGAGCTCTTCCGTTTGCGCCGGGCCAGAAGCTGGCAGGGGAATAGTTGGCCGGGCCCGATGTTCCTGATCGGGCACCAATGAACTCATGTTCCTGCAGACGCATTCGTCCGCAATGAATTGGCTAGCAGCGCTAGGCGCTATCACTCTTGCATCGGTCTGCATTGGAGCCGGTCGGCTGGGCATCGTGTCGCGATTTCAGCGGCAAACCTGGCTCAGCTTGGCGGGGGGTGTGGCGACGGCCTACTTGTTCATCCATCTCTTGCCCGAGATTGGCCACTACCGTGAGCAGATTGACGAGGACGCGGAGGGGAGCTCTGGAGGGATTCTCTACGTCGTCCTTCTGGGCGGAACGTGCATCTACTACGGAATTGAATCCTTCCTCTCCAGCAGCCGACGTGCAGGCGGGCGGACTGCGTTCGTCGTCCACACGGCCGGATACTCGCTGTATTTCGCCCTGATCGGGTACTTTCTCCAGCACCGCGGAGACCCGGGGGATCTACAGGAGATCCTGTATATCCTTGTATTGGGGATACACATCCTGGCGCTCGACGCCGCTTTCCGAGGGCAACACGAACAGCTCTACGATCGCATCGGGAGGTGGGTCATGGCGACGAGCGTTCTCGCCGGTTGGGCGGTGGGGAACGCCACCACAATGCCACCGTTGATCATCGGCAGCGCCTTCGCACTACTGGCCGGCGGCATGATCCTCAACATTCTACGTCAGGAACTGCCCGCCAGTAGCGACGGTCGCTTCCTTCCCTTCTTGGTTGGGGCGAGCGCATGCGCAGCGATGCTCGCCTTCGCTTAGCGCGGCCAAATGCACTGGGTCGGTGGCCGGCAGGGTAGGGGTGATGGGGTGGACGCCCCCGGCGGCATCGATGTGCCAAAGTGGAGGTGTCGAAACACACCACATGAGGAGGCGCCCGTGTCGGAAGTTACCACAATCGGTCTGGATATTGCGAAAAGCGTTTTCCACGCGCATGGGGCAGATGCGACCGGCCGAGCGCTGTTCAGCCGGAAGATCAGCCGCAGCAAGTTGCTTGAGTTCTTCTCCCGGCAGCCACCCTGCACGGTGGCGCTGGAGGCCTGCGGCGGTGCCCACCACTGGGCCCGCGAACTGACCCTATTGGGTCACGAGGTGAAGCTGATTCCGCCGGCTTACGTGAAGCCCTTCGTGAAGCGGCACAAGAACGATGCTGTCGATGCGGAGGCAATCTGCGAGGCTGCGCAGCGACCGAACATGCGCTTTGTGGGGATCAAGAGTGAGGTGCAGCAGGCCTCGGCGCTTGTGTTCCGAACCCGTGATCTGCTGGTGCGGCAGCGAACCCAGCTGATCAATGCAATCCGCGGGCATCTGGCCGAGTATGGATGGGTCGCACCAAAAGGCCCTTCGCATGTGGCGGTGTTGAGCGACCTGCTCGAGGGCGAGATAGGCTCATCGCTTCCGCAGGCAGCCGTGCCCATGTTCCGGATGATGCTCGATCTGCTGGAAACGTTGAACGCCAGGATCATCGAACTGGACAAGGAGATCGCGCGGCGCGCTCGCGAGGATGCCGTTGGAAGGCGGCTCATGACGATACCAGGCGTGGGCCCCATCATCGCGGCAGCGATTGTTGCCCTTGCCCCGCCCGCCGAGACATTCACCAGAGGACGAGACTTTGCCGCCTGGCTCGGCCTGGCGCCACGGCAGCTCTCGACAGGAGGCAAGCAAAAGCTTGGGTCGATCACGAAGATGGGCGAACGAACGCTGAGGCGTCTCATCATCATCGGCTGTAGCGCAGTCGTGCTGCATGCGAGCAAACGAGGTGCCCCAGCAGGTTCGTGGCTTGAACAGATGATGGCTCGGAAGCCACGCATGCTGGTGACGGTCGCGCTTGCCAACAAGACAGCGCGCATCATCTGGGCGCTGCTCATGAAGCAGGAGGATTACAAAGCTCCGGTTGCAGCTACGGCGTAAGCCATAGCGAACCAGAGGTCGTCGGAGACGTAGTCGGTTCGAAGGAAGGTATGGCGCAACAGTCGGTGACGGGGCCGGACAACCAGGGCTTTCCACTGTGCCAAGAGCACGCTGTGGGTGATATGGATCCGGTCCGCGAACTCCCATACGGGCCCGCAGCCTCTGGTGCTGCATCAGAGGCCGGACAGATGGCAGCATCCGACAACGTGCCGAGACCTCCCAACAAACCACTTGCGTCTTACGGGGCGTCCACAGATGGGAAGCCGAACGTCGGCTATAGATACAGGCGACATCAAGAGCGGACGTCGCTGGGGAAGCTGACAGAGGGTCTCCAAGACTCAACCTCAAGGCAGGTCCGTCAGCTCTCCAAGGAATTCCAAAAGGATGTCGTTCACCTGCTCAGGCTGCTCCTGGGGCGCCCAGTGGCCGCACTCCTCGATGAACACCGAGCGGCGTAGTCCTGGGACGCTGTCCCTCATGCCGGCGATAATCTCGCGCATTCCTGGAATGCTCAGGCCCACGTCCTGCTGGCCAATCATGTACACGACTGGCACCTCGATCCGCCGACCTGAGAAAGCTCTCTGAAGACGCCAGTTCGCATCAAGGTTCCGATAGTAGTTGAGAGGCCCCATGAAGCCGCTTGCCGTGAACGCTGCAACATAGTTCTGCAGGTCTGCCTCGCTGAGCCAGCTTGGAAGCACTGCAGGATCCGGTAGCGGGCCAAGAAGACCGTCCTGTCGCGAGACCATGGAAAAGGGGTTCGGTGTTCCATCACCGGGAAGACGGGGGCCGGCATCGAACGATGCAGCGAACAATATCTTGCGAAGCGTCAGCGCGATATCAGCCTCGAACTCCGCCTCAGCCACTCCCTGCTGCTGGAAGTAGAGCGTGTAGAACAAGGCCTCTTCATTCTGCGGAAAAAAGCTGGACGGCGGCAAAGGCGCCGGGTCCATAAAGGGCACTCCTATTGCTGCCACGCCTCGAATTCGGTCAGGTCTAGCCTGGGCAGCGCTCCACGCCAGGGTACTGCCCCAGTCATTTCCAACAAGAACCGCGTCTTCGATGGCCAAGGCATCAAGCAGCCCGATCACGTCTCCAACACCGTCGTAGATCGAATAAGCCTCCTGCTCTTGCGGCCTGGCCGTGCCTCCATACCCCCTCAGGTCGGGTGCTATGGCCCGGTAACCTGCTTCCGCCAACGCTTTGATTTGATGACGCCAAGCATACGACGTTTCGGGAAAACGTGGAGGAACAGCACGGCCATTCCGCTACCCTCCTCGACCAACTTCATCTCTAGCCCGTTTGCGTTCACACTCGTCATGGTCAGCCAGATCTCCTGCTGCAATGCGTAACTGAATATGTTACAGAACTAGCGAGGTCAATATTCTGCAACTGACGCTGTTACGGTAAGGCATGAGCGACACAAGACTTGCCCGGATGATGCACGTTCTGGTGCACATGCACCTGCTCGGCGGCTCCGAGACATCGGAGGTGATAGCCCGGATGCTGAACACCAACCCGGTTGTGGTGCGACGCACCATGGGCCTCCTGCGCGACGCTGGCCTTGTTTCCTCGGCAGGCGGCCGGAGCGGAGGATGGAGTCTGGCACAGCCCGCCGAGACAGTAACCATGCTCGACGTTCATCGTGCTCTCACCAGCCAAGTCTTCGCCATCAGTTGCTCGAATGACCATCCAAACTGCCCCGTAGAGCAAACTGTAAACCACCTGATCGGACACGCCCTACACAAGGCCGAGGCTGCCTTGTCCGATCAACTGAGCCGGGTGACGATCGAGGCAATCGCGCAAAGGTACCGAAGCACTGGTTAGACGTAGATTGTGGTCTACCACGGGGTGGGTTGCCGACAGTCCGCTTCCGGCTGAATGGCCCCTTCTTGAGACAAGCCTCCTGGGCTCCCACAACCTTCGTGCTTCACTCCCATGCCTTAGCGCAGCGCGCCGTCGTGAGTGCCCGTGAGTGCATCGATCAACCGGTGCGGCACGGTCAGGTCCCACCAAAGGGCATCTGCATCGTCCGCCATGTCGGTGAGCGGCTTGACGAGGCTGGTCGAGGCGAAGACGAGATGGGGGATAGGCAAGCGCAGGCTGAACCATCCATGTTCGAAGCCCGCGGTTAGATAGGTATTCGGATGGCGTGCAGCCAGCGCCGGCATGGCGCGCCGAAAATTCGGTGTCAGCAAGATGTCGGCGGAGGCATTTTCGCTGACGATGGTTTCGAAGACCGCATCGAACTCGGGATCTATCTCCTGTCTTCGCTCCCGGCTGCCCGTCACCTGCCGCAGCAGGTCGTCCACCTCCGCGGCAAAGCCTGACCGCGGCACCAACTGCACGTTTCCGGAAAATGATCGTGGAACTGCGATCTCGACCTGCATGACATGGGTGATCCGCCGTCCGGACTTGCGCCGCCGCCAGATCGTGGACTCGATCAGGCGATAGTCGATTTCGCGATAGCGGCCGCGGCTCTGCCAGGCGGCGACACGCATGCCTTCGTCGCTGAACAGGTCGCCGAGCCACTTCTCGATCTCGACCGCGCCCCAGCCGCTGGCGAACTCGACCTGCCCCCAGCGCTCGCCGATGGCCGGCGCCAGCACGGCAATGGCAAGATCGCGCCACAACCGTTGCGACAGCCGCCACACCCCCCAAGCCCCCAGCGCCGCAGCCAGTGGCGTTAAAAGAAACGCCTCCAGGTATTCAAGCAAGACAAAGAAGGTAGCGCCCACCAGATTGAGGCTGGCGGACAGTACCTCTATCCGACGCGGCTCCGCCGCGCCCAGCATGGCGTCGATGTCGTCGCGCCCCAGCCCACTCGCCAGCGTTCCGTCTGCCTTCCTTGTCATCCGAACGGCATCTCCAGTTCTGAGTCTGATTGCAACATCATCCCCTGCCCCGCGTCGACCAACACGCCCGGAGCCACCCCAGCCGCGGGTCAGTTCCAGTCACCAGTCTGAATGTACCACCGACACCGGGCCTTCTAGTCCCCGGCTCCAAGTGCTTCGCGCATCAGCGTGCGGGCCATGACGCGGACCCGCTCGTTTTTATCCTCGACCAGAGGGGCGACAGCCTCGAGAATCTCTTCGTGCCCTCCCTGATCGACAAAGAAGGAAAGCCCGTAAAGTGCCTGATATCTGACACCCCAATACGGGTCACTGAGACTGTCCACCATTTGCGAAACCACGGCGGCATTTTTGCTACGCGCCAAAACGTCGACAGCAGCCACCCGCACACCAGGTGACGGCGATTGTAGTGCCTCCACTGCTGTGTCGAGAATGGCCGAGTGATACTTCGTGCTGCCCGGTAGAAGCTGGGCGAGCAATTTCAGAACATCATCCTGCCTGTCGGTCCCTGATCGATGGAAGGCGTCGATCAGTCTCGGTATTGCCGCCACGTCCGCTTCAGTTGGATCATGTTGCAGCAGCCGAAGCACCTCCGCGTTGGCCTCCTGGGCAAAAACGTCAGTATCAACAGAGCTGTCCGTAGCCCTCTCTGCCAGGCCGCCCAACGGGCCTTCCGCCGCCGCCGGTCCGGCCAATGCCATGAGCCAGAGCACCAGGACTGCCTTGGAGCTTGTAATCTTCAGCATTGAACCGGCCTCCATCGCTTGCATGCGAACATAGGACGCTCGCCGATGCGAGACGTTTTGTGCTCATGCATTGGCAACAAAACACTCTTGGCCGATCGTGCCCACAGATCTGGGGACCTTTCTCTGCGTGCCGCATCTATTCTGGTGAGACCTGTGCAGCGCCGGCATCCGCCGCGGCGCCCCAGGTCCTGCACAGGAGTGGACATGTTCAGAACCCTAGTGACCTCGGCAGCCATGGCGGTGGCCCTGGCCAGCCCGACCTTCGCCCAGGCTGATCTCACCGACCCGCAGATCGCCCATATCGCCTATACGGCTGGCGAGATCGACATTGCCGCGGCCGAGCAGGCGCTGCGCAAGAGCACGAATCCCGAGGTGACCGAGTTCGCCGAAACCATGGTGCGGGACCACCGCGCCGTGAACGAGCAGGCTTTGTCGCTGCTGGAAAAGCTTGGCGTCGAACCCGAGGACAACGCCACCAGCGCAGCCCTGAGCGAAGCCGCCGCAGCCAAACTCGAAGAGCTCGAAGCACTGGAGGGAGAAGCCTTCGACGCGGCTTATGTCGCCAACGAAGTGGCCTTCCACCAGACGGTGAATGAGGCCCTCGCGGCAACGCTGATCCCCTCCGCGGAAAATGCTGAGTTGAAGGCTCTGCTGGAGTCGGGCCTCACCCTGTTCGGCGAACACCAGATGCACGCCGAACATCTCGCGGCCACGTTCAAATGAGCAGTGGCCGCCTTCTGCCCGCCTTGCTCGCCGGCCTGGTGCTTCTGACCAGCCCTGCGCTTGCCGAGGAGTACGTCATCGTCATCGATGCCATGAAGTTCGCCGCGCCGCCCGACGGACTGAAGGAGAATGACGTGATCGTCTGGCGCAACGAGGACATCTTCCGCCACACCGCCACCGACCGCGGCGGCAGCTTCGACATGGATCTCGAGCCGGGCGCCGAGGCCCGGCTGACGCTTGCCGCGGCCGGAACATTCGAGGTCTACTGCCGCTACCACCCGGGAATGACCCTCGATCTGGTGGTGGAACCATGAACGCGCCTGCCATCCCCGCGCAGCGGAAAGGAGGAGAGTCATGACCATCCCTGCTCTGGCCGTCAGCAGGATGCCGCACCCGCCCGACTACGCGCTCCTCGGAGAGCTGGAGCTTGTCTCGTTGGCCCGCCTGCGGGACGAGCGCGCTATTCGCCTCCTGATCAAGCGGCACAACCAGCGGCTGTTCCGCACCGCCCGGTCCATCCTCGGCAATGATGCCGAGGCGGAGGATGTGGTCCAGGCATCCTATGCCCTGGCCTTCACCCATCTCGACAGCTTCAGGGGAGACTCAGGCATGGCCACCTGGCTGACCCGCATCACCGTCAACGAAGCGCTCGGACGCCTGCGCCGGCGGCGCCCCACCGAGCGCATCGACGCACTGGACGACGACGCGCCGGCTCTCAATTCGGGCGAGCCCAGCCCTGAGGAGGAGGTTGCGCGCCACGAGGTGGCCCGGCTGCTGGAACGCATGGTCGACCGGCTGGCACCGGGCTTCCGCTCGGTCTTCGTGCTCCGCGACATCGAGGGCCTCAGCACCGAGGAAACCGCCACCCTGCTCGAAATCCCGGCGGAAACGGTGAAGTCGAGACTGCACCGGGCGCGGCGCGAGTTACGCACGCAGTTCACCTCACAGGTCACCGGATCGTTCGCCAACCTCTACCCTTTCGATGGCGAGCGTTGCGCCTCCATGGCAGATCACGTCCTTGACGCCATCCGCCGCTGAACCGCACGATCACCCCGCCACACCGGGGCGGACATCTGCGAGCACCGTGTCCAGCTCCGCGAACTGTTTGGGGTATGCGCCCGTGCTACCGGAGGCGATTGCCGCGTCAAGAACCACCCCGAACCGGAAGAGGTCGGTCGGCACCAGGAACGTCTTGCCGTCAGGGGCAACGCGCAAGGGCGCACACAGAAGACGCTGCCCGGCATCCCTGTAACGCGCTGGCCGGGCGTCAGCGGTCCACTGGCCCTGGCCTCAAAGCCCCAGCCGCCCATACAGCACATCGGCCAATTCCACCGGCTCCGCTTCCGCCCCGTGCAGCACCACGTCGGGGTTGGTGGGCGCCTCGAAGGGGGAGTCGATGCCGGTGAAATTCTTGATCTCCCCTGCCCTTGCGCGCTTGTAGAGCCCCTTGGGGTCGCGCGCCTCGCAGACCTCGAGAGGGGTGTCGACATAGACTTCGGTGAAGTCGATGTCGCCGGCGATCTCGCGGGCGAGGCGCCGTTCCTTTTCGAAGGGGGAGATGAAGGAGACGAGGACGATCAGGCCGGCATCGGCCATCAGGCGGGCCACTTCGGCAACGCGGCGGATGTTCTCGACGCGGGCGGCTTCGGTGAAGCCGAGATCCTTGTTGAGGCCGTGCCGCACATTGTCCCCGTCGAGGATATAGGCGTGGCGGCCCTCGGCGGTGAGGCGCTTTTCGAGCAGGTTGGCGACCGAGGACTTGCCGGATCCGGAGAGACCGGTGAACCACACGATCCGCGGCGTCTGCCCCTTGAGCTCGGCGCGCACCTGCCGGTTCACGTCGAAATTCTGGTAGGTCAGGTTCTGCGCCCGGCGGAGGCCGAACTCGATGGTGCCGGCGCCCAGCGTGCTGTTGGAGACGCGGTCGATCAGGATAAAGCCGCCGGTCAAGCGGTTCTCTGCATAGGGATCGAAGGCGATCGGCTTGTCGGTGGCGATGGTGACGGTGGCAACCTCGTTGAGGTCGAGCTTGGTCGCCGGCGCTTGTTCCAGCGTGTTGACGTTGGTGCGGAACTTGATGTCGGTGATGGTCGCCGGCACCAGTTGCGTGCCGATCTTGAGGAGGTACGAACGGCCGGCAAAGGCAGGCCCCTCGTTCATCCACACCAGCCGCGCCTGGAACTGGTTGGAATAGTCCGGCGTCTCGCCCGGCCTCGCCAAGACGTCGCCGCGGGAAATATCGAGCTCGCGGTCCAGCACCAGCGTCACCGCCTGCCCCGCCACGGCGCGCTCGAGATCGCCATCCATGGTGACGATGCGCTTGACCAGTGCCGGCTTGCGCGAGGCGGCGACCAGCACCTCCTCGCCCACCGCGATCGTGCCGGAGGCGACGGTGCCGGAGAAGCCGCGGAAATCGAGATTGGGTCGGTTCACCCACTGCACCGGCAGGCGGAACGGCAGGCTGGTGCGGTCCTCGTCCACCACGATGGTTTCGAGATACGGCACCAGTGGCGTGCCGGTGAACCAAGCCATGTTGGTGCTGGGCGCGAGAATGTTGTCGCCGCGAAGGGCCGAAACCGGCACTGCGTGGAGGGTCGAGAAACCGAGCGGCTCGGCGAGGGCGCGGTACTCGGCCTCGATGCGGTCGAAGACCGCCTGATCGTAGCCGACGAGGTCGATCTTGTTGACCACCAGCACCACGTGCTTCACGCCGAGAAGCGACAGGATGAAGGTATGGCGCCGGGTCTGGGTGAGAAGGCCCTTGCGGGCATCGACCAGCACCAGCGCCAGGTCGGCGGTCGAGGCGCCGGTCGCCATGTTGCGGGTGTACTGCTCATGGCCGGGCGTGTCGGCAACGATGAACTTGCGCTTGTCGGTCGAAAAGAACCGGTAGGCGACATCGATGGTGATGCCCTGCTCGCGCTCGGCGGCGAGCCCGTCCACCAGCAGCGAGAAATCGATGCCTTCGTCGCCGGTCACGCGATTGCGCGAATCCTTGCGCAGGGTGGCGAGTTGGTCGTCGAGCACGAGCTGGCTGTCATAGAGCAGCCGCCCGATCAGGGTGGACTTGCCATCGTCGACGCTGCCGCAGGTGAGAAAGCGCAGCAGCGACTTGTCGGTCTGTTCGGCAAGCCAGCGATCGAGTTCGGTGTTGGAGATGGCAAGGGACAGGCTCATCAGAAATAGCCCTCCTGCTTCTTCTTTTCCATCGAACCGGCCTGGTCGGAGTCGATCAGCCGGCCCTCACGCTCGGAGGTGCGGCTGGCCTGCATTTCCATGATGATCTCGGGGAGCGTCGCGGCGCCCGAACGGATGGCGCCGGTCAGCGGGTAGCAGCCAAGGGTGCGGAAGCGCACCAGTTCCTCGCGCGGCGTCTCGCCGGCTTCGAGGCGATAGCGCTCGTCGTCCACCATGATCAGGGTGCCGGAGCGCTCCACAACTGGGCGCTTCTGGGCGAAATAAAGCGGCACGATCGGGATGTTCTCGGCGTAGATGTAGGTCCACACATCGAGCTCGGTCCAGTTGCTGATCGGGAACACCCGGAGGCTCTCGCCAGGGTTGAGGCGGGTGTTGAACAGGCGCCAGAGTTCGGGGCGCTGGTTCTTGGGGTCCCAGGCATGGCTGGCATTGCGGTGGGAAAAGACGCGCTCCTTGGCGCGGGACTTTTCCTCGTCGCGACGGGCCCCGCCGATGGCGGCATCGTACTGGCCGGCGCTCAATGCCTGGCGCAGGGCCGCGGTCTTCATGATGTCAGTATAGCGCGACGAGCCATGATCGAACGGATTGATGTTGTCCCGCAGCCCATCCGGATTGGTGTGGGTGATGAGATCGAACCCGTATTCGGCCGCCATGCGGTCGCGGAAGGCGATCATCTCGCGGAACTTCCACGTGGTGTCGATGTGGAGCAGCGGGAACGGGATCCTGCTGGGATAGAAGGCCTTGCGCGCCAGGTGCAGCAGGACGCTGGAGTCCTTGCCGACCGAATACATCATCACCGGCCGCTCGAAGCTGGCGGCGACTTCGCGGAAGATCTCGATGCTCTCGGCTTCGAGCGTTTGCAGATGCGTGAGGCGGGTCGTGGTCAAGGCGCGTCCGGGCTCCCGAGGATGGGACTAAGTACGGTAGCTGCACGGCAGGGAGCAAGAGACAAACCCGGCACCGACGCGCGTCTGGCCCGCCGGTCGGGACATGTTTCTCTGGCGGCCCCGGCTGCCAGTACAACGCTGCGCACGCGCCGGTCCCCACGGGCGTTGGGTTCGCACGGCACCGCAGTGCCCGGAAAAATAGTTCACGGCGAGAGCGCCCGGCTCTGTGCGCCAGGTCCTTGCACCATGGCTAGCTTGTCACGCGCGCCCCTGGCCGCTAAGGCAGGCGGGCCGCTCACCGCCCGCGAGGCCGAGATGACCAGCCGTCCCATCCGCATTGCCCCTTCGATCCTGTCGGCCGATTTCGGCCGGCTGGCGGAGGAAGTCGCCGCGATCGATGCCGCCGGGGCCGACTACATCCATGTCGACATCATGGACGGCCATTTCGTGCCCAATATCAGCTTCGGCCCGGCAGTGATGGCCTCGGTGCGCCAGGTGACGCAAAAGCCGTTCGACGTGCACCTGATGGTCGCCCCCGTCGATCCCTATATCGCCGCCTTCGCCAAAGCCGGCGCCGACGTCATCACCGTTCATGCCGAGGCCGGCCCGCACCTCCACCGCACGCTGCAGGCGATCCGCGCCGAGGGCAAGAACGCGGGTGTCGCCATCAATCCCGGCACGCCGGTGTCCGCGGTCGAGGCCGTGCTCGACGACATCGACCTCCTGCTGGTGATGTCGGTGAACCCCGGCTTCGGCGGCCAGGCTTTTATCCCCGGCACGCTCGACAAGCTGCGACAGGCCCGCGCCCTGGTTGGCAATCGCCCGATCGAGATCGAGGTCGACGGCGGCATCACCGCCGACAATGCCCGTGCCGTTGCCGATGCTGGCGCAACCGTGTTCGTTGCCGGCTCTTCGGTGTTCGGCGGTAACGAAACGCAGACATATCCTCACCGTATCGCTGCAATTCGCAGCGCCGCGACCACCCGCACCGCCTGACTCAATCTCTGACCGGACAGCCGTAAGCTCATGATTCCCCGCTACTCCCGCCCCGAAATGGTCTCCGTCTGGTCGGCCGAAACCCGCTTCGCCATCTGGTTCGAAATCGAAGCCCACGCCACCACGAAACTGGCGGAACTCGGGGTGGTGCCGCGCGAAGCGGCGGCGCGGATTTGGGAGGCGATGAACGCCCGCAAGGCCGAGCGTGGCGACTATGGCTTCGACGTCGCCCGCATCGACGAGATCGAGCGCACCACCAAGCACGACGTCATCGCCTTCCTGACCCACCTCAGCGAGATTGTCGGGCCGGAGGCGCGGTTCGTGCACCAGGGCATGACCTCGTCGGACATTCTCGACACCACCCTGTCGGTGCAGCTTAAGCGCGCCGCCGACATCCTGATCGCCGATATCGACGCGCTCCTGGAGGCCCTCAAGCGCCGCGCCTTCGAGCACAAGGACACCATCACCATCGGCCGCTCGCACGGCATTCACGCCGAGCCGACCACCTTCGGGGTAAAGCTGGCCGAGGCCTATGCCGAGTTCACCCGCAACCGCGTCCGCCTTGTCGCCGCCCGTGACGAAATCGCGACGGCCGCCATCTCCGGCGCCATCGGCACCTTCGCCAATATCGACCCGTCGGTGGAAGAATATGTCGCCGACAAGCTCGGGCTGGCCATCGAGCCGGTGTCGACGCAGGTGATCCCGCGTGACCGCCACGCAATGTTCTTTGCCACTCTCGGCGTGGTCGCCAGTTCGATCGAGCGCGTCGCGGTGGAAATCCGTCACCTGCAGCGCACCGAAGTGCTGGAAGCCGAGGAGTATTTCTCGCCCGGCCAGAAGGGCTCGTCGGCCATGCCCCACAAGCGCAACCCGGTGCTGACCGAGAACCTCACCGGCCTCGCCCGTCTGGTCCGCGGCATGGTCACCCCTGCCCTCGAGAACGTCGCCCTCTGGCACGAGCGCGACATCTCGCACTCCTCGGTCGAGCGCATGATTGGCCCCGACGCCACGGTGACCCTCGATTTCGCCCTCGCCCGGCTGACCGGCGTCATCGACAAGCTGGTGGTCTATCCCGAGAACATGCGCAAGAATCTCGACCTGCTCGGTGGCCTGCACAACTCCCAGCGCGTCTTGCTGGCGCTGACCCAGGCCGGCTACAGCCGCGAGGACAGCTATGCCGCCGTCCAGCGCAACGCCATGAAGGTGTGGGAGCACCGGGGCGATCGCACCGGCCTGTTCGCCCAAAACCTCAAGGACGACCCCGAAGTGACTCTGAGCGATGCGCAAATCGACGCCATGTTCGATGACGCGTACCACCTCAAGCACGTCGACACGATCTTCCGCCGGGTATTCGGGCAATGAAGATTTCCGAGGCCGACATCCTGGTCCTGCCGGGTCTTGGCAATTCCGGTCCCGGCCACTGGCAGCAGCGCTGGGCCGAGCGGATGAACACCGCCGCCATCGTCGAGCAGGCGGACTGGGACGAGCCGGACCTCGACGACTGGGTGCTGACCATCGAGCAGGCTGTACGCCTCACCGATCGGCCGGTGGTGCTGGTGGCGCACTCGCTGGCAGTATTGGCGGTGGCGCATGTGGCGCCCCGGCTGGCGCACAGCAATGTCCGTGGCGCCTTCCTGGTGTCTCTGCCGGATGTGGAGCAGAGCCAAGCGGTGCCGGAAGAGGCGCTCGGCTTCGGACCGATCCCGCGCGATCCCCTGCCCTTCCCGTCGATGCTGGTGGCGTCGGCCAACGACCCGCTGTGCAGCGTCGACCGTGCGGTGGAGTTTGCCACCTGCTGGGGATCGGACTTCCACCAGGCGGGTGACGCCGGGCACATCAACGTCGCCTCCGGTCACGGTCCGTGGCCAGAGGGACTGCTGATGTTCACGCGGCTGATGCAGCGGCTCTGAAAGCCTCAGCCTTCGGCGGCGATCTGCTCGTTGGCGACGCCGACCAGGGTGGCCATCTTCTGGCGAATCACGTCGTCCCCGACGCTGATGCCGCGGGCCTTGAGGTCGCCCGAAACTTTGCGGAAGACGTCTTCGTCACCGGCTTCCTGGAAGTCGGCAGCAACCACTTCGGCGGCATAGGCCTTGGCCTCTTCGGGCGACAGGCTCATGAGTTCGGCGGCCCAGATGCCGAGCAGCTTGTTGCGACGCGCCTCCGCCTTGAACTTCTTCTCGGCGTCGAAGGCGAACTTGGCTTCCTCGCCCCGCTTGCGATCGTCGAACCCGCTCATGCAGCTCTCCCAAATATGGCTCAAGGCCGATACGGCCATGTCTTCGACATAGGCGGTTCACCCGCCCAAATCAACGGCGCTCCGGGCCTTGCGACGAAGTGCGACACACACGGTGAGACAAGGCTGCCATCCCCAGCAATCATGCGAAAGAACTTGCATCCCGGGCCGGTTCTATCGCATGAAGCGGCCAAATCCACCCCTCCTCTCGACCGGTTTGGGATGCCATGAACCGCCGCCGCAAAATCTACGAAGGCAAGGCCAAGATCCTGTTCGAAGGCCCTGAGCCGGGCACCCTGGTCCAGTACTTCAAGGACGATGCGACCGCCGGCAACGGCGCCAAGCATGAAGTGATCGACGGCAAGGGCGTGCTGAACAACCGAATCTCGGAGTTCATCTTCTCCAAGCTGAACGATCTCGGCATCCCCACGCACTTCCTGCGCCGCATCAACATGCGCGAGCAGCTGATCAAGGAAGTGGAGATCATTCCGCTCGAGATCATCGTGCGCAACGTCGCCGCCGGTTCGCTGGCCAAGCGCCTCGGCCTCGAGCCGGGCACCCGCCTGCCCCGATCGATCATCGAGTTCAGCTACAAGGACGACGCACTCGGCGACCCGATGGTCTCCGAAGAGCACATCACCGCCTTCGGCTGGGCAACCCCGGCCGAACTCGACGACATCATGAGCCTTGCGGTCCGGATCAACGACTTCCTGACCGGCCTGTTCATGGGCGTCGGCATCCAGCTCGTCGACTTCAAGATCGAAGTCGGCCGGCTCTACGAGGGCGACATGATGCGCATCGTGCTCGCCGACGAGATCAGCCCCGACAATTGCCGGCTGTGGGACATCAAGACCCGCAACAAGATGGACAAGGACCGCTTCCGCGAGGATCTCGGCGGCCTGGTCGAGAACTATCGCGAAGTTGCCCAGCGCCTCGGCATCCTGGTCGAGAACGACAATGCGCTGACCACCGGTCCGCGGCTGGTTCAGTAGGAGCGGGACATGAAGGCGCGCGTCATCGTCACGTTGAAATCCGGCGTTCTGGACCCCCAGGGCCAGGCCATCGAAGGCTCGCTCAAGGGCCTCGGCTTCCCCGGTGTGGCCAATGTGCGGCAGGGCAAGGTGTTCGACCTCAATCTTGAGGGAACCGATGAATCCGAGGCGCGTTCCCGGCTTACCAGCATGTGCGATAAGCTGCTGGCCAATACTGTGATCGAAAACTACACGATCGAAATCTCAAATTAACGGCTGTCGCCGATAACCATTTTCGCGCCAGTTCCAGGCGCAGGACTGTACTGCCATGCTCAAGACCCTTTCGCTTTCCGTGATGTTCGTCGCTACCCTGGGCCTGATGTTCGCGGCTTACGCGTCCGTGCCCGTCTGAGGCCTGCGATCCGTTTACCATAGAGTCGATCTGCCGGTGCTCGCACCGGCATTTTACCGTCGGCTCCATCGCTCGCGCTTATGATGCGCTCCGGAAATCCGGAGTGCATGCATGGGTGTCAAAGACAATCGGCTCGCCTGGGTCGACATGGCCAAGGGCCTGTCGATCTTCCTCGTCGTCATGATGTATTGCGCCGCAAGCGTGGGCGAGGACACCGGCCAGACCGGCGTCCTCCACTGGGCGCTGGCCTTCGCCATGCCGTTCCGCATGCCGGAGTTCTTCCTGATCTCCGGCCTGTTCCTGTCACAGGTCATCGCCCGCCCCTGGAAGGCTTACGCCGACCGCCGCGTGGTCCATTACCTCTACTTCTACGCGCTTTGGGCTGTGATCCACATCGTGTTCAAGGTTGCGCTGGTCGGGCGCGATCCGGTGACCGCCGGGGCATATCTCGCCTGGGCGGTGATCCAGCCCTATGGCGTGCTCTGGTTCATCTACATGCTGGCGGTGTTTGGCGCGGTCACCAAGCTGCTGCACGATATCCGCGCCCCACACTGGGCCGTGCTGGCCGTCGCCGCAGTGCTGCAGATGGCCGGGATCCACACCGGCAGCTACCTGGTCGACCAGTTTGCCGCTTACTTGGTCTACTTCTATGCCGGCTATGTCTTCGCACCGCGCCTGTTCGCGCTCGCCGATTGGGGCAATCGCAATACGCTGGCGGCGCTCGGAATGCTCGCCGTGTGGGCCGCGGTGAATGCCGCGCTGGTGTTCTCGCCCGGCTTCCGGCTCGATCCCGTACACATCCAGATGGGCTATGCCGCCCTGCCCGGCGTGCATCTGCTGCTGGCGCTTGCCGGCGCAGCGGCCATCTGCCTCATTTCGGCTCTGCTGGTTCGCCTGCCCTGGATGGACTGGCTGCGGTGGACGGGGACCAAGTCGATGGTGGTCTATGTCGCCTTCGTGCTGCCGATGGGCGTGGCGCGGCTGATCCTGCTGCGGCTTGGGATCGAGGAGCCGAACGTGCTGAGCCTCGCCACCATGGCCGTAGCCATCGTCGCGCCGCTGGTGCTGTGGTGGCTGACCGAGAAGACCGGCTTTGGCCGCTGGCTCTTCGAACGGCCCGGCTGGGCACACCTGCCCGGCACCAGGCGATCGGCTCCGCCGACAGCGGCGGTTGCCGCAGCCGAATAACACGCGCAAGTGTGGGCGATCGCAACGCGGTCGCCCTTGCCTTTTCGGCCAAGACTCACCACAAGGACCCCGCGCATCCCTGACATTGCGAGGACCCACGATGAAGTCGGCTGTCATCGTCTTTCCCGGCCTCAACCGCGACCGCGACATGATCGCGGCGCTGACCCAGATTTCCGGCACCGCTCCGGCCACCGTGTGGCACCAGGACACGGACATCCCCGAGGCTGACCTGATAGTCATCCCCGGCGGCTTCTCCTACGGCGACTACCTGCGCTGCGGCGCCATCGCGGCACGCTCGCCGATCATGGACAAGGTGCGCGAGCGAGCGGCGGCCGGTGTTAAGGTGCTCGGCGTCTGCAACGGCTTCCAGATCCTGATCGAAGCTGGCTTGCTGCCGGGTGCGTTGATGCGGAACACGTCGCTGAAGTTCGTCTGCCGCGAGGTCAAGCTCGAGGTCACCAACGCCGACACCGCCTTCACCCGCGGCTACACCCAGGGCCAGATCATCCGCTGCCCGGTGGCCCATCACGATGGCAACTACTTCGCCGACGCAGAGACGCTGGCACATCTCGAGGGCGAGGGGCGCGTCGCCTTCCGCTATGCCGAAGGAACTAACCCCAACGGCTCGATCAACGACATTGCCGGTATCCTCAATGACAAGCGCAATGTGCTCGGCCTGATGCCGCACCCCGAGAACCTGATCGAGGCCGCCCATGGCGGCAGCGACGGGCGCGCCCTGTTCGCCGCCGCTCTCGGCGTCGCTGCCTGATCTCCCCTCTTCCGACCGGATCCGGAATGACCTTCGACAACGACATCGCCATCACGCCCGAGCTCGTCGCCGACCATGGCCTCACGCCGGAAGAGTACGACAAGATCGTCAGCCTGTTGGGCGGCCGCAACGCGCCGACCTACACCGAACTCGGCATTTTCTCCGCGATGTGGAACGAGCACTGCTCCTACAAGTCGTCGAAGAAGTGGCTGAAGACGCTGCCAACCACCGGTCCGCGGGTGATCCAGGGCCCTGGCGAGAACGCCGGCGTCGTCGACATCGGCGACGGCCAGGCCGTCGTGTTCAAGATGGAGTCGCACAACCACCCAAGCTACATTGAGCCCTATCAAGGCGCGGCGACGGGTGTTGGCGGCATTCTGCGCGACGTGTTCACCATGGGTGCGCGGCCGGTGGCGGCCATGAACGCGCTGCGCTTCGGTGCGCCGGAACATGAAAAGACCCGGCACCTCGTGGCGGGTGTGGTGGCCGGCGTCGGCGGCTACGGCAACTCCTTCGGCGTTCCCACAGTGGGCGGCGAGGTGGAGTTCGACGAGCGCTACAACGGCAACATCCTCGTCAACGCCTTCGCTGCGGGCCTCGCTGACACCGACAAGATCTTCTACTCCAAGGCCAAGGGCGTTGGCCTGCCGGTGGTCTATCTCGGCGCCAAGACCGGCCGCGACGGCGTCGGCGGCGCCACCATGGCCTCGGCGGAGTTCGGCGACGACATCGAAGAGAAGCGCCCGACCGTGCAGGTCGGCGATCCCTTCACGGAAAAGCGCCTCCTCGAAGCCTGCCTCGAGCTGATGGCGACCGGCGCGGTGATCGCCATCCAGGACATGGGCGCTGCCGGCCTCACCTGCTCGGCCGTCGAAATGGGCGCCAAGGGCGACCTCGGCATCGAACTCGACCTGGACAAGGTGCCGGTGCGCGAAGAGCACATGACCCCCTACGAGATGATGCTGTCCGAATCCCAGGAACGGATGCTGATGGTGCTGCATCCCGACAAGGAAGCGGCGGCCCGGGCAGTCTTCGAGAAGTGGGAGCTTGATTTCGCCACCGTCGGCAAGACCACCGACGACCTGCGCTTCCGCGTGCTGTGGCAGGGCAAGGAAGTGGCCAACCTGCCGATCAAGGAACTCGGCGACGAGGCCCCCGAATATGATCGCCCCTGGGTGGAGCCCGCCAAGCCGGCTCCCGTGACCGAGGTGCCCCGCATGGATGTCTCCGACGCCTTGCTGCGCCTGATCGGCGGCCACCAGGCCTCCTCGCGGCGCTGGGTCTATGAGCAGTACGATACCCTGATCCAGGGCAATTCCCTGCAGCGGCCCGGCGGTGATGCCGGAGTGATCCGGGTTGAAGGTCACCCCACCAAGGCACTCGCCTTTTCCTCGGACGTGAACCCCCGCTATTGCGAAGCCGACCCCTATGAGGGCGGCAAGCAGGCAGTAGTCGAATGCTGGCGCAACCTGACCGCGACCGGTGCGGAGCCCCTTGCGGCCACCGACAACCTCAACTTCGGCAACCCCGAGCGGCCGGAAATCATGGGCCAGCTGGTCAAGGCCATCGAAGGTATCGGCGAAGCCTGCAAGGCGCTGGATTTCCCCATCGTTTCGGGCAACGTGTCGCTCTACAACGAGACCAACGGCCGCGGCATTCTGCCGACCCCGACGATCGGCGGCGTCGGGCTGCTGCCCGACTGGAACCGCATGGCGCGGGTCGGCTTCGCCGCCGAGAACCAGGTGATCCTCCTGGTCGGTGCTCCGGCGGAGCGCGGCACCCATATGGGCCAGTCGATCTATCTGCGCGACCTGTTCGGCCGCCGTGATGGTGCGCCGCCGCCGGTCGACCTGGCGCACGAGCGCCGCACCGGTGACTGGGTGCGCAAGCTCATCCGCTCCGGTGTGGCAACCGCCGTGCATGACCTGTCCGATGGCGGCCTTGCCGTGGGACTCGCCGAAATGGCCATCGCCTCCGGCGTCGGCGCCCAGGTGGTGGACCTCACCGAAGTCGATCCGGTGGTCCAGTACTTCGCCGAGGACCAGGGACGTTATCTGGTGACCGTGGCCCTCGATCCGCAGGGCGAGGAGATCCTGGCGCTGTGGGATGAGGCCAAGGCGCTCGGTATCCACGCGCCGTGGATCGGCACCACCGGCGGCAGCGACCTGGTTCTGGGCGCAGCGCGGCCCCTCCCCGTCCGCGAATTGCGGGCGGCCCACGAGAGCTGGTTCCCCAACTATATGGACGGCAAGGCCGCTTGACCGAAGTGGCCGCCTTACCTTCGCCGCTGTTTGGAGCGTTCTGGACCGGTACGCCGGTTCAGGAGACATCCGAATGAGACAGCACCCCGCCCTCGGTCTTGCAGCCGGCCTTCTGCTGGGGGTGCTTCCAGGCGTTGCCATGGCGCAAAGCGTCAGCGTCAGCCGCTCGGTGCTGGAGAACCAGCCCTATACCCTGATCTACCCCGACCCGATGGTCGCAAGCGGCGGCCTCGACGCGCCGGTTGTGATCAACCACCCGGACGCGCCGCTGCAGTGCTCGATGAGCATCGTACCGGTGGAAGACAGCAACTGGACTGCCGAAGCGGCGCTGGCGTCGCTGGACGACGACGAAGTGGTGGCCGGCTGGGCCGAAACATTCCCCGGCTTTACTCTCGGCAACAAGGCAGTGGTAGCTTACCAGAGCGGCCCTGCGCTGATCTATGACGGCACCAGCACCGACTCGCCCATGGGCATGCCGCTGACCGTGGTGCACACGGAAACCGTGGATGGCGGCCGCGGCTACACGCTCGACTGCTTCTACGACACCGCAGGCGAGGTGCAGCTGCGACCACTGGTCGAGTTCATCATCGCCAATTTCTCGACCAATTCCGATGCCGGCTGCTGCGTCGGCGCGGAACCCGCATCTGCCGAAGACGAAGCTGTTACGCCGCAGTAGCCGCTTGTTGAAGGGGTTCGGGCGCTGGCCTATCTATGGGCGACAAGAACCAGACTTCGGGAGGTCGACATGGCAATGGATGCAAACGAGATCGAACGCCGGATCAAGGCGGCCCTCCCCGATGCCAGGATTGAAATCCGCGACCTCGCCGGTGACGGAGACCACTACGCGGCGACCGTGATCTCCGAGCAGTTCCGCGGCAAGTCGCGCGTGCAGCAGCACCAATTGGTCTATGCCGCGTTGCAGGGAGACATGGGCGGTGCACTGCACGCGTTGGCCCTGCAGACCGGAGTACCCGACTGACCATGAGCCTGCGCGACTCGCTCGAACTGATCCGCATCGTCCGCCCCGAGGCGGGCACAGCGGCGCTCGAGCACGAGATCGCAGCAGAGCGCGCTTCGTCCATGGGTGCGGCGGAAGCGCGGGTGAAGACCACTGTCCAGGCCTTGCGCGAGGCAAAGGGCGATCGCACTTCGCTCTTGCGGGAGGCGCAGCAGGCAGTTTGGGCCTATTTCGTGCAGCGGGAGCTGATCGGCTTCCGCCGCCACGCCGACGTGATTCAGGATCTCAACATTCCCGGCGAAGTGCTTGCCGGACTTGGCGCGATGCGTTCTACGCCGAAGCCCAGGTAAGTTTCGTCTGCGGCCTGTGTGGGTTGCCGCACGGCGCGGTGAAGCCTAGCAGGCGACGCTCATCTCGACAGCGCCGCCATCCTGCCCTATCTAGTGCGTGACGCGAAGCCGGACCTTGACCCCGGTAACGAAAGGCTCCTCCCATGACCGACATCAACGCCTTCATCGACGACAAGGTGAAGAACAACGACGTGTTCCTCTTCATGAAGGGCTCGCCGGATTTCCCGCAGTGCGGCTTCTCCGGGCAGGTCGTGCAGATCCTCAATTATCTCGGCGTCGACTACGGCAGCGCCAACGTCCTCGAGTCGGACGAACTCCGTGAAGGCATCAAGGCCTACACCAATTGGCCCACCATCCCGCAGCTCTATGTGAAGGGCGAGTTCGTCGGCGGCGCTGATATCGTGCGCGAGATGTTCCAGTCGGGCGAACTGCAGACCCAGTTGCAGCAGGCCGGCGTTGCGGTGAAGCAGAGCGCCTGAGGCGCTGGCGCAAATCAGTTTCAGAAGGCCCCGCCTCAGCGCGGGGCCTTTCTTTGCGCACAAATCCATCAGCAGCGCTGATGGCAGCCATCATGCAATATCGCTTTGCGTGATGGCGAGGCAGGCGTAGGTTCTGCACCGCTGTTCAGGTGCTTGCCATGTCCGCCTCCGTTTCCCGCCCCGCCATCCCGCTGCCGCTGGTCATCATCGCCGGCTGCATCATCGCCGCCATCGGCTTCGGTACGCGTGGTGCCTTTGGGCTGTTCACCCTTCCGGTCACCGAGGATCTCGGGCTGACCCGTGAGCAGTGGGGGATGGCCATGGCCGTGCAGAACCTGGTGTGGGGCATCGCCCAGCCCTTTGCCGGCGGCTTCGCCGATCGCTACGGCAGCGGCCGAGTGCTCGCCTTCGGCGGTCTGATCTATGCCGCTGGCGTGCTTGGCATGGCGTTCTCCCCCGATACGCTGACCATGACGCTGAGCGCCGGCGTGGTGACCGGCGTCGGCATCGCCGTGGCCTCGTTCGGCGTGGTGATGGCAGCCTTCGGCCGCGCGGTCCCGCCGGAAAAGCGCAGCTTCGTCTTCGGAGTTGCGACGGCCGCGTCGTCCGGCGGACAGTTCCTGTTTGCGCCCATCGGGCAAGGCTTCATCAACGCGTTCGGCTGGCAGATGGCGCTGGTCTGGATCGCGCTGATCCTGCTGCTGATCGTGCCGCTCTCCCTCGCCCTGCGTGGCCGCGCCGAGTCGGTACCCGGCCAGGCCGACCTGCCATTCATGCAGGCGCTATCGAGCGCGTGGGGACATGGCTCCTACCGCCTGCTGGTGGTTGGCTTCTTCGTATGTGGCTTTCATCTGGCGTTCATCAACGTTCATATGCCGGCCTATCTGGTGCAGTGCGGCCTGAGTCCCGAGGTGGGCAGTTGGACGATTTCCGTCATCGGGCTGTTCAACATCGTCGGCTCACTCCTGTCGGGATGGCTGGGCAACCGCCTGCCGCGGCAACTGCTGCTTGCCAGCATCTACTTCCTGCGCGCCTTGGCCATCGCCGGCTTCCTGCTGCTGCCGGTGAGCGAAGTGACCGCCTACGTCTTCGCCGCCACCATGGGGCTCCTGTGGCTTTCGACTGTGCCGCTGACTGCTGGCCTCGTAACGCTTTTCTTCGGCCCGCGCTACATGGGCATGCTCTACGGCGTCGCCTTCTTCAGCCATCAGGTCGGCTCGTTCATCGGCGTCTGGCTCGGCGGCTACGTCTACGACGCCACCGGCGCCTACGATCTGGTCTGGTATCTTGGCATCCTGCTGGGCCTCGCCTCCGCGGCGGTGCACATCCCGATCCGCGACCGGACAGTGGCGAATTTCGGCATGAAGACAGCCGCGCCAGCCCCGGCCGAATGATCGTTTGTTGCCGATAGAGGCTTGCAAATGCCCGGAACGAAGTTCATGGTCCGGCCCTATATTCTGCGCCGCCCCTCCCCGGCCGCGCTTCTTTTCTGAGCAAGATTCCCATGGCTGACCATTTCAACCGGGTGCTTTCGCGCCCTGAATTCATTGCCCTGATCGCGGCATTGATGGCGCTCAACGCGCTGGCAATCGACGTGATGCTGCCCGCCCTGCCCTATATGGGGGAGGCTTTGGGCGTCGCGAGCGAGAACGAGCGGCAGTATGTGGTGTCCTCCTACATGCTCGGCATGGGCATCGCCGTGCTGGCATTCGGGCCGCTGACCGATCGCTTCGGCCGCCGGGCACCGCTGCTCTTCGGCATCGCCGTCTATGTCGTGGCTGTCACGGCCGCAATCTTCGCCCCGACCTTTGAGACGCTTCTGGTGCTGCGCTTTGTCCAGGGCATGGGCGCCGCGAGCGTGCGTGTCATCGCCACAGCCGTGGTGCGCGACCGGTATCGCGGCCGCGAGATGGCGGAGGTGATGTCGCTGACCTTCATGGTGTTCATGGCCATTCCGGTGCTGGCGCCCGGCATCGGCCAGGTGCTGCTGCTGACTGGACCCTGGGAGATGATCTTCCTGTTCATGGGCCTGCTGGCACTGGCGTTCTGGCTGTGGACGTACTTCCGCCTGCCCGAGACGTTGCCCGTCGAGCGCCGCCGTCCGCTCAGCCTGCGGGCCGTGTTCACCGGGTTCCGCATCGTCTTCACCAACCGCGCCGCCTTCGCTTACGGGTTGGCGGGCATGTTCCTGTTCGGGGCGCTGTTCGGTTTCATCAGCTCTTCGCAACAGATCTATGTCGATATCTACGGGCTGGGCGTCTACTTTCCTGTGGCGTTCGCCGGTGTGGCTGCCCTGATGGCGGTTTCGTCCTTCACCAACTCCAAGATCGTCCGCCGGCTCGGCATGCGCCGCATCTCGCACGGTGCGGTGCTAGTGTTCACCGCCTTCAGCGGCATCTGGCTGGCCATGGCAACGTTCGGCTTTCTGCCGCTGTGGCTGTTCCTTGGCCTGCTCTGCATCATCATGTTCGCCTTCGGCTGGTCCTCGGCCAACATGAACTCGCTGTCGATGGAGCCCCTCGGTGAAGTCGCCGGTACCGCCGCATCGGTGTTCGGGTTCATCCAGACGGTCGGCGGAGCACTGATCGGCGGCTATATCGGCCAGATGTTCGACGGCACCACCATTCCGTCGGCCATGGGCTACTTCGGCATGGGCGTGCTGACGCTGATCTGCATTCTCGTCGCCGAAAAGGGGCGCCTGTTCGGCGTCGGCGAGGAATATGCTTCCGCCGATCTGGCGCCTGTCGAAGCCCACTAGCCCCCCGTGGAAGGCGCCGGCGGCTCAAGCTGGCTCCGGTCGTGGTAGACGTGGTCCACCAGTCCCCATTCGCGGGCTTCGGTGGGTGACATGTAACGGTCGCGCTCCAGCGCGGCCTCCACCTCTTCGTAGGTGCGGCCGCAGTGGCGGGCATAGATCTCGTTGGTGCGGCGCTTGATGCGCAGGCTCTCCTCGGCATGGATCAGGATGTCGGTGACCTTCCCCTGATAGCCGCCCGAAGGCTGGTGCAGCATGATCGAGGCATTGGGCAGGCAGACGCGCTGCCCCGCCTCGCCGGCCGCCAGGATCAGGGTCGCTGCGGAGGCAGCCATGCCCATACACAGCGTGCCGACCGGCGCCTTGATGAACTGCATGGTGTCGTACATCGCCAGGGCCGAGGTCACCACGCCGCCGGGCGAGTTGATGTAGAGGTAGATCGGCTTGGTCGGCGCGTCGGCTTCCAGAAACAGCAACTGGGCGCTGACCAGCGAAGCCATTGTGTCCTCGATCTGGCCGTTGAGGAAGATGATCCGCTCGCGCAAGAGCCGCGAGTAGATATCGAAGGATCGCTCGCCGCGGCTCGACTGTTCGACGACCATAGGGACGAGTTGCATCATGTCGCGCATCGGCGACCTCCTTGAGGCTGGGAGATGGGGGGTGGTGAGACGCCGAGCGCTAAGCCGCGAGCAGCATCATCGTCGGGGCCGGATCGTTGCTGTTGGCGGCGACAGGCAATCTAGGCGGCGTGTGGGTGAGGCGGAACGCCGTGCGTCCTTCGCCATCGGGCGCCAGCTCGAAGGTGACGATGCTGTCTTCGGGCGTGCCGCCCGAACCGGCCTCGCGCCAGCGATAGCTGAGGCTGTGGTTCTCTTCCGCGGCGAGCACCGTCAGATCGAGATCAGCCGACGGCTGCAGCCAGCGCTCGAGATATTCAGGAATGGTCAGCGCCCGCCAGACCTTCTCGAGAGGGGCGTCCAGCGTGCACTCGAACACCAGCTCGGCATCGGTGTCGGTCATTGATCCATCTCCTTGAGCAGGTCCCTGAGGGAGTCGATGCGGCTCGGCCAGAAATCGCGGTAGCGGGCGAGCCATTGGTGCAGCGGCGCGAACCCCGAAGCATCGACGCGATAATTGACGAAGCGTCCCTCGCGCCGCTCGCTGACCAGCCCTGCCCCGCGCAGCACCGCAAGATGCTGCGACATGGCCGGCTGCGAGATGGCAAAGCCCTCGCGCAGATCGGTGGCCGTCATCTCCGCCCCCGCCAGCCTTTCCAGGATGGCGCGGCGGGTGGGGTCAGCAAGAACCTTGAATATTTCAGCTTCCGTCATGCCCACACATAAGCACGTACTTATGCGTCACGCAAGAGGCGGAGTTTCACGCGTGATGGCGAGCTAGAAGGTGAACACTTCACGCCGCAGCATCTGCCAGCTGGCCTCATCGACGGTGGCCAGCAGTCCGCCGCCGGTGTGGTGGGGCTGGTATTCACTGCCGTCCATGCGGCGGACGTAGCCGCCGGCTTCCTGGGTCATGAGGGCACCGGCGAGATGGTCCCAGGGCATCAGCTTGTTGTAGCTGACGAACTGGCCGTGGCCGGAGACGAAGGTGCGGTACTCATGGCCGGCGCAGCGGTAGTTCGAGAGCAGCCGCAGCTTGTCGGTGTTAGCGAGAATTTCCGGGCGCTTGTCGGCCGGCATGTAGGCCACGGACGCCATGCCGACCATCTGCTCGAGCGGCAACGGCTCGGCCACATGCAGCCGGATGGCCTCGCCATCGGGCCGGCGCAACCAGGCGCCGCTCCCCTTCTCGGCGATGAACCAGTCATCGCCCATAGGGTCGTAGATGATGCCGGCGACCGTCTCCCCGCCCTTCACCAGCGCCGCCATGGTAGCAAACAGCGGCAGGCCGGCGGCGTAGTTGGCGGTGCCGTCGATGGGATCAACTACCACCGCCAGATCGGCCTCGGCGAGCTTGGGCAGCAGGCCGGGATCGGCGGCGACCGATTCCTCGCCGACGAACAGCGCCTCGGGTAGCGCCACCTCCACCCGCTCGCGGATCACCTGCTCAGTGGCCGTGTCCGCCTCGGTGACGAGGTCGATGGCTTCGCTCTTGGTCTGGACCATGCCGTCATCGAGCCGACGGAAACGCGGCAGGGCTTCAGCCCGGGCAGCATCGCGAAGGATGTGGGCAAGGGAGAGGATGTCTAGGCTCACGGGGTCGTTCTCCGGTCCGCCAGGGCGGCGAAATCGAACAGGCGTGGATCGAGCATGTGGCTCGGACTGATGTTGCCGAGGGCGCGGATCATCACGTCCTTGCGGCCGGGCATGCGCCGTTCGATGTCGGTCAGCATCGCCTTCATGGCATTACGCTCGAGCCCGTCCTGCGATCCGCAGAGGTCACACGGGATAATGGGGAACTGCATCGCGTCGGCAAAGCGGGCAAGGTCTTCCTCGGCGCAGTAGATCAGGGGACGCAGCACTTCGACGTCTCCATCGTCGTTCAGCAGGCGCGGCGGCATGGCGGCAAGCTTGCCGCCATGGAACAGGTTCATGAAGAAGGTTTCGAGGCTGTCATCGCGATGGTGTCCGAGCACCAGCGCCGAACACCCCTCCTCCCGGGCGATCCGGTAGAGATTGCCGCGACGCAGGCGTGAGCAGAGCGAGCAATAGGTGGCGCCCTGCGGCAGCTTGTCGGTGACGATGGAATAGGTGTCCTGGTACTCGATGCGGTGCTCGACACCGACGCGGGTCAAGTACTCGGGCAGAATGTGCTTGGGGAAGTTGGGCTGTCCCTGATCGAGATTGCAGGCGAGCAGGTCGACCGGCAACAGCCCCCGCCACTTGAGATCGAGCAGCAGCGCCAGGAGACCATAGCTGTCCTTGCCGCCGGAAAGCGCCACCAGCCAGCGATCGCCGGGCCGGACCATGCCAAATTTGTCGAGGGCCTCGCGCGTGTTGCGGATCAGGCGCTTGCGCAGCTTGTTGAACTCGACGGAGCGCGGGGCGCCGGCAAAGATCGGGTGCGCGCCGGCATCGCTATCTTCGGTGGCCGGCAAGGCTTCCATGACCTCGCTCATGGCGAACTCCCGGTTGGTGAAACCGCTTGTCTGTAACCGCCATGCTGTCCGAGGGAAAGGCACCAGGCACCTTACCGAAACTTAATTTCCCTTCCTTGCGGAAGCCGAATTGTGACGGCTAGATGAAGCCGTTTCCGGCACCCTGGAGTCTCGCGGTGTTTCGCTCGTTTTTTCCCGCTCCCAAGCTCTTCTTTTCATCCGCTGCCCTGTGGCTTCTGGCTTCGGTGCTGATCTGGTTTACCGTTGGCGAACCAATCCGCTCCGTCATCAGTATCGATCGGTTCACACATCCAGTCGCCGCCGCCGTTCAGGACCAGCCCACTACTGCAGCTGAACCGGTGACGGACCCGGCGGCAGGAGCAGCGCTGACAAATCCAAACGCCCCGGCGGACACCGCCAGCGATGCGCCCCCTCCCTCAGAGGCTGCAGCCAGCGCGCCAAACCCGACTGCAGCAGCGGCAGCAGGAGCGGAGCTCAACTTCCTCACCGCGGAGCGCGTCTGGCTCTACCAATACGTGCTGATGGTGGCGCTGGTGTTCTGCGTCTTTTGGTACTTCTACAAACGCAACGAGTGGTACTGGTGGTCGGTGGTGTCCACCACCGTGATCCTGCTGGTGATCTACTTCCAGGTGCAGGTGCAGGCCTTCGTAAACGAGTGGTCGGGGTCGTTCTTCAACACCATTCAGCTGGCTCTGACGCAACCGGGATCGGTGACGCCGGAACAGCTCTACGGCCTGACCTGGACCATCGTGCTCGTTACCATCCCAAACGTGTTGGTCGCGGTCGCACTTGCCTTCTACACGTCTCACTATGTGTTCCGTTGGCGCAAGGCGATGAACTTCTACTACATGGAGTACTGGCCGCAGATCCGCACGGTCGAGGGAGCGGCGCAGCGCGTGCAGGAAGACACCATGCGCTTCGCCGCCATCATGGAAGATCTCGGAACGGCCTTCTTCGACTCCTTGATCACCCTGGTGGTGTTCCTGCCGCTGCTGTGGAACCTTTCAGCCAACATCAGCGAACTGCCGATCTTCGGCGCAACCCCGGGTGGGTTGGTGTGGGTGGCGCTGGTGGGTGCGGCTGCAGGTACGGCACTGTTGGCCGTCGTGGGTATCCGGCTGCCTGGTTTGAACTTCAACAACCAGCTCGTGGAAGCGGCATATCGAAAAGAACTGGTGTTCGGTGAAGATGTCGCCGAACGAGCCGATCCGCCGACGGTGCGGCAACTGTTTGCGGCGGTGCAGCAAAACTACTATCGCCTCTATTTCCACTACACCTACTTCAACCTCGCCCGGTACGGGTACACCAACATGGTCGGCTATGTGCCACTGCTGGTAATGGCCCCGTCGATCCTCGCCGGTACGCTGACCATGGGCCTATACCAGCAGATTCAGATCGCGTTCGGTCAGGTGTTCGGCTCGTTCCAGTTCTTCGCCCGAGCCTGGACGGTGATCGTCGAGCTGCAGTCGGTAATTATGCGCCTGCGCAAATTCGAGAGCTACATCCCCAAAGACCAAGAGCCGATCAAGGCCAGCGTTAGCGACGCGGCCGCGGCGACCTGAGCGATCTACGAGGCAGGGCCTCCCGGCCCTGCCTGCCTGACCAGGTACGGACAATACAAAAAGGGCCGCTCTTGCGAGCGGCCCTTCTTCATATCGATCGATACTGCGTCTTAGCGCGAGTAGAATTCGACGACCAGGTTCGGTTCCATCTGCACCGGATAGGGCACGTCCGACAGGGCCGGAACGCGGGTGTAGGTGGCGGTCATCTTGTTGTGGTCGACTTCGATGTAGTCCGGCACGTCACGCTCGGCGAGCTGAACGGCTTCGAGCAGGACGGTGAGCTGCTTGGAGCGCTCACGGACTTCGATCTTGTCACCGACCTTGACCTGGTAGGACGGGATGTTGACGCGCTTGCCGTTGACCAGGATATGGCCGTGGGACACGAACTGGCGGGCGGCGAACGGGGTCGAGACGAACTTGGCGCGGTACACGATCGCGTCGAGACGCGATTCGAGCAGGCCGATCAGGTTCTCGCCGGTGTCGCCCTTTCGGCGGTTGGCTTCGTCATAGAGCTTGCGGAAGCTCTTTTCGGTGATGGAGGCGTAGTAGCCCTTCAGCTTCTGCTTGGCGCGCAGCTGCAGACCGTAGTCCGAGAGCTTGCCCTTGCGGCGCTGACCGTGCTGGCCCGGGCCATAGGCACGAGCGTTGAGCGGGGACTTCGGGCGGCCCCAGATGTTTTCGCCAAGACGGCGGTCAATCTTGTACTTGGCAGAAATGCGCTTCGACATCGCGTATCCTTCGTATCGAATGAATGGATCGCGCCCTCCTCTGCCCTCCTTGCGAAGGGCCGACAGACTCCCAAAGAGAATCCCGGGTGCGCCTAAAGGGCCCTCTGGGCCGGAATAGGTGGGCGCGTCTTATAGCCCGGGTGGTGAAGAGTCAAGCAAAGCCGCGGATTTCTAGGCCATGCGCTTGTCGAGCGTGCGCTGCTCCCGCAACTGCGGGAATATCTGGCTCCAGATCACCGCAACAGCGATGGCCCCGAAGCCGCCGATGACCACCGCCGGCACCGGCCCGATGAAGTGGGCGACCGTACCTGCACGGAACTCGCCCAGTTCGTTGGAGGCGCCGATGAACACCGAATTGACCGCGTTGACCCGGCCGCGGACTTCCTCCGGCGTCCACAGCTGCATGATGGTTTCGCGGATAGTGACGCTGACCATGTCCGACGCGCCGACCAGGGCCAGCGCCGGCACCGAGACCCAAACCGTGGTGGAGAAGCCGAACAACGCCGTAAAGGCGCCGAACAGGCCCACGAACAGGAACAGCAACTTGCCGGCATGATCACGGATCGGGAAGCGGGTGAGGAACAGCGCCATGGCAATCGCGCCAACGCCCGGGGCAGCGCGCAGAAGCCCGAGTTCCTGCGGGCCGGCCTGCAGGATGTCCTTGGCATAGACCGGCAGCAGCGCCACCGCGCCGCCCATCAGCACGGCGAACATATCCAGCGAGATGGCGCCCAGCACGACCTTGTTGGAGAGGATGTAGCGGAAGCCGCCAAAAATGGTCTCGAGGCTGGTGGCCTGTCCTCCCCGCGCCTGATGCGGCTTGGGAATCAGCAGCACTGTGACCACCGCACAGGCGAGCAGTGTCGCGCTGGTGCCGAAGGCGACGGTCGGCGCGATGCCATAGAGCAGTCCGCCGGCGGCCGGGCCGAGGATGGCGGCCATCTGCCAGGCGGTGGCGTTGGTGGTGATGGCGTTGGAGAGCGCCTCGGGCGGCACCAGGTTCGGCGCCAGCGACTGCGCTGCCGGCCCCCAGAAGGCCCGCGCCGTACCGAGCACCACCAGAATGGCGAAGATCGGCCAGACCTCATGGGCCTGGGCGTTGACGAAGACTAGGAACCCCAAGGCGCAGAGCAGTTCCACGGTGAGGCAGACCGCCATGATCCCACGTCGGTTGAAGCGATCGGCCGCGAGACCGGTAATCAGGATCAGCAGCAGCGAGGGCAGAAACAGGCTGAGGCCCACAAGACCCAGCAGGAACACGTTGCCGGTGACGTCGTAGATCTGCCAGGCGACCGACACCGACATGATCTGGACGGCGAAGCTGACCAGCAGGGTGGTGAGCCAGAAGAAGCGGAAGCCGCGATAGGTCAGCGCAATGCGCGCCGGTTCGGTAGGAGCTTGCATGGTGACGCGAGATTGCACGCCCCTGCTGCGCCGTCAAAGCCGCAGAAGGGCGAAACCGTCTAGTCTTCCGCCTTCTTCATCCGGTTCGGGTTCGGCCGCTCGTGTCGGCGATCGATCGACGAGATGACGCCGCGCAGTGTGCGAATCTCCTGCGAGGTGAAGTTGCCACGGGTAAGCGCCGTCCGCAGGTTATTGACCATGCTCGGGCGTTTGTCGGGCGTGGTGAAGAAGCCGGTCTGGTCCAGCACACCTTCCAGGTGCTCGAACAAGCCCACGAGCTCGCTGCGCGGGGCCGCTTCGGCAAGGCCGCTATCGAAAGGCAACTGTCCCCGTCCGGACTGCAGCCGCCATTCATAGGCGAGGATGAGGACGGCCTGGGCGATGTTGAGCGAAGCGAATGCCGGCTCGACCGGCAGGGTAACGATGATGTCGGCGAGCGCAACCTCGTCGTTGAGCAAGCCCCACTTCTCGCGCCCAAAGAGCAGGCCGGCGCCTTTGCCACCACCGATGTGTGCAGCCATGCGGCGGGCGGCCTCGTCGGGGCCTATCACCTCTTTCTGCATATCGCGGGACCGAGCCGTGGTCGCATAGACGAGGCTGAGGTCGGCGACGGCATCTTCCAGGCGATCGAACACCCGCACCCGCTCGATGACGTGATCCGCACGCGACGCAGCCGCCACCGCCTTCTCGTTCGGCCAACCATCCCGCGGTTTGACCAGCCGCAGGTCCCAGAGACCGAAATTGGCCATGGCTCGTGCCGCGGTGCCGATGTTCTCGCCGAGTTGAGGCTCGACGAGGATCACGGCCGGTGTCGGCAGCAAGTCTATGCGTTGGGAAAAGTCGGTTCCGGCCATATGTGCGCCACTCTGCTGAGATCAGGCGCACATAGCCAGTTGAATGCCGCGATGTAAATCAGGCGACGCGTGGGCGCGGCCGCAGGTCCTGCACCTTGGTGGAGCGCTGCCATTCGCGATCGAGGATGGCGAAGTGCAGTTCCTCGTCCCATTCGCCCTGGAACAGGGCGTGCTCGCGATAATGGGCTTCGAGGCGCATCCCCATCTGCTGCATGAGCTTGATGGAGTGGTGGTTCCGGCCGTCGCAGCGGCAGAACACGCGATGAATCCGGAAGTGGTCGAAGGCGAGATCGAACATCGCGCTGATGGCTTCGCGGGCGAAGCCCTGGCCAGAGAAGGCCGGGTTGATGCAGAAGCGGATTTCACCCTGCCCGGCGGTCGCATCGCTCCACTGCAGCGACACATGGCCGATCAGCTTCTTATCGCCCTTGCGCACCATAGCCAGCGTGATGGTATCGCCGGGCCGCTGCAGGCTGACATGGCTCCGCATGGCGTTGAGCGCTGCCGCCACTTCGGCTTCGTCACGCGAGCGGCTGACGACATAGCGCTGTACAGAGGGCAGAGTGTGGTAGGCAGCCAGGTCGCTGAGGTCGCTACGCTCGAACGGACGGAGGATCAAGCGCGTGGTTTGCAACGGCAGGGACAAGGACGGCATGGTGGCGAACTCCCGACGGAAATTTTGTATTGTTGGCCCGCCCTGACAACGTACTTGGAAGAAGCGAAGTTCCTCTAGAAAAAGGGAAAATCATGCTACGCCGGAGCACCGAAATCGAGTTCGGTCTGGTGCAACGCCTGCCATTCACGCCGCAGGATGGCGTAGACAAACTCCTCGTCCCAACCGCCTTTGAACCAGTCGTGCTCGTGGAAATGGGCCTCCCGACGCATCCCGAGTCGCTCCATCAAGCGCCATGACGCGGTGTTAGCGGCCCCGCACCGCGCATAGACCCGGTGCATGTCTCCCTGTCCAAACGCGAGGTCCAGCAGGCAACCGGCCGCTTCGGTCGCATAACCGCGACCATGCACCCGAGGGTCGAAGATCCAGCCAATCTCGGCTTGCCGAGCTTCGACATTGCGCCAGATCAGCGATACCTCGCCAATCAGCAGACCTGTCGAGCACAGATCGACTGCCAGGACGATGCGGTCTCCGGCCTCCCGGAAGTTAACCTGTGTTGTACGCTGCTGCACGGCAAGGGCGCACTCCTCTCGGCTGAGCGCCGGATCGAACAGGTAGCGCGCCACATCCTCACGGCCGCGATAGGCATGCACCGCGTCGACATCGCCGCGGGTAAACGGCCGCAAGCGCAACCGCCCGGTCTCGATGGGGTACTGAGGCTCGAGGGACATCACCTACTCCACGGAGTGTTCCTGCTGATGGCGGACAAGGCAAGCCGACTTGCTCCGTATCTGCCGGCAATCTACGCTCGGCTGATGGAACCTCAACGGCAAAAGCTCGACCTTATTGCCACCTGCGACTGCGGGGCGGTGCGGCTGACGCTGGATGGGCCGGTGCTGGCGATGTTGCAGTGCAGTTGCGAGAACTGCCAGAAGGTTTCGGGCGGCGGACATTCATCGGTGGTGCTCGTGCCTGCCGATACGGCGACGCTGAGCGGGGACACCAAGAGCTACACACGACCGGCCGCTTCCGGTGCCGACTTCACCCGTCACTTCTGCGCGGCCTGCGGTACAACGGCCTTGGCCCAGTCCTCACGGGCGCCTGATGTCGCCATCATACCCGCCGGGCTGCTCGCCGGGCAGAACGCGTGGTTTGCGCCCAACCAGTTGATCTTTGCCGGCAGCCTTCCGGACTGGGACCAGATCGATAGCGCCCTGCCCCGCTACACCGCCTATCGTCCGGAGAAGCAGTTATGAGCATGGCGGTGGACGAACTCGCCGACCGCATCCGTCCCCTGATGCCACCGCAGGGGCGGATCGAGGAGAGGCGCATGTTCGGTGGCATGGCTGTCATGCTGAACGGCAACATGGTCGTATGTCCTACCAAGGAGGGCTCGCTGATCGTGCGTGTCGGCAAGGAGGGCATGGCGGACGCACTGGGGATAGACGGCGCCACGCCAATGGAGATGGGCGGCAGGGTGATGTCCGGTTTCGTGCTCGTCCCCGGCGACGCGCTGGAGGAGGACGAGGCGCTGGCGGGCTGGATACGCCGAGCGCTCGCCTTCGCCACCACCCTGCCGGCGAAATAATGCCTCGGCATGCCCCCTTGCCGAGCGCCGCTTTGCGCTTTGCCATGCCGATGCTATAGGGCTGCCCACGCCGCCCGATGGGCGAAGCCCCGCATCTGAGGAGAGTTAAACGATGAGCAAGATCAAAGTCGCCAACCCGGTCGTCGACCTCGACGGCGACGAGATGACCCGGATCATCTGGCAGGCGATCAAGGACAAGCTCATCCATCCCTACCTCGACCTCCCGATCGAATATTACGACCTGTCGGTCGAGAATCGCGACGCCACCAACGACCAGGTGACGGTGGATTCCGCCAATGCCATCAAGAAGCATGGCGTCGGCATCAAGTGCGCGACCATCACCCCAGATGAGGCCCGCGTCGAGGAGTTCGGCCTCAAGAAGATGTGGAAGTCGCCCAACGGCACCATCCGCAACATCCTTGGGGGCGTGATCTTCCGCGAGCCGATCATCTGCAAGAACGTGCCGCGCCTGGTGCCCGGCTGGACCCAGCCGATCATCGTCGGCCGCCACGCCTTCGGCGACCAGTATCGCGCCACCGACTTCCGCTTCCCCGGCAAGGGCACCCTCACCATCAAGTTCACCGGCGAAGACGGCACCGTGATCGAGCACGAAGTGTTTCAGTCGCCGGGTTCCGGCGTCGCCATGGGCATGTACAACCTCGACGACTCGATCGCCGATTTCGCCCGCGCTTCGATGAACTACGCACTGAACCGCGGCGTGCCCTGCTACCTGTCGACCAAGAACACCATCCTCAAGGCCTACGACGGCCGCTTCAAGGACATCTTCCAGGAGATCTACGAAGCCGAGTTCAAGGCCAAGTTCGAAGAAGCCAAGATCTGGTACGAACACCGCCTGATCGACGACATGGTCGCTTCCGCTCTCAAGTGGTCCGGCGGCTATGTCTGGGCCTGCAAGAACTATGACGGCGACGTGCAGTCCGACACCGTGGCGCAGGGCTTCGGCTCGTTGGGCTTGATGACCTCCGTGCTGATGACGCCGGATGGCAAGATCGTGGAAGCCGAGGCGGCTCATGGCACCGTGACCCGCCACTATCGCCAGCACCAGCAGGGCAAGGAAACCTCCACCAACTCGACGGCATCGATCTTCGCCTGGACTCGTGGCCTCGCCCACCGCGCCAAGCTTGACGACAATGCCGAACTGGCGAAGTTCGCCGCGACCCTCGAGAAGGTCACCGTCGACACCATCGAAGAAGGCAAGATGACCAAGGACCTGTCGCTGCTGGTCGGTCCGGATCAGCCGTGGCTGTCGACGCTGGGCTTCCTCGATGCCATCGACCAGAACCTGCAGAAGGCAATGGCCTAAGCTCTCGTAGCCTGAACAGGCAAAAGGCCGGGCTTCTTGCCCGGCCTTATACATATCGAGGCCGGAACGTCGTTATGATGTTCCGGCCTCAGTTCATTGTGGTGGTTGCAACACCACGATGATGCACGCAGAGCGGTTGGGCTATCCGGCCCTGAACGTTACGTTCGTAGAACAGACCCTGGGCTTTCTGGTCAAGCAGCGTCAGGCTGTTGTTGACGACATGGCAGAGTGCCTCAGAGCGGACCCCGAACTCGGCAGGAAGGCCGAGGTGCTCATGTCCCTCAAAGGGATCGGCCTACGCACGGCATGCTTCCTGCTGGCAGGCCTGCCCGAACTGGGTCTGCTCAACAAAGCTCAGATCGCCAAGCTGGTCGGGGTTGCCCCCCTCAACCGCGACAGCGGCGCAATGCGCGGAAAGCGCATGATCGCGGGCGGCAGAAGGCCAGTGCGCGACGCACTCTATCTCGCCGCGCTGCCGGCAATCCGCTTCGATCCAGTAATCAAAGCCTTCTACACAAGCCTGCGGGGCAGAGGAAAACCCGGAAAGGTCGCCCTCGTCGCCGTCATCCGAAAAATGCTCATCATCCTCAACGCCAGACTCCGAGACAACAACCCAGCTGTCCTTGACCGCTAACACCGTTGCTTTTTCACTGCCGCCGCTAGCGGGGCAGTCGGCCGCTGCGCGGACATGAGCAACAGGTTGGTGAACTGCTCTTCCACCAAGGGCTGTCGCACCCCATATGAACCGCGAACTGAGGAGAGCCCATGTTCAGCAATAAAGGCTTCAGGCTTGCCGGCCTGCTTTCCGCCTTGGTCGTGATCTTTTCCATGGCGACCGTGGACTATGCCGAGGCACGCGCCCGGGGCGGCTTCGGCAGCCGCGGCGGCCGCACCTACAGCACGCCGGCACCGACCAACACGGCACCTGGCCCGAGGGCACCCATCGACCGCAGCATGACCCAGAACCAGCCGACGAGCACGGCCCGCAATCCGGCGGCGCCGACAGCCCAACCCCGTGGCGGCGTGTTCAACGGCTTCGGCGGCACGCTGTTCCGCGGCCTGATGCTGGGCGGACTGTTCGGCCTGTTGCTCGGCACCGGGTTCGGCGGTATCGGCGGGCTGCTGAGCCTGTTGTTCCAGGTGATGCTGATCGGCGGCGCGGCTTATCTGGTGATGCGGCTGCTGCGCGGCGGCCGACCGGCAACCGCCAACGGCGCGCCTTATACCGGCAGCAACCCGCCCGGCGGTCGCCCTATGCCGAACTTCGGTGGGCTGGGTAGCGGCGGCGCGACACGACCGGCCGCACGCAAGACCGACCCGGACGAAATCGGGGTCACCAATGCCGATCTCGACACTTTCGAGGACATGCTGAACCGCGTGCAGTCGAGCTATGGCCGTGAGGACTATGCCGCGCTGCGCGAGCTCACCACGCCGGAGATGATGGGCTTTCTCGCCGAAGAACTGGCGACGAACGCGAGTCGCGGTCAGATCAACCGTCTGGAAGACATCAAGCTGCTACAGGGCGATGTGTCCGAAAGCTGGCGCGAAGGTGTAACCGACTACGCCACTGTCGCCATGCGCTACCAACTGCGCGACTGGTCTGTCGACCGGGCCAGCAACAGCGTGGTGGCCGGCAACCCCGACGAACTGGAGGAAGCGACCGAACTCTGGACCTTCGTCCGCCAGCGCGGTGGCTCCTGGAAGCTGTCGGCAATCCAGCAGGCCTGACGAAGGGTCGACTATTCCCGGCCGGTTCGCCTCCCAACGGCGAGCCGGCCTCTTTGTGTCTGCTTGATGCCGCAATTTGCCCGCTTTGATGGGCGGGACAGAGGACGGATGGGGGAAAGATGAAGCGGCGATACTGGTTCCTGGCGGGCCTTGTGGTCCTCGCCGGCGGCGTGGCGGTGTTCAACAGTAGTTGGCGCGCGGCACCACCGGCGAAGCCGACGGTGCAACTGATCGCACATCGTGGCGTGCACCAGACCTTTGACCGTACCGATCTCGGGAACGACACCTGTACGGCCGAGCGCATCTTCCCGCCCACGCACCTATTCCTCGAGAACACCCTGCCCTCGATGGAAGCGGCGTTTGCCTATGGCGCCGATATCGTCGAACTCGACGTGCACCCGACCACCGACGGCCAGTTCGCGGTGATGCACGACTGGACCGTGGATTGCCGGACCGAGGGCACGGGCGAGACCCGCAGCCATGACATGGCCTATCTCAAGACGCTCGACATCGGCCATGGCTACACCGCCGATGGCGGCGCGACCCATCCCTTCCGCGGCAAGGGCGTGGGCATGATGCCTGAGCTCAAGGAGGTGCTCGGGGCGATGCCGACACGGCGCTTCCTCGTCAACTTCAAGAGCAATGAGCAGCGCGAAGGCGACATGCTCGGCGACCTCGTCGCCGCTAATCCGGGCTGGCGAGATGCCGTCTGGGGCGCCTATGGCGGCGACCCGCCGACCTACCGGGCGGCAGAGCGGATCGATGGGCTGCATGTATGGTCCCGCCGCGGCCTGGTGGACTGCCTGCTGCAATACGAGGCGCTCGGCTGGACCGGCTACATGCCGGAGGCCTGCCGCAACACCAAGATCATGCTGCCGATCAACGTCGCGCCCTGGGTATGGGGCTGGCCGAACCTGTTCCTCCAGCGAGTGCGCAATGCCGGCAGCGAGGTGATCCTGCTGGGCCCCTATGAAGCCGGCGACCCGGGCACCGCCGGGATCGACACGCTGGAGCAGTTGGCACAAGTGCCGGCCGAGTTCGACGGCTACCTTTGGACCAACCGCATCGAACTGATCGGGCCCGCCGTGGCAGGCCCATGATGCAGTTTAGCCAAGCAGCGCCCGAATGGCCGCGACGGCGTCCTGCGCCTTGCTGCCGTCGGGCCCGCCCGCCTGAGCCATATCCGGACGACCGCCGCCGCCCTGCCCGCCCAAGGCAGCGGCACCGGCACGGACCATGTCGACGGCCGAGAAACGAGCGGTGAGGTCGTCGGTGACGCCCACCGCCACGCCGGCCTTGCCATCCTCGGCGACGCCGACAATGGCGACGATGCCGGAGCCGACCTGCTTCTTGGCCTGGTCGACCAGCCCGCGCAAATCCTTGGGCTGCAGCCCTTCGACGACGCGCCCGACATAGGCGACGCCGTTCACGTTTTCTGGTCCCTGCGGGGCGCCATCGGTACCACCACCCATGGCCAGCTTCTGGCGGGCTTCGCTCAGCGCGCGCTCGGAGCGCTTCAACTGCTCCTGCAACGCCTCGATGCGCTCCAGCACCTCATGCGGACCGGACCGCAGCAGGCCGGCCGCGGAGTTGACGATCGCGACATTGGCGTTGCCGCGGTGCCGGGCGGCGTTGCCGGTCAACGCCTCGATGCGGCGTACGCCGGCAGCAACTGCGCCTTCGCCGACGATCGACACGAGCCCGATGTCGCCGGTGCGGCGCACATGCGTGCCACCGCACAGTTCCACTGACCAGCCCAGCGCGTTGCCGGTGGGCTCGCCCATGGAGACGACGCGGACCTCGTCGCCATATTTCTCGCCGAATAGGGCGCGGGCACCGGACTCCTTGGCTTCCTCGACACCCATCAGCCGCGTCTCGACCGGGGTGTTCTGGAGCACGATTGCGTTGGCGATGTCTTCCACTGCGGCCAGTTCCTGGTCGGTGACCGGCTTGGTGTGGACGAAGTCGAAGCGCAGCCGCTCGGACGACACCAGCGAGCCCTTTTGGGCAACGTGATCGCCCAGCACGATGCGTAGGGCCTCGTGCAGCAGATGGGTGGCAGAGTGATTGGCGCGGATGGCCGAGCGCCGATCGTGGTCGACGATCAGTTCCACCGCCTGACCAACGCGCAGTTCACCCTCCACGACGGTCAGGTGATGCGCGAAGACGCCGTGGTGCTTATGGGTGTCGGTGACGGTGGCGACGACGCCCTCGCCCTTGAACTGACCGCTGTCGCCGACCTGACCGCCGCTCTCGCCATAGAACGGCGTCTGGTTGAGCACGGCGATACCGCTTTCACCGGCGGCGAGGACAGACACTTCGACTCCATCGCGCAGCAGCGCCTTGATCTCGCCTTCGGCCACTTCCGTTTCATAGCCCAGGAACTCGGTGGGGCCGACCTTGTCGGCGAGGCCGAACCAGACCGTGTCGGTTGCGGCTTCGCCTGAACCTGCCCAGCTCTTGCGGGCCTCGGCCTTCTGGGCCGCCATAGCGGCATCAAAACCCGCCTGGTCGACGGCGATGCCGCGGTTGCGCAGAGCGTCCTGCGTCAGGTCCAGCGGGAAGCCATAGGTGTCGTAGAGCTTGAAGGCAGTGGCGCCATTGAGCACGTCGCCTTCGGCGAGGTCGCGGCTCTCGTCGGCCAGGATCTGCAGTCCGCGGCCGAGGGTCTTGAGGAAACGTCCTTCTTCGAGGCGCACCGTTTCGGTGATCATCGCCTCGCCGCGGCTGAGTTCGGGATAGGCTTGTCCCATTTCGCGAACCAGCGCCGGCACCAGCTTGTGGATCACCGGCTCGTTGGCACCGAGCAGGGTGGCGTGACGCATGGCGCGGCGCATGATGCGGCGCAGCACATAGCCCCGGCCCTCGTTGGAGGGCAGGACGCCTTCGGCGACCAGGAAGCTCATCGAGCGCAGGTGGTCGGCGATGACACGCAGGCTCTGCTTGCCCGGACCATCGGCATCGGCGCCGGTAGCGCTCGACGCGGCAGCAATCAGCGCCTTGAACAGGTCGATGTCGTAATTGTTGTGGACGCCTTGCATGACCGCGGCCATGCGCTCCAGACCCATGCCGGTGTCGATCGACGGCCGCGGCAGACCGGTGCGGGAACCGTCGGCATACTGCTCGTATTGCATGAACACGAGGTTCCAGATCTCGATCCAGCGGTCGCCATCTTCATCCGGCGAGCCCGGGGGGCCACCCCAAACGTCCTCACCATGGTCGTAGAAGATTTCCGAGCAGGGACCGCAGGGACCAGTGTCGCCCATCTGCCAGAAGTTGGACTTGGCACCGAGCCGGACAATGCGGTCGTCGCTGAGGCCGGCCACCTTCTTCCACAGGGCATGGGCCTCATCATCATCTTGATAGATGGTGACCATCAGCCGTTCGCGCGGCAGTGCCCAATCCTTGGTGAGCAGGGTCCAGGCCAACTCGATCGCGCGCTCCTTGAAGTAGTCGCCGAACGAGAAATTGCCGAGCATCTCGAAGAAGGTGTGATGCCGGGCGGTAAAGCCGACATTGTCGAGGTCGTTGTGCTTGCCACCGGCGCGGACGCATTTCTGGGCGGTCGCCGCCGTCGAGTAAGGCCGCTTTTCGACGCCGGTGAAGACGTTCTTGAACTGGACCATGCCCGCATTGGTGAACATCAGCGTCGGATCGTTGCGCGGCACCAGCGGGCTCGATGCGACAGCCTCGTGGCCATTGCGGGCGAAGAAATCGACGAAGCTCGAGCGGAGGTCGTTTACGCTGGTCATCAACGGGCTTTCATTGGGCAGGCGGGCACGGCGGACGCCGTGGCGAGATCGGCTGGCTTTCTATCGTGTGGCCTGCCGCAATGTCCAGCATTGCCGCGCCCTTGGCACAGCCTGAGGGCCGGGCCGATGTGAAAAAGGCACCGCGCGAGCGGTGCCTTGGGATGTCCCTGCATGGGAGGAGGTTTATTCGCCGTCGTCACCCGCGTCGTCTTCACCACCGGCGACCAGCAGGACCTCACCCAACAGACCGGAACTCTCGCGCACACCCTGCTCGATGGTGTTGGCGACGTTCGGATTGTCCTTGAGGAACTGGCGGGCATTTTCACGCCCCTGCCCCAGCCGCTGCGAGTCCCAGGAAAACCAGGCGCCGGACTTCTCGACGATGCCGGACTTCACGCCGAGATCAAGCAGTTCGCCAGTCTTGGAGATGCCTTCGCCGTACATGATGTCGAACTCGACCTGACGGAACGGCGGCGCCAGCTTGTTCTTGACGACCTTCACCCGGGTCTGGTTGCCAACGATCTCCTCACGATCCTTGAGCGCACCGATGCGACGGATGTCGAGTCGTACCGAGGCGTAGAACTTGAGCGCGTTGCCACCCGTGGTGGTCTCGGGCGAGCCGTACATGACGCCGATCTTCATGCGGATCTGGTTGATGAAGATGACGAGGCACTTCGACTTCGAGATCGAGGAGGTCAGCTTGCGCATCGCCTGGCTCATCAGGCGAGCCTGCTGACCCGGCAGGGAATCACCCATCTCGCCCTCGAGTTCGGCGCGCGGGGTCAGCGCCGCCACCGAGTCCACCACCAAGACGTCGATGGCGCCGGAGCGGACCAGAGTGTCGGTGATTTCGAGCGCCTGCTCACCGGCGTCCGGCTGAGAGATCAGCAGGTCGTCCACATTGACGCCGAGCTTGCGGGCATAAACAGGATCCAGGGCATGCTCCGCATCGACGAAGGCGCAGATGCCACCCTTGCGCTGCGCTTCGGCAATGACGTGCAGCGCCAGAGTGGTCTTGCCCGAGGATTCGGGCCCGAAGATCTCGACGATACGACCCTTGGGCAGGCCGCCGATGCCGAGAGCAATATCCAGCCCCAGCGAGCCGGTGGAGATGGCTTCCACCTCGATGGCCGAGTTTTCACCCAGCCGCATGATGGAGCCCTTGCCGAAATTGCGCTCAATCTGGCTGAGCGCGGCGGCAAGCGCCTTGTCCTTGTCCATCGATCCACCTTCAACGATACGCAGCGGCGCGTTAGCCATGAGTCCGTCTCCTTATTCCACGCCCGGACAGCCTGCGCAACGCGACCAGACCGTCGATGAACAGCAAGTATCAGTGGCGGATTTGTTCTCACAATGTTCTCGCCCCGTCAAGGGACAAAATGAGAACATCCTGTTTGGGAACATTGCTGCGCTTCCAAAAGTATGACTATTGCTACTGGACAGCGGAAGCGGCGTTGCGTTCTATGCCGCCACCTTTTCCGACCAGTGCGCCGAGGAGCCGCCGATGAACCTGATCCAGTATTTCGACCGCGCCGGGGAGCGAGCCGTGGCCCAGGTCGAGGGTGGCGTGGCCCGCCGCGTGGTCGGGGCGACCAGCGTCTACAGCCTCGCCTGGGAGGCGCAGAACCTCAAGGCCGGCGGCTTGCCGGCAATGGTGGCCCAGCACGGATTGGGCGAGACCGAGGACATCGCCGCGCTGCTGGCGGAGGGCCGGATGCTGGCGCCGATCGACCATCCCGACAAGGCGCACCTGCATGTCACCGGCACCGGACTGACGCATCTCGGTTCGGCGGCAACGCGCGATGCCATGCACAAGACCGACAAGCCGGAAGCCGAGCTCACCGATTCGATGAAGATGTTCCGCATGGGACTCGAAGGCGGCAAGCCGGCGGGCGGCATGAAGGGCGTGCAGCCGGAGTGGTTCTACAAGGGCAACGGCCACGTCGTGGCCAATCCAGGCCACCCGATCCCCTCCCCGGCATTTGCGCTCGACGCAGGCGAGGAGCCGGAGATCGCCGGCATCTACCTGATCGACAAGAATGGCATGCCGCGCCGGCTCGGCTTCGCCCTGGCCAACGAGTTCTCGGATCATGTGACAGAGCGGATCAATTACCTTTATCTCGCTCATTCCAAGCTGCGGGCCTGCTCCTTCGGGCCGGAGCTGCTGGTGGGCGACCTGCCCGCGGACATCCGCGGCACCTCGCGTATCTGGCGGGACGGCGAAGTGCTCTGGGAAAAGCCGTTCCTGTCGGGTGAGGACAATATGAGCCACACCATCGCCAACCTCGAATACCACCACTTCAAGTACCCGCTGTTCCGCCAGCCGGGTGACGTGCACGTCCATATGTTCGGCACGGCCACGCTGAGCTTTGCCGACGGGGTACAGACCCGGCCCAACGACATCTTCGAGATCGAGGCGCCGCAGTTCGGGCATGCCCTGCGCAACCCCCTGCGGGTGGAGGAAGAGCATACCGTGGTGGTCAGCGGCCTCTACTGAGGCCGCTTTACGCGTCGGCGCTGACATGTCAGTTACCCCGGACCTTTGGGAGGACGACATGGTGAAGCGGTTCGACACGCGCCGGGTGGGGAACACGGCGCTCGAAGTGACCACGCTGGGGTTCGGCGGCGCGACCATTGCCGGCAGCTTTCAGCCGGTTTCGGCCGAGCAGGGCCGGACCACCGTGGCGCATGCACTCGAGCTTGGCATCACCTATGTCGACACGGCGCCCCATTACGGCTTCGGCCGGTCGGAGCACCTGGTGGGCGATGTGCTGCGCGAGCGCCCCGGCGGGGCGGTGTTGTCCACCAAGGTCGGACGGCGGCTGGTGCCGGTGCGTGGGCCACTCGAGCACAAGGCCGAGTTCGTCGATCCCCTGCCCTTCGCCGAGGTCTACGACTACTCCTATGACGGCATCATGCGCTCTCATGAGGACAGCCTGCAGCGGCTGGGCATGAGCGCGGTCGACATCCTTTACGTCCACGACATCGGCACCGCCACGCATGGCACCGAGGAGAACCGGCATTATTGGGCGCAACTGGAAGGCGGCGGCTATCGGGCGCTGCGGGAGTTGCGCGACAGCGGTGCGGTGAAGGCCATCGGCCTCGGCGTCAACGAGTGGCAGGTGTTGATGGACGCCTTCGCGCTCGGTGACTGGGATGTGTTTCTCTTGGCGGGGCGATACACGCTGCTGGAGCAGACGGCGCTGCGGCCTTTCCTTGAGACTTGCCTCGAGCGGCAGACGTCGGTGGTTGTCGGGGGGCCGTTCAACTCCGGCGTGCTGGTGGGGCGGGACACCTACAACTACGCCAAGACCCCGCCGGAAATCGTGGCGAAAGTCGAGCGTATCGCGGCGGTCTGCCAGGCCTTCGACGTTCCCCTGCCCGCAGCGGCACTGCAGTTCCCGCTGATGCATCCGGCGGTGTGCTGCGTGCTGCCCGGCCCCCGCTCGCCGGAAGAGCTGGACGGCATCGTCGCCTGGTGGGAGACGGAGATCCCGCCGGCTTTGTGGACGGCGCTGGCCGATGAGGGCCTGCTCGAACCCGGCACCCCCACCGGCACGGCCTAGGCCTTCTTCGTCGGACGGGAGATCCGGAACGCCAGCTTCATGGCCAGCGGCCACGCCACCATGGTCAGCGCGAAGGCCAGCGGCCAGGCGATCAGGAACTGCCTGGGCCAGCCGGCAAGCCACTTGGCTGTCGGGCCGAGCGCGAAGAGCGACATCAGCCCCGACATGCTCAGGGCCATCATGAAAGTCATCAGGATTTGGGCGACAATTGCAGTACGCTTGTCCATCTGCGGTCCTTGGTTGGGACAGATGGCGCAGCGAAGAACTCGCTCCATGGCACCATCCGTCCGAGGGATTGGTGCCGCGGGTTCGCGCCGGAGCGCGACTTCATCTCGAAAACCAGGGCTGGAATAACCACACCAGCCTGAATCTTTTCGGCCCTGGTGAGATAGCCGGCGACATGCTCCTCCGCAAGTGCGTCAGTTCAGGTCGAGAGCATACTGCCGGAGCAGGTCGAGGGGGATAAGTCCGAGCACCTGGCGGTTGGTGCGGCGGAGAAAGACGCGCGGCGCCATGCCGGCGCGGTAGGCCTCGACCCAGCGCATCGCAACCAGGCACCAGCAATTGCCGGCGACAAGGCCTGGGAAGCTCATCTCCGGCCGCGGGGTGCTGAGGTCGTTCCCGACCGAGCAAGAGAAGGCGAGGAACTCGTCCGTTGCCTCGATGCAGACAAGGTGCACGGCGGAACTGTCAGGCCCGGCGGCACAATAGCCGGTGCGGAAGAAACCGGTCAGCGGGTCACTGGAGCAGGGTTCGAGCGGTTCGCCGAGCACGTTGACCTCGCTCGCGCCCCAGAACCGCCCCTGCTCGTTCACGACGGCCGCTTCCCGGTCTTTTGCAGCACTTCCTTGACCTTGGAGTTGATCTGGTCGAGCGAGTACGGCTTGGGCAGGAATTCGACGCTCTGGTCGTCCTCGATGTCACGGCGGACGCTGTCCTCGGCATAGCCGGACACGAAGATGACCATCAGGTCCGGGCGGCGCTCGCGCACATGCTTGAGCAGGGTGGGCCCGTCCATCTCCGGCATGACGACGTCGGAAATCATCAGGTCGATGTTGAAGTCGTGCTCCTCGAGAATATCGAGCGCCTCGTCGCCGCCATCGGCCTCGAGCACCTCGTAACCGGTGGCGCGCAGGGCACGGGCGGAGAAGGCGCGGACGCTCTCCTCGTCCTCGACCAGAAGGATGCGCTCCTGCCCCGTGAGGTCGCGAGCGGGTGCGGCGGCAGCGGTGGTCTTCGCAGCGATCTCGGCTTCAGAGGGCACGTGGCGCGGCAGGAAGATCTTGAAGGTGGTACCGACGCCGACCTGCGAGACCGGATAGATGAAGCCTTCCGTCTGCTTGATGATGCCATAGACGGTGGAGAGGCCGAGGCCAGTGCCCTTGCCGAGTTCCTTGGTGGTGAAGAAGGGCTCGAAGATCTTCTGCAGGATTTCCGGGCTCATGCCGGTGCCGGTATCCTGCACCTCGATCATGACATAGTCGTTGGCGACCAGGCCATCGAAGGTCAGCCGCTCGGCTTCGGAGCGCTCCACATTGGCGGTGCGGAGCGTGATGGAGCCGCCATTCGGCATGGCGTCGCGGGCGTTGACCACGAGGTTGATGATCACCTGCTCGAGTTGCACCACGTCGGCGCGGACCGGCCAGATATTGCGGCCATGCTCGACGGAGAGCTGGTTCTTCTCGCCGATCATGCGCTTCAGCAGCACGGTGAGGTCATCGACGATCAGCGGCAGTTCCAGCACCTGCGGCCGCAGCGTCTGCCGGCGCGAGAAGGCCAGGAGTTGGCGGGTGAGACCCGCGGCGCGATTGGCGTTCTGCTTGATCTGCATCAGCTCGCTGAACGACGGATCCCCAGGCTTGTGCTTGAGGAGCAGCAGGTCGGAGAAGCCGATGATGGCGGTGAGCAGGTTGTTGAAGTCGTGGGCGACGCCACCGGCGAGCTGCCCAACCGCCTGCATCTTCTGCGACTGGGCGAACTGGGCTTCGAGCTTGCGCTGATCGGTCATGTCGAGGGCATAGACATTGACGACTTCCGGTGAACCGGCACTGGTCTCGGAGGCCGAGACATAGAGCCGGACGGCGTGATCGCCCTCGGCGCTGAGCAGTGCGTCCACCGGCTCGACCTCGGACTTCTTGGCCTTGGCGTCGGCGATGGCGCGCTGGAAGCGCTCGCGGCTCCCCTCCCCGATCAGTTCGGACAGAGGTTGAAGTTCGAGACTCTTCTCCTCGCCGGACCAGCGGAAAATCCGCCCGAACGGGGCGTTGGTGCGGATGATCCGGCCATCGCCATCGAGGGTCGCGATGGCGAACGGCGTGTCGTTGAAGAACCGCGAGAAGCGGACCTCGGCGGCGCGCAGTTCCTCTTCGGTGTCCGGCGCGTTGGACATATCGAGGACGAGGGTACGGGTCTCCCCCAGCTCCCCGTCGGCGAGACGGGCGGCACGATGCAACAGGCGCACCGGCAGGCTGGTGCCGTTGCGGCGCACGAAGTCGATGTCGATGATCTCGGTGCGGATGTCGCCGGCATTGTGCCCGCGGCGCAGCAGGGTGGCGCCGTCGCCGCGCACGATGTCGTTGAGGGTGAGCTCACCGGCGTTGAACTCGGCGAGATCATAGCCGAGCCAGTCGGCCAGCGTCGAGTTGAGGTACTGGATGCGCCCCATGGCGTCGGCGGAGAAGAAGCCGGACGGCGCATGGTCGAGATAGTCGATGGCGCGCTGCAGATCGCGGAAGGCGCTTTCGTTGCTTTCGTGATCGCGGGTGATGTCCTCCACCGACCACAGCACCATCGGGCGACGGGCATCCTCCGTCTGCGGCAGCGGGCGCACCGACACACGATACCAGCAGGCACGGTCGGGCTGGATGCCGCCGAGCCCGCCGACGATCCGGATGTCCTCGACTGCACTGCGGCCATCCCGGGCGGCGCGGGAGAGGCGATAGATGGCCTCGCCGGCATCGGAATGGCCGGCGAACAGCCGTGTAACCCCCACTGGCACCCCATTGGTGAGGGCGCCGGGGAACTGGCCGTACTGATTGTTGGCATAGGCGATCTTGCCGTCGCGATCGGCGATCACCGCACCAAAGGGCAACGAGTCGATGGCGGCGTCGGCCATGGTGCGACGCGTCTCGCCGCCCGCGAAGCCGAACAGCCCCGCTGCGAGCCCGAACAGGCAGAACACGCCGACCACGGCCAGGAGGGCGATGGCGCCCATCACCAGGTCGCCGGGCACCTGTTCGCCGAACATCGAGAAGGCGACGGCCAGAGCGATCAGCAGAAGGCTGAGCCCGATGACGCGCCACACGCCGCTGCGACCGCGGCCGGACGAGACCAGCGGGTCGGGATAGTTGTCCTCGGCGGACGGCGTCGCTGCCATGAAGTTGCTCCGTGCCGGATTCGGTGGCGATTCGGGCGCCAACCATTGGTTTACCAAATGGTCCAGCGCTGCGGGAGTGCGCCAGCGCTTTTCAACATCACAGCAGCGCCAATAGCCGCCGGGGTCACCGTCGGTTGAGAGATGAGCGGGGCCCCGAGGCGGTGCCGCCTCTGAGATTTATTTATTGAGACGACATCGCCTCGGGGCGCCGGGATTTTAGAACGGGGCGCGACGACTCCATTCCGGGCATGGGGCACGGGACTTACCGCACCTCGCCGGACCTGAGCGGACCACCCACGAGCCCAGGGAAAGAGCGACCTCCCCCTGCCCGACCGTCCTTCCGCCACTGGTCGCTGCAGGCCGCCCCGTGCGGAAGAGATGGGTGGAGTATGCACGACGTGGAGGGGGTGGGGATAAGGGAAATAGATTTGTGGGGCTGGTGGGTGTTGGCCCCCACCTAACCTCCCCCTGAAGGGGGAGGGACGGGGCGGTGGTGTGGAGAGGCCGAGGCAGGCTCGATGCAGCGCCTCCCCTTAAGGGGGAGGTTGAGTGGGGGTGGCTCACAACAAGCGCGGTGTCATTCCCGCGAAGGCGGGAATCCAACCTCTTGCACCTGGGAAGAATGGATCCCCGCCTTCGCGGGGATGACGGCGTTGATGAGGAGGATTGCCGCGACAAGTGCGGCCGCGACAAGCCCAGCAATGGCGAAGGAACTGCGGTACGTGAGCATCCGCGTTCTGCCTGCCGATCCTCCGCTACCGAGCCTTCCACCCTGCTCCGTTCTTGAGGCGCATGACGAAGCCGATGACTTCGGCGACGGCCTGGAAGTGTTCGCCGGGGATGCTCTCGTCTATGTCGACGCTGGCGAACAGCGCGCGCGCCAGCGGCGGGTTCTCGACGATGGGGACGTCGTGCTCCTTGGCGACCTCGCGGATGCGCAGGGCGACCGCGTCGGCGCCTTTGGCAACGCATTTCGGGGCTTTCATGGAGCGGTCGTATTTCAGCGCCACGGCGAAGTGGGTCGGGTTGGTGATGACCACGGTGGCATCGGGGACGGCCGCCATCATGCGCTTGCGAGCCCGCTCCTGACGCAACTGACGGATGCGGCCCTTGACGTGCGGGTCGCCCTCCATCTGCTTGTACTCGTCGCGCGTCTCCTGCAGCGTCATCATCTGCCGCTTCCACCATTTGTGGCGGACATAGAAATAGTCAGCGCCGGCGATGGCGGTGACGATGACGAGCACCGCCAGCAGGATCTTGATGCCGATTTCCTGGAACTCGGTGAGGATCAGCACCGGATCGGCCGTCATCAGCGTGTCGAGGCGATCGCGCTCGGGCCACACCACCACGACCACCACCGTGCCCACGATCGAGATCTTCAGAAGGCCCTTGAGGAAGTTCACCAGCGAGTCGGTTGAAAACAGGCGCTTGAAGCCCGCGAGCGGAGAAATCTTGCTGAGCTTGGGCGTGATCGGTTCGACCGACAGCAGCGGCTTATGCTGGAGCAGGTTGGCGAGCACGGCGCAGGCGGAGAGCACCACCAGCGGGATCAGCACGATCCCGACCATGGTCAGGGCGAGATTGTTGAAGAAGCTCTGAAAGCCGTTGCCGCCCAGTTCGAACCGGTCGGCCTCCATGATCAGGACCTTGAGCGAGTCTGCCAGCACCGCTCCAGTGGCGGGCGCCATCATTGCAAAGATGGCCGCCGAGCCCATCAGCATGAACCAGGTGACCACCTCCTGGCTCTTGGCAACGTCGCCGCGCTTGTGCGCCTCCTCCAGCTTCTTCTGGGAAGGGTCTTCTGTTTTGGAGTCCTGTTCGGGGGCTTCGCTGGACATCTAGAGTGCCCTCCCCTCGCCAAGAGGCCGGCCTGCAAGCGGCAGTCCATTGCGCTTCCGGTGCTCACGTACTCCAACGTACGCTGCGCGCCGGTTCTCGCGAACTACCCCTTTCGGCTCGGCCTGACGGCGATAGGAGCGCACTCTCAGCCCCTCCACATCGCCAGGTGGTTCTCGAAGCCGGTGAGATAGAGCCCCATCATCATCGTCAGCAGCATGGCGAAGAGGATCAGGCCAATGCCGATATTGGCCGGCATCAGCACGAAGAACACCTGCAATGCCGGCATCAGGCGGGCCAGGATGCCGGCCCCGAGATTGAACACCAGGCCGAAGACAATGAAGGGGGCGGACATCTGCACCCCGATGGAGAAGGCGCTGGCCACGGTGCGGATCGCCAGTTGCGCGGCGTCGTCGAACATCAGTTCGACGTCGAGCGGGAAGGCCATGTAGCTGTCGTAAGTCGCGGCCAGCGCCATGTGATGGAGATCGGTGGCAAAGATCAGCGTCATGCCGAAGAAGCTGAGAAAACTGCCGAACACCGCGCCCTGAATGCCGGCCTGGGTAGGGTCGGCGGTCATGGCAACGGAAAGGCCGGTCTGGAAGGCGATGATCGAGCCGGCCACCTGCGTCGCCATCACGGTGATGCGCACGATAGCACCGAGGATCAGCCCGATGGCCAGTTCGTGAAAGAGCAGCCCGACGATGCCGCTCAGCGCCGCCGGCATTGGTGGCAGTACCGGCGACAGCAGCGGATAGACCACCAGCGTGAATGCCAGGGCAAAGGTGAGCCGCAGGCGGGCGGGGATGAGGTCCTCGCCCAAGGCCGGCATCAACATCAGGATGGCACCGATCCGCGCGAACAGCAGCAGATAGGCGAAGGCGACGCCCGGCAGCCAATCGAGGGCGATCGTCACGGCCTAGCCTCCGACGATGATCAGGTCGACCACCCGGGTCATGTACCCGCCCATGGTGGCGCCAAGAAACGGCAGCGCCACCAAGAGGGTGACGAAGATGGCGATGATCTTGGGCACGAAGACCAGCGTCTGTTCCTGAATCTGCGTCAGGGCCTGGAACAGAGCGATGACCACGCCGACCACGAGCCCAACCAGCATCATCGGGGCCGACACGATGATCAGAGTCCAGATGCCGTCGCTGGCGATGTCGAGCACTTCGGCGCCGGTCATGAGGGTGCCTTAACGAATCATTACCGGGCCATCCTAGACCGACCGCGCCATTCCCGCGACGGCGGGACTGCATTCCTGCGGGTGGCTCCTCGGGGAGAATGGAGTCACGCCGCCGGGGGAATGGCGCGGAGGGGCTAGATCGGCATCCGCATGATTTCTTCGTACGCCGAGATGACGCGATCGCGGATGGTGACCATGGACTCGATGGCGATCTCGGTCTGGCTGAGGGCGGTGACCATGTCGACGACATTGGCCTTGCCGTTGACCATGTCGATGGCCACGGCGTCGCTGGCACGGCCGGCCTCGACCACGCCCTGCACCTGCTGGGCGAGCATGTTGGCGAAGTCGCCACCGGCACCGGGCGCTGCGAGCGCGGTCATGTCGGTCTGCGGCTTGGCCGCCTGCTGGATCAGGCGCTGGGCATTGCCATAGGCGGCGGCCGCTGCGTTGAAGGGAGTGGAGATGGCCATGGTTCAGGCTCCGATCAGCCGCGCAGGATATCGAGGGTGCGGCCCAGCATCTGCCGGGTCACGGTAACGACGTTGAGGTTGGCCTCGTAGGTGCGCTGGGCCTCGCGCATGTCCATGGTCTCGATCAGCGTGTTGACATTGGGGTATTGCACGTACCCCGCCTCATCCGCTGCCGGGTGGCCGGGCTCGTAGCGCGAGGTGAAGTCGCTCATGTCGTAGGCGAGCTGGCCGACCTTGACGACGCGGCCGCCGACATCCTGGTCGAGCATGGCGGAGAAGGTGGGCACACGGCGGCGATAGGGCTCGGCGCCGGGCTCGGTAGCGGCGGAATCGGCATTGGCGATGTTCTCGGCGATCACCCGCATGCGGGCGGTCTGCGCGTGCATGCCGGTGGCGGCGATCTTGAGTGAGGAGTTAAAGTCCATGCGTGCTTACCTCAGGCCTGCTTGCCGAGCGCGGTGCGGATGATCTTGATCGACTTCTGGTAGAGCGTGGTGGCGGCCTGGTATTCCATCAGGTTGGTGGTGACCTTCATCATCTCGTCTTCGAGGGTGACGCCATTGCCTTCCGGGGTGATCTCGAAATTGGCCATGCGCTGCGCATCGAACCCGCCGACACCGGCGCCTCCGGCGGAAAAATGCAGCGGCTGCGTCACACTGGTGGTAACGGAAGCGGTGGAGAAGGCGCCGTGCCGGCGGGCGAAGTCGTACTGGGCGAGGTCACGGCCGGTGTAGCCGGGCGTCTCGGCGTTGGCGACGTTTTCGGCCAGCAGACTCTGGCGGGTCTGATGCCAGCGCATCTTGTCGGTCAGCGCCGAAAAGACCGGCATGTCGAGAAGGCCCATCGGCCATTGCTCCATTGAGTCTCGTGGGGTAACCCCGATGGGCAATTCTTGCCGGGCGCATGGTTAACAGCGCGTTAACCGAGGCCTGGTGTTGCGGTTTAGCCCTCGCATATTGCAACAGGCAGCCGCTAAGTAGGCATTATCTGCCGCACGGATTCGGCAGGACGGGAGTACACATGCAGTTCCTCACCAGCCTTTTCGGCGCCGAGAATACCCTGATCACCGCGTTGTTGGCGCTCGGCATCGTCCTCGTACTCATCGTGCTCGGGGTGTGGCTCTTGAAGCTGGTGTTCTCCGCCTCCTCCAATATCGGGCGCGGACGGAACCGGCGGCTGTCGGTTGTGGACACCCTGGCGCTCGATCCGAAGCGGCAACTGGTGATCGTGCGGCGCGACAATGTCGAACACCTGCTGCTGGTGGGTGGCCCGCAGGACATTGTGGTCGAGGGTGGGATCGCCGTGGAAGAAGCGCCGGCCGCCCCGCAGCAGAGCCGACGTCCGATTCCGGTGGTTGGCGGTCGGCGCCCTGCCCCGCCGCAGACTGCGCCAGCTCCGGCCGCTGCGCCCGCCACCGCCATCGAGCAACTGCGCCAGAATGGCCAGCACACCGACCGCAAGCAGCACCTGTCGCTCCGCCACACCGGCCTGTTGCGCCCGGTCGGGGAGAACCGTCCGGTTTCCCCTGAAAACGGCGCCCCTGCCGGTCGCGCCGCCGCCGACTCAGCTAAAGAGGACGAGGGCCAGCGGAAGGCAGAAGGCGGCGACTTTGGACAGAACGGCGGCGAAGCCCGGCAGAACTGAGCGCGCCTCCCGCCGCTTGAAACACCTGCTGCCCTGGGGCGCACTGGCCGGCCTCGCACTCCTGCTGCTGACACCGGGGATCGCCAGCGCCCAGGAATTGTCGATCGACTTCGGCGACGACACCACGCTGACCGAGCGGGCGATCCAGCTCATCGGGCTGATCACGGTGCTGTCGCTGGCGCCGTCCATCCTTGTGATGGTGACCAGCTTCACCCGCATCGTGGTGGTGCTGTCGCTGCTGCGCACCGCCATCGGCCTGCAGACGGCACCGCCCAATACAGTGATGGTGTCGCTGGCGCTGTTCCTGACGCTGTTCATCATGCAGCCGACGCTGCAGCAGAGCTATGACGCGGGTGTCGCGCCGCTGATGGCCGGCGAGATCGAGTTCACCGAAGCCTTCGAGGCGAGCGCCGCACCCGTCCATGAATTCATGCGCGCCAACGTCCGGCCACAAGACCTGACGCTGTTCTACGACCTTACCGAAGCGGAGGTACCCGACGAGCCCGAGGCCATACCGCTGCAGCTGCTGATCCCGGCCTTCATCATCTCGGAGCTGAGGCGCGCCTTCGAGATCGGGTTCCTGCTGTTCCTGCCCTTCGTCATCATCGACATGGTGGTCGCTTCGGTGCTGATGAGCATGGGCATGATGATGCTGCCGCCGGTGGTGATCTCGCTGCCGTTCAAGCTGATCTTCTTCGTGCTCGTGGACGGCTGGTATCTGGTCGCCGGGTCACTGGTCCGCAGCTTCGTCAGCGGCGGATAGTCAGCTCGCGTTCGAGGTGGCGGCGCTCGCCACCTTCTCGGTGGCTTCGGCGGCGGAGAGCGGCGTCAGCGCGCCATCGGCCCCGTAAGTGGCGCGATAGGCGGCCAGGAAGGCATCGATCCCCTCGACGCCGGCAACCTGGCTGGCCACCTGCTTGAACTCGAGGCTGGTGATCTGCGGGTTGGCGCTGACGAGGTCGAACATCGGCCATTCTGGCGTGGTCACCATGGCGTCGCCGAACTTGCTCCTGAGGCGCGACAGGCCGAGCGCGTCGCCGGCGAGGGAATAGCCCACGGCAGCCTTGATGATGCCGAGCCGCGCCGTCGGGTTGAGCGGGCCACGGCCCAACTCGCCGGCGTAAAGAGCCTCGATCATGCCGCCCGCCACGTCATAGCGACGGGCTCGCCAGTTGGCGTCGATCCGCAGTTGCACCACATCGGGACCATCCATGTCGCGCAGTATGTCGAGCGCGAGCTCGTCGCGCCCAGCGTCGATCAGGGCTCGGGCTTCGAGCACGCGCCGCTGGCGGACCAATGTCTCCGGCATATTGGCGACACGGGTGTCATTGAGCACCCGCAGCGCATCCTGCGGACGGCGGTTGGCGAGGTAGATCACGGCGAGATCGGTGGCAACCTGGGTGCGGGCGATGCCGCGCAGGCGGTTGTCGAGTTGGTATTGCAGCAGTTCACTCGCCTGCTGCAGCAGGTCCATACGAACCAGCCGACGGGCAAGATTGCGGATCATCTCGTCGCCGCGGGCGCCCGGAGGGGTCAACGGGCTGAAGTCATAGAACAGCGCCAGCGCCTCGACCGGCCCGATGGAATCGGCAAGACCATCGAGGAAGAGTTGTCCGAACACCCTCTGTGCCTCGTCGCGCAGGGCGGTGATCGGCGGGCTTTCCGGGTAGTTGGCCACAGCCTGCTGCACGGTCTCGAAACCGGCGCGGTACTGCCCGTCGCGGAAATAGAACTCCGCCAGCATCTTCTGCATGTCGGCTTCGAGCGGATTGCCGCGCCAGAGCATGGATTCGGCAGCCAGCGTCTGCGTAGCCTTTTCGAGGTCGAGCTGGCCGGCCTGGTCGAGCAGCCGCAGCGTCCTGTACACGGCCTCGGCGCGCGTCGGCCGCACATCGGCGGCGATCACCTGACCGTAGGTGTCGAGTGCCTCCTGCGGGCGACCGCGCAACTCGTCGACTCGCGCCGACAGGAGCTGATAGAGCGTCAGGTCTTCCTTGTTGAGGTCGGCGAAGACGATGCGATCGAGAAACCGCTCGGCCATGGCGGGATCGTTGGTTTCGATGCCGGCGCGGATTGCAGCGAAATAGAAGTCATTTCGTGCCCATTCGGGATAGTAAAACAGCACATCCTGCGCTTCGATGGCATCAAGCCGGGCGCCCTTGTAGTCGAAGGTCTCCACGCGGGCGATGGTGCGCCAGACCAAGGCATCGATGTCCTGACCCATGCTCGGCGTATTGAGTATGGCAAGAGCATCGCGCGGTCGGCCGGCCATGGTGGTGGCGATGGCACGGCTCATGCGCAGCTTGCGGGTCAGAGCGTCGGAGTCGAGGGTGCCCTCCATGGCGTTCAACACGCCGATCGCCTCATAACTCAGTTCGTGAGCCAGGTAGAGCTGGGCCAGGTCCAGGCGGGCCGCATCGCGCTGCCGGCCTTCGCCGGACGCTGCTGCAGCGTACAGCTCTTCCAGCCGTGCGTTGAACTCGGCGGGGGTTGCCGTAGCGAGGCGGGTGAGATCGACGAAGCCGGCCCTCGGGACTTCGCCGGTGGCCGCCGCGCTGACCCGCGGCCCCTCGCTGGCGGAGACGGTGAGGCCACCCGGGGCGCTCACCACGGCGAGGCTGTTCTCGACGGCGACGGATACGTGCGGTGTTTGGGGTTTCAGCACCAGTCCGTGCACGCTGCGCAAAGCCGAGAACTCGACGTAATCGAAGGCCCGCGTCACCCCGCGTGCGGGTGGGAAGGTGGTCACCACCTTCAAGACGTCGCCGACGACAGGATCACGGAAGTCGTGCACGCGCGCCGGGCGGGACAGATCAGCGGTGATCTCGAAATTGCCCTCTATGTCGCGGCGCCGACCGAGTTCGACGGGCTGTGTCGGAGTAAGCAGAATATCGCCCAGCGACAGCACCCAGGCCATGCCTTCCGAACCCAGCGTCGCGAGACGATCCTGTGCGAGGTCGATCCTGACCACCTGCGTATCGCCGGCCGGTACGACGGAGAAGTCGGTGGCGATCGGTTCGAGTTCCTCCGACTGTGCCGGCGGCACGATCCCAGCGGTGGTGTCGAATAGCATCCAGACGGTATCGCCGCGGCGGAACACAGCAGCCGGCGTATCCTGCTCGAAGGGGAAGACCACCCTCACCGTGGAGCCGAGGACGCTGATGAAAGGCTGGACCGTCTGCTGATGCGCCGAGGGGTAGAGCGCATCCACCGGGATTGCCTGCTCATCATTCGGCGGCGGGGCGGCACTCGCCTCCACCGTTTCAACCAGCTCGGACACTGCAAAGGCGGGCGGCGCCGCGCCGGCGATATCGACGTCGAGCACATACTGGTTCGGCGCGAGCTCGTAGAAACGCGGGGAGACACCCTCGGCCAGCTCGAAGGTGACGGTGGAGCCATCCGGGGTGCTGGCGCTGGAAACGGCAGTGACTTCCGCCGGCAGATCCAGAGCGAGGTCGCGCAGGTCGATGTCCACCGGCCATTCGAAACCGAGGACCGCAAGATTCCCGTTCTGGCGGAACTCGGCTGTGGTGGGAACGCTCCAGTCGAACTGGACCCGAAGGAAGGTAGGGTTACGGCCGATGCGGATATCGGCCTGGGGATTCAACTCCTCGACGCCTGCTGCCTTGCGCTCGCGCTCGGCCCGGATCGCCGCTTCCTTGGCCCGACGGGCGAGTTCGTCGATGACGTCCTGCGGCAGCGGCGGGGGCATGCCCTGCCAGCTCTGCGGCAGCAGGTCGATGAACAGTTTCTCACCGGCCTCGATGCGGTTGAAGTTGTAGGCGCGCTTGAGCCCGAGGCGCAGCCCCATGCCGTCCGGATCGACCCGAGCGATGGACAGGTAATCCGGCATGGTCAAGCCCACATCGGGCAGGATGACCGAGATCGCCTCGCCGAACTCGAGCGACAGGATGCCGTTCTCGATGCGCATCGTGTACTCGGGCAGCTCGTCCCGCCCGGGAAAGCTCAGGATGAGCCGGCCGTATCCGTCTTCCTCGGTGGCGAAAAGCTGGCCCTGCGCCTGGGCAAGAGCGGGGACCGCGCCGGCCAGCAAGGCGCACAACAGCGCGAGGGCCCGCAAGGCCTGCAGCCACCATCTGCTGAACGCGCTCTCCACCGGCCTTCTGCCCGCCCGACGCTGGCGCGCGTCGGACCCGGCCACTTTCCGTGCCGGCAGGAACGCGCGTGCTACTGATACTCACGCGCAATCTAGGCTGGTGGACTTAACGCAGGATTACAACCCAAGGGCAAAGGCCGCGTACGGGAGCTCCGCCCTGCTATTGACCGACGATCTGCGGCAGGGCTGCCAGGTCCTCGGGGGCCATCTGGGTGACCGGCTGATCGGCCAGCGCCGCCATCCGGACCGTCAATTCCTGCGCTCGGGCGGCGTCCATCTCCGCCAGGATCGGCGCCATCTTGCGCGGCTGCATGGCCTTGGAAACCCGCACCAGGACTTCCATGTCGAGATTGTTGAAGATCTTGGCGGCGTCCTTGGGCTTCATCACCTCGTACATGGCGACGATGGCGGCGAACTGGCCGGTTTCCATCTGCTCGCGCTGATCAACGAGGCTCGCGATCTGCGCTTCAACTGCCTCCAGCGTCGTGGCACGTTCCTCGATCCGCTTTTCGGCAGCATCGACCAGCGATGAGCGCAGGGCCAGGTCCTGCTCGTACTTCTCGAGTTCGGCGCGGCGGTTGGCCAGGCGCTGCAGGATCTGCTGCTCGGTGGGGCTGGTGCCATCGGCGGCTATCAGCGGCTGGACAGTGCCGTTGCTGGTGACCTGAAGCGGCACCGCGTCGCCGGAGGGCAGACAGTCGGTAGTGAGCAGCGCTGGCTCTGTTTGCTCTGCCTGCGAGTCTTCCCCGTGCTCACCCGCCTCTTCTGCCGGAGACTCCGTCGGCCGGCCGGATTCGGTGACGGTGACATCCACATCGCGGCAGAACGTCTCGCTCACGCCAAGCAACGGGTTTGGCGCTCCGCCATCGGTCGGCACGGCAGCCTCGGCGGATTCGGCATCTGCCGAAGCCACTTCACCTGCGCCGCCGTGGCTTGTCGCGGTGCCCTCGCCGTGACCAGCCTCAGCCGCCGCCGTGGCACCGAGCGTCGGCGCAGTGTCGGTGACGGTTGGCGCGGTGTCCTCGAGGGTCGGCTCGTCGGGAAAGGTCAGTGTCGCATCGGATTCGGTGACCACGCCGCCGGCCTCGCCGTGGGACCCGCCGCCTCCGCCTGCTGCCTGCACGGGCGATGCTCCGACCAACACATAGCCGCCATTGGTGACGAGACCCAGGGTCTTGAGCACCAGCAGCGCCGAGATGGCGAGAACGACGACCGGAAGCAGGCGGATACGGTTCACGCGGCGGCTCCGCGGGTGCGCACGCGGGCACTCAACTGCTCGAGGGCAGACTGAACCTTGTTGGGCTGCTCGACCGGCTCGATGGCCTGCGAATGACGGGCAACGCTGGTAATCTTGGCAATGCGCTCCATCAGCACAGTGCCGGCATTGACGTGATTGGCGAGTTCGATGCCGAAGCGCTCGGCCTCTTCGAGACGCGCATTGAGCGTCAGGTCGGCTTCCACGGCGCTCTGCTTGAGCTCCTTGATGGCCTGATTGGCGAGGTTGGTGGCCCCGACGAGGTCAGCCACCATCTGGCGCATCTGGTCCTTGTCGGCATGCAGACGCTTCAACCGCTGGTTGAGCACGGTGCAGTAACCGATCGTGACCAGCAGCAGAACGGCGACAGCAGCCTCGACAAGCACACCAAAAGGCAGACCGGACATCATCGTTTTTCCATTGTGGTTTCTATGGCCTCGAAATCCGCCATGGTGACCTTGGGCGGGTTGAGGGGCCGGCTGACGCGGACCGAGACGTTGTTGCCGATATGGCCCATCACGGCTTCGGTGAGTTCGACATCGCCGCAACGCAGGCGAACGGGTTCGGAAGGCTCGCGATCGAACATCACCAGGTCTCCCGGCTGAAGCGAGAGGAGTCGGGCGAGCGGCAGATCCTGCTCGTGAAGCACCGCCTCGATCTCGACGTCGGCGGCGTAGATCTCGGTGGCGAGATGGCCTTCCCAGATCGGGTCGCGGCCGAACTTCTCGCCCATGAACATCTGCAGCAGCTGTTCGCGGATGGGCTCGATGGTGGCGTAGGGCAGGAGAATTTCGATCTTGCCGCCGCGGTCGTCCATCTCGATGCGGAGTTCGATCAGGATGGCGGCGTTGCCGGGCCGCGAGATGGCGGCGAAGCGCGGATTGGTCTCCATGCGCTCGAGCTTGAAATTGACCTGCGTCACCGGCTCGAAGGCGCGATGGGTGTCCTCAAGGATCAGCTCGATCATCTTGCGCGCCAGCGCCATCTCGATGGTAGTGTATGGCCGGCCTTCGACGCGGATATTGCCGCCGATACGCCGGCCGCCGAGCAGCACGTCGATCATCGAGTAGATGAGGTTGGAATCGACGGTGAGGAGGCCATAATTCTCCCACTCTTCGGCGCGGATCACCGACAGGATGGCGGGGAGCGGGATGGAATTGAGATAGTCGCCGAAGCGCACCGAGGAGATCGAGTCCATGGTGACTTCGACATTGTCGGAGGTGAAATTGCGCAGCGAAGTCGTCGCCAGCCGCACCAGGCGGTCGAAGACGATTTCGAGCATTGGCAGACGCTCGTAGCTGACCAGCGCCGAGTTGATCAGCGCCTGGACACCGGTGAGCTCGACATTGCTGCCGACGCTGGCATCGAAGCCGAGGAGGCTGTCGATCTCGTCCTGGTTGAGGACGCGGTCGCCGCCGCCTTCGCCGTCGCCGGTGTCGCCTTCAAGCATGGCGGCCCACTCGGCCGCAGCGGCGGCAGCCCTCTCTTCCTCAGTCAGGTCCTCGACCATGTTGTCGAGGTCTGGGGCCGGCTCAATGTCATCGAGCCCCCAATCGTCGCTGAGCTTGTCCTGATCCGAAGGGCCGGCCATCACTGCACCAGGATTTCCTTGAACAGCACCGACTCGACGCGTGAGGGATAGATGGCGACGTTGACGCGCCGCAGCAGCTCTTCCTTGAGACGATAGATGCCGGCCGAACCCTCGAGGTCGGACTTGCGCAACTCGCGCAGATAAACCTGGAAGGCGTCGATGACCTTGGCCAGCCGCGGCTGGATTTCCACCATCATGGCCTCGTCGGCGACTTCGAGCGCGACGGTGAGCTTCATGAAGGCCTTCTCGCCTCCACCCTCGCTGTTGAGGTTCACCGTCATGGTGGGGAGGTTGAAAATGAAGGTATGGGCGGCTGCGGCCGCGCCATGCTCGGCAGCGGCGCCATGCTCCGCCTCGGCGCTGCCTTGCGAGGACAGGAAGACGAAGAGCCCCACCCCACCGAGCAGCACGACGACGGCAGCCGCGCCGATGATGATGAAGAGCTTCGGCAGGCCCTTCTTGCCGGTCGAGACTTCGCCCCCTTCAGCTTCCGCTGCCATTAAACCCTGAAACCCCCGCGATTCCGGAGAAATTCCGGCTCCGGTTCAGCTAAGCGGTCGATGGTTAACGAGTGGTTACTTTCGGGGTGTGACCGGCAGATTTTGCCGGGCAGGATTTTCCCGGCAGGTCTGCAGAGACCGGATTCTGCCCGTCACCGGGTGAAGTTAAGCGACTGATTCAACACGCTTCTCCGCCTTGGCATGGTTTCTGCAAGATTACCAGCGAGGCCACCGGCTTGGGGAAGCGGGCGGCCTCGGGGAATGAAACCGGGGATCAGCAATGATCGAGAACGCGCAACTGATCGGCCTGTCACGGCAGATCGCGCTGCAGCGCCAGATGGACGTGGTGGCCAACAACATGGCCAACATGAACACCACTGGCTTCAAGGCTGAACAGCTCCTCTTCGAGGAGTATGTGATGCCGGTGGCGCGCGACCGCGACTTCCCCACCCTCGACCAGCCACTCTCCTTCGTTCAGGACTGGGCGACGGTGCACGACCTTTCCGCGGGTGGTTTTGAGCAGACCGGCAGCGAACTCGACGTCGCGCTGAGCGGCCAAGGCTTCTTTGCCGTCGAGACCCCGGCCGGCGAGCGCTGGACCCGCGCCGGCAACTTTCAGCTTTCCGCCAACGGCACGCTGGTCGACAGCAACGGCAATCCGGTGCTCGGTGAGGCCGGCCCGATCGTCTTCGGACCGGAGGAAACCGGCATCCTGATCGCCGCCGATGGCTCGATCAGCTCCAGCGCCGGCGCCAAGGGCCGCCTGCGCATCGTCGAATTCGCCAATCCGCAGGAACTAACCCGGCAGGGCAGCAACCTGTTTGCCGGCGGCACCCCGCAGCCGGCCGTGAACACCCGCGCCATGCAGGGCTATGTGGAAGGTTCCAACGTCTCCGGCATGGCCGAGATGACGGAGATGATCCGCGTCACCCGTGCCTACGAATCCATCGCCTCGCTGGGCCAGAAGCAGGATGAGCTCCGCCGCTCTGCCATCCAGCGCCTCGGCGACGCCAACGCCTGACGGGAGAGATCAGGATGAAAGCACTCTATATCGCTTCCACCGGCATGGCTGCCCAGGAACGCAACGTCGAAGTCATCTCCAACAACATCGCGAACATGCGCACGACCGGCTACAAGCGGGCGCGCGCAGAGTTCGAGGACCTGCTCTACCAGCAGGTCACCCGCGCCGGCTCGGCCACCTCCTCGACCGGCACCATGGTTCCTGCCGGGCTCGAGATCGGCTCGGGCGTGCGCACCGTGTCGACGCCGCGGGTGATGAGCCAGGGCAATGTCAACGTGACGGAGCGCGAACTCGACGTCGCCATCCGCGGCGAAGGCTTCTTCATGGTGCAGCTGCCCGACGGCCGCACCGCCTATACCCGCGACGGTTCGCTGGAGCGGGACCCGGACGGCATGCTGGTGACCTCGGCGGGCTACCCGCTCGACCCCGGCATCAACATTCCGGGCAACGCCACCTCGATCGCGATTTCGCCGGACGGCGTGGTGTCGGCCTATATCGACGCCGACACCATGCCGACCCAGATCGGCCAGCTGCAGCTTGCCCGGTTCGTCAACAAGTCCGGCCTAGAGTCGATGGGTGACAACCTGTTCCTCGAGACGGCGGCAAGCGGCCCGGCTCAGGTCGGCGTGCCCAACGCCGACGGCACCGGCAATCTGCTGCAGAACTATCTGGAAATGGCCAACGTCAATTCGGTGACCGAGATCGCTGACCTGATCGCGGCCCAGCGCGCCTACGAGATGAACGCCCGCGTCATCTCCGGCGCCGACCAGATGATGCAGGCCACGAGCCAGTTGCGCTGAGGAGGCGAGCCATGAAGCGCTTCACCATCTCCCTGCTGATCTCCGGGCTTCTGTGCGGTACCGCCGCCGCCGACCCGGTGCTGAAGGGCAATGTGGTCGTCACCGGCCCGATCGTCACCGTCGGCGACATGTTCGGCGACGCCGACCTGCTGGCCGAGCAGCCGCTGTTCCGGGCCCCGCGCCCCGGTACCACCGGCAATGTGCCGCTGGCCGACATTCGCGCCGCGGCGAGCCGCGTCGGCATCACCGCCTTCGACAGCAACAGCCTTGTGGCGGTGAGCGTGTCGCGGGCGGCGGCGGTGGTCGACGAGGTGGTCCTCGCCCAGGTGATCGCCGCCGACCTCAAGTCCCGCGGCATCCTGGCCGATGGCATGAGCGCCGACACCCGCTTCGATCGCACCATCGCTCCGATCAATGCCGAAGCCGTGGAGCAGCCGGCCAGCGTCACCAGCCTGCGCTATATGCCCGGCTCCGGCGTCTTCACCGCCCGCGTCGCGATTGCCGGGATGGAGCAGCCGCTCGATCTGTCCGGCACCATCGAGATGATGGTCGAGGTGCCGCACCTCAAGACCACCCTGCCCGCTGGCGCAGTGCTCGGCCCAGCCGATGTCGAGATGCGCCCGGTGCCGTTGCGCTATGCCGAGAGCGTCGGCGTTGCCAATCTCGATGAGCTGGTCGGCAAGGCGCTGACCCGCCAGAGCCGCGAAGGCATGCTGCTCAAGGCCTCCGACGTCGCCGAGCCGCAGCTGATCGGCAAGAACGACCTTGTCACCATCTACTTCCGCAAGGGACCGATGACGCTGAGCGTCAAGGGTCAGGCGGTCACCGGCGCCACCGAAGGCAGTGCGCTGCAGGTGCTCAATCTCATGTCCAAGCGGGTGATCACCGCAACTGCCATTGCTGCCGGAGCCGTGGAAGTGAGCGCCGAGCCGCTCGCCCTGGCCGGCCTCTAGGAGAATATCGATGACCTTCCACAAGCTCCTTGCCCTGGTTGCCCTCAGCGCCAGCCTCGCCGCCTGCAACACCATGGACCGCCTCTCCGAAGTGGGCCAGGCGCCGCCGCTCACGGCCATCCAGGATCCGACCACGGTCGCCGGATACCAGCCCGTGCACATGCCGATGCCGGAGCCGATCGCCGACACCTACGCTCCGAACTCGCTGTATCGCACCTCGGCCAAGGGCTTCTTCAAGGACGAGCGGGCCCACAAGGTCGGCGACATCCTCACGGTGATCGTCACCATCGACGACAGCGCCCAGATGAACAATTCGACGCAGTCGGGCCGCTCGTCCAACAACACCGCAGGCATGGGTGGCATCCTCGGCACGGTGGTGGACAATGTCACCGCCGGCGCCATCGACCCCTCGGCCGCGGTGGACTTCACCTCGGGCATGCAGCACACCGGCAATGGCTCGGTGAACCGCAAGGAAAGCCTCGAGACTTCGGTGGCCGCTGTGGTGACCCAGGTGCTGCCCAACGGCAACCTTGTCATCGAAGGCCGGCAGGAAGTCCGGGTGAACTTTGAGGTTCGCGATCTGATCGTTGCCGGCATCGTCCGCCCATCCGACATCCAGGCCAACAACACCATCCCCTCGCACAAGATCGCCGAAGCCCGCATCTCCTATGGCGGCCGCGGCCAGATCACCAATGTGCAGCAGCCGCGCTACGGCCAGCAGATCGCCGACGCCATCCTGCCCTTCTGATCCCCTCCCCGCTGCCTCCTTCCCCGGGGGGCAGCAGGTTCCCCCGCGGCAGGCCAGAACGGACGCCGTCAGCCGGCTCCAGAACCGAGACCGGTTTCCCCCAGAGGCGCAGCTTCCCCGGCTGCGCCTCTTCCCCATTCGGGAACCGGGCGCAACGCCGCGATGTTGCAGCCGCAAGCGGAGAACAGTCATGAACATCGGCACCGGCATAGCCATCGGAGTTGCCATCGGCGTGGCGATTGGCGCCATCATGGACAATATCGGGGTGGGCATCGCTATCGGCATAGGCATCGGCATTGCGCTGGGCAGCGCCTGGACGGCCTGGAAGAGCGACAAGCCTGACAAGTAGAGCCGCTGAGGCAAAGGCGGGGCTTGGCAGCGGCGGAGCTTCTGTGGAAGGAACATTCCGAACCAGGAGTCTTCCCGCCATGTCCTTTGCAAAGCTCGACGCGCTCGGTCACCGTCTCGAGGCGCTGGAACACGCCCTTTCCATTCTTGGTGCCGATGAGGCGACGCATATGGCCGTGGGTGGCGGGGAGAAGCGCGCCGAGGCCATGGCGACATTGGCCGGCATGTACCACGCCGAGGCCTCCGCTCCGGCAGTCGCCGACTGGATCGAGTCCGCCAAAGCGGAATCTCTTTCCGAGGATCAGCAGCTAGCGCTCGGAGAGTTCGAGCGGAATTACCGCAATCTCACCTGCCTGCCGACCGAGTTCATCGAGCGCCGCACCGCCGCAACCATGCGCAGCGAGCAGTTGTGGCGCGAACTGCGGCCGAGCGGCGACTGGGACACCTTCCTGCCGGCGCTGGAGGGCGTGGTTGCGCTGGTGCGGGAGGAGGCGCAGCTTCGTGCCGACGCGACGGGGCTCGCCCCGTACGATGCGCTGATGGATCAGTACGATCCCGGCAACCGCACCGCCGATCTGGACGCGACCTTCGGCGACCTAGAGATCTTCCTCAAGGATTTCGTGCCCGAGGCTCTGGCTGCGCAGGAGCGGCGGTTGTCGACGCGCCCGCGCAAGTCGCTCAACCCGCCCTACCCGATCGAAAAACAGCGCGAGCTCGGGCTCGCGGCCATGCGCGCGGTGGGCTTCGACTTCACCCATGGTTCACTGGCTGTCTCGCACCACCCCTTCTGCGGCGGCGTGCCGAGCGATGTGCGCATGACCACGCGCTATCGCACCGACGAGTTCCTGAGCTCGCTGATGGGCGTGCTGCACGAGACCGGCCACGCGCTCTACGAGCAGGGACTGCAGAAGGAGTGGTCGCATTGGCCGATCGGCAAGGCGCGCGGCATGGGCATCCACGAGTCGCAGTCGCTGTTCGTGGAGATGCAACTGGCACGCAGCCCCGAGTTCTGGGAGTTCATGCTGCCGTTGGTGCACCTGCATCTCGGCGACGATGCCATTCCCGGCTGGGAGATCGCCGACATCCTCAACGAGGTGAACCACGTCGAGCGCGGCTATATCCGCGTCGATGCCGACGAGGTCACCTATCCGCTGCACGTGATCTTGCGCTACGAGCTCGAACAGGAGCTGGTGGCCGGCAAGCTCGAGGCGAGCCAGATTCCCGAAGCCTGGGACGCCAAGATGACCGAATATCTCGGCATCTCGACCATGGACAACATGAAGGACGGCCCGATGCAGGACGTCCACTGGCCGGCCGGCTCATTCGGCTATTTCCCGAGCTACACGCTGGGCGCGATGATCGCAGCACAGCAATGGGCGGCGCTGGAGAGGGACGTGCCGGATGCGCGCGAACAGATGCGGCGCGGCGACTTCGGCGCCATCAATGGCTGGCGGGCGGACCGCATCTGGACGCAGGGCTCGCGCTGGTCGACGCCGGAACTGATCACCCGTGCCACCGGCGAGCCGCTCAACGCCGACTACTTCAAGGCGCACCTCAAGCGGCGGTACCTCGACGGATGAACCGAAGCTGAAGCGCTGCTTCAGCACCGGTTCCGGATCAGGGGGCTAACCCTTGTGCATCAACAGCGGCCGGAGGGGCCGCCAGCACAAGGAGACGCCTGAAATGATCCGCACCGTCATCGCAACCGCCATCACCGCCGTCGCCATCGCCTCGGCCGCCGTTCCGGCCAGCGCCAACGACATCTTCATCGACCAGACCGGCTTCGGCAACGAAGTCGGCGGCAGCCAGGCCGGCTGGAACAATGTGTTCGGCACCAAGCAGACCGGCTGGTGGAACAAGGCCATCAGCCAGCAGTTCGGCGCCAACAACACCTCTGCCATCGGCCAGGAGGGCAACAACAACACCGGCGACGTCTGGCAGGACGGCTGGAACAACCAGGCTGGCGTCGGCCAGTTCGGCGACAACCACAATGCCGTGCTGACCCAGGATGGCAACGGCAACATCGCCGCCGGCGTGCAGGTGGGCGATGGCTGCAACGCCAATGTCGTCCAGCACGGCTCGGGCAATGTCAGCGCCTTCGTTCAGGCTTGCCCGTGACCGGATCGCGAGCGGCGGAGCGCCCCTGAACGCTCCGCCCCCTGCATCCCCGTTTCCAGGAGGACATCATGATCCATCCCGTTCTGAGGCTCGCCACCCTGCTCGGCCTCGGCACCCTGGGCCTCGCCGGCGCCAGCGCCACCCAATCGCCTGAAGGGTTTACCTGCGGCATCGCCGCGGACCGCAATGGCGGCATGCTGCAGGTCCAAGGAGCGCTGGTCAGCCCCATCGCAGTCAGCGGCGAGTACCGCTTCAGCCTGCGCTCGAGCGGTGGCGGCGGTTCGTCGAGCATCAGCCAGGGCGGCGCCTTCACCGCCGCCGCCGGCCAGCAGACGACGCTGGGCCGCGTCACCCTCAACGCCGATGCCGGCTACCAGGTGGAGTTCACCGTCTCGGCTGCCGGCAAGACTTTCGACTGCAGCCAGGAGCTGGTGCGCCAGCTCTGACATCGCCCGAAGTCTGCCGAAGCCCCGGTTCGCCACCGGGGCTTCTGCTCGGCTAGCGGCCAAGCCGGCGGATGAATGCCGCCATCAGCGCGCTAGCCTCGGCGGCATGGGTCTCCAGCACGAAATGGCCGCCATCGAGCACATGCGCCTCCATCCGCGGCAGGTCCTCCATCCAGGACAGCACTTCCGCCACATCGAAGAACACATCGTGGCGGCCCCACAGCAGCAGCGCCGGTGGCTGGTGCTCGCGAAGATAGGCGGCAATCTCCCCGAAGCGGGCGGAGTAGCGGCCATAGTCAGCCACCAGTGCCCGCTGGGTGGCCATGCGCCCGGGCAACTGCATCACGCGCCAGTCTTCTTCCCACACGGCCGGGGAGATCTTGGCTGCAACGTCCGCAGGGACGCCGGCGACGTACTGGTCGCGGGTGCCTTCTCGCGTGAGGTGAGCGGTGGCGGCGGCCTCGTTCTCCGGCGTGGGCTTGGCCCAGTAGGCGTGTGTGGCATCCCAGCCTTGGCCTTGGCCGGTTCGGTGCGCGTTGGCGTTCTGGATGACGAGCCCCACCACCCTCTCCGGCTGCCGCGTCGCAAGCTCAAGCCCGACAGGCGCCCCGAAGTCATGGAGATAGATGATGAGCCGCTGCACCCCGAGGTGATCGAGCAACTCGGCGATCGCATCCGCGAAGTCGGCGAAGCGGGCTGCCGGCAGGGGTTCCGAGTCGCCGAACCCCGGCAGGTCGGGAACAATCACCCGGGCCACTGCCGACAGAGCGGGTGCGACCTCGCGAAACGTCGCGGACGAACTCGGAAATCCATGCAGCAACAATATCGCGGGGTTGGAACGATCGCCCATCTCCACGAAGCTGAGCTCGCTGCCGCCGGACCATCGGAAGCGTTGCCGGTTCATGCTGCCGCTCCTGCCATGTCTCTCTTCGACTGCGAATGCGTCACCGGCGGCCCCGTTCCAACCGCCGTGACATGGGTGAACCGAGCCTGAATGGGCCGCTCCGCAGCAGTTCAGGCAGCTCACTCTAGGGTCTCTCCATCACCAGCCGGAATGGCCCGGCGCCCCAAGATGATGAGGAGACCCGAAATGACCACCCGCTTCACCAAGACCATCGCCGCCCTTGCCGCCGCTACCCTGATCGGCATCACCAGTTTCGCCGCCCCGGCCACCGCCGGCGGGCAGATCTCGATCGGCTTCAGTCCCACCGACCCGGACCAGAAGCAGGCGCTGAGCCTCGGGCTCAAGATGTTCTCGCTCGTGCAGGGCATGTCCGCCACCGGCGCCAACGCCTACCAGAACGGCAATGGCAACTCGGCCGGCATCGCGCAGAACGGCTCGGGCAATCACGGCCTGATCTTCCAGGACGGCGACGGCCACACCGGCACCATCGAGCAGAACGGTCACAACAACAGCTGCGGCCTGTTCCAGTTCGGCGAGAACACCAACGGCCAGTGCCTGCAGGACGGCGACGACGCCGGCATCACGACGGTGTTCGGCTTCTGAGCCTGATCACAGCCGACAACAAAAAAGCCCGCGGTGACGCGGGCTTGTGTCGTTTCGCGCATTCGATCCGTTATTCGTCGCGATAGACCTTTTCGCGCCGCTCGTGCATCTCCTGGGCCTCGAGGCTCAGCGTTGCTGTCGGGCGGGCGTCGAGCCGGGCGATCCCGATCGGGTCGCCGGTTTCCTCGCAATAACCGTAGGTACCGTCTTCGATGCGCTTCAGCGCCGCGTCGATCTTGGCGATCAGCTTGCGCTGGCGGTCACGGGTCCTCAGCTCAAGGGAGCGATCGCTCTCGGAACTCGCCCGGTCGGCCATGTCCGGGTGGTTCTGCGATTCCTCCTGCAGATTTTCGAGCGTCATGCGGCTTTCCCGCAAGATCTCGTCCTTCCAGTTCAAAAGCTTGGTCCGGAAGTATTCCCGCTGGCGCGGATTCATAAACGGCTCGTCTTCACTCGGCCGGTATTCCGTCGCTTCAACAGAAGACATGAATGGACTCGACTCCCATACGCCCCTCGCGGCGCCTTATAGGCGCACAGGCCCACCCCCGCAAGCAGTGAGAGCATTTGCACTTAATGCGGGAAAGCTGCGGCCCGTCAGGGCCCTACCCCGGAACTGACAACAATTTGATGAAGCCGGGCTCAGGCGGCGACGTAGCGGCCGTGCTTGGCGAGTTCGACGACCACCCGAAGCTCGATCTCGTCGAGCACGGCATCGAGACCCGGTTCGGTCCGCTCGCGCAGCGTGGTGACCGTCTCCAGCATGGCATCAAGTCGAGCCGGGCTGACCCGTCCCACCAACAGGTCGGCCTTCATGGCGTCGAGCTCATCGAGGAGGTCGTGGCCGCGACGCACCGCCCTTCTCTTGGCCATCAGCGGATCACCGACAGATTGCAGCGCCAGGATCGCATCGAGCGCGGCAACCGGGGCAGAGGGGCTCGCGGGTGCGGTGCGCGCCGGCCCCTCGGCGCCGGCCGGCACGAAGGCGGCCGACGTACCACTGCGGCCGGCGCCACCCGACTTACCGGCGGCAGTGCTGCGATGGGTGGACTCGATGCGCAAGCGGGACTCGGCGGACGGAAACAATCGACCCCGGCAAAATCTGCCGCCGCTGGTTAACAGCGGCTTAACGTGCCCGGCAAGAACTGCCTCCGGCCATGGGAGGCTGCTCAGCCTCTGGAGGAAACATCATTTCCTACCAGAAGGTTAGAAGGTCTGGCACGGATTTCGCAACATCACCGGCGAGATGGCCGCACCACGGCCGCAACGGGATTAGGCGATGATCGCACCACGCTGGACACGATGGCTCGTCGGCGCCCTCACGGGCGTCCTGCTGACCCTGCCCTCTGCCACCCCGACCTATGCGGCGGCGGCACGGATCAAGGACATCGTCGACGTCGAAGGCATCCGCGAGAACCAGTTGGTCGGCTACGGGCTCGTGGTCGGCCTCAACGGCACCGGCGACAGCCTCAACAACTCGCCCTTCACCAAGCAATCGCTGCAGTCGATGCTGGAGCGACTGGGCGTCAACACCGCCGGCGAGAATGTCCGCACCGCCAATGTGGCGGCAGTGATGGTGACCGCCAACCTGCCGCCCTTCGCCACGCAGGGCTCGCGCATCGACGTGTCGGTGGCAGCCCTCGGCGACGCCGACAGCCTCCAGGGCGGCACCCTGCTGGTCACGCCGCTGGTCGGCGCCGACGGGCAGGTCTATGCCATCGCCCAGGGTCCGGTCGTGATCAACGGCTTCAAGGCCGAGGGCGACGCAGCGCAGATCATCTCCGGCGTGCCGACCACCGGCCGCATATCGAGCGGCGCCCTGATCGAGCAGGAAATCGGCTTCCATCTCGGCGCCCTGACCTCGCTGCGGCTGGCGCTGCGCAATCCGGATCTCACCACCGCCCGTCGCATCGCCCTCGCGGTCAACGACTTCATCGGTGCTCCCACCGCCACGCCGGAAGACCCGGCCACCGTGCGGCTGACGCTGCCGCCCGGCTTCAACGGCAACATCGTCGACCTGCTCACCGATATCGAGCAATTGCTGGTCCAGACCGACCAGCAGGCCAAGATCGTGATCGACGAGAACTCCGGCATCATCGTCATGGGCAAGGACGTGCGCGTCTCGAGCGTCGCCGTGGCGCAGTCGAACCTGACGGTCACCATCGCCGAGAACCCCGAAGTGGTGCAGCCCAATCCACTGAGCTTCGGCGTCACCGCCGTCGAGCCCAACACCAATCTCAATGCCAACCTCTCCGAGACGGCCCTACAGGTGGTGCAGGAATCGGTGACGCTGCAGGAGCTGGTGGACGGGCTCAACGCCCTCGGCATCGGCCCGCGCGACCTGATCGCCATCCTTCAGGCGATCAAGGCGACGGGTGCCCTGCAGGCCGAGATCGAGGTGCTGTGATGAGTGTTGCAGCGATCGGCCAATCCACCCTGCCCCCTTCGCAACTGAGCCGGGCCCGCGCGCAGGCGGAAGAGTTCGAAGCGGTGTTTCTGAACACCCTCACCCGCCAGATGTTCTCCGGCATCAAGACCGACGAGAGCGTCATGGGCGGCGGCTTCGGCGAGGAGACCTGGCGCTCCATGCAGGCCGAACAATTCGCCACCTTGATGGCCGAGAACGGCGGGCTCGGCATTGCCGAGCAGATCCTGCCCGACCTGCTCGCGCTGCAGGAGGCTGCCACCACCACCAGCAATCTGCCCTCCCTGGGAGCCTATAAATGACCGCCGCCGCCCGCCTCGCCGCACTCGACACCATGCCGGCCGAAATCCTCTGCCAGGAGGCCGAGACCGCATTGTCGGCGCTGGTCGACGTGATGAACGCCGAGACCACCCTGCTCCGCGCCGGCCGCATGCGCGACGCCAGCCAGTTGACGCCGGACAAGACCCGCCTCGCGCAGGACTATGTCGGCTTCGCCCGCGCCATTCAGCGCGTCGAGCCGAGGCTGCGGCTGGAAGCGCCGAACGCGCTCGATCGGCTGCGTCAGGGCCATGAGCGGCTCGCTACCCAGATGGCGGAGAACCTCAAGGTACTGGCGACGGCCAAGACCGTGGCGGAGGACGTTCTCAGCGACGTTGCCCGCAAGGTCGGCCAGCAGGACCGCGCCCGAACCTATGGCAGTGCCGGTGTTGTCGCGACCGACCCGTCCGCGGCGGCGCGCGGAATTGCGGTCAACCGGGCGCTCTAGGCGTACGCAATTCGATTCAATTGCGAAGGCTGCCGAGAACGCTCCGGCAGTAGATGATGCTGACACTGCACCGGTCATGGTGGATGCAGGACCAGCGTCATGGTTGCGGCGATTGCACCGGCACCGGTCTATGCCGGCAACACAAGTCTGACCGACATGCGCCACCGGCCACTGCGGGGCGAGCGCGGTACTGTGCCTGCCACCACGCCGCCCAGCGATAGCGAAGCCGACCTCGACCAAGACGCTGCCGATTCGCAGCAGGGCCAGCCCCACCCTGATAATTCGCGCAGCGGCCCTGCCAACTTCGCCGCTGCCGTGATCGCCGGCGCCCTGCCGCCCACGGCCCAGAGCATGGACGAACTGATCCGCCGCATCGGCGCCAGCGAGATTCCGCCCGAGAGCGAAGCGCGCCTCAAGGACATTCTGGCATAGCTTCTGCGATCTGCCAGGACCTCCGATGGACACAGCACAGCGACACGGTCACTGGGCTCGAACTTCGTAAACACTTCGGAAACCATAGCCGGCTTAGCGTCGGAACTAATGAAGGCGAGGGATCGAATTAACCGATCTTTCAGGCGGCAGAGTCACTGTCGCAGGACCTCAGAAGAGGCGCGCTTCAATCGGTATCCCAGAAGGAAAGCCAAATGGCCGATATTAATCTCTCCAAAGCCGTCCGTTCCAACCTTACTTCGCTGCAGAACACAGCCACGCTGATGGCCAAGACCTCGGACCGCCTTTCGACCGGCAACAAGGTCAACAGCGCCCTGGACAATCCCACCAACTTCTTCACCGCCTCTTCGCTGAACAGCCGCGCCGGCGACCTAAACCAACTGATGGACTCAATGAACAATGGTATCAAAACCATTGAGGCGGCCGACAATGGCTTAAGCGCCATCACGAAGAACCTCGAGTCGATGCAATCGACTCTGCGTCAGGCGCGCCAAGACAAGTCATTCCAAAGTCAGTCTTTTGCACTTGATCTACCGAAATCACCTGCCGGCACTGAGTCTCTCAGCATCACAGGTGGTCAGTTTGGCGATGTGGCTGCAAACCTCAGCCTCGTCAAAGAGGAGTTTAGGGCCACATCTGCGCCAGTCGCGGCCTACGATCCTGCGGGCGACAAGACTGTCACGATCAACGGCAAGGCAATTAACATCGCAGCCACAACGACGCTCGACGATGCCATTAAGGCAATCAACGATGCGAATGCTGGCGTGACAGCCACCAAGGGCAACGCTGGCGCTGGCACCAACAACGCAATTGTCCTGACATCAAACTCCACCGAAGGTTCTGTGTTGGTCGAAAACGCCAGCGCTAGCCTAGGACTTGGCTCTACAGTACAAAAGGGCAAAGCGACTGTTACGGCTACTGCGGCTTATGTTCCTGCTACCGCTGCGCCGATGAGTATCAATGGAGTTAAGGTTGAGATAGCAGCAAACGATACTCTTGATCAGGCGATCGACAAGATCAATGCGTCCGGAGCTGGGGTGCTCGCCGAAAAGGCAGACGTGGCCAGCGGCACGCAAAATGGCATTAAGCTAACCGCGCTCGACACAAACTCGTCGATAAAGGTTGCCGCTGCAGCAAATGGTATCACTACAGTTACTCAGGTAAATCCAACCGGGGCAGCGGTCACCAAGGTCTCGAAATCAGTAGATGATCTGGTTAACGAGATTTCCAACAGCGCGGCATTTGCCGGAAAGGTTCGCGCCACTAACGACAACGGTAAACTTCGGATTGAGAATCTGTCGACCAGTGATCTCACGGTAAAGGGAGTGGGATCCAACGGCGCACTCGACGGTAGGTCGGGTGCAACCCGCTCTATCGCTGGAAATAGTGTTCGCACGGACTTCGCAACGCAGTATAACGAACTGCGCGATCAACTGGACAAGCTGTCGGATGACGCATCGTTTAACGGCATCAACTTGCTACGCGGCGACAACCTCAAGCTGACGTTCAACGAAAACGGAACTTCATCTATTGAGATCCAGGCGAAGGGCGGAAAAGCCATCAATGCTGGCAACCTGAAGATAGAAACGTCGCTTGATGCAGTCGACCTTGATACAGATGAAGGCATTGACGCTCTTCTCGATCAGGTCAAGGACGCTCTGAATACAGTTCGTGCCCAGGCTTCTGCTTTCGGCTCCAACCTCTCAATTGTCCAGAACCGTCAGGATTTCACCAAATCCATGATCAACACTCTCGAAACCGGTGCCGGCAATTTGACCCTGGCCGACATGAACCAGGAAGCGGCCAACATGATGGCTCTCCAGACCCGTCAGTCGCTGGCCTCCTCGACCCTGTCGATGGCCAACCAGGCCGACCAGTCGGTTCTCCAGCTGCTCCGTTGATCGGCGCTCTGAACCAGATAGAGAGGCGGGTCCTCCGGGCCCGCCTTTTTTCTTGCGCCCTTCCGCTCTAGAAGAAGCGTGTCTTAAGGCACAAGGCGGGGGATTCGATGGCACTAAAGGTGGAACTCAAGCCGGGCGAAAAGCTGTTGTTGGGCAACTGCATCGTCACGAATGGCGACCAGCGCACGCGGCTCTTCATCGACGGCAATTCGCCCATCCTGCGGGAAAAGGATATCCTCACCCCCGACACCGCCGACACGCCCGCCAAGCGCATCTACCTGGCCGTGCAGCTCATGTATATCGAGGAAGACGTTGCCGCTCTGCGCGAGCAGTATTTCGCGTTGGTGAATGATTTTGTCGAGGCAGTTCCATCCTCTTTGGGCCTAATCGACCGTATCAATAACGACATCTTAACGGGGTCCCTGTATAAAGCTTTGAAATCAGCGCGAGAGCTGATTGCCTATGAACAGGACCTTCTCGACCATGCAGCATCAGGCGGCCGTAGCCTACCAAGCGACAGCGAAAACAGTTGAAACTCCGCGCGATCGCGAAGCAGCCCTGCTGATCCGATCTGCCGCAGCGCTGCAGAACCTGCGCGACAACTGGCCCAACGATTTCGAGCAGCTGCGGTCCGGCCTGACCTTCAATCGCAAGCTCTGGACCATCTTCATGGCGTCGGTGACAAAGGACGACAATCCCCTGCCCGCGCCCGTGCGCCAGAACATCGCCAATCTGGGCATGTTCATCCTCAACGAAACCCGCGAAATCCTGCTCGACCCCGTGGCACCCAACCGCCTCGATCCGCTGATCAACATCAACCGTCAGCTCGCAGCCGGCCTTCGCGGCAATTGAGGACCAAGGCGCAAGCCCTCTCCGCTTCAACCCCGGCGTCATCACCGCGAAAGCGGGGATCTCCTTCTTAGCCACCTGGAACCAGAGATTCCCGCCTTCGCGGGAATGACGCGGTGGATGATTCTTACACAGAGCTGCAAATGGACACGCCCCGCAAAAATGCGAGGCTCTGATTTTGCAGCCTACCGGCCCACTTAGCGCAGGAAGTTGACGAGGCTAAGCTGGCTGACCATCGAGGTCACCTGGTAGCTGGCCGTAAGCCGGGTTTGCAGCGCCAGAATTTCCATCGCCACATCCTCCTTGCTGATCGTTTCCACATCGCTCAGCAGGTTTTCCAGCTGGCCCTTGTAGTTCTTGTGTCGATCGCCCGCAGACTGCAGCGAGGCGCGCGCCACCCCCATTTCCATGGTGATGAGCTCGATCGAGCCTCGCTCGGAGTTGCGCGCCTCCGAAAGCTGCAGTTGCTGGCGCCGCGCCATGGCGTCGAAGCGCCCCTTGGCGGGGTTGAGCTCGGCCGAGTCCGGATCGGGAGCGCCAATGATCTCGGAATAGGTCTCGACGGACATCGCCGCGAACGAGCGCATCATGCGCAGATAACCGCTTTCGTTGGCCTGCATGCCATAGTCGACCCGCCCCGAATCCTCCACCGCGCTCGAAACCGACTGGCGCGGATTGCCCTCTGCGGATGCCGCCGCATCGGTGACCGAGCGGGTCAGCGCCAGCTCAAAGTTCTCGGCGGTTTGCGCCGCAGTGCTGCCGCGGGTGAACTGGCCGGGCCCTGCCTTGCCCTCGACGGCAGTGAGGGTGACTTCGCGCAGCGTGCCGTTGGGCTCCTTGAGCGTCACCGTGACCTTGTCGCCAACCGGGGTAGCCGCCGCAAAGCTCACTTCGACGCCCGAAGGCTCGGTCAGCGCCGGCACCGCCGAAATACTGCCGGTGGCCGATGCCGCGACGATGGAAAAGCCATGCGCCTTGGAGGGAGGAAGGGTCTGGCTGAGCTCGACACTGCCCCCGTCCCGTGCGATCTCGAGACGGCCCATGCCGATGGAGGAAACGGCGGCGCTGCTACCGCGATACCACATGATGGTGTCGCTGCCGTCGGCCACGCGCAGGCTCGTGGCGGTTGCGGGATTACCGGAAACGCGCAGCACCGGCTCGCCCGCCGCGTTGAAGAAGTTTTCCGAGGCGGCAAAGGTGGAGGCTGCGGCCAGCTCACTCCTAGTCAGCGCCTTGAGCGTATCCTCGATGGCGCCCTGGAACGCCATGGCCGTCGCCTTGGGGTTGGCGCCGATCTCGAATTCGTTGCCGGCACCGCTGCCACTGCCATTTGCAACGGCCTTGAGCGTGATCTGGGTTTCGGTGCCGTCCGGCAGGGTGAACCCCAGGGTGATACTGTCACCAACTGCGGGCGGCGTGGTGAACGTAAAGCTGGTGCTGGCCGGCGAGGCCTGGAGGCTTTCGGTACTCGCGATGGCCGAGCCGATCGCGGAAACGGTGGAGAGCTTGTAGCCGAAGGGATGGTCGCCATCTTCGCCGAGCCGCACCGTGGCGCTCGGCGGCGTGGTGGTTTCGACGAGGACGGTCGTCAGCCGTCCCATGTCGTCAGGGCCGGCATCGGCCGCCTTGCGCTCCGTCAGGACAGTCTTATAGCCAGCCCTGCCCCCTGCCCCATCGAGCAGCTCGGCGACGGTGGCCACCGGCGCCTTGTCGGTGATGTTGCCGCCGAAGAGATAGCGGCCGGCGACATCGGAATTGAGCATGGTCACCATCTCGTCGAGCCGCGCCTTGGAGAGGCCGGGAATGGTGACCATGTTGATGTTGTTGGTGCCGTATTGCCCCTGCACCGCCGAATTGCGCGCCTCGCCCTCGATCTTGTCCATCCGGGTCAGGGCATTGTCGTAAAAGCCGAGGCGCAAGGCCACTTGCTCGATATTGGCGCTGTATCCCTCGATGGTGGAAAGGCGCGAGCGCACGGAGAGCGACACCGGCAGGTCGCGGCCCATGTCGGCCAGCGTCTGCGCCTTGAGCCCGGTGCCCAGCTGCATCTGCAGGGTGCCGAACTTGTTCTGCATCTGCGAGATGACCGAAAAGCCGGTCTGCAGGGGAAACATGGACTTGTTGACGATCATCCTGCGTCTTCCCCTCAGGTCGCGGCAAACAGGGCGTCGAGCAGTTCTTTGACCACCGACACGACTCGAGCATTGGCGGCGTAGGCGCTTTGCAGCTCGGTCAGCCGCGCCATTTCTTCGTCGATATTGACCCCATATTCGCTCTCCATCTGCGTGGTGATGGTGTCGAGCGTCAGCTGGCGGTCCGCGTGTGCGGTGATGGCGCTGCCGATCGTGGTGCCCTGGTAGCTCAGCACCTGGCCGATCAGCTGTTCGACGGTGCCATTGAGCTGGTGCCGCCCACCGTTCTGCGCTGGTGCGCCGCCCGAAACGAAGCTCATCTGATTGAGCTGCTTGAGGATGTATTCGGGACGCTTGGCATCGCCCAGCGTCTGCCCCACATCGATCTGCACCAGATGGCGGTTGTCGGCAAGGATTGCCGGGTTGATGGCTATGCGCGAGGCTAGGCCCAGCTTCTGGGGCGGATCGGTATCGAGATTGTTGGTGAAGGCTACCCCGCCGTCGAGGAACAGCGGGATGGCAAGCTCGCCGGTCTGGGTTGCGGTGGCCGTTGTGCGCGTGGTCAGGGCGGTAACGTCGATGCTTCCGCCGCTGCCGTTGTCAAGCACCTGCAACTTGCCCGCGCTGGGGCTGGTGACGTTGAGGGCGGGCAGCTTGCTCTGCAGCAAGGCCGCGGCCGCCGAGGTGTCGCGGAGGTCGAGCGAGATTACTCGCTGCCCGCTGGCATCGACGAAATCCTGGCCATTGGCGCTGTTGACGATGCGCACCCGCTGCTCGACACCGTTGACCGTGTAGTTGAGCAGCATGTCGTTGCCGGGCTGGAGCTGGCTCACATCGGCAAGGAGGCCGTTCCGCCCCGCCCCGCCCGTGGCCGCGGTGCCGGATGTCGTGATGGTGGAAAACGCCGTGGCCATGGCCGCCGCGATTTCATCGAGCTGGTTCTGGGCCTCCACCAGCGTCTTGTCGCGCAGGGTAACCAGTCCAGCAAGTTCGCCACCCTGCAGGACGCCCTGCTGCACCAGATCGATCGTGAGTCCCGATGGCGTGGTCAGCGTCAGCGTGCCGACCTTGCTTTCATTGGTATTGATGGTGGCCTGCGATGTCGCCGCGAGTGACCCGGCTGTGGTGAACTTGAAGCTCGAGATACCGCCGTCGAGGAGGCCGACACCCGAACGCGTCATCAGCGCCACGGTGCCGTCCGGACGATAGTTGGCCTGGATGTCGATGACTTCGGCGACCGAGGCCACCAGCCGGTCGCGCTGATCCAGCAGCGACGCGCGCGCCGTGTCTGTCATGCCCAGGTCGAGCATGCGGTTGTTCACCTCGTTGAGCGACACCAGCATCGCATTGGCTTCGGTGACGTTGTTGGCGATACGCGTTTCGGTTTCCTGGCGCAGCTCCTGGATGACCCCGGAAAGCTCGTTCAGCCGTCGCGCCATGAACTGTGCTTCGGAGACGACGTTAGCCCGCGTCGGATAATCGTCCGGGCTCGTCGCCAGCGCCTGCAGCGAATTCTTGAAGCTGCCGAACATGGCATCGAGCGAACCGGCTGAACCCGGCTTGCCCAGGAAACCCTGCAGCTTGTTGAGGTAGTTGGCGCCGACACTGGAGGCAGCCGTGTCGGAAACCTGTCGGTTGTAATAGGTCTGCAGGCTCTGGCTGAACGCGCGCTCGACACCGGCCGACCGGGCATAGGTGCCGTTGGCCGAATTGTAGTCGATGATGTTGAGCGATTGGCGGTGATAGCCCGGCGTACCCGAGTTCGCGACGTTGCGGGACAGGATCGAGATCGAATCCTGATTGACCCGCAAGCCGGAAACGGCATTGGATAAAGACGAAACCAGACCCATTCTGCGGCCCTCTTGCCTCAAGCTGGCCCGGAATTTCTCCCGGGCCGGTTACCTGGCCGCCGCTAGCGGACCATGTTCAGCGCTTCCTGCAGCATCTCGTCGGCAGTCGAGACGATGCGGGTGCCGGCCGAATAGGCCTGCTGGGTGATGATCAGCTTGGTGAACTCGTCCGAGATGTCGGTGTTGGAAGCTTCGAGTGCGCCCCCGATGATCCCCGAACCCGAAAGATCGAAAATCGGTTCGCCAGATTCCGAGGTTGCCTGGTAAACGCCACCGTCGAGCCGCTTCAGCGAGTTGACGCCGTTGAACTGGGCCGTCACCACCTGCGCCATCTCGATGCGTTCGCCATTGGAATAGGTGGCGACGACGCGGCCGCTGTCGGTGATGGCGACCGAAAGGAATTCACCGGCGCCATAGCCGTTCTGGTTGAGCGTCGAGACGGTCACCGTGCCGTTGACGTCCGCAAATTGCGAGACGCCATTGGTGTCGTGCTGCAGCTCGACATTGCCGATATGGGTGCCGTTGACCGTCAGGTTGCTGATCATGTTGGTGGCCGAGCCCGAGCCCATGATCGAGCCGTTGGCGTCGAACTGATAGCTCTTGCCGGTATTGGTCCAGGCGGTGGCAGCGCCCGTGGCCGTGCTGTCGGAGAGGTAGAACAGGTTCCAGGTATCGACGCCGCCGGTGGCCGCGCTGTCGACCTTGGCCCAGCGCATCTGCACGTTCACCGGTGCGCCATTGCTGGCGTAGACGGTGATGGCACCGCCGGAAATGGATTGGGCGACGAACCGGTCGGCATCCGAGGCGGCGATATCGCCGATGACGCCGGGATTGGCTTCATAGGTTCCTGCAAGGCCCAATGCGGTTGCCGCGGTGCCACCCACCGTGGCCGGGTAGTAGTGATTGTCGCCGAAATCGATCTTGATGACACCGTTCTCGACCCGCAGCTTGGCGCCGGAAGCACCCACGCCGCCATTGGCCTGCAGGTCCGCCTGGATGGCTGCCAGCATCTGATTGATAGAGCCGCCTGCGTTGATCTTGACCTCGCCCGCATCGGCGGTGACGGTTCCGTCGGTGTCGAACTTGTAGCTGCGCGTGGTACCGGCGACGTCGATGGTCAAGGTCTGACCCTTGCCTACGAGGAGATCGGCGCGTGTTTCACCTGCAGTGCTGGCAGCGTTATCTGCTGGCCCGATAACGGAAGTCGGCAGCCCGAACAGTGAGTCGGTATGCTCACCCGAGCCTCGCACGGTGGTGAGCGTCAACGGCTCGGTGCTGTTCGGACCGGGGAAAACCTCCACCTTTCCGTTGCTGAGCTTGACCGTGAGATCGTTGTTTCCCGTCAGGGCGCGCAACTCCATCTGCATCGAAGCGAGAGCCGCATTGATATTGCCATCGGCATCGATCGTGGTCCCGACGCCAGTGGCTCCGGATGCCGGAGACTCACCGAGAGCGTATTCAATATGCAGCTCGCCATTGGCGTAGGTCACAGTTGACCCCGGATGGGCCGCCTGGACCGCCGCCACGAGACGCTCACCAGGCGAAAGCGCCGACGCTGGGAAATTCACCAAGGCACCATTAATCCTGAACGAGCCGCTGCGGATGAGCCCCGCAACGTCGGCAGCATCGATGTTCATAGTGGCTGTAGCACGAGTATCAGGGGTAGGCGGAATACCCGCATCCGGATCACCTGGATCCCCCGGGACAAACGGCGTCGAAACAAAACCGCTGACGACCGAAGTGGGACCACTGTTATTGGTGTCGAAGCGCAAATTGTAGGAGTTCGAGCCGATCCTTACGGTAAGCAAATCGCCATCGTTGACGGCCTCTGTCGCCGGCGCCGTTCCCACAAAGCTTGCTTCGCTCGTCGCGCGAGGCGGAATCTGCGCGATCGTCGAAACGACATTCGTGCCGGTGCGGCTGGGCACAAGCGGACCGCCGCCCACATTGGAAAACGCCCAGGGCTGCAACAGCTCGCTATTGGGCACATTGGGCTTGTAGCTTGCCGTCTTGGGAAGCTGCGGCAGGTTGCCCTGGTAATTGATGGTCTTGGTGACGTTGGCCGGCAGGAAGGCGTTGGAAAGCTTAATGACGCCAGGCACCGACCCGGAAATGTTGCCCGTCGCCGGATCGATTTCGAGGCCCTTGAGGTAGTATCCCGCCCCGTTGACCAGCAAGCCATCCTTGTCGATCTCGAAATCGCCACGGCGGGTGAAGTAGTTCGAGCCGGCAAACACCGAATTGCCGTCGGATTGACCGACCTTGGGCTCGACCACGAAGAAGCCGTTGGTATTGAGCGCGATAAAGGTCTCGTTGGCCGAGGTCTGTATATCGCCCTGGATATTATTGGTAGCACGCGACTGAGCCAGAACGGCCCCGGGCACCTGCGACCTCAGCGGCGCATCAGGGATGAGGTCGAGGAAGCTCGTTTCCATCCGCTTGTAGCCGGTGGTCTGCGAGTTCGCGATATTGCCTGAGATGTTTTCGAGCGCATGAGATTGCGCCCGGAGGCCTGTCACCGCGCTGGAGAGAGCGCCATAAATGCCCATGAGATGCTCCGTGGTCCCGTACTGCGTCGGACAGACGCGTTCACCACACGGATATGCAAACCGGGTGCCAAGGAGCTAAGCCATTGACATGTCATCGAAATGTCAAAGAAATTACTGGCGCCGATCCCGCCGATGGGCAGAAGTCTCCACCTGGAGCGGCAGTTTTTGCCGCTGCTTGTGAGGCGGCGGTTGTTGCATTAAAGCCTGAGCGCTCTCTCGTAGTGGGCAGGGAGCCAGGCAGGCCGGTCACATATGCTGTTCAACACCGTCGATGAGTTCGTGAAGGCCCCGCGGCGCGCCGTCACCGTGTTCGGCATGGCCGGCGTCGGCAAGACGCGGTTGAGCGCCATGCTGCGCGCTTCGAACTGGTTCCACTATTCGGCGGACTACCGCATCGGTACCCGCTACATGGGCGAGGCGATCGTCGACAACTTCAAGCGCGAAGCCATGAAGGTGCCGTTCCTCGCCGAACTGTTGCGCTCGGACTCGATCTACATCTCGTCCAACATAACCTTCGACAATCTCGACCCGCTCTCGACCTATCTCGGCACTCCCGGCAATCCGGACAAAGGCGGCCTGCCCCTTGCCGAATACCAGCGCCGGCAGGAGCAGCACCGCGTCGCCGAGATCGAGGCACTCAAGGACGTGCCGCATTTCATCGAACGCGCTGAGGCCCTTTACGGCTACACCAACTTCATCGCCGATACCGGCGGCTCGCTGATCGAGGTGATCGATCACAACGACCCCGAAGACCCCGTTGTGAAGACCTTGGCCGGTTCCACCGCCCTGCTCTACATCCGCGGCACCGACAAGGACGCCCAGGAGCTGGTGCGCCGCTTCAAGCAGTCGCCCAAGCCGATGTACTACCGGCCGCATTTCCTCGTGGAGAAGTGGAACGAGTACAAGCTGATCCACGGCATCGTCGAGGACGACCAGGTGGATCCCGCCGGCTTCGGCGCTTGGGGCTTCGAGGCGCTGCTGCACGACCGCTTGCCGCGCTACCAGGCGCTGGCCGACAATCTCGGCTATGTGGTGGAGGCCTCGGACCTCGCCACCGTGCGCGACGGTGACGAGTTCGTCGACCTCATGGCGGCGTCGATCGAGAAGCGAATGCGCTAGCGCGTGCCCTCTGGGACACGCGCCTCGCTTGAATCGCCTTCTCACGCTCGCCAGTTAAGGGGCTGAAATGCCTATTCGTATTCCCGACGACCTGCCCGCCCGCAAGACCCTCGAGAGCGAGGGCCTCTATGTCATGGATTCCGCCCGCGCCGCGCGGCAGGACATCCGCCCGCTCGAGATCGGGCTCCTCAACCTGATGCCCAACAAGGAGCGGACCGAGACCCAGTTCGCCCGGCTGATTGGCGCCACGCCCCTGCAGGTCAACCTGTCGCTGGTGCGCGTCACCGACCACAAGAGCAAGAACACCTCGGAAGACTACCTCAACAGCTTCTACCGCACCTGGGAAGAGGTCCGCGGGCTCAAGTTCGACGGCTTCATCATCACCGGCGCGCCGATCGCGCACATCCCCTTCGAGGAGGTGCGCTACTGGCCCGAGATGGTCGAGATCATGAACTGGACCCGCACCAATGTGCACCACACCATGTTCATCTGCTGGGGCGCACAGGCAGCGCTGCACCACTTCCACAACGTCCGCCGCTACCGCATGGACCACAAGGCGTTCGGCGTGTTCCGCCACGACATCGTCAACCCGCGCGTGCCGTGGCTGCGCGGCATGTCGGACCGGCCGATGATCCCGGTGTCGCGCTACAACGACATCGACCGCACCACCCTGCCCGAGCGGCTGGACGTGCTCATCGACAACCAGGACATCGGCCTCTGCATGCTGGAAGACCGCGCCGGTCACGCCGTGTTCTTCCTCAACCATCTCGAATACGACAACCGCTCGCTCGCCGACGAATACGAGCGTGACGTCAAGGCCGGTCTCGACACCGCCCCGCCGGTAAACCTGTTCCCGAACGGTGATCCCACCAGGGAGCCCGAGAACCGCTGGCGCAGCCACGCGCACCTGTTGTTCCAGAACTGGATCAACGAGATCTACCAGACCACCCCCTACGAACTGGAAAAGATCGGCGAATAGCGAAAGGGGCCGGCTGATACCGGCCCCTTCCTTTTGCCTCAGACCGCGATCTTGCCGCCGCCCTGCCTGGTGATTGCCACCACCGACGGGCGGACCGGCATGTCGGGGTTGAAATCCGGCCAGCGGGTGGAGAGGTCCTCGTAGTAGGACACGCGCCCGAAGCCTTCCCAATCGTCGCCGCCATCGGCCGGGTGCTGCACCGCGACGAACGCCGTCTCGTCGTCCGGCGTGAACAGCGGCCCGCACATCTCGGCGCCCACCGGCACGCGGAAGAACAGCTTGGAGGTGGCGCGGGCATCGCCCTCGGTGTCCACGGCCCACAGCCCATCCGTGCGGCCGGTATCGGACGGATTGTTGCCATCCGTCGACACCCAGAGCCGGCCCAGCGAGTCCACCGCGCAGTTGTCGGGCATGCCGAACCAGCCGTTCTCGGTGGTGGCGCTGGAGAAGGTGGCACCGACCTCGGCGATGGACGGGTCACCGCACTTGAGCAGCACCTCCCAGGTGCCGGTGGTGGCGGCGAAATCCCCATCCGCCTCGGCGATTTCGATGATGTGGCCGAAGGCGTTCTCGGCGCGCGGATTGACGCCATCCACCTGCTCGGCCGTGCGGCGGGTGTTGTTGGTCAGCATGACATAGACCTTGCCGTTGACCCCGTTGGGTTGGATGTCCTCGGGGCGGTCCATCTTGGTGGCGCCGAGCAGGTCCGCGGCGCGGCGGGTCTCGATGACGATATCGGCCTGCGAGCCGAAGCCGTTCTCCTCGGTCAGCGGCCCTTCGCCATGGACCAGCGGCAGCCACTCCATGGAACCGTCCTCGGCGAAGCGGGCGACATAGAGCGTGCCTTCGTCGAGCAGGTCCATATTGGCGGCGCGGTCGTCGGGGTTGTAGCTGCCGGCGGTGACGAACTTGTAGACATAGTCGAAGCGCTCGTCGTCGCCGAGATAGAACACCACCCGGCCGTCCTTGTTGACGATCGACTCGGCGCCCTCATGCTTGAAGCGGCCGAGCGCGGTGCGCTTCTTGGGCATCGTATTCGGGTCCATCGCGTCGACCTCGACGATATAGCCGAATCGGTTCGGCTCGTTCGGCTCCTTGGAGATGTCGAACCGGTCGTAGAAATTGGCCCATTCATACGAGCCTTCCGGAATGCCCAGCCGGTCGTAGTTGGCAGCCTCGGGGTGGTCGGCCGGCAACTCGCCGCTGAAATAGCCGTGGATGTTCTCCTCGGCCATGATGTAGGTGCCCCAGGGGGTGACACCGCCGGCGCAGTTGTTGATGGTGCCGAACACCCTGGTGCCGGTCGGATCGGCATTGGTCTTGAGCCGGTCGTGCCCGGCAGCCGGACCGGTGATTTCCATTTCGGTATTGGCGGTGATGCGGCGATTGAGAGCGCCTTCCTTGACCACCTGCCACTTGCCGTCGACCTTGCGGATTTCCACGATGGTGCCGCCGTGGGCGGCGAGTTCGACGTCGACCTGCTCCTTGGTCAGCGGGTTCATGGTCATCTCGCCCTCGACCAGCGTCACGAGGCCGGGGAACATCAGATGCGGGTTGGTGTATTCGTGGTTGACCACCAGCAGGCCGTGCTCGGACGAGCCTTCCAGCGGGATATAGCCGACATAGTCGTTGTTGTAGCCGAACTGGCGTTCCTGCGCGGCTGCTGTCTGCGCCGTCGGGTCGAACTCGGGCGCATCGGGGAACAGGCCATCGCCCCAGCGCAGCAGGATGTCGGCGTCATAGCCCTCGGCGACGTGGTGGGTCTCGTCGATGCCGGCCTCCACCTCGGTGAAGGAGAAGGCCGAGCCGCCTTCCTGCGCGCGGGCCGGACGGGCGCTCAGCAGCGCCAGCGGGCTGACGGTCGCGGCAATGGCGGACACCGCCAGCGAGCCGGCCAGGAAGCCGCGGCGCGAGAAGCGGGCGATGATCAGCTCGCCCATGGTCGGGTTGGCGCTGTGGTTGCGCGGTTCGGCGTCGGCGGCCTCGAGTTGCGAGGTCTTGAAGATGGGCGTCTGGTCGGTCATCGCGATGCTCCTCAACAGCATGTTCGGTGCGAACTGGGAGCGGATGTATTGGCGGCCTTCGACAGCCGGGCGACAGTTCCGTGACGGTTCGGCGACAATGCACAGCCCCGTCGGCAGGGCGCCAAGCCCTTGCAACGGGCGCAGAACCGCCTACCTTCCACCCAGCCGAGGAGACCACTGCGCTTGCCCCAACCTCCGACCACGATCGTCGATGAACTGGGCATCGCCCTCGCCAATCTCGCCGACAACGCCACCGGCGCTTTCGTGCCGACCCTGCGGCTCGGGGTGACGGGTCTCAGCCGGGCCGGCAAGACCATCTTCATCACCGCGCTGGTGCACAACCTGCTCACCATGGGGCGGCTGCCCGGCTTCGCCGCCTTCGCCGAGGGAAGGTTCATCGGCGCGCGCCTGGCCGAGTATCCCGACGCCACCATTCCCCGCTTCGCCTATGAGCAGCATCTGGCGACGCTCACCGGCCGTCCCCCCGAATGGCCCGAGGGCACGCGGCGGATCTCGCAATTGCGGCTGGTGCTGAAGTTCCAGTCTGGCAAATGGCTCTCCGGCTGGCGCGGCCCGGCGTCGCTCAACCTCGATATCGTCGATTATCCCGGCGAGTGGCTGCTCGACCTGCCGCTTCTCGGCCTCAGCTATGCAGAGTGGAGCCGCGAGGCGCTGGAGCGGGCAGAGGGACACGGTGCCGAGGCTGCTGGCTTCCTCGAAGCTCTGGGTGGCGTCGATCCGCTCGCCGAGGCCAGCGACCTTGCCGCCGAGCATCTGGCCCTCGCCTTCACCGACTATCTGCGCCAGAGCCGCGAACTCGGCGCCATGTCGACGCTGCCGCCGGGGCGGTTCCTGATGCCGGGCGACCTCGAGGGCTCCCCTGCCCTGACCTTTGCGCCGCTGCCGCCGCAGCAGGCCGCCCGTAACGGCACGCTCTACGCGATGCTGGAACACCGCTACGAGGCCTACAAGGACCGGGTGGTGCGCCCCTTCTTCCGCGACCACTTCGCCCGGCTCGACCGGCAGGTGGTGCTGGTGGATACGCTCAAGGCGCTGAACGCCGGCCCGGCCGCCGTGGCGGACCTCGAAACGGCACTGACAGCAGTGCTGGCCTGCTTCCGCCAGGGCGACGTCAACCCGCTGCTGCGCCCCTTCAGCAAGCGCATCGACCGCATCCTGTTCGTCGCCACCAAGGCCGACCACGTCCACCACACCAGCCACGACCGGCTGGAGGCGATCCTCAACCGCCTCGTCGCTGATGCCGCGCGGCGCGCCCGCTTTGCCGGTGCCGAGAGCCGCTCGCTGGCGGTCGCCGCCATCCGGGCCACGGCCGAGGGCACCATCAACGAGGGCGGCGAAACCCTGCCGGCGCTGATCGGCACGCCGGTGGCCGGCGAAGAGCTGGACGGCATCACCTATGACGGCAAGACGGAAATCGCTTTGTTCCCCGGCGACTTGCCGGCCGATCCGGATTCTGCACTGAAGGGTGAGCCGCCGGTGATGCTCAACTTTCTGCGCTTCGCCCCGCCCTCGAGGCTCGAGCGCAATGCCGCCGGCGATGTGGTGCTGCCCCATATCCGTTTCGACCGCGCCATCGACTACCTGATCGGAGATTGGCTGGCATGAAGCGCCCCGTAGCCCGCCCCGTCGGCAACAGCGACACCGCCTCCACCGACCCCGTGCGGATGCCGCGCGCCTTCACGCCCGAGCGGGCGGAGGTGACAGAAGCGAGTTTCGAGCCGGTCGAGGAAGCGCCCCTGGTGTCCCCCTCCATGCCCAGAATGGGCTGGCTCGGCCGCATCGCCTGGGCGACCGGCGGGGCGTTGGTCGCGACGGGCATCGGCCTTGCCGCCGACCGGCTGATCCGCGACCTGTTCGCCACCCAACCCTGGCTCGGCTATGTTGGGCTCGGCCTGCTCGGCGCATTCGTCGTCGCGGTGCTGGCGCTGGTGCTGCGCGAGATGCTGGCGCTGCGCCGCCTGCGCGTGCTCGACGCGCTCCGCGCCGACGCCGAGGCAGCCATCGCCGGCAATGACCGCAAGGCCGCTGGAGCCGTCGCCGACACCCTGCTCGGCATCTATGGCGGGCGCGCCGACCTGGCTCGCGCCCGCACCGAGACCGAAGGGCACCTGCCGCATCTGTTCGATGGTACCGAGGTCGTGGCCCTCACCGAACGGAGCCTGCTCGCCCCGCTCGATGCCCGGGCCAGGGCGCTCACCGCCGCTTCGGCCCGCCGCGTGGCGCTGGTGACCGCCGTCTCCCCACGCGCACTGATCGACATCGCCTTCGTAATTTATGAAAGCGTGCGGCTGGCCGGTTCCATCGCCCGCCTCTACGGCGCCCGCCCCGGCTTCTTCGGCTCCTGGCGCCTCACCGGCGCCGTCCTCAGCCACCTCGCCGTCACCGGCGGCCTCGTGCTGACCGACGGCCTTGTCGAGCAACTGGTGGGCCAGGGCCTCGCGGCCAAACTCTCCGCCCGCCTCGGCGAGGGCGTCGTCAACGGCCTGATGACCGTACGCGTCGGCATCGCCGCCATCCGCGTCGTCCGCCCCCTGCCCTACCACACCCAAAAGCCGCCCACGGTGCGGGACTTCATCCCGGCGCTGACCAACGTAGTGAAGGACGCGGCAACCTAAGGCCCTGCGTCCGCCCACACTCGATGTTACCCCGGCCCCTGGGTCCCGTCGCGCCCGAGGGCAAGCTCTTGAGCCGTCAAGTAAGGCCCCGCGGCCGCCCCACCGCCGATGTCACCCCGGCCTTGGGCCCGCAACGTAAGGCCCCCGCGACCACCTCACACTCGATGTCACCCCGGCCTTGAACCGGGGCCCATCTCGAGATGCCTGCACGGCCGCCAGATGTCGTGTCGGCACCTCAGGATGGATCCCCGCTTCCGCGGGGATGACACCGAGGGTGTGGCGAGTAGCAACCCAAGAACACGAGCAACCACTGGTGCCGTGTTCATCGTCTCCCTCCCCCTTGTGGGGAGGGATCAAGGGTGGGGGATCGACGCATCGACCCACGCAGGCTACGCCGCCAGCTTCTCCGCCATCGCCTCGCGGGACGCAAGACCTTTGCAGCCCGCCCACACTCGATCTCACCCCGGCCCCCGGGTCGCGTCGCGCCCGAGGGCAAGTTCTTGAGCCGGGTCCCATCCTGAGATGGCACCACCTGCCGCTAGATGTCGTGTCCGCACCTCAGGATGGATCCCCGCTTGCGCGGGGATGACACCGAGGGTGTGGCGAGTAGCAAGTGCCCAAGAACACGAGCAACCACTGGTGCCGTGTTCATCGTCTCCCTCCCCCTTGTGGGGAGGGATCAAGGGTGGGGGATCGACGCATCGACCCACGCAGGCTACGCCGCCAGCTTCTCCGCCATCGCCTCGCGGGACGCAAGACCTTTGCAGCCCGCCCACACTCGATCTCACCCCGGCCCCCGGGTCGCGTCGCGCCCGAGGGCAAGCTCTTGAGCCGGGTCCCATCCTGAGATGGCACCACCTGCCGCTAGATGTCGTGTCCGCACCTCAGGATGGATCCCCGCTTGCGCGGGGGCTTCGAGCCGGCCGCAGGCGAAATCGCTCCGGTGGAGCGATTTCAGGCGAGAAGGCCATGAGGCTGTGCCCGAATGGCTGACAGCCGATGGGTTGGCACAGATCGTGCGCCACATCTGGCTCACGAGGGGCACGATACTGCAACACCCCCGATGTCACCCCGGCCCCCGGGTCGCGTCGCGCCCGAGGGCAAGCTCTTGAGCCGGGGCCCATCCTGAGATCTCACCACCTGCCGCCAGATGTCGTGTCGGCACCTCAGGATAGCTCCCCGCTTCCGCGGGAATGACACCGAGGGTGTGGCGAGTAGCAAGTGCCAAGAACACGAGCAACCACTGGTGCCGTGTTCATCGTCTCCCTCCCCCTTGTGGGGAGGGATCAAGGGTGGGGGATCGACGCGGGGATGACAATCGAGTTCGTGACGCCGGCTTGGGCGCGCCGCCGGTATGCCGCACCCCCGCCACGATGCAAGGGCCGCCTCAGTCCTTGCTGGCGCTGGCAGCGAGGGTGAGCTTGAGGCCGTCGAGCGCATCGCTGCACAGGATCTGGCAGGAGAGGCGCGAGTTGGAGCGGACATCGCCGACGGTGTCGAGCATCTCCTCTTCCTCCTCACTGGGGACGCCAACGGTCGCGAGCCAGTCCTGGTCGACATAGACATGGCAGGTGGCACAGCTCAGCCCGCCGCCGCACTCGGCCTTGATGTTGAGGCCCCAATCGCGGATGACCTCCATCACCCGCCAGCCCTCGAGCCCTTCGAGCTCATGGGTTTCGCCGGCCTGGTCGGTGACGTGGATCTTCATCGGGCGCTCCTCAACAACAGGCCGTGGTTAGCTGCCGCACCGTGGTGAGGCAAGGGGACGAACGTCGCGCCAGTCCGTCGTTCATATCGCAAACGCATCCACACCCCCGATTGTCATCCCCGCGAAAGCGGGGACCCATCCTGAGATCTCAAGATGGTCCCCGGCTCAAGAGCTTGCCCGCGCGCGACGCGACCCTGCGGCCGGGGTGACACCGATTATGTGGCGAGCGACCGCGCCGCCTAAACCACCCCAAGCTTCTTCTGCAGCTTGGTGGAGCTGGTGGTGTACTGGAACACCACGCGCTCGTCGGGGGAGATGATCTTCTTGGCGGCCTGGGCCATCAGCGCGGCCTCGTGGAAGCCCGAGAGAATGAGCTTGAGCTTGCCCGGGTACCAGTTGATGTCGCCGATGGCGAACACGCCGGGCACTGAGGTCTCGAATTTCTCGGTGTCGACGACGATGGTGTTGTCGTTCAGTTCGAGACCCCAGTCGGCGACCGGGCCGAGCTTCATGGTGAGACCGAAGAACGGCAACAGCCGCGTTGCCGGGATGGAGAGGTCACCGGCCTCGGTGGTGAGGTGCACGTGGTTGAGCTGCCCGTCCTCGCCGTCGATCCTGGCGATCTGGCCGAGCTGGAAGTTGATCTTCCCCTCGGCGACCATGTCCTTCATCTTGTTGACCGAAGCCGGGGCGGCCTTGAAGGCGTCGCGGCGGTGGACCAGCGTCAGCGTGCGCACGATCGGCTGCAGGCTGAGGGTCCAGTCCAGCGCCGAGTCACCGCCCCCGACGATCACCACGTCCTGGTCGCGGAAGTCGTCCATCTTGCGCACGGCATAGAAGACCGACTTGTTCTCGTAGGCCTCGATGCCGTCGACCGGCGGGCGCTTGGGCTGGAAGGAGCCGCCGCCGGCCGCGATCACCACCACCTTGCAGTGAAAGGTCTCGTCGGCATCGGTGGTCAGCTTGAAGCTGCCGTCGGCCTGCTTCTCGAGCGTGTTGACCATGCGCGAAAAGTGGAACTCGGGCGAGAACGGCGCGATCTGCGCCATCAGATTGTCGGTGAGTTGCTGACCGGTGACCACCGGGAACCCCGGGATGTCGTAGATCGGCTTTTCCGGATAGAGCTCGGCGCACTGACCGCCCGGGCGATCGAGAATGTCGATGAAATGGCATTTGACGTCGAGCAGCCCGAGTTCGAAGGCGGCGAACAGGCCGCACGGCCCCGCGCCAATGACGACGACATCGGTGGTGATCTCAGTGCTCATCTCAGTCTCTGCTCGTGGGCTGACGCCCGTTTCGGCTGAGCGTCATCCCCGCGCAGGCAGGGATCCATTCTTTCCAGGACACACCTGGCAATGGGCTCCCGTGTTCGCGGGAACGACGCGGTGGTAGGGATGGCCTGCGGCCAATCCTGACAAGTGGGCTCCGCTTACCTCAATGGGCGCGGCGAAGGAAGGGGCGGGTGCCGGCCGGCACTTCGGTCAGTCCCACCGGCTGATAGAACAGCGCCACCTCCGGCAGCCGGTTCTCGATCAGCGCCCGGCGGGTCGGTTCGTGCTCGACCACGAAGGCATTTATGCCGCAGCGCCGCATCAGCGGTATCTGATCCTGCAAAACGTCCCCGATTGCCCGCACTTCCCCGCTGTAGCGGTAACGTTCCGCAAGCAGACGTGCGGTGGAATACCCCCGTCCGTCGGTGAATGCAGGGAAGCGGATGGCGATCGAGGCGAAGCGGCCGAGGTCGTTTTCGACATCTTCCACCTTCTCACCGGGCGTGACCAAGAGGCCCAGCGGGTGCGGGTTGGCGAGGAAAGCGTCACGGTCGGCGAGAAAAACCTGAAGCGGCACATGCACATATCGCGCCGTGCTCGGGTCCGTCCCCTCCTCCCAGGCCTTGAACGGATCGGCGATGAAGGCCCCGTCCTTCCACAGGGTATGGCGGACAGCAGTCATCGGCTTGGCGATCGCTCCATTGAAGTCGTAATGGATGCCGCATTCCTTCTTGTTGAGGCCGCGCCACCGTCCGGCGCGCGGATCCTCGCCCTCGGAAACGATCGAGGTGCAGGGCGCGCAGCCAATGGACCTGTAGCCCCTAGCGTAGAGCGGATGCTCGGGCAAGTTGTGCTGTTGGCGGTACTCGATCACGTCCGCATCGGAGAAGTAGGCCAGCGGATTGACCTTGATGCGGTCGTCGCTGGTGAGCTCGAAATGCGGCAGTACACCGCGTTCCTTGGTCTGGTAGCGCTTGCGTCCGGTAACCCAGCCGCCGAACATCTCGGTCACCGGCTCCAGCGGCTCGGTCTTGCGGATGAAGCAACAGGAGTCCGGGTCCGTCTCCCAAAGATCGCCCTGGGGATCGAAGCGGGCGATGTCGGAACTCGCCGGATGGATGGCGACGACGTTGGTGAGGCCTAGGTGCTGCTTCAGCGTTTCAACATAGTCCAGCGTCTCGGCGAAATGCTTGCCGGTCTCAAGGAAATAGACCGGCAGGGAGGGATCGACCTGCGAGACCATATGGAGCAGGACGGCAGAGTCCGCACCGAAAGAGGACACGATGGCGAGGTCGCCCGGCAGCACTTCGGTTGCGGCGTAGCGGAGCACGCCGACGGCGTCCATCTCGTCAAACATGCCGTTGAGGGCGAGAATGCCGAGGGCACGCAGCTTGTCCTGCGCGGCCGGAGCGGGTGCAAGCTTAGGCAGCGCCATAGAGAGCCTCCTTGAACGGCGCATCGCCTAGGCGGCGATAGGCATCGATGAAGCTCTCGCCCTCGGTGCGGCGCGCGATGTAGGTGTCGACGAGCTTCTCGATGGCGGCGGGGACGGCCTCGGCCTCGAAGCCGGGGCCGATGATCTTGCCGACAGCCGCCTGCTCGGTGGCGTCGCCGCCGAGGGTGATCTGATAGAGCTCGCCGCCCTTTTTCTCCACCCCGAGAATGCCGATGTGGCCCGCATGGTGGTGGCCGCAGGCATTGATGCAGCCCGATATCTTGATCTTGAGTTCGCCGATTTCCTTCTGACGGTCCGGCGCAGAGAAAGCCTTGGAGATTTCCTGCGCCAGCGGGATCGAACGGGCATTGGCCAGCGCGCAATAGTCGAGGCCCGGGCAGCAGATCATGTCGGCGATGGTTCCGACATTGCCCTCAGCGAGCCCCGCAGCCACCAGCGCATCGTAGACGGTGCGGAGGTCCGCCAGCGCCACATGCGGCAACACCAGATTCTGCTCGTGGGTGACGCGGAGTTCGTCATAGGAATAGCGCTCGGCGAGGTCAGCAACGACCTCCATCTGCTCGGCAGTGGCGTCTCCAGGAGCGCCGCCAACCGGCTTCAGCGAAACGGTGACCGAGGCATAGCCCGGCTGCTTGTGGGCGTTGAGGTTGTTGTCGAGCCAGCGGCCATAGGCCGGATCGAGGATCGACTCGTAGGCAATGTCGAGTTTGGTAACCGACTGGTTGCGGAAATCCGGTGGTGCAAAGTAGGTGGTGATGCGCTCCACCTCCTCCTGTGGCAGCGTCAGCACGCCGCCACGGATCTGGGCGAACTCGGCCTCCACCTGCCCCTTGATGCTCTCCAGGCCCTCTTCGTGCACGAGGATCTTGATGCGGGCCTTGAACTTGTTGTCGCGCCGGCCGTAGCGGTTGTAGACGCGCAGGATGCTCTCGAGATAGGCGAGCAGGTGCTCGTTGGGAACGAAGCTGTTGATCAGCTTGGCCACCATCGGCGTGCGTCCGAGCCCGCCGCCGACCCAGACTTCCCAGCCGATTTCCCCGGCGGCATTGGTCGCCGCCTGCAGACCGATGTCATGGAGGCGAATGGCGGCGCGGTCATGGGTCGCGCCGGTGATTGCGATCTTGAACTTGCGCGGCAGATACGAGAATTCCGGATGGAGGCTCGACCACTGGCGGATGATCTCGGCAACCGGCCGCGGATCGATGATCTCGTCGGCGGCAGCGCCGGCAAACTGGTCGGTGGTGACATTGCGGATGCAGTTGCCCGAGGTCTGGATCGAGTGCATCTCCACACTCGCCAGCTCCTTGAGGATGGCCGGCACGTCGCTGAGGCGCGGCCAGTTGAACTGGATGTTCTGCCGGGTGGTGAAGTGGCCGTAGCCGCGGTCATAGGTGCGGGCGATGTGGGCGAGCTTGCGCAACTGGCGCGACGAGAGCGTGCCGTAAGGCACGGCGATGCGCAGCATATAGGCGTGGAGCTGCAAGTAGAGCCCGTTCATCAGCCTCAAGGGCCGGAACTGCTCTTCCGTCATCTCGCCGGACAGGCGCCGCTTCACCTGATCGGCGAACTGTTCCGTACGGCCGGCGACGAAAGCCGCGTCGAATTCGTCATATCGATACATGGTCGTCCTTACCCAGACGCTGGCGGTCGAAGGGCACGCCGTTCAGATTGAGGGGCGCGGTGGGGCCCGCCGCCCGGATGCGTTCACGCAGGCGCTTCGGCACGATCGTGCCGCCGACCCGCTCTACTTCCTCGATTTCGATGCTGTTGATGCGGCCGGTGGCCTTGCTCGCGGCAATGGCCGCGTCGCGTGCTTCGGCCTCATCCTTGCCGAAGAGTCGAGCCGCCTGCAGATCCTCGATCCAGCGGCCGGAAGCATCGAGATAGACTGTGGCGCCGCTGATCAGCTCGTTGCCGGTGAGGATTTCCATATCAGGCTACCTTGAAGTTCTGTGCGGCCAAGCCGGCGGCGTCGGCCCAGTCGCCGGCGGCTACGGCTTGGCCGACCAGGATGACGGCAGGGCCATCGGCGAAATCGATGTGACTGGCGGCGAGGTCAGCGAGAAAGCCGGAATAGGTGGCGCGGTTGGCACGGCCGGCATTGACGACGATGCCGACCGGGAGGTCCGCCGGGGCGCCATGATGGATCAGCCGGGTGGCGACCTCGTCGGAAATCGACTTGCCCATATAGAGAGCCAAAGTCAGGCCGGATTGGGCCAGGGCGGCCCAGTGGGCGAGTTCGCCGTCGTCGGCACCATGCGCGGTGGCGATGACGAAGCCGCTCGACACCTTGCGCAGGGTAACCGGCGTGGCGGTGTCCGCCGAAGCAGCCAAGGCAGCGCTGACGCCCGGCACGACCGAGTAGGTGATGCCGGCCTTGCGGAGAGCCGCGATCTCCTCGCCGGCCCGCCCGAACACCATCGGATCGCCGGACTTGAGGCGAGCCACACGCTTGCCTTCGCTGGCAAGGCGCACGATCAGGGTGTTGATCTGTGCCTGCGAAAAGCTGTGATGGCCCTTGGCCTTGCCGACGCTGATGCGCTCGGCATCGCGACGGCCCATGTCGACGACAACCTGGGGCACCAATTGGTCATGAACGATGACATCGGCTTCCTGCAGCAGCCTCTGGGCGCGAAGCGTCAGGAGATCTTCGGAGCCCGGACCGGCGCCGATCAGCCAGACAACGCCCTGCCCCGTTCCAGCGGCGTGGCTGGCGAGCAGGTTCTCGGCCGCGGCAGTGCCGGCGCCCCGCTGCTCGGCCGCCTCGATCTCAGGCGAGGTCACCAGCGCCTCGTAGAACCGGCGGCGGGCGGCATTGTCGTGAATCAGCGTTTCAGCCTTGTGCCGTAACCGTCCGGCAAGACTCGCAATTTTGCCGACCGAGGGGGACAGCATGGCCTCGATGCGGGCGCGGACGAGCCGCGCCAGCACCGGAGCATCGCCTTCGGTGGAGATAGCGACGGTCAGCGGCGCACGGTCGACGATCGACGGCGTGTAGAAGTCGCATTCTGCCGGCACGTCGACGACATTGAGGGGGATGCCCCGGCGGCGTGCCTCGGCCTTGGCCAGTTCCGCGTCCTCGCCCTCTTCGGCAACGAAAACGAGCGCCGTGTTGTCGAGGTCGCTTGCTGTCAGCGGCCGCTCATGCACGGCATGAGCATAAGCGGAGAAATCGGCCTCGATGCTTCGCGAGATAATGACGACCTGGGAAGTAGTCTTACCTGCCAACCGGGCTTTGTTCAGGGCTTCGTCGGTGCCGCCGACGATGATGATCTTCTTGCCCTTGACGATATAGCTCAACGGAAAGGTGTTGAGATTGCCCATTGGTGTCCCAGTTTCACTGCAGCCAGAAAATACCGGCAGCAGGGACACCTCACAAGCTATTGAAATTCAATCGCTTTTATATTTCCCGCGCTGGGCGGCGCGTGGAACGCAGACGGGTGCCGAGGCACCAATACCGCCAAATAAATCCGTAGAGCCGCCCTTGAGCGAAAATTCCGCTTAGCCTTGCCGGCTCGGCACGTGGACGACCAGGCCGTCGAGCTTGTCGCTGACCTTGATCTGGCAGGAGAGCCGGCTCTGCGGGCGGACATCGAAGGCGAAGTCGAGCATGTCCTCTTCCATCATCGAGGGACCGCCGACCGTCTCCGTCCAGGCATCATCGACATAGACGTGGCAGGTGGCGCAGGTGCAGGCGCCGCCGCATTCGGCGACGATACCGGGAATGCCGTTCATGATGGCCGTTTCCATCACGGTGGAACCGTCCTGTGCTTCCGTCTCGATGCGCTCGCCATCCGGCGCGATGTAGGTGATCTTGGTCATGTGCTCTTGCCTTCGTTAGGGCGGATATAGGCGGTGAAGAGGAGAGCCACCAGCCTCCTAGACCTCATGGTGAGCCCGTCGAACCAGGAGGTCGGTAACACCGTGGCCGCGACCTCGTCCTTCGACAAGCTCAGGATGAGGTCTACGAGAGTGCGGTGTTCGCTTCAGTACCCGCCAGCAGCCGCTCCAGGTAATGCTCGCCGATTCCGAACATGGCCTTGAGGTCGGCGATCTGCGCGTCGGCTTGCTTGCCGGCCCGGGTATCCTTTTCGGCGACGATGAGGTTGTTCTTGGGGGTGTGGGCGTCGGAGACGAACTCGAACACGCGGGTCTTGTAGCCGTGCCGCTCGAGCAGCAGGGCGCGCAGCGTGTCGGTCAGCATCTCGGCCTGACGCTCGCGGAAGATCCCATGGCGGAGCAGCGGAGAAAGGGTATCCGCAGCGGTGCCGCGCTCCATCTCCCGCCGCACTTGCTTGTGGCAGCAGGGTGCAACAGCGATCAGCCGGGCGCCGGCCAGGATGCCCTTGTAGATGGCGTCGTCGGTGGCGGTGTCGCAGGCATGGAGGGCAATCACGGCATCCGCGCCCGTGGCGTCGTAGTCGAGAATGCTGCCGGGGGCGAAGCTGAGGCCGATGAGACCCGAGGATTGCGCCAGGCGGTTGCCGTCGGAGACCAGTTGCGGGCGGAGTTCGACGCCGACGATCTCGGCCGAGCGGCCCTGCGCCTGAAGCCAATCGGCGATGGCGAAATCGAGATAGCCCTTGCCGGCGCCCATATCGACGATGCGCGGATTGTCCGGCAGAGCCTGAATCAAGGGCGCAAAGATCTCCACCATCCTGTTGATCTGGCGGAACTTGTCCTGCGCGTCCTTACGGACATTGCCCTGCTCGTCGGTGAGCCCGAGGCCGGCCTGCCAGGGCTTGGCGCCGGCAGCGACCGGCCGGACCTTGGCGCGATCGTGGCTGGCGGCAACAGCATCGCGCACAGCCTCCGTGCGCTTCAGGCGGATCTTGTCGCCATTGCGCTCGAAGGTGAGATCGAAGGTGGTCGCGGCAAGCTGCGCGCTGCGGAACGCATCGGCCAGCCATGCGCGTAGCTGCGCAGCCGCCTCCCCAAGCTCGTGGTTCTTGATGATGTCGCGCGTCTTGTAGTGGAAGGTGAAGGACAGCCTGTCCTCGCCCTTCACGACGATCTTTCGCGCCTCCACCGACCTCAGGTCGGGCTCGGTGCCATGATAGCCGCCGAGCTTCAGACGCACGAGCGAGCCGTCGGCAAAGGCAGAGCCCACCGCCTCGACGAACTCGTCGATGCGCGCCGCGGTCAATGCCGTTCCTTGGTGGTGAGGAACCTGAGCTTCGGCCAATCCTGCTTGGCGCGATCGGCCCACCACTGGTTCTGCGCCAGGTACACAGGAGCGCCGGTGCGGTCCTCCGCCATGTTCATCTTCTGGGCGGTGATGAAGCGCTTGAGCTCTTCGGGGTCGTCGCTCTCGACCCAGCGCGCGACCTCGAAGCCGATGCTCTCGAAATCGATCGGCACGCCGTATTCCTTGGCAACGCGGGAGCTCAGCACTTCGAGCTGCAACTGGCCGACGACGCCGACGATCCAGTCGGCGCCGACCATGCGCCGAAACACCTGCGTCACTCCCTCTTCCGACAGGTCGGTGAGGGCCTTCGCCATCTGCTTGCTCTTCATGTGGTCGGTCAGGCGCACACGGCGGATGATTTCTGGCGCGAAGTTCGGAATGCCCGTGACGTTGATGGCGGCGCCTTCGGTCAGCGTGTCGCCCACCGACAACGTGCCGTGGTTGGGAATGCCGACGATGTCGCCGGCCACCGCCTGTTCGGCGAGCTCACGGTTGTTGCCGAAGAAGAACATCGGATTGGAGACGGCCATATCCTTACCGGAGCGCACGTTCTTGAGGCGCATGCCGCGCTCGAACTTGCCCGAGCAGAGGCGGACAAAGGCAATGCGGTCGCGGTGGTTGGCGTCCATGTTCGCCTGCACCTTGAACACGAAGCCGGTGACCTTGCGGTCGGACGGATCGATCGGCGACGGCACCGCAGGTTGCGGCCGCGGCTCCGGCCCCCAGTCCCCCAGGGTACGGAGCAGTTCCGCCACCGACACGCCCTTGAGCGCAGAGCCGAACAGCACTGGGCTGAGATGACCCTTGTGGAAGGTATCGAGGTCGAACGCCGGAAGCATGGCCTGCGCCATCTCCAAGGTTTCGAGCGCCGTCATGAACACAGGGTTCTCGACCAGATCATCGACCTCGAGCAGATCCTCCAGCTGATCATATTCGGCCAGAGACTTTCCCTGCGGACTGACCACGCGCTTTTCGAGCAGGTCGATATAGCCGCCGAAATCCACGCCCTGCCCGATCGGCCAGAGCACCGGCGTGAGGTCGAGCGCCAGCTTGTCCTGGATCTCGTCGATCAGTTCGAGCGGCGACAAGCCCTCGCGGTCCACCTTGTTGATGAAAGTGATGATGGGGATGTCACGCAGCCGGCACACCTCGAACAGCTTCAGGGTCTGCGACTCGATGCCCTTGGCGGCATCGATCACCATGATAGCGGCGTCGACAGCGGTCAGGGTGCGGTAGGTGTCTTCGGAGAAGTCGGAGTGGCCCGGAGTGTCGAGAAGATTGAGGGTAAGGCCGTCATACTCGAAGGTCATCACCGAGGAGGTGATGGAGATGCCACGCTGCTGCTCCATCTCCATCCAGTCCGAACGGGTGGAGCGCTGGCCTGCCTTGCCGCGCACGGCCCCGGCGGACTGGATGGCGCCGGCCGCGGCCAGCAGCCGCTCGGTCAGCGTCGTCTTGCCGGCGTCCGGGTGCGAGATGATCGCAAAGGTCCGGCGGGTGCGGAACGGTTCAAGGGCGGCACGAGGCGGCACCTCGGCTGCCGGGGAAAGCATGGTCATGGGATGTTCTGGCCAGAGAGCGTCGCATGCGTGCGTGCGCATGAGCTGATATCGGGCGCTCTATAGGGGAAGGCAAGAGAGGGGTCAAACAAGACCCCGCGAGCCTCGGGCTCAGTTGGGCTCGTTGCTGAGCAGGTCTGCAATGAACGTACGAACCTCTTCCACCGCCATGGCGAGATCGGCGAGCTGCTCTGGCTGCAGGGGGCGGCCGTCGCGCATGTCGGCTTCGGCGGCTGTGACGAGGTCGACGATGGTCCAAGCGCCGACGCCGGTGGCAGCACTGCGCATCGAATGCAGCGCCAGCGTCAGGTCGTCGAGGCTGCCCGCCTGCCCGACCCGCTGATGATAGGCGGAGATCGTGGTGTCGAAGAGCCTGAGGATTTCGTACTCGAGGTGCTCGTCGCCCAGGCACTGCTTGGCAAGGTGCACGAGGTCCACCGGCCGGGCATCCCGACGCAATTGAACCTGATCCAGTTTCTCGGCGGCGGATGATGTGGGACGCATGACAAGCCTCGAACCGGCGACTACGCGCCCACCAGTGGACATGCCGCTCACCTTCACGCTAGCGGGCAGCCGTGAACAGGCCCTTAAGCCACATCTTTGCCTTGGTTGGCCGATTGTGATGGGCGGACTTCCCCAGGGAAAATTAACCCTTGGGTAAGAAACCGTTCGGTTTGCATAAAATTGAATGTAAGGATGCGATCCGAGCCAGCGCGCGGCGGCGAGGGTTGCAGGACGATGCGGGGCATTTGCATCGAATTGCCTATTGTTGATGGGGCTCCCCGCAAGGGGTGCCGTGTCACACCAACGCCTCAAGTCCGCCCAGCAGAAGAGCCGACGCGAGAGTTGTAAAGAGTATGGCGAAGAACCCGACCCCCACGAACGATCCCGCCGCGCTGGCATTCTCCGCCGTCGAGGACGCCCTCAAGGAATCGGTGTTCAGCATCGAACCCAGTCCGTCGCAGAACGAGAAGCGGCCGGCCGAACCGACCCGTTCGGAGCGCCTGCGCGCCGCCGACAAGATCGCCCAGCAGGCGGGCGTGGTCGCCAATGACGACCGCTTCCCCACCTCGCGCATTCTCTACAACCTGCAGAGCCGCTCGTCCGCCACTCCGACGTGGATCGCGCTCGCGCTGTCCGCGCTGTGGCTGCTGGTTTCGGGCGCCGGCGCCTATATGCGCTACGGCAGCGAACTGGGCGATCTTGGCCAGTTCATGGGCACCATCGACTTCATCGCGCTGGTCGCGATCATGTTCCTGCCGGTGGCCGCCTTCTTCGCCGTGGCGACGCTGTTCCGCCGCGCGCAGGATTTGCGCAATGCTGCCTCCTCCATCACCCAGGCCGCCATTCGCCTTGCCGAGCCGGAAGTCACGGCTGCCGACAAGGTGGCGTCGGTTGGTCAGGCCGTGCGCCGCGAGGTAAACGCCCTCGGTGACGGGCTGGAACGCGCCCTCTCCCGCGCCGGCGAACTCGAGGTGATGATCCACAACGAGGTCACCGCGCTCGAACGCACCTATTCGGACAACGAGTCGCGCATGCGCGCGCTGATTGCGGAACTTGCGAACCAGCGCGAAAGTGTGCTCACCAACACCGAGCGCGTGCGCGAAGCCATCACCGAGAGCCATACGGGCCTCGTCTTCGACCTCGACATGATCAGCCAGCGCATCGCCGGCACCATCGTCGAGAGCGGCGGCAATCTGACCCGCGCGCTCGAGACCGCCGGCAACACCCTAACCGGCGCGTTCTCGGAACGCACGGACGCCTTCGTGCAGCTCGTGGACAATCGCACCAGCGATGTCGTTTCGACGCTGGACGAAAGCACCACCCGGCTGGCGCTGACCTTCGGCGAGCACACCGCCGTGCTGTCGCAGACGCTGGATGAGGGTGCAGGCCGGGTCACCAGCGACGTTGAAGCGCGCATGCGCGCCCTCACCGACGCGCTGGATGCACAAGCCAGCACCATCACGGGGGCTATCGAGGATCGCGCTCGCCGCATCGAAGAGCAGACGATGGCGATGTCGGGCAATTTCGAGCAGCGCACGGCCGCCTTCGCGGGCCTCCTCGACAGCACCACCGGCCAGTTGACGCATGCGCTGGACGAACGCACCGCCACCATTGCGAGCCTGCTCACCGAAGGTGGCGGCTCGCTGCTGGAGCAGTTGCGCCAGCGCGGCGAGGAGGTCACCGGCGGGCTCGACCGCATCGGTCAGCGCCTGGTCGACGATATCTCGACGCGCTCGCGCGATGCCGAAATGCTGCTGGGGGCCTTGGGGCGCCAGCTCGATGAATCGGTGTCGATTCAGCTCAATGCCCTCGACAGCCGTCTGCAATCGGCAGTGATCGAGATCAACGGTGCGCTGGACGACACCTCCGAACGCGCCCGCATCACCCTGTCTTCTGCGGGTCAGGATGCGCTGTCGCAGTTCGATGCTCGTCTCAACGAGATCGCCAACATCCTCGACACCCGCCTGCACACTTTGGACGGCGTGATCGGCGACAAGGGCGACCAGTTGGTGCAGCGGCTTGAGGAACAGGGCACGACCTTCGCGGCCCGCGCCAACGTGCTCGAGATGGCCTTGAACCAAGAATCCGGCCGGTTCGACGACATCCTGAGCCAGCGCACTCGCGAGATGAGCGATGTGCTGGCTTCCCGCACGCAGAGCGTCAGCGACAACCTCGCCAACCGCTCTCGCGAGCTCGCGACAACGCTGGAGAACCACACCAGCCTGATCGACGAGACGCTCGACAACCGTACCCGTGCCCTCGACGAGTTGCTGACCGGCCGCGCCGGGGCATTGGCCGATACTCTGTCCGCGCGCAGCAACGAGATGGCCGACACGCTCGCCCTGCGTACGGGTGAAATCTCCGACACTCTCGCTGTGCGTACAGGCGAAATCTCGGACACTCTCGCCCTGCGCACGGGTGAGATTTCCGATACGCTCGCCCTGCGCACCGGCGAGATTTCCGAGACCCTGGCTGCACGCAGCGGCGAAATCTCGGAGACGCTGGCGGCACGCACAGGCGAGATTTCTGAGACACTTGCTCAACGTGGGGGCGAGATCAGCCAGGCTATCGCCGAGCGGACCGGGGAGCTGGATCAGACGCTCCAGCTGCGCAGTCGCGACATGAACGAAGCCATCCGCCTTCGCAGCCAGGAACTGGGCGAGGCGCTGGCCACCGGCACCGAAACGTTCGATCAGGCACTCGCCGGCCGCACAGAGCGGCTGTCGGAAACGCTCGCCGAGCGCACCACCGCGATGTCGCTCGAACTCGAGAACCGCACCGGCGAACTGGCACACCAGATCGATGAGCGCACGGGCCGGCTGCACGAGGAGCTCGGTGCCCGCGCCGGCGAGCTGCGCGAAGTGCTGGACGGCGGCACCAAACAGCTGGCACACGCGGTCGGCAACCGGACCCACCAGTTGTCCGAGGCGCTCAACGTCCGGACGCAGGCGCTCAGCGACACTCTGGCCACGCACACCGCCTCTCTCGGCGAGACGCTGGGGCTGCGGACGGCGGAACTCGCCGACACCATCGTCCAGCACGGCGACGAGGCCCGCAACCGCATCGAGACCTCGCTGCGCGGGGTGACCGACACAATGAACGAGCGTGTCGATGCGATGTCGTCGCTGATCACCGGGAAGATGACCGAGGTGAACAGCAATTTCGGCGCCAATGTCGAGACCGCGCTGGTGCGCATCTCCGATGCCGAACAGGGCATCACCGAGCGCATCGAGTCGGCCAGCAACACGGTGGGCGAGAGCGCCCGTCGGGCGGCCGACCTCATCGAGGCCGGCGTCAATTCGGCTCGCAAGGCCATCACCGACATGGTGGACCAGCGCCTGGGCACCCTGCCCGAGGCCATCACGGCCCGCGCCGACATCACGGCCGAACGCCTGGCGGCGCTCAATGCCTCGATCAACACCTCGATCACGCAGTCCATGGCCGATCTCGAAGCCGGCGCCGACCGCATCGAGGAAACCATTGCCACCCGCATCACCGCGGCGACGCAGAACATCTCGACCGACATCGTCGAGACGGCCAACCGTATGGATACCGCGGTGCGCACTGCGCTGGAGCAGATCCGGGTTGCAGCCACCGACATCGACGATCTGCTGTCGGTGAAGGCCGTAACCGCGGTGGACACCATCGAAACACGCCTGACCGACATCAACCGCTCGGTCGAGCAGCAGACCAACGCCTTTGCGGCCTTGGTCAGCGAGAAGTCGGACCAGTTGCAGGGCGCGCTCAGCACCCATGGCAACCTGCTGCGCGAAGCGCTCAGCGAGAATGCCCGCGAAGCCGAAGCCATCATGGCCGTGTCGACCTCGCGCATCCTCAGCGACGTCACCGCCGCCCTGGGCAAGCTCAACGACTCCAACCTGCTGCTGCAGCGGGTGCTGGATGCTTCCACGGCCAACCTCGCCAATCTCGAGACCAGCGTGGCCCAGCAGACGGCCAGCTACTCCAGCACGGTGCGCGAGGCGATTGGCCAGACCGAGCAGGCGGGCGCACTGGTCAGCCAGCATGTGGGCGCGCTGCAGTCGACCATCCGCTCGATGGTGGACGAGTTCGCCGGCGTGCTCGGCAAGCTGGACGCGGAAGCGCAGAGCATGATGCAGGCCTCGGACTCGCTGGCCCAGACCAGCGGCCAAGCGCTGGAGACGCTGGAGGACCGCCGCGGCGCCATGGATGCGCTGGCGCACAGCTTCGCTGCCCGTGCCGACGACATCGACAACCGCATGCGCATGTTCGCCCAGTCGATTGCGGACACCGTCAACGACACGGAGCGCCGCCTGATCAACGCTCGCCGCGCCATGGACGAGGCCCTGCAGGCGACCACCGGTACAGTCGTCGAGACGCTCGACCGCACCACTGGCACGATCACCGAGGCCATCCAGTCCTCGACGGCGAACGTCAATGACGCGCTCTATGCCACCAACGAGCGCTTCACCCAGACGCTCAGCAGCAACGTGGCGCAGGTCGACAACGCCGTTCAGCGTGCCGCCGAGGCCGCCGCTGCCTCGCTCAACCAGACCGCCTCGTCCGTGCGCCTGGCCCTCAGCGACCAGGCCCGCGAGGTCAATGCCGCTCTCGAGCAGAACGCCGAGAAGGTCAGCGACGTGCTGGCATCGACGGCTGGCAATGTCACCGACGTGCTCACCTCGACAACCAGCACGCTGGCCGACACGATCAACGACAGCACCATGTCGGTTCGCAACGCCATTTCGTCCAACACCGGCCAGTTGCGGCAGGCCATCGACCAGTCGACCGGCACCTTCCGCCAGGCGCTGGACGAGACCGCCGCGGATGTGGGTGATCGCCTCGGCGACTTCCGCACCACTGCCGACGAAGAGGGCCGCCGCGCCAACGCTGCCCTGCAGCAGGCACAGCAGCAGATGGTGGCCGAGATGCAGCGGGCGATGGAGGAAGCCACTCAGCGCTTCGCCGACACCGCCCGCGCCATGCGCGAGACAGCACGCGAAGTGGGTCACGAGCTCGAAGCCACCCGTGCCGAACTCACCCGCGGCATCAACGAACTGCCGGAGGAAACCCGCGCCAGCGCCGCCGCCATGCGTCGGGTCGTGGCCGAGCAGATCGAGGCCTTGAGCGAGCTCAACGCCATCGTGCGCAGCCAGCCGACGACGCACGACGTCAACGACCGTCGCCCGCCGCAGCGCCCTGCCCTGCGCAGCGAACCGCGCCAGCCGGAGCCCATGCGCGAGAGCTACCGGCCCGAGCCGGCCCGGCAGACGCTGGTCGATCCCATTCGTCCGGTGGAGCGCCCGGCTCAGCCGCAGCCCGTCACGGTCGAACCCGTGCCGGCTGCCGAGCCGGCCCGCCAGCCGGAGCCCGTGCAGCAGGCGGAGCCGCGCCCGGCACCTGCCGCCGAGGCAGCTCCGGCTGCTGGCGACGGCACCGGGGGATGGCTGCGCGACGTGCTGCGCAATGCGACCGCCAAGCAGCAAGGGAGCCAGCCGGCACAGCAGCCGCAGGGCCTTTCGGGTCTGACGGAGGAGATCGCCCGTTCGATCGACAATACGGCGCTGGCCGACGCCTGGACCCGCTACCAGGCGGGCGAGTCGAACGTGTTCTCGCGCCGCATCTACACGCTGTCCGGCCAGGGCACCTATGACGAGGTCCGCCGCCGCATGCAGCGCGAGCCCGAGTTCACCCGCACGGCTCAGGCCTATATGGGCGAGTTCGAGCAACTGCTGAAGCGGGCTGCTGCCGGCCCGCGTCCCGCTGCAGAGACCCGCGAGTACCTGTTGTCGGATCGCGGCAAGGTCTACACCATGCTGGCCCATGCCAGCGGCCGCCTCACCTGAGCGGCAGCGAGACGACGTGAAGCGGCCCCGGAGCGATCCGGGGCCGCTTTTTCTTCGGGGATCTGGTGGTGAACCCTACCCTTCCAGAATTGCCTTCAGCGTCTGTAGGTCCTTCATCACCGCCGCGGCGTCGCGCTGATAGTCGGCATTGCTCATGCCAGGCGTCTCGATCAGGAGGAATGTGACTTCGGCGCCATCGCCGTTGGGCATCACCCGCATGGCGACATGAACAGGGTCCTGCCCGGCAGGGAACACATCATGGTCGAGCACGCCGTACGGGTTCGGCGGCGTGAACCGCACCCGGGCCGGGTTGCCGCCGAGGTCGCGGAACAGCCAGTCGTCACCATCGCGTTCAAAGCCATTGCCGAGGCCTGCGGCCCATTGAGGCATGTTCGCTGGGTCGGCGGCATAGGCGTAGACCTCCTGCCAGGCGCGTTCGATGCTGATGCCGAGGGTGGAACTGCGCAGGGTCGGCATGGCTGGCTCCGCTAGCGTGGTAGGTCGTCCTTGGGTGGCTTCATCCGAATCGACAACCAGACGAAGGCGCCACCAACCAATGCCAGCGCCGCCGAGGCAAAGAAAGACTGCGCCCCGTAGAACGGGATCAGGACACCGAAGCCGATCACCGTGATCACCGACATCAATTGCTGACCCACGGTGAACAGGCTCTGGGTTTCGGCGGCGATGTCTTCGCTGGTCCAGTTGGCGATAAAGTGGACGCAGCCCAAATAGCCGAGGGCGAAGGTGACCCCGTGGCTCATCTGCAGGGCGAACAGCACCGGCACCGACGGCTCGATCGCCATGGCGGCCCACCGGAGCAAGCCTGCCACTGCTGCCAGCAGCATCAGTTGGCGCGCCGATATCCGCCCGCCGAAGCGCCGCCAGGCAAACATCATCAGCGCCTCGGAGGCGGAACCGAGCGCGATCAGCGGACCGATGATCTCCTCGCCGATGCCCTGCGCCTTCCAGACCAGCGCTGCGAAGGAGTTGAAGATGTAGTGAGCAGCATAGATGAAGCAGAAGCCGATAAGCGGCAGCAGGAACCAAGGCTGCAGAATGGGCCGGAGGCGGTCGAGACCTCCGGAGGCCGGTGCCGGCGCGACCGCTGCCAGGGTCGGCTGCTCGGCTGGGGCGCGGAACGGCGGCAGTTGCAGCGCGGCCAAGGCTCTCAGCAGAGTGAGGCCGACGAACAGCGGCACGAAGACCGCGGAGCCGTACCAGGCGACCAGGTAACCGGTCAGCCCGTTGAAAAGCATGTAGCCGACCGTGCCCCAAGCGCGAATGGCGCCGAAATCCGAACCGTTGCGGCGCGTCAGGCGCATGGTGGCGGCGTCGAGTACCGGGCCGGTGACGCCCGTCGGGACGCTCGCCAAGGTCCAGAACAGCAGGATGCCCCAGAACTCGTTGACCCAGAACAGCCCGATCGGAACGATGCCGCCGATCAAGGCGCCGATGACAATAGCCTGCCGCCAGTCCTTGGCGCGATCGGCAATGCGCCCCACGATGAGATTGAGCGCCAGGATGGCGAATACCGGCAAGGCGTTGATGATCCCGATCTGCTCGGGGCTGATGCCCTTCTCGCTAAGCCAGATCGGCAGGAACATCACGGCGGCGCCGGGCCCCATGAAGTAGGTGAAGTAGAACGTCGTGGTGCGGCGTTCCGGGGTCAGCATCGTGGCCAATTACTGCGCATCCTTGGGCGGACGCAGCCGGAGCGAGAGCACCACGCAGGCCACCGCCAGCAGCGCAGTGACGGTGGAATAGAAGAAGGCCGCAGAGCCGAAGAACTCGACCAGGACGCCGAACACGATCAGCGCCAGCATCGAGGCACCCATGTTGAGCATGTTGGCGAATCCCTGGGCCTCCGCGGCATTGGCCTCGTTGGTCCAGTTGGCGATGAAGTGGACGGTGCCGAAATAGCCCATGCCGAAGCTGAAGGCGTGCAGCAGCTGGGTGAAGAACAGCACCCAGACCGGCGGATTGAACGCCATGACGGTGAAGCGAACAAGCCCGGCGAGCGCTGCCACCATGATCATGTTGCGCGCGGTCACCCGGCCGCCGAAGCGCCGCCAGGCGAACATCAGCACCGCCTCGCCGACCGCAGCAATGCCGAGCAATGGGCCGATATAGTAGTTAGGCACCCCATTCTCGTGCCAGAGCAGCGCACCGAAGCCGCCGATCAGGGCATTGCTGGAGTTGACCAGCGAGAAGGCCAGCAGCGGCAGCACGAACCAGAGCTTGAGGGAATCCTTGAGCCGGCTCGGTTGCGGCGCGCTTTCGGGTGCGACGCTCGACAGAGTGGGCTGCGGCGCTGGCGCCCGGAAGCGCGGCAGCAGGAAGGCCAAAGCGGCGCGGATCACCACCATCGCCACATAAAGGGTCACGAAAACGGAGGAACCGAGTACGTTCAGCAGCAGGCCGAGACCGCCGGCTGCAAAGACGTAGCCCACGGTCGCCCAAGCGCGCACCACGCCGAAATCCGTGCCATTGCGGCGGGTCATACGGACGCATGCCGCGTCGATGACGGGGGCCACGAGGCCGTTGGTGGTGCCACACAGGGCCCAGATCAGCAGGATGCCCCAGAACTCCGAAACGAAGTAGAGCGGCAGCGGCGCCAGCGCAGACAAGGCCGAGATGATGATCAGCGCCGTGCGCCAGTCATCGGCTTTATCGGCGACACGGCCGACGACGATGTTGAGCAACAGCAGGCAAAAGGTGGGCAGCGCGTTGATGATGCCGATCTGGTCCGCGGGGATGCCGTGCTCGCTCAGCCAGATGCCGAGAAACACCGAGGCAACGCCACCGGGAACATAGACCATGAACTGGAAGATAGAGGCGCGCGCCTCGGGCGTGGCCCAGCGCGATCGTGCCGACGACATCGGGAAAGGACTCCGGGCAAATCAGCGCCCGGACTCGTTGGTGGCGCGCAGCAACGGGCAAAGCAAGCCCCCCAATAGGGAGATCAGCCTAGAACGTTGCAAATCGCCCGCCGGTGTGGATGCAAAGTCACGCGGCAGCGAGGGCGGTTCAGCTTGCGGCGGCGCGGCGCAGGCGGAAACGGCGCGGCTGGCCGGCCACCATTTCCGTCCATTTGATCAGCTCGAAATTGCCATCGGGATTCTCGACGATGGCGGTGCAGCTCTCCACCCAATCGCCCGTGTTGAGATACTGGATGCCGAGGCGGTCGTGGATATCTGCGAAGTGGATGTGGCCACAGATGACGCCGTCCACACCGGAAACCTTGGCTTCGTGGACCAGCGCCTCCTCGAAGCGGCCGATCACAGAGACGGCGTTCTTGACCTTCTGCTTGGCCCAGGCGCTAAGCGACCAATATTGCAGCCCAAGGCGCCGGCGCACCCAGTTGATGACGATGTTGATGCGCAGCGCAAGATTGTAGGCCCAGTCGCCGACATGGGCGAGCCACTTGGCGTGCATCACCACGACATCGAACTGGTCACCATGAATCACCAGATAGGTGCGGCCGCTGGCGGAGGTATGGATAGTGCGATCGACGAACTCGATCTCGCCGAAATAGGTGCCGAGATATTCGCGCAGGAACTCGTCGTGATTGCCCGGCAGGTAAACAATGCGGCTGCCGGCGTTGGCCTTGTCGAGCAGGAGCTGAGCGAGGACGTTGTACTCTGCCGGCCAGTGCCAAGATTTGGCGAGCCGCCACCCATCGACGATGTCGCCGACAAGATAGATCGTCTCCGCATCATGGGCGCGCAGGAACTCGATGAGCTGCTTGACGCGCACCGGCTTCATGCCGAGATGCACATCCGATAGGAACAGGGCCCGAACCTGCCGAACCTCACGGGTTTCCGCCATCAGACTGGTGGTCTCCTAGTCGTTGGGCGCGCACAATAGCGACCGCGCGGCGCGGAGGGAACCGCGGGGATGAGAAAGCGGGGGATTGTTCGCCCCGTCTCAGTCGATCCGCTGCTTGAGCTTCACGATGCGTTCGTAGCTCTGCTCGATACGGGCGGCGAAGTCGGGATCAGCTTCAGCCTCGGCGAGCAGGATGTCGAGCACCTCCTGGCCGAGGCTCTGCCGATAGTCAGAGGTGTTGGAGAACAACAGGATGTCCATGCCCGCTTCCACCGCGCCGACCACGGTCTCTTCGAGACTGAAGTGGTCGCGGATGGCACCCATCTCGAGGTCGTCGCTGATCACAACGCCATCGAAGCCGAGTTCGCCGCGCAGCACCTCTTCGATCCAGCGGCGGGAAAAGGATGAGGGTTCGCCCGGGCTCGCGGCGTAGTCGGCATGGAACAGATGCCCGATCATGACCATGTCCGCCTCACCGGCGGCGATCAGCGCGCGGTAGGGCTCGAGTTCGACCGCATCCCATGTTTCGGTGATGTCGACGAACCCCTCGTGGCTGTCGGCGGTGGAGGAGCCGTGGCCGGGAAAGTGCTTCAGCGCAGTGACCAGTCCGGCCTGGTGGTGGGCGCGGATGAAGGCCTCGGCATAGGCAGTGACCGTCTCGGCATCGGTGCCGAAGGCGCGGCCGTATTTGGCGATCACCTGGTTCTCGGGATTGCGGTCAATGTCGACCACCGGGCCGAAATTGATGGTGAAGCCGAGCTCCGCTACCGCCTCGGCCATGCGCGCATAAAGCGCCTCAGCCTCCTCTGGCGTGTTCTCGGCGGCAACCACCACGGCGCGGGGGATCTCGGTGAAGCCGACGTCCTCCGTCAGCCGCTCGACCGCCCCACCCTCCTGGTCCAGGGTGATCAGCGGTGGCAGATCCGGGCTGGCGGCGCGGAATGCCTGATTCATGGCGGCCACGTCGTCGAGACTGGTGACGTTCACCTTGAGGAACATGACCCCGCCGAGCCGGCCGGCGGCAATGTCGTCTCGCAGCGCTACCACGGACGGATCGGCAGCGCTCTTGCCCTGGAAGCCGACCACGATCATCTGTCCGGCCATCTGCTCCAGGGTTGCGGCCGAAGCGACGGTGGGCGCGAGCGTCGCAAGGCCCATGAGCAGACAGACAGTGGAAAGGCGCACGATGATTCTCCGGAGGTCCATTCGACATTGAGCGCGATTTGTCGGCCATACAATGGCCGAGCCCGAACCTGTCGACGCTTCCTTCCGGGTTCAGGTTCCACTCCTGGAGGGTCGCGCGGCCGACCTCCTCAGGCTGCCGAAGAGCGGAAGCTACGAGCGTTGCAGCAAAAAAGTGATGAGCACGATGTCACCCCACCTATTCAGGGGGTGCGCCGGCCTGGGAAAACTGACAATATGCTGACGGGCGTCTTGGAGCGCGGACCGTGTTCAACCTTCGGTCCGTAGACTAGCCGCCAGATTGGCGGGCGGAGGATAAGGGCCCTCCGCCCGTTTTTTTCGTTAACGGTTCTGGCGGTTCTCGATCAGATCGTCGACCACTGCAGGGTCGGCGAGCGTCGAGGTATCGCCCAGGGAGCCGAAGTCGTTCTCGGCCACCTTGCGGAGGATGCGGCGCATGATCTTGCCCGACCGGGTCTTGGGCAGGCCCGGCGCCCACTGGATAAGGTCAGGCGTGGCGATAGGGCCGATCTCCTTGCGGACCCAGGCCTTGAGCTCGCTGACCAATTCGTCCGAACTCTGTTCACCCGCCATCAGCGTGACATAGCAGTAGATGCCCTGCCCCTTGACGGCATGGGGATATCCGACCACCGCCGCTTCCGACACCTTGGGATGAGCAACCAGCGCGCTTTCCACCTCGGCGGTGCCGAGCCGGTGTCCCGAGACATTGAGCACATCGTCCACCCGACCGGTGATCCAGTAGTAGCCGTCTTCATCGCGACGGCAGCCGTCGCCGGTGAAGTAGTAGCCCTTGTACTGGCTGAAATAGGTGTCGACGAAGCGCTGGTGGTCGCCATAGACGGTGCGCATCTGCCCGGGCCAGCTGTCCTTGATGGCAAGCACGCCCTCGGCCTTGGTCTGCTCCTGGAGTTGACCTTCCGGGGACAGCACAACCGGCTGCACGCCGTAGAAGGGCATGGTGGCCGAGCCAGGCTTGGTTGGAATGGCGCCGGGGAACGGCGCGATCATGTGCCCGCCGGTTTCCGTCTGCCACCAGGCGTCGACGATCTCGCAGCGGCCCTTGCCCACATGCTCGTGGTACCATAGCCAGGCTTCGGGGTTGATCGGCTCGCCGACGGTGCCGAGCAGGCGCAGCGACGACATCTCGTACTTGTCGGCCCATTCGGAGCCCGCACCCATAAGGGCGCGGATCGCGGTGGGCGCCGTATGGAAGATGTTGACCTTGTGCCGCTCGACCACCTGCCAGAAGCGGCCGCAGTCCGGCCAGGAGGGGATGCCCTCGAACATCACCGTGGTGGCGCCGTTCGCGAGCGGACCATAGACGATGTAGCTGTGGCCGGTGACCCAGCCCACGTCAGCCGTGCACCAGAAGACCTCGCCGCGCTTGTAGTCGAAGCTCAGCTCGTGGGTCAGCGAGGCATAGGTGAGATAGCCACCCTGGGTGTGGAGCACACCCTTGGGCTTGCCGGTGGAGCCGGAGGTGTAGAGGATGAACAGCGGATCTTCCGCATTCATCGGCTCCGGATCGTTGAACGGTTCCACGCCCGCGGCTGCCTCGTGCCACCAGATATCCCGCGAGCCCTTCATGGCAACGTCGGCGCCGGTGTTGTGAACGACGAGCACCTTCTGCACGCCGGGACAGTCCTGCAGAGCCTTATCGACATTGGCCTTGAGCGGCACGGCCTTGCCGCCGCGGCGACCTTCGTCGGCAGTGATCACCACGGCCGAATCGCAGTCGTTGATGCGGCCAGCCAGCGCGTCCGGCGAGAAGCCGCCGAACACCACCGAGTGCACCGCACCGATGCGGGCACAGGCCAGCATGGCATAGGCAGCCTGCGGAATCATCGGCAGGTAGATGGTGACCCGATCACCCTTCTTGACGCCGAGCGACTTCAGCACATTGGCGCAGCGGCACACCTTTTCGTGCAGCGTGCGGTAGGTGATGTACTCCGCCTCATCCTCCGGATTATCCGGTTCCCAGATGATGGCGACGTCGTCTCCGCGGTCGGCCAGGTGCCGGTCGATGCAGTTGTAAGCGACGTTGAGCACCCCGTCCTCGAACCACTTGATCGAGACGTCCGGGTACTGAAAGCTCGTATTCTTGATTACCGTGGGGAACTTGACCCAGTCGAGGCGCTGGGCCTGCTCGGCCCAGAACCCATTGGGATCAGTTACGGAGCGCTGGTACTGCTCCTCGTAACGCTCCTTCGTGGTGTGGGTGCGCGCGATGGCAGCCGCGCTTGGCTGGAATATGAGCTGGTCGCTCATCTCGTCCTCCCTACCTCTCCCAGGTCCTGTTCTACTGACCACCTCCCCCCGGAGCAAGGGCTGCTTCTGTCGCATAGGGACGCACCCTGTGGAGCGACCCATTAACTGCTGTTGGGACGGGCGCTTCGGGAACACGGTGGCGCTTGCTATGCTGAGCAATCAATGGGAGCCGGCGATGAGCGATGTAGCCGTGGCAGTTTCGGGGACCAAGACGTCGGCAACGCCGGCCTTTGTCTTCCGGCCCGCGCAGATCAAGGAACTCAAGCTTGTTCACCGGCGCCTGATGGAGGCCATCGACACCTCCCCCTTCTACTCGCAGGAGTTCAAGGCCTACGAGCGGGCGCGGCTCAGCCCAGAATACCTGCTGGCGCTGCACGACGCTGATCCGCACCATGTCCTGCTGTTCATTCGCGAAGACGTGCCGGCTGGCTTCATGATCTCGGGACCGGAACTGGGCACGCTCTGGCTCTACTGGTCTTACGTCTTCCCCGAGTTCCGCCGCTCCACGCTTGCGCTGTACGGCATGCGGAACTTCATCAACCATTGGGACAACGGCCGCTTCCACAAGATCGCAACCTACACAAAGACCGGAAACGACCCCGCGGCGGCCGTAATGCGCCGGCTGGGTTTTCGGCAGGTAGCGACCCTCGAGCAGCACATTTTCGGCGAGGACTATCTGCTCTATGAGCGGGCGCTCACCAAGCAGGAGCCGGGCTATGACCGCGGCACCAAGGGCGGGTTTAAGAACCGGCTTGCCCGCAAGCTACGGCTGGCCCTGTTCGGCTGAGCTACTCCGCTGCCACCGCAGCGCGGCGAGCGCGGAACCATTGCATGATGGAGACGTCGAGGTGGGCGGTGCGCAGTGCCACCCACCATTGCGCCAGCGACCACACCGCGATTGCGGCGACCGCGGCTAGTGCCGCTCCGGTGAGGCCGAAGGGCGGTACCAGCAGGAAGTTGAAAGCGACCAGCGTCACCATGCCGAGCGCGACCGAAGGCAGGCTCGCATAGGGACGGTCATGGATCGATAGAACCATCGATGCAGGGCCGAGTGCCGAACGTATAACCAGGCCAAGGCACAACAGGGCCAGCGGCACGGCGCCCTCGGAAAAACCGGGGCCAAACAGCAGCAACAGGAACGGCGCAGTCACCAGCATAGTGCCGAACAGCACCATCGAGGTGAGGCTGGCGACGAAATTGGCGTCGCCCACCTTACGGTTGAAGCCCTCCCGATCGGCATTGGCTTCGCTCTCGAACATGTCGGGCAATGTCACCGCATAGACGGCAGCAACGCCGAACGAGGCCAGCGAAAACAGCCGCGTGCAGACACCGAAGATGGCCAAATCCTCGCGCGAGAGACTTTGGCTCAGCAGCAGAAGGTCGATATCGAAGAAGAAGTCGGTAGCAAGTGAGATCAGCACCCAAGGAAGCGCGAAGCGCCACCAGCGGCGTGGTTCTTCAGGCCGCACCGGGATCGTGTCGGGGACACGGGGAAGACTGATCAGCACGAAGCCGAAGTGAACGAGCCCGATCATCACGGAGCCAAGTGCCATCCACCATACCATGGCGGTGAAGGCTTCCGTCTGCACGCTGGTGCCGGTGGCGGCAAGAAACGCCGCAAGAACCACGAGCGGACGAAACAGGGAATCAGCCAGGAAGCCCGCAACGGGTCGCTTCAGCCCCACCAGAATGGCGCCGTTCACGTAGACCAGCGCAGCGCCGAAGGCGAGTAGCGCCACCGGGACGAAGTGATTGGCGACGGTCCCTTCGCGCAGCCCGGCAGCAGCCAGAACCAGCGGCCCCAACAACAGCACTAGGACCAGAGCCCCGACCACATGGCCATAGCAGCGAACTAGAAAAACGCCGAGTTGCCGCCGGGCACCATGGGCCCGGTACTCGGCGGTGAAGTAGGTACCGACAGTGTGGAACCCGAGAGGCATTACCACCGCGATCAGGTTCACCGTCGCGATGATGACCATGTATTCGCCCAGCAGCTGCGCACCCCACATGCGGGCAATCAGCGCCTGCGCCAGAAACACCAATCCCGCGCCCGCAAGCCTGGCACCGAAGATCACTGTGGATTGCGATGCGAGGCGCCGGGCCAGACTCACCGGTTCAGTTCCTGCTCCTGCCGCACCTGATCGATGCGCGCCCGCGGATTGCGCCAGCCCTCGAGGCGGCGACGAACGTGGTAGTAGGCGTCGCGGGCTGCAAAGGCGCCAGCGCCTGCAATATAAGCCAGCGGATGGCTGGCGTAGTTGGCGACCGGAGGCACCGGCCGGATGACGCCGGCATCCCCGACCATGCCCTTCTTGAACTGGTGCAGGCCCTGAAAGCCATCGGTTCCGCCAAGGTCGTACCAGTCGGCCCGGGTATGGTCGCGCAGCCAGCGAATGATGTGCCAATGGAGAAAGTACCCGGCCCGCAGCGGCAGGGCCTGATCGTTGGTGGCACCGTAGAGATAGACGGCGCGCTCGCCCGCCTTGAAGATCACCGCACCGGCGACGACCTCGCCGCCATTCCGCACGAAGAACAGTTCCGGCCGCAATGTTTCGACGGGCGTGTCGAAGAGGGCGCCGAGAGTGTCGAAGGCGGAATGATCCGGAAACTGCTTGCGATCGGTCATGGCCGCATAGAGCGCTTCGAATTCCCCGAACCGGCTCGCCGCACCATGCTCGAAGCTAAGGTCCGCCTTCTCCGCCTTGTTGAGCTGACGGCGCCAGGTCTGGGAGAAGCTCTTGCGCTGCTGCTCGTCGGTGAGGCGCAGATTGACGATGTAGCGGTTGGGGAACAACAGCTCGGAGCCGCGCCGAAAGCCGCGGTCCATCAGCCAGTCATAGGCGGCATTCCGCTGCGCCAATGCGGCTCGGGGGAGGATGGACAGCATCTGCCGGCGCCGGTCGGCAAACTCCGCAACCAGCAATTCGACCATGGCGGCGCGGATCGCTTCGGCGTCGGGTCGGTGCACGTCCCGCAGCATCGGCGCCCATTTGGATACCGCGATGCGGCCGATGCCGAGGGGCAGCCTTTGCACCATCATCAGGGTGCCGCCCACGACCTCGCCATTCAGACGGAAGACCACCGGCTCCTGCTCTACGCCCGGCCAGCGTGTGGTCGCGAAGGCGTGCATCTGCTCCTGGCAGACTTCGTCGAAGTCGGCGATGAGCGCGTCCCAGTCGGCACCGGAGAGGCGCTCGGCAACCAGATGTGGCAGGGCCCCGCCGCGGAGAGCAGACGCCGAAGGGGTGCCAGAGTCGATCAATCGGTCAGCGACCGCGGCCATAAAAGCAAATCCCGCACCTTTGCAGATGCGGGACACGCTAGCGGCTCAAGGTGTGCAAATCCCTAGTAGCACCGGGACAATGCCGCCAACCTCGGCCCTTGGTTAGCAAAAGCTAATGTGCAGCAGCGGCGGCGCCGACCTCATGCGGGGTGTAGAGGAAGGGGATGGCCGGAATGTCCACAAAGGCCCCTGCCCCCTCCAGCACCATGCGGACGGCCACGAACAGGATGATGAGCAGGCCGATCCAGGCGATCCAGCGGAAGCGATGCAGGAGCCGAGCGATGAAGGTGGCGGCGACGCCCATCAGCACCACGGAAAGAGCCAAGCCGAAGATCAACGCCTCAAAGTGATGCTGGGCAGCACCGGCGACCGCGAGCACGTTGTCGAGCGACATCGACACGTCGGCGATGATGATCTGCGTGACTGCCTGGCGCAGGGTCTTGCGCGGCGCCTTGCCGGCCACCGTGCCATCGGCGTTGAGGTCGGCGTTGGCGAGCGCTTCGGTCGCCTCGTGCTCCTCGTCCTGCGGCACCGTCAGTTCGCGGTACATCTTCCAGCAGACCCACAGCAGCAGCACGCCACCGGCGATCAGGAGGCCACCGCCGAGCGACAGCAACTGGGTGGTGATCAGCGCAAAGCCGATGCGCAGGAGGGTCGCCGCGATGATGCCGATCAGGATGGCGCGACGCCGCAGATCCCCGGGCAGGCCCGCGGCCGCCAGGCCAATCACGACCGCGTTGTCGCCGGCGAGAACCAGATCGATCAGGATGACCTGGAGCAGCGAGCTGAGGAAACTCGGATCTAAGCCGAACATGCTGGTACCTTCTGGAAGAATGACGCGACAGCCCTACAGCCTCGAAACCTCGCGTCGCAAGGCCGGCATCCGGTAAATCGACGAAAGTCGCAGGAATCTAACTATGCCGGCTGCTTCCTAGACCACCAGCAGTGGCGAACCGCTGACCACATTGGCGTGGAGGTGGATGACGTCCTGCGGCAACAGACGGACACAGCCGCTCGACACCGCCTTGCCGATAGTGGTCTCGTCGGGGTTGCCGTGGATGCGATAGAGCGTGTCGACATTGCCCTGGTGGATATAGAGGGCACGCGGACCCATGGGGTTATCCGGCCCCGGCTCCATGCCGTGACGGTAGCGCTCGAGTTCGGGATGCCGCGCGATCATGTCGGAGGGCGGTGTCCAGGTCGGCCACTCGCGCTTGTAAGCGATATGAGCGCGCCCCGACCACTCGAAGCCCGCGGCACCGATGCCGACGCCGTAGCGCATGGCGGTGCCGTCGTCGCGCACGTGGTAGAGGAAGCGGTCGGTGGTATCCACCACCACAGAGCCGGGCTTTTCGCCGGTTGGGTCGGTGACCTCCTGCCGCCAGAAGCGCTCCGGCACCAGATGCATCCGCGACGCGCGAATGGGATAGGGTTCGTCCATAACCGCGGCATACATGGCCTGGACGTGCGGCGGCACGCTGTCGGGCGATTTCGGCGTTTCCGGCGCCGCGGCGAGCGCCACGCGTGCCGGGGCACTGGTGCTGGTGCACCCAGCCAGCAACAGGCTGGCCCCACCCGCCAACAACACCGCTCTCCTGTTCATCGTCCGCACAGACACCAGCTGCTCCTAAGCCAAGTTCGATCCAGACAGGTCAATATTGTTGTCCTATCCGGAAAGGAACCCACCTCACCGCTTCGTGCGGGGGCAGTCGGGGAAACAGACCGTTCGCAGAACTGTGCAACTGAGGTGCGAGCCGGGTGACAAGAGCCCGAGCCCGCATCCTGCACATCTGCGGAGTTAAGAATTGCAACGATGCAGCCGCGTGCGTCTTGCTGGTGTTCGACCCTCCGGCATCCGCCGCCTCAACCAGCCCAGCCCCTCGGACGATATGTCACCCGGTGTCCTTCTCGCTCTCATCGCCTACGGGCTGTTTTCCTGCGCCGACGCCTTGATCAAGAGCACCGGAGGAGAGCTCAGCGTCTTTCAGGTGGGCTTCTTCACCTCCCTGTTCGGGATCGTCCCGGCTGTGCTCACCAAGTCGCGGCAGGAGCAATGGAGCGAGGCCCTTCGTCTCCGCAGTCCGCTGCTGCTCAACCTGCGCGGCGTCTCGGGGGTGCTCGGTTCGGCTTGCGTGATCTACGCCTTCACCCATGTGCCGCTGGCGGAAGTCTACTCGCTGGCATTCCTGGCGCCGATGTTCGTCGTGGCGCTCTCCGCCCTGGTGCTCGGCGAAGCCATCCCGCGTTGGCGATGGCCCTTGCTGGTTCTGAGCTTCATCGGGGTTCTGATCGTGGTGCGGCCAGGCTTCCGGGACCTGTAGCTCGGACACCTCGCCGCTCTGGCCTGTGCGTTTTTCACCGCCACAAACACCATCCTGTTGCGGTCGCTGGCGCCGCGCGAACACCGGCTCGGCATCTTCGCGGTGGTCACCCTCTATGCCGTGGGTGTCAACGGCATCGCCATGCTGGCCTGGGGGTTCGAACTCCCGAGCCCGCAGCAACTGCTGGTGCTGATGGCGATCGGCACCCTGGGCGGCCTCGGACATCTGACGTTCATCAATGCCACCAAGTTCGTGCCCGCCAACCAGGTGGCGCCGGCGCAATACACGCAGATGATCTGGGCGCTCGCGCTCGGGGCAGCCTTCTACGGCGAGTATATCGACCTGCCCGCCGCAGTGGGCATCATCATCCTGGCCACGGCCGGGGTGCTGAATGTCCTCTCGGAAGATCGCCTGAGTAGCCTCTTTGCGCGCCCTTGGAAGGAGCCGCCGGCGGCAAAGCTCGACGACACCATCGAGTCTGGACTTCCAAAACCGGCACTCGACGGTCGGGCAGCGCCGTAAGCTCACGCCAGCGGCGGGGGCTTCCCTGCTCGCGGCTACTCCTCGGACAAGGAGAGCATCCTGGTCAAAGCCGAGTAGACCCGCTCGAAATCATTGCCCTTCTCGAAGGGATTGATGAGATCGTGGGGAAGACGGTGAGCCAGCGGAAGCGTCTCCACCGCTACGGTCGCGCCGTGCATCTGCCAGAGCTTGACGACCCGTTCGGTAACGGCGTTGCTGACCGACCTGTCCGCTGCGTTGAGAAGCACACTGATGCTCCGGGTCCCGGGCGGGTGATGGCTCGCCAGCGACTGCACATTCTGTCCCAGCAGCATGATTTCGGCCAAGGCATGCGTCGCCGGCAGGGCGAAGGGATAGTCGACGTGATCGGAGGCTACATTGGCGAGCGGGTTCCACCGGATCACCAGATTCGGGATCTTCAAGAGCATCCTGCTGGCTGCCTCGGCCGCTTGATACGGCAGCTTGAAAGGGGCGAAGAACGGCGAAACGGCGATCACCCGAGCCACATCCGTGCGGTTCTGGGCCACCCACGAGGCCACCGTACCCCCGGCGGAAAGGCCGATCACGAACACCCTCCGCCCTAATCCGGCAGCGATGTCGACGGCTTCGTTCGCCATATCCACCAGCTGCTGCGCTTCGAGCTCAGCCATGGAGAAATTCTCCGGCTCGAGACCACCGTGTCCGAACATGCGGGGGAGGTAGACGTTGTATCCCCTGTCGAACAATCGCGTGGCCAGGGCAGCACCTTGCGCCGGACAGCTTGTGAAGCCGTGGAAGTAGACGGCCGCCCTTTCCGTGCTTTTTCCATGCGTAATCAAAGTCGACCGGCAGCGGTGGTGGAGCGGCAGTTCCGCCTCGAGCGCCTGCACGAGATCGAACCTCCACAAGGCTGTCTCGTACGCTTCATCCACGTCCTGGGTGGTCACCATGGCGGCATAAGTCCTGGTCGCTATCAGCGATCTTGCTCGTCGCTCCAGCCCTTCGACCACATCAAGCCGACGATCCCGCCTTTGGCACTCGGCAGCAGCAGCAGGGGGATAACGATCGATGGCGGCACCACGGCGTAAAGATGGAGCAACGGACTACCCTGCCCCTGCAACTCGATGATGAGCATGGCGATGGCGGCGATGGTGATGACCACCGTGATAACCACCAGGGGCACGAAGATACCCCCTTTGTAGTAGGCGAGAGGCTCGCCACACATCGAGCAGCTTTCAACCTGTTCCAGATAGTGGTGAAAGAGCCGGCCCTTGCCGCAGTTGGGACACCTGCACTTCAGCCCGCGCCAGATGGCGCGCCCAACCGAGATTTCTTCGTGTTGAGGGTCGGGGGAAGTCACTGGATGGTCCTCCTGTGCCTGTCTCCGAAGTATTCACGCTGGCTACGAGGACTGCTCAACCGGCCCGTCGCGGCCAGCCCGGGAACTGGCCAGGGCGCAGCCAGGATCAGCAGTAGCAGCCTAGTTCTTGCCCGGCGCTATCTGGTGTCAGGTCTAGCGGACTTCGCGTGGAATGGCGGTGTAGACCCGGGCAATGAACTGCTGAAACGCACTCATGTAGTCGCGCAGGAATTCCTCGGTGTCGGGCTTGCTCACTCGTCCCTCCTCGTCCACGAGGTCGGGGGTGAAGTGGATATAGGCCTCGGGGGCGTTCATCTGCGGGGAGTTGCAGAAGCTCAACACGCTACGCAGGCTCTGCTGTGCCACGGCGGTGCCGATCGCACCGATGGAAGCGCCGATCACCGCTGACGGCTTGCGCGCCAGGGAGTTCTGACCCCATGGGCGGCTGGCCCAGTCGATGGCGTTCTTGAGCCCGCCGGGAATGGAGCGATTGTACTCGGGAGTGACGAACAGCACCGCATCCACCTCGGCGATGGCCTGCTTCAGGGCTCGCGCCGGCGGCGGATAGTCAGCGTCGTAGTCCTGGCTGTAGAGCGGCAGGTCGCGAATCGCAATCTCGCGCATGTGCAGCCCTTCGGGCGCAAGCCTGACCAGCGCCTGGGCCAGCTTCCGGTTGATCGAGGTGGATGAGAGGCTTCCGACGAAATAGCCCACGATGAAATCGCTCATGATCGTCCTCCTGGTCCGTAGCGCCCGGGTGCTGGTGGAGCGCCGGGCAAAACAAGAAGCGCCGCTGGGCGCGATGTAACGGAACCGAGGGTCAGGAGCACGGTTCCCGACGCAAACTGGGATGCTCTATCCCTGGACCGGGCGGCGGGTCACCATGTCGAAGCGATCGCCGGAGCTCAGGACGTGAAGCTTCAGATCGTGGATCGACAAGGTCGTCCTGGTGTCTGCTTCGGTAACGTCCGAGTAGGTGGCTCCCGATGCATCGACCAGGTAGACGGCGCCACTGCCGATCACGCGGAACTGGTCACCCTCGACCACGATTGCCGTGTCCTCGTCGATGCCGATGCCGAGTTCGCGCGGGTTCTGCGAGACGGCGCCGATCAGCCGGCCGATCCGGCCCCGTTCGGCGAAGTGCTGGTCGATGATGGTGTTCGGCAGCAGGCCCAGTCCGGGCGCCATGCGCACGTCGCCGACACGGAAGGATGCGCCGCTCGTGCCCTTGACCAGCATGGTGTCGCTCATCATCGAGGCTCCGGCGGAGGTGCCGGCAATGACCCCACCGGAGCGGTAGATCTCCATCACCCTGTCGACAACCGGCGTACCGCCGATCTGGCTGGTGATGCGCAACTGGTCGCCGCCCGAGAAGAACACGGCTTGCACATCATCAAGTGCCTTGAGCTTGGCCTCGTCATTGGCCTCGGTCCGGTCTTCGACATAGAGCTCGGTGACATGGCCGACGCCGAGTTCGGCGAAGGAGGCCTGGTATTTCTCGAGATAGCCGTCGGGTTCGTGCGAGACGATCGTGGCGAGCACCAGTTTGCCGTTGCGCACGTGGCTGGCGACTTCCTTGAGAATGACCTTGTCGCCGTCGTGGTCCTCATGCCCGCCGATGATGATGAGAGTTCCCTGCTTGGGTCCTGACTTCGCTTTGGTCACGGAATGCCTTCTTGTTTACGCGTATGTACTCGGGGCTCGGCATCGGCACTGCTTTGCAGCGCCACCGCGAAGTCGCGGCTGTTGTGATCCCAGCCGAACCGGCCGTCCGGCAGGAGCACGATTCCTCCTGCCTCACCGCCGATCTCCGCAACCTGCTGCAAAGCCTCCTGCAGCACGATCTCGGGGTTGCCGCCGGGAAGTGCGTGCATGACCCTCGCGGCCAGCATCTTGCGGGCGATGTGCTCGCCATCGCCGGAGAAAGCCACCGCGCCTATCTGGTCGTCGGCATAGTAGCCGCAGCCGGGTTGCGGCGAGTCGCCGACGCGCCCTGCCGGGGAGCCATCGAGGCCGCCGGTGGAGGTGCCCACTGCGAGACGGCCACTGGTATCGAGAGCGATGCAGCCGACGGTGTCATGGGTGCCAGTTCTTGCCGCCTGCTGCTCCTGTGGAGGGATCAGGTCTGCGGGATCGCACAGTTCCAGCCCCTGGTCAGCCGCAAAGCAACGGGCGCCCGGCCCTGAGATCAGGATCGGCTCCTCGTAGAGCATCGCCCTGGCAACGCTGATCGGGTGGCGAACGCCCTTCAGAACGGAAACGGCCCCCACATTGAAGTCCTGCCCCTCCATGACCGCGGAGCACATTTCCACCTGCCCCTCGGCGTTCAGCGCGCTGCCATATCCGGCGTTGAAGGTCGGGTCACTCTCGAGTTCGCGGACGGCTGCCTCGACCGCATCAATGGCGGAGCCTCCGGCCTCGAGTATCAAACGGCCCGCGGCCAATGCCTTGAGGCACCCCTGCCGGTGCGCCTCCTCTTCCTCCGCTTCGATCTCTTTCGCTCCGCCGTGAAGGATGATGGACCACATCACGAAGCACTCCTCAGCGGCACGATCTCGGCCGTTTGCAGCGGCGAATTGACGGGACTGAATGCCTTTATCTGATCCCAGACCTGCTCGACGTGGTCGACCATCAGCACCACGAGGTCGCCCGGTCGAGCCAGCCGCAGGCAGAACTCCGTCGCGCCGTCTTCGGGGAGAACAGTGTGGATGCGGTCAGGGGTGCAGCCGGCCGCCAGCGCACCCTACTGCATGAGGGCCGCCACTGTGCCAGGCTCACGTCCGCGCAGCATGTCGTCTTCCTTGAAGACGATGACGTCGAACAGGCCGGCTGCCAATTCGCCCATGGCCCGGATGTCGACGTCGCGCCGGTCGCCGGCGGTGCCGACCATGCCGATGACCCGCTGGTGGCGCTCGCGCATCTTGCCGACCAGGTGCCCGAGGGCACGCAGGCCATCCGGATTGTGGGCGTAGTCGAGAATTGTTCGGAAGCCGTGCCCGTCATGGATGTTGAGCCGGCCAGGAGAATCCTCGAACGAGGTGGTGAACTCGCGCATCGCCGCGCGAATGGTGTTGAGCGGGATGCGGTGGCAATGCGCCATGGCCACCGCTGCGAGAGCATTGGCGACGTTGAACTCGGCCCAACCGTCGAGGGTGGCCGGAATCTCCGACACCTTCATGAAGTAGATGGCCTCGTTGTCCTCATGGATGACGATGTCCCAGCCTTCCGCCATGCGCTGGCGGCTGATGGCGCGTCCGCCCCTGGCGACGTGCTCGGAGAGGAAGTCCGGCCACTCCTCCTGGTCCTTCAGGGTGAAGTAGCAGATCTGCCCACCGGCATGCTCGGCCATGGCGGCGGTGTGCTCGTTGTCGGCATTGAGAATGCTCCAGCCGCCGCGGCGCACGGACTCTACCACCACCGATTTCACAGCCGCCAGATCCTCGATCGTGTCGATGCCCTTAAGGCCCAGATGGTCCTCGGCCACGTTGAGGCAGGCAGCGACGTCGCATTCATCGAAAGCGAGGCCCTCGCGCAGGATGCCGCCGCGGGCGCATTCGAGCACGGCAGCATCAACGCTGGGTTCGCGCAGCACCACACGCGCGCTCCTCGGACCAGAGCAGTCCCCGGTCATCACCCGCTGTCCATCGAGGTACACGCCTGTGGTCGAGGTGAGCCCGACAGTGCAGCCGGCCTCCTTGAGGATGTGGTTGAGCATGCGGGCGGTGGTTGACTTGCCGTTCGTGCCGGTGATGGCGAAGACCGGAATGCGGCCGGTCGAGCCTTCCGGGAACAACATTTCAAGCACCGGGCGAGCGACATTCCTCGGGCGGCCCTGGAATGGCTCCAGGTGCATGCGGAAGCCCGGTCCGGCGTTGACCTCGATGATGCCGCCACCCGTCCTGCTGACCGGCTGCGAGATGTCGGGACAAACGAAGTCGATGCCCGCGATATCGAGGCCGACGATCTGCGCGGCACGCCGGGCGATGAGGGCGTTCTCGGGATGGATCTCGTCGGTACGGTCGATGGCGGTGCCGCCGGTCGACAGATTCGCGGTGGGGCGCAGCATCACCGTCTCGCCCGCCGCCGGGATTGAACCCACCGTGAGTCCGCTGATGGCGAGGAAGTGCTCGACGCACTCGTCCACCTCGATGCGGGTCAGCACCGAGGAGTGTCCCTCACCGCGGCGGGGGTCCCTGTTCACTTCGTCGATCAGGGCGCGGATGCTGCTGACGCCGTCGCCGACCACATGCGCCGGCACGCGCTTGGCGACCGCCACCACCTGGCCGCCGATGACCAGGATGCGATGGTCGGCGCCGGCGAAGTAGCGCTCGACGATGACAATGCGGCCGTGCTCACGGGCCTGTTCGAAGCCCCAGCGCACATCGGCTTCCGTCTTGAGGTCAATATTGACGCCGCGCCCATGATTGCCGTCGAGCGGCTTGGTAACCACCGGATAGCCGAGGTCCTCGGCCGCACGCACCGCTTCATCCGCCGAGCGCACCAGTTTCCCCGTGGGCACTGGCAGACCGGCCTGGTCGAGCAGCAGCTTGGTCAAATCCTTGTCCGCCGCGATCTCGGTGGCCACCTCGGAGGTCAGGTCTGTGCAGGAGGCGCGGATGCGCTTCTGGGACTTGCCCTGCCCCAGCAGGATCAGGCTCGAATCGTCAAGGCGCTGCACCGGGATGTGCCGACGCTCGGCCTCGTGGATCAGGGACGCCGTGGTGGGGCCGAAGGCGCGGGTAGCGGCCAGTTCGGAGAGCGCCTTGAGACCGGCAGCGAGGTCCGTGAACTCACCGCCGTCGGTGATCTCGTCGAGACCATCGATGCCGCGCAGGTGTTCCGGCAGCAGGCTGTTGACGAGCTGAACGGCGAGGCGTCCGGCAGCAAGGCCGACCGTCTCGTCGACATAGCAGTAGAGCACATTGTAGACGCCGGGCTGGCCCTTCACCGACCGGGTCTTGCCACGGCTCACCTTCATGCCGACCAGACACTGCAGCTCGATGGCGACGTGCTCGATCACATGGCCGAGCCAGGTGCCCTCCGCCATGCGGCGGACGAAGCCGCCCGGCTCCCCATAGGAACAACCGTGCTCCCACAGATTGGGCAACAGTGCGGTCAGCCGGTCCGAGAAACCGACGATGGAACTGGTCGGCCATTGTTCCAATGCGCCGAGGTCCAGTTGAATCTGGATCATCGGCAGCTCGGAGTAGAGGTGTGGGCCGCGATAAACTTTGGTGGAGACGACCTTCATCGTCTGCAGAACCGGCTGGTCCGCGACGGGCTTGAGATCGGGATACATGTGTAACACTCCTCGGGCCCGTCTCTTTCTTCCGGGCTTTGCCGCCTCAACGGTGGGGAGTGTGGCCAGTTGCTGGGGCGATGGCTTGTTAATAGAAGCCTTTTGCAAGCCCTTGATTTCTCTCGCCACACTTCCCACATGTCGGGCATGACTGGGCTGACGTTCAAATCTCTCGTGCTAGCCCGCCTGGGTCTCCTCCAAGCGGGCGTCTGACCCTGAGTCCGGACGCGCCGCGCGCGGGCTCAGGGCTTTCTCCAACATCATCGCAGCAGTGATCGCGACCCGGCGGGTTGCGCACCTGCGCCAGCACATCGGTCTCAGGCGCCGGTGAGCTTCGGCGCGAGCATCAGGCACTGCAGTGAGGCGCGGCATTGGCCGTCCCCTCGATGGGGACGCTGGTTCGCACAGCACGGAGGTTTATGTGATGCAGAATTCCCACCCCACGATCCTGACACCTGAAGACCATGCCCATCTCGAGCGGCTGATGTGCACCATGACCGGGAGCCGCACGGCCCTCGCCATGCTGCTGCGCCGCAAGCTCGACACCGCAGTCATCATCCCGCCCGCGAATGCCGGCCGGGACCTGGTCACCAGCGGCAGCACCGTGCGCTTCGTGGTCGACGGTGCCCGCAGCATGGAACGGCGGCTGGCCTGGTCACCGCAGGAGGAGGACGACGCCTCCAACCTGTCGCTGCGTCTGCCGCGGGGTCTTGCCCTGCTCGGTCTCAGCGCCGGTCAATCCATTCCGTACCGGACCGATGATGGGGGCACCGAGTTCCTCGAGGTGGAGCAGGTTGACCCCGCCTCGCTTTCCCCGGCTCCGCGCAAGCACAGTGCCGATGGTCAAAGCCCAGCGCGGTCGGCGGGCGGGCTGGCGAAGATGTTCCGCTCGGCGCTGGTTCGGCTGCAGCGCGGCCGCACCATCACCGCTCTGCAACGGCTGGACGACGCCATGCTCAAGGATATCGGCATCACCCGCGGAGAGATCTCGCATATCGCCGATATCGTCAGCGGGATCGTCGAACCTCCCCCTGAGCGCCAGGACATCGCGCCGCGCCGTCGTGCAGCACCGTCGGCGTCCCGGGCGAAGGCATCGGCGCAGCACGAGCACGTCCAATGACCAGGCTGAACTGCCAGGTTCGGGATTGGACGATACGGCCCCGGGCAGCCGGCGCCAACCGCAAGGGTCGCCTTCTCATAGGCTGATTGCCTGGTGCAGCGCCTTGCCGTCGCAATGCTGCACCAGGTGAACCTCAACCCATGAGCAGAAACCCGCCGGCACCGGCTGCGCCATGCTGCGCAGCGCTGCCGGCACGTTACGGACGACCACAACCATGACTTTCAAGTACAGCGCCACCATCCCCATCAGCGGCGGCAACAAGCTGCACCGTTTCCGCGAGTGGGCTGGGGAGTCCCTCCCCGATCTCGAATACAACCTGCCGGTGCAGACGCCGATCAAGACGGAGACGATGACGATCCGTCTGAAGTCGCTGGAAGACCGCCAGAAGCTGCTCCAGAAGCTCTCCGAGGCAAGCCTCTAGCTACGAAATCGCGCGGCGCCGCCATCCCGGCGGCGCCGTTTTGTTACGGGCTAGCGGAGGCGCCCTACTCCGCCGCTTCCTTAAGTTCCGACGGCATGCCGCCAAGAACTTCCTCGGCGGAGGCCTGGTAGTTCTTGACCGAGCTCGTCCACTGCCCCCAGACCTCTGAATCGATCACGTCCTGATTGCGCCCGAGCATGGCGAGCCGGCGCTGATCCTCATCTGTCAGCACTTGACCAGGCAGTGGCGGCAGATGCCGCACGTCATCCGCGCTGATGCCGAGCATCTCGCCGACACGATTGCCATAGTCGTCGTGGATCAGCAGGAAGTGCCACAGCATGCGTTCCTGCACATCGCGCTCGCACTGGCCGAGCAGTGTACCCATGTTCCGCACAAGGTCATCGCGCTCCCACTGCATCATGGTGCAGTAGCGGCCACGGGCCTGGACATAGTCGTTGCGCCTTTCCAGCACGCTGCGGGTCAACCGTCCCCTGATCTCCGGCGGGTTGTTCGGCTCCTCACGCGCAGCCTCGTGCAATCCGTTGTGGATGGACGGCTCGAAGTTGACGTGGGGGTTCTGCCCGGGGGCGAGGTCCCGCCCATAGGACATCTGCCCGCCATTGAGGTTGGTCGCCACCTTGGCGTTCTTGGCCTGGTTCACCGGCAGCTGCAGGTAGTTGGTGCCGACGCGATAGCGCTGCGTGTCCGAATAGGAGAAGGTGCGCCCGACCAGCATCTTGTCGTCGGAGAAATCGAGCCCATCGACCAGCACGCCCGTGCCCATGGCGATCTGCTCGTTCTCGTTGAAGTGGTCCTCGACGTTGCGGTTCAGCGTCATCACCCCGGCATGGCGCAGGGGGAAGTCCTTCTCCGGCCAGATCTTGGTGTCGTCCAGCGGATCCCAGTCGAGCTCGGGGTGATCATGGTCTTCCATGATCTGGATGAACAGATCCCATTGCGGATAGTCGCCGCGCTCGATCGCCTCGTAGAGGTCCTTCGAGGCCGAGCCGAGATCCTGCGCCTGCACCTTGGCGGCTTCGTCCGCGGTCAGGCTGGCAATGCCGCAACGCGGGTGGAAGTGGTACTTCACCAGCACCGTGTCCCCTTGCGCATTGACCATCTTGTAGGTGTTGACCCCGAAGCCCTCCATGTGCCGGTAGCTGGCGGGGATGCCCCTGGGGCTGAACAGGTGCGTCAGCATGTGCATCGATTCAGGGGTCTGGCTCATGAAGTCGAAGATGCGGTTCGGCTCCTGGCGGAAGGTCACCGGATCGGGCTTGAGCGCATGGATGACGTCGGGGAACTTGATGGCGTCGCGGATGAAGAAGATCGCGAGGTTGTTGCCGACAAGGTCCCAGTTGCCGTCCTCGGTGTAGAACTTCACCGCAAAGCCACGCGGGTCGCGGGCGACCTCCGAGGAGTCGCGGCCGCCGATCACGGTGGAGAAGCGGATGGCGAGCGGCGTCTTCTTGCCGGCCTCCTGGAACAGCTTGGCGCGCGTGTATTTGGAAGCCGGTTCGTCGCCAATCCGGCCGGTCGCTTCGAACTCGCCGTAGCAGACAAAGCCGCGGGCATGCACCACGCGCTCGGGAATGCGTTCGCGGTCGAAGTGAGTGATCTTTTCAAGGAACTGGTAGTTCTCGAGCGTCGCCGGACCACGACTGCCTACGGTCCGCTGAGACTGGTTGTTGGTGACTGGGTGACCCTGGCGGTTGGTCAGGGTGCGGTTGTCGGACTTGTCGTCGGCCATCGGTCCCTCCCGTTGGGCAGCGAGCGACGGTGCACCGTCACTCGGCGAGGTAAAGCATACCGGGCCGAACGCACCATTCCGCAGGTTGTTGCCTGAAAGCCGGCTCGAACATCACATCGTAAGCGGTGCAGCGGAGCCCCAAACGACAAAGGCGACCCGAGGGTCGCCCGCCGCAATTCGCTACCATGTAACGAGCACTTTGGTGGGTGCACAAGGACTCGAACCTTGGACCCGCTGATTAAGAGTCAGCTGCTCTACCATCTGAGCTATGCACCCGCTGCGCTGAAGCGCGCCGGCACCAAAGTGGCGCCTCTCTAGCAAAGCGGCTTGGGCCTGTCCAGACGCCTGCCGCACTTTCCTGACACACGAATGAAATGCCGCACCCAGCGGCAGATCCGGCGCCGCAACCAACCCCTGCGCCTGGCTATTTCAGGCAAAACAACAACTTGGTGGCGTTCTCCATGACCAACACGACGATCTTCGGTGTCTCCACGGCCTGGCTGCTGTCCAGCGTCTGGTCGGCTGTGATAGCGCTCGTGGTGCTGGTGGCAGGGTGGATGCTGGCAAAATTCATCTCCCGCGCGGTGGTGCGCCTGCTGCCGGAGCGACTGAACCGCGACCACACCATTGTACCGCTGCTGTCCCAGGTGGTGCGCTACGGCATCCTGGTGGTGACGATCATCGTGGTGCTGGGCCAGTTCGGGGTGGAGACGGCCTCGATTCTTGCCGTCCTCGGCGCTGCGGGCATCGCGGTGGCCCTGGCCCTGCAGGGAACCCTGTCCAACATCGCTGCCGGCATACTCCTGGTGCTGCTGCGTCCCTTCAACGTCGGCGACCAGATCGATGCCGACGGGATTGCGGGTACGGTGGTCGAGATCGGCCTGTTCGGCACACAGATGCGCAACGCCGAGAACGTCTTCATGTTCGTGCCGAACTCCAAGCTCTCCAATGCCCGCATCACCAACTTCACCCGCGAACCCGGTCGAATCGTCGAGCTGAAGTTCACGGTGCCGCGCAACGCCGACCTTGCACTGGTGCGCCAGCGCATCATCGAAGGCCTGAGCAGCGACTTCGGCGTGCGCGATTCTCATGCGGAAGTGGTGGTCGACAGCCTCTCCGACACTGCGGTGACATTGGCGGCACGGGTTCCCGTGCGGAGCAGCGACTGGGCGGCGGCGCGCAGCGAGTTGCAGGAGCGGCTCAAGGCAACGCTCGATCGAGAAGGCGGCTTCGCCAGCGCCACGGCATAGGCCCGGCCGGCGCACTGATGCGCCGGCCTGGAGATTTGTCAGGCTCGCTCGTGGCGCTCGCGAAACGCCGTGAAATCCAGCACATTGCTGGCGGGGCGAGCAGGTTCGGGCCGAGTTTCTTCAATCAGGGAGATGGTACGCTCGATGATGTAGCGGATCTGCCGAGACTGGTGATCGGACCCGGCCAGTATTGTGGCAGCACGCTGCAGGTGATCGCGCGCGAGAACGTAAGTAGGCAGCATTCACACGCTCCATTTGCAAAGGGGAAAGGCACGAATCGTCGGGGGACGCGAGCACAAGGGTGCGCCGCCATGCTTGTCGACTTCTGACCGGACTACGGCGCCTTTGAACCAAATGCCGCCCATTGGACAAGTGGTTGCCAGCGCCCAAAATCCGGCCGCCATGGACGGGGGCAGGCCACGTGGACTTGTGCAAAACGACCACGGACGCTTAGCTCGGGTTCACAAACCTGTCCGGGATAGACCGTGCCCCCTCGCCTGACACCTGTCGTCGATCGCCTGCCGGAGACCGTGCCCTTCGTTGGGCCGGAGAGCATTGCCCGCACCAGCGGCGTGCCGCTGCGGGCGCGTATCGGCGCCAACGAAAACCCCTTCGGCCCCTCGCCCGCAGCATTGGCCGCGATGCGCGCTGCCGCGGCCGAGAGCTGGCACTATGGCGATCCGGAAAACCACCATCTGCGCGAGGCAATTGCGGCGCACCATCGGATTTCTGCCGCAGCCGTGATGCCCGGCGAAGGCGTGGACGCAATACTGGGCATGGCCGTGCGCCTCTATGCGCCGCCCGGCAGCACAGTGGTGTCTTCGCTCGGCGGCTACCCCACCTTCCACTACCATGTGGCAGGCTATGGGGCAGCGCTGCATACGGTGCCCTTCCGCGGGGTGCACGAGGACATCGAGGCGCTAGCCGCTGCCGCGCACGAAACCCACGCGGCCATGGTCTACCTCGCCAATCCGGACAATCCGATGGGCAGTTGGTGGAAAGCAGAGTCGGTGGAGCGGTTTATCGCTGCAGTGCCTGAGACCACGATGATCATGCTGGATGAGGCGTATGGGGAGTTCGCGCCGGCAGGCACCCTGCCCCCGTTCGATCTCCACCGGCGCAATCTGCTGCGCATGCGCACCTTCTCCAAGGCCTACGGCATGGCCGGTGCGCGCGTGGGATACGTCATCGGGCATCCCGATGCAGTCCGGCCTTTCGACCGCATCCGCAATCACTTCGGCATCAGCAACATGGCCCAAGCCGGCGCCATAGCGGCCCTGGCTGACCAGGAACACCTGCAATGGACAGTTACCGCAGTTCGGCGATCGCTGGAGGATACCGCAGCGATCGTTCGCCGGCACGGGCTGGAGCCACTGCCGACCGCGACCAACTTTGTCGCCGTGAACTGCGGCCGCGACGCGGCATACGCCCGCGCGATGCTTGAAGGCGTGGCCGCGCGCGGCGTGTTCATCCGCAAGCCTGCCGCGCCTGGCCTTGATCACTATGTTCGGATCAGTGCCGGCACCGCCGAGGACCGGCAATTGCTGGACCAGGCGCTCGGAGAAGTGCTGGCGGAACTGGGCTAGACGGCCGCCGACGGCGCCGAGTTACCCGGCGCCATGCTGGATCAACTGGCGGCGAGTGCACCCTGCGCGGAGGCGCCACGCTCGATCATCACCCGATTGAGGGCGTTGAGATAGGCGCGGGCGGAGGCCACCAGCGTATCGGGCTCGGCGGCGTTGCCGGAGGCGATGCGCCCGTTCATTTCGAGACGAACATGCGCCGAGGCCTGCGCGTCGGTGCCGCCGGTCACGCCGTCCACGGCATAAAGCACCAGATGCGGCTGCTGGCCAGTGGCCTGCTTGATGGCATTGAAGATAGCGTCCACAGATCCGGTGCCCTCGACGGTGACCGCGCTTTCCTCCCCGTCGATCGAGAGGACCAGGTTGCAGCGGTGAGTGCCGCCGGTCTTCGACACCACCTCCATATCGACCAGGCGGATCCGGTCGCCGACCGAGCCGACCTCGTCATCGACCAGCGCGATGATGTCGGCGTCGTAGACGTGCTTCTTGCGGTCGGCCAGGTCCTTGAAGCGCTGGAACGCTTCCTGGAAAGCATTGTCGCCGAGCTCGTAACCCAGCTCGCGCAGCTTGTCCTTGAAGGCAGCGCGTCCCGAGTGCTTGCCCATGACCAGCGTGGTTTCCTTGATGCCGACGCTGGCCGGGGTCATGATCTCGTAGGTTTCGGCATTCTTCAACATGCCGTCCTGGTGGATGCCGCTCTCATGGGCGAAGGCGTTCTTGCCCACGATCGCCTTGTTGTACTGCACCGGGAAGTTCGAGGCGGCCGACACGACCTTGCTGGCGCGGGCCAGATGCGTCGAGTCCACTTCGGTATAGAACGGCATCGCATCGCCGCGGGTACGCAGCGCCATCACCACTTCCTCGAGCGCCGCATTGCCGGCGCGCTCGCCGAGACCATTGATGGTGCACTCGATCTGGCGGGCACCGCCGGCGACACCGGCCAGCGAGTTCGCCACCGCCATGCCGAGATCGTCGTGGCAGTGCACCGAGAAGATCGCCTTGTCGGCGCCCGGCACGCTCTCGATGATGGTCTTGAACATGCGGAAATGCTCGTCCGGCACCGCATAGCCCACCGTGTCCGGCAGGTTGATGGTGGTGGCGCCGGCCTTGATGGCGGTCTCGACGCAGCGCTTGAGGAACTCGATCGGCGTGCGGGTAGCGTCCATCGCCGACCACTCGACATCGTCGATCAGGTTGCGCGCCTGCGCCACCGTGCGGGCGATGATCTCGATGACCTCATCCTCGGTCTTCTTCATCTGGTGGGCCAGATGGATCGGCGAGGTCGACACGAAGGTGTGGATACGGCCGCGCTGGGCATGCCGCACCGCCTCCCCTGCCCGGTCGATATCGGCCGGGATCGCCCGGGCAAGGCCGGCAACGGTGGCGCGCTTGACCTGTTTGGCGACGGCGACGACCGCTTCGAAATCGCCATTGGAAGCGATCGGGAAGCCGGCCTCGATGATATCAACGCCCATTTCGTCGAGCGTTTCGGCGACCTGCAGCTTCTCCTCGAGGGTCATCGTCGCGCCGGGCGATTGCTCGCCGTCGCGCAGCGTGGTGTCGAAGATGAAGACGCGCTCTTTGTTGCTGTTGGTGGCGGACATATCAGTTCTTTCCTATCGGCCCCGAGGCAATGGCTCGCTGGACCGGACATGTTTCAATGTTCGGTTGATGGCACACTCCCCTGACGACCCGCTCGTTCGAGCTGCCGGTGATCAGGGGCTGATAAGAAGGAGGAGGAGCGCGGGAAGCAGCAGCAGGCCGGCCGCAATCGCGAGCCGATTCCGGAGAACCTGCTGCTCTGCGATGGCAATGGCTTTGGCGCGGCGGCGCTGCATCGGGTACGCTCGGGTACACTTCGTCCTGGTCAAAGAATGCGCCAATCGGGATGGCGTTGCAAGACCATCCGCCGCGAATCCGTTCGGCGCGCTCAATCCCCCAGATCGAGCACCCCCTCGCCGACGATCACCGCCTGCCCGCCGATGGCTCCATGGGTCAGCACGTCGTTGTCCTTGCGCAACTGGATGGTGATGCGGCACGGGCGGCCCATCTCGTGGCCCTGCCGCAGCACGAAATCGGACTGGCCGTTGGCGAGCGGCGCGTGCTCGGCGAGAAGCCCGATCAGCGCTGCCGCCGCCGAACCCGTGCCCGGATCCTCGCCCAAGCCCATGCCGAACATCCGCGCCGCGATGTCGTTGTCGGGCTCCTCCGGCGTCAGGGTGAACACATAGGCGGAGTGGTGGTCGTAGGAGAACACGGCGTTCCAGCCGGCCGAGTTCGGCTGCACCCGCCGCAGCACCGCAGCGTTGCGCACCGGGATCAGGTGAAAGGTGACGCCCGCGGAGAACACCGCCGGCTTGTAGCCCTCGCAGCCGATGTCTTCCGGCTCGACGCCGAGCGCCTGCGCCAGCGACAGCCGGTCCGGCAGATCGCCGAGGCGCGCCGGCAATCGCGGCAAGGCGAAGCGAGCCTCGCCACTACGCTTGTCGAGTTTCTCGAACAGCGCCGTAACCAGCCCGACCTTCTCCTCGAGCCGCACGGCGCTCACCTTGTTCTGCAGGCCAAGCACCACGGCGGCGCCAACGGTGGGGTGGCCAGCGAACGGCAATTCCTCATGCGGGGTGAAGATGCGGACATTGGCGGTGTTGCGCTCCGCCTTCGGCTTGCAGATGAACACCGTCTCGCTGAGGTTGAACTCCCGGGCTACCCGCTGCATCTCGTCGTCGAGCAGCCCCTCGGCCTTGCAGACCACCGCGAGCGGGTTGCCCTTGAGCGGCTCGCGCGTGAAGACGTCGAGCAGCAGATAGCTGAGTTTCACGGCGCGCTCTCCGGCAGGGCATAGTCGGCGCGCGGCCGTCCGAGATGATCGCAGATGGCATCGACGGCCACGGCATGGTCCTTGCGGCCCGGCAGGCCGGAGATGGTCAGCGCCCCGACAATGCCGGCGCCCGTGACCCGGATCGGGAAACCGCCACCGGCGATGACGTAGTCGGCAGGATCGGCACCCGACTGTGGCGAGAACGGCTGCTCGCCCCGCTCGAGCACCATGCGGTAGCTCGCGCGCTGGAAGCGGCGGACAGTGTTGATCTTGCGGCGCACCCACTCGGCATTGTCGGCCGACGTGCCCGCCGTGGCCGAGAAGAACAACTGCCGGTCCCAGGTGCGGATGTCGACCACCAGCGACAGCCCTTCCGCCAGGGCGCGCTCCCGCACCGAGGTGCCGAGGGCGAAAGCCACCTCCTCGTCGAAGCGCTCCAGCACCAGTTCCTGCTCTTGCCGCTTCACACGGGCGATATCGTCTTCGTTGCTCATTGCTGGTCCCAAGCCGGTCCATCCCCGCGCCGTGCGGCCGATGGAACCAAATACTGCATTGCTGCGCTCGGAAAGTTCTTACATCAGAGCGTGGACTTTGCATCCGATGCAGGTGATTTTTTTAGCTTACGCCCTTGGACATCTCGGCCTGTTCGTCGCCTCCGTGGTCCGGTTGCTTGGCAGCCGCACTCTCTCCAGCATTCCGCTGATCCTGGTGACCGCAGGCCTGGTCTACGACAACGTCATGATCGCGCTGGGCAGCGCGGTGGGCGCGGGCGAGCAACTGCAGAACCTCAGCGTGCCTCGCTATTTCATGCATGCGGGCTCGACGCCGCTGCTGGTGCTGAGCGCGCTCGGCCTCGTTCGCCGCAGCGGCGCCGGCTGGAGCCGCGGATCCGTGATAAGCGCGATCGCTGCGGTTGTCGTCGTCGCCCTCATCGCCTTCGGTTTCTGGAGCGACATGCTGAACCTGGAACTGGAGCTCAGCACCGACGACGGGCTCGTGACCTACAGCAACGTCAACTCCGTGCCGGTCGCGCCCATCGCAGTGATCGTCCTGATCGTCGCCGCCGGCGTCGTGATCTGGCGCCACGGAGGCGGACCGTGGCTGCTCCTCGGCGCCCTGGCCCAGGTGGCCGCCACCGTGACCGGCGACATGCTGGCCTTCGCCGGCAATCTCGGTGAACTGGCGCTGCTCGCCGGCTTCGTCGCCACCGACTGGCGGATAAGGCAGCCCGCCCGCCCCTAGAACCTCACGGTTGGTGCGCACGGCTCCACGCTTCGAACAGCGGCGTGCGGTCCACCGCGCCCTTGTCGAAATTCACGAGGCTGGGGTCGATCTCCGCCCATGCCGCCTTGCTGCTGGTCCAGATGTTGCCGACCGGCCGGGCCCAGTCGATGTCGTCGAGCGTCCCGGCCCGGACCACCTTGATGCTGCCGTCGGGCGGGTCGTTCCACAACCAGCCATGGCAGTGGGCGCAGAAGTTCATGACGATGACGTTGCCGCTATCGGCCCTACGGTCATAGCGCACAGTTGCGCCCGAGACCTCGAAATCGCTGCTGCGCACGATCATCGACATCGACCAGCCGGCACCCGAGAAGCGCTGGCAGTCCTTGCAATGGCAATTGTAGACGCTGAGCGGCGCAGCATTCAGGCGGTAGCGAACGGCGCCGCACTGGCAGCCGCCTTCCTGGGGAAACCGGGGCAATGACACAGGCATCTCCGTCCGACGATCCCTGCAATCTACCCCACGCTCGATGGCCGCAACAGGGTCAGCCTGTCACGAGGCTTCCTGCCTGAGCCCAAGCTGCGCCCGCTCGATGCGCTTCTGCTCGTCCAGCCACACCACCGCGTCGCTCGACTTGAACAGCTCGAGGTCCGCCTCATCCTGATCTGTCACCGGGGTCATCGCCGTGTCGGTATAGCTGTGCCGGTTGGGGTCCCGTTCCACCTTGAGCTGCTTCATCCCGAAGCGCAGGTAGAGCCCCGCCCAGCGCATCAGCTTCCAGCCGAGTTCGGCATAGTATTTCGGGTAGAACAGGATGGCGGGTTCGATCGGCATGCCATGCCGGCGGTTTAGGCGCGACTTGCGCCGGATCCAGCCAACCTCCAGCGGATGCACGCCCTCGATCTTCAGCGCTCCCACGAACCACACGGCCAGAAGCAGCACATTCGAGGTGGAGATGCCGGACACCGCCGCCCGGCGCATGATCGTCTCGACATGGTCAAGCGAATAGTAGCGCGTCCAGGCATCGGCATAGACCTTCTCGAACTCGGCCTGGCTCATCGCCGGATGCGCCGTGGTGTAGTGGTTGAGATCGTACTTGTTGAGGTCGCCGTCCATGGCGACCCCAGCGCGATGCAGCTTCTGGTGGTCCTCCGAGCCGGGGAGCGGCGTCAGGAAGAAGAATTCGAGGATGTCGACCGGCAGTTCCCGCTTCACCACGTCGATGTCGTGCATGATGCGCTCGGGCGTGTCAGTGGGGAAACCGAGGATGTAGCCGGCATAAGTGATGACGTGCCATTCCTTCCAGGCCAGCAGCATCCGACGGTATTCGGTGATCTTGTTCTGCCGCTTCTTGGCGTCCTTGAGGTTGGCCGGGTTGACGTTCTCGAGCCCGATGAACACCCGCTTCACCCCGGCGCGGGCACACTTCTCCACGAAGTTCGGGATCTTGTGGCAGAGCGTGTCCACCTGGATGAAGAAGTTGAAGTCGAGCCCCTCCCCTTCCCGCATGGCGATCAGCCGGTCGAGGATGGCTTCCCAGTCCTTGTTGCGGGCGAAGTTGTCGTCGGTGATGAAGAACCGGCGAACGCCCTGCTCGAGATTGAGGCGGATGATCTTCTCGATGTCGTCGGGCGAGCGGCGGCGGGATTTGCGCCCCTGCACATTGATGATGGTGCAGAACGAGCACTGGTAGGGGCAGCCACGGCCGGCATCGAAGCTGGTGAGATTATAGGCGGTGCGCGCCACGTGGCCCGCGGGCATGAACGGCACCGGCGTGCCCTCGATCCCGGGCAGGTCGTTCATGTAGTTGTAGAGCGGCTGCAGCCGGCCGGAGACGGCGTCCCCGAGCACCTGCTCGACCCGCCCCTCGAGTTCACCCGCGAACAGGCTGATGCCCATCTGCTGGGCGCGGCGGAAATCGGCATCCTCGCCGTTCAGCATCGATATGACGCCGGAAACATGAAAGCCGCCAATGGCGACCTGTATGCCTGCTGCGAGCAAGGGGCGGGCGATGTCGAGCGCGCGCGGGAACTGATTGGACTGCACCCCGATCAGCATCACCAGGCCACCGTCGGCGCTGCGGACCTCCTCCGCGATGGCGCGGACGTCCACCTCGGTATTGGTCTCGTCGATGGGATGGACGTCGAAGTCCCACCCCGGCCCCATGGCCTCACGGTCGATGGCATCGCGTACCAGTCCGTAGACCGACGCCAGTGAGTTGGATGGAATCGGAGACAGCCGCCACTGGATCACATAGCCGTCGTCGTCATAGTGCGACGGCTTGATCAGATAGAGGCAGAACCGCTTGGTCGACGTCATAGTCACCCCCGGTGTGGGAAGGTGGATGAATAGTCGATGGTCAGCGGAGCCTAGCAGAACGAGCGGGGAGCGAAAGCCCGCGATTGTCGATCCGTGCAGTTACTGCGACAGGATTGCATCAATACTACAGATAGGCCGAACCCCGATCGGCCAGCGCCGCCGCATAGGGGATGACATAACCGGCTGCGGCCGCGTCTGCGGCCGAGCGCACGATGACCACGTCGTCGAGTTCGCGGTGCGCCTGCCGGTCAAGATTGGCCCGGATGCGGGCCGCGAGCGCAGCCGCAGGCTCATCGAAGCGGAACACCCGTCCGATGGAAATCCGCGCGCCTTCGAAGGTCACCAGCAGCGGCCCGAGTTCGGCCTCGGACGCCGTCAGACCGGTCTCTTCCTCGAGCTCGCGATCGATCGAGGCGAGCACGCCCACTTTGCCCTCGGAATCGACGTCGCTCGGCTCCAGTGAACCGCCCGGCGGATAGACCCGGCCGGCATTCGCCGTGGTGCCGCCCATCACCCCGAAAATGAACGCGCCGTCGCTGGAAGCGATCAGGGCCGAGCCGAAGACGTTGCGGATGCCGATCTCGGGAAAGCCACTGTCGCGCCAGTGGAGGAACACCGAATAGGCATCCTCGCGCGCTTCGGCCCGCAACACGCCATCGATGATCGAAAGCGGCGGGTCACCGTCCTGCGCCGTCACGCCAAGAATGCGGCCATCCCACAGATGCGGATTGGCGGCACTCAGCTCCGCCCAATGCGCCGCCGCAGCCGCGCGCACCGGCTCCGGCACCGGCCAGGAGCCCGGGACGAGGCGGATGTCGACGTCGCTGATGGGCAGGATCTGGATCAAGAAAAAACGGCCGGGGTTTCCCCCGGCCGCCTCGTGTCGCTTAGTTCTTGGCCTTGTCGACCAGGGCGCCGGCCTTGATCCAGGGCATCATCTCGCGCAGCCGCGCGCCGACTTCCTCGATCTGGTGCTCGTCGGCCAGGCGACGGGTCGCCTTGAAGCGCGACGCGCCGCCCTTGTATTCCTGCATCCAGTCCGAGGTGAACTTGCCCGACTGGATGTCGTGCAGCACGCGCTTCATCTCGGCCTTGGTTTCCGAGGTGATGATGCGCGGGCCGGTGACGTACTCGCCCCACTCGGCAGTGTTCGAAATCGAGTAGTTCATGTTGGCGATGCCGCCCTGGTAGATCAGGTCGACGATCAGCTTCACTTCGTGCAGGCACTCGAAATAGGCCATTTCGGGAGCATAGCCGGCTTCCACCAGCGTCTCGAAGCCAGCGCGGATCAGTTCCACGAGGCCACCGCAGAGCACGGCCTGCTCGCCGAACAGGTCGGTCTCGCATTCCTCGCGGAAATTGGTCTCGATGACGCCCGAACGGCCGCCGCCGACGCCCGAGGCATAGGCCAGCGCGATGTCATGGGCGTTGCCGGAAGCGTCCTGGTGGACGGCGATCAGGCACGGCACGCCGCCGCCCTTCTGGAACTCGCCGCGCACGGTGTGACCCGGGCCCTTCGGCGCGATCATGATCACGTCGACGGTCTTCTTGGGCTCGATCAGGTTGAAGTGGACGTTGAGGCCGTGGGCGAACGCCAGCGCCGCGCCGTCACGAATGTTCGGCTCGATATGCTGCTTGTAGATGTCGGCCTGCAGTTCGTCGGGCGTCAGCATCATGATCACGTCGGCCCAGCCGGCGGCTTCGGCAACGCTCATCACCCGCAGCCCCTCGCCTTCGGCCTTCTTGGCCGAGGGGGAGCCGGGACGCAGCGCCACGACGATGTCGGTGACGCCCGAGTCGCGCAGGTTCAGCGTGTGGGCGTGACCCTGCGAGCCGTAGCCGACGATCGCGACCTTCTTGGATTTGATGATGTTGAGATCGGCATCCCGATCGTAATAGACGCGCATTGGGTTTCTCCCTCGAATTGCGGTGTTATTGAGTGGCTTTCGTCCCATAGAGGGCGAAGAACTGATCGGCCGCCGTTTTCACGTCGGCTTCGATATTGGCCTCGACATTGCTCTGGGTGAGTTGCTTGTCGCCCAGCAAGAGGCGGATCTGCACGTCCCGCACCACGAGACCGAAGAAGGTGCGGTAGGCCTCCTCGCTGCTGTCGAACCGCAGCAGGCGGGCATCGCGCCCCGCCTCGAGGATCGGCTTAAGCCGGCGACGGATGGCGAGCGGACCGTTTTCGAGCACGATCACGCCGAGGCTGTCCTTCTCCTGCGCCGCATGGGTGATGGCAGTGCGGTTGAGCGTGATCGAAACCTGCCCCACGATGGTGGTCAGCAGGTCGCGCGCGAACTGCTCAAGGCTCTCGCGCAGCACCGAGGCGCTCAGATGCGTACGGTCCACATGCGGCATGCGCACCTTTGCCGCCTGCCACTGCACCGTGGCAGTAAGCAGGCCATCGCGGTCGCCGAACCACTTGTAGAGCGTTTCCTTGCTGCACGAGGCGCGGCGGGCGACGGCCGTCATGGTCAGGCCATCGCCGTTCTCGACCAGAAGGTCGAGCGCAGCCGTCAACACCGCCTGCTGCCGCGGCGTGAAGGTCTCCTCGGTGATTTTGATGGGCAGCGCCATTCCACCCTCATCCGGTATAGAGCCGAACGGTTTCGGCCGATTTCGTCCGCTGGCGTACCGTACGGTACGGTTCGTGACAAGCCCCTTTGTAGCGCGTGATAGCGGATTCCCAAGCGGCGTCTACACGGCTAAGCGTTCTGCTCTTGTGCCAGCCGGGATATCCAGATGACCGATACCGTTCTCGACCGCTTCCTTCGCTACGTGGTGATCGATACCCAGTCCGATCCCGACTCCCCTACCCAGCCCTCGACGGAGAAGCAGAAGAACCTCGGCCGGCTCCTCGTCGACGAACTCCTCACTATCGGCCTGACCGATGCGCATCTCGACGAACACGGCTACGTCTACGCCACCATTCCGGCCAACACCGACAAGGATGTGCCGGTTGTCTGCTTTTGTGCCCATATGGACACCGCACCCGACTTCAGCGGTAACGGAGTGCAACCAAAACTTCACCGAAACTATGCAGGTGGGGACATCCCGCTGGGCAATTCGGGCCGCGTGATCCGCACCAGCGAGCACCCCGAACTCGCCAACCAGATCGGCAACGACATCGTCACCACCGACGGCACCACCCTGCTCGGCGCCGACGACAAGGCCGGAATTGCTGAGATTATCACCGCCGCCGAGCTCCTGCTCAACGACCCGTCCATCCGCCACGGCACGATCCGCCTGCTCTTCACCACCGACGAGGAAATCGGCCGCGGGGTCGACAAGGTCGACCTCGAAAAACTCGGCGCCCGCTTCGCCTATACCCTCGATGGCGAGACGGCCGGCACCATCGAGGACGAGACCTTCTCGGCCGATGCGCTGACGCTGGAAATCACCGGAGTCGCCATGCATCCGGGCTTTTCCAAGGACCGGATGGAGAACGCCATCAAGATCGCGAGCGCCATCATTGCCCGTCTGCCCCGCGAGGTTTCACCGGAAGGCACCGAGGGCCGCGACGGCTTCGTGCATCCGACCGAGATCAGCGGATCCATGGAAGCGGCGACGATCAAAATGATCGTGCGCGACTTCACCGAGTCCGGGCTTGCCGAGAAGCACGCCATGGTCCGCGACATCGCCGAGGCGGTGCTGGCTGACTATCCGGACTCCCGATTCTCGATCACCACCCACGAGCAGTACCGCAACATGAAGCAGGTGCTGGACCAGCATCCGGAGATCGTCGACTACGCGGTGGAGGCGATCCGGCGGGCGGGGATGACGCCCGTGCGCGGCTCGATTCGTGGCGGCACCGACGGCTCGCGCCTGTCGTTCATGGGCTTACCCTGCCCCAACATCTTCGCCGGTGGGCACGCCTTCCACTCGCCTCTGGAGTGGATCAGCCGACAGGACATGGAGAAAGCCGTCGCCACCATCGTCGAGCTAGCGCGCATCTGGGAAGAGCGTACCTGACACATTCTCTTCATCGGCACTTGCCGATGAAGCCGACGGTGTGCATGTTCGGTGGGCCTCCCCTGGTTTGGCCGAAGAGTGTTTGCATGACCAATCTGTTTTCGCCGGTGACCCTGCGCGGGCTCACCCTCCGCAATCGCACCGTCGTCGCGCCGATGTGCCAGTATTCGGCTCAAGATGGGTTCGCCAATGACTGGCACTTCGTCCATCTCGGCCGCTTCGGTATCGGCGGCTTCGGGCTGGTGATCCTGGAGGCAACGGGCGTGCTGCCCGAGGGACGCATCTCCTATGGCGATCTCGGCCTGTGGAAGGACGAGCACATCGCCCCGCTGGCACGGATCCTCGACTTCCTCCACTCCCAGGGCGCCGCGGCCGGCATCCAGTTGGCACATGCCGGCCGGAAGGCCTCGACCCCGATTCCGTGGCGCAACGGCTTCGACGAAACCGAGGAGGAGAAGCCGCTGGTCGGCTTCGAGCACTGGCAGCCGGTGGGGCCGAGCGCTGTCTCGCATGCGCCGGGCAACCCGCATTTCCAGACGCCGGTGGCGCTCGACAAGGCCGGCATTCACAACGTCATCGATGCCTTTGTCGCCGCAGCCCGGCGCGCCGATCAAGCCGGGTTCGACACTGTCGAGATCCACGCGGCCCATGGCTACCTGCTGAACCAGTTCCTGTCGCCGCTGGCCAACCAGCGAACGGATGAGTATGGCGGCAGCCTCGAGAACCGCATACGGCTGGTGCTGGAGGTCACCGAGGCCGTGCGCGCGGTGTGGCCCGAACACAAGCCGCTGCTCGCCCGGCTCTCCGTGAGCGACTGGGCCGAGGGCGGCTGGACGGTGGAGGACAGCGTGGTGCTGGCCCGCGAACTCAAGGCGCGAGGCGTCGATGCCATCGACTGCTCGAGCGGTGGGTTCGCCGAGGCAAAGATCCAGAGCGGACCCGGCTACCAGGTGCCGTTCTCGCGCGCCGTCAAGCAGGGCGCCGACATTCCGACCATGGCGGTGGGGCTGCTCGGGGACCCGCAGGAGGCAGAGCAGATCATTGCCGGTGGCGATGCAGACTTTGTCGCCCTGGCCCGTGCGGCTCTGGACGATCCGAATTGGGCCGTGCACGCCCGGCACGCCCTTGGCGCTTCCGACTACGACCTGTGGCCCAACCAGGCCAAGCGGGTACGGGAGCGGGATCGCTCGCTGGGACTGCGGAGTTTTGCGGCCTCGACGTAAGCTGCAACGCATTCTTGCCGCGATCAGGATGCCTCTTGTGCCCGACGAGCCGATCACCAGATCAGCGCGACGGGAGAGTGAGCATGGATACCAAAGCAGCAATCCTCGCCTTGATGGGTGCCTGGGGTGTCAGTGCGCTGGGCAGCCTTCCGGTAGCGGCGGAGGAGGTCGAGAGCGCCAATCCGCTGCTCAACAAGGTATGGGTGCGCACCGACGCCGACCCTGCCCTGCCCGGGCCGATGCAGATCTTCCTTGAGGATGGCACCCTGGTCAGCGACAGCTGCTGGGAGACGTACCGGCTGTCGAAATGGCAGCAGGTCTCGGAAACCAGCATCAGCTGGGACGAGGACGGCATGACGATCGCGGCCGACATCTCCAGCCTGACCGACGAGGAGTTGGTGCTGAACCTCAAGCTCGGCAGCGAGACGCAGGAGCAGCGGTTCACCGTGGCGACCGTGCCTTATGTCTGCCCCGACATGGTGAAGTAGCCCGCCTAGAGCATCACCTGCGTGCCGATCTCGACCACGCGGCCCGTCGGGATATGAAAGTACTCGGTGGCGTCACTGGCATTTCGCGCCAACCGGGTGAACAGCCGGTCCTGCCAGTACGTCAGCATGTTGTGCTTCTGGCTCAGCTTCAGCGAACGGCGCGATAGGAAGAACGAGGTCGACATGATGTCGAACTTCCAGCCGAGCTTGCGAGCCAACGCCATGGCCTTGGGAACGTTCGGCGTTTCCATGTAGCCGAAGGTGATGATCATGCGGAAGAACAGCTCGTTATAGGCGTCGATGGTCACCTTCTCGTCGTCCGGCACGCGGGGCGAAGACGAGGTGCGGACGGTCAGGATGACGTTTTGCTCGTGCAGCACCTTGTAGTGCTTGAGGCTGTGCAGCAGCGCCGTCGGGGCGCCCTCGATGTCGCTGGTGAGGAAGATGGCGGTGCCGGGCACCACCATCGGCTTCTTCTTGGAGAGGTTGTCGACGAGGAACTGCAGCGGCACCTCGTCCCGGCGAGTCTTGTCACCAAGTCGGCGGCGACCCGCCATCCAGCTCCACATGACCAGTGCAACGACGATGGCGACCGCAGCCGGCACCCAGCCTCCTTGGAACAGCTTGGCGGCATTGGCAGCAAAGAAGCCGCCATCGATGATGATGAATATCGCGGCGAACACCGCTACCGCCAGCGGATGCCAGCGCCAGTTGCGGCGCATCACCACGACCAGAAGCGCCAGCGTCACGATCATCACGCCCGACACGGCGATTCCGTAGGCATTGGAGAGCTCGGCCGAGCTGCCGAAGGCCACCACCAGCACCAGCACGCCGATCATCAGCATAGTGTTGATCTGGGGCATGTAGACCTGGCCGCTCTGGGTGGCCGAGGTGTGCTGCACCACCATGCGCGGCAGCATGTTGAGGGCGATCGCCTGTTGCGTGAGGCTGTAGGTGCCGGTGATCACCGCCTGGCTGGCGATGATGGTGGCCATGGTGGCCAGGATCACGAACGGCAGCAGCGCCCAATCCGGTTGCATCTCGAAGAACGGGCTCTCGACGTTCTCAACCCCGACCTCGAGCACGTAAGCGCCCTGCCCGAAATAGTTGAGCAGCAGGCAGGGGAATACGAGGCCGAACCAGGCGAGCACGATCGGGCGGCGGCCGAAATGGCCGAGGTCGACATAAAGTGCCTCCGCCCCCGTGACCGCCAGAAAGATTGCTCCCATCACGACAAACGCGATGCCGAAATGGGTGACGAGAAACTGCGCCCCGAGCCAGGGATTCAGCGCCCACAGCACCGCCGGATAGTCGATGATGTGGACCAGCCCCGAGAAGCCGAGGACCAGAAACCAGAAGGCGGTGATGGGACCAAACACGATCGCCACCTTCGCCGTGCCGAAGCGCTGCACCGCGAACAGGCCGATGATGATGACGAGGGTGATCGGCACCACCCAGCGCCCCATCCCCGGCGCAACGAGCTCGGCGCCTTCGACGGCCGAGAGCACCGATATTGCCGGGGTGATGATGGCATCCCCGAAGAACATGGCGGCGCCGAGCACGCCGAGGGCGGTGATCCAGACCGGAGGATTGGTGAAGGTCTTGCGGGCCAGTGCCATCAGCGACAGCGTGCCGCCTTCGCCGTTATTGTCGGCACGGGTGACGAAGAACACGTATTTGACCGCGACCGTCAGCGTCAGTGCCCAGACGATGAGCGACAGCAGCCCGAGGATCTCGATACTCGAGGCGGCAGCACCTGGCCGCACATGCATGGCCTGGCGAAAGGCGTAGATCGGGCTGGTGCCGATATCGCCGTAGACCACGCCGATCGCTCCCAGAGTGAGGATCGGCAGGTTTTGTTTTGCGTGGCTGGCCTGTTCGGTCGCTACGGTCCCGGCGCTGGCGCCGGACGCTTGCGAGTGCGTCATGAGCTTTGGGGCTCTCGGGTTCAAAGGCCGCGGCGCTATACACCCGGCTCTATTCCCGCACAACACCAAACGGCTGCATGCGATCCATGCACAGGGGCCGCTCCCTCGCGGAAGCGGCCCCTGCGGTAAACGAAGATGGAGGTCGTCGAACTGTTATTCGGCCGCCTGAGCGGCTTGCGTCTCGTTAGCGCGCTGGGCTTTAGTAGCCTGGCCCCACCAGACGAGCTGGTCGAGCATGTCCTTGGCCGACGGGCCGATGGACTGTTCGATGGCCGAGATCGGCTGGTTGGCACCGCCACCCCAAACGGTGAAGAAGTCGCCGCTGCCGATGTGGACGGCCGAACGAGTGGAGACCATCTGCAGCTCGGTGCCAATGGTGCGCAGGTGTTCGATGGCGCGCGCTGCACCGACAGTGCCGTAGCCGACAGCGCCGAACGGCTTCTTGTTCCAGTTGGTGTAGGCCTGATCGAGCGCATTCTTCAGGGCACCGGTGATCGAGCGGTTGTACTCGGCGACGACGAAGATGTAGCCGTCGAACTCGCTTATCTTGTTCTGCCAGGCGACGGCCTTCGGGTCCTGGGAGGGCATCCACAGGTTAGAGGCGGCCTCGTTGAAGAACGGCAGATCGAAGTCACGCAGGTCGACGAGTTCGACTTCGAGTTCCGGGCGTTCCTTGGCCTTTTCGAGGATCCACTGGGCCGGCTTCTCACCGAAGCGGGCGTCGCGGGTGGACGAAATGATGACGGCGATTTTCAGTTTGGACATTGCGCCCTCCTTGGTAACAAATCGTAACTGAGGCGATATATGTGCCTGCAGGCGAAAGCGGCAAGGAGGCACGCCGCTGTCGCCCGGCCACACCGATTTGGCTAGGGCACATCGATGTAAGTGTCCGTGAATGCTGGATTTCCGCGATTCTTCGTGCCCCCGCAGAGGCAATCCCGGGCCAGCGGCTGGCGTTCCGCAGACGCAGTGTTCACCACCCGAGATACAATCTCGCCTGCCCACCCAAACGGGTGTGTTGGCGCCAAGGGGCGCGATCTAGGAGTCGCACATGCAGGCAGGTTGCCTGCACCGGGGATTTTTGAAAAATGAAACTGGCATCAGCCTTGCTGGCGCTGGCCCTCGTGGCCGGTGTCACCGCCGACGCGCAGGCGTACGACCGCCGCGTCCGCATCGTCAACGAGTCGAGCTACGACATCTACGAATTCTACGCCTCCAACACCGGCACCAATTCCTGGGAAGAGGACATACTCGGGCGCAACATTCTGCCGGCAGGGCATAGCGTCGTCATCAACATCGACGATGGCAGCGGCTACTGCCGCTACGATTTCCTGGCCGTCTTCGAGGATGGAGACGAGGTCGTCTCCGGCGGCAACAATGTGTGCGAACTGGCGGTGTTCACCTTCACCGACTGAGCTGCCTCAGCTCAGGACTGCGATGTAACGGCGGACCGCCTCCGCGAAACCCATGATCAGTGCATCGGCCGTCAGGGCATGGCCGATGGACGCCTCCGCCACGCCCGGGACCGCTGCCTGAAAGGCCGACAGGTTGGCGAGGGTGAGGTCGTGTCCGGCATTCACGCCCAAGCCGGCGGCAGCCGCGGCTGCCGCGGTTGCCGCCAATGATCCGAGTTCGCGCTCGGCGCGTGCAGGGTCACTGAAACAGGCGCCATAAGGCCCGGTGAACAGTTCGATACGGTCGGCACCGGTGGCCTTGGCTGCCGCCACACCCGCTTCTCCGACGTCGGGATCGGTGAACAGCGACACCCGTGCGCCGTGACCATGGAGACGACCGATGACACCACGCAACAGCTCCGCATGCGCAACGAAATCCCAGCCGTGGTCGGACGTGGCTTGACTCGGATCGTCCGGCACCAACGTCACCTGATGTGGGTGCACCTCGGCGACCAGCGCCAAAAAATCCTCGCTCGGATAGCCTTCGACGTTGAACTCACGTCCCGGATAGTCCCGTAGCACCTCGGCAAGATCGAACACATCGGTGCGGCGGATATGACGCTCGTCGGGACGCGGATGCACGGTGATGCCTGCCGCCCCGGCCGCCAGAACAAGCCGGGCAATGCCGGTCACGCTGGGCCACGGCAGATCGCGGCGATTGCGCAACTGCGCCACGGCGTTGAGATTGACGGACAACAGGGTCATGGCCGGATTCCTTGCTCGGCGATGCCATAGCACCGCAAGGGCCCGCCGCCCAATCGAACCTTTTGATGCATATGAACACGCAGGATGATGCCGCAGGCGCGACGCGGATCGGCTGAGCGGTGGCGGCGGGACCGAAATGTGAGCTGAGGACGTCTGATCTCCGTCCTCACACACAGCAGTTGACACTCACCTGTATCGATACAACAACTCACCGCGGGAGGACTGAACATGCAACTGCATCTGCTTGCCGCGGCTGCGGCAACCGTGCTCGTTGCGGTACCTGCGACCGCTTTCGAGGTGGATTTCGACTTTTCCAATGTGCGGCCCTGCGCCGGTGGGTCGCTGCGGATCACACCGAGCCCGGAGTTCCGGCTGAGCGGCGTGCCGGACGGCACAGCGGTGCTCGACTTCCGGCTGCACGACCTGACGGCCGACATCCAGCACGGCGGCAAGGCGCTGGACTACCAAGGCGAACCGGCCATCGCCGCCGACACCTTCAAGTATATCGGCCCCTGCCCCATTCGCGGCACCCACACCTATGAGTGGACGGTGCGAGCGCTGGATAGCGCCGGTGGCGAACTGGGCGTCACCACCGCACAAGGCGAGTTCACCGCCACGCGACCCTAGGCGTGGCGGCGTTTGCTACATGCTTTCCGGACCGCGGCCGATGGCGGCGAGGCCGGTGCGGACCACTTCCACCAGACCGAGCGGCGACATTAGGCCGATGAAGCTGTCGATCTTTTCCGGCTTGCCTGTCACTTCGAAGACGAAGCTTTCGACAGTGGCGTCGATGATGTGGGCGCGGAAAGCGTCGGCGAGGCGCAGGGTTTCGGCCCGGTGATCGCCCGAACCCTTGACCTTGATCAGCGCCAACTCCCGCTCGACGTAATTGCCCTCGGCGGTGAGGTCGTGCACGCGGTGCACCGGCACCAGCCGCTCGAGCTGGAGCTTGATCTGCACCAGCGTCTTGGGCGTGGCGATGACGACCACGGTAATGCGGCTAAGTCGCCTTCCGTGTTCGGTCTCGCTGACGGTCAGGCTTTCGATGTTGTAGCCGCGGGCCGAAAACAGGCTGACCACCCGGGCAAGAATGCCCGGTTCGTTGTCGACCAGCACCGAAAGCGTGTGGCGCTCGGTCTGCTGGGTTTCCGGAGCGATGAAATAGGCGGAGCCGGTGGGCTGCAGATGTGCGTTCATGTTGTTTCCTCCGCCCGGTTTACACCAAGGCGCGCCCCTTCTCGTCGATGATGGAGCCGATATTGGCGGTATCGGGCAGGATGATCTCATTGTGCGGCTTGCCGGACGGGATCATCGGCAGGCAGTTCTCGTCCTTTTCCACCAGCACGTCGAACAGCACCGGGCCGTCATAGTCGAGCATCTCGGCAATGGCGGCATCGAGTTCGGCCGGGTTGTCGCACTTGATGCCCTTGGCACCATAGGCTTCGGCAAGCTTGACGAAATCGGGCAGCGATTCCGAGTAGGAATGGGCGTAGCGCGAGCCGTGCAGAAGGTCCTGCCACTGGCGAACCATGCCCATGCGCTCGTTGTTGAGGATGAAGATCTTGACCGGCAGGCGGTACTGCACCGCGGTCGACAGCTCCTGCATGGTCATCTGCACGCTGGCCTCGCCGGCGATATCGATGACGAGCGCATCCGGATGCGCCACCTGCACGCCGACGGCGGCGGGCAGGCCGTAGCCCATGGTGCCGAGCCCGCCCGAGGTCATCCAGCGATTGGGCTTGTCGAAGTGGAAGTGCTGCGCCGCCCACATCTGGTGCTGCCCGACTTCGGTGGTGATGAAGACGTCCTTGCCCTGGTTGCGGGTGGCTTCATAGAGCCGCTGGATGGCCCATTGCGGCTTGATGACGGTGTCGGAGTTCTTGAAGTTGAACGAGCCGACGGCGCGCCACTTCTCGATCTGCTTCCACCATGGCGCGATGGCCTCGGTGCGCGGTTCGTTGGTGCGGGAGCGCCAGATGCGGATCATCTCCTCCAGCACCCGGTTGCAATCGCCCACGATCGGGACGTCGACACGGATGATCTTGTTGATCGAGCTCGGATCGATGTCGACGTGGATCTTGCGGCTATTGGGCGAGAAGGCGTCGATGCGGCCGGTGATGCGGTCGTCGAAACGCGCGCCGATATTGATCATGACGTCGCAGTCATGCATGGCGAGGTTGGCTTCGTAGCTGCCGTGCATGCCGAGCATCCCGAGCCACTGCGGGTTGGAGGCGGGGAAGGCGCCCAGACCCATCAATGTGGACGTGACCGGGAAGCCGGTGAGTTCAGCCAGTTCGCGCAGGTTCTCCGACGCTTCCGGACCGGCATTGATCACGCCGCCGCCCGTATAAAACACCGGCCGCTCGGCGCGCAGCATCAGCTCAACCGCCGCCTCGATCGCCTGCAGGTCCCCATCCATCTTGGGCCGGTAGGACTGGTGGCGGAGCGAAGCCGTTTCCGGCTTGTAGTACTCGCCGACCGCGAACTGCACGTCCTTGGGAATGTCGATCACCACCGGGCCGGGACGACCGGTGGTCGCGATGTGGAAGGCCTCATGCAGGACGCGCGGCAGGTCGGCGACGTTCTTCACCAGGTAATTGTGCTTGGTGCAGGAGCGGGTGATGCCGACGGTGTCGCATTCCTGGAAGCCATCGGTGCCGATCAGCGTGGTCGGCACCTGGGCGGTGATGCAGACCAGCGGGATCGAGTCCATCAGCGCATCGGTGAGGCCGGTCACGGCATTGGTGGCGCCGGGGCCGGAGGTCACCAGCACCACGCCGGGCTTGCCGGTCGAGCGGGCATAGCCCTCCGCCATATGGGTGGCGCCCTGCTCGTGCCGCACCAGGATGTGCTTGACGAAATCCTGCTGGAACATCGCATCGTAGATGGGCAGTGCGGCACCGCCGGGATATCCAAAGATATGCTCCACCCCCTGATCGGTGAGTGCCTGGATCACCATCTCGGCGCCGGTCATCTTCTCGGCCATTTGCCTGTACCTTCCCTTGGTCTTTCCAGAAGCCCGTTTCTCGCAGCGCCGATCAGCGGGCAATAAAAAAGGCCCCGTTTGGGACCTGTTTTCGGCGCACCAGCTATCGCGCGGGGTTTTACCCCACGTTGCCGATGCGCCTGCCTACTACGAGAATAAGTGCCCGCACGGGACCTCTCCTGAATTTCAGGACGTTTGAATACGGGTGGCGAGGGACGGCTGTCAACCCTTGCCCACAAGGTCGCTGCGGGGAACGCAACAAACCGGTGGTCATTCGCGCTTTCGATGGGTATGGCCTTCGCACCATTCGTGACAGTTCAGTGACATGACCAAAAGCGCACTCGACAAGGATCTGCAGCGGGTTTCGGGACTCGAGAACGCTACCAGCGATCTCGCCCGCAGATTGGCGGCACCAGGCATCGCCCTGGTGTTCCTGCTGGCTGCGGCCGTGTGGGCGAGTTCCACTGTCCTCGATGGACCGGGTAGCTACCTGGTGGTCATCGCTGCGGTTATCGCAGGTTACATGGCGATCAATGTCGGCGCCAACGACGTCGCCAACAACATGGGCCCCGCCGTGGGTTCCCGCGCCCTGACCATGACCGGCGCGCTGATCATCGCTGCGATCTTTGAGGCCGCCGGGGCGCTGCTGGCGGGCGGCGACGTGGTCAACACCGTGGCTCGAGACCTGCTCACCGGGCCGCAGATGGACGCGAGCCAGTTCGTCACCGTGATGATGGCGGCTCTGCTGGCCTCCGCGCTGTGGGTGAACCTCGCCACCTATCTCGGTGCTCCCGTCTCCACCACCCATGCGGTGGTGGGCGGCGTGGTGGGCGCGGGCATTGCCGCGGGTGGGTTTGGCATTGTCGCCTGGCCGATGATCGGGACCATCGCCGCAAGCTGGGTGATCTCGCCGGTGCTGGGTGGCGTCTTCGCCGCCGTGATCCTGGCGGTTATTCACCGCACCATCACCTCTCGCATCGACAAGATTTCGGCCGCGCGCGTGTGGGTGCCAATTCTGGTAGCGGCGATGACCGGCATCTTCGCCATGTATATGGCCACCAAGGGCCTGAGCCGCATCTGGAAGCCCGGCTTGCCGATGACCTTGCTCATCGGCTTGGTCTTCACGGCCCTGGGCTGGATTGTCACCATGCCGCTGGTTCGCCAGCAGTCCATGTATCTTGAGAACCGCAAGAAGCATGTGGCGACGCTGTTCCGGTTTCCGCTGGTGGTCGCGGCCGCGCTCCTGTCGTTCGCGCACGGCGCCAATGACGTGGCCAACGCTGTCGGCCCGTTCGCGGCCATCGTGACCACGATTCAATCGGGTCACAGCGAGACGGCGGGCATTACCCTGCCCCTGTGGGTGCTGGCAATCGGCGCTGTCGGTATTGCGCTTGGCCTGGCACTGTTCGGACCCCGGCTGATCCGTACGGTGGGCGAGCAGATTACCAAACTAAACGAAATCCGGGCCTATTGTGTGGCGCTGTCGGCGGCGATCACCGTGCTGGCGGCCTCTGCGCTGGGTCTGCCGGTGTCTTCCACCCACATCGCCGTGGGTGCGGTGTTCGGGGTCGGCTTCCTGCGCGAGTTTCAGTCGCAGCGCGACATGATCAACGTCGCCGTCCCGGTGCATGCCCGCTTCGTCGACCCGGAAATGCTGAACACGACGCCGGAAGAGGCGCTGTCGAGCGAACGCAAGCTGGCGCGCCGCCGCTTGGTGCGGCGCCAGCATGTACTCAGCATTGCTGCGGCTTGGGTGGTGACGGTACCGCTCTCGGCGGTCCTCGCCGCTTTGCTCTATTTGGTGCTCGGCCTGCTGCTGCCCTGACGCAGAGCAACTTCGGCACTGAGGCGGGTTGCGAGTTTCACCAGCGCTGGATCGGCAAGAAGGCGCTTGGCCTCGCTCAGCACCGTCCAGTGCCGCAGCCGCTGGCCCTTTTCCTTCCACTCGTCGAGCTGCTGCTCGACCCGGAGGGGATAGATGTCGACGTCGACCAACGCCGATCCCATCGCGCCAGCGCCAGTGCGATAGCTACCGATCGGGCTGGTGCTGACTTCGCCAACGACACCGGCTTCCTCGCGCGCTTCCTTGGCAGCACTCTCCCAGGGCGTAAGGCCGGCTTCGATCGCGCCCTTGGGGAAAATCCACCGGCCGGTACGGCGCGAGGTGATCAGCAGGATGGCGAGGCGGCCTTCAACGATCGCGTAGGGCAAGGCCCCTGCCTGACGAATGTCGCCGGCGGTCTCGACTTTGGGGCTCCAGTGGCGAAGAAGATCACGCAGCATGTTCGGCAGCCCAGATTGGTAACGGCGCGCTATCTAGCGTAGCCCCACGCGGGAGTCGACATCGGACAAGCGAATGCACCCGATCCAGGAGGGACTCCGGATCGGGTGCAGGGCGCCGCGAAGGCGCGTGGCAGCATGGGGCGATGCTGCAACCTCGAGTATGTCTTAGCCCTGCGGGCAGGTGTCGATGTAGCGGGTGCCGTTCGGGCGCTCGTACACGCAGCGGTCGTTGCTGTCGCCATAGCGGCCGAGCAGGTTGCCCGCGGCAGCGCCAGCAACGGCACCGATACCGGCACCCACCGCCGTACCAACCACATTGCCAGTGGTGGCAGCACCGACGACCGCACCACCGGCAGCGCCGATAGCGGCACCCTGCTGGGTGGACGTGCAGGCTGCCATCGACAGAGCGGTTGCGGCGATGATGATGAACTTGTGCATGAATAACCCTCCGAGAAATATCGGAGGCCAGAATGCGGCTATGTAGCGATCGGTTCCGTCCGCGTTTAACGAAAATTGAACGAAGTGCGAAACACGGCCGCCAAAGCCACCGCGAGCCAGCCCAGAACCATGAGGCCACCGCCGATCGGAGCGGCGCCCGGGAACAGCCCCTGCCCCATCCATTGACGGGTGGCGAGATCAACGACGAACAGCAGCGTCCCCGCTGCGAGCACCACTGCGCCGCTGCGCAACGCTCGACCTCTGGGGGAGAGCAGTCCCAGCACCAGCAGCACCGGAGCGTGAGCCAGCGCGATAGTGGCGATGGAGCCAAGCAGGCGCCCAGCCTCGCCGTGCGACGCCCCGGCCGCTGAGGCAACGCCGGCAGCCCCCAGCAGACCTGCAATGGCCACGAGGCCTCGGCCGAAGAGCAATTCGCGCATGCGGGACATTCCTTCCTTGGAGCGGCAGCCCTTCCGCCCAACACCGGTTTGGTCTAGAGCACCTGCCGCGAGTAGGACAAGAACATGATCACCCACGAGGCCGGAGCACCCGTTCCGCCGGCAAACGGCCGCTTCGCACCTTGGACAACCGAGCTCCGCGCCACCTTCGCGCTGGCATGGCCGCTGGTGGTCGCCCAGGTGGCGCAAAACGCCCTGCAGGCCACCGATGTGATCATGATGGGCTGGCTGGGGCCGGAGGCACTTGCCTCTGGCACGCTGGCCTCGACCTTCTTGATGCCGTTCTTCCTGTTGGCAGTGGGCATCGTGGGCGCTGTGGCTCCCCTGACGGCACAGGCACGCGGCGCACGCAACGTCCGGGCGGTACGGCGCATCGTGCGGCAGGGGTTCTGGGCCGCAATCGTGCTGACGCTGGTGCTCACACCGGTCATCCTCCAGATCCGCACGGTGTTCGCCATCCTCGGACAGGACCCGACGCTGACCGCACGGGCCGAAGAGTACATCCAGATTGCGGTGCTGATGCTGCTGCCGGCGCTGGGGGTCATCGCCCTGCGCTCGCTGCTGTCGTCCTTCGATGCGACACGGGTCATTCTGGTCATCACCGTCGGCGGCGTGATCGCCAACGCCATCGGCAACTATCTGCTGATGTTCGGCCCCTTCGGGCTACCGCGGCTGGAACTGCGCGGAGCCGCCATCGCCACGGTCTGCACCAACATCATCATGTTCGGCCTGTTCCTGACCTTTGTCCTCCGGCACCGGCGCTTCCGCCGCTTCCATATCCTGCTTCGGTTCTGGAAGCCCGATTGGCCCCGCTTCCGCGAAATCTTCCGCATCGGCACCCCGATCGGACTGACGGTGCTGGCGGAGGTCGGCCTGTTCACCGCGGCCGCCCTGCTGATGGGGCGGCTGGGCACGGACGAGGTGGCCGCGCACGCTGTTGCGCTGCAATGCGCGTCGCTCGCCTTCATGGTGCCGCTGGGTCTCGGCATCGCAGCGACCGTGCGGGTCGGGGTCGCCTACGGCCGGCAGGATGCGGAGGGTATTCGCTTGGCCGGCTGGACCGCCTTCGCGCTTGGCACGGCCTTCATGGTCGTCTCGGCGCTGACATTCCTTCTCTTCGGGCCCGCCATCGTCACCTTGTTCCTCGACCCCAACGTTCCGGAGAACCAGGGCGCGCTGGTGCTCGCGGCTTCATTCCTCGCCATTGCCGGCATTTTCCAGTTGGTGGATGGCGCTCAGGTGGTTGCAGCCCACGCCCTGCGGGGGCTGAGCGACACCACCGTGCCGATGATGATGGCCATATTCGGCTATTGGCTCGTGGGGCTGCCGATCGCCTACGTGCTGGGTCTGGTGGTGGGCTGGCGTGGCATCGGTATCTGGATCGGCCTTGCCTGTGGCCTGGCTTTCGTGGCCGTGCTGCTGGTCAGCCGCTTCGCCATGCGCGAACGGCTCGGGCTCCTGCGGCCGCGCTAAAGCGGATCGAGGCGCGGCCAATCGGCGAAGCGATTGCGGAACCAGGTGCGCTGGCGCTTGGCGTATTGCTGGGTCGCGATGGTGGCGAGCCGCACCGCCTCTTCGCGGCCGATGTGGCCGTCGAGCCAGTCCCCGATCTCGGGTACGCCGATGGCCTTCATCACCGGCAAGGTCGGGTCGAGTTCGAGCCGGCGTAGCGCCTCGACCTCCTCGACAGCGCCGGCATCCATCATGGTTTCGAACCGGTGGGCGATGCGGTCGCGCAGCACCTGGCGATCGGGATCGAGCACCAGCCGCTCGACCTGCCAGCCCTCGAGAAGCCCGGATTGCGGGGCTTTTTGGAAGCTCGACAGCGGCCTTCCGGTGGCGCGTTTGACGGCCAAAGCCCGGATCAAACGCTGCGGATCGGCGACGCCGAGGCGGGCGGCAGCCTCCGGATCCTCGCGCTGAAGCAGCGCCAGCCGTTCGGCGCCGCCAAGCTGTTGAAACTCTTGTTGAACCTGAAGCGTGACGGCCTCGGGCACCGGCGGTACGTCAGCGAATCCGTTTACGAGCGCATCGAAGTAAAGTCCTGTCCCGCCAACGAAAATCAGCGGGCCGGTGGTGCCGGCGATGACTTCCTTAACCGCCTCCAGCCACATGCCGGTGGAGAACCGCACCGCGGCCGGAACCGTGCCGTAAAGGCGATGATCCGCTTGCTTTTCGTCACCCGCAGAGGGACGAGCGGTGAGGATTTGCAGCGTATCGTACACCTGCATGGCATCGGTGTTGACGATGACGGCGCCCTCGGTCTGAGCGCGCCGGAGGGCGAGCGCCGACTTGCCGCTGGCGGTGGGACCCGCTATCAGGACGGCCCGTCGCGTCCCTGTCGCATCCCCTCCAGAATTGGTTGCCATGCCGGTCCTTTGCCTCATCGCGAACCCAGCCGAGCCTGAGCTCGACACCGCCATTGCCACGGAAGTGGCGGACGCCGTCGGTGGTGAACTCAACTGGCTGAACCCGGACATTGCCTGCGAGATCGTCGAGCCGAAGTCAACCGAGGCGCTGGCCAGCGCCCGCGCCATCATCGGTGAGCGGCCGATCGACGCCGCGCTGGTGCCGACCGAGGGGCGCCGCAAGCAGCTGCTGATCGCCGACATGGATTCCACCATGATCGAGCAGGAGTGCATCGACGAACTCGCCGATGAACTCGGGATCAAGCCGCAGGTGGCCGAGATCACCGACCGGGCGATGCGGGGCGAACTGGATTTTGGGCAGGCCCTCGATACCCGCGTGGCTCTGCTCAAGGGACTGGAGCGCCGGGTGGTGGAGGAAATTCGCCGCGAGCGCATCACCCTGGCGCCGGGCGGCCGGGCGCTGGTGCACACCATGAAGGCCTATGGCGCCTATACGTCGCTGGTGTCGGGCGGCTTCACCCTGTTTGCCGACTACATCGCCAAGCGCATCGGCTTCGACGAGGCGGTCGCCAATGTGCTGGACTTCGATGGTGACGTGCTCGCCGGCACGGTGCAGAAGCCGATCGTCGACAAGGACACCAAGCGTCAGCGCCTCGAAGCCCTGGCGGCGGAACGGGGGCTGGACCTGGCCCAGACGCTGGCGGTTGGTGACGGGGCCAACGACCTCGACATGATCCGCATCGCCGGCTTCGGGGTGGCGCTGCATGCCAAGCCGGCAGTGGCGGCCGAGGCAGGCATCCGGATCGATCATGGCGATCTCACTGCCCTGCTCTACCTGCAGGGCTACAGCGAAGACGATTTCGTCCGCTAAAGGTCCTTCTCGGCCAGTTCACGGAAGGCGTCCGGCACGCTCTTGCGGCCCTCCAGCACGACGTCGCCGAAGCCGATGGCTTCCCAGCCAAATCGACCGCGGACCCTGTCCATCGCCCGGTCTGCCTGCCAGCGTGCCGCTCCTTTCGGCGCACCGGGCCGCCGGTGCTCGTCTCCAAGGCCAAGCCCGAACTCCAGTTGCAGCCCCGACTGCGGCTCGAGATGCGAGACCGAGATGGCGAGCAGGGATATCCAGCGCTCCTGCCGGTGATCGCGTTTGACGGTCTCGACAAGTTCTTCGGCCACTTCCGTCAGGATGGCCGTGGCCGCCACCGGTGCACCAAGGGTGATGGAGCGGGTGACGGCGCGCATGTCGGCAAAGCGCACCCGCGCCGTGACAGTCCGGCCGGCGAGCTCCTTGGCACGCATGCGCGAACAGATGCGGTCGGCCAGATGCCGCAGCGTCGGCCGAACCACCACGGCCGCAAAGGCCTGCTTGCCGAGGGCCGACTGCGCGCCGACGGAGCGCGCCCGCTGACCGGTGGCGATGACGCGCGGATCGCGGTTCCAGGCCAGGGCGGCGAGCTTCTGCACGGCCGCCACTCCGACCAGACTCTCGAGCGACTTGCCGGGCATGGCCGCCAACTGCCCGATGGTCCGAATGCCGGCTTCGTTGAGCTTGCGGCCGGTCACCGGACCGACACCCCACATCAGATCGACCGGCAGGTCATGGAGGAAGGTCACCTCGTTTTCCGGCGGCACCACCACCAGGCCGTCGGGCTTGGTCACCTGCGAGGCGATCTTGGCGAGGTGCTTGGTGCGCGCCACGCCGATGGAGATGGCAAGGCCGATTTCGTCGCGCACCCGCTGTCGCACCAGCCGCGCAACGGCCTCGGGAGGTCCGAACAGATGGGCGGTGCCGGCGACGTCGGCGAAGGCCTCGTCGATCGAGATGCGCTCGACCAGGGGCGTGTAGTCGCTCAGGATGGCGATCGCTGCGTCGCCCAGGCGCTGATAGTCCTTGAAGTGGCCGGGAACGAAGATCAGGTCGGGGCAGAGCTCGCGTGCCTGTCGCCCGCCCATGCCGCCACGGACGCCGAAAGCCTTGGCCTCGTAGGAAGCAGCGAGCACCACCCCGCCCCCGACGGCGATCGGCTTGCCGCGCAGGGCCGGATCGAACAACTGCTCGACCGAGGCATAAAACGCATCGAGATCGGCATGCAGGATCGTCGCCGGTTCCATGTCCGCGCCCTCTCACCCGCCACAACGCTATGCCGCCGCGGCCTCGAGTTCAAGAACAAAAGAAGAACGAAGTCTAGGGGGCGAGCACGGCCGGAACCGGCGGTGCCTGGTTTAACACGGTGATCTGGATCCGCTCGTTGGCGGCTTGGTAGGGGTCGTCGGGAAAGAACGGATCGCCCGAGGAGCGACCGCCGACCGAGGCGACACGATCGTCGCTCAGGCCGAATTCGCCGAGAATGCTCCGCACCACATTGGCACGATCGCTGGAGAGCTCCCAGGAACCGTAACGCGGATTGGCATAGGTGGCCCCCGCCGCGGTGTGGCCAGTGATGCTCACCTGGTTGGACAGTTGCTGCAGCACTGGCGCCAAGGCGGCAATGGCAGCCCGGGTATACTCGTACGGGTACTTCGATCCTTCGGGGAACATGGGCGTCCCCTCCTGGTCGACGATCTGGATGTTGAGACCGTCTTCGGTCTCTTCGACGATCAGGTTGTCGGCGATCTCGGCGATCTCCGGCATGGCCTGCCAGGCCTGGCGGATACTGGCGGCGGCGCTGTGGAAGAGCTGGTCGTTGGCGGACTTGAGGTTCTGCTCGGAAGCGCCGATCGACTGGGTCTCGGCGCCCACCTGCCCCTCCTGGCCGCCGAGGCCGTGCTCAGGCGCGCCGAATTCGGTGCTCTCGGCGGAAACCGAGGCGTCCGCCTCCTGGTCGAGCGTCGAGCCGGCCATCTTGGCACCGCTCTCGTCGAGAGCGGTACCGCCCATGACGCCGCCGGAACCACTGGTGGAAATGGCAACGTTGGGCGGGGCGAAATAATCCGCCAGTCCCTTCTTCTGCTCCGGCGTGGTCATGCTAATCAGCCAGAGCAGCAGGAAGAACGCCATCATCGCCGTCACGAAGTCGGCATAGGCGATCTTCCAGGCGCCGCCGTGATGGGCGTGCCCGGACTTCTTGACCTTCTTGATGATGATCGGCTGGTCGGTGTTGGCCATGAAAAGTGCTCAGCCTCAGGCGGTAGCCGGCAGGTTGGCCGTGGCCTCGTCCACTTCCGCAAAAGTCGGGCGAACGTCGCTCATCAGTGCCTTGCGGGCGAACTCCACCGCCATCACCGGCACCTGGCCGGAGACGTGGGCCAGCAGGCCAACCTTGAGCGACAGGAAGTACTTGGATTCCGCCTCATAGCTGTTGCGCAGCGAGGCGGCGAACGGGGCGAAGAAACCATAGGCCACGAACACGCCGAAGAAGGTGCCCACCAGCGCGCCACCGATCATGTGACCCAGCACTTCCGGCGGCTCGGCGATCGAGCCCATGGTCTTGATCACGCCCAGCACCGCCGCGACGATGCCCAGCGCCGGGGTGCCATCGGCCAGCGACTGCATGGCGGACACCATGCGCTCCTGCTCCTGATGGTGGGTCTCGAGTTCCTCGTCCATCAGCGCTTCCATCTCGTGCTGATTGTTGGCGCCGAGAGTGACCATGCGCATGTAGTCGCACACGAACTCCACCGCGTGGTGGTTCTTGGCAAAACTCGGGAAGGCGTTGAACAGGGTCGATTCGTGCGGGTTCTCGATATGTGGCTCGAGCGCCAGGATGCCCTTGGATTGGATCAGCTTGTACATGGCGTACTGCATGCCGAGCAGTTCGACGAAGGCGGCCTTGTTGTATTTGGGACCCTTGAACAGGGTACCGAAGGCAGCGGGAAGGGCCTTCAGCACCGGTGCACCGTTGGCGATCACGAAGGCGCCGATGGCGGCGCCGAGAATGATGACGAATTCAAAGGGCTGCCACAGCACTTCCACGTGCCCGCCAAGGGCGGCATACCCCCCCAGCACACTGCCGAACACGATGACGATGCCAATGATGAGGCGCATACGACGCAATACTCACGCTTGTGCCTCCCCGCCGCAGCCGGACTGGAGAGCCATGTAACCGTTACAATCGGGGCAATTTGGTTCCCGCTGCGCCGCATAGTGCCGTGCTTACGCTTAACGCAGCGTATATCCGGCAGGACCTTGCCAGCCGCGGGTCCGGCCCTATATTGCCCCTCGAGCGAGGACGACCTCCCCCGTCAACGGGTCACCATCAGCCGGGACGGCCCGGCACCCCAGACGGAGTGTCTTTCCATGCGCACCACTCGCGACCGTATCCGCCACGCCATTTCATTCGAGGTCATCGGCCTGGCTCTGATCACGCCGCTCGCTGCCTTCCTGTTCCACATGCCGATGACCTCCATCGGTGTAGTGGCACTGGTCGGCTCGCTGCTGGCGACCGGCTGGAACTATCTCTACAACATCCTCTTCGACCAGGTGTCGCTGCGCCTGCGCGGCACCGTGATCAAGACCGTGCCCCTCAGGGTGCTGCATGCAGTGCTGTTCGAATTCGGCTTGTTGCTGGTGCTGCTGCCGTTCATCGCCTGGTATCTCGACATCTCCATCTGGCAGGCGCTGGTGATGGATATCGGCTTTGCGCTGTTCTACATGGGCTATGCGTTCGTGTTCAACTGGGCCTACGATCGCATCTTCCCCATTCCGAACCCCACCGGCCAGCGAGCCTGAATGCCGACCGATTTCGAGATCTTCCTTGTCGCGACGCCCGGCCTCGAAGCCCCGCTGCGCGACGAGGCGCTGGCGGCCGGTTTTGCCGACGCTGCTGTGGTCGAGGGCGGCGTCAGCTTCCGCGGCGGTTGGCCGGACGTGTGGCGCGCCAATCTCGAACTGCGCGGCGCCACCCGCGTACTCGTCCGGCTGTGGAGCTTCCGCGCCGCGCATCTGGCGCAGCTCGACAAGCGGGCGCGAAAGCTCGCCTGGGCCGAGGTGCTGCGTCCGGACGTGCCGGTGACGGTGGAAGCCACCTGTCGGCGCTCGCGCATCTACCATGCCGGCGCTGCCGCGCAGCGGGTCGCCACCGCCATCAGCGAGGAACTCGGCGCTCCCGTGGCCGACGACGCGCCGCTGCGGATCATGGTCCGCATCGAGGACGACCTCGTCGCCGTCAGCGTCGATACGACGGGCGAGTCGCTGCACAAGCGCGGCTTCAAGGAAGCGGTGAGCAAGGCGCCGATGCGCGAGACCATTGCGGCGATGTTCCTGCGGCAGTGCGGCTACACGGGAACGGAGCCGGTGCTCGATCCGATGTGCGGCTCGGGTACCTTCGTCATCGAGGCAGCGGAAATCGCCTTGGGCCTAAGGCCCGGCCGCGAGCGCAGCTTTGCCTTCGAGCACCTCAAGACGTTCGATCCCGGTGCGTGGTCCCATTTGCGGGCGCCTGGGCCGGCCAGGTCCACCGACTTGCGCTTCTTCGGGTCCGATCGCGACGCCGGTGCCATCCGCATGAGCAGCGAGAACGCCGAGCGGGCGGGCGTCGGCGCGGTGACGGTGTTCGATGCGCGCAGCATCGACGCGCTGCAGCGGCCGGACGGGCCGGAGGGCCTCGTCATCGTCAATCCGCCCTATGGCAGCCGCATCGGCAGCAAGGCGCCGCTGGTGGCGCTGCACCGCAATCTCGGCTCGGTGCTGCGCGAGCGCTTCCGCGGCTGGCGCGTCGGCCTCATCACCGCTGACAAGGACCTCGCCCGCGCTACCGCCCTGCCCTTCACAGCCGAGCCGCCGGTGCTGCATGGCGGCTTGCGGGTGACGCTGTTCCGGACGGGGGCGCTCTAGCCCCCGCGTCGACAATGATGTTGGCTCCACACCGCCAACACACTCGATGCTTTGGTCCTCGGCAATGGTGACGAGATCCCAGGATGGACCCCGCTTTCGCGGGGATGACATCGGGGTTGTTGAGTGGCCGATCGGTACAATTTTATTCAACCGGTAACCATACTGGCAGCTATGCACGAATGAGCGGCAACGGATCGGGCGCTCGGGGCTTGCCCTATCACGCCGATTGTGGGGTGCAGCAAATGCCCAAGCCAGCCAAGATACTCGTCGTCGAAGACCAGGTTCTCCTGCTGCTCGACCTTGTCGACCAGCTGGCCGAGTGCGGCTTCGATTCCCTGCCGCTGACCACCGCCGACGGCGCCGCCGAGTCGCTGCTGCGCACCCGCATCGACGGGCTGGTGACCGACATCGACCTGCCGGGCACGCTGAGCGGCCTCGACCTCGCCCGCCGCTGCGCCGAGATCCAGCCCGGGCTGCCGATCGTCGTCGTTTCCGGGGGCCATCACCCCCGCGCCGAGGAACTGCCGCCCGGCGCCGTGTTCCTCTCCAAGCCCTACCGGCTGGAGGACATCGTGGCGGGCCTGACCGCCCCTGCCCGTACCCGCGTCTGTGCGGCATGATCGGCACGGTGTCGCACTCACAAGTTGATGCGACGCCGCCCCTTCCCTTTGCGGTTCTTCTCCGCTAAACCGCCCACCTAACCACCACGTCCGGTCTCCTGCCCCGTGCCGCAGCGCTCAGTTGCCGCGCGGGTTTCGCGCGGATGGGTGCGTCCGGGCGATTCTCCTCCCCCTCGCCCGGCTTCAGTAGATCAGAGCCGAGCGAGCCCCATGCCCAAGCGTACCGACATCAAATCGATCCTCATCATCGGTGCGGGTCCGATCATCATCGGGCAGGCCTGTGAGTTCGACTATTCCGGCACCCAGGCGTGCAAGGCGCTGAAGGAGGAGGGCTACCGGATCATCCTGGTGAACTCCAACCCGGCGACGATCATGACCGATCCGGACCTCGCCGACGCCACCTATATGGAGCCGATCACCCCCGAAGTGGTCGCCAAGATCATCGAGAAGGAGCGTCCCGACGCGCTGCTGCCGACCATGGGCGGCCAGACCGCGCTCAACTGCGCCCTGTCGCTCAGGAAGATGGGCGTGCTCGACAAGTTCGGGGTCGAGATGATCGGGGCGACGGCGGAGGCCATCGACAAGGCCGAGGACCGCGAGCTGTTCCGCGATGCGATGAAGAAGATCGGGCTCGAGACCCCGCGCTCGATGCTCGCCCACAACACCATCGAGGCCCTGCAGGCGCTCGAAGTGATCGGCCTGCCGGCGATCATCCGCCCGAGCTTCACCCTCGGCGGCACCGGCGGCGGCATCGCCTACAACCGCGAGGAATATCTCGCCATCTGCGAGAGCGGCATCGACGCCTCGCCCACCAATGAAGTGCTGGTGGAAGAAAGCGTGCTCGGCTGGAAAGAGTACGAGATGGAGGTTGTCCGCGACAAGAAGGACAACTGCATCATCGTCTGCTCGATCGAGAATATCGACCCGATGGGCGTTCACACCGGCGACTCCATCACCGTCGCCCCGGCGCTGACGCTGACCGACAAGGAATACCAGATCATGCGCGACGCCTCGCTGGCGGTGCTGCGCGAGATCGGCGTCGAGACCGGCGGTTCGAACGTGCAGTTCGGCATCAACCCGCGCGATGGCCGCATGGTGGTGATCGAGATGAACCCGCGCGTGTCGCGCTCCTCGGCGCTCGCCTCCAAGGCCACCGGCTTCCCGATCGCCAAGGTCGCGGCGCGCCTCGCCGTCGGCTACACGCTCGACGAACTCGAAAACGACATCACCGGCGGCGCCACCCCGGCCTCGTTCGAGCCGAGCATCGACTACGTCGTCACCAAGATCCCGCGCTTCGCCTTCGAGAAGTTCCCCGGCGCCGACAACAAGCTCACCACCTCGATGAAGTCGGTGGGCGAGGCCATGGCCATCGGCCGCACCTTCCAGGAGTCGCTGCAGAAGGCGCTGCGCTCGCTCGAAACCGGTCTGACCGGCCTCAACGAAGTGGGCATTCCGGGTCTCGGCGAAGGCGACGACAAGAACGCCATCAAGGGCGCGCTCGGCACGCCGACGCCGCAGCGGCTGCTGCATGTGGCGGAAGCCATGCGCCTCGGCGTCTCGGACGAAGACATCTTCGAAGCCTGCAAGATCGACCCGTGGTTCCTCGATCAGATGCGCGGCATCGTCGATACCGAGCAGCGCATCCGCGAATACGGCCTGCCCAAGGACGCGCAGACCCTGCGCATGCTGAAGTCGATGGGCTTCTCCGATGCCCGCCTGGCGCAGCTCGCCAACCTCAAGCCGGCCGACGTCCGCCGCCTGCGCCACGAGCTAGGCGTGCGCCCGGTGTTCAAGCGCATCGACACCTCGGCCGCAGAGTTCGCTTCGCCGACGGCCTACATGTACTCGACCTATGAGGCGCCCTTTGCAGGCGAGCCCGAGGACGAGGCACGCCCATCGGATCGCAAGAAGGTGGTGATCCTCGGCGGTGGCCCGAACCGCATCGGCCAGGGCATCGAGTTCGACTATTGCTGCTGCCATGCGGCCTTTGCGCTGGCTGATGCCGGCTACGAGACCATCATGGTCAACTGCAACCCCGAAACGGTTTCGACCGACTACGACACCTCCGACCGGCTCTATTTCGAGCCACTGACCGAGGAAGACGTCATCGAGATCCTCGAGACGGAAAAGCAGAACGGCACCCTCCACGGCGTCATCGTGCAGTTCGGCGGCCAGACCCCGCTGAACCTGGCCGAGGCGGTGCAGAACGCCGGCGTGCCGATCCTGGGCACCCAGCCGGACGCCATCGATCTTGCCGAGGACCGCGACCTGTTCTCAAAGCTCCTCAACAAGCTTGGCCTGACCCAGCCCAAGAACGGCATCGCCTACTCGCTGGAGCAGGCGCGGCTCGTCGCCGAGCGTCTCGGCTACCCGCTGGTGATCCGCCCGTCCTACGTGCTGGGCGGCCGCGCCATGGCCATCGTCCACTCGGCCAACGAGTTCGAGCGCTATGTGCAGGACACGCTGACCGGCCTGGTGCCGCCCGACATCCTGTCGCGCTACCCCAACGACAAGACCGGCCAGATCAATTCCGTCCTGTCCGACAACCCGCTGCTCTTCGACGCTTATCTGTCCGGCGCCACCGAGATCGACGTCGATGCGCTGTGCGACGGCGAGGACGTGTTCGTGGCCGGCATCATGGAGCACATCGAGGAAGCCGGCATCCACTCGGGCGACTCCGCCTGCTCGCTGCCGCCGCGTACCCTCTCCGAGGAGACCATTGCCGAGCTCAAGCGCCAGACGCGTGAACTCGCCTTCGCGCTCAAGGTCGGGGGGCTGATGAACGTCCAGTACGCCTACAAGGACGGCACCATCTACCTGCTGGAAGTGAACCCGCGCGCTTCGCGCACCGTGCCCTTCGTCGCCAAGGTGATCGGCAAGCCGATCGCCAAGATCGCCTCGCGCGTCATGGCCGGCGAGAAGCTGTCGGCCTTCGACCTTGCCGAGAAGAAGCTCAAGCACATCGCCGTCAAGGAAGCCGTGTTCCCGTTCAACCGCTTCCCCGGCGTCGACACCGTGCTCGGCCCGGAGATGAAGTCGACGGGCGAAGTGATCGGCCTCGACACCGATTTCGCCATCGCCTTCGCCAAGTCGCAGATGGGCGCCGGCCAGAAGGTCCCCAACTCGGGCGCGGCCTTCATCTCGGTGCGCGACCAGGACAAGGAGCACATCGTCGACATGGCGCGCCACCTGGTCGAGGCGGGCTTCACCATCCTCGCCACCGGCGGCACCCAGCGCTACCTCGCCGAGAACGGCGTGCCGGCGACCAAGATCAACAAGGTGCTCGAAGGCCGCCCGCACATCGTCGACTCCATGAAGAACGGCGGCGTGCAACTGGTGATCAACACCACGGACGGCATGAAGTCGATCTCCGACAGTCGCGACATCCGCCGCACGGCGCTTTTGGCGAAGATCCCCTACTACACCACCATCGATGGCGCCCTGGCCGCGGTGGAAGGGATCGTCGCCTACCAGCGAGGGAACCTGCAGGTGCGCTCGGTGCAGGAGTATTTCGCGGCTTAGGGCGGATCGGCCCAGTCTCCGTAGACCTCATCCTGAGCTTGTCGAAGGGCGAGGTCGCGGCCCCGGTGCTACCGACCTCGTGGTTCGACAGGCTCACCATGAGGTCTATGGGAAGCTGGTGCTCCCCCATCCTTGGATCCCTCCCCACAAGGGGAAGGAGACGGTGAACACCAGCACTGGGGCTCCTGCGCCTCCCTCCCCTCGGTGGGGAGGGATTGAGGGTGGGTGGAGCCACGCTTGACTCCCATCCCCGCCCTACCCACCTTCCGCGCATGCGAAAGAGCCGTGACACCCGCCTGCCGGCGCCATTTCTGAAGCGGCTCTGGCTGCGTGACGATGTCGAGCGCGAGGACCGCTATCCGTTCGACCTGCCGTGGCTGACCGACGAATTCGAGATCGAGTTCGCCACCCCGCTCACCATCATCGTCGGCGAGAACGGCACCGGCAAATCCACATTGGTGGAAGCCATCGCGGCGCTGTGCGGCTTCGACGAGGCCGGCGGCGGCAAAGGCTACAAACCGCTCGACCATTCCGGCGCTCTCGACAAAAGTGGGGCGGAGCTTGCCACCGCCCTGCGCGCATCGTGGCTGCCCAAGGTGACCAATGGCTGGTTCTTCAAGGCGGAATCCTTCTTTTCCGTCGCCCGGTACCTCGACCAGGTAGCCGTCGAAAGCGGGGGGGCCGCGCCGGATTTCCTGTCCTGGAGCCACGGGGAAGGCTTCATCCGCTTCTTCGACGAGCGGATGCGGCGGCAAGGTATCTACCTGCTCGACGAGCCCGAAAGCGCCCTCTCGCCCAAGCGCCAGCTCGAACTGCTTCGGCTGCTGCACGAGGTGCAGCAATCAGCAACGGCACAGATCATCATGGCCACGCACTCGCCGATCCTGATGGCGGTGCCCGGGGCGCGGCTGCTGGAAGTGACCCCGGCGGGCTTCGCGGAGACCGACCTGCTCCGCACCCGCCATTTCCGCCTCTACCAGGACTTCGCCGCCGACCCGGAAGACTTCATCGCTCGCGCGCTGGCGGACGACGGCAGCCTCTGACGGCTGGACACCGGGTTCCGTCCTGGTTTATCCAGCGGGCATCATGAAGATGGCAGACTGTACTTGCTCCATCGCGGCCTGAGGGTCTGACACCCCCGAGGGTCGCCTCTTGCACCGGACGCGCCGGCCGCTTCGTGCTGCCCGCTTGTCCGCTTCCCCACATCGACAGGATGACGCCGAGCCGCTGGCCGGCCACCTGTGATCGCGAGCAAGTCCATGACCAACTACTTCCAGAGCCCGTTTCTGGGCATCCCGCTCGACCGTCAGGTCACCAATCCCAACATCGTAGTTGGCCGCTACAGCTACTATTCCGGCTATTATCACGGCCACAGCTTCGATGACTGTGCCCGCTATCTGATGACCGAACCGGGCGTCGACCGGCTGATCATCGGGAGCTTCTGTTCCATCGGCAGCGGCGCTGCCTTCATCATGGCGGGCAATCAGGGGCATCGGAACGACTGGATCTCAACCTTTCCGTTTGCCTTCGTGCCTGATGCACCGGAGTTCGCACCCGCCGCCAACGCTTTCCAGCCCGCGGGCGACACGCTCATCGGCCACGACGTGTGGATCGGCTCGGAGGCGATCATCATGCCCGGTATCACCGTCGGTGACGGTGCCGTCATCGGCACAAGGGCCCTGGTGACCAAGGACGTCGAGCCTTACACCATCGTCGGTGGCAACCCGGCCAAGCCGATCCGCAAGCGCTTCAGCGACGAGGCCATCGCCAAGCTGCTCGAGCTGCGCTGGTGGGACTGGTCGGTGGAACAACTCACCGCGGCGATGCCGCTGCTGACCTCGGCCGACATCGATGGCCTCCATCGCTTCTGGCGTCAGCGTGTCGCCTGACCACGCTCCGCCCTCTCCTTCGGGAGGGGGCACCCCCTCCCGGCTTGACGGTGTCGGAGAGCACGGCGATAATGCCCGCACCATGATGATGAAGTTCGCCGTTTTCCTGAGCGCCTGAGGGCGCCCATTCCGGGCACTAAGCCCGAGCGCATCTGCGCTCGTCCGGCCGCGTCTGCGGCCACGCGAACTCATGGACACATCACATGCCTGCTTCTTCTCCCGTGCTCAGCCCGGCTGAGCTCGACCGCTTCATCACCGATGGCTTCCTGCGCATCGACAACGCGTTCCCGCGCGAGCTTGCCGATCAGGGCCGCGCCATCCTCTGGCGCGACACCGGGGTCAACCCCGACGACAAGTCCACCTGGACCAAGCCGGTGATCCGCCTCGGCGGTTACCACGACCTGCCGTTCCGCGAAGCCGCCAATACGCCGGTGCTGCACTCGGCCTATGACCAGCTCGTCGGCGCCGGCCGCTGGGCCCCGCCGCAGGGGCTCGGCACTTTCCCGGTACGCTTCCCCTCCGACGAGGCACCCGGCGACGACGGCTGGCACGTCGACGGCAGCTACATGCTGCCCACGGACGACCAGACCGACTTCATGAACATCCGCGCCAATGTCAGCTCCAAGGGGCGGGCCTTGCTGATGCTGTTCCTGTTCTCCGATGTCGGCGAGGACGACGCCCCGACCCGCATCCGGATCGGCTCGCATCTGGAGGTGGCGCGTTACCTTGCCCCGGCGGGCGAGGGCGGACGGACGCTGAGGAACATGTCCGAGGATCGTCCGGACTGGTTCGACACCGGCCGCGAGGCGCTGGCCACCGGTCCGGCCGGCACGGTCTATCTCTGCCACCCCTTCCTGGTGCACGCGGCGCAGCCGCACCGGGGCAAGACCGTGAAGTTCATGGCCCAGCCGCCGCTGTTCCCGAAGGAGCCGATCACGCTGGAGCGGTCGGACGGCAGCTACTCACCGGTGGAACAGGCAATCCGCGTGGCTCTCGGCCGCTGATCGCGCAAAAAGAAAGGGCCGGCTGAGCCGGCCCTTTCCACATCGTTCTGTGCCTTACTGCGCCGGCGGCGCATCGGCGGCGTTCGGCACTGCATCGCCGCCCGTCACCGTTGCCGGCTCGCTCGGCGCACCCGGCGCATCCGGGTTGGCCGGCGGCGGCACTTCGGTGCCGATCGTGGGCTGCAGTTCCGAGCCGTCATCGAGCGTGATTGACGGAGCCGGCGTTTCCTCGATGCCGAGGCCGTCGAGCGCGGGCTCGTCGGTGCTCGGCAGCTCCGGAGTGATGGACAATTGCTGCGGCGGCGCGAGGTTCTCGTTGGCCGCGGGCAGTTCGCCGTTGGAGCCGAAGTAGCGGAAGAACTCGCTGTCGGGCGACAGCACCATGGTGGTGCCGGTGCCGGACAGGGCGGTGCGGTAGGATTCCAGCGAGCGGAAGAACTCGAAGAACTCCGCGTCCTGGCCATAGGCCGCCGCAAAGATGCGGTTCCGTTCGGCGTCGCCCGTACCGCGGATGATCTCCGCGTCACGGGTTGCCGCGGCAACGATCTCGACAGCCTGACGGTCGGCGATGGCGCGCAGGCTCTGCGCCTGTTCCTGACCGCGAGCCCGCAGCAGGGCGGCTTCGGCCAGACGCTCGGCACGCATGCGCTCGAAGGTCTGCTCGAACACCTGTGCGGCGAGGTCCGTACGCAGGATGCGGACGTCGACGACGTCGATGCCGAGTGCCTGCAGGTCGGGACGGATCAGGTCGGCAGCTTCGCGCATCATCTCCGGGCGCTGTTCGGACAGCGCCGCGTTGAATTCGCGCTGACCATAGACCTGACGCAGCACGGCGGCGAAGCGGGTGGCGACACGGTCTTCCACCTGGGCCAACTGACCCTGGGCGGCGATACGGAAGCGCAGCGGATCGACGATGCGGTAGGTGATGAAGGCGTCGACTTCATAGAAGGCACCGCCCGACACCTGAACGCGCAGATTGGTGAGGTCCTGCCGCAGCAGGCGGTCCTCGATGATCTGCACCGTGTCGATGAAGTCGGTCGGGATCTTGAAGTAGAGACCCGGCTCTTCACGCACGTCGAGGATCTGGCCGAAGCGCAGGACGATGGCCTGCTCCCGCTCGTTGACCACGAAGATGGACGAGAAGAACACGTAGAGGGCAGCGACGATGACGACGCCAATGATGATGAGGCGATTGTTCATTTGCGTCAGTTCCCCGTCGAGGTGCTGGGCACGGTGCTGGTCGAGGTGTTCGGCCTCAGCTCCGGCAGGGGCAGGTACGGAATGACGCCCTGATTGCCGGCACCCGTTTCAACGAGCACCTTGGTGGACTGCCCGATCACCTCTTCCATGGTTTCCAGGAACAGGCGCTTGCGGGTCACCTCGGGGGCGTTCACGTATTCGGCGTAGATGGCGTTGAAGCGCTCGGCCTCACCGGTGGCTTCCTGCACCACGCGATTGGCATAGGCGGCCGCGTCTTCACGCAACGCCGCAGCACGACCGCGGGCGTCGCCCAGCAGCGTGTTGGCGTATTGGCGCGCCTCTTCCTGCAGGCGGTCCTCGTCCTGCTCGGCACGCTGCACTTCATTGAACGCGTCGGCCACTTCGGCCGGCGGGGCAGCGCCTTCGATCGACACCTGGCTGATGGTGACGCCGATGCCATAGCTCTCGGCCACGGCCTGGGTGATGTCCTGCACCTCGATTTCGATGCCGGCCTGATCGTCACGGAAGACGTCGTTGGCCGGCCGCCGGCCGACGACTTCGCGCATGGCGCTTTCGGCCGTGGCGCGGATCATGGCGTCGGGGTCGCGGACGTTGAACAGGTAGGCGATCGGATCGCTCACCGACCAGAAGACGGAGAAGCGCACATCGACGATGTTCTGGTCGCCCGAGAGCATCAGCCCGTCGTCGTCGCTGGTGCGGTCGCCGCTATTGGTGCCGCCGATGGTGATCTGGTTGACCGCGAGCGAGGCGCGCTCCACCGTCTCGATCGGCCACAGATGGAAGTGCAGACCCGCCTGGGAGAGTTCGGGCTTGGGAGCACCGAAGCGCAGCTCGACGCCGACCTCGCCCTCAGGAACCGTATAGACGGCGTTCAGCAGCCAGAAGGCCGCGAGCACCAGGACGCCACCAATGATCGCCCAACGGCCGCCGGGAACGCCGCCACGGAACTGGTCGCGGCCACGGTTGAGGATGTCCTCGAGGTTCGGAGTGTTACCGCCGGGGCGACGCGGGCCACCGCCACCGCCGCCGGGAGCCTGGCCCCATGGGCCACCGCCCCCATTATTGCGGCCACCCCCGCCTCCATTACTCTCCCAGGGCATCGCGATCCTTTCGGCAGCATTTTTGTGAAGTGTTGGCGACCTATATAGGCAAGGCGCCGAAGCCGATCAATGCGCCGACCTGGCGCGGCGTTCATACACTTTGACGCGGTAGGGCGCGGCGTCGCGCGGATCGGGCGTGATCTCGGGCTCGGCCACCACCTGCCAGGTAGCAGGATCGATCTGCGGGAAATGGATATTGCCCTCCGGCGCAAGGTCGACATGGCTGATGTAAAGCCGGTCTGCCAAGGGCATAAGCTGCTCATACACCGTGCCGCCGCCGATGATCATGATCTCGCCGACGCCGTCCTTGGCCGCGATTTCGGCTGCGAGGCCAAGCGCTTCATCGAGCGTATGGACCACCACCGTGCCCTCGGCCCTGTAGTCCCGGTCCCTGGTCACAATGATGTTGGAGCGGCCGGGCAGCGGCTTGCCGACGGTTTCGAACTGCTTGCGGCCCATCACCATCGGCTTGCCCATGGTGGTGCGCTTGAAGAAGGCGAAGTCGGACGGAATGCGCCAGGGGATGGTCTGGTCGTTGCCGATCACCCCGTTTCGGGCCACGGCTGCGATCATGGCGATCTTGGCGGTCATGGTGCCCCCAGGCGCTGCAGTGCCTCGCCCTCGATGCGCACCTTGGTCCATTCATCCTGCATAACGCCACCCTGGCTCTTGTAGAACTCGATCGACGGCTCGTTCCAGTCGAGCACCCACCACTCGAAGCGCCCCAGCCCCTCCCGAACGCAGCGTTGCGCCAGGTTGACCAGCAGCGCCTTGCCGATGCCTTTGCCGCGCATGGCGGGGTCGACATAGAGATCCTCGAGCCAGATGCCGTGGCGCGCTTGGAAAGTCGAGTAGGTGTAGAACCAGAGGGTGAAGCCGACCGGTCTGCCGTCCCACTCCGCAATTTCTGCGAAAACTCGGGGGCTGTCACCGAACAGGTCGCGCTCGAGATCGGCCTCGGTGGCCTTCACCTCGTGCTCGAGCTTCTCATAGGCGGCCAGCTCGCGGATGAAGCGCAGGACGAGACCGGCTTCACCGGCAATGGCGGGTCGGATCGTAAGGGTCATGCGTGGGGCGTGATCTACAGGTCGTTGCGGTCGAGGATCAGGATGTTGAGCTCTTCGCGCGGCCAGAAGTTTTCCTTGACCATTTCGAAGGTGGTGGGCCCGATCTTCTTCACGTCCTCGCCGCAGAAGGAGACGAGGTTGGCGGGGTTGCCCTTGTCGACCACCAGGCGGAACTTCTCGATGCCGCCGCCGGCCCAGTTGCCACCGGTGGTGAGAATGTAGCTCAACCAGCTCTCGAAGAAGGGGGCCGTCCAGGGCTCATCGGGGTTGGTCAGGGTCTTGCGCACCGCGGCAATGAAGTCGTCGTCGGTGCAGTATTTCTGCTGATACTCGGCCGCCGGGTCGTAGCCATCTTCGAATGGTTCGTAGAGGAACGCGACACCGGTGGTGCCGCCGACGCTCGGCTTGTAGCGATGCTCCACCGTCACCGTTTCGCCGGCCGGGAAGGTGGCTTCCCAGGTGTAGGTGGCGCGATAGGTCCAGTTCGGCCAGTGGTGTTTTTCCCAGCCCTCGCCGGCATCGAACTCGTCGGGAATGGCGAGGCCGAGATGCAGCAAGGTCTCCAGGGTTTCCCCTTCCAGCGCATCGACGGCATCGATCGCTTCCTGGCGGATCGGCACCAGCGGGATATCGAGCTGGCGGAGCAGTTTGGTCCGATCGACGCCGGCGGCGATGGCATATTCGTGCAGCGTCGCCTCGACCGGCTCGCCCTCGAACAGGGTTTCGAACTCGAAGAGGTTCTCGGCTGGACCTTCCGGGAAGCCCACGGGCGAGAAGTGGTTGGGGACGATGTCGGGCATCGGGAAGGCAACGAGCAGCGTCACGTCTTCGTCGCTGTCATTGCGGAACTCGTAGGTGACGCGGATCTCGTGCTTGGAGATGTAGAGATCTTCGCTCTGCATGGCGATCTCGCCATTGCTGACGAATTCGAGCCCGCCGGTGGTGAGAACGGCGGAGGTGTCGTTGGCCAGGGCGGGAGACGCCGCCAGTGCCAGAAGAACCGAGATCAACCTGCGCATCGGGACCCCTACAATTTTCCCACTTCGTTCTAGCCTGAGGCGACGGAAATAATCGAGCTGAAATGCTGAAGAGGCAGCGAGCTATACAATGGGCGAGCGCCCGAGGTACTGGAACCACTTGCGTTCCAGCGCGGCATCGAGGTCGATGTCGTTGCGGCGGGCGAAAAGCAGGAGCATGGCGAGCACGTCGGCAGTCTCGTCTTCCAGCGCTTGCCTGATGCTTGCAGCGTCTGCGCCCTAGAGGCGATGGCGCCCGGTGGTGCGGAGATACTCGGAAGTCAGCTCGCCCAGTTCTTCCTGGACCTTAAGCAGGTACCAGTCTTCGTTGCGGTCAATTCCGTTACGCGAGGCATAGGTGTCGGACACTTCCGACACCAGTTCGGTAAGCTCGGCCAGCGTCCGGCTCAAACCGCCACCGCACCCTTGATGTGTGGGTGCGGGTCGTAGCCTTCGAAGCTGAAGTCCTCGAAGGTGAAGTCCTCGAGCCGCTTGACCTGAGGGTTCATCACCAGTTTCGGCAGCGGGCGCGGCTCGCGGGTGAGTTGCAGGCGGGCCTGTTCGAAGTGGTTGGAATAGAGGTGGACGTCGCCGAAGGTGTGGACGAACTCACCGACGCCCAGCCCGGTGACCTGCGCCACCATGTGGGTCAGCAGGGCATAGGAGGCGATGTTGAACGGCACGCCCAGGAAGGTGTCGGCGGAGCGCTGGTAGAGCTGGCAGCTCAGCTTGCCGTTGGCGACATAGAACTGGAAGAGGCAATGACAGGGCGGCAGCGCCATCTCGTCGACCTCGGCCGGGTTCCAGGCGGAGACGATGTGGCGGCGGGAGTCCGGCTTGGTGCGGATGGACTCGACCACATTGGCGATCTGGTCGATGTGCTGGCCATCGGGCGCCGGCCAGCTCCGCCATTGCGAGCCGTAGACGGGGCCGAGGTCGCCGTTCTCGTCGGCCCACTCGTCCCAGATCTTGACGCCGCGCTCCTGCAGCCAGCGCACATTGGTGTCGCCGCGCAGGAACCAGAGCAATTCGTAGATGATCGACTTGAGGTGCAGCTTCTTGGTGGTGACCAGCGGAAAGCCTTCGGCGAGGTCGAAGCGCATCTGGTAGCCGAACAGCGAGCGCGTGCCGGTGCCGGTGCGGTCGGACTTGTCGACGCCGCGCTCGAGGATGTCGGACAGAAGCTGGAGGTATTGCTGCATGCCCCAAGCACTATGATGATTCGGGCGGCACCTTCGATGAGGCGGCCGCAGGTGCGCACAGATTTGGTATTCTAATACCGTCGAGTCCGGTGCCATGCGCTGTCAGCAGCATGGTGCTAGCCTGCGGCCCGATAAAGGAGGATCCGATGCAGATCGAACATCTCAACCCCGAAGGCATGCACAGCAATCCTGCCTTTTCGCAGGGGATCATCACTCCTGCCGGGGCGCGCATGCTGCTGGTGGGCGGCCAGAATGCGGTGAATGCCGAGGGCGAGATCGTCGGCAAGGGCGATATCGGCCGGCAAACCGAGCAGGCGATCGCCAACATGCTCACGGTGATCGATGCGGCCGGTGGCAGACTCGAGGACCTGGTGAAGGTCACCCTCATCATCCAGCAGGGCGTCGACCTGCGGGCGGGCTTCGCGGCCTGGATGAAGGTGTGGGGTCAGCGGCCCAATCCACCGACAGTGACGGCGTTGTTCGTCGCCGGGCTGGCGCATCCGGACTACCTGATCGAGATCGAAGCGCAGGTGGTGCTGCCGTGAGCCCGCGCCTGCGACCGCTCCGCCCGCGCGAGCCGATGCCGGACTTCGTGCGCGAGGCGCTGGAGGAGCGTGGCCTGGTGGAGAAGTACGAGGCGCGACCGCCCTACCAGCGCAACGACTACCTCTTGTGGATCAACAAGGTGAAGCGCGAGGAGACCAAGCAGAAGCACCTCAATCAGATGCTCGAGGAGTTGGAGGCCGGCGGCGTCTATATGGGCATGAAGTGGAACGGCTGAGCTAGCACCAGCTCTCCATCCGGCCCCGCCATTGGTGGGCCAGCCCTTCGCTCACCAGCATGCCACCGACAGATTGCCCGTCGCGCATGGCGATGCGGAGCTTGCGGCCATAGCGGTCCTCGTCGCGATCGGCCGGCTCGAGCGTGAACGGCGCCTCGCTTAGCAGTTGCGCGAGGCGCCCGGTCGCTTGCCGGCCCAGCGCCGCCTCGGCCGCGCATTGCGGCTGGCTGGTTTCGGGCGTGTTGATGTCGGCGATGCGGAATTTCACCCCATCGAGCCAAAAGGTGTCGCCATCGACGACGCAGGTGATGCGGGCGCCGCCGGCGCAAACCGGGAAGCTGCGCGACACCGTGGGCGCGGCACTTCCGGCGGGCGAGCCCAGCAGCCAGTCGGCGAGCCCGCTCTCGCGCAGGATCATGGTGCCGCCGCCACCGAGGCCGAGCGCCAGCAGAGTGAAGGGCAGCAGGGGCAGCGTGTCGAGCCAGCCCCGCCGTCTGCTCCTGTAGCGAAGGGCTCTGCCGCGTCCAGCCATCCCGCACCTCCTCCGGTGGAGGGCGGATGGTGCCGATTCGGAGTTAATCCGCCCTCAATTTGAGGGTGAGGGTTTGCATCCGGGACAGGGCTTGCCTATATAGGACTTGCCCGTAAGGGCTATGGCAATAAACGGCTATCGTAATAAACCCGTTGGACCCGGGGGCAGTACCCGGCGCCTCCACCAAATACCCGTCGCGGCGGGACGTTCGGGGGCGAAACAGGATCGACAAGGGCGTAAAGGGTTTGCTTTTGCTCGGTGAGGTACCACCGTTATCGGTCCGAAACTTATAGTTGCTAATGACAACCATAAGGCTCCGGTCGCTCTCGCCGCGTAAGCGGTGCTAGCACTGGGAAATTAAGTCCTCCACCCCTAGCCGGGTGACAGGCGGGGTTCGCAGGCACCTGGCAACAGAAGCCTGCACTTCCGCGTTTCCCTTCCTCACGGCCTTTGCGCTTGAAATCCTTCGAGTGCTGGGGCTGATATGGCCGGGCGGATTCGCCCTCCGCTGCGTTCCAATCGAGGTTGCCGATGGCCGAAGATCACCTGCGTTATGACATTCTTGCCCAGGAAGCGCTCCGCGGCGTCGTACGCAAGGTGCTGGCCGAGGTCGCCAAGACCGGCCTGCCCGGCGACCACCATTTCTTTATTTCCTTCGTCACTCGCGCCCCCGGCGTGCGCCTGAGCGAGAAATTGCTCAGCCAGTACGACAAGGAAATGACCATCGTCATCCAGAACCAGTACTGGGACCTCAAGGTCACCGAGACCGGCTTCGAGGTCGGCCTCAGCTTCGATGGCCAGCCCGAGATCCTGGTGATCCCGTTCGCTGCCATCAAGGGCTTCTTCGACCCATCGGTCCAGTTCGGACTCCAGTTCGATCCTGCCACCGCTCCGGCTACAGCCGTCGATGAGGAGGCGGCCGACGCTGGCGTCGAGACCGAAGCACAGGTCGCCGAGGGCGAAAAGGTCGTCAGCCTCGACGCTTTCCGCAAGAAGCCCTGACGCCGCGCTGATGGAGAAACGTTCCCTCTCCATCGCCGGCCACCGCACCTCCATGGCCCTCGAACCCGAATTCTGGACCGCCCTCGAGACAATGGCGGCCGAACGGGACCTTTCTCTGGCCGCCCTGATCCGTGACATCGACGAGCGCCGCACGACGGCAAACCTGTCCTCGGCCGCGCGGCTTGCCGTGCTGCGCTGGTACCAGGACCGGGCTGTAACCGGCGGTTAGAACGGCTGGTTCACGCCCGGCCCCAGCGGCTGGTTGATCGTCGGCGGCGGAAGGGTGAGCGGTCCGAGTTCCGTATTGGGCGGCGGCAGGGTGGTAATCGACGGAGAAGTTGGGGCTGGTGCCGGCGCCGGTGGTTGCGCTGCGGCGGCGGCTGCTGCTTCCTCTGCCGCCCGCCGCGCAGCCTCCTCCTCCGCCTGCTGACGCTGCAGTTCGATCAGCCGATTGCGCTCCTCCGCCGCGGCCCGCTGGCGTTCCTCGTCCTCTATGCGCAACTGTTCCAGTCTTTCCACCTCCAGCTCGTTGGCGCGGACCTGAATGGCCGCGACCATCTCGGCGAGATCGAGCGTGATCTCCGGCTGCAAAGCCGTCCCCGCGATCCGGGTCAGGATGCGGGCTGTATCCGCCTGCACCAGACCCTCGGGATCGGTGAAGTCGCGCGGAGTGAGCACGAAGGTGCCGTCGAGCCCGAGTGTGCGCAGATTGGTGGTGAGGCTGCCCGAGATCAGCCCGCCCTGCCCTTCAACGATGAAATTGGCGAGCCGCAGTGCTCCACCGGCGATGGTGAAGGCACCGTTGGCCGTTGAGGCGGTGAAGGGTCCCTGCCCCAGCGACACGGCAATGATGGCTTCCAGAGTTTCCGCCTCGAGGTTGAGGGCGTCCTCGATCTCGGCCAGCGCCGGGAACACCGCAGGCGCCAATTGGTTGGCGGTGAAATCGGCAATGGTGAAGCTGCCTTCGCCGGCGGCAGAACCCAGCACGCTGGCAAGGCTGGCGCCGGTGCCCTCGACCTGAATGACACCGTCGAGGCGACCGCCGATCGAGGCCCCAACTGCGGGCGGCGCGATGCTGTCGAGCTCAACACCGGCCAGGCTGGCGCGCGCCGTCACCGTTTTCTGCGGCAGCGGGCCCGAGCAGCAGACGGTGATGTCGGTCTCGAGGCTCCCCTCACCCAGTCCGGCTCGGAGCCGTGCCAGTCGGAGCCGCGTTTCATCCCAGCCGAAGTCCACGCGGGCGTCGGACCATTCCTGCGGTCCCACCGCGAGCACCGGCGCGGTCAGCGTCACCGTGCCGCGTGAGGTGCGGGGCTCCGAACCGATGTCGATCGGCCCTTCGGGCCAGACATCGAGGCCGGGGATCAGCGCGGCTGACCCGAAGATCGCGGTGGCAAGGCTGTCGCCGGTCATCCGCTCCATTTCGAGCTCGCCCGAGACCACGGCCGAACCGGCAGTGCGGCTGAGTGTCAGCGCGCCGGAAACCGCGCTGCCGCCGCTTTCACCCGCAAGCTCGGTGAGCTGAATGTCGCTGTTGCCGGTGAAGGCGAGCTTGGCGGTTCCCGACATGACCGGCAGGTCAATCCCTGTAGCGCCTGCCCAGGCCGCAATGGCAGTGGCGTCGACACCTCGCGCGGAAACCGTGCCGCTCCCCTCGAGAACCCCATCCGCTGCGATCGACACCCGGCCGGAAAAGCCGAGACTGGAGTCGGCGCGGCTGCCGGTGAGTTGGGCGGCGAAGCCGTCGGCGGCAGAGCCCTCGAGTGACGCGCTGACCAGCACGGCGTCCCCACCGCGGAACGGCGTCGCGTTACCGAACCCCAACTGCTCGGCCAATTCGGCGCCACGGTCCCCTTCGAGCGAGGCCGTGACACGCAAGGGTGCCTGAGCCAGGCCGGAGATGCCGGCGGCTAGATTGGCCCGCAGGTAGAGTTCGCCACGGCCCAACGGCCCTCGCACGGTCACCGTCTGGCCGCCATTATCGCCGGGCGGCTCGAGATCGAAGGCCAGTTCGGCTGGCAGTGATCGCGCCAGGGCCGTGCGCCACGCCGCCGGCACGCTCAATGCGTCGTAGACTGCAGTCAGACCCGGTGCCGAGGCGGTCTCGGCGGCTAAGGTGCCGGAGCCGGATAGCACCAACGAGTCGAGCGATCCCCCGACCTCCCCGGCGACATCAACGGTGACGCCGCCCCAGTCGGCTGCGGCAAGACGCTCAAACCGCATTGTGCCACCGGACCAGACGCCCTCTGCATGGAGATCCAGTCCCGGCTGGCCCAACACTTGCGCCGCATCGGCGGCCAGGGTGAAGCTGCCGGCGGGAAAACTGGTGCGGAAGCTCGGGTCCGCCGAGATGTTCGGCAGAAGCGCGGCCACATAAGCACTGTGGCTCGTGTCCAACTCGCCGAAATGGACGGTCAGGTCGAGCCGCTTCTCATCCCCGAAGCCGAGGCGGAGTTCTGCCGCAGCAGACTCGCTTCCCACTGTCAGCGTCGCCCCCAGTATCCCCAGCGCATCCGCTGCCAGCAGCACCCGTCCCGTGAGGCTTGCCGGAACGCCGAACAACACATTGTCCCCGCCCGGACGCCGCCAGAGCGTCGCCAGTGCGTCGACCCGCTGGCTGATGACGCTGGCATCGCCGGTGAAGGCGGGCCGGTCGCCTTCGGCCAGGAGGGTGCCGCTTAGCGACACGCTCGTGTCCCCCGGCAGTTGCGCCTCGAAGCTCTCGATCAGCCAGCGATCGCCCTCGCTGCGGGCGTCGAGACGCACGTCGCGCAGGGCGAAAGCCCTGAGCCCGACTTCGGCGAGATCGAGCCCGATGCGGCCCGGGATCGGTGGCAGCGGCGGGGCGGGCAATTCGGCCAGCATGCGCACGATCTCGTAGGGGTGGTCAGCCGGGTTCTCGTTGGCATCGCGTGGCGGCAACGAGAACACCCCGCCCGAGACCACCGCATCGAAGCCGAGGCGTTCGCCGAGCTGGATACTGGCAGCCCCGGTCAGGCGGGTGCCAGCGCGGTTTTCGTCCGGCTGCAGGGTGTAACTGGAAAGGACGATCCGGTCTGTGGAGCCGGATACCTGCGCCTCTAGGATCAGATCGCCGCGGATGTCTTCGGCGGCGTCCGCAGCGGGCGGCCGCTGCCGGAAGGTGAGCGTACCATCGAACTTCGGTGCTATGCCGGGCACCAGCGTGCCCTCGGTGGCAAAGGAGAAGGCGCCGCTCTGCGGATTGATGAAGGCCGAAACGCGCGATGCACCCGCCTCGTCGGGCGCTGACGAGTTCATGCGCACCGAATAGCGCTCGCCATGGTAGTTGCCGGCCCCCTGGAACTGCAGCGGGCCGCTCATCCCCGACAGGCGCAACTGCCCATCGAGGCGGGTCGTCTCGAAGGTCTGCTCGGTCCGGCGATCGAACAGGCGCAGTGTGCCGTTGCGGATTTCCGTCTCGCCCAGGCCAACGCCGTTGTCGTCCGAGGCCAGGGTCACCCCGCTGCCGAACAGGCCGCTCTCATCGATGGTGAAATCGACCACCGGCCCATCCAGCAGGAAGCTGGTCAGCACGTAATTGTCGCGCAGAAAGTCCAGGAGCGAGAACTCGGCCTCGACCGTGTCGACCGTAGCCGCCGGCTCTTCCGGGGAGCCGACCAGCACATTGGTGAAGACCAGCCGCGGCTGCGGCAGCAGGGAGAAGTCGATATCACCGCGGATGGTGACGGGCGTGCCGAGCATGCCGGAGGCGAGCTCTTCCATGCGGACGCGATAATCGCCCCACTGGATGAAGCGGGGCACGATGAAGGCGCCGGCGAGCACGATGATCGCCAGCGTGCCGACGATGATGTAGATGCGGTTGAGCACGACGCCGGTTCACCCTTGTCCGTTGCGGCAGTGTAGGCATGGCGCGCCCCTGCGCAAGCCCGCCAAGGACCGGATTTCCCGAGCGGCAATGACGGATCGGTGACGCGCCCGCGTTCTATACAGCGGCGGCTCCGGCGCCTATATTGCAGCGAGAACAAAATGAGATTCGTCAATCCCCGCGCTGCGCGGCCGTTCTGCCGGCCCGGCGCAGAGGAAAGGCCCTGAATGCCCTCACCTGCCAATCCGCTCGAGCGCCCTGCGCCGGGGCCGATCACCAGCCAATTGGCGCGCGCCCAGGCGAAGCTTGACTACCTCAAGGGCCTGAACGACGAACAGCGCGAGGCGGTGCTGACCACCGAGGGTCCGCTGCTGGTGCTGGCCGGCGCCGGCACCGGCAAGACGCGCGTGCTGACCACCCGCATCGCCCACATCCTGACGGAGCGGAAGGCGCGCGGCAGCGAAATCCTGTCGGTGACTTTCACCAACAAGGCCGCGCGCGAGATGAAGGAGCGCATCGGCAAGCTGGTAGGCTCGACCGTGGAAGGAATGCCGTGGCTCGGCACCTTCCACTCCATCGGTGCCCGCATCCTGCGCCGCCATGCCGAGCTTGCGGACCTCAAGTCCGACTTCACCATTCTCGACACCGACGATCAGATCCGGCTGATCAAGCAGCTCCTCGACGCCGAGAACATCGACGAGAAGCGCTGGCCGGCGCGGCAGTTCGCCAACATGCTCGACACCTGGAAGAACCGCGGACTGCTGCCCAAGGACGTATCCCCGGCTGACAGTGGCAGTTTCGCGAACGGTCGAGGCACCCGGCTCTATGCCGACTACCAGGCCCGGTTGAAGGTGCTGAACGCCGCCGATTTCGGCGACCTGCTGCTCGAGAACATCCGCATCTTCCGCGAATATCCCGACGTGCTCGCCCATTATCACCGGCAGTTCAAATACATGCTGGTGGACGAGTACCAGGACAGCAACGTCGCCCAGTATCTCTGGCTGCGGCTCCTGGCGCAGGGAAAACCCGCGAGCGAGGCCAATATCTGCGTGGTCGGCGACGACGACCAGTCGATCTATGGCTGGCGCGGCGCCGAGGTCGACAACATCCTCCGCTTCGAGAAGGATTTCCCCGGCGCCAAGGTGATCAAGCTCGAGCGCAACTACCGCTCGACCTCGAATATCCTCAAGGCCGCCTCGACCCTGATTGCCAACAACGAAAGCCGGCTCGGCAAGACGCTGCAGACCGATGTGGGCGAGACGGGCGAGAAGCTCACCGTCACCTCCGTTTGGGACAGCGAGGAAGAAGCGCGGCAGATCGGCGAGGAGATCGAGCAGTACCAGCGCCAGGGAGAATCGCTGAACTCGATGGCGATCCTGGTTCGCGCCTCGCACCAGATGCGCGAACTCGAAGAGCGGTTCATTACTCTCGGGCTGAACTACCGCGTCATCGGCGGGCCGCGCTTCTATGAGCGTAAGGAAATCCGCGACGCCATCGCCTATCTCCGGGTTATCGCCAACCCGGCGGACAGCCTCAGCTTCGAGCGCATCGTCAACGTGCCCAAGCGCGGCCTCGGGGATTCGACCGTGCAGTTGCTGCACAACACCGCGCGCGCGGCGAACACCAACCTGGTCTCGGCGACCCGCATGCTGCTCGAGACCGAGGAACTGAAGCCAAAGCAGCGCACCACGCTGCGCGAATTGCTGGCGCAATTCGATGACTGGTCGGCGCGGCTGCAAGGCCTGCCGCACTACGAACTCGCCGAACAGGTGCTGGACGAAAGCGGCTACACCGCCATGTGGCAGGCGGACAAATCGCCGGATTCGCCGGGGCGTCTGGAAAACCTCAAGGAACTCGTGCGCTCGATGGAGGAGTTCGAGACGCTAGGCGGGTTTCTGGAACACATCTCGCTGGTGATGGACCGCGATACGGTCGAGGCGGAGGACGCCGTCACCATCATGACCCTCCACTCGGCCAAGGGGCTCGAATACGACACCGTGTTCCTGCCCGGCTGGGAAGAGGGGCTGTTCCCCTCGCAGCGCAGCATGGACGAACTCGGTCGCGCCGGCCTCGAGGAGGAGCGCCGCCTCGCCTATGTCGGCATCACCCGCGGCAAGAAGCGGGTGCGGCTGTCGATGGCGCAGAACCGGCGTATCCGCGGGCTGTGGCAATCCGCCCTGCCCTCGCGCTTCATCGACGAACTGCCGCCCGAGGTGGTGGACGTCAAGGACACCGGCTCCGGCTATGGCGGCTACACCTATGGCGGCGGCGCGGCTGGCCGCTTCAATTTCGCCGACCCATTCGAGAGCGTCTACAACACTCCGGGCTGGCAGCGCGCCAAGGCGCAGCAATCCTCGCGCAAGGGCGGCGGTCCGCTCACCATCGAGGGCGAACTGGTGGCCCGCTCCGTGGACATCGGCAGCGACCGCTCGCCCTACGAGACCGGCCAGCGCGTCTTCCACCTCAAGTTCGGCTATGGCGAGATCAGCGCCATCGAGGGCAACAAGCTGACCATCGATTTCGACAAGGCCGGCCGCAAGAAGGTGCTGGAGAGTTTCGTCAGCAAGGCTTGAGGGGGCGCGACCTTTAAGCTGAAGCTCGCGCTACTTATGTGCTCCCTGCACACACAGGGAGCACCCCATGATCATCTCGACCACCCACACCCTCGAAGGCCGCCCGATCCGTGAGTATCTGGGGCTGGTCACCGGCGAGGTGATCGTCGGCGCCAATATCTTCAAGGACCTGTTCGCCGGCATCCGCGACATCGTCGGTGGCCGGGCCGGTGCCTATGAGGGCGCCCTGCGTGACGCCCGCCGGCAGGCCTACGAAGAGCTGCAATACGAGGCGGAGCGGATCGGCGCCGACGCAGTGATCGGCGTCGATCTCGACTATGAGGTGGTCGGCGGCCAGGGCTCGATGCTGATGGTCTCGGTCACCGGCACCGCGGTGCGGCTCTAGACCCCGGTGCCGCCGAGCGGCTCGGTTTCGAACCGCTCGGCAAAGCCGGCGATCAGCGGCCTTGCCTTGCTGATGGTCTCGCGCACGGCGGGGATATCCAGGGAAGCCGCGTGCTGCTCCTTGCTGTCCCAGACCTCGGTGATCCAGATGCCGTCCTCGCTGGCGGGATCGCGGGCGATCACATAACTGCGGCAGCCCGGCATGGGCGTGTTGCCGTTCAGCAAGATGGCCAGCAACTCCTCGCGCTTGCCGGGGGCGGCAAGCATGCGTCCGATCAGTCCATACATCCGGCTCTCCTCGCTCGGGGAGAACGCACATTGACCTCCGCAGGCGATTGGCGCAACTAGGCGCCAACTCAAGGATCTGCCCATGCCCGTTGACCAGGTTTCCGTGCCCCTCACCAAGGATCAGGCCTACGCGCTGGTCGATGCCGTGATGGAACGCGACGACCTGGCGCTAACCGCCTCCGCGCACGAGGACGAGTCGACAGGCGAGTGGGTGTTCCAGGCGACTTGTGACAGCCCGCCCGATCTCGCCGCGTTCCGCGAGCTGGCGCGACAGGTGCTCGGCGCGGAGCTGGAGTTTGCCGTTGATCCGATCGACCCCGAGGTCAACTGGGTGGCAAAGTCGCTGGAGGGGCTGGCTCCGGTCGCCGCCGGCGGCTTCTATGTCTATGGCAGCCACCATGAGGGTCCGGTGCCGCGAGGGCTGACCCCGATGCGCATCGATGCCGCCCAGGCCTTCGGCACCGGACACCATGAGACCACCACCGGGTGCCTCGAAGCCATCGACATCGTGTTGAAGCGGCGGCGCCCCCGCGCCATGCTGGATGTCGGCACCGGCACGGGCGTGCTGGCGATCGCACTCGCAAAGCGCACCCGCACGCCCGTGTTGGCCACCGATATCGATCCGGTAGCGGTCCGCACGGCAGTGGAGAATGCCGAGTTCAATGGCGTCGGCAAGCTGGTCCATGCCATCGAGGCGACGGGGCTCAGCCACCAGACCATCACCCGCAATGCCCCCTATGATCTGGTCGTCGCCAACATCCTGGCCGGGCCGCTGATGGCGCTGGCGCCGGCCATGGCGCGGGTGACCGAGCGTGGCGCCAATGTGATCCTTTCCGGGATTCTCGAGCACCAGGCGCGCGGCGTGATCAATGCCTATGGCCGTCAGGGGCTGGTGCTTGTGCAGAAGCTGCAGCGCAAGGAGTGGTCGACGCTGATCCTCGAGCAGCGCTGAGGCACAAAAAGCAAAATCCCCGAACGAAGTTCGGGGATCGCAAGCATCGTCAGCGATTTGGCTGCCTTACGGCCGCTTGGTGAAGGCACCAAGCAGCTGGTACTGCATGCGGTTGGGGACCTGACGGCTCGACTCGCGGCCGCGGGCGTCAATGACAGCTCCCAGCGCGTTGCTGAACTTGTTCTTGTTCTCGGGCATCTCAGTCTCCATTCGCGGACGGGCGATGTTCATACCCGTCTCACGGGCTCTATCTAGGCCTTACCTATCACCGGGGTAAGTGGCTCGCGGGCAACGCAGCCCTGCGCCTCTCGCAAGGCGCGTTAGCGCTTCGTAAACTTGCGCTCGGCGGCGTCGAAATCGCGCTGGTAGCGTTCAACAATGCGTTGGGCCTGACGCTCGCGGCCGGCGATCAGCGCGTCCACGGCGCGGCGGAAGAAATTCTTGTCCTGGCTCATCTTCGTTCTCCTGGCTCGCCACTTCATGTAGGAAACGTCGGGTGCTGGACTAGGCCCAAAGCCGAAGGCCAGCCATGCCCGCAGCGCACCTCGCCAGGACCATGTGATGACCGAGACCAGCTTCCCCCCCACCCAGTTCCAGAGCTTTGAGGAGCGCTCCGATCCTGCCACCGTGAAGCCGAGGCTGACGGCGCTGCGCAAGGCGATAGCCGAAGCAGGTGTGGACGCGTTCCTGATCCCGCGAGCGGATGCTCATCGCGGCGAGTCGGTGCCGCCAGGCGAGGCGCGGTTGGCCTATGTCACCGGATTCACCGGCTCGGCCGGTGTGGCGGTGGTGGGAGCAAAGAAGGCAGGCCTGTTCGTTGACAGCCGCTACACGCTACAGGCGCCGGCGCAGACCGACACGAAGCTGGTGACGGTGCACGAATGGCTCCTGGGCGGCTACTCGCCGGAGATCACCCGTTACGTGCCGAAGGGCGGCAAGCTCGCCTATGATCCCTGGCTGCACACGCCGGGCGAGGTGCGGGACCTCGAGGCCAAGCTCGACGGCCATGCAACGCTGGTATCACACGCCAATCTGGTGGATTCGATCTGGACCGACCGGCCCGGCGCCCCGGTCTCGCCCGTGGAGTTCCTCGGCCACAACCGCGCCGGGCGCGAGAGCACCGACAAGATCGCCGAGATCCAGGCGGCGATCGGCACCGAGAAGGCGGACAGCGCCGTGCTGACCCTGCCGGAATCGATCTGCTGGCTGTTCAACATGCGCGGACGCGATGTGCCGAACACGCCCTTCGTGCTGGGCTTCGCCGTCGTGCCCCGCCGCGGCAAGCCGACGCTCTATCTCGACTCCGCCAAGATCACGCCGGAGATTCGCCAGGCACTCGACGGCATCGCCACCATTGCCAACAGCAAGATGCTGCTGCCGGCGCTGGAGCGGCTCGGCAAGGGCGGCAAGTCCGTGCTGATCGACCCGGCCACCGCGCCCGAGGCGATCGCTGCCACCCTGCGCGAGGCCGGTGCGACACTGGTGGAGAAGCGCGATCCGGTGCTGTTGCCGAAATCACGCAAGAACGAAGCCGAACTCGCCGGCATGCGCGAGGCGCACCGGCTCGATGGCGTGGCCCTTGCCAAGTTCCTCGCCTGGTTCGATGGCGAGGCGCCAAAGGGCGAACTCACCGAGATCGGCATCGTCACGGCCCTGGAAGCCTTCCGCCGCGAGGAAGAGACCTGTGTCGACGCCAGCTTCGACACCATCTCCGGCGCCGGCCCCAACGGCGCCATCGTCCATTATCGCGTCAGCACCAAGACCGACCGGCGGCTCCAGCCGGGTGAGCTGATGCTGGTGGACAGCGGCTCCCAGTACCTGTCCGGCACCACCGACATCACCCGCACGCTGTTCACCGGCTCGGCTACGCCGGAGCAGAAGGATCGCTATACGCGGGTACTCAAGGGCATGATCGCTGTCTCCACCGCGCGCTTCCCCAAGGGCACCAGCGGCGCGCAGATCGACGTGCTCGCCCGCCAGTTCCTGTGGGCGGACGGCATCACCTACAATCACGGCACCGGCCATGGTGTCGGCGCCTATCTCGGCGTGCACGAGGGGCCGGTGGGCATCTCCTCGCGCTATACGCTGCCGCTCGAGGCCGGGAACGTGCTGTCGAACGAGCCGGGCTACTACAAGGCCGGCGAATACGGCATCCGCATCGAGAACCTGATCGTGGTGAAAGAGGCAGAGGCCTTCCCCGGCTATCTCGAGTTCGAGACGCTAACCCTGGCGCCGATCGACACTCGGCTCATCGAGCCATCGCTGCTGACCGAGGCGGAGCGCCAATGGCTGAACGATTTCCACGCCCGCGTGTGGAAGGAGATCGGACCGCAGATGAAGGGCTCGGTGAAAGACTGGCTGAAAGAGGCGACGGCGGCGATCTAGACGCCGCCGAACGCCGAAACATCACACCGCAGCCCCGCCCTACTCGATGTCACCCCGGCCCTGAGCCGGGGTCCATCTTGAGATCGCGGGATGACACACGGCGTCTATGCAGGGCGTCTATTGGGCCGCCTGCTCGCCCGCTGCGTCAGCAAAAATCTCGCTCAGGCGGTACTCGTTGCCGGGCGTGACCGACGCCACGTCGTCGATGCGCCAACCTCCATCTTCTAACACCAGGTCATAGACCAACTGCCGCGGCTCGCCGAAATTGGTGAAGGACACGCCCGCGGTGGCGAGATCGCCATCCACCGCCACCGCTTCGATCCTGAACGCGTAGATGTCGAAATCCTGCCCATCGATGAACGGGTCGAAGCTGAGCGCCCCCATCTCGCCGTCGGGCGTATTCTCGGCATCACGCTCATAGAGCGCCTGCAGCGCTTCGGACCGGAAGGGGGTCTCGTCCTCATAGAACTCGCCGATGAAGTAGGGCTCGTAGAAGGCCTCGAGCAGCGCCTCCGGCGTGTCAAAGGTCTGCGCCATCGCCGGCACGGCGAGAGCGACGAAGGCGGCGGCAAGGGCAAACAGGCGCATGGTGGTTTCCTAGGGAGCCAAGGGATCGGCGAGATAATCGCTGAGGCGGAGCGGCAATCCGTCTTCGAATGGGGGCAGGATGATGTCGTCTATCTTCCAGCCATCGTGGCCCTCGTCGACGAGTTCGAAGCCGATGGTCTGGTGGGGCTCGCCCAAGAAAGTGATCTCGACCTCGGCGGTGGCGCGGTCGCCTTTCACCTTCGGCTCGCCGATGGTGAACGCCATGCCGCCCGAATCCTGACCGTTGATGAACGGAGAGAAATCGAGCGCGCCCATCTCACTGCCGTCGGCCTTGACGACGCGGTCGGCCTCCTCCAGCAGCGCCGACAGGTCGTGCGAGAAGGCCTGCCTGTCATCGAAGCTCGCGTCGGGATCGAAATCCTCCCAGTTCTCCTCGTAGGAGGCGATCTGATCGTAGATCGCTTCGAGCAGCGCCTTGGGATCGTCAAAGGTGGCGATCGGCGCCGCCACGGCTGGAGCAGCGATCAGCAGCAGGCCGAGGAGAGGAAGGTGGCGCATCAGTTGAACCAGAACACGTAGTTGAGCCATTCAGTACCGAAGACCCGATTGGCCTCGGCGAAACTCTCGGCGTCGGCGATCGGGCCATCCCTGAGATAGGGCAAGGCCCCCTGCCCCGTCAGCAGCATCACCAGGTCGGTCTCAGCGGCGGTGGTGAAATAGGCCGCTAGATCAAAGCCCTGCCGGAAGCGCCAGTGCGGCACCAGAAGCTCGCCGGCGAGGATCTGCTCGACCGTGTCGAGCGTCGCCATCCAGGCGGCGACGGTCTCCTCGGTCACCGGCGTGTTCGGCACCAGCGAGGTCTGCCGCGGCGACGGCACCAGTTCGCGGTTGTCGTCGGTCTCGGCCAGGATAGCCTCCCAGTTGCGCCGCGACAGCGCCGGGATGGATTTCAGGCGCTCCAGCACGCCGGCCAACCGATCGCTGTCGGTGACCGGGAAGTCGAGCGTGTGGATGGCGGCGATCACGTCGGCGAGGAAGGCATCGCTTTCCTCATCCATGAACAGGGTGCCGCCGGTCGAATAATCCTGCATCGGCAGGCCGGCCATCGGGAAGACGCGGTGCAGATAGGCGTCGTAGAACCCCGAAAAACCATGTGCCAGCAGCAGGTCGATCGGGGAGGCGACGATCTGGGTGTAGCCGGCGAACCACCAGGCATCGGCGCGATCAAAGCCGATGGTGGTGTCGACCGGCTCGGCTTCCGCCCGCCCCTTGGACTTGCCCGGCGGCGGCTTGTCCGGTGACGGGATGGTGGCGAATTCGCCGAGCGGCTCGAGCATGGCCCGGAGCGTCTCGCCCTCTTCCGCTGTGCCGTCACCGTTGAAATCGATCCTGACGCGCAGCGGATCGATGGTCAGAACATAGTCGCCGCTCTCGCCAGCGGCTTCGAAGCGCGCGCGGGCAGCGTCCATGCCGGCAACGAAGTCTTCCAGCACAGTGCGCAGCGCCTCGTAGGTGAGTTGCTCCGGGGCCGGATTGGCCGGTGCCGCAACGGTGTCGACGCCCATGCCGAGCAGCATGGCCGCAGCCGGGGTGCCGGGCGTCGTCGCCCCATAGCGGTAGAGGTCCTGCGCCAGGCCTTCGATCGTGCCCAGCAGCTCGGTCATCCCGGCGGCGAAGCACGCGTCGGTCTCGCCCCCGTCGCAGGCAGCAAACGTCTCTGCCCGCGCCTCGATCAGCGTGCCCTCATAGAGCCGCTCGGCCAGCCGATCGCCCGCCTCGCTGGCGAGCACGGGGCTGGCAAACAGCGCGGCCGCTGCCAGCGCCTGAACAACGCACTTCATGACCTGTCTCCCTCAGCGCCCGACGCGCTCGAACCACTGGTCTTCGGTGATGACTTCGACGCCGAGTTCCTCGGCCTTCTTGAGCTTGGAGCCGGCCCCCGGCCCCGCAACGAGAATATCCGTCTGCGACGACACCGAGCCGGCGACCTTCGCGCCCAGCCGCTCGGCCATGGCCTTGGCTTCCGAACGCGTCATCTTCTCGAGCGAGCCGGTGAACACCACCGTCTTGCCGGCCACCTGGCTGTCGGCCGAGATGGTGACGACGTAGGGCTTCGGCTTCACATGGCTGAGCAGGTCGTTCAGCGCGGCGACGTTACGCTCGTTGCCGAAAAAGTCCCGCACCGACGACCACACCGTATCCCCGATCCCGTTGATCGAAGGGAACACGGCGTGCATGTCACCACCACTCTCGGCCGCTTCCACCGCCTTGTCGCGGAAGGCTTCGATGGTCGAGAAGGTCCGCGCCAGGAGCGCTGCCGTAGTCTCGCCGACATGGCGAATGCCGAGGGCAAAGATAAAGCGATCCAGCTCCGGCTCGCGGCGCGAGTCGATGGCGTCGAACAGCTTGTCGAGCCCCTCATAGGTGCGTTCCTCGGCGCTCAGCACCTTCTTGCGCACCTTGCCCGTCAAGCGCTCGCGCTCGGCAGCCTGCGCCTCACGACGCTCGAACAGCGCCTGCCGCACCTCCGTTGCCCGCTCGCGGAGCCGGAACAGATCGGCCTGGGTCTTCAGCAGCCCGGCCGAAAAGAAGGTCTCGACGTTCTCGGTGCCCATGCCCTCGATGTCCATGGCGTTGCGGGCCACGAAGTGCTTGAGGTTCTCGATCGCCTGCGCCGGGCAGATCGACTCCCCGGTGCAGCGGCGCCGGGCGTCCTCCTTGCCGGTCTTCTCGTTCAGCTCGCGCACCGCCGGAGAACCGCAGACCGGGCAGGTCTCGGGGAAATGGTAGGGCTCGGCGTCCGGCGGGCGCTTCTCGAGCAGCACCTTCACCACCTGCGGGATGACGTCGCCTGCGCGCTGGATCACCACCGTGTCGCCGATGCGGATGTCGGCGCCATCCCGGATCGGCTGCCCGAAGCTGTCGCGGCCGGCGATGTAGTCCTCATTGTGGAGCGTGACGTTGACGACGGTAACGCCCCCCACCGTCACCGGATCGAGCCGTCCGACCGGAGCCAATGTGCCGGTGCGGCCCACCTGGATGTCGATCTGGCGCAGGATGGTCGTGGCCTGTTCGGCCGGGAACTTGTGGGCGACGGCCCAACGTGGCTCGCCGGTCACGAAGCCCCAGCGGCGCTGCAGTTCAAGCTGGTCGACCTTGTACACGACGCCATCGATATCGTAGCCGAGGCTCGCCCGCTGCGCCTCGATTTCCCGGTACTGCGCGATCAGTTCCTCAACCGATTGGGCCCGCGTCATCAGCGGATTGACCTTGAAACCCCAGTCGGCAAAGCGCTGCACCGCTTCATATTGCGTCGGCGCCGGGTCCTCGGTGGTGTAACCCCAGGCATAGGCAAAGAAGCACAGGTTGCGGCTGGCGGTGACCGCCGGGTCCTTCTGGCGCAGCGAACCCGCGGCGGTGTTGCGCGGGTTGACGTAATCCTGCCCGCCGATCGCGGCGGAGCGCTCCTTCAGGGCCTGGAACTCGGCATAGGTCATGTAGACCTCGCCGCGGACCTCGATCACCTCGGGCCAGCCGCTGCCGGCGAGCTTTTCGGGAATATCCTTGATGGTCCGGAGGTTGGCCGTGATATCTTCGCCCACGGCACCGTCGCCGCGCGTCGCGCCCTGCACGAACACGCCGTTCTCGTAGCGCAGCGACGCGGACAGACCATCGATCTTGGGTTCGGCAGTGAAGGCGAGTTCCAGGCCCTCGTCGCGACCGAAGAAGCGGCGGCCGCGCTCGATGAAGTCAACCACGTCCTGGTCGGTATAGGCCTTGGCAAGGCTCAGCATCGGCACCTGATGGCGCACCTTGGCAAAGCCTTCGGCGGGCGCCGCACCGACGCGGCCGGTGGGGCTATCCTCGCGCACCAGTTCCGGGAAGGCCGTCTCGATTTCGGCATTCCGCAGCCGCATCTGGTCGTATTCGGCGTCGGTGATCTCCGGCGCGTCATTCTGGTGGTAGGCGACGTCGGCCGCGGCGATGGCTTCGGCCAGGCGCTGGAGTTCGGCGCGGGCCTCGCCCTCGTTCAGCTCATCGACGGGTTTCGTGGAACTACCGCTCATGCCTAACTCGCAAACTGCCGAACAACTGCGACCTCATTCCCGCGCGGGGGGAATCCATCCTTGTCATGGCCTAGCACGCGGTTTCGCAAGAGTGGATTCCCGCCTGCTGGGATGGGCTACCCCACTTCGCTCAGAAGCTTGCTGGCTGCCGCCCGGGCCTCGTCGGTGATGGTGGCCCCGGCGAGCATGCGGGCGACCTCCTCCTGGCGCGCGGAGGGATCGAGCGGCTTCACATGCGTGCGCATGAAGGCCCCGCCGGTCATCTGCTTTTCGATCAACAGGTGCCGCCGGGCCCGGGCCGCGACCTGCGGCGCATGAGTGACCGTCAGCACCTGCACCTTTTCCGCCAAGCGTGCCAAGCGTCGCCCGATCGCATCGGCGACGGCACCGCCAACACCCGTGTCGATTTCGTCGAAGATCAGCACCGGGGCAGAACCGCGATCGGCCAGCACCACCTTGAGGGCAAGAAGGAAGCGGCTGAGTTCGCCACCGGAAGCGACTTTCAGCAGCGGACCGGCGGCGGTGCCGGGATTGGTCTGCACATGGAAGGCGATCTGGTCGAAGCCGGTGGCGGCAACCCGCTCCTCGTCCACCTGGTGATCGACGATGAAGCGGGCCGCGCCGAGCTTGAGGTCCGGCAGTTCCTTGCCCACAGCCTTGCTGAGCGCGGCGGCCGCACGGGCCCGGCCGGCACTCAGTGCCTCCGCTGCCTTGCGGTAGGCAGCGCGGGCAGTCACTTCCGCCGCCTCAAGCGCCACCAGACGCGTCTCCCCGCCCTGCAGCGTATCGAGGTCGGCTTCGTACTTGGCGAGCACCTCCGGCAGGCCGTCGCAGGTTGTCTGGTGCTTGCGCGCCATGGCCCTGAGGGCGAACAGCCGCTCCTCGACGCCCTCGAGCTCGGCCGGGTCGTAGGCCATCTCCCGCTTGAGCTCATCCAACGCTTCGCCGGTGCCATCCAGCGCTTCGAGCGCCCTGTCGAGCGCATCCACCAGCGGCTGGAACAGCGTCTGGCCGCCGTCCACCTTGCGGGTGAGGCGCCGCAGCAGGCTGGCGAGTTCCGGCGCCGGCGCGGTGGGGCCATTGAGGATGCCGTCGATCTCGGTGACGTCGGCGGCAGAGCGTTCGAGCTGCTGCAGGTGCTGCCGGCGCTCGGCAAGCTCGTCTTCCTCGCCAACCAGAGCCTTGAGCTTGGTCAACTCCTCGACCGTGTGGCGGGCGTAGTCCTCGGCGGCGAGCGCTTCCTCGACCAGCGCCTTCTGCTCGGCCACGGCGGCCTGGGCGTCGACCAGCGCCTGCCAGGCGGCTCGGACTGCCGCGGCGCGATTCTCGAGTTCCCCGAAGGCATCGAGCGCTGAACGATGGGTCGAGACATCCACCAGCGCCCGATCGTCGTGCTGGCCGTGAATCTCGACGATTTGGCTGCCGATGCGTTGCAGCAGCGCCGCCGAAACCGGCTGATCGTTGATGAAGGCCCGGGTGCGCCCGTCGGCGAACTGCACGCGCCTCAGGATCACATCCTCATCGTCGGGAATGGCATTGTCGCGCAGATGCGCCCGGGCCGGATGATCCGGCGCCAAAGCCAGCACCGCCACCACCTGGCCGCTGTCCTGCCCCTGTCGCACCAGCGAGGCATCGCCGCGTCCGCCGAGAGCGAGCGCCAGCGCGTCGAGCAGGATGGACTTGCCGGCTCCGGTCTCGCCGGTAAGCACCGTCATGCCCTCGTCGAGAGCAAGATCCAGTTGATCGATGAGAACGATGTTGCGAACCGACAGCGCCAGCAGCATGCGGACCACCCTCTGGTCGGCGGGTACCGACCGACTCCCTGGTGCAGAAACAGGCCGGGGCGCATCATAGCGCCCCGGAACAAACTAGCAACAAAGATTTGCTGACCGCATCAGGTCCGAAGCGACGCCATCCAGCTGGCGCTGTTCACCGACGGGGTGATGTTCTGCTTGGCGAGCAGGTCATAGGCCTGTTTGTACCAGCTGCTGGACGGATAGTTGTGACCCAGCACCGCCGTGGCAGTAGCCGCTTCGTTGGTCAGGCCCAGCGAGAGATAGGCCTCGGTCAGGCGATACAAGGCTTCCTCGATATGGGTCGAGGTCTGCCACTGTTCCACCACCACGCGGAAGCGGTTGATGGCGGCCGTATACTGGCCGTTGCCGAGATAGTAGCGGCCCACCGACATTTCCTTGCCCGCCAAATTGTCATAGGCGACCAGGAGCTTCTCCTTGGCGTCCTTGGCGTGTTCGGAGTTCGGATAGTTGGCGATCAGCAGGTTGTAGGTCTCGATCGCGTCAGCGGACAGTTGCTGATCGCGGGTGATGTCCTTGATCTGCGCGAAGTACGAGGTGCCCTTCAGCCAGAGGACGTAGGGCACGTCCTTGCCGTTGGGATAAAGCGCCATGTAGCGGTCGGCGGCGAGGATCGCCTCGTCGAACTCGCCGATGCGGTAATGGGCATAGACCGTCATCAGCTTCGACTTCTCGGTCAGCGGATCGCGCGGATGCTGGCGCTCCAGCTTCTCGAGAGTCTTGATCGCGGTCTGGTAGTACTGCCGGTCCATGTCATCGAGTGCAGACTGGTACAGTGTGGCGGCCGGAATGATCGGCTCTTCCTTGACCTTCGGCGGCCCGAACAGATTGGAACAGCCCGCCAGCGCAAGCGCCACGGCAGCAATGGTGATGAAACGGACGGCCCGGCTTCCGAGGCCACCGAGATTAACAGTCGTCACGAATTGCCCGTCCTTGTTGCAATCACCGCTTTCGCAGCGGGTATTCAGCAAATGAAACAAAACTGTGGCAGGTGGTCCCGCCCGGTCAACGCACCGAACGCAGATAAGAGTTGACCGTCAACCCCTCAGGCTGGTCGTCGAGACTCTCGAAATCGAGCGGCAGATCCTGCGCTTCGACTATCTCATAATTGGCTTCGCTGGAAAAGAGACCGGCCAGAACATGGGCGTTGAGGGCATGGCCGCCTTTGTAGGAGCGGAAACGGCCCCAGATCGGCAGGCCGCCGAGCGCGAGGTCGCCGATCGCGTCCAGCAGCTTGTGACGGACGAATTCGTCCTCGAACCGCAGCCCCCCCGGGTTGAGAATCCGGTCCTCGTGCAGGGTGATGGAGTTGTCGAGGCTGGAGCCGAGTGCATAGCCGGCCTGCCGCAGGATCTTGGCATCGCGCACGAAGCCGAAGGTGCGCGCCTTCGACACGTCTTCGAAATAGCGGCGCGGCGACCAGTCGAAGATCATGCGCTGACGGCCGATGACCTTTGAATCGAAGTCGATCTCGAGGTCGAGCGCGCGCCCGTTATAGGGCTCGAGCGCTGCGAAGGCGTCGTTGTTGCGGACCGTCACCGCCCGCATGATCTTGAGGAACTTCTTCTGGGCCGGCTGGATCTCGAGCCCGGCTTCGAGGATCGCCTTGGCGAAGGGGAAGGCGCTGCCGTCCAGAATCGGGCACTCCGCCCCGTCGAGGGTGATCAGGGCATTGTCGACACCCAGGCCCGACAGGGCCGACGCCACGTGTTCGATGGTCGCGACGCTGATGCTGTCGCCAAGGTCGAGCGTGGTGCAGAGCGTGGTGCGCGTCACGCGCGAGAAGTGCACCGGCACGGCATCGGTCATGCCCGCAGCGCCTAGGTCGCGTCGGATCAGATAGCCGCTGTCAGCCGGAGCCGGGGCGATGCTGAGGGTGACCGGCTGGGCGCTGTGGACACCGTAACCGGCAAAGGACACGACGGCCGCTAGGGTACGCTGACGCGTGGATAGCTTATGCATACTTGAAACGAACTCCGACCCCGCGCCCTACGCAGAGCTGTGTGTTACTCAAAAAAAACCCGGCGCGAAAGCCGCACCGGGTCACCTGTTCAACGGAAAACTCGCTACCCTCAGCCGTGCTTGCGCAGGAAGGCAGGGATTTCGAGATGATCCTTCTGCAGCGGCTGAGCCTGCTGACGGCCCTGCGCATCGAGGCTGCCACGGGCGCCTTCGACCGGTGCCGATACACGCGAAGTCCTTGCAACACCGGCTTCGATCGCGCTGCGGGCGGCAGCATCGTCGGCCGCCGGATAAGCCGGCTCGTCGCGGGTCGCCTGCTGCGTCGTGCCGATATTCAGGCCGACATTGGAAGCCAGACGCTTGAACAGAGCCCGGGCATTGCGCGGTTCCTCGCCCTGACGTTCTTGCGCTTCCTGTGACCGGCGCGCCACAATCGGCAGTTCCTCGGTGCGCGGCATGCGGCGCTGACCTTCCGGACGCGCGGCGCTCGACGGCACGTAGACGCTCGGGATCGGCGAATCAGCGGGCGGAGCCTGGTCTTCGGGCTCATGCATGACTTCGGCTGCCGGCGTGTAGGGCTCGACATAGACGCCGTCGTCCTGGTGCGCCACCGGGGCAGCCGGCTGAGCGGGCATTTCGCGGCTGATGGCGTCGGCAACGGCGTGCTCGACCTGCATCTCGACAGCCTGGGCGGCATAGGCCGCAGCCGCACGATCGGCAGCTTCGCGCTCGAGCTGAACGCGGGTCGGCTCGACCGGCACATGACGGCGCACTTCCAGAGGCGTGCGCGACGCATGCGGCTTGGCCGGCTCGAGAGCCTGGACCATGGCTGCATCGGTGCCGGTGGCCACGACCGAGACGCGGATGGTGCCGGTCAGGTTCGGATCGTAGGTCGCGCCAAGGATGATGTTGGCATCGACGTCCACTTCCTCGCGGATGCGGCTGGCCGCCTCGTCGACCTCGTAGAGGGTCAGGTCCGGACCACCGGTGATGGAGATCAAGAGGCCCCGGGCGCCATGCATCGACACATCGTCGAGCAGCGGGTTGGCGATAGCAGCTTCGGCGGCGTGACGGGCACGATCTTCACCGGAAGCCTCGCCCGTACCCATCATCGCCTTGCCCATGCCGCGCATGACGGCGCGCACGTCGGCGAAGTCGAGGTTGATCAGGCCTTCCTTGACCATCAGGTCGGTGATGCAGGCGACGCCGGAGAACAGCACCTGGTCGGCCATCGCGAAGGCGTCGGCGAAGGTGGTCTTCTCGTTGGCGACGCGGAACAGGTTCTGGTTCGGAATGACGATCAGCGTGTCAACGTGGCGGTGCAGTTCGTCGATACCGTCTTCAGCCAGCCGTGCACGGCGGTTGCCTTCGAAGTTGAACGGCTTAGTCACGACGCCGACCGTGAGTATCCCCTGCTCGCGAGCAGCCCGAGCCACCACGGGTGCTGCGCCGGTGCCGGTGCCACCGCCCATACCGGCGGTAATGAACACCATGTGCGAGCCGCTGAGGTGATCGTTGATCTCGTCCCAGCTTTCCTCGGCAGCGGCCCGGCCGACTTCCGGGTGCGAGCCGGCACCAAGACCTTCGGTAACGCCGACGCCAAGCTGGATGATGCGCTGCGCCTTGCTGAGCGCCAGCGCTTGCGCGTCCGTGTTGGCGACGACGAAATCGACCCCGTCGAGACCGGACTCGATCATGTTGTTGACGGCGTTTCCGCCGGCGCCGCCGCACCCGAAGACGGTGATGCGCGGCTTGAGTTCCTTGATGTCCGGAATAGTCAGGTTGATGGTCATGAGCGAACCCGTGGTGGCGTGTTGGGTTAAGATTTACCCACCCAAACGTTAACCAGCCCCTAACAATTGCCGTTCTGGGGTTAACACTCGCGCAATATGCGACACCCGCCGGTTACGCCTTCACCTCTCGTAAACCAAACTAGCGCGCCGGCAGCAGCGCCTTGGTTCCGGTGAGCTCAGGGTTGGCGACGGCCAGCCCGGTGCCGAACACCACCGCATCCTCGACCAGGCCGGTTGCGGTCTGACCATAGCGCTCCATGGCAGCCACACGCAGGCGCCATCCGAAATAGGACGAGACCAGAGCCGCGCCGACCGCGATTGCGGCGCCGGCGACGCGCTGATCCCTCGGGGCCAACGCGGCCCCGGCATACGCCGAGGTGATGGCCCGAACGGCGAGACCGATGGGCACGATGCGATCGGGAGCAGACTTCATCTTGTCGCCGGCCATCTCGGCCGCGGCGAACGCGGTGGTCCCGGCGGTCACCACCGGGTTCAGCATCAATTTCTGCAACGGCAATTCAGCCGGGATTTCTCGACGATAGGTGGCGATCGCAATCGCGGCGAGCGGCGAGATGCCGCGCTGGCCGGCCACGAGGCCGATAAGCAAGGATCGAAGCATGAGCACCTCCTGCAATGCCGAAGGGCAACGGGCAGAGTGCCGAAACGATCCTAAACTGCGGCAGGTGCTAGAAACTGTGCCTCAGCCAGTTGCCGACGCGGGCCAGGTAACCATCGGTGCCGGTGAGCTTACGGCTGCCGCGCGGCTCCTGGTATTCCTGCGCGCACACCTGCGGGTAGACCAGCATGCCGGCGACGGTGGCGAAGGCCGCACCCTTGGCCATGTCCGGCAAGCCGGAGATGCCCATGGGCCGGCCATTGCGGACGTTGCGCGCCAGCGTGCGGCGGGCAACCTCCGGCAGACCGGTCAGTTCGCTCGCCCCGCCGGTCAGCACGAAGCGGCGGCCGCAGACATCCATCATGCCGGTTGCCTGCATACGGTCGCGGATGGCGGTGAGGATTTCCTCGATCCGAGGCCGCATGATGCGGGTAAGCACCGAGCGCGCGATCTGCCCCGGCGCTTCGTCCGGCTGCGCGCCGACCGGGTTGATGGGGATCATGTCGCGCTCGTCCGACTGGCCGGGCAGCACCGAACCGTAGAAGGTCTTGAGCCGCTCGGCGTCGGCCACGCTGACCGACAGTTGACGGGCGATATCAAGGGTCAGGTGGTGCCCGCCGATGGCGAGGGCATCGGCATAGACGAGGTGCCCGTCGTTGAACACGGAGACGGTCGTGGTGGCGCCGCCGAAGTCGATGCAGGCCACCCCGAGTTGAGCTTCGTCATCCACCAGCGTTGCGAGACCGGCGGCATAGGGCGTGGCAATCAGCGCCTCGATCTGCAGGTGGCACCGGTGCAGCACCAGTTCGAGATTGCGCATCGCCAGCGTCTCGGCGCTGACCACGGCAACATCGACGCCAAGCGTGTCGCCCACCATGCCCTTGGGTTCGCGGATACCCTTCTGCCCGTCGATGGCGTAACCGATCGGTAGCGCATGGATGATGGAGCGTTCCGGTCGCACCGAGCGCTCATTGACCGCGCGCAGCACCCGCACGATGTCGGTTTTTTCCACTTCCTGACCGCCCAGCGACACCGAGGCGGAGAAGGTTTCCGACCCGAGCCGGCCCGCAGTCACGTTGACGATCACCGATTCCAGCGTCAGCCCCGCGGCCCGTTCGGCCATGCCGACCACAGCCCGGATGGCGTGCTCGGCCGCCTCGATATCGGTAACGACGCCGCTCTTCACCCCTGCGGAGGGGCCGTAACCGAAGCCGATCACTTCCGCCTGGTGCGAGCGCCCCCGGAGTGCCCTCCCCTCCCCGCGCGGCACCAGCCGCGCGATGACGCAGCAGATCTTGGTCGAGCCGATGTCGAGCACGGCCACCAGGGTGGTCTTGCCGGGCTGCACCGGACGGAGCCGGGATGTCATGGCATCGGTCATCATGGGCGGTGTCAGTCTTTATCGTCTTCTTCGTCGCGAACGGTGGGACGCACCGCGACCAGATGCGGCACGCGCAGGTCGATCAGGGTCACGTCCCGGTCAAGCAGTTGGTAGTCGTTCTGGTACATCACGAGGTGCCGCAGCGCCTGGGCCACGCCCAGTTCCGGCAGTTGCACGCGCAAGCCGGTGTCATAGATCAGGTCCCAGCGGCGGTCGGCGATGCGGGAAAGCCCCCACAGCCCATCCTTGAGCGAGGGAAACTGATCGAGCGCCCGGATCATCACCATGGCGTCATCATTGGCACCGTCGCCCACGACGAGCGGCAGTTCGCCATAGGCGCCGCGGTCCTCCCCGATCTGCTCGCCCATGGAGTCGATCACGAACGTGATCCCGTCGACACGCCAGCGGGCGACCGGCAGCTTCTCGGTTACCATCACCGTGACGTCGCCGGGGTAAGACTTGCGCACGCTCACCGTTTCGACCGCCGGCAATTCGGCGATGCGCTGACGTGCCGCCTCGACGTCGAAAGCCACGGTGGACGTGTGCGGCTGGATGCCCAAGGCATCGAAGATCGCCTGCTCGCTGGTCAGCGTCTGACCACTGATCGAGATTTCTCCGATCGCAAGACCGGCGGCAGCGGCCTTGCCCTGCGCCAGGTCGCCGAGCGCGACGGCGACAGAACCGAGTGGCTCACGGACCTGATAGAGCACCGTTCCGGTGGCAAGCAGCGCCAGCGCCAGTCCGACGCGGCGCAGCGTTCGGCCATGTAGCAGCACCAGCCATCCGAGGCGGGTCCTGAGCTTGCGGCGTGCTGGAGGCAGGACAACAGGCAGCGCGCGCGGATCGATGGGCCGCGCGCCGGCGAGAAAGGCCTCGCTCTTTACCTGTTGCAACTCGCGTCCTCCACCATCCAGGAGACCAGGTCTTCGAAACTGTGACCCGCAAACGCCGCCTGCTCCGGTGCGAGGGACGTGGGCGTCATGCCCGGCTGGGTGTTGATCTCGAGAAAGACCAGTTCCCCATCCGGGCCTGCTGCCTCGTTGTAGCGGAAGTCGCTTCGCGTCACCCCGCGGCAGCCCAGAGCCGCGTGAGCGGCCAGGCTAAGCTTTTGCACTTCGTCGTAAATTTTCGGTTTCAACTCGGCGGGGATGATGTGCCGCGAGCCGCCCGAGGCGTACTTGGCTTCGTAGTTATAGAAATTGAGGTCGGTGACGATCTCCGTCACCCCCAGCGCGACATCGCCCATCACCGCGCAGGTCAGCTCCCGCCCGGGGATGTAGCGCTCCACCATCACCTCTTCGCCGCAGTTCCAGTCTTCGCGCAGGATCTCCTGCGGCGGATGGCTGGCGTCGACCTTGACGATGAAGACGCCGAAGCTCGACCCCTCGGCGATCGGCTTGATGACATAGGGCGGCGCCATCACGTGCGTCCGCGCCACCTCCGGTCGACTGGCGATCACGTGGTCGGTCACCGGAATTCCGGCCGCTTTGAGCATGATCTTGGCCTGGTGCTTGTCCATGGCCAGCGCCGAGGCGAGCACCCCGGAGTGGGTGTAGGGAATCTGCAGCAGTTCCAGCAGGCCCTGGATCATGCCGCTTTCGCCGAACGGCCCATGCAGGGCGTTGAAGGCGACGTCCGGCTTGAGCTCCAGCAACACATTGGCGATATCGCGCTCGACGTCGATCTCGGTCACGCGATAGCCGGCCCGTCGAAGCGCGGCAGCACATTCAGCGCCGCTGCTGAGCGATACCGGCCGTTCATTGGACCATCCGCCCATGAGGACGGCAACATGCTTGCTCATCGCACTGGCCTCGCGGATACGCAGATCTTGGGAAAGTTCACTTCGGCTCCTCCCCCAAGAGTTCGCCGAGTTCACCCGGGAGCGCCGCGGCCCACTGGGTGATGTTGCCGGCACCGAGGCAGACGACGTAGTCCCCATCGGCAGCGCGGCTGGCGAGCAGCGGCGCCAGCGCCTCAGGGCGATCGATCACCCGCGCGTCGCGGTGGCCCCGCGCCCGGATGCGGGCGACGAGTTCCTCATGGGTGACATGCGGCATGGGCGCCTCGCCGGCCGCATAGATGGGCGCGACGATCACCGTATCGGCGTCGTTGAAGCAGGCGGCGAAATCGTCGAACAGGTCATGGACGCGCGAATAGCGGTGCGGCTGCACCACGGCGATCACATCGCGCCGGGCCGACTGCCGCGCTGCGCGCAACACGGCCGCGATCTCCACGGGATGGTGCCCGTAGTCGTCGATCACGGTGATGCCGCCGACCACACCCGTGCGGGTGAAGCGGCGCTTGACGCCGGTGAAGCCTTTGAGGCCCTTGCGGATCGCCTCGGCCGGCACATGCAACTGGTCAGCCACGGCAATAGCCGCCGTGGCGTTGAGGGCGTTGTGCACGCCGGGCATCGGCAGTTCCAGCCCGTCGATCCGGAGCTGCGTCTGGCGAATGCGATCGCGGATTTCGACAGAGAAGTGCTGCACGCCGTCATGGTTTTCGAGATCGACCAGCCGCACATCGGCCTGCGGGTTGCGCCCATAGGTGATGACGCGCCGGTCGCGAATTTCGCCGACCAGAGACTGCACCACCGGATGGTCGAGGCACATGATGGCAAAGCCATAGAAGGGCACGTTCTCGACGAACTGGTGGAAGGCGCGCTTCACGCCCTCGAAGTCCCCATAGTGGTCGAGATGCTCGGGATCGATATTGGTCACCACGGCCACGTCGGCCGGCAGCTTGATGAAGGTGCCGTCGCTTTCGTCAGCCTCAACCACCATCCATTCGCCGCCGCCAAGCCGGGCATTGGTACCATAGGCATTGATGATGCCGCCATTGATCACGGTGGGGTCGAGATTGCCGGCATCGAGCAGCGTCGCCACCAGGGTGGTGGTGGTGGTCTTGCCATGCGTGCCGCCGATGGCGATGGCGGTCTTGAAGCGCATGATTTCGGCCAACATTTCGGCGCGGCGCACGATCGGCAGCGCCTTCGCACGGGCCGCGACGAGCTCGGGATTGTCCTTCTTGATCGCGGAGGAGACCACCACCACCTCGGCCTGGCCGAGATTGTCGCCGCTCTGGCCGATGGCGACCTTGATCCCCATGTCGCGCAGGCGCTGCACATTGGGGTTGAGCGAGGCATCAGAGCCCTGCACCACGTAGCCCTGGTTGTGCAGGATCTCGGCGATGCCGCTCATGCCGATGCCGCCGATGCCGATGAAATGCACCGGTCCGATATTGCGCGGCATCTTCATGAGCGCGTCTCCTGCTTGAGTTCTGTGTGTTTGCCGGCCAGCATCTCGGCCAGGTCCGCCAACTTTTCCGTGGCGCGGGGCTGACCAAGCGAACGCGCGGCAGCGGCGGCCCGCGTCAGGATGGCCGGGTCGGATAACAAGGTGGTGAGGCGAGTGCCAAGCGATTGCGGTGAAAGCGTGGCCTGCTCGGCGATCCAGCCGCCGCCCGCTTCCTCAACCACCAGGGCATTGTTCTTCTGATCCGCATCGATCGAACCCGGCAGAGGCACCAGGATCGCCGGCCGACCCAGCACGCACAGCTCGGCCACAGTCGAAGCACCCGAACGCCCGATCACCAGGTGGCTCGCCGCGATCCGCTCCGGCAGGTCGTTGAAGAAGGCGCCGAGTTCGACATTGACCTTGGCTTGCCGGTAGACCTCGGCCACCCGGTCCAGGTCCTCGGCGCGGCACTGCTGCACCAGACGCAGGCGCTGGCGAATGTCATCCGGTAGCGAGGCGATCGCCGCAGGCACGATGTCCGACAGCGCCTTGGCTCCCTGGCTACCGCCGAACACCACGAGGCGAAGCGTCCCGTCGGCGGTAAGTTCCGGATACGGCATTGCCGACGCCTCTCGCACCCGATCGCGCACCGGATTGCCGGTCAGCACCTTCTCGAGCGCCAGCCCTTCGGTGAACCTGGTCTTGGCAAAGCTCATCGCCAGGATATCGGCAAAGCGGGTCAGCGCCCGATTGGCCCGCCCCATGACCGCATTCTGTTCATGGAGAATTCCGGGCACGCCCATCAGGCTCGCCGCGACGAACGGCGGGAAGGTCGGATAACCGCCGAAGCCGATCACCGCATCCGGCCTGATCCGGCGCAGCTTGCCGAGCGCCACGGCGATCCCGCTGACGATCTTGATCCCGGCCGGCACCAGCTTCAGCGGGTTGGCGCCGGTCGGCGTGCCCGATGGAATGACGTGCACCTGCCGGGCGGGAAAGTCGCCGCCATAGCTTTCGACACGGTGGTCGGTCATCAATTCGACCGTGTGGCCGCGGCGGCCCAGTTCCTGCGCCAGCGCCATCGCCGGGAACAGATGCCCCCCGGTGCCACCGGCCATGAGTACGAAGGTTTTCATTCGGCGGGGGCTACCACGGCGCTGCTGTAGGTGGGAAGGCCGGTGGCCATCCGCTCTTCCGGCTTGATTCGGGTCAGCGCCAGCATCAGCCCCATGCCGAAGCCGACCGCGATCATCGAGGTGCCGCCATAGGACACGAACGGCAGCGTCATGCCCTTGGGCGGAATGAGGTTGAGGTTCACCGCCAGGTTAATGCCGGCCTGCATGGCAAACTGGATCGCCAGCGTCGACGCCGCGAGGCGCGCGAACAGGCTCTGCTGCCGCTGCGCCGCCAGCAGCGCCCGGATCACGATGAAGCCGATCAGCGTAACCAGTGCCATGCAGAAGACGATGCCGAACTCGCCGGCCGCCGCCGAGAACACATAGTCGGCATGAGCGTCGGGGATCAGCTTCTTGGCCATGGACTCGCCCGGGCCACGACCGAACCACCCACCCTCGAACAGGGACTCGAGCGCACGGTCGATCTGGTAGGTGTTGCCGCCGCCTTCCGGATTGAGGAAGGTGTCGATGCGCCGCGCGAAGTGCGGGAAGAACATATAGGCGCCGACCAGCAGCGCCGCCGCAGCACCACCAAGCGCGAAGATGATGAACCAGGAGATCCCCGACAGAAACAGCAGCACCGCCCAGGTGGCCAGCACCAGCGCCGTCTGCCCGATATCGGGCTGCAGCAACAGGCCGACAACGATCGCCAGCATGACGAGCGAGGCAATGGTCCGCCCCGGTACGTTGCGGTGGATCATCGATTCCGAGAACAGCCAGGCGCCGAGCACGGCGAAGGCCGGCTTCACGAACTCCGATGGCTGGACGGTGTTGCCGGCGATCGAAATCCAGCGCCGGGCACCCTTCACCTCCGCGCCGAAGCGCAGGGTCGCATAAAGCAGCACCACGCTGACCAGCAGCGTCCCGAGCGCCGCAAAGCGCGCCTGTCGCGGGCTGAGCAGCGATGCGACGAGCAAGGCGCCCAGCGCCGGAATACAAAACAGCGCATGACGAATGACGAAGTGCCACTGGCTCAGCCCGAGCCGTTCGGCCACCGGCGGACTGGCGGCAAAGCTCAGCACCATGCCGCAGGTCATCAGCAGCATCAGCGCCCCGAGCAATTCCTTGTCGATCGACCACCACCACTGCGCGAGCGGGGACTTGTCGGTGCGCGAGAACATCATGGGAGAACGCCGGCTACTCGATACAACTTGCATCGAATGTAGCCGGGCGATGGTTACCGAATGGCGAAGAGCCGTTGCGTTTTGCGAGTCGACGCCGATCTGTTGAGCAGCCATATCAACTGGAGTAGCGTTGGACGACGCGAGGACTGCCATGGACGAAAAGTGGGAAATCGCGCCACGTTCTGACCTCGAGCAACTGGTCGAGCGCGTGGCGCATGGCGAAAGCGTGGAACTGACCCGCGGCGGCAAGACCGTGGCCCGCATAGTGCCCGCCAAAGGGGCCGGTTCCGCCCCACCCAGTTGGGAGGAACTGGCCGAGTTGCGCAAGGGTGTAAGGCTACCAGAGGGCATGTCCATCAAGGACATGATCAATGACGGCCGGACCAGATGATCGTTGTAGATGCCTCGATCACCGTTGCCTGGTTATTGGCCGAAGAAGAAGCCGCGTCCACTCGCAGTGTCTACGAACAGGTCATGCAGACTGGCATTGCAGGACCAGCCATCTACCAGATTGAAGTGCTCAACGCGCTGCGCACGGCACTTCGCCGCAAGAGCATAACGCGTGAGAAGCGCGACGAAGCGTTGGCTGCCTTCATGCGAATGATCGTGGCAGATCCCGGCCCGGAAGCGGAACTGACCGAGGTCGCCAACATCTCAGATCGGCACGACCTAACTGCTTACGACGCCAGCTACGTCGCCTTGGCTAAACTCCGCAACGTGCCGCTGGCGACGCTCGACGAGGCCATGGCTCGGGCTGCCCGGGCGGAGGGCATCCCCGTCCTCCCCTAGCGCAGCTTCAGGCTCGACAGCCCAATCAACGCCAGCACGAAGCTGATGATCCAGAAGCGGATCACCACCTGCGACTCCGTCCAGCCCAGATGCTCGAAGTGGTGGTGGATGGGCGCCATTCGGAACACCCGCTTGCCGGTGAGCCGGAACGAGGCCACCTGCACGATCACCGAGACGGTTTCGAGCACGAACAGACCGCCGATGATCGCAAGGACGATCTCGTGCTTGGTGGCGACGGCGATGGCACCCAGCGCACCCCCGAGGGCGAGCGAGCCCGTGTCGCCCATGAAGATCTGCGCCGGCGGGGCGTTGAACCACAAAAAGCCGAGGCCAGCGCCGATCAGCGCGCCACAGACCACCGAGAGCTCGGCCGTGCCGGGTACGGCATTGAGCAGCAGGTACTCGGCATAGGTGGTGCTGCCGACCAGATACGCGATGAACCCGAAGCACGCCGCGGCGACCATCACCGGCACGATGGCGAGCCCGTCGAGGCCGTCAGTGAGGTTCACCGAGTTGCCCGCTGCCACAACCACGAAGCCGCCGAACAGGATGTAGAAATAGCCGAGGTTGAGCGCGAGGTCCTTGACGAACGGGAACAGCAGCGAGGTGCCGTAGGCGCCCGACGCCAGTTGCGAGATCGCAAACGCCGCCATGCAGCCGATGATGGCTTCGAGCAGCAGCCGCTGCTTGGAGCCGAACCCGGCATGGCTCATGCGCTTGACCTTGAGGTAGTCGTCGTAGAACCCGATGGCCCCGAAGCCCACGGTTACGAACAGCACCACCCAGACATAGCCATTGGTCAGGTTTGACCACAGCAGCGTCGAGATCACCGCGCCGGACAGGATCATCAGCCCGCCCATGGTGGGCGTGCCCTTCTTGGTGAGAAGGTGCGACTGCGGCCCGTCCTCGCGGATCGGCTGGCCCCGGCCCTGCTTGACGCGCAGCAGCGCGATCATGGCCGGGCCGAACAGGAACACGAAGAACAGGGCGGTGACTACCGCGCCAGCCGTGCGGAAGGTGATGTAGCGAAAGACGTTGAACGCCGCGAACGCGTCACCCAGCTGGCCAAGGAAATACAGCATGTAGGGGAAATTCCTCTCGCGTGGGTGGTGTTCAGGCCCGCTCGAACCTGTTGCGGATTTGCTCCACGACGCCCGCCAGCCCCACGCCGTTTGACCCTTTGATCATAACAGCGTCCCCATAGGCAAGATCGGCAACGACGATCTCCGCCATCTCCCCCGCTGTCTGTGTATGGGCAGCAACACGCCCCTGCCCCAGTGCCTCGGCGAGTGCCTGCATCTGCGGCCCCACCAGGTAGACACGGTCGGCACCGGCCGCCAGCACTGCGGGCGCCAGGCTGCGGTGCAGCTCGGCACTCTGCGTTCCGAGTTCGCGCATGTCCCCGAGCACGATGATCTTGCGTCCGCCGGGCGCCTCCTGCCGGGCGAACACGTCGAGTGCGGCCGTCATCGAAGCGGTGTTGGCGTTGTAGCTTTCGTCGATCAGCAACAGCGGCCGGCCGGACGGACCCAATCGAGTCCGGGCACCACGCCCCGGCTGCGCCCCGAAGCCAGCCAATGCTCGCAGCGCGACCGCCGGCTCCACGCCTGCAGCATGGCTTGCAGCGAGCGCGCCCACCGCATTGGCCACCATGTGGCGTCCCGGCACATTGAGCAGCAGCTCGTAGCGCTGACCCTCGTGCTCCACCGTTGCGACGCTGCTTTCCGGCAGGCTCTCGATGTTGACGATCTGCCAGTCGACACCGCGCGCCTCTCCATAGGTCACGACGCGCCCCACGCCCGCGGCGCGCGCCTCTTCCAGCAGCACATCCAACTGCCCGTGATCGGCATTGAGGATGGTCGTGCCACCCGGCTCGAGCCCCGAGAATATCTCGGATTTCGCGCGGGCGATGGCATCCAGTGAACCCAGCGCCTCGAGATGCGCCGGGGCGATGGTAGTGATCACTGCAATGTGCGGGCGCACCAGCCGCGTCAGCGGCCGGATCTCCTCGGGCGCGCTCATGCCCATTTCGAACACGCCGAACTGCGCCGAAACCGGCAGGCGCGCCAGCATCAGCGGCACGCCCCAATGATTGTTGAAGCTCTTGATCGAAGCATGCGTCGACCCGGCCGCTTCGAACACCACGCGCAACGCTTCCTTGGTCGTGGTCTTGCCCACGCTACCGGTGACCCCGACAATGACGGCGCGGCTGCGCTCGCGCGCGGCACGGGCGATGTCGCGCAGTCCCTCAAGCGCATCGGGAACGATGATGCGACCGGCCCCATCGCCGCGCCCCTCGGTCACCAGCGCCGCCACAGCGCCATCCTTCAGCGCCTGCTCGACAAAGTCATGGCCGTCGAAGCGGTCGCCCTTTATGGCCACGAACAACGCATCCGGCCCGAGTTCGCGTGAGTCGATGGAGATCGCGTTGATCGGCGTGTCGCCGCCCAGACCGGTGCGGCCGCCGGTGACGGCCAGGATGTCGGCGACGGTGAAGTGCGGTTGGCTCATCGCATGGTCCGTAGAATGGTGCGGCGGCCCCCGTCGCCTGCTCCGGGCGGTCAGCCCTTGATCGCCTCGGCCACCGCTTCGTGGTCCGAGAAGTGGTGCTTGGTGGTGCCGACGATCTGGTACTCTTCATGCCCCTTGCCGGCAATCAGCAACACGTCGCCTGGCTGCAGTGCCTTCACCGCTGCCGCAATCGCCGCCTTACGGTCGCCGATCTCCTTGGCACCGGTCGCCGTGGCAAGGATTTCGGCACGGATGGTCGCCGGGTCTTCGGTGCGGGGATTGTCGTCGGTGACGATGACGTCGTCCGCCATGCGCTGGGCCACCTCGCCCATCATCGGCCGCTTGCCCTTGTCGCGGTCGCCGCCAGCGCCGAACACCAGCCGCAGCTTGTTCTTGGCATAGGGCCGCAGGGCCGACAGCGCCGACTCCAGCGCCACCGGCTTGTGCGAGTAGTCGATGAAGATCGCCGCACCATTGTGCTCGGCGACGAGCTCAAGCCGCCCCTTGGCGCCCTTCAGCTCCGACAGCGCCGGGAACGCGTCCGCCTTGTCGACGCCGCTCGACATCGCCAGCGCCGCCGCGATCAACGCATTCGACACCTGGAACTCGCCGGTCAGCGGCAGGTGGAAACTGGTCTTTTCGCCCACGTGCCGCACTTCCACCCGCTGGCCGTAACCTTCGGGCTGGATGGACAATATTTCGATATAGGCGCCTTCGCGGCCGACGGTCAACAGGGTTGCCCCGGCGCTCAGCGCCGCGAACATGAACGGCTCGTGCTCCGGATCGTCGACATTGACTATAGCGGGGCCGGTATCCACCAACAGGTCGGTGAACAGCCGCAGCTTGGCGTCCCGGTACTCGTCCATGTTGGCGTGATAATCGAGGTGGTCGCGGCTGAGATTGGTGAAGGCCACCGCCTCGAAATGGATCCCGTCCAGGCGGCGCTGGTCGAGCCCATGGCTCGATGCTTCCAGCGCCACATGGTTGATGCCCTGCGCCTTCAGCGCCCGCATCGACTGGTGCAGCGTGCGCGAGTCCGGCGTCGTCAGCGCCCCATCGATATGTCGGGTCGCGGTGTCGACGCCCAGCGTGCCGATGCTGGCCCCAGGAATACCGGCATGGGTCCAGATCTGCCGCACGAAGGAGGCGACGGACGTCTTGCCGTTGGTACCGGTCACCGCCACGGTGATTTCCGGCTGTGGCTCGTAGACGCGCGACGCCGCGCGGGCATAAGCGGCGCGGACGTCCTTGACGATGATCACCGGAACGCCGGGATCACCCGGTGGGTCGATGTCGGTGACGATAGCGAGGCACCCGCGACGCACCGCCTCGGGGATGAACTGGTTGCCGTGCACGCTTGCGCCAGGCAGGGCGAAGAAGACATCACCCGGCTCGATCCGGCGACTGTCGGAATTGAGCCCGAAAACCGCACCCAGGCCCTTCTTGGGCCGGGCACCGGAGCCTTCAAGCAGTTGGGTTACGCTGAGTGACACGGCTTCAATCCTTCTGGATCGGATTATCGGAGGGCAGGTGGGACAAGATTAAGGTCGGTCACTTCCGAAAAGTCCGGAGCGATCCCGAGCATGGGAGCAATCCGCTGCACGATGCGCCCGGTCACCTGGCCGGCGTTCCAGCCAGCGGTGGTGCCGGACTGCGGATTCTCCCGCTTCGGCTCGTCCACCATGATGACCATGGCGTAGCGCGGATTGTCGAGCGGGAAGGCCGAGGCGAAGAAGTTGGTGACGACGTTGGACGAGTAGCGGCCGTCGATCACCTTTTCGGCGGTGCCGGTCTTGCCGCCCACGCGGTATCCCTGCGCTGCCTTGTTCATCTGCGAGCCCGAACCTTCCAGCGCGTTGAGGCGCATCAGGTAACGGATTTCGGCGCTGGTCTCGGGCTTCAGCACCCGCCGGTAGAACTGCTGCGCCTCCTCCACATCGCGCTGATACAGCGTCGGCGGGACATAGTTGCCGCCATTGACGAAGGAGGCATAGGCGGTGACGAGGTGGAGCGGCGAGATCGACAGACCGTGGCCGAACGACGCCGTCGCGGCCCCGACTTCCGACAGTTCCTTCGGCACGACCGGCAGACGCATCTCCGGCAATTCGAACGGCACCCGCTGGTCGAACCCGAGCGTCGACAGAAACGCGCGAAACGCGTCCTTGCCCATGGCCTGCATGATGCGGATGGTGCCGATGTTGGACGAGTATTTGTAAACCTCCGGCAGGCTGAGGATGCGGTGCTTGCCGTGGAAGTCGTCAATGGTGAAGCGGCCGAAACGGATGCCGAAGCGGGCATCGAACTGGTCACTGATCTTGACCATGCCGCTGTCGAGCGCACCGGCAATGGTCACCGTCTTGAAGGTCGACCCGGGCTCGAAAATGCCGGCGGTGATGCGGTTGAACGTATCCTTCACCAACGCCGTGGCGGGCTGGTTCGGGTCGAAGTCCGGCAGCGACGCCATGGCGACGATCTCGCCCGTATGGACGTCCATCATCACCCCGGCTGCAGCCGCCGCCTGATAGCGCGTCATCGCGTCGGTGAGTTGCTCGTGCATGATGTGCTGCACGCGCATGTCGACCGAGAGCTGCACGGGCGCCAAGGCATTGCCGCGCGCCAGGCCAAGTTCCTGCAGCAGGGCGACGTTTTCGTCGTCCATGTGCTTCTCGATCCCGGAGATGCCCTGGTTATCCACATTGGTAGACCCCAGGATATGCGACGCCTCGGTGTGTCCGGGGTAGAAGCGCTTGGATTCGGTGATGAAGTCGATGCCCGGGATACCGAGGCGCATCACTTCTTCCTGGATGGCGGGCGTCAGCTCGCGCTGCACCCACACGAACCCCTTGTCGCCGGTCAGGCGTCGCCGCAGCCAGTCCGGGTCGAGGTCGGGCAGAACCGTGCGCAGCTTGCGCACCGCTTCCTCGACATCGATGATCCGCCGCGGCTCTGCGAACAGTGATGGCACGCGGATGTCGACGGCCATCTCGAGGCCGTTCCGGTCCAGGATCGGTGGGCGGGTGGCGGTGATCGCGTCGCGCGTCTGCCCCTCGATCGTCTGATCGCTTTCCACCAACCCGAGCTGCACCAGCCGGCCTCCAACCAGCCCGAAGCCCAGCAGCAGCGCAAAGATCATCCAGCGAATGCGCGCCTGCGTCAGCGTACCGCGCGCCTTGCGGGCGCCGTCGATGCTGATGGTTGACCCAAACTCCGCCGTTACCGCCACTATTCGATCCCTTCGAGTTCGAGAATGGCATCGATCGGGTCGACGCCCGCTTCGAGCGACAGGAACAGGGCATCCATGGCCGCCGAATTGGGTTTGGCCGGACGCATCGGCAGGTCCAGGAAGGAGCCGAACTGCTCCTGCTTCACCGGCTCGATGCCGAGTGTGGCCTGGTGCCGGCGCACGATCGGCTCGATATGGCCGGGCTGGCTCAGCACCGCTTCCTCGGCCTTGAGGATGGAGAGCTCTCCCTCCTGTTCATCGATATGGGCGATCAGCGCGGTGCGCTGCGCCGCCGTGTCCTCGATCGAGAACTTCAACGCATAAACGCCGGAGAGCATCAGCACGCTGGTAAAGATCAGGAAGATGTTGATGCTGCGGATCATGCGGCACCCCTGACCGTGGGCACGCCGAGACCCTTGAAGCTGGTGGGACGAGCCGCCGCGGCAGCACGGGTCGCACTCCGCAGCACAGCGGATCGCGCCCGCGGGTTACGCGCCAGTTCCGCTTCGCCCGGCTTGACCGCCTTGGTAACATCCACCCAGCGGCGCGGCTCCACATCCGCCTGCGGCAGGTGTCGGGACTGGGCCGGGCCGCCCTTTTCCGGGTCGAAGAAGCGTTTGACGATCCGGTCTTCCAGCGAATGGAAGCTGACCACCGCCAGCCGCCCACCCTCGGGCAGCAACCGCTCCGCGGCAAACAGCGCTTCCACCAATTGCTCGAACTCCGCGTTCACCGCGATCCGGAGCGCCTGGAAACTGCGCGTCGCCGGATGCGCGTCGCCCGGCTTCCGGCCGATCGCCTTCTCGATCAGCCGCGCCAGTTCGGTCGTGGTCTCGATCGGCGCCGTCTCCCGTGCCGCCACGATCGCCTGCGCGATCCGGCGGGACTTGCGCTCCTCGCCATAGGCATAGAGCAGATTGGCGAGGTCCTCGGCTTCCAGCGAGTTGACCAGATCGGCAGCGCTCTCGCCTTCCCCGGCCATGCGCATGTCGAGCGGTCCCTCGCGCATGAACGAAAAGCCGCGCTCGGCCGTGTCGAGCTGCATCGAGGAAACCCCGATGTCGAGCACCACCGCATCGACCTGGCCCTGCCCGCTGGCGTGGACGTCGAGTTCGGAAAAGCTGCCCGGCACGAACACGAAGCGGTCCTGGAACGCCTCAGCAAGCGCCTCGGCATGGGGCCGTACGCTCGGATCGCGATCGATCGCGATCACCGAGGCGCCGGCTTCCAGCAGCGCCCGTGAATATCCACCGGCCCCGAAGGTGCCGTCCACAATTCGCTTGCCTTCCAGGGGAGCGAGCGCAGCCAGCACCTCGTCCAGGAGGACGGGAATGTGCGGGCCGCCGGCCATGCCGCTCTCGGGCAGGGAACGCTTGCCCATTGCTACCACTCGCACTCCAATCGCGGCCGCCGGCGGGAGGCCCTGTAAACTCCGCATCAATCTCGCCAAGGACGCTTAAGATTCTGTTTCCCATTCGGGCTCCACCGAAAAATCCCTGCGACGCCGAATGCATATTGCCCCCACCCAAGCTTTGGGCGATGTGTTTCCCGGACCATTTCGGGGGACATCGCATTGCCCATATCGAGCAACGTCTTCGTACGCTCGGGCGTCATCCTGCTGCTCGTGGGTTTTCTGGCGCTGGCGGGCATCGTCGGCACCACCATCTGGCTCGTCGAGCAAACCCAGGTCTACTTCAACGAGGTAATCGAGGCGCGTGACGCCCGCACCGCCGCCGTTGACCTCCGTACCGCCCTGCAGGACGCCGAAACCGGCCAGCGCGGTTACATCCTTACTCAGGACGAGGGCTACCTCGAGCCCTACACGACAGCGCTCGACATCGTGGAGGAGAGTTACCGGCGGCTCGAGGAGGTGCTCGTCGCCTACCCGCAAGCCGCCGAACCCATGCAGACCCTGCGGGGCGACATCGACTTCAAGCTCGCCGAGATGGCCCGCACCATCGATCTCGTCCGCGAAGGCGCTGTGGCCGAGGCGATCGAAATCGTCCGCACCGATCGTGGCAAGGAGGCGATGGATCGCTCCCGCACCTTCTTCGACGCGCTGATCCGCGCCGCCGACGACCGTCTCACCAGCGGCGCCGAGGACCAGCGCAACGCCGCCACCGCCCTGCGCTGGACCAACATCGCCGGCGCCTTCGTGATCTTCGTTGTGGTTGGTGCCTTCGCCTGGACCGTGGTGTCCTACACCCGCGAACTGGCCAAGGCCCGCCAGGAGGTGGAACTCGCCAATGCCAGCCTCGAGGAACGGGTGCGCGAACGCACCGTCGATCTCGGCCGCGCCAACGAGGAGATCCAGCGCTTCGCCTATATCGTCACCCACGACCTCAGGGCGCCGCTCGTGAACATCATGGGCTTCACCAGCGAGCTCGAAACCAGCGTGGGCGAGCTGTCGAGCTACATGCAGGATCGTGAGGACCCCGATCCTGCGTTCGCCGCTGCGCGCACCGCCGCAACCGAAGACCTGCCCGAGGCCATCACCTTCATCCGCGCCGCCACCCGCAAGATGGACGCGCTGATCAACGCCATTCTCAAGATTTCGCGCGAGGGCCGCCGCCAGCTCAAGCCGGAGTCGGTCAACCTCGATGAACTGGCGGAAGCCTCCGCTGCGGCAATTCACCACCAGGTTGCCGACAAGGGCGGAGCTATCGATGTCGACATCGCCGTTCCGCGCGTGATAACGGACCGTCTGTCGGTCGAACAGGTCCTCGGGAACCTGCTCGACAACGCCGTCAAGTATCAGGATCCGGACCGGCCGCTGGCGGTACGGATCCGCGCCAGGCAAGTGGCTGGCAACCGCATCGAGATCGAGGTCGAGGACAACGGCAGGGGCATTGCCGCAACCGACCACGAACGGGTGTTCGAGCTCTTCCGCCGCTCGGGCGCGCAGAGTCAGCCGGGTGAAGGCATCGGGCTTGCCCATGTGCGCACCATGGTGCGCAGCCTCGGCGGCGACATCACGCTCCGGTCGGAACTCGGCCAGGGCACGACTTTCATCATCACGCTGCCACGGGACCTACGCAGCTATCTGGAGACAGTTTCGAAATGAGCCATGACGCCAAGCCTGTCACCATCGTGATGATCGAGGACGACGAGGGTCACGCCCGTCTCATCGAGAAGAACATCCGCCGCGCCGGCGTCAACAACGAGATCGTGCCCTTCACCGACGGCACCTCGGCCCTCACCTATCTGATGGGCCAGGACGGCAGCGGTGAGGTCAGCAGCGGCCGCCAGCTCCTGGTGCTACTCGACCTGAACCTGCCGGACATGACCGGCGTCGACATCCTCGAAAAGGTCAAGGGCAACGAGCACACCCGTCGCACCCCCGTCGTGGTGCTGACCACCACCGACGATCAGCGCGAGATTCAGCGCTGCTACGATCTCGGCGCCAATGTCTATATCACCAAGCCGGTGGACTATGATGGCTTCGCCAATGCCATCCGCCAGCTCGGCCTGTTCTTCTCCGTCATCCAGGTTCCCGAGTCGGAGTAAATGCCGGACCGCACGCCGCACATTCTCTACATCGATGACGATCCGGGCCTCTGCCGCCTCGTGCAGAAGGCGCTGGAGCGGCGTGGCTATGTAGTCGAATGCGCCCATACCGGCGAAGAAGGGCTGGCGCGCCTGCGCCAGGGCGGCATCGACGTCGTTGGGCTGGACCACTATCTGCCGACCGGCACGGGTATCGACGTGCTGGCGGCCATGGCCGATCTCGATGACCACCCCGCCGTCGTCTACGTGACGGGCACCGCCGAAACCGCCGTGGCCGTCGCCGCCCTCAAGGCCGGCGCCAGCGACTACGTGCTGAAGACCGTCGACAGCGATTTCCTCGAACTGCTCTCGAGCTCCATCGGTCACGCCGTCGATCTGCTGCGGCTCAACCGCGCCAAGGCCCGCGCCGAGCAGGAAATGCGCGAAGCGCGGGATCGCGCCGAGATGCTCCTCGGCGAGGTCAATCACCGCGTCGCCAACAGCCTCGCCATGGTCGCCGCGCTCGTCGGGCTGCAGGCCAACGCCATCGACAACGAGGAAGCCCGCAACGCCCTTGCCGAAACGCAGGCCCGCATCCAGGCCATCGCCGGCGTCCACCGGCACCTCTACACCACCGACGACGCCCGCTCCGTCCAGCTCGGCGATTACCTGCAGAGCCTCGCCGCCGAACTCGAGACCACCATGCAGGCAGCCGGCGCCCTCGCCCGCATCGCCATCGACGCGCAGAACGTCTCCATTCCCACCGAAAAGGCAGCATCGGTCGGCGTCGTCGTCACCGAGCTCGTCACCAACGCCATCAAATATGCCTATCCCTCGGGCACCGGCGGCGAGGTGCGGATCGTGCTGCGCTCAACCGAAGAAGCCGTGATCGACCTGCGCGTCGAAGACGACGGCATCGGCTGGGATGGCACCGGCAAGCCTCAGGGCACCGGGCTCGGCAGCCGCATCGTCAAGGCCATGGCCCACAGCCTCGGCGCCTCCGTCGCCTACACCAACCAGCGCCCCGGCACCCAGGTCACGCTGCAGTTTCCGGTGTAGGCTCCGTCTGCCCACAAGTTAAGCGCCAGTTGACCTGTAAGCCGGGTTCTGTAGGGCCGCGTTGCCGCGGCGTGGTGGCCATTCATCTGTGGCGCCTGTTGCCAGGACGCTCGTGCAACCAACCCGGATGACCGGCCTCAAAACTGGCTGGAGCCGAAGCTCCGCGTCATCCCTATTTGGTCTTGCTCCCGGTGGGGTTTACCGTGCGGCCCCCGTTGCCGGCGGCCCGGTGCGCTCTTACCGCACCCTTTCACCCTTACCCCGGCGAACCGGGGCGGTTTGCTTTCTGTGGCACTTTCCCTGGGGTCGCCCCCGGCGGCCGTTAGCCGTCACCGTGTTTCGAAGGAGCCCGGACTTTCCTCCAGCGGGCAGTTACCCACCCGCCAGCGGCCACCCGGTCAACTGGCAGCCCGATGTAGGGAGTTGGGGGGAACCCCGTCAACCCAAAACGCTCAGGCGCTCGGCAGCAGTTTGGGTTGCGCCGGCTTGGTCAGTGCCTGGTAGGCGAGGTTGATCGCCTTCATCCGGTCGGTCGCAATGTCGATCAGGTCCTCGGGCACGCCCTTGGCGATCAGTCGGTCGGGGTGATGCTCGGCCACCAGCTGCCGGTAGACACGGCGGATCTCGTCCTGCGGCGCATCCGGCGCGAGGCCCAGCACCAAGTATGGGTCGATGTCGTCGCCCAAGCGCACATGCTGGCTCGCCAACTGATCGAAACGCACCTCGTCGAAGCCGAAAATGCCGCTCACCGAGCGCAGATAGTCGAGCTCCGCCTCGTGCACGAGGCCATCTGCGGTGGCGATATAGAACAGGCTGTCGAGCACATGCTCCAGCGTTTCTGGGCTGTCGGCGAAGAAGCGGCCGATCTTGCGGGCATAGGCGTCGTAGCCGGCGACGTCCTGCTTGGCGAGATTGAACACCCGCGCCACCTGCTCCTCATGCCCATGCGAGATTTCGACCGTGGCGCGAAAGGCCCGCTCCTCGGAGGCAGTCACTGCCCCGTCCGCGACGGCCATCTTGGCGGCAAGCGCGATCAGCGCCAGCGTGAACGCGGCATCGCGTCCGCCCGGCAGCCAGTTGTCGGGATCGAGCGCATTGGCGAGCGATCCCATCACGCCGGTCCGTTTGCTGAACGAACCGACGAAATCGCTCAGGCGCTCCCACATGTCGTTGTCCTCGGGCCGAGTCATCCGCACACCACGCAAACCGACGCACCGCCTTGAAGCGGCGGCGCGACCATACTTTGAGTGGGAGCGGCGGTCCATGCCCGCAGCGCAGAGCTGTCAGTCGCCGAACGGGAAGAAGTAGAAGTCGTCCGCGGGCGCGACGAGCCGGTCACGACGGGGTGCCGGCTCCAAATAGGCACTGGCATTGCCCTGGCGCCGCGCCAGGAACTCGGACAGCGGGCCGCTCTCCCAATCCTCGAGGTCGGCGGCGGTGATCTCCACGGGTGGCACCGGAGCCACCACGGTATCGGGAATGATCAGCGGCGGCGCACCGGTGGCTGGCGTGGCGGCAACCGCCGGAGCCACACCGAAGGTGGGGGCGGTCTGCGGCGTGGGCCGCATCGACAGCGGCATCGGGAACGGCACTGGCTTCTCGGGCACGGCGGCAACGGTGATTGGATCGTCCTCCACCGGCTCGGCAACAGGCTTGGCAGGTGCGCTCGGCTGCGTTGCGGCCGGGGTGGTCACGGCAGCAGCCGCTGGCGCTTCGTTACCGCCATCGCTGATATAGCTCGGCAACGGCTTGCCGGACTGAACGTAGCTGGCAACCGGATCGGTCGACGCGGATGTGGGCTTCGGCTGAGCGGCGGGCTTCGCCGGCTCGACCGCTGCCACCTCTACCGCTTCCGGCTCCACCTCGGGTTCAGGCGCGCTCGTCGGCTTGGTGGCCGCGACCTCCACAGCCGGGGCTCTCGGGCGCTCTGCGGCCGGACGCGGTACGGGCGCGGGTGGCGTCGCCGGCGCGGTGACCGTCGCAGCACGCTCGGTGGCGGGCTCCAGCAACTGCGCCGACACCAGGTCTGCGACCGGCACTCCGACGATGATGAACACACCGGCCCAAGCAAGGCCATTGGTGAAGCGGCGATCGATCTGCATTGCCTACGTCCCGATAGTCTATCCGCCCTCGCGGGCGACAAAGCCGGTCTTCATGGCCACAATATGGACCGGCAGCGCTGTTGCTTGCGCCCGGCAAGCTGAACCGAACCTGAATGACGCTGTTCAGGCCGCGCGGAGATGGCACCAGAACATGGTGAATGCAAGGTTAACGACGCCCTGCCCCGGCCACCGTCATCACGTTGCCGAGACCGTCTCTTCGGCTGGCCGGCGTCCCAGCAACCGGGCCAGCGCCAGCACCAGGTTGTAGCGGTTGAGCGTATAGAAGTGGAACTCGGTGACGCCTTCGTCGAGGAGTTCCGTCACCTGCTCCGCCGCTACGGCCGCCGCCACCAATTGGTGCGTCTCGGGGTCGTTCTCGAGGCCCTCGAACCGATCCGCCAGCCAGGTCGGGATCGACGCCCCGCAGCGCGAGGCGAAGCCGGAGATCTGCTTGAAGCTGTGGATCGGCTGGATGCCCGGCACGATCGGCGCCGTGATCCCCGCCGCCCGCGCCCGCTCGAGGTAGCGAAGATAGTCGGCATTGGAGAAGAACATCTGCGTGATCGCCCGATCGGCACCCGCATCAAGCTTGCGCTTGAGATTGTCGATCTCCGCGCCCCAATCGGCGCTCTGCGGGTGCCGCTCTGGATAGGCGGCGACCGAGATGTCGAAGTCGCCGATCCTGCGAATGCCGGCGACGAGTTCGGCCGCGTTCCGGTATCCTTTCGGATGCGGCACGAAGGGCTGCCCCACGCCCTCGGGAGGATCACCGCGCAGTGCGACGATGCGGTTGATGCCGGCGCGCTGGTAGCCGCGAACCACTTCGTCCACCTCGTCGCGCGAGGCGCCGACGCAGGTCAGGTGCGCCGCTGCATCGACCCCGGTTTCCGACTTCACCTGCGAGACCATCCGCAGCGTCCGCTCCCGCGTGGTGCCCCCGGCACCATAGGTCACCGACACGAAGCGCGGCCGGAGCGGCGCCAACTTGTGGATCGTCTCCCAGAACCGCTCTTCCATCGCGTCGGTCTTGGGCGGAAAGAACTCGAAGGAAATCTGCAGCGGCGGCCGCAACTGCGCCGGCTGTCGGCTGGTGCGGGCGGTATCGTCGATCATTGTCCGTTCCGTTTCTTCACGTCACTGAGCCGCCACAGGCAGACGGTGAGCCCCCTGCTCCCGTTGCCGCTCGGAAATTCCTGTACCAGGTCCACCGCAAGCTCTGCGCCGCCGGCCCATCCCTGCATCTGCGCCTGCGACAGCCCCAGCCGGCGATGGGCATGTTCGGTGCGCAGGAATTCGAGGTCGTGCGGCGCGAAGTCGACGATGATCATCTGCCCGCCCGGCTTCAGCAGCCGCCGCGCCGACAGGAGCATCCGGCCGGGATCGTCGAAATAGTGCATCACCTGGTGGATCACGATGACGTCGGCGGGTCCGGGATTGAGGTCCACGTCGCCGATGTCCCCCAGCCGCACCTGCGCATGCTGCACGCCCGCCTGCGCCAGCCGCGCCCGCGCCACCGTCAGCATCTCCCGGCTCGAATCGATGCCGATGCCACGACGGTACGAGCCCCCCAAGACTTCGAGCATGCGCCCGGTGCCGGTACCGAGGTCGATCAGCGTATCCACCACCCGCCCGTCCAGCGCAGCCACTACCGCCGCCTCGACAGCTTCCTCGGGCACGTGCAGGGTCTTGAGCAGGTTCCAGCTCCCCGCCACCTTGGCGAAATAGTCCGCCGCCTGCGCCTGCTGCGCCTGCCGCACCAATTGCTGCCGCTCGACGTCGCGACGCCGGTCGGGATCCTCGTCCTCCACCCGGGCGACCAACCAGCGCGCGAGCTCGGCCCCCTCGCCTTCCTGCGCCAGCCCGTAATAGGCCCAGGCCCCTTCGGCGTTGCGTTCGATGAGTCCGGCGTCGGCCAGGAGTTTCAGGTGGCGCGACACGCGCGGCTGGCTTTGCTTGAGGATTTCGGTGAGATCCTTGACCGAATGGTCGCCATCGGCCAGCAGGGCAAGCAGGCGCAGCCGGGTGTCCTCACCCGCAGCCTTCAGTACCCCGACCAGACTCGCCAGCTCTGCCATTCGCCTCACCAGATATAAAGATATCTTTATGTCTGACGCGACTGCAGATCAAGCGCGAAATCGCTGCAGAAAGTTTGCAGTTCAGCGCTCGCCGGGAACGAAACGCAGCCGAAGCTTGCCCAGAGCGCTGTCGGGATGCGGCTCCGGCACTCCCGCCCGCCCGCGCCGGGTGATCTGGCTGCGCCACACATGCACCGCCAGTGTCCGCTCGGTCACATAGTCCTCGAGCCGTGACCCGGGCTCCAGCAGGCTCCCCACGCGCTCATACGGCACCGGGTAGAACACGCCCTGCGGCTGGATCGGCCCGATGCCGAGATGCTTGCAGAAATAAGTCAATGGAAACGGGCCTGTAGCCCCGAACTGCATGTCTTCCGGCGGAACCTTTTCCCCGAACAGCCGCCGCACCGCCACCTCTACCCGCCGCATCGGCGGCAGGTACGGCACGACCAGCCGCCGCTCCAATGCGGTGAACACCCCCAGCATCGCCGCCAGCAGCGGCGAACCAGCCGGGATGCGCAGCACGGCATTGTTGATGGACTTGGGCGTCTCGTAGCCGAGCACATAATCCGGAAGGTTTTCCAAGGGCTTGAGGCAGATCATGTCCAGATCCGCCCACAGCCCCCGCTCCTCCGCCATCAGCATCAGCCGGAACCGGTCCGAGAACACCGCCGGCGTGCCGTGCCCCTTGTAGAACACCAGTTCTTCGGCCGGCAGGATGCTCGCGGCGTCCATCCGGTTCACACCGGCCGGCAACCCCTCGAGCGGCTCGTAGCTGTAGACGTCGACCCGGTGCCCGGCGGCAAGAAAGGTCGCGGCGGATAGCCGTTCCAGCCAGCTCACCGGCCCGTGCCAGAAGGAAACGATTGTGGGCAGCACCGGCAAAAGTCCATGAAGGCCGCCGCATCCGCGCGGCAGCCCTCCTCTAGCCGCCGGACCCGCCGGCGGGCAAGCCTCCTCAGCCGTTGGCGGCGGCGCGGTGCTCGCTGGCCGCGCGCTTGCGGAAGGCATGCGCCCGCCACAGCTCGAAGATGCCGGCAGCCTCTTCCCGGTCGAGCGCGCGGAAGCGGCTCAGCACCATGCTCTTGTCGGTTTCGGTCGGCAGGTCACGCCAGGGCAGCGTCGCCACCACGGCCTCGAACAGCTCCGGCGAGAGGCCTGCGGCGCGCAACGCCACGGTGATCGCCACATAGTCCTGGCTCGCCATCCACTTCAGGAACACTTCCGGACCGATCTTGAGCCACACCGTCAGCGCCGCAGCGGCGTGATGGCCATAGCCGAACCGCGCGAAGCGGGCGAGCGCACGGTCATCGAGCTGCTTGCGGTCCGACAGCGCCTTGACCTGGTTATAGGCCAGCTTCCACTCGTTGGCCGAGAAGCCGGCCCGGTTGCGCATGCGGTTGTAGACCACGGCGTTGATCTTGCCGGCCGCGACCGGATCGACCGGACGGGTCACCTGCGCCAGGCTCTCCAGCACGCGGTTGGCAGCGGTGTCGATTTCGCCCCGCAACATCTTCCAGTCGATGTCGGAGCGCCCGCGCAGGTCGGCGGCGATCTCCGCGTCACGGGTGGCGCGTTCCACGAGCCGCTCCACCGTGGCCTTGTTGAGTTCGGCGTTGGCGTTGCGCACGAGGCGCGTCACCGACGCCGTGCCCCCATGCTCGACGATCGCACCGCCGACGCGCTCTGCGACGTTGGCGCGGCCGGCGATGGCGACGCGGTGCTCTTCGCTCTGGTGGCTGATGATGTCGATCAGGTCGTCGTCGCTGAGAACGCTGGAGAATTCCAGCAGCGGCCGGGCGACCTCGATGTCGTCATTGGCGAGCTTGACCACCACCGTGCCCGGTGCCCGCTCCAGCGGTGCCAGCACCCGCGCCACATGCGCCCGTGCCTCGACCTCCACCATTTCGGCGAGTTGGCACAGCACTTCGTCGTACTGGGCGACCTGCTCGTCGTCGCAGCGGTCGGAGACGTAGCTGAACAGCTGCGCCATGTTACGAAACAATTGCTCGCGTTCAGAATGGCTGTCCTCGCCATTCAACACGCGGAAACTCGAAAAGGCCCTCTGGCCCGCTTCCAGCTCGTTCATCGAGGTCCCCCGGCTTCTGCCGCTACTGACAGGAACGATGACCTCGCAACCGCTTGTGGTGGCTGAAAGCGAAGGGTTGGATTTGTTTAAAATTGTAGGGTCGCCGGACGGGTAAGGCCCCGGAGAACTGTCTCCGGGGCATTGATGCTTAACGATCCGAATAGACCAGGTCGAAGCGGTCGGCGTTCATCACCTTGACCCAGGCGGCAACGAAGTCGTCGACGAACTTCGGTGCGCTGTCGGACTGGGCGTAAACCTCGGCCAGTGCTCGCAATTGCGAATGCGAACCGAAGATCAGGTCGACGCGGGTGCCGGTCCACTTCAACTGGCCGGTCTTGCGATCGCGGCCCTCATAGACACCCTTCTCGCCAGCCTTGGGGGACCACACCGTGTCCATCGTCAGCAGGTTCAGGAAGAAGTCATTGGTGAGGGTTTGGGGACGATTTGTCAGCTTTCCGTGCCCGTTGACACCGATATCGAGCACTCTGAGGCCACCAACCAGCACAGTCATCTCCGGTCCGGTGAGCCGCAGCAGTTGCGCCCGGTCGATCAGGGCTTCTTCCGGCTCCATGAAGCGGCGATCGCTGAGATAGTTGCGGAAGCCATCGGTGCGCGGCTCGAGCGCCTTGAACGACTCCACGTCGGTCTGCTCCTGCGATGCGTCCATGCGCCCGGGAGTGAACGGCACCGTCACCTCGTGACCGGCCGCCGCCGCTGCCTTCTCGATGCCGACGCCACCGGCGAGCACGATCAGGTCGGCGAGCGACACCTTCTTGCCGCCGGTCTGGGCGGCATTGAACTCGGCCTGCACGCCCTCGAGCGCTGCCAGCACGCGTGCCAGTTGTTCGGGCTTGTTGACCTCCCAGTCCTTCTGCGGCGCCAGGCGAATGCGCGCGCCATTGGCGCCGCCGCGCTTGTCCGAACCGCGGAAGGTGGAGGCCGAGGCCCAGGCGGTGCCGACCAGTTCGGCAACCGACAGGCCGGTCGCCGCGATCATCTGCTTGAGCTGGGCGATATCGGCTTCATCGACCACCGGGTGATCGAGCGGCGGGATCACGTCCTGCCAGATCAGGTCTTCGGCCGGCACTTCGGGGCCGAGGTAACGAACCTTGGGGCCCATGTCGCGGTGGGTCAGCTTGAACCACGCGCGGGCGAAGGCATCGGCGAACTGATCGGGGTTCTCCAGGAACCGGCGCGAGATCTTCTCGTATTCCGGGTCGAACCGCAGGGCCAGGTCTGTGGTCAGCATGGTCGGGCGGTGACGCTTGGCCGGATCGAAGGCGTCAGGGACGTTGAGGTCGTCGGTCTTGGCGACCCACTGCTTGGCGCCGGCCGGGCTGGTGGTCAGCTCCCACTCGTAACCGAACAGGTTCGAGAAGAAATAGTAGCTCCAGCGCGTGGGCGTCTGCGTCCAGGTCACTTCGAGACCCGACCCGATGGTGTCGCCGCTATGGCCCTTGCCGTACTTGCTCTTCCAGCCGAGACCCTGGTCCTCGAGGTCGGCACCTTCCGGCTCGGCTGCGATCAGCGACGGATCACCGGCGCCATGGGTCTTGCCGAAGGTATGGCCGCCGGCGATCAGCGCCACGGTTTCCTCGTCGTTCATCGCCATGCGGCGGAAGGTCTCGCGGATGTCGCGCGCTGCGGCGAGCGGATCCGGATTGCCATTCGGACCTTCCGGATTGACGTAGATGAGGCCCATCTGCACGGCGCCGAGCGGCTCCGACAACTGACGCTCGCCCGAATAGCGCTCATCGCCCAGCCAGGTGCCTTCCGGCCCCCAGAACAGTTCTTCGGGTTCCCACACGTCGGCACGGCCACCGGCGAAACCGAAGGTCTTGAAGCCCATCGACTCGAGCGCGACGTTGCCGGTGAGGATCAGCAGGTCGGCCCAGGAGATCCGGTTGCCGTATTTCTGCTTGATCGGCCAGATCAGCCGGCGCGCCTTGTCGAGGTTGACGTTGTCGGGCCAGGAATTGAGCGGCGCGAAGCGCTGCTGCCCCTGCCCGGCGCCACCGCGACCGTCGGTGATGCGATAGGTGCCGGCCGAGTGCCAGGCCATGCGGATGAACAAGCCGCCATAGTGACCGAAATCGGCCGGCCACCAGTCCTGCGAGTCGGTCATGACCTTGCGGAGGTCCGCCTTGACTGCAGCGAGATCGAGCTTCTTGAACTCCTCGGCATAGTCGAAGTCGGGGCCCATCGGGTCGGAGAGCCCGGAGTTGCGGTGCAGCATCGAGAGATCGAGCTGGTGGGGCCACCATTCGCGATTGCTGCGGCCCCGGCGATTACCGCCACTGCCATGGGCAACCGGGCATTCCCCGGCGGGCGCTATTGGCTCTGACGTGGTCTCGACGTGTTCATCCATGACGGGCTCCTTTTTTGTGCTTTGTTGAACCCGGTATAGTGAGGTGACAATCATTCGGCCAATCGATAGTTCTTCCCTTATCCATAGGCCGAGGTTATCGTGAAAATCTCCCTCAAGCAGATGCGCTATGCCGTGGCCGTGGCCGACCTGGGCCATTTCGGCCGCGCCGCCCGCGCCTGCCACGTCAGCCAGCCGGCCCTGAGCCAGCAGATTCAGTCGGTGGAACAAGCCTGCGGCACCAGCCTCTTCGATCGGCTCAAGGAGGGGGTGCGCCCGACCCCATTCGGCGCCGAGTTCGTCGCCCGCGCCCGCCGGGTGCTGGAAGAGGCGGAGGCGCTGTCGAGCTTCGCGCTACGGCGGCGCGCCGAGCCGGATCGCCCGGTCCGGTTCGGACTGATCCCGACCGTCGCACCCTACCTGCTGCCCGACATCTTCCCGGCGCTGGCCAACGAGTTGCCGCACCTGTCCTTCACCATCAGCGAAAACCGTACCGACGCCCTCATCAACGGGCTGGCCGACGGAAATCTCGACATCGCCCTGATCGGCACGCCCCCTCCGGAGCATGGGGTCCGGCTCACCAGCGTGGCGCTGTTCCACGACCCCTTCGTGTTGGCCACCAGCCGAGCGGAAACGGCAAGCACGCCACTTTCATTGGCCGACCTCGCACCGGAGCGCATCCTGCTGCTCGACGAGGGCCACTGCTTCCGCGAGCAGGCCATCGCTGCCTGCCGCATCGACAGCGATCTGGCCGCCCGCACCTTCGCCGCGACCTCCCTGTCGACCATCGTCGAGTTCGTCGCCAACGGTCAGGGCGTGACCCTCCTGCCCGAAATCTCGCTGCGCAAGGAGGCGTCGGACGCTCGCATCGTCGTCCACCGGCTGGGCAGTCCGGGCCCCGGACGCCAGTTGTCGCTGGTGTGGCGGGAGGCGACGCCCTTCGCCGCCACCTTTCAGCGCATCGCCGAGGTCATCCGCGCCACGCACAAAAAAAAGGAGACTAGGCCGGCTTGAGGCCCCGGCCGCGGCGGCGGAAGCTGTCATAGCTGAACACCACCAGCGACAGCCAGATCAACACGAAGCTCAACAGCCGCAAACCGTTGAGCTCCTCGCCGAAGATGAAGATGGCCACCAGGAACTGCAGCGACGGCGCGATATACTGGAACATGCCGATGGTGGTCAGCCGCAGCCGCTGCACCGCAAAGGCGAACAGCAGCAACGGCACCGCCGTGGCCGGGCCGGTGAAGATCAGCAGCAGCATCGTGCCCGGATCGGCGTGCGGCCCCCAGCCAGCGGTGATGATGGAGAAGCCGACATAGGCCAGCGCCGCCGGCGCGAGGATGGCGGTCTCGGCGAACAGCCCGGTGGCCGGCCCTAGCATCGCCGTCTTGCGGAAATAGCCATAGAAGCCGAACGAGAAGGCGAGCCCCAGCGCGATATACGGCACCGTGCCGATCCCCATGGCCTGGATCGCGATGGCCACCATTGCCATGGCGATCGACACCGTCTGCAGCCTGTTCTGCCGCTCGCCGAGCAGCACCATGCCGATGGCGATGTTGACCAGCGGGTTGATGAAATAGCCGAAGCTCGCCTCCAGCACCTGCCCGGTCTCCACCGCCCACACATATAGCAGCCAGTTTACCGCCAGCAGCACGGAGGAAAGCGCCATCACGCCCACCTTGCGGCGGTCGCGGAAGAATTCGCGCACCTCGCCAAACCGCGTGGTGAGGAAGACGACGACCGCCAGCAGCACCAGCGACCACAGCGTGCGCTCGGCGACGATCAGCACGGAGCCAACGGAGTCCAGGGCCCGGAACAACAGGGGCAGGAAGCCCCAGAGCAGGTAAGCGGCGAGCGCCGCGGCCACACCCTTGCGGCCCTCGCGCGGATCAACGACGGGCGGCGCCGCCGCTGCCGCTGGCACGGCTTCCGGGGCGGATTCGGGCAGGGACATGGTCAGGACTTCTCTTCTGCGCCGGGGAAGGCGCTTGTAGCAGTCTTAGCAATGCCACCGCCGCCGGGCCAATGAGTCTTTGTGATCCGGCGCGTGGGTCTTGCGAATAGGTCCGGTCCAACTTTTGAGCGTCCCCTGCGTTAGCCCTGTGCGGCCAATGCCGCATTTGCGACCACGAGGAGACCGACATGAAGAAGACCATTACCTGGATCCTGATTGCCAACGGCGCCCAGGCGCGCGTGCTGGAAAACACCGGACCGGGCAAGGGCCTGACCCTCGTGCAAGGCCTGAACTGGGAGGTCGAACCCCTGCAGGGGCGCGACATCACCACCGACCGGCCCGGGCGCACCGGTACCGGCAACATGGAGCCGCGGACCGACCCCGTCGATCACCGCGAAGCCGAGTTCGTCAAGGGCGTCGCCCTCGTGCTGGAGCGCAAGTGTCAGGAAGGCGCGTTCGACCGGCTGGTGATCAGTGCCGATCCCAATTCGCTCGGCGTCATCCGCAAGGCCATGTCGCCCAATCTGAAAAAATGCGTCGTTGGTGAACTCGACAAGGACCTCACCAACATTCCCACGCCACAACTGAACCAGCACTTCGACGGGATCATCGCAGCCTAGAGTCCGGTGCCTGGACCTCATGGTTCGACAAGTTCGCCATGAGATCGACCGGGCCGCTGCATTCACGGAAGACCTCGCCCTGAGCCTGTCGAAGGGCGAAGTCGATGCTACCGGCGTTGTGAATCAAACCCTTAACGGCCGAACCGGACTCAACTCACCACCGATCTCAACCACCATCACAAGCCGCTGACGCACCACGTCAGCGGCTTGATTCACTCCTCGAACTCGTCGCCGCCGCCTTCGAGCGCATCGAGGAATTCCAGCAACAGCGAGTTGACCAGTTCCGGCTGTTCGATGCTGGGGATGTGCGCTGCCCCTTCCAGCACCACGGCGAAGGCGTTGGGCATGGTTTCGGACAAATGCTCGTGCCGCTCGATCAGGGCGGAAAAATCCTCGTCGCCCACCATCAGCAGCGTCGGCGTATTCACCTCGCCCACCCGGCGCCAGGCATCGGGCGGCACCTCTTCCTGGGTCAGTTGCGGCTTGGCGATTGCCTTGCCATTCATGTCGAGAAACAGTTCGCGCACCGCCCCGCCAACCCGGCCGCTTTGCGCCCGCGGCCCATCGAGCCATTCATGCGCCTGCACCCGGTTGAGCCCATCGATGTCGCCGCGCTCCCAGGCGTCCTCCTCGGCCATCTCGATGGCGCGCTCTTCCTCGGTCGTGCTCCACGGCGCCCCCGTCACGGAAGTGCCGACCAGCACCAGCCCGATGGTGCGGCCCGGATGCTTCAGCGCGAAATCCAGCGCCAGCCCGCCGCCCATGGAGCAGCCGACCAGCACCGCCGCATGGATGTCGAAGGCATCGAGCAGCGCCTCGAGATCATCGAGGTGGCTGAACGGCTCGTCGGCGCTCTCGGTCTCGCCATAGCCGCGCCGGTCATAGGCGATGGCGTGCCAGCCGGCCTCGGCCGCAGCCTCCATCTGGCTCAGCCACATGCGCTTGTCGCAAACACCGGCATGGAGAAACACCACCGGCAGGCCCTCGCCGAGCTCGAGCCCCGCCAGCACCGCGCCATCGATCTCGAGTTCGAACGGATCGCCTACCATGCGCAGAGCTCCGCCTCGGTATCCGGATTGACCCAGCAGGCGCCATCCTCCTCGGAACGCAGATAGGGCCCCGGCAGCGCCACGGACCGGCCGCCGCGCTCGAACTCCGCGCTGACGAAGGCCTCGCCCGGTGTGTCGATCCACAGCTCGAAGCTCGGCTTGCCCTTCCCCTCGATGCGGAAGCTGCCGGCATCGTCGAGCACGGTGAACCGGCACGGATATTCGCCGTCATCACTGGTGTAGCAGGTGGCGTCCTTGGCCGCTGCCGGTACCACCACCGCCGCGAAGGCAAGGCCGGCGAGCAGCACCTGCCTTACGGCCGCTGTTCCACCAGCACGCAGAACTGAAGATCCTCGTCGTGCATCCAGCATCCGTCTTCTCCCGGCACCCGCGTGAAGCGCCCCAGTTCGTCCGGCGGACTGCCCGGCCCCGCCTCGGCGGCGATCAGATAGCCCAGACCCTCGTCCGCAGCGGTCAGCGCAAAGGCAAAGACCTGCCCGTCCGGCAACCCGAAGGTGACCCCACCGCCATCCACGGCCACGTCGCAGGGAAACGTCTCATACCCGCTCACCATGCACTGCCCCGGCGCGGCCCAAGCCGCCCCGGCCATCACCCCCGCAGCGGCCAAACCCAAAGCGGCCGCCCACACAACCCGTCTCAACTCCATGCCCCCTGGCAACAGCAAACCCTCGCCGCAAATCCTTCTTTAGCGCGGTGAGCCGGGGATGTCGCGAGGATTTGCGACGGTTGGGTGAATGGAGGGCACCCCCAGGATTTATCCCTGCCGCGAACCTACCGATACACCTCACCACGATGACCGACGGCGAGAACGACAACCACGACCTGATCGAACTCGATACGGGTGATGATCCGGATATCACCGACGCGGTATCGCCACGCGCCAGCGAAATCGGCCTTCAACGCCTTGCCGAGTTGCCGTGGGTCGTCGAGTGGCGCCACGCGCTCCGCCAGATACCGGAGCACACGGGCGCGATCCGTTGACGAAAGCCGTTGCAGGTCCTTATCGGCACGCGGCTCGAAGCCGATGGTCCAGCGGCTCACTCACTGCCGCTCGCCTTGAGATCATCCGCGTATCGCCGAAGCATGTCTTCGAGCGGAATACGCTCACCACTGTCGGTGCGGTGGCGCTCTTCTGCCAGATACGCGTCTTCGAGATCGTCGATGTGCTCGACGATGGCTTCGCGCGCATAGAAGCTCTTGCTGCGTCCGGTGCGCTGGGCCAGCGCTTCCAGACGGCGTTCGATGTCTTCCGGCAGTCGCAGGGCGAGCATGAGGCACCTCCATGGTAGCTATACATGTATAGCAACCATGGAGAGTATTGAAGACCTACCGCTCCAGCGGCTTGTATGTCGCCCGCTTCGGGTTGACGGCGTCGGCACCCAGGCGGCGGACCTTGTCGGCTTCGTAGTCCTGGAAGTTGCCTTCGAACCATTCGACGTGCGAGTCGCCCTCGAAGGCCAGCATGTGGGTGGCGAGGCGGTCGAGGAACATGCGGTCGTGGCTGATGATCACGGCGCAGCCGGCGAATTCCTCCAGCGCCTCTTCGAGAGCGGCGAGGGTTTCGGTGTCGAGGTCGTTGGTGGGCTCGTCGAGCAGCAGCACGTTGGCGCCGGACTTCAGCATCTTGGCCAGGTGCACGCGGTTGCGCTGGCCGCCGGAGAGATTGCCGACCTTCTGCTGCTGGTCGCCGCCCTTGAAGTTGAAGGCGGAGGTGTAGGCACGCGAGTTCACTTCGCGCTTGCCGAGCAGGATCACCTCGTGGCCGCCGGAGATCTCCTCCCACACGGTCTTCTTGGGGTCGAGCGTGTCGCGGCTCTGGTCGACATAGCCAAGCTTGACGCTGTCGCCGACCTCGATGGTGCCCGAGTCCGGCGTTTCCTGGCCGGTCAGCATGCGGAACAGCGTGGTCTTGCCGGCGCCGTTCGGCCCGATGATGCCAACGATGCCGCCCGGGGGCAGCTTGAAGGTGAGATTGTCGATCAGGAGGCGGTCGCCATAGGACTTCGACAGCCCCTCGACATTGATGACGTTCTGGCCGAGCCGTTCGCCGGGCGGGATGATGATCTGGGCCGAGGTCGACTGGGTGCGGGCTTCGTTGATCTTGACCAGTTCGTCATAGGCGCGGATACGCGCCTTGCTCTTGGACTGGCGCGCCTGCGGGGACTGGCCGAGCCACTCCTTTTCGCGCTCCAGCACCTTGGCGCGGGCAGCGTCTTCCGACTGCTCCTGCGCAAAACGCTTGGCCTTGGCCGTGAGGTAGGCCGAGTAGTTGCCCTCGTAGGGAATGCCGCGGCCGCGGTCGAGCTCGAGGATCCAGCCGGTAACGTTGTCGAGGAAGTATCGGTCGTGGGTGATGATCAGCACCGCGCCGGGAAATTCGCGCAGGTGCCGTTCGAGCCAGGCCGTGGTTTCGGCATCGAGGTGGTTGGTCGGTTCGTCGAGCAGCAGCAGGTCGGGCTTCGACAGCAGCAGCGCGCACAGCGCCACGCGGCGGCGCTCGCCGCCCGACAGCTTGGTGACGTCGGCATCGCCCGGCGGGCAGCCGAGGGCTTCCATCGCCACTTCCACCTGGGACTCGAGGTCCCACAGGTTCTGCGCGTCGATCATGTCCTGGAGCTTGGTCGCCTCGTCGGCGGTCTCGTCGGAGTAGTTCATCATCAACTCGTTGTAGCGGTCGACGATGTCCTTCTTCTCCTTGACGCCCGTCATGACGTTGCCGAGCACGTTGAGGTTCGGATCGAGCTCCGGCTCCTGCGCCAGGTAGCCGACCTTGGCGCCCTCGGCCACCCAGGCCTCGCCGGTGAACTCGGTGTCGATACCGGCCATGATCTTGAGCAGCGTCGACTTGCCCGAGCCGTTGGGGCCGAGCACGCCGATCTTGGCGTCGGGGTAGAAGCTGAGGTTGATGTTATCCAGCACCTTCTTGCCGCCGGCATAGGCCTTGGACATTCCGTGCATGTGATAGATGAACTGGCGCGCCATAGGGCTGCTGACCTCTCGACGAAGGGTGGTTCGGCTGTTGGGCGCCTATGTAGGCGAAGCGCAGTGACTGGGCAACCGGTGGGGCCGGATGTCGCGGCGCGGGGCGCAGGTGGCCGCACATGTCGCCACAGTCACGGGCAGCCGTCTCAAGGGCACTACTCCACCCCAACCACCGGCTGCCCTCGGACCTGATCCGAGGGCCTCTCTCCACGTCAGCGGGCGTCGGGGATGGTCCTCGGGTCAAGCCCGAGGACAGACCGAACTTGTGGGGAGCGTTGCGCTCGACCTGACTCCCGGAAGGTGTCCCCTCTCAGCCCCGATCCAACCCCAGCGACTGGCGCAATACGTCGTCGCGCTCGGCTTTCTGCACGATCACGCCCCACCAGCCGAGCCCGTCATACTCCTGGTAGCCGAGGGTGCGGGCGAAGGCGACGACGTTGCCATTGCTGTCGAGATAGCTGCCGCGCGGCTCCCCCTCGTCCTCAAGGAGGAAACGGGCGAAGCGGCGCTGCGGATTGGTGGTGGCGATGATGCGGCGCTCGCCGTCGAGCAGCATCACCTCGGTGCGCTCGGCAATCTGCGGCGGCAGTGCCGCCTCGGTCTCGACGATGGACCGCCCCTGCGCCTGCCAGTCGAAATAGACCCCCAGGGCGCCGAGCGCGGCTCCGTCGGCCCGCCCACCGCTGCGCACTGCCGTCGAATAGACCAGTACCTCGCGCCCGTCGTGCTGGGCGCTCTCGACCACCTCGCCCACGGCATACTCGTCGCCACTCTTGAGCGCCACGGCCGATCGGAACCAGCTTTCGCGCCCGAGGTCGGCCCCGTGTAGCGCCTTGGCGTAGTGGGGGTTGGCGCTCGCCACCACCCGCCCGCGCGCATCGGTCAGCACCAGGTCCCAGTAGACGCTGTAGAAGCGGTTGATGGTGGCCAGGCGATCGGCTGCGAACGCCCGCAGTTGGGCGTCATCGGTTTCGAGCGCCTGCCAGAAGGCCGTGTCGGTTGCCCACCAGCGCACGTCGGCAGTGCGCTCGTACAAGTTGCGCACGATCAATTGCACCAGCGTCTGGGCGAGGTCGGTCAGCCGTGCGCCCTCCATCTCGTCGACCAGCGTCTCGGACATGGAGCGGCCGAGCGCGATACGGCCGAGCAGCACGTCCTGGAAGCGCGCCGCAATGTCGGCGGCGCTGTCGGCCAGCCGCTGCACCTCGTCGGCCACCACGGCGAAGCCCTTGCCCGCATCACCGGCCCGCGCTGCCTCGATGATGGCGTTGACGGCCAACAGCTTGGTCTGCTTGACGATCTGCTGATTGCCGACCGAATAGGTGTGAAGCTCACGGCCGATGCCGTCCATCACCACCCGCATTGCCCGCGGCGAGGCCGCCACTGCAGCCTTGGAAAAGTCGCCCATTCTCCCGTCCCCAGTGCCCCTGGTCGCTGAAGGATCGTGCTGCTTCAGGCGCAGCCTTCTGGTCTCGGATGTCCCCAGTCGCCGCAAGTCCTACCAAGCTTATGGTCAACATCGGGTAAACACTGCGAGTGCGGAACATCGTCGGTGATGGGGTCGTTCAAGCCACATTGAAACGGAGGATTGTCCATGCGCCACTTGCTTCTGATTTCCGCCGCCGCTTTGCTTGCCGCCCCGGTTGCCGCGCAGGAAGCGGCCGCCACCTTCATCGATGCCAACGGCGCCGAAGCCGGAATGGTGTCGCTGGTCCAGCAGGGCGACAGCGTCGCCATCACCGGCGAGGTCGCCGGCATCAGCCCGGGGCCGCACGGCATTCATTTCCACCAGACCGGCGATTGCGATGCGAGCAACGCCTTCGAGTCCGCCGGCAGCCACTTCAATCCGGCCGACCACCAGCATGGCCTAGAGAACCCCGATGGGCCGCATGCCGGCGACCTGCCCAACATCGAGGCCGGTGAAGACGGCACCGTCGCCATAGACCTGACCAGCGACCGGATTTCGCTTGTCGAGGGTGAGGAGGGCTATGTGTTCGATGAGGACGGCACCGCGCTCGTCATCCATGCCGGCGAAGACGACCAGGTCACCGATCCGTCCGGCAATTCCGGCGACCGCATCGCCTGCGCCGTCATCGAAGCGACGCCTGCTTCCTGATCCGAACCCTTGGCGACAGGGCGCCGCCTGCAGCGGCGCCCTTTTTGCCGACCGGCCAAACGCAAAGGGCGCGGAACCGGAGTTCCGCGCCCTCGCCGGAGACTCCACAAAGGAGCGTCAGCCTCTGCGGTAGTCAGCCGATCGAGAGGTGCCCGAGGGAGGGAGCTAGGCACCAATCGTCCACCACCACAGGGACGTGGCGGTTCAGCCCGTAAACGGAGGCCGTGGGCAAGAGTTCCGATTTGTGAACGGGAGCGATGATGGGCCTAAAGCTCGAACGGCGCCGCCATCGCCTGCACCGCCTTGATCGCCGCTGAAGCGCGATTTTCCACCCCGAGCTTGGCATAGACCTGTTCAAGGTGCTTGTTCACGGTGCGCGGGCTGAGCCCGAGGATATCGCCGATATCGCGGTTGGACTTGCCGCGCGAAATCCACACCAGCACCTCGCTTTCGCGCTGCGTGAGCCCGAACTGCTGACGCAGCGCCTCCTCATGCCCCGCCTCCGGCTGCCCGGCGAGGCGGAACAGATATTCGTCGCCACCTACGGTGCCGAGATAACTGAAGTGAAGACCGGCGCCGCCCGCAGCCACCTCGAAGCCTTCGCCCTGCCCGCCCGCTCGCCAAAGGGCAAAGCTGCGGCTCATCTCCGCCTCCACGCCCTCGCCGAACCCCGAGCGCTCCAACAGCCGGTTGGCCTGCGGCGTCGACCACAACACGGCGCCATCAGCCCCAAAGGCAATGAGATGCCGCCCCGCCGCATCAAGCGCGATGCGCGCACTCTGCGCCCGCCGCGCATTGGCAAGGTGCACGCGTATCCGCGCCCTGAGCTCGTCGACATTGATCGGCTTCGACAGATAGTCGACGCCCCCGCTTTCGAGCGCATGCACGATATGCTCGGTCTCGGTGAGCCCGGTCATGAAGATAACCGGCACATGGGTAAGTTGCGGCATGGCCTTGAGCCGCCGGCAGGTCTCGAACCCATCGAGCCCCGGCATCACCGCATCCATCAGCACCACGTCGGGCGCTACCCGCTGCGCAATGCCCAGCGCCGCCTCGCCGCTGCGCGCTACCAGCACCGTGACCCCCGCCTGCTCCAGCGCCGTAGTGAGAAACCCCAGCGCCTCCGGCGAGTCGTCGACGAGCAGGACGATGTCCTGATCCTGTTCAATCCGACTCATGGCCCACCCGCTCCAGCACCTCGGCATAGCCGTCGAAATCGAAGGCGTCGACATGCCGCCGCAGCGCCTCCACCAGCGGCAGGTTGTCGGGATCCGTCGCCAGCTCCGTCAGCTTCGCATCGATCCCCCGCACATGTCCGATCTGCCCGAGACTGGCGAGATCGCGCAAGTGCTCCGGACCCGGCGAGCGGATGCGGCCGGCGGCGACCGTTTCGGCAGCATCCTCCGCATAGTCCCACTCGATCCCCACCAGCGTACCGAGCTTGTCGAGCACCTGCTTGAGGTCGAAGGGCTTCGCCAGCGTGTCGGTGTGCCCCGCATCGCTGCTCTGGCCGGCGCCGTCGCCGATATTGGCCGACAGCATCACGATCGGCTGCGCCATACCCCGCTCGCGCAGCAGCTTCACCAAATCCCAGCCGCTCATCCCGGGCATGCGGATGTCGACAAAGAAGATGTCGGGCGCCACCAGATCCACCATCTCGAGGCAATTGGCTCCGTCCACTGCCGTCATCACCGTGAAGCCCAGTGGCGACAGCAGTTCGCGCATCAGGTCGCGATGCTCGGCATTGTCGTCGACCACCATCACCGTACGACGCGGCCCGCGATAGCCGGTGATCCGCCGTAGGTCGGCAGTATCGGCGCGCGGCCGCTCGACCTTGGCCAGCATCAGCCGGGCGGTGAAGCGCGTCCCCTGCCCCACAGTGCTGGTCACGGTGATTTCGCCGCCCAAGGTCTCGGTCAGCAGCTTGGTGATGGTCAGGCCCAGCCCCAGCCCCGGCGTGAACCGGTTCTTCTCCGCCTCGCCGCGTACGAACGGCTCGAAGATGTGCGGCAGGTCCTCTGCCGAAATACCGCTGCCGCTATCCTCGACAGTGAAGGTGGCGACCTGCATGCGGTATCCGACATCGAAGCGCACATGGCCGCTAGCGGTGAACTTGATTGCGTTGGACAGCAGGTTCACCAGAATCTGCCGCAAGCGCTTTTCGTCGGTCCGCACGAAGCGCGGCAGCGCCTCGGCGCGGGAGTGACGGAATTCCAGCCCTTTGGCTGCCGCCTGCAGGCGGAACATGTCGACGATCTGGTCGAGGAAGTCCTGGATGTTGATCTCGTTGGAATAGACGTGCAGCCGTCCCGCCTCGATTTTGGAGATGTCGAGCAGCCCGTCGATCAGCCCCGACAGGTGCTCGGCGCTGCGGCGGATCACCTGCACCGAACTGCGCCGGTTCTCCGGCAGGCTCGCATCGCGCTCGAGGATCTGCGCATAGCCCATGACCGCGTTGAGCGGCGTCCGCAACTCGTGGCTCAGCCCCACCACATAGCGGGACTTGGCGTGGTTGGCCGCCTCCGCCTTCTCCTTGGCCCTCTGCAGTTCCGCATCGGTCTTCCCATGCGCCTCGATCTCCTTGAGCAGCAGCGTGTTCTGCCGCGAGCTCTCCTCCTCGGCCACCTTGCGGCTGTCATTGGCCAGCACCAGGAACCAGGTGATGATCCCCGCCGTCACCGCGAACACGAAGAACACCACCGCCAGCGTGCCGCCGACCACGTCACTTGTCTCGGGGGCCGAGCCGATGGCGAAGCTGTAGATCAGCGCCAGCGTGGCGCCGAGAAACGCCACCGCCACCGCCATGGCGATGCCATAGCGCCCGAGCCGCGTTTGCAGCTTCGCCACCGCCCAGTCCGGCAACAGCGTTGCCGCCACCGCGTGCGTCTGCGCCCGGAAATGCGCCTTGGGTTTGCACATGTCGTGGCAGCGCGCATCGAGCGAGCAGCACAGCGAACAGATCGGCGCCGCATAGGCCGGGCACCAGGCCATGTCCTCCGGCTCGAACGGGTGCTCGCAGATCGAGCAGGTCACCGTCGGCAGCGACTGCCAGGCCCGGCGCGGCTTGCGCGCGAGGTAGTACCGGCCCTTGGTGGCCCAGGCGATCGTCGGCGAAGCAATGAAGCACACCACCAGCGCGATATAGGGCGAGAGCGCCGCCGCCATCTCCCCGAATGCACCGAAATGCGCCACCAGCGCGATCGTGGTCGCCAGCAGCATCGAGCCCACCCCGACCGGATTGATGTCATAGAGATGCGCCCGCTTGAACTCGATGCCGGGCGGCGCCAGCCCCAGCGGCTTGTTGACGAACAGATCCGCCGAGATCGAGCACAACCAGCTCATGGCGATGATCGAGAAGATGCCGAGCGTCTCCTCCAGCAGCCGGTAGATGCCGAGCTCCATCAGCAACAGCGCGATGGCGACGTTGAACAGCAGCCACACCACCCGGCCGGGATGGCTGTGGGTCAGGCGCGAAAAGAAGTTCGACCAGGCCAGCGAGCCGGCATAGGCGTTCATGACGTTGATCTTGAGCTGGCTGACGACGACGAACACCGCCATCAGCATCAGCGCCACGAATTCGTTCGGGATCATGTAGCCGAAGGCCACGGCATACATGTAGCCGGGTTCGGAGGCATGCTCCGGCGATACGCCGGAGGACAGCGCGAGAAAGGCGAGGAAGGAACCGGCCAGGAGCTTGGGTGCGCCGACCACCACCCAACCTGCTCCTGCCAGGAAGATGCCCAGCCGGTGCCGCCATTTGCTGGCGCCGCTCGCCGGCAGAAAGCGCAGGAAATCCACCTGTTCGCCGATCTGCGTCATCAATGCCAGGATCACTGCCGACGCCGCGCCGAAGGCCGCCACGTCGAACGGCGCGATTGTCCCCGCCGCGCCCGTCGGCGCCCCGACGCCGCCGAAGGCCCGCCACAGGTCGAACTTCTCCCAGTCCATCAGGGCGATGAAGAAGAACGGCAGGATATTGAGCACGATCCAGACGGGCTGTGTCAGCAACTGGAAACGGCTGATCATGCGGATGCCGTGCGTCACCAGCGGGATCACCACCAGCGCCGAAATGATGTGCCCGATCCACAGCGGTATGCCGAACGCCAGTTGCAGCGCACTCGACATGATCGAAGCTTCGATGGCGAACAGGATGAACGTGAAGCTCGCATAGATCAGCGAGGTGATGGTCGAGCCGATATAGCCGAAGCTCGCGCCGCGGGTGAGCAGGTCGACGTCCACGCCATGCCGGGTGGCGTAGCGCGCAATCGGCAGGCCGACGAGCAGGATGGCGATCGACGCGACCACGATCGCGATCATCGCATTGGTGGTGCCGTAGCTCAGCGTAATGGCGCCACCGATCGCCTCGAGCGCCAGGAAGGAAATGGCGCCGATGGCAGTCTGCGAGATGCGGTCGTTGGAGAAGCGCCGCGCCGACTTGGCGGTGAATCGGAGTGCGTAGTCTTCCAGCGTCTCGTTGGCGACCCAGCGATTGTATTCACGCCTGATGGGGATGATCCGTTGCCGCGCCATCGTCTAGTTCTTGGTCATCCTGCGGTCGTGCACAAAAATTCGCCAAGGCCGTTCTAGCACGCCGGGCGCGGGATTCACGCGGTTTTTGCACCGAAGTGCGCTTACGCCAGCGGTTGTGCGCGCCCCTGTTACGTCAATCGACGTATAGGGCTCCCCGGAGAAATCGTCCCACAGTCCCCCATAGACGCCTCCCTGGTGTCTTGGGGCTCAAACAGTCTTTTGGGGACGAACTCATGAACACACTCGGCGCAAAAAGCGCTCTTCTAGCTGCCGCGCTTGCCGGCAGCCTTGCCGCAACCCCGGTCATGGCGCAGGACGACACCATCAAGGTGGGCATCCTGCATTCCCTGTCGGGCACCATGGCCATCTCCGAAACCACGCTCAAGGACACCATGCTGTTCCTGATCGAGCAGCAGAACGCCAAGGGCGGCGTGCTCGGCAAGCAGCTCGAGCCGGTGGTGGTCGACATTGCTTCGGACTGGCCACTGGCCGCCGAACTCGCCCGTCAGTTGATCGAAGTCGATGATGTTGACGTGGTCTTCGGCTGCTGGACCTCGGTGTGCCGCAAGTCGGTGCTGCCGGTGTTCGAGGAACTGAACTCGCTGCTGTTCTACCCCGTCCAGTACGAGGGCGAGGAATCCCAGCGCAACGTGTTCTACACCGGCGCCTCCCCGAACCAGCAGGCCATCCCGGCCGTCGACTACCTGATGAACGAGGAAGGCGTCGAACGCTGGGTGCTCGCCGGCACCGACTATGTCTACCCGCAGACCACCAACAAGATTCTCGAGCAGTACCTGCTCGACAAGGGCGTGGCCTCCGAAGACATCATGATCAACTACACGCCGTTCGGTCATTCCGACTGGCAGACCATCGTCTCCGACATCAAGGCCTTCGGCTCCGAGGGCAAGAAGACCGCCGTGGTCTCCACCATCAACGGCGACGCCAACGTGCCGTTCTACCGGGAACTCGGCAACCAGGGCATCGCCGCCGAGGACATCCCGGTCGTCGCCTTCTCCGTCGGCGAGGAAGAACTCTCCGGCTTCGACACCACCCCGCTGGTCGGCCATCTTGCCGCCTGGAACTACTTCATGTCGGTCGAGACCCCCGAGAACGCCGAGTTCATTGAGGCCTGGCACGACTTCATCGGCTCGGAAGACCGCGTCACCAACGACCCGATGGAAGCCCACTACATCGGCTTCAACCTCTGGGTGAAAGCCGTGGAAGCCGCCGGCTCCACCGAAGCCGACGCCGTGATCGACTCCATCGTCGGCCTCGAAACCCCGAACCTGACCGGTGGCGTCGCCGAGATGCTCCCGAACCACCACGTCACCAAGCCGGTGCTGATCGGTGAAATCCAGGACGACGGCCAGTTCTTCGTGGTCTGGGAAACCGAAGACCTCGTCCCCGGCGATGCCTGGTCCGACTTCCTCCCCGAGAGCGCCATGCTCGAAGCCGATTGGACCGCCCCGATCAGCTGCGGCAACTACAACACCGAAACCAAGACCTGCGGCAGCGCCGTAGCCTCGAACTAGGACACCCCGTCAGTGTGAGGCACAGCCTCTGCCTCTCACGCGATACGGCCCCCTCCCCCTTGAGGGGAGGGATGGGGTGGGGTGTCGTGGCCCTCGCGAACTCAGCGCCGGTGGGTGGCACGACACCCCCACCCCCAACCCCTCCCCTCAAGGGGGAGGGGAGCCCCATCGAGCAACCAAGGACCCGACCCACCATGCTGACTCTCCTCCGCACGATCATGGTGGCGCTGCTCCTCTTCTTCGCTCCTGCAGCACACGCCGAAGACACTGACGTCGCAGCCGAAATCGCCGCCATGGGCGACGCCAACCTCCGCGAACTCACCGCTATCGTCGAAACCCTGGCGGCCAGCGGCGACCCAGTTGTCGTGCCGACCCTTGAAGCACTCGCCGGTGGCGACCTCTATTTCGATGAGGCCAGCGGCACCGTCGCTATCAAGCGGGGTCGCGACTGGCTCGATCCCCTCGCCGGCACCGAACTGGCTGTTCCCGAGGACGCCGACTTCTCCAAGATCCGGGTCAACAACGGCCTCCGCCGCGACATCGCCGCCGCCCTCTCCGGCATGACGCTGATGAGCGACAACCCCGCGACCCGCCTCAGCGCCGCCCAGTCCTTCCTCGCCAATCCCGACCCCGCCAACCTGCCCCTGCTCGACGAGGCCATCGCTGCCGAAACCGACACCAACGTGCTGAGCGCCATACAGGCTGCTCGCGCCGTGATCATGTTGAGGGATGCTGAAGCCAGTCTGGAGGACCGTCAGGCAGCAGTTCCCGTTTTGGCCAGGAACGCCGGCCGCTCTGCCATCACCATCCTCACCGCCTCCCTCGCCGAAGCACCGCCGGAACTGCAGGCCACCATCCAGTCCGCCATTGCCGGCCTCGAGCAGGAACGGGCTGTCTGGGCGGCGCTGCAGAACGTCTGGTTCGGCCTCTCGCTCGGCTCGGTCCTGCTGCTCGCCGCCATAGGCCTCGCCATTACCTTCGGCGTGATGGGCGTCATCAACATGGCCCACGGCGAAATGGTCATGCTGGGCGCCTACACCACCGTGGTCGTTCAGCTCTTCATCCGCCAGAACTTTCCCGGCCTCCTCGACTACTCGCTGCTGATCGCCCTGCCCTCGGCGTTCCTCTTCACCGGCGCCATCGGCATCGCCATCGAGCGCGGCGTCATCCGCTGGCTCTACGGGCGCCCGCTCGAAACCCTGCTCGCCACCTGGGGCCTGTCGCTGATCCTTCAGCAGAGCGTCCGGTCGATCTTCGGTCCGACCAACCAGATGGTGATCGCCCCCACCTGGATGTCCGGCTCCACCGAGTTCTTCGGCCTCGCCATCACCTACAGCCGCTTCTGGATCGTCATCTTCGCGCTGATCGTCTTCTTCATGCTGCTGCTGGTGCTGAACCGCACGCCGCTCGGACTGCAGATGCGGGCGGTGACGCAGAACCGACGTATGGCCTCTGCCATGGGCATCCGCACCCCCTTCGTCGACGCCATGACCTTCGGCCTCGGCTCCGGCATCGCCGGACTTGCGGGCGTCGCCCTCACCCAGATCGACAACATCTCGCCCAACCTCGGGCAGAACTACATCATCGACTCCTTCATGGTCGTGGTCTTCGGGGGCGTCGGCAATCTCTGGGGCACCCTGGTCGGCGCCCTCACCCTCGGCGTCGCCAACAAGTTCCTCGAGCCCTATGCCGGAGCCGTTCTCGGCAAGATCCTCATCCTCGTCCTCATCATCCTCTTCATCCAGCGCCGCCCGCGCGGCCTCTTCGCCCTCAAGGGCCGGGCGGTGGAACAGTGATGGTGCTTAATAACCTGATTGACGGTGCTTTCGCCTCCCTCCCCCCTGAGGGGAGGGATCGAGGGTGGGGGTGCAGATGCTCGCATCACCCCCGAGCCCATGACGACATCCGCACCCCCGCCCCCAGCCCCTCCCCTCAAGAGCGAGCGAAGCTTGACCTGCGGAGTACCACCCCATGCTGACCCAAGCGCTGTTCCGCGCCCTCGACCGCAAGGCCAGCTGGCTCGTCGGCATCTTCCTTGCCATCGCCGTCCTCGTGCCCTTGGCCAACCTGCTGATCCCGCCCGGACAGTTCGGTCACGTCCCGACCTACCTTGTCTCGCTGATGGGCAAGTATCTCAGCTACGCCATCCTCGCCCTCGCGCTCGACCTGGTCTGGGGCTATTGCGGCATTCTCTCGCTCGGCCATGGCGCCTTCTTCGCCCTCGGCGGCTACGCCATGGGCATGTACCTGATGCGCCAGATCGGCACCCGCGGCGTCTACGGCAATCCGACCCTTCCCGACTTCATGGTCTTCCTCAACTGGAAGGAACTGCCCTGGTACTGGCAGGGCTTCGACAGCTTCTGGTTCGCCATGCTCATGGTGGTGTTGGTCCCCGGTCTGCTGGCGTTCATCTTCGGTTATTTTGCGTTCAGGAGTCGGGTCACCGGCGTTTATCTTTCGATCATGACGCAGGCGATGACCTTCGCCCTGCTGCTGGCCTTCTTCCGCAACGACATGGGCTTTGGCGGCAATAACGGCCTGACGGACTTCAAGGAAATCCTCGGCGCCTCGGTCCAGGCCCAGACTACCCGCGCCGCCCTGTTCGCCGCCACCTCCATTGCTCTGGCGCTGTCGGTGCTCGTCTGCTCGCTAATCGTCAATTCCAAGCTCGGCAAGGTGATGATCGCCGTTCGCGACGCCGAGAGCCGTACCCGCTTTCTCGGCTACCGCGTCGAGTACGTGAAGCTCTTCGCCTTCACCGTCTCCGCCATCATGGCGGGCATCGCCGGCGCCCTCTACGTGCCGCAGGTCGGCATCATCAATCCCGGCGAGTTCGAGCCCGGCAACTCGATCGAAGTGGTGATCTGGACTGCTGTCGGCGGCCGGGGCACCCTGATCGGCCCCATCATCGGCGCTATCGTGGTCAACATGGGCAAGTCCTGGTTCACCAGCGCCTTCCCCGAATTCTGGCTCTTCGCCCTCGGCGCGCTGTTCGTGTTCGTCACCCTGTTCCTGCCCAAGGGCATCGTGGGGCTGTGGGCGCAACTCCGTAACTCGAGCGCCCGCCGCCAGGCCACCAGCACCCAGCCCCCGCTGCCAACGCCACAGCAGGATCGTGCCGCCGAGCGCGGCGAAGAGCCCGCGACCTTCAGCGGCGCTCAGCCTAAACCCGCGGAGTAAGCAATGCAGACCGCCCAGGACACCATGCTCTATCTCGACGGCGTCTCCGTTGCCTTCGACGGCTTCAAGGCGATCAACAACCTATCGATCATCGTCCACCCGGCCGAGATGCTGGCGATCATCGGTCCCAACGGCGCCGGCAAGACCACGATGATGGACATCATCACCGGCAAGACCCGGCCCGACGCCGGCGAAGTCATGTTCGACGGCCGCACCGATCTAACCAAGCTCGACGAGGCGGCGATTGCTAACCTCGGCATCGGCCGCAAGTTCCAGAAGCCCACGGTGTTCGAGAGCCACACTGTCTGGGATAATCTGGAACTGGCCCTCCGAAAGCCCCGAACCATCTTTCACACCCTGTTCTACACGCCGAGCAGCGAGAACACCGACCGCATCACCGAGATCCTCGGAACCGTGCGGCTCCTTCACCGCAAGGGCGATCTCGCCGCCGACCTCAGCCACGGCCAGAAGCAGTGGCTCGAGATCGGCATGCTGCTCGCCCAAGACCCCAAGCTCCTTCTGGTCGATGAACCGGTCGCCGGCATGACCGACAGCGAGACCGAGGAAACCGCCAAGCTCCTCCGCAACATCGCGCAGACCCGTTCCGTGGTGGTGGTCGAGCACGACATGAGCTTCGTCCGCGAACTCGGCTCGCGTGTCGTCTGCCTCGCTGAAGGTTCCGTCCTTGCCGAGGGCACGCTGGAACAGGTCAGTGCCAACCCCGTGGTGATCGAAAGGTATCTCGGACGATGAGTACGGCCCTCTCCATCAACGCCATCGACCTGCATTACGGCGCCGCCCAGGCGCTACGCGAGGTCAGCATCACCTGCCACCCCGGCCGCATCACTGCCGTGCTCGGCCGCAACGGCGTCGGCAAGTCGTCCACCCTGCGCGCCATCACCGGCGTCAATCACATCAGCGCCGGCGATATCGCCTTCGGCGACGCGGTGCTTCGCAAAGCGCCGCCCTACAAGCGCGCCCGCATGGGCATCGGCTACGTGCCGCAGGGTCGCGAGATCTTCCCCCTGCTGACCGTGAAGGAAAACCTCGAAACGGGCTATGCCGGCTTACCGCGGGGCGAGCGCAACATCCCGCCCTACATCTTCGAACTGTTTCCGGTGCTGAAATCAATGCTCGGCCGCCGCGGCGGCGACCTGTCCGGCGGACAGCAGCAGCAACTCGCCATTGGCCGCGCCTTGGTGACCCGCCCCAAGGTTCTGGTGCTGGATGAACCGACCGAAGGCATCCAGCCCTCGATCATCAGGGACATCGGCCCGGCGCTGCAGTTCCTGCGGGACGAGAAGGGCATGACCATCCTCTTAGTCGAACAATTCCTCGATTTCTGCCGGGAGATCGCCGACGACATCTATGTCATGGACCGCGGCGAAATCCGCCATGCTGGCCCGGCGAGCGACCTCGACCTGCCGGAGGTGCGGCGCCATCTCATGGTCTAGACAAACAAATGCCCGGCACGATGGCCGGGCACCTGCAGCTCTATGGGAGAGCCAGAGATTAGTTGGTGGTGGTGGTGGTAGCTTCGCCTTCCATCACCAGGCCAGCGTCGACGCAGTTCTCGAGAGTGATCTGGCCGAGATCCAGCGTGGGCTCGTCATTGCCGTTGTCGGCGTTGGCGTCGACGTCGGTGGTTTGGGAAGTGTCACCGCTCGAGTCAGTTTCGGTCTCGGTCACATCGATCGAGCCGGCAGTCGGCGAGTCGGCGTCCATACCCGTGGCGAGCTGGTCGCAATAGGCCTGCACGCGCGGCAGGTCGACATCGGTGACGTTCTGAGCACCGACCATGGTGTCAGCGTGGGCAACACCGGCGAAACCGAGGGAAGCAGCCAGGGCGGCGGCGGAAACAACAGATTTGAAACGCATTTTTCTCAACCCTTGTAATATCATGGTCATTAGAGCGTTTGCTCGCGGGGTGAACGCATGAGCGAACCAAGAGTTGCTGGCCGGGAGCGGGCAGACAGCCGCGTTTTGCTGCAACGTGCCCGCGGCTCGGGCAGTCTTTCTACCCAGCAGCGCAGTGAGACCACGCGCATCCTGAATCTCTACCAGGAAGGCTGCGCCAAGATCCGACTGCCCAATACTCATGGCCACGCGCTCGAGGCCGTTCTGATCAACACCGCCGGTGGGCTGACAGGTGGCGATGTTCTTGACTGGTCGGTGGATATTGCAGCTGCCGGCAACGCAGTGCTCACCACCCAGGCCTGCGAACGCATCTACCGCTCCATCGGTGGCGATGCGCAGGTCACCACTACCCTGCGCATCGGAGCCAGCGCACACCTGGACTGGCTGCCGCAGGAAACCATTCTGTTTGCCGGCAGCCGACTCGACCGCCGCATCGAGATCGACCTCGCTGCCGGCGCTTCCCTCACCGCTGTGGAAGCCATCCTGCTCGGTCGCGACGCCATGGGCGAGACCGCCATGGATGCGGTGCTCAAGGACAACTGGCGTATTCGGCGCGAGGGTCGGCTGATCCATGCCGACGCTACCCGGCTCGGCGGCTCGATCAGCGAACGCAACGGCCCGTCCTTGCTCGCCGGCCATCGAGCTCTCGCGACCATGGTGCACATCGCGCTCGACGCCGATGCCGCCGCCCGCCGCTGCCGATCGGTGCGGGAACTGCTGCCCGCCGGGCAGCCCATCGCCGCCAGCGCGATCGGCGAGCGCCTCGTCATCCGCGCCCTTGCCCACTCCGGACTTGCCTTGCGCCGGATGATCGTTCCAATTCTGGACCACCTCAGCGGTGCGGACGCCCTGCCCCGCATGTGGCACCTATAGGATACCTGCCAATGAACCTGACTCCTCGGGAAAAAGACAAGCTGCTGATCTCCATGGCCGCCATGGTCGCGCGCCGGCGGCTGGAGCGCGGCGTCAAGCTCAACCATCCCGAAGCCATCGCCCTCATCACCGATTTCGTCGTCGAAGGCGCGCGCGACGGCCGCCCGGTCGCCGAACTGATGGAGGCCGGTGCCCATGTGGTCAGCCGCGAGCAGGTGATGGAAGGCGTCGCCGAGATGATCCATGACGTGCAGGTAGAAGCCACCTTTCCCGACGGCACCAAGCTCGTGACCGTCCACGAACCGATCCGCTGAGGTGCTGAAAATGATCCCAGGCGAAGTGCTGCCCGCCGCGGGCGACATCGAACTCAATGCTGGCGCCGAGGTGCTGACGCTGGAGGTGGCGAACACCGGCGACCGCCCCATTCAGGTCGGCTCGCACTACCACTTCTTCGAGACCAACCCGGGCCTTCGGTTCGACCGGGAACGCACCCGCGGCATGCGGCTCGATATAGCCGCCGGAACGGCGGTGCGGTTCGAGCCCGGCCAGACCCGCGAGGTACGGCTGATCCCGATCGCCGGTGAGCGCGCCATCTATGGCTTCCGCCAGCAGGTCATGGGCAAGCTCTAGCGGTTCCGGGTAGCGTCCCCGCTGTGATCATGCTCTAAGCGCGCCGTTTGCAGCGGAGTGCCTCATGTCCAAGGAAGCCGAGTTCAAGTCCCGTTTCTTCGCCGTCCTCAAGGACCTGCAGGAGACCGGCTCCAAGGATGGGCCAGCGATGTGGCTGATGGGAAGCTTGGCCTCCGATCTCTCGGACAATCTCAAGCAGCCCACCTGGAGTGCGGCCAAGTCGGTCATCGACCGCCAAACCTATGATCTGCTGCTCACCACCTTCCGTGACCAGGGCAACGAGCATCATCGCGAAGGCCGCGACCAGCACGCCTATGCCATTCAGGTGCTCACCTTCTCCCTGATCGCCCTCACTCAAAGGGCAGACGAGCAGGTGGCCGAGGGCGAAGAGCTGCTGGACACCTTGATCGATGCCGCAGTCACCGCCTATCGCCGCAACCGCACCACCCCGCCAGCGAACTGACGCGCATCGTTAGCTCTGCGTGAGGTGGAGGGCGAACCTGCCGTCCTGCGCACTTGCCAGCCGACCGGCGGCGCGCCACAGTCGCATCGGGAAGCCCCGGTCGCAGCCGACCACGGAGACTCGATGCCCGCACGCATATCTCGCGCCACCTATGCCGACATGTACGGCCCCACCACAGGCGACCGGGTCCGCCTTGCGGACACCGAGCTCTTCATCGAAGTCGAGAAGGACTTCACCACCTATGGCGAGGAGGTGAAGTTCGGCGGCGGCAAAGTCATCCGCGACGGCATGGGCCAGTCGCAGCGCACCCGGGCCGAGGGCGCCGTCGACACCGTCATCACCAATGCGCTCGTGGTCGACCACACCGGCATCTACAAGGCCGATATCGGCCTCAAGGACGGCGTGATTGCCGCCATCGGCAAGGCCGGCAACCCGGACACCCAGCCCGGCGTCCACATCATCATCGGCCCCTCTACCGAGGCAATCGCGGGCGAAGGCCGCATCCTCACCGCCGGCGGCATGGATGCCCACATCCACTTCATTGCGCCGCAGCAGATCGAAGAAGCGTTGATGAGCGGCGTCACCACCATGCTGGGCGGCGGAACCGGCCCTGCTCATGGCACGCTCGCCACCACCTGCACCGGCGCCTGGCACATCGAGCGCATGATCGAGAGCTTCGATGCGTTCCCGATGAACCTGGCCCTTGCCGGCAAGGGCAATACCTCCGTTCCTGCGCCGCTCGAGGAGATGATCCTCGCCGGCGCATCCTGCCTGAAGCTCCATGAGGACTGGGGCACGACGCCGGCGGCAATTGACAACTGTCTCGCCGTGGCGGACGACTACGACGTCCAGGTGATGATCCACACCGATACGCTCAACGAGAGCGGCTTCGTCGAGGACACCATCGCCGCTTTCAAGGGCCGCACCATCCACGCCTTCCACACTGAAGGCGCCGGTGGCGGGCACGCCCCCGACATCCTGCGGGTAGCCGGCCTGCCCAACGTCATTCCGTCGTCCACGAATCCGACCCGGCCATACACCGTCAACACCATCGCCGAACACCTCGACATGCTGATGGTGTGCCACCATTTGTCGCCCTCCATCCCCGAGGACGTCGCCTTTGCCGAGTCGCGAATCCGCAAGGAAACCATCGCCGCCGAGGACATCCTCCACGACATTGGCGCGCTGTCGGTGATCTCCTCCGACAGCCAGGCGATGGGCCGCGTTGGCGAAGTGCTCATCCGCACCTGGCAGACCGCCGACAAGATGAAGCGTCAGCGCGGGCGTCTGCCGGAAGAAACCGGCGACAACGACAATGTCCGCGTGCGTCGCTACATAGCCAAATACACCATCAACCCGGCCATCGCCCACGGCATGAGCCAGCACATCGGATCGGTGGAAGTCGGCAAGCGCGCCGACCTGGTGCTGTGGAGCCCCGCCTTCTTCGGCGTGAAGCCCGAGATGGTAGTGCTCGGCGGCTCCATTGCCGCTGCGCCCATGGGCGACCCCAACGCCTCCATCCCGACACCGCAGCCGATGCACTACCGGCCGATGTTTGCCAGCTACGGCAAGCTCAGGACCAACTCGTCCGTTACCTTCATCTCGCAGGCGGCTCACGAGGCCGGGTTGCGCAACCGCCTCGGCGTCGCCAAGCAGTTGGTGCCGGTCAAGAACACCCGCGGTGGCATCGGCAAGGCATCGATGATCCACAATTCGGCGACACCGCACATCGAAGTCGACCCAGAGACGTACGAAGTGCGCGCCGATGGTGAATTGCTGACCTGCGAACCGGCAACGGTGCTGCCGATGGCGCAACGGTATTTCCTGTTCTAGGGCCGTGTGCGTTCCCAACGACTCATTTCTGCCGCCGCACTGCGCTTAGCTGCGGCGGTCCGAAGGGAGGAAACCATGCCGATACGTCTTGCCGCCGCTGCTGCTCTCATGGCCCTGGCACTTCCGGTGCACGCCGCCGAAACCGGCCTCGTGCTGACACTCGGGAGCCAGGGCGATTTCGAACGCCGCGCCCATACCTATGATTGCGGCACCGACACGCCGCTGGCCGTCACCTATCTCAACGCCGCGCCGAACTTCCTCGCCATCGTGCCGGTCGAAGCGGAATCCGAACCGCTGGTCTTTGCCTCGGTCATCTCCGCCTCCGGCGCCCGCTATATGTCGGGACAGTGGACATGGTGGACCCGCGGCTCCGATGCCGAACTCTACGACGCAACGCTTGGGGAAGACGCCGATCCGGTGCTGACCTGCAGCGAAATCATCAACACCCCCTAAGCCCGGACTGCCGATGCATCGTGCTGTATCCCACCTTCCCGCCGGCCATGGACGCGGCACGCCCATCGACAGCATCACCCTCGCCCATGACGAACGTCGCCTGCGCCGCAAGCTGCTGACCGGCCGCGGCGGCACCGAAGTGATGGTGGATTTTCCGACGACGGTTACGCTCGACCACCGGGGCGGCCTGCTGCTCGAAGATGGGCACGTGGTGGAAATCCTCGCCGCCGACGAGCCGCTCTACGCCATCACAGCGCAGGACGCAGCCCATCTCGTCCGTCTCGCCTGGCACATCGGCAACCGCCACACCCCGGCGCAACTCGAGGCCGAGCGGCTGCTGATCCGGCGGGACCATGTGCTGAAGACAATGCTCGAAGGCCTGGGTGCCTCGGTGACCCTCGTCACCGAGCCGTTCTTCGCCGAGCACGGCGCGTACCACAGCCACGGCCACGCTGACCAAGGTCACGCGCTGCTCGCCCGATGACCCGCCCCCGCGACCTGCAATTGCTGCTGACCTGGCTGTCGCCTGCGTTCCCGGTCGGTGCCTTCGCTTGGTCGGCCGGACTGGAAACAGCGATCGCCACCGGGACGGTCAAGGATCGCGCCACTGCGGAGGACTGGATCAGCGGCATCCTCCATCATGGCGGTCTGCGCACCGACACCATCCTGCTTTCCGGGGCTTGGCGCGCCAGCGCCGACCCCACCACCCTGCAGGACCTGGCTGACCTTTGCCTCGCCCTAACCCCGGCACGCGAGCGGCACGAGGAGACGCTGATCACCGGTGATGCCTTCGTTGCAGCGCTCCGCGCCTGGCCCGAAGCCGCCTCCATATCGCTGCCCCAGCCCTGCCCCTACCCCATTGCCGTTGGCGCCGCCGCCGCCCGCATCGGCATCGACCTCCAGGCGACGCTGCTCGCTTGGCTCACGGCTGCGGTTCACGCGCAGGTCTCGGTCTGTGTCCGGCTGGTGCCGATCGGGCAAACCGATGGACTCACCATCATGGCCGCACTGGAACCGACAATTGCCATATTGGCGGCAGCAGCGGCGACTGCGACAACGGACGACATAGGCGGCGTTGCCTACGCGGCCGATATCGCGCAAATGTCGCACGAAACCCTGACCACAAGAATTTTCCGCTCATGATCACCGCCATTGTCTCGCTGATGTTCCTGGCCCTCCTGGCAGTGAGCATGGCGCATCTTGCCTGGTCGTTCGGGCTGACCTGGCCGCTACGGGACGAGAAGCTCCTGGCGCAGACCGTGGTCGGCACCGCCGGCATCGAGCGGATGCCGTCGCGACTGACGACCTTCGCCGTCACGGTCTTCCTGGTCGTTGCCATGGTGGTCGGCGTGGCTCTTGGCGATCACGACAGCGGCGGCATTTGGCTCACCCTCGCGGGCCTGTTCCTTGCGGTGGTTTTCCTCGGTCGCGGCGTCGTCGGCTACACTGGCTGGTGGGCGGCACTCACGCCAGAGCCCAACTTTCGCTTCAACGACCGCCGCGTCTATTCCCCACTTTGCCTGCTGCTTGGGGCCGGCTTCGCCGCCCTCGCCATCATGAGGTTGCTATGAAATCTCCCAACGGCCCCCTGCGCATCGGCATCGGCGGCCCTGTCGGCTCCGGCAAGACCACGCTGTGCGAGATGCTGCTCAAGGCGATGCGCGACCGCTACTCCATGGCCGTGGTCACCAACGACATCTACACCCAGGAAGACGCGTTGATCCTGGCGCGGGTACAGGCCATCTCGGAAGACCGCATCGTCGGGGTCGAGACCGGCGGCTGCCCACACACGGCGATCCGCGAAGACGCCTCGCTCAATCTCGCGGCCATCGCCGATCTCAACCGCCGCTTCCCCGATCTTGACGTGGTCCTGATCGAGAGCGGCGGCGACAACCTGGCCGCTACCTTCTCCCCCGACCTCGCCGACCTGACCATCTACGTGATCTCGGTGGCACAGGGCGAAAAAGTACCGCGCAAGGGCGGCCCGGCCATCTCGCGCTCCGATCTCCTCGTCATCACCCACACCGATCTCGCCCCCCATGTGGGCGCAAGCCTCGAAGTGATGGAGTCCGACACGCAGAAGGTTCGCGAAGGACGCCCCTACGTGTTCACCGACCTGCTTCGCCGGGAAAGTCTCGACCAGATCATCGCCTTCATCGAAAGGGCCGGCGGTCTCACCCCGGCCGTGGCCGCCGAGTAGTTCAGCCCACCATCACCACATGGCTGACTAATTGCCCATCGGCAAAGTGGTGGATCATGAGGCCGGGTGGATCAACGATCTCCGCCTGACGTCCATCGAGCCGCAAGCGGTTGGCCGTGGTTACCGAGGGGGCCATGGTCGCCTGGCGTCCGGCAAAGCGGGTGAACAGCGGCCGGTGTACATGCCCGCAGGTCAGCCCGATCACCTTGTCCCCGGCGGCTTCGATCACCCCCGCCAGCCGGTCGCCGTTGAAGCAGATATTGCGGTCCTTGCCATCGATCCCGCATGAGAAAGGATGCTGGTGTTGAAACACCAGCACCGGCCGTTCGTCGGCCGCAAGTTGCTCCTTGAGCCAGCCGAGCACCGGCGCAGCATCGCCGTGGTGAGCACCGCTCACCGTTACATCGAGCCCGATCAGCCGCAGGGGCCCCGCTTGTCCCGTCACGCAGAGCGGACGCGGCGCCGTCCACTCCATTCGCGCCCCCAACACGGCGACGAGCGCTCCATGGTCGTCCATATTGCCCGGCACGGCATGGAAGGGCGCCTCGAAGTCATCGAGACGCTCGGCGACATGACGGTAGCTCTCGGCGTGGTCCGCTTCGGCCAGGTCGCCGCTGATGATGATGGCATCGGGCTTCAGCGGCTTCAGCCATCCGAGCACCCGGTCCAGGCGCGCCAGCCGCGCCTGGGATCCGTCGGCGTGAATGTCGCTGAGCTGTGCAACGATCACCGCTTCCGCTCGCCCTCCGGCCTGACCAGGACGATCACCGAGCGCGGCGACAGCGTTGCCGTGCCATTGGTGATCTGCACCCGGGCGGTGTTGTCGGACTGGATGCCGACGGTCCACTCGCCCTCGGGCAGATGCGCCACCACCGGCTCCACCCGGCGGTTGAACCACACCAGCACCTCGTCGGCCTTGTGACGCAGGTGCATTCCGAGCACTGAAGCCGCCGGATCGCTCCAGTCGCCCTCGCTCATCTCGCGATTGTCGGGGTGGAGCCAGACCACGTCGCGAACGCCGTTGCGCTCCTGTCCCGTCAGGAAATGATCGTGCGTCAGCGCCTCGTGCGACCGGCGGAAACGGTTAAGCGCCGCCACGTAGTTGACGAGGTCTCCGTCCGCCTCTTCCCAATCCACCCAGGTGATCTCGTTGTCCTGGGCATAGGCGTTGTTGTTGCCCTGCTGGGTGCGATACATTTCGTCGCCCTGCTGGACCAGCGGCACTCCGCGCGACAGGAACAACGTCGCCAGGAGCGCCCGCACGTCGCGCTTGCGCGCGGCGTTGACCGCCGGATCATCGGTCTCCCCCTCGACACCGCAGTTCCACGACGCGTTGTGGTTGTGCCCGTCGCGGTTGTTCTCGCCATTCGCGTCGTTGTGCTTTTCGGCATAGGTGACGAGGTCGCGCAACGTGAAGCCGTCATGCACGGCGAGGAGGTTCACGCTGTGGCTCGGCTTGCGGCCGGCGAAGTTGAAGATCTCCGCCGAGCCCGCCACCTTGCCGGCGAGCGCCCCGATCTTGCCGGGGCCGCCCTGCCAGAACTCCCGGATTTCGTCGCGATAAGTGTCGTTGTGCTCCTTGAACTCCTTGCCGAACTGGCCGAGCCCGTAACCGCCCGGACCCGGATCCCAGGGTTCGGCGACAAGGATGCACTTGCTGAGCACCGGATCGGACTTGATCTTGTTCAGCATCTCGGCGTTGGGGTTGAAGCCCGGATCGCGCCCGAGCACCGTCGCGAGGTCGAAGCGGAAGCCGGAGACACCCATCTCCTCCACCCAGTAGCGCAGCGAGTCGATCACCAGCCGCTGCGTCGCCGGATGATCGCAGCGCAGCGTGTTGCCGGTGCCGGTGTCGTTGACGAGGAACTGTTTGCCGTCGACTTCCACGAACCGGTAGTAGGTCTTGGCGTCGAGCCCCATCAGGCTCAGCATCGGCCCCTGCGCATCGCCCTCGCCGGTGTGGTTGTAGACCACGTCGAGGATCACCGAGATGCCGTTCTTGCGATAGAGGTCGGTCATGTACCGCAATTCCTGCGGTCCGCGCGGCGCCAGCCGCGGGTCGATGGCCGAATAGGCCACGGGGTTGTAGCCCCAGGCATTGGTGAGCCCCAGCGCCGGCAGGTGCCCCTCGTCGATCCATGCCGCCGTTGGCATCAACTGGATGGTGTCGACGCCGAGGAACTTGAAGTGGTCGATCACCCGCTGGGTGGTCAGCGCCGCGATGGTACCACGGAGCGGCCCCTGAACGCCCGGATGCCGCATGGTAAAGCCGCGCACGTTCATTTCATAGAACAGCCCTGGCGCTTTCTTGCGCGGCATGACGGTTTCGTTGCGCTCGCCGACGACGATGGCTTTTGGCACGAGGGGCGCGGTATCCACCGCTTCCGATCGGTCGAGGCGCAGGCGCGGCGAGCGCACGAACACCCGGTCGAGCCGCTTGGCATAAGGGTCGACCAGCAGCTTGCAGGGATCGAAGAAATATCCCTGGTCCGGGTTGTACTCGCCATCGGCCCTGAGGCCGTAGCGCGTGCCGGCACCGACGCCCGCAACCAGCACGGCATGGATGTTGTCCTGGTGGACGTCGAACTCGAAGCGGTCCGTCTCCTGGTCCATCTCGTCGAAGATGGACACCCAAAGTGCCGAAGCGCTTTCGGAATAGACGGCGAAGTTGACGCCTTCCTCGGTGATGGTGGCACCAAGGTGTTCTATACGCCCGCCACCGGGCACGATCTGTGGTTTCACGGCCCTGACGACACTAGGTGATGACACTGGGACTTTGACGTCCAGTTCGCTCCCGGATCCCTGCGAGCCGGTCGGCCAGTCCGACGAGGGGTTCAAGGGCGGTCTGGGTGTCAAGATCGTGTCGTCCATCGGCTGCCTCGTAGCGTTCTAAGTAGAGCCGCAACGTGGCGCCGACAGTGCCGGTTCCTGACAGCCTGAACACGATCCTGGAACCATCAGTAAAACCGATGCGAATACCTTGCTTGGAACTGGTCGATCCATCGACCGGGTCATGGTAGGTGAAGTCGTCGGCATAGGCGACGGTGAGATCGTCATCGAAACTTTGGCCGACCAGGCCCGGCAGTTTGGCCCTGAGGTCGTCCATCAGCGTGTTGGCCACGGCAGCATCGACCTCTTCGTAGTCGTGCCGGGTGTAGTAGTTGCGGCCATAGGTCTGCCAATGATCTCGCACGATCTCGTCGACGCTCTGCTTGCGCGCCGCGAGGATGTTGAGCCAGAGCAGCACCGCCCACAGCCCGTCCTTTTCGCGTACATGGTTCGAGCCCGTGCCGGCGCTCTCCTCGCCGCAGATCGTCACCCGGCCCGCATCCAGCAGATTGCCGAAGAACTTCCAGCCCGTGGGGGTCTCGTGCATTTCGAGCCCGCGCTTCTCGGCGACCTTGTCCGCCGCCGCGCTGGTCGGCATCGAGCGGGCGATACCGGCAATGCCGGTGGCATAGCCGGGTGCCAGAGCGGCATTGGCCGCGAGGATCGCCAGCGAATCCGAAGGTGTGACGAACCTGTTCTTGCCTATGATCAGGTTCCGGTCCCCATCTCCGTCCGAGGCGGCGCCGAAATCCGGACCGTCGGGGCTCATCAGCAGGTCGTAGAGGTCCTTCGCATAAACGAGGTTGGGATCCGGGTGCCCGCCGCCGAAATCCTGCGACGGCGTGCCGTTGATCACAGTACCCTCGGGGGCACCCAGCATCTCCTCGAGGATGCGATGCGCATAAGGGCCGGTGATCGCATGCATGGCATCGAACCGCATGCGGAAGCCCGAAGCGAACAGCGCCCGGATGGCGGTGAAGTCGAACAGCGTCTCCATCAGCGCCGCATAGTCGGCGACCGGATCGATCACCTCGACCACCATGTCGCCCACGCGCTGGGTGCCGATATGGCCGAGCGCCACATCGGGCGCCTCGACCATCTTGTAGCTGTCGATCACCTTGGTGCGCGCAAAGGCGGCGTCGGTGATCTTCTCCGGCGCCGGTCCGCCATTGCCGATATTGTATTTGATGCCGAAGTCGCCGTCCGGACCGCCCGGGTTGTGGCTCGCCGACAGCACCAGCCCGCCGAAGGCCTTGTAGTGGCGGATGATGTGGCTCGCAGCCGGCGTCGACAGCAGCCCGTCCCGCCCCACCATCACCTTGCCGAAGCCATTGCCCGCGGCGATCTTGATCGCCTTCTGGATGGCAACGTCGTTGTAGTAGCGCCCGTCCCCGCCGATCACCAGCGTCTGGCCCTCGAAGCCTTCGAGGCTGTCGAAGATCGACTGCACGAAGTTCTCGACATAGTTCGGCTGCTGGAACACGGGTACCCGCTTGCGCAGTCCCGACGTGCCCGGCTTCTGGTCCTGATAGGGGGTCGTCTTAATCGATTTGATGTTGGCCATCGGTCGTCAGTCCGGTGAGTTGGGCGTAGATGCCGGCATAAAGCGCCGCGCTCGTCTCCCAGGAGACGTCCGATTTCATCCCGCGCCGTTGGATTTTCTTCCAGGTCTTGGTGTCTTTGTAGAGCCGCACCACTTTGCGCACCGCCTCGTACAGCGCATGCGCGCTGTCCGGCGCGTACATGAAGCCGGTCGCCACTTCGGCCGATAGCGCCGCCGGATTGGCGTCGATGACCGTATCTGCCAGCCCGCCGATGCGGCTGACCACGGGCACGCAGCCATAGCGCAGCCCATAAAGCTGGGTGAGCCCACAGGGTTCGAACCGAGACGGGATCAAAATGGCGTCGCTGCCGCCCTGCATCAGGTGGCTCAACGCCTCGTCATAGCCGATCGTCACCCCGACCTTGCCGGGATGCCGTGCCGCCATGTGGCGGAATCCGTCCTCGAGATAGGCGTCCCCCGAGCCGAGCACCGCAAGGCGCCCGCCAAGATCAACGATGCCATCGACCACCTGCAGCAGCAGGTCCATGCCCTTCTGGTCGGTCAGGCGGCTGACCACGCAGAACAGCGGTCCATCGACCCCATCGAGGCCGAAGCGCTCCGCCACTGCGCGTTTGTTGGCTTGCCTGAGATGCAGCGTGCTCGACGAATAGGTCTGCACCAGCGCTTTGTCCGTCGCCGGATTCCAGGCCTCGGTGTCGATACCGTTGAGAATGCCGGTCACCGTCGCGGCACGGTTGTTCAGCAGCCCCTCGAGGCCCATGCCGAAGGCCGGCGTGCGGATCTCGTCGGCATAGGTCGGGCTGACGGTGGTGACGAAATCGGCGCATTCCATCCCCGCCTTGAGGTAGGAAATGTCGCCATAGAACTCGACCCCGCCCACCTCGAAGGCCTGCGGCGGCAGCCGCAATTGCTCGAAAATGTCGGCCCGGAAAAAACCCTTGAAGGCAATGTTGTGGACGGTCATCACCGTCCGCACCCGATCCGTCGCGCCATATTTGATGTAGGCCGGGGCGAGTCCCGCCTGCCAGTCATGGGCGTGGATGACGTGCGGCTGATAGCCTTCGATCATGCCGTGGCCGAGTTCGCCTGCGACCCAGCCCAACGCCGCGAAGCGCTTCCAGTTGTCCGGCCAGTCCCAGCCATCGGGGCTCACATAAGGGCTGCCCGGGCGGTCGTAGAACTGCGGCGCGTCAATGACGATCACGTCGAGCCCGCCGGCCCGGCCGGCAATCAGCTTGGCGCTGGCGCCGAACAGGTCGTCGAACTCCTGCACCACCCGGCCGCCGCTGAGCTTGCTCATCACCGAGGGATAGCCAGGCACCAGGGTTCGCATGGTCACGCCGCACTGGCCCAGCGCCGACGGCAGGGCGCCGGCGACATCCGCCAGCCCCCCGGTCTTGATCAGCGGATACGCCTCGGAGGCGACCGACAGGACTTCGATCATCGTCCCGCCAGGTACTTGTTGATCATGTTCTGCGTGATCAGCGTCACCCCATCATCGGTGCGGCGGAACCAGGTGGCATCGAACTCGGGGTCCTCGCCCACCACCAAACCTTCGGGGATGTTGACGCCACGGTCGATCACCACCTTCTTGAGCCGGGCATTGCGCCCGATATCGCAATAGGGCAGCACCACCGCCTCATCCAGCACCGAATAGGAATGGACGCGGCTGCCGGTCGACAGCAGCGTGCGGGTGAGATGACCACCCGAGATGATGCAGTCGCCCGAAACCAGCGAGTTCACCGCCGAGCCACGCCGCCCGTCATAATCGTGCACGAACTTGGCCGGCGGGGTGATCTCGGCATAGGTCCAGATGGGCCAGTCGCGATCATAAAGGTCGAGCTGCGGCTCGATGTCGGTCAGATCGATCGAGGCCTTCCAGTAGGCATCGATCGTGCCGACATCACGCCAATAGCTCACCTCTTCCTTGCTAGAGCGCACGCAGGAGCGGGTGAACCGGTGCGCCCAGGCCGTGCCGTTCTTGACGATATAGGGAATGATGTCCTTGCCGAAGTCGCGGTTGGAACCCTCGGTGGCGGCATCCCGGCGCAACTGCTCCATCAGGAAGCGCGTCTCGAACACATAGATACCCATTGACGCTAGCGCGGTATCCGGCTTGTCCGGAATACCGGGCGGGTCCTTCGGCTTTTCGACGAAATCGATAACCCGGTCGCGCCCGTCGACATGCATCACGCCGAAGCCGGTAGCTTCCATGCGCGGCACTTCGAGACAGCCGATGGTCACGTCCGCGCCCGTATCCACGTGCTGGCGGAGCATGATCTCGTAGTCCATCTTGTAGATGTGGTCGCCGGCCAGGATCACGATGTAGCGCGGGCCGTAGTCCTCGATGATGTCCATGTTCTGGTACACGGCATCGGCTGTGCCGGCATACCACATGTCCTCCTTCACCCGCTGCGAGGCCGGTAGCACGTCGAAGCTCTCGTTGCGCTCGGTCCGGAGGAAGTTCCAGCCCCGCTGCAGGTGCCGGATCAGCGAGTGCGCCTGATACTGCGTCGCCACCGAGATGCGGCGAATGCCGGAGTTCAGTGCGTTGGACAGCGCGAAGTCGATGATGCGCGACTTGCCCCCGAAATATACGGCAGGCTTGGCGCGCCGGTCGGTCAACTCCATCAGGCGCGTGCCGCGGCCACCCGCCAGCACATAGGCCATGGTTTCGCGGGCCAGCGGCGATGGTACCCTGTAGTCAGCCATTGTCCTTTTCCTCCTCCACCCCGGGAGCTTGGTTGTCGAAGCCGGTTCAGGCCGGCTCGTATTTCAGGAACAGTGTCGAAAGCGGTGGCAGGAACACCTCGGCCTCGGCGGGCCAGTGGCGCCCCTCCACGGGATACGCGGCAACGCCGCCCTGGTTGCCGGTGTTTGACCCGGAATACCACCCGGCATCGGTGTTGATGCGCTCTACCCAGCGCCCGGCCAGCGGCAGCGGCACGCGATAATTCTCGCGCGGCACCGGCGTGAAGTTGCTGATCACCAGCACGGGCTCGGCTCCGGGCGCCTTGCGCACGAAAGCCAGCACGGAGTTCTGCTGATCATTGCCGATCGCCCACTCGAACCCTTCCGGTTCGCAGTCGCGCGCGTGCAGCGCCGGCAGGCTGCGATAGGCGACGTTGAGATCGGCCACCAGCCGGCGAATCCCTTCGTGCATGCCGGCATCGAGCAGCCACCAGTCGAGGGGCCGACTCTCCGACCACTCCTCGCGTTGGGCGAATTCCTGTCCCATGAACAAGAGCTTCTTGCCCGGATGCCCCCACATGAAGGCGTAATAGGCTCTGAGGTTGGCGAACTGCTGCCAGTCGTCGCCCGGCATCTTGTTCAAGAGCGAGCGCTTGCCATGCACCACCTCGTCATGGCTCAGCGGCAGCACGAAATTCTCGCTGAACGCATAGACCATGCCGAAGGTCAGGTCGTGATGGTGGAACTTGCGGTGGATGGGCTCGCGGCGCATGTAGCGCAGCGTGTCGTTCATGAAGCCCATGTTCCACTTGAACCCGAAGCCGAGTCCCCCGGTATAGGCCGGGTGGCTGACACCGGGCCAGGAGGTCGACTCTTCGGCGATCATGAAGGCGCCCGGGTGCAGGCGATAAACCTCGGTGTTCACCCGCTTGAGGAACTCGACCGCCTCGAGGTTTTCGTTGCCGCCGTGCTTGTTCGGCACCCACTGCCCTGGATTGCGCGAGTAGTCCAGGTAGAGCATCGAGGCCACCGCATCGACCCGCAGCCCGTCGATGTGGAAGGTTTCGAGCCAGTACAGCGCGTTGTTGACGAGGAAGCTCTGCACTTCCTTGCGTCCGAAATTGTAGATCGCGGTGTTCCAGTCCGGATGATAACCGAGCCGCGGATCCTCGTGCTCGTAGAGCGCGGTGCCGTCGAAGCGGGCGAGGCCATGCGCGTCCGTCGGAAAGTGCGCCGGCACCCAGTCGAGGATGACGCCAAGCCCTGCCTCGTGCGCCGCATTCACGAAGCGCGCGAAATCCGCCGGCTCCCCGAAGCGCGCAGTGGGCGCGTAGAGTCCCGTCGGCTGGTAGCCCCAGCTCGGATCGTACGGGTGTTCGGAAATCGGCAAGAGCTCGATATGGGTGTAACCCATGTCGGCCACATAGGGCACCAACTGCTCGGCCAGTTGCGCATAGCTGAGGAAGCCGCCGTCGGGCCGGCGTCGCCAGCTGCCCAGATGCACCTCGTAGATCGACATAGGCGTGCGCCGCCAGTCCTTGAGCGCCCGCTCTTCCATGTAGCGCTGGTCGGTCCAGGTGAACGGCGTCGGGTCCGGCACGACCGAGGCGGTGCGCGGCCGCAGTTCGGACTGCCGGGCAAACGGATCGGCCTTGAGCGGCAGCACCGTGCCGTCGCGGGCGACGATCTCGTATTTGTAGAGCGTGCCGGTCCCCAGCACCGGAATGAAGACCTCCCAGATCCCGTTGCGGTTGCGCATCGGGTGCCGCCGGCCGTCCCATTCGTTGAACAGCCCGACCACGCTGACGCGCTGGGCGTTGGGCGCCCACACGGCAAAATGCGTGCCGTGAATGCCCTCGAACTCCATTTCGTGGGCGCCGAGCTTGTCGAACAGCCGCAAATGGCTGCCTTCGCCGATGTAGTAGTCGTCCATCGGCCCGAGCACCGGTCCGAAGGAATAGGGATCATAGACGTCCCACTCGCCACCGGCGTTGCGAGCGCGATAGCGGATCGGCTGGCGCCGGTCGACGTCGACCTTGCCCTCGAAGAACCCAGCGGAATGACGCGGGATCAGATGGCCAAGCGGCCGTCCATCAAGAGTGAAGGCATCGACGAACTCGGCATGCGGAATGAAGGCGCGCAGCAGCCACTGCCCCCCGACCTCCTGCAGGCCAAGGAAAGCGAATGGATTGGCGTGGCGTCCCGCCACCACCGCCTCGACTTCCCTGCTATCCGCCTGCCAGCTTTCCTTCGTCACCCGCCCACTCCCCCGTCACACTCGCTTGCGTCTGGCCCGCCTCAACTCGCCTGCTGCTCTCCGACACCCCAGATTTCCGCCGCGTATTGGCTGATGGTGCGGTCGGAGGAGAAGAAGCCGACACGGGCGGTGTTGCGAACCGCCATGCCGTACCAACGCTTCCTGTCGAGCCAAAGTTCGTTCACCCGCTCCTGCGCCGCTTCATAGGCGTCGAAGTCGCGCGCCACCATGAACCAGTCATGATCGTAGAGGCCGCCGATCAGGTCGCGGTAACGGTTCGGATCATCCGGCGAGAACACGCCCGAGGCAACGGATTCGAGCGCTTCCTTGAGCCGCGGCGACTTGTCGATCGCCGTGCGCGGCACCTCGCCCCTCGCCCGCTTTTCGTTCACTTCCTCGGCCGACATGCCGAAGATGACGATGTTGTCGGCGCCCACTTCCTTGTGCATCTCGACATTGGCGCCATCCATGGTGCCGATGGTAACGGCACCATTGGCCATGAACTTCATGTTGCCGGTGCCCGAGGCTTCCATGCCGGCCGTCGAAATCTGCTCCGAAAGGTCGGCGGCGGGGACGATCATTTCCGCAAGGCTCACATTGTAATTGGGCAGGAACACCACCTTGAGCAGCCCGCGGACCGCCGGGTCATTATTGATGACCTTGGCGACGTCGTTGATCAGTTTGATGATGAGCTTGGCGTTCCAGTAGCCCGGTGCCGCCTTGCCTGCGAACACCTTAACGCGCGGAACGAAATCCCGTTCCGGATGCGCACGAATTTCGTCATACATCGCAACGGCTTGGATGATGTTCAGCAGTTGCCGCTTGTATTCGTGGATTCGCTTGATCTGAACGTCGAACAGAGCGTCCGGCGACACCGTCACGTTGAGGCGGGTCTTGATCAGCCTTGCCAGCCGCTCCTTGTTGGCGAACTTCACCGCCGCGAACTGATCCTGGAAGGTCGGATCGTCCGCATGCGCATCGAGGCCCTTGAGCAGGTTGATGTCATCGAGGAACCCAGGCCCGATCCGATCCCCGATCAGTCGCGTCAGCTCCGGATTGCACTGCATCAGCCAGCGCCGCGGCGTGATGCCGTTGGTCTTGTTGTTGATGCGCTCGGGATAGAGCTTGTGAAGGTCGGCGAACACCGTCTGCTTCATCAGTTCGGTATGGAGCGCGGACACGCCATTGATCGAGTGCGATCCGACGAACGCCAGTTGCCCCATGCGCACCCGGCGCCCACCATGCTCGTCGATCAGCGACACGCTGGCGATCTGCGCATCCGAGAACCTCGCGCGCTGCCGCGCCTCGGCCAATACGTCGGCATTGATCTGGTAGATGATCTGCATGTGCCGCGGCAGCAACCGCTCCATCAGCGACACCGGCCAGCTCTCCAGCGCCTCGGGCAGCAGCGTGTGGTTGGTGTAGCCGAAGGTGCCGCGCGTCAGCCGCCAGGCCTCGGCCCACTTCAGGCCGTTGAGGTCGACCAGGATGCGCATCATCTCGGCGATCGAGATCGCCGGATGCGTGTCGTTGAGCTGGATCGCCACCTTGTCCGGCAGCGAACCGAGGTCGCCATAATGCTGCAGGTGACGCCGCACGATGTCCTGCAGCGAGGCCGAGGAGAAGAAGAACTCCTGCCGCAGCCGCAATTCCTGCCCCGCCGCAGTGGAATCCGCCGGGTAGAGCACCCGCGTGATCGCTCCGGCGCGGGCGCTTTCCTCGAGGGCGCCGATATGGTCGCCCGAGTTGAACTTGTCGAGCAGGATCGGGTCGATCGGCTGCGCGCTCCACAGCCGCAGCGTATTTACCCGCGCGCCGCGCCAGCCCACGATCGGGGTGTCATAGGCCACCGCCAGCAAATGGTCGTTGGGCCGCCATTCCTGCCGCACCGTTCCATCGGGATCGGTTACCGGCTCCACATGTCCGCCGAAGCCGATTTCGTAGGCGCTCTCGCGCCGTTCGAACTCCCACGGATTGCCATGCGCCAGCCAGTCCTCCGGCAGTTCGACCTGCCAGCCTTCGCTCATCTCCTGGCGGAACAGCCCGTGCACATAGCGGATGCCGTACCCGTAGGCCGGAATCTTGAGGGTCGACATCGACTCGAGAAAGCACGCCGCCAGCCGTCCCAGGCCGCCATTGCCCAGCGCTGCGTCCGGTTCGAGATTGATCAGATCGCCCAGATCGACCTTGAGATTCTTCAGCGCCTGCCGCACCGGCTCCATCAGGCCGATATTGCTGATCGCGTCGCGCATCAACCGGCCGATCAGGAATTCGAGGCTAAGGTAGTAAACCCGCTTCTTCGAGGTGCGCCAGGTCTCGCGCGAGGACTCCATCCACCGGTCCATCACCCGGTCGCGCACCGCGAGGATCGTCGCTTCCAGCCAGTCGTGCGGCCGGGCGACCACCGGGTCCTTGCCGACGGAGTAGATCAGCCTTTCGAGGATTTCGGCCTGAAGTGCCTCAGCGGTGGGAGCGCCCGGGCCGGGGATCGGCGCGTCGGTGACGAGTGGCTTTTGCGGCATATCGCAGTCCAGATTTCATGACGAACAGCTTCCCCTCTGTTGCTGTCAGTCTTGCACTTAATTTCTGCAGGCGGAAGCCCCGTCAAGGCGCAGTTCCCGGCGTTCCCGCGGTCTCGGCGCCTCCAGACGGCGCGGCCGATCGGGCCGGCATACCGCCCTCGCGCGCCTGGTCTTCGGCATTACTGAGCAACAGCCGTCCAAGCGAACGCCAATCCTCTCCCGCCAGTTGCAGTTCGAAGCGCTGCCGGTCGCGGCTGCGCACGCCCTCTACCACTTCTTCGGCTTCCTCGTCGCTGGCACCCAGCCGGCGGATGGCTTCGCCGCCAAAGGCCACAGCAGATTCGAACAGCTCTCGTACCTGGTAGTCCACCCCGGCCTTGACCAGCTCGATGGCGTGGCCGCGGTCGAAGGCACGGGCCATCACTCGGGCAAGCGGAAACTGCTCCCGCAGCAGACCCACTATACGCGTGGTCTGTTCCTTGCTGTCGGTGCAAACCAGGATCACGTCCGCGGTCCCCGCGCCTGCTGCATGCAGGATGTCGAGGCGTGTGCCGTCGCCATAATAGACCTTGAACCCGATCTGCGCCGCCGCCCGGATCATCTCGGGGTCGTTGTCGATGATCGACACCGAATGATGCCGCGCCAGGAGCGGCTGGCTCGCGATCTGCCCGAACCGGCCGAAGCCGATGATCAGCACGCTGGCCGTGAGCCCGGCGGCCGGCTCGACGCCCTCGAGCGACGGGCCGGTCGCCTTCGGCATCAAATAGCGCAGCCCGATGATCGCGAACGGCGTCAGGATCATCGACACGATCACCGTGGCGGTGAACACCGCATTGGTCGGCCCGTCAATCAGCCCGTTGGCGACCGCCGTCGTATAGAGCACAAAGGCGAACTCGCCGCCCTGCCCCATCAGCACCGCCCGCTCCAGGGCCTCGCCATGGGAAGAACGCAGCATCCGCGCGATCAGGTAGATCGCGCTGCCCTTGATCAGCATGAAAGCCACCACGCTGACGGCGATGATCTGCCAGCTCTCGGCCACCACGCCGAGGTCGAGCGACATGCCGACGGCAAGGAAGAACAGCCCGAGCAGGATACCGCGGAACGGCTCCACATCCGCTTCGAGCTGATGCTTGAACGAGGACGTCGACAGCAGCACGCCGGCAAGGAATGCGCCCATCGCGGTCGACAATCCGCTAGCCTGGAACAGCAGCGCCGCCCCAAGGATCACCAGCAGCGCCGCCGCGGTCATCACCTCGCGGAGTTTGGTCGCGGCCAGCGCGCGGAAGAAAGGGTTCATGATCCGCCGCCCGAGGAAGATCAGCAGCAGCACCGCCCCGATCGGCACCAGCACCGAAACCACGCGCTCAAAGATACTCACATCCTCGTTCGGCGTAGGGGCCAGGAACGCCACCACCGCCAGCAACGGCACGATGGCGAGGTCTTCGAGCAGCAGGATCGACACCATGCGCTGGCCGTGATCGCTGGCCAGCTCCCCGCGCTCTCCCAGGATCTGCATCACGATCGCGGTCGAGGTGAGCACGAACCCCATGCCGAAGATGAACGCCACCACCGGCGCAAAACCGAGCAGTATCCCCGTGCCGGTCAGCAGCGCCCCGCAGGTGCCCACCTGGATCACGCCCAGCCCGAAGATCTGCTTGCGCAGCGCCCACAGCCGCCTTGGCTCCATCTCGAGGCCGATGATGAACAGGAACATCACCACGCCGAGTTCGGCGATGGTCAACACCGACTCCGGCTCGGACACGATGCCGGTGACCGACGGGCCCAGCAGCAGGCCCGCCGCGAGATAGCCGAGCACCGATCCGAGCCCCAGTCGCTTGAACAGCGGCACCGCGATCACTGCGCTGGCGAGCAGCGCCACGATCGGTACGAGATCGACCCCGTGTGCGGCGGCATGCCCTGCTGCTTCGACTGCTTCGCCCGCCACCGCTCATCCCCCTGCTGGTGAGGGCAATGTTGTGGCGCGCCTCGCAGGCGTCAAGCGCCGCGGCTGCATGGACGGTCTACGCCGACCGCTCCACGCCGGACGGCGCTGTCCCCTCCGGTGGCCGCATCCGCTCTTCCTTCCGCTCCGACTGCGGCTCGCCGTCCTTCTGTTCTGGCGCGGCCTCTTCCTCGCTCTGTTCGCGGATGGCGATGGCCGTGTTGACCAGGAGCGCCTCGCGGTCGGTCATGTTGCGGGTGCGGCGCACCGGACGCTTGGGCATCATCGGCTTGCTCGGCAGCGCATGTAGCAGCAGCGACTGCGCGATCAACAGACTCGGCACGGCGATGAGGCCGCCGACCGGGCCCCAGGACCACAGCCAGAAGGTGATCGACAGGAAGATGATGAATGGGTTCAGCGTCATCGTCCGCCCGATGAAATGCGGCGTGATGATCTGCCCTTCGGTGAAGTTGATGGCGACATAGCACGCCACCGGCAACAGGATCGCCGTCAGTTCCGTCTGCGTGCCGAGCCCCACCGCGAGCAGGATCAGGATCATCACGCCCTGCCCCACATAGGGGATGTAGTTCAGCACGCCGGCCAGCGCCCCCCACAATAGCGGCGACGGCATTCCGATCGCCCACGTCGCCAGCGTCACCGCCACCGCAACGCAACTGTTGATGATGGTGATCGAGATCAGATAGCGGCTGACCTTGGCCTCGACGTCGCGGAACACATGCGCCGTGCGCCAGCGCATCCGGCGGCTGACGCACAACGACAGCACCGAGATGCGGATATGGTCGCGCGTGGCGAGAAAGAAGTAGAGGCTGGCGAGAAAGATCAGGATCTGCGCGCCGATCGCCGGAGCCAGCATGGCGAGGGTGAACACCTGCGCATTGTCTTCCACCGTGACGGACATCGAGTTGCCGTCCTTGAAGATGCCGCTCACCTGTGCCTGGAACGAGCCAATCGCCTCGAGCGGGCCCTCCAGCGTCGCCAATTGCTCCTGCAGCCGCTGCCACATCACCGGCGCACGCGCCACCCATTCCGACAGCGGAACGGCGAACAGCGCCATGCCGACCAGGATCACTGCGATCAACGCGATGACCACCAGGCCCGCCGACAGCGCCGCGGGGATGCCGACGGCCTCCAGCCGGTCCGCCACCGGCCCGAACATCAGACCAATGATGATGGCGAGCGTCACCGGCGCCAGGAACATCTGGCCGCTCTGCAGCGCCACCAGCAGCGCCAGCAATCCGATGAAAACCAGGGCCAGTTGCCCCGCATTACCGAGGACGCGCTCGAACTGGCTTTCGTCCATGTCTCTTGGTGCCGCTCTGCGCGCCATGTTGCCGACCAGTTCCTTGAAGCTCCCCGCGGTGAAGAAACGCCGCCCCTGGCTTGAATGTTCCTGCTGCAGGGCGTCGACCCGGCTGCCGGAGCCGACTAGTGTGGCGCCATCCGACTCGCTTTGAGCCTAAATCCATGTCCCGCAAGATCATTATCGACACCGACCCCGGCCAGGATGATGCCGTGGCCATCCTGCTCGCCCTCGCTTCCCCCGAGGAGCTCGACGTGCTCGGCATCGTCGCCGTGGCCGGCAATGTGGGCCTCCACCACAACGCCACCAACGCCCGCAAGGTGGTGGAACTGTCCGGCCGCACCGAGGTGCCGGTCTTTGCCGGTTGCGCCCGGCCGATGCGCCGCACCCTCGTCACCGCCGAGCACGTACATGGTGACACCGGCCTCAACGGCCCCGACCTGCCGGACCCCAAAATTCCGCTGCAGCCGCAGCACGGCGTCGACTGGATCATCGACACCCTGATGGCGTCCGAGCCGGGCAGCATCACCCTGTGCACCCTCGGGCCGCTCACCAATATCGGCATGGCCCTGGTCAAGGAGCCGCGCATCGCCGAGGTCATCGGCGAGATCGTGATGATGGGTGGCGCCTATTTCGAGGTGGGCAACATCACCCCGGCCGCCGAGTTCAACATCTATGTCGATCCCGAAGCCGCCGACGTCGTGCTGCGTTCGGGCGTGCCGATCACCATCATGCCGCTCGACGTCACCCATCAGGTGCAGTCCACCCCCGCCCGCCTCCAGGCGATCCGCGGCCTCGGCAACCGCACTGGCCACGCCGTCTACGAGATGCTGACCTTCTCGGAGTCCTTCGACCTGAGGAAATACGGCTGGGAGGGCGCCCCGCTCCACGACCCCACGGTCATCGCCTACCTGCTCCAGCCCGAGCTGTTCGAAGGCCGGCACTGCAACGTCACCGTCGAAACCGCCAGCGAACTGACGGTGGGCATGACCGTGGCCGACTACTGGCACGTCACCGGCCGCGTCCGCAACGCCATCTTCATGCGCTCCGCCAACGCCGACGGCTTCTACACCCTGCTGACGGAGCGGCTTGCCCGCCTACCCTAATCTCGCGGCTCCTTCGCCCCTTCTCCCCTTGCGGGAGAAGGTGGCTCGCGCAAAGCGCGAGACGGATGAGGGGGATCACCCGATCTCCACCCGTCGCTCCACCCCGATATTCTCCAGAAACACCGGGTCATGGCTCACCACCAGCAGCGCCCCGTCGAACGCCCGTAGCCCCGCCTCCACCACCTCGATCGACTCGACATCGAGATGGTTGGTCGGCTCGTCCAGCACCAGCAGCATCGGCGGCGTCGTGCCCCCGAGCACGCAGGCCAGCCCCGCCCGCAGCATCTGCCCGCCGCTCAGCGTCCCCACACGCTGCAACGCCGCATCGGCGCGGAACATGAACGCCGCCAGCACTGCCCGGCACTGGTTCTCGGTGCTGCCGGGGCTGAGCCGCCGGAAATTGTCGAGGATCGACTCCGCCGGATCGAGCAGGCTCACCTGCTGGTCGAGCATCGCCGCCGGTCCGCCCAGCACCACCGTACCGGCCACCGGCTTGAGCCGCCCCGTCAGCAGGTTCAATAGCGTCGTCTTGCCGGCCCCGTTCGGCCCCACCAGCGCCACCCGCTCCGGCCCGATCAGGGTCAGCGAGAAATCCCGCACCACCGGCCGCTCCGGATCGTACCCTCCGGTCACCCCGCTCGCCTGCAACACCGTCTTGCCCGCCGGCAATCCGCTCGGCTCCAGCCTGACCGAGAACGGCGTCAGCACCTCCACCCGCTCCCGTGCCCGCACCAGCGCCACCCCCGCAGCCTCCGCCTGTCGCTCCGCCAGCACAGACCCCGCCCCCGCACTGTTCTCGGCATTCTCCTTGCGGCCCCCGAGCAGGATCTTCGGCGCCCCACCCCGCCTGGCCTCCTTGCGCCCGCCGGCATCGCGCCGCGCCTGCCGCTCCCGCGCCTCCTGCGCCTTGCGCGCCACCTCCGCCACCTGCCGTTCCGCCGCCGCAAGATCGTGCTCTGCCGATTGCAGTTCCAGCGCCTTCTGCGCCCGATACCGGCTGTAGGACCCGCCATAGGTGGTGGCGCCAAGGCTCGTCAGTTCGACGATCGCATCCACCGTCTCGAGCAACTCACGATCATGGCTGACCACGATCGCCCCGCCCCTCCAACTCCCAAGCAGGTCCACCACTGCCGCCCGGCCGTCCGCATCGAGATTGTTGGTCGGCTCGTCGAGCAGGATGAAATCGGGTTCCGCGAACACCAGCGCCGCCAGTGCCGCCCGCGTCCGCTGCCCGCCGGAAAGTGTCCGCAGCGGCCGCGATGGCTCCGCCGCCAATCCCAGCCGGGCCAGCGCCTCTTCCACCCGGCTCTCCAGCGTCCAGTCCGCCTCGGCCAGTTCCTCCGCGGTGGCAGTGCCCGAAACCGCCCGCTCCACCAGCGCCAGCGCCTCGGCCACTCCGAAGAGATCCGCCACCGTCTCCTCGCCGGCCGCCACCGCCTGCCGCAACACGCCGACGCGGCCGTCGACGGTCACCCGGCCCGAGGCCGGCGCCAGCTCACCGCCGATCACGCGCAGCAGCGTCGACTTGCCGACGCCATTGCGCCCGACCAGCCCTGTGCGGTGCGGACCGAAACTGAGATCGAGATGGGAAAGAAGCGGACGCCCGTCAGGCGTTTGGAGCGAAAGACCGGATAGAACGATGGAGGCAGGCATGGATATCCCCGTGGGCAAGGCTGATCGGCATTGCTTCAGGGCTCATATCCACGGTGCACCGTCCTGTTGGGTTGCGCTGGGTGCAATCTAGGCAGAGCGCGGCTGCGGCGCAACCGCCCATTGGCAGGCTTCGCGCCGGGGAGTAATGTCGCCGCCCGTTCGCACCGGTGCCCAAATGGACCTCTTCACCCTCGCCGCCTTCACCGTCGCCTATGCCATCGCCGTCCTGGTCCCCGGGCCGGGCGTGGCTGCCGTCGTGGCGCGGGCCCTCGGCGGTGGCTTCCGCGGCGCCTTCCCCATGGTGCTCGGCATCCTCGCCGGCGATCTCGTCTATTTCGTCTTTGCCGTCTTCGGGCTTGCCGCCATCGCCACCTGGTTCGGACCGGTCTTTGTCATCGTGCGCTGGGCCGGCGCCGCCTACCTGCTCTATATCGCCTGGAAGTTCTGGACCGCCCGCCCCGGCGCCGAGCAGATGAAGCCCAAGAACGAGGACGGCTGGAAGACCTTCCTCGCCGGCTTCTCGTTGACCATGGGCAACCCCAAGACCATCGTCTTCTATCTTGCCATCCTGCCGACGGTGATTCCGCTCGACCAGATGACCCCGCTCGCCTTCGCCGAGCTCACCGCCATCGTGGTGGTCGTCCTGCTGCTGATCGGCTGCGGATACGCCTGGCTCGCAGCCGCCGCCCGCCAGATGTTCACCAGCCCCCGCGCCCTCGGCCGCCTCAACAAGACCGCGGGCGCCATGATGGCCACCGCCGCCGGCCTCGTCGTCTGGCAGCACTAGAGTCTCTTTGACACGGCCCCGCGCTTTGCTAAGACCCTCCCCGCGGGCCTATAGCTCAATGGTTAGAGCCGACCGCTCATAACGGTCTGGTTCCAGGTTCGAGTCCTGGTGGGCCCACCAGAAATTGCGGGCGTCTCCGAGCAATCGGCGGCGCCCGTTTGCTTCCCGCCCCTACTCCACGGCGGCAGCTCGCCGCGCCATGGCGCCCCTGAGGGCGAGGTACGCCAGAGAACCGGCGATGCAGTACCCTGCATAACCAAAGGTCTGCACCGTGATCGGAACCCCCGAGTCGATGAAGAACCCGGCTATGCCCGGTCCGAGCGCCGAGGCAGCCACGAGAGCGGCGGTGGCCAGCGACCGAATGGCACCGATATGGGCCGTGCCGTAGAGTTCGACCCATAGGGCGCCGACAACCGGGTTCATCATCCCCTGCGTGAGGCCGATACCGACAAACACAGCCGGCATCGACCATATCGGCTGGGCCGTTCCCAGGATCAGACTGGCTGCCGCAAGCGGCACCAGCACGAACGGCATCAGGCGCCAGGAGCCGAAACGGTCGACCATGAACCCGGCGAAGATGGACGAGACGGCCACGGACAGCGACAGGAAGGGGAACATGGCGGTGAAGCTCGTCAGGTCCCAGCCTTTCACCTCCGTCAGATGCGCCTGATGGAAGATATAGAGCGTGCCGATGGCCGGTGGGGCCATGATCCCGGGCAGCAATACCAGGAACAGAGGATCGCGGATCACTCTGGCCCTGGTCCATTTCAATCCGGTCGGCTCAAGTGTGGTCATGCCATCTGGGTTGGCGACGACCGGCCGGCCCTTCCTGCCCTCCGGCGGATCACGCAAGAGGAACCAGATCACCGGAACGACCAGGCCCACCAGTATCGCTGCCGCGCCTGCCCACACATTGCGCCAACCGAAGGCCAGGATCGAAACCGTCAGCAGGAACGGCAGAATGGCGTCGCCGACCGTGTACCCCAATCCGGCAAAGGACAGCGCGCGCCCGCGGAAGCGGTTGAACCAGCGCGACATGGTGGTCATCGCCACATGGCTCAGCATGCCCTGGCCGAAGAACCGCAAGAGCGCCAAGGCCACAACCAGAACGGCGACGTGACCGGCGCCCGCCATGATCAGCGCCGTGGCCGCCAGGCCAAGCATGCAGATGATGGCAAGCCGTCGAGCCGGCAACCGGTCAGCGAGAACTCCGGCAAACACCAGCACACTGGCGCTGGCGAGCGTCGCCAGCGTGTAAAAGCCCCCGAACTCGCCATGGCTCAGGCCGAATTCCGTCCGCAGCGCCGTGTTGAACTGGGCGATGAAGTTGGTCTGGCCCGGCATCGTCGCCAGCGTCATCATCGCGCCCCCGGCGATCCACTGGAGCTGGCGCCCCGTCAACTCGGACAGTGGCGGGGACTTGGACGGGGCGATGACGGACAAGACCTGACTTTCGGGGGAAGGCGGTGGTGGAGAAAAGACAATCTGTTCGGCCGGTCTTCGGTGTCGCTGTAGTCGTTCCCTCACCACAAAGCCAGCGCGAGCCATGGTGACCTCGATGAACGTCGCGAGCGGCCGCGCACGCCGCGACCCGCTTCGCCCCTACCGGAACAGCATCACCGGGCGTCGCACCGATCGCACCATGTCGGCCGTGGTGCTGCCGATGAACAGGCTGCGGATGCGCGAATGCCCATAGGCGCCCATGATCAGCAGGTCGATATGGTCGGCCTCCGCATGGGCGGCGATGACCTTCTCCGGCTCGCCATCCTCTATATGGGTGTGGATGGTGTAGCCGGCGCTGCGCAGCAAGTTGGCAGCCGCCTCGAGCTTGCCGCGGGTCTCCGGCGTATCCCGCCCGGCTGTGACCAGATGGCCTTGAAGTCCGGCGAAGAGCTTGCCGTTCGCAATGTGGTTGATCGCCTTCATTACGCTGGGGCCGCCATCGAAGGCAACCAGGAAGCGCTGGATCGGCCGGAAAGCCCGCGACGCAACTAGGACGGGCTTGGTGCTGGTCCTCACCACCCGCTCGAGATTGGAGCCGAGATGGAGCTTGGCAAAATTGGCCGCCTCGCCGCGCTTGCCGATCAGGATCAGGTCGGCTTCCTTCTCGAGTTCCTGCACGGCCTCCACGATGTCGCCATTGCGTAACTTGCCGAGGGCCGCCGGCACCCCTGCCTGAAGCAGGCGTTGCACACCGGCATCGACGATGAGCCGGCCGCGCTGCTGTGCCAGCTTGGCTCGCTGCCTGTCGTGTTCGGCCAGTTCGTTGAGGAGGCTGGATCGGGCCCCCAGTTCCAGGCTGCCGGACAGATCGAACGGGGTGCTGGACACGTCGCGGCGGCCGATCACATGCACCACGTCCACGCCGGCCGCCACCGTGGTGGCCACCCAGGCGGCATGATCAAGCACGCTCTCGGCATAAGCGGAGCCGTCGATGAAAGCGATGAGTTTGGTCATCCAGCGTTCTCCTCCTAGTGTCCCATCAGGCGCTCGAGCGCCCCCGGCTTGTCGTGGACACCCAATCTGTCGACGATGGTCTCGCTGGCCTCGTTGAGCCCGACCACCTCCACCTCGGCGCCCTCGCGGCGGAACTTGAGCACCACCATGTCGAGCGCCTGCACGCTCGAGATATCCCAGATATGGGCGTGGGTGACGTCGATGGTGACCTTTTCCAGCGCCTCCCGGAAGTCGAAGGCATTGGTGAAGTCTTCGGCAGAGGCGAAGAACACCTGCCCCTCCACCGTGTAGGTGCGCTCGCGCCCATCGGCGCTCAGTTCCGAGGTCACGCGGAAGATCTGCGAGATCTTCCAGGCAAAGAAGATGCCCGAGAGCAGCACGCCGATCAGCACGCCGAGGGCGAGGTTGTGGGTATAAACCACGGTCACCACGGTCGCGATCATGACGATGGAGGAGCTGCGCGGATGCGTTGCCAGGTTCTTGATCGAGCTCCACGAGAAGGTGCCGATCGACACCATGACCATGATGGCGACAAGCGCCGGCATCGGAATCTGGCTGACGAGGTCTCCCAGCACAAGCAGCAGCGTCAGCAGGAACACCCCGGCACAGAAGGTCGATAGCCGCCCGCGGCCGCCCGACTTCACGTTGATGATGGACTGCCCGATCATCGCGCAACCGGCCATGCCGCCGATGAAACCGGTGGCGGTGTTGGCAATGCCCTGGCCGATGCACTCCTGGTTGCGGTCGCTCTTGGTGTCGGTGAGTTCATCCACGATCTGCGCCGTCATCAGCGACTCGAGCAGCCCCACCACGGCCACGGCGGCCGAATAGGGGAAGATGATCATCAGCGTTTCGAAGGTGAACGGTATCTGGGGGATCAGGAACACCGGCAAGGTGTCGGGAAGTTCGCCCATGTCGCCGACCGTGCGCACATCGAGGCCTAGCGCCAGCGAAATGGCCGTCAGGACCACGATGCACACCAGCGGCGACGGCACGGCCTTGGTGATGCGCGGAAACAGGTAGATGATGGCCAGCCCGGCCGCGACCATGGCATAGGTCATCCAGGTGACGTTGATCAGTTCCGGCAACTGCGCCATGAAGATCAGGATCGCCAGTGCGTTGACGAACCCGGTCATCACCGACTTCGACACGAACCGCATCACGAAGCCGAGCTTCAGCAATCCCGCCCCGATCTGCAGCAGACCGGCGAGCACCGTCGCTGCCAGCAGATATTGCAGCCCGTGATCCCTGACCAGCGTGACCATCAGCACCGCAGTTGCCGCGGTGGCCGCCGAGATCATGCCCGGGCGGCCGCCCACGAAGGCAATCAGCACGGCGATCGAGAAGGACGCGTAGAGACCGACCTTGGGGTCGACCCCCGCGATGATGGAAAAGGCGATCGCCTCGGGAATGAGGGCCAGCGCCACAACAAGGCCGGAGAGAATGTCGGCCCGGATATTGCCGAACCACTCGGCGCGCATGCGGGGAAGGATGTCTTGCATCTACTGTCCATCTGTGGAGTGCCGCGGCCTAGAGAGCCCTTGCGGCTGTCGCGATACAGGGATGCCCTGAGGGAGGCGGTGTCAGGAGCCAGGAGTGCGGTCACGGCTGGGAAAGCCGCCTGACGGAAACACCGGATTCGTGGCAGTCTGACCTGCAGCCGAACGCTTCAGGCGTTCCGTTGCATCCATGTTCAAACGATCTGGTAGGTGACCGGGGGATAGGCGCCCGGAGAAGCCACCCGCATCGCGGGTCCGACGACGGTTTCTACATGTCTCAGCTGGAAACCCGAAGCAAGGGGCCCACGGACGCCCTCGGGCAGCCTGGATCGTGGCTGGATGGAAAATCTGGTACGAACGCGACATTGGCGTTCGAAGCGAGGGACCGCCAAATGAGCATCACCATCTATCACAATCCGGACTGCGGCACCTCGCGCAACACCCTGGCGATGATTCGCCAGAGTGGCGTCGAACCCACGGTAGTCGAATACCTCAAGACTCCGCCCGACCGCGCCACCGTCACCCGGCTGGTCGCCGATGCCGGCCTGACCATCCGCGAGGCGCTGCGGAAAAACGGCACCCCATTCGAAGAACTCGGGCTGGCCGATCCAGCGAGGAGCGACGACGACCTGCTCGACGCCATCGCAGAGCATCCCATCCTCCTCAACCGCCCCTTCGTGGTAACCCCCAAGGGCACCCGCCTGTGCCGCCCCTCCGAACTCGTGCTCGACATCCTCGAGAATCCCGATATCGGCCCCTTCACCAAGGAGGACGGCGAAGTCATCATCGACGCGGACGGCAAGCGGCTTGTCTGAGCGACCGGCCACAAGCGACGCATCCTGACGGAACGCAGATCCTCAGCCGGACGCCGGCGCAACAATCACGGACAGCGCCACGGGCAGGTCCCGACCGGTGCGGATCGCGACATCAAAGGGATGTCCTGCCACTGCTCGCCACTGCTTAGCCCGTCATGCCGCCACCCGGCGGGCAAGGGGCAGTGAGATCTCGAACAGGGCGCCGCCTTCGGGCGAGTCCCCAACCGTGATGCGGCCCTGGTGACGGTTCACGATATCCCGCACCAGGTTGAGACCGAGCCCCGCGCCCTGATCGAGCGGCAGCACCCGGTTGAACGGCTCGAAAATGGTCTGCCGATGCTCCTCGGGAATGCCGGGTCCGCTATCGGCCACGCGCAGCGTTCCATCCCGTCCGACCGCGACGCGGATCATGGCCTTGTGCCCGCCATGGATCACCGCATTCTGGATGAGGTTGACCAGCGCCCGCGACAGCGAAGCGGGATCCGCCGAAACGGTCACCACCTCATCCTCGGCATCGAACGATATCTCGTCGCCCGCCGCGATCGCCAATGGCGCCATGTCGGCCGTGACCTGCGCCGCCAGCTCCACCAGGTTCACCCGCTGGAACACCGTGGTATCCGCATCGAGCCGCTGCAGGTCCAGCAACTGGTTCGCCAGATTGGTCAGCCGCGCCACATCCAGCAGCAACTGATTGCGTTGTTGGCCCGGCGGCAGCAGTTCCACCCGCGTCTGCAGGATGGCGATCGGGGTGCGCAGCTCGTGTGCTGCATCGGCGAGGAACCGCTGGCGCCGCTCCATGCCGTCGTCGAGCCGCTGCAGCGCCGCGTTCACCGCCCGCACCAGCGAGTGCAACTCCTCGGGCACATGCGCCGACGACAGGCGGATGCCCCGTTGATCCACATCGATCCGCCCGGCCTCCGCCGCCACGTGGTCGACCCCGCGCAATTGGCGCGAAATGATCATCGGCAGGATCAGGAAAGAGGCAAGCGTCATCAGCACCAGCAAGGCAACGAAGATCGGGCTCGCAAAGCTGGTGAGTATGGCGCTGAGGCGCAGTTCCGGCCCGCCCCCGCTGATGATCCACAACTGCCCGGCCGCACTGTCCTCCCGGCGCATGATGGCCGATGGCGCCTCGTGCGGGCCGATATCGGCGATATTGGCCGAGTTCAGTCGCGGCAGGTCATCCAGCAGATTGTGGACGTTTTCCGGGATGGTGCCCATTTGCACCGAATGCCCATCGACGTCGGTGGCATAGAACCAGAAATGGGGGTATTCGCTGATGCCCTTGGCGACATCCTCGTCGCTGATCACCAGCCTCAGCCCGCCGGATTCGTCGCGCTGCACCGCCTCGGCAATGTGCTCGACGATCTCCTCGTCCAGTCCCTGTTCCTCGCGCACCAGTTCGTAGATCGGAATGGCGATGACGCTGGCAAAGGCCAACAGCACCAGAGCCTGCATCGCGACCAGACGCCAGGTCAGCCGGACCCGCAGCGACGGGTAGTTCCAAGGCTTCATGCTGCCACCCGCAGCAGATAGCCAAGGCCGCGGATGGCATGAATCTCCACTCCGGCAGCACTCAGCTTGCGCCGAAGCCGCGAGATGTGGGCGTCGAGCGAGTTGGACGCAATCTCGTCGTCGAACCCGTAAACCGCTTCTTCCAGCGCGCTGCGCGAGACCGTCCGACCGGCGCGCCGCATCAGCAGTTCCAGCGCCAGCAATTCCCGGCGCGGCAGGTCCAGCGGCTCGCCGTCGATTTCGGCCTGCCGCTCCGTCAGGCTGAACCGCAGCCGCCCGACAGTGACCGCCGTCTCCCCCATCTGGGCCGGACGGCGCATCACCGCCCGCAGGCGCGCGAGCAGTTCGTCGGTGGAGAAGGGCTTCGGGAGGTAGTCGTCCGCACCGTTGTCCAGTCCCGCGACCCGGTGATCGGGCGAGCCCAGCGCCGACAGCACGATGATGGGCAGGCCCGGCTGCTCGCGTCGCATCACCGGGATCAGCGACAGCCCGTCGCCATCCGGCAGCTTGCGGTCGAGCAGCACCGCGTCATGCACGCCGCTGCGGCTGGCCTCCTCGGCGATCTCCAGCGTGCGCGCATGATCGACCACGATGTCGTGCCGGCTCAGCGCCGCCGTGAGGACCGCAGCCATGTCCTTTTCGTCTTCGACCAGCAGAACGCGCATGCGTCCCTCCTATCCAGTTCGAGGCCAGTCTAGCGACGGACATTGCCGCTGCATTGCGCCCTCCGCAACGTTCACGCAATCCGCACCCCGCACTTCATGGCGCAACGCTGGCCGAACCTGGCCCAAGCCATGGAGACAGACATGACCTTACCGGCACGCCTCGACCAACCAACCCCTCCCCCTGCAGGGCCATCCCGCCGGCGGCGATGGTTCTGGCCGCTGGCCGGCCTGGTCCTCGCCACGGGCAGCGTTTCCATCCTCCTGGTCAACCGCCTGCCGGCAGCGCCCGTGGCAGCCCCCGTCGAAACAGCGGAGGCGCCGCGTCTCATGCAGTTGCACCCCTCCGAAATCATCGCCGTCGAACCGCGCCCGATGGAAGAACTGGTGAAGGTCACCGGTATCATCCACCCCGCTCGCGAGGCGCCGGTCGCCGCCCTGGTGGGAGGCACCGCCGAAACGGTCGCGGTCGAAGCCGGCGACCGGGTCGAGGCCGGGCAGGTGCTGGTCGAGATCGGCACCACCGACCTCCAGCTTCAGCTCGACCAGCAGCAGGGCACCATGGCCTCGACCGCCGTGCAACTTCAGGCCGCCAAGGCGACGCTGGAGCGCACCCGGCAGCTCGCCGACCGCGAACTGGCCGCCCGCACCACGCTCGACGCCGCCCAGGCCGAGGTCGACCAGCTCACCGCTTCCCTCGCCGCGCAACAGAGCCAGGTGGCGCTGGCCCGCACCAACCTCGAACGGGCCCGGGTTCTCGCCCCCTTCTCCGGCACCATCGCCTCGCGTGCGGTCGGGCCCGGACAGATCGTCAGCCCGGGCACGACCATGCTGTCGATCGTCGACCTGTCCACCGTAACGGTGGAAGTGATCGCCCCCCTCCGCGATTCTGCCCGCATCCGGGTCGGCCAGACGGTGCGGCTGTCCGTGCAGGGCATGCCGGAGGCGTCCTTCACCAGCACGGTCGAGCGCCTCAGCCCCGTCGCCGAGGCCGGCACGCGCTCCATCAAGATCTACCTCAGGCTCGACAACCCCGATGGGCTGCTGCGTGGCGGCATGTTCGTCTCCGGCGACATCATCGTGCAGCGTGACGACGCGGTGCTCGCCGTCCCCGCCACCGCCGTCCACACCCGGGACGATGCCCCCTACGTGCTTGCGCTCGAGAACGGCATCGTGCGCGAACGTCCCATCCGCACCGGCACCGAGTGGCCGTCGGCCGGCTTGGTCGAAGCCCGCTCCGGCCTCTCTGCCGGTGACACCATCGTCGCTGCCAGTCTTGCCGGCCTGTCCGCCGGCACCGCCGTCGCCATCGGGGGGAACTGAGCCATGTTCCTCACCGCCATCAGCGTCCGCCATCCGGTCTTTGCCACCATGATCATGATCGCCATCATGGTCTTCGGCCTCTCGGCCTATCGCACGCTGCCCATCGAGCAATATCCCGATGTCGATTTCCCGGTCGTCGTGGTGATGACGCCCTATACCGGCGCCTCTCCGGAGGCCGTCGAAACCGAAATCACCCAGCCCATCGAAGAAGCCCTCAACACCCTGAGCGGCCTCGACATCGTCAGCTCCACCTCCAGCGCTGGTCTTTCCACCGTGGTGCTGGAGTTCACGCTCGAGACCGACCTCGCCACCGCAGCCCAGGATGTGCGCGACCAGGTTGCGGCCATGGCGCACGAACTGCCAGCTGCCGCCGATCCCAGCCAGGTGCTGCGCTACAATCCCACCGCCAGCCCGATCATGTCGCTTGCCCTCAGCAGTTCGACCCGGCCGATCCCGGAACTCACCCGACTGGCAGAGGACATCGTCAAGCCTGCCCTCACCGCTCTGCCCGGGGTGGGCAGCGCCACCGTCGTCGGTGGCCTCAAGGACCAGGTGAACATCGCCGCCGATCCGGCCCTGCTCAATGCCTTCGGTGTCGGGATCGGCGATGTGATCTCGGCCCTGCAGCAGGACAATCAGACCCTGCCCAGCGGCTCCATCGTCGATGCCATGCTGGTGCAAAGCGTCCAGCTCAACGCCAAGGTGCCCACCGTTGCCGGCTTCCGCGACATCATCGTCGCCCGTCACGGCGACGAGACCATCACGGTGGGCGATGTGGCAACGGTGACGCTGGGCCCGCCTGACACCGTCGGGCTCGCCTTCCGCAACGACGAGCAGGCCCTCGTCATCGACATCGTCAAGACCAAGACCGGCAACACCGTTGCCATCGCCCATGCCGTCGAGGACGCAGTGGCTGCGCTCAACGACAGCGGCCGCCTGCCCTCCGATGTAACCGTCGATGTGCTGCAGAACACGGCCGAGCCGATCGAGCAGAACTTCGAAACCGTCCGGTCCACCCTCATCGAGGGCGCCGCTCTGGCCGTCGCGATCGTCTTCCTGTTCCTCAACTCCTGGCGCTCGACCATCATCACCGGCCTCACCCTGCCGATCTCCATCGTCGGCACGCTGGCGGTCGTGAGCTTGCTCGGCTTCACGCTCAACATGATGACCATGCTGGCACTCACCCTGTCGGTCGGCATCCTGATCGACGACGCCATCGTGGTCCGCGAGAACATCACCCGGCACCTGCAGATGGGAAAATCGCATGTGCAGGCGGCGCTCGACGGCACCGCGGAGATCGGGCTGGCGGTCCTCGCCACCACCCTGTCGATCGTCGCCGTCTTCCTGCCGCTCGCCTTCATGGAGGGCATTGTCGGCCGCTTCTTCCTCCAGTTCGGCGTCACCGTCTCCGTTGCCGTGCTGATCTCGCTCTTCGTCAGCTTCACCCTCGATCCGATGCTGTCGAGTGTCTGGCACGACCCCGACTCCCAGCCCGACGTCCAGCGCGGTCCCATTGGCCGTCTGGTCGGCCTGTTCGACCGCGGCTTCGAAAAGCTCGCCCATGCCTATCGCGGCGTGCTGCGCTGGTCGCTGCGGCACCGGCTGATCACCCTTTTGGTGGCCGTGGCGTCCTTCGGCAGCAGCTTCCTGCTGTTCCCGATGGTCGGGACGGAGTTCATGCCGCCCGCCGACAACGGTCAGATCCAGGTCGACATCGAGACCCCCGCCGGCTCCTCCACCGCCTACACCGCCATCAAGGCGGGACAGGTGCAGAGCGTGTTGGCCGCCCTCCCCGAGATCGCCAGCACCTATACCAGCGTCAATGCCGGCGCCGCTTCCGGGGAAAACCGCGCCAGCATTGCCGTGACCCTGGTCGGCGCGGCCGATCGCGCCCGCTCCACCGAGGAGATGACCGGCCCCATCCGCGAGGCTTTGGGCGTCATCCCCGGCGCCCAGTTCGTGGTGATCCCCGGTGGCGGCATCGGCGGCCCCGAGAGCCCGGTGGAGTTCAAGCTACAGGGAGACAATCTCGACAACCTGGCCGTCGCCGCGGGACAGTTGCGCGACACCATGGCCGCCATACCCGGCGTGGTCGACATCAAGCTCAGCCTGCAGCAGGCCCAGCCGATGCTCGACATCATCCTCGACCGGCAGGCGGCCAGCGACCTCGGCATCGGCGTTCAGGACACCGGCGCGGCCCTTCGCGCCATGCTCGGCGGTGAGATTGCTTCGGCATGGACCAATCCCGCGGGCGACCAGCTCGATGTGGTGGTGCGCCTGCCCGCCGAACTGCGCCAGAGCGCCGACATCATCGCCGATCTGCCCGTCGCCCAGAGCCGGACCGAGCCGCCCATCGCCATTCCGCTGCACCAGATCGCCGAGATCCAGCCGGCATTGGGCCCCAGCGAGATCCAGCGCGAGAACCTTGCCCGTCAGGTGACCATCACCGCCAATATCGAGGGCGGCGTGCTGGGCGACATCACGGCCCAGATCGAGGCCGCCGTAGCCGCCCTCGACCTGCCGCCGGGTGTCAGCATCGTCCAGGGTGGCGACGGCGAAATGCTGGAAGAGACCATCGGCAGCATGGTCACGGCCCTGTTGCTGGCCGTGGTCTTCATCTACCTGGTTCTGGCCAGCCAGTTCGGCAGCTTCCTGCAGCCGCTGGCGATCATGATCGCCCTGCCGCTGTCGCTGATCGGGGTGATGCTGGGCCTGCTGGTCGGCGGCTCGACGCTGAACATGTATTCCATGATCGGTTTCGTCATGCTGATGGGCCTGGTGGTCAAAAATGCCATCCTGCTCGTCGACAATGCCAACCAGCACCGGCGCGAGGGCGCGCCCCTGGTCGAGGCCCTGATCGAAGCCGGCGGCACCCGCTTCCGGCCGATCATCATGACCACGCTGGCGATGATCTTCGGCATGATGCCGCTCGCGCTCGCCATTCACCCGGGCAGCGACCAGAATGCCCCAATGGCGCACGCGGTCATCGGCGGGCTCATCAGTTCCACCTTGCTGACGCTCGTGGTCGTTCCCGTGATGCTGACCTATGTCGATGCCCTGTCGCGGTTCGCCCACCGCTTCCTCCCCCGCGCGCCGGCGCACCATGCCGAGCCCGTCCAGCCCCTGCTGCCGGGCATCTGACTCTGCCGCTCACAGCCGCACCAGCACGGCACCCTGCTCCCGCAGCGGGGTGCCGTCGCGTTTCGACGAAATGCTAAGAGCCTGAAGATAAATGAGGTTTGCAATGTTGGGGCAATGGGCAGGTCCCAAAGTGAGGGTGTTCAAACAGAAAGGAACACCTCCAAATGAAAACTCTCGCAACCGCTTCCATCGCCGCCCTCGTCGCCATCGTCGGCTTCTCCACCCTGCCCGTTTTCGCCACCAGCGACAGCGACAACACCGTCCACGGCTTCTGGGAATTCTCCCTCCAGAGCTCGCTGCGTGATCGCGGCGTGGATGCCTCCCGCGTCGAGGAATGGGGTGGCCTGATCCGGGCCTTCGTCCAGAACCCCGATGGCAGCACCAGCATGCAGCTCTTCGACCCCACGACCCTGCAGCCCGTCTCGCGCGGCTGACCCAAGGGCGAGCTGCAGGCGGCCCCAGCCGCCTGCAGCTCGGGTCATCTATGTGGCGCGCACCCGCTCCAGCAGGGTCTCGAGAAAATTTCCCAGCGCCGCTTCCGGGTCGTCCCCGGCTCCATTCAGAACGCGCAAGCCCCAGTGACCCAGCACAGCTTCCTGGATCGGGTTGCTGGGCGACATGAAGACGAACGATGGCGGCCGGTCGCGCTCGTGCCCCGATTGCGCCCAGCTCTGCCACAGACGATGCAGCAGCAGGCGGATGTTGATGTCCGACATGCTGTAGCCGATGAACAGGATCGTCCGCCCCAGCGCATCGGCCCGGAATTTCACATCCAGCGGTGCTTCGAACGAAAGCCGGCTGAAATAGTCGGTCTCCGCCAGCACCAGCGAAGCGTCGTCATCGAAATCGCCATGGAACTTGACGATCTGCGTCACCGCCTCGCGGGCCGCCGCAATATCGCGGGCATTGGTGATGCGGTCATAGTCCTGCCCGTGCAGTTGGAACGCCACCTCGAGATTGCGGTCGTAGTTGGTGGTGTAGATGATCGGAAAATCGAGTTCGACGATCAGGTTGTGCAGCCGCGAGTCCCGCACCTTGTCCCGCGACACGTGCCACTGCCGGTCCATCCAGCTCCGCAACGGACCGATGCTGCCTGCCTGCAGGCGGTGATATTCCGCCAGTGTCTGATAGGTGATCCCTTCCAGGGTTTCCTGCGGCAGCCGCAATTCGTCGGCCATGTGCCGCACCAGCGTCGCCCAGGACGGCAACCCGACGCTCATCGACACCCCGGCGCCAACGAACAGAATGGCGTTGCGGCTGCGGATGGCAGCGGCCAGTTCATCGACATCGCTGCGGGCAAGCCCCTGTGCGGCTGTCTCGTAGACCTTTGCTTGCCCGCGGCGGCGCATGGGAGGCTACTGCGCCGCCTCCGTACCCGCCGGGTCGACGCCGTCCGACGTCACCGTCTCGGGTGCGGCCGGCTGGGGCGTGTCCGCCTCATCCCCCGCATCATCACCGGTACCGATGGAATTGGGTGCACCCTGCCCGGCCGGCGTCTGGTCGGAATCGACCGGCTCGGCCGTGGCCGGCGCATTTTCCTCGATCGTGTCCCGGTTCGCCTCGGCGCCGGTGAAGTTGAGGGTGAACATCGTCACGGCGAAGGCAATTACGACCAGGGCAACTACGATACCAATGATGAGGCGACGGTTCATCTGCCAGAATCCTGTGTGAGGTGCCGGTTGAACCCCTGCGCCCGGTGATTGTTCCAGCCATTCGCCCATCTTGCGCCGTCGGTGGCGCTGCGCTTCAATCCTGGCGCCTCCGGGGATCGCCATGTCCGAGACACCACCGCCCGTCCGTGTCCAGCTCTCCCGCCGCAAAGGCTGGCGCATGCCGCCCGACACGGTGAAGGTCGACCGCACCACCCGCTTCGGCAATCCGTTCGCCACTGGTCCGGGCAGCTGCCCGCCGGTCGAACTGGTGCGGCAATACCGCGAGTTCATCCGTCGGCCCGAACAGGCGGCCTTGGTCGCCGACATTCGCCAGTCATTGCGCGGCAAGAACCTCGCCTGCTGGTGCCCGCTTGATGGCCCCTGCCACGCCGACACCCTGCTCGAGATCGCCAATAGCTGAAACGAAAAGGGCCGGCGGAGACCGCCAGCCCTTCGTTCATATCTCTGCGTTTGGTCAGGCGACTGGCTGCTCGATGAACACCGTCACAACCTCGTCCGACACCGTTGCGCCGATCACCTGCTCGAGGCTGAGCCCGAGAGAGTCGATGGTCTCGGTGATCGCCGCATTGCTCTCGAGCGCATCGCGCACCCGCTCGATATCGTCGGACGCCAGCGACTGGTCGCACCCGACCACCCGCACCAGCTCTAGGCTGCTGGCCTGAGCGACCGCTGCCGGGGAAGCACTGGTGCCCTGGCTGAGCGCTGCACCGCCCACGTCGCAGTCGAGCGTGGCGAACAGCGCGAGCCCGGCATCCCCGGTTGCAGCCGCACCGTCCAGGTCGTCGGCATCAGCAACACCCGCTCCGGTGTCATCTCCGCCGGTGTCACCGCCGCCACCGATACCGCTTCCATTGCCGACATCGGTACCGGTATCACCGCCCGTATCTCCGCCAGCGCCGCCGGTATCACCACCCGTGTCGCCACCACCGGTGCCAGTTCCCGTGCCACCCGTGTCACCACCCGAGCCGCCGGTACCACCACCCGCGCCACCGGTTCCACCGCCGGTACCACCACCTGTGCCGCCAGTGCCGCCAGTGCCGCCAGTGCCGCCACCCGAGCCGCCGGTGCCACTACCGGACCCCGAACCGGGCAACAGCACGGCAGTGTTCAGGAACACCCGTTCGTTGCCACCGGCATCCGTGCCGATCGCGACCACCGCCTCGGGATCGATCCCGAGCGCGTCGAGCTGCGCGACGAGATCGGCATTGACCTCCGGCGCCACATCTCCAACAGCATCATCGACGATCGCGAGCGAGTCCTCGCCGAGCAGCACGCCGAGGTCCACAATGCGTGTGGTGCCCTCCGCATCACCCTGTTCCGGGCCGCTGCGCGACAGCAGGCGCAGCACGGCATCGACGCGCTGCTCTTCTTCGGGCAGCAGGGCCAGGTCAACCTCGGCCAATTCTTCGTCGCTGAGCAGATCAACGTCGACCTCGGCAAGCTCGGTTTCCGTCAGGTCGGCCAGGCCACCTTCGCCGAGCAGTCCGCCACCGTCGCCGTCAGCATCGCCATCGGCGCCGCCGAGCACCACGATCTCGGTCGCACCGCCTTCGTCGATCGACACCGACAGCACGTCCTCGATATCGATGCCTTCACGGCCAAGGATCGAGTTCAGCACCTCGCTGGCGCCGAGCGCCTCCAGCAGTTCGCTCCGGCCTTCGGAATTGGTCTCGATCGCAGCTTCCACCTCGGCAAGGCTGTCGCCATTCACGAGGTCCGCGAGTGCGACGATGCTCACGCGCTGGTCGTCCACCGCCGCATCGATATCGACGTCGGCCAGTTGCGGATCCCCAATCCGTCCGATCAGCGCCTCGACCCGCGCCGTCTCGTCGAGCACGCCGATCCGGGCGCCGGTCACGCCCTGCTCATCGCCCACTTCGACGTCCACCAGTCCATCCGGCGAACCGAGATCGATGAGCTGGCCGCCATTCGGCCCGACCCCGCCGCTACCGCCGACATTGGCATCCACATCGGCGTCGATCCCGTTCGGTCCGCCGACATTGGCGTCCACACTGGCATCGATGCCGTCGCTGCCGCCCAATCCGACATCGGCATCGACGTCGAGCCCGTCACTGGCACCCACTCCGGCGCCGACATTGAGCCCCTCGCTGCCGCCGACACCCGCGTCGACACTCAGTCCGTCGCTACCGCCCCCGACATTCACATTGACGCCATTTTCGCCGCCAATGCTCACACCGAGCCCGTCGCTACCCAGGCTGACCTGAGCCATGGCTGGGGTGCTGGCGAGAAGAGCGGTCGCGAGGGCGAGCACTGAAACCTGCGTTCGCATTTGATTCTTGGCCTCTATACGTTTCGAACTGAGGGCCAAACGTCAGGGTCAAGCGCCGTTTCCAACACAACTCGGTGTTGCTGAACGTTAACTTTCCGCGCTCGCCGCATTTGTAGCGACCCGCCCGGGCCTCCCCCTTGCACCCCATTGCCCCGCCGCCTAAGGCTGGATCAGTGTCACAGGAGCCATGCCGATGCGCAGGGGCGAGTCCGTTGCGGGCCTGGCCAAGGGGCTCGCCGTCATCGAGTGCTTCGACGAGGAGCATGCCAGCCAGTCGATCACCGACGTGGCCCGCCGCACCGGCCTCGAACGCGCCACCGCCCGCCGTTATCTCCTGACCCTCACCGAACTCGGCTATGCCAGCTACGACGGCAAGTTCTTCCGCCTCACGCCCCGGGTGCTGAAGCTCGGCCACACCTATCTCGCCGCCACCCCTATGCCGCGGCTGGTCCAGCCCTTCATCGACGAGCTCTCCGCGGAACTCAACGAAAGCTCCTCCGTCGCCGTGCTCGACGACACCGAGATCCTCTATATCGCCCGCGCCGCCCACCGCCGCGTGCTCTCCATCAGCCTTGGCGCCGGCGCCCGCATGCCGGCCTATTGCACCTCCATGGGCCGCATCCTCCTTGCCGCCCTGCCGCCGGACCGCGCCCGCGACATCATCGCCCGCTCCGATCTCGTCGCCTATACCAGCCGCACCAAGGCCGATCCGAAAAGCCTTGCCACCGAACTCGCGGTGGTCGCCGCCCAGGGCTTCGCCGTCATCGACGAAGAGCTTGAGAACGGCCTCTGCTCCATTGCCGTGCCGCTGTTCAATGCCCAGGGCCAGGTGGTGGCTGCGCTCAACGTCGGCGCCCAATCCTCGCGTGCGCCCACCTCGCACATGATCGCGCATTTCCTGCCGTTGCTGCGCCGGGTGCAGGCGGAACTGCGGCCGCTGCTGCGTTAACGCGCCGACCTCTCCGGCTGTCGCAAAGACCGTCACAAACCTCGATGTGCCGACGTTTCTGTCGGAAAAGTCTCGTATGTTCAGAGACTTGAGCCGTCACAAACCAGTCACGCAACTGCAATAAAAGCGTTGTCCGTGCTCCCTATGGTCTGCCCCGTCACTGGGCGGCAGGGGCGTTTTGAAGTTCGCCGGCCAGCTCGCTCTGAAACGAATTCCGAAAGGGACCTGTCCATGAAATCCGCACTCGCCGTCAGTGCCGCCGTCCTCGCGCTCGCCGTCACCACCCCGGCCTTTGCCCAGTCGCGCGACACCATTCAGATCGCCGGCTCCTCGACCGTGCTGCCCTTCGCCTCGATCGTGGCCGAGGAATTCGGTGCCGTCTTCCCCGAGTTCAACACCCCGGTCGTCGGCTCGGGCGGCTCCTCGGGCGGCCTGCGCCAGTTCTGCGAGGGCGTCGGCGAGAACACCATCGACATCGCCAATGCCTCGCGCCGCATCCGCGCCTCCGAGATCGAAGCCTGTAACGCAGCCGGCGTGAACGACATCCGCGAAGTCCAGATCGGCTTTGACGGCATCGTCTTCGCGACCTCGGCCAATGCCGGTGACTTCGCCCTCGAGCCGGTCCATGTCTACAAGGCCATCGCCGCCCAGGTCCCCGTCGACGGCGAACTGGTCGACAACCCCTACACCACCTGGAACGAGATCGACGCTTCGCTGCCCGAGCAGCCGATCGCTCTCGCCATCCCGGGCTCCAACCACGGCACCCGCGAAGTCTTCCAGGAGCGCGTCGTATCCGCTGGTTGTGAAGAAGCCGGCCTGCCGGAGCTGAGCGAAGAAGAACTCGAAGCCGCCTGCACCACCTTCCGCCAGGACGTCGTGGTCGAGATCGCCGGCGACTACACCGAGACCCTCGCCCGGCTGCAGTCCAACCCGGACACCGTCGGCGTCTTCGGTCTCTCCTTCTACGACCAGAACCGCGACACCCTGAAGGTTGCGACCGTTTCCGGCGTCACCCCGTCGCTCGAAACCATCGCTTCGGGTGAGTACCCGGTCTCCCGCCCGCTCTACTTCTACGTCAAGGGCGAGCACATCGGCGTTGTCCCGGGCATCGAGGAATACGTCCAGTTCTTCCTCTCCGACGCCATGACCGGCGCCGGTGGCACCCTCGAAACCGCTGGCCTGATCCCGCAGCCGGCCGAAGTCACCGCCGAAGTCCTCGGCAACTTCGAGTCGGCCACCGCGCTCACCGCCGCCGACCTCTAGGAAAATCTAGCGGGGAGGCGTTCGCGCCTCCCCGCCCTCACCGATCAAGACAGGGGCTCAGCCGTGAACATGTGGATCGTCGCAGCCTTGCTGCTCATCCTGCTCAGCCTGAGCTACTCTCTGGGTTGGTCCAAGGCCCGCGCCTTTGCCGGCGCCACCACTGCCACCGGCACTCGCCCCCACTCGCGCCCGCAATACCATGGCGCTCGTCTTGCCATCTGGACGTTGCTGCCGGCCCTGGCCGTGCTGATCCTCTGGGCCGTCTTCGGCGACACCCTCACCCGCGACTATGCCATCGGCCTCCTGCCCGCTGACGTCGCAGCGCAGACCGGCCCCGCCCTCGAAACCGCGCTCCAGCGCGTGCGCGCCATCGCTTCGGGCTATGGCGTCGCCGGCGAGGTGCAGCCCTATGAGGCCGCCGCGGGCGAGGCGCTGGCCCGCTTCAACCTCATCGTCATGCTGGTCGTCATCCTTGCCGCCGCCGGCCTCGGCTTCGCCGCACTGATCGTCGCCCGCGCCCGCATGGCCCCGCGTCTGCGGGCCCGCAACGAGGTCGAGACGATGGTGCGGCTGCTGCTGCTCGCCTGCTCGGGCGTCGCCATCCTCACCACCGTCGGCATCGTGGTATCGCTGCTCAGCGAAGCCATCCGCTTCTTCACCTTCGTCAATCCGCTCGATTTCTTCTTCGGCACCGTCTGGAACCCAGGCTTTTCCACCACCGGCAACCAGGCCACCGGCGACTATGGCCTCTTGCCGCTGCTCTGGGGCACGGTGATGATCAGCATCATCGCCATGCTGGTTGCCCTCCCCATCGGACTGATGACGGCGATCTACCTCAACCAGTACGCGCCCGGCCGCATCCGCGCCGTGGTCAAGCCGGTCATCGAAATCCTCGCCGGCATTCCCACCATCGTCTACGGCTTCTTCGCCCTGGTCACGGTCGGGCCCTTCCTTGCCGGCTTCGGCGACGTCATCGGCGTCGATATCCGCGCCACCTCCGCACTCACCGCCGGCGTGGTAATGGGCGTGATGATCATCCCCTTCATCTCCTCGCTCAGCGACGACATCCTCAACCAGGTCCCGCGCACCCTGCGCGACGGCGCCTATGGCCTTGGCGCCACCCAGTCCGAGACCATCCGCAACGTCCTGCTGCCGGCGGCCCTCCCCGGCATCGTCGGCGCCTTCCTGCTCGCCGTCAGCCGCGCCATCGGCGAAACCATGATCGTGGTGCTCGCCGCCGGCAACGCGCCGATCCTGCGCGCCAACCCGTTCGAGCCGACCTCCACCGTCACTGTCTCCATCGTCAACCAGTTGACCGGCGACACCGATTTCGCCGGCCCGCAGTCGCTGGTCGCCTTCGCCCTCGGCCTCACCCTGTTCGGGATGACCCTGATCCTCAACATCGTGGCGCTCTACATCGTCCGCCGCTTCCGGGAGCAGTACGAATAATGTCCGACACCGACGCTCCCCGCCCCTCCGCCAACCGCGACCGCATCCGCGCCTCGCTCGCCCGCCGTCACCGCGGCGAAGCGATCTTCCGCGGCCTCGGTATCGCCGCCGTGCTCCTCGCGCTCGGCTTCGTCGCCATCCTGTTCACCACCATCATCTCCAAGGGCCTGCCCTCCTTCCAGCAGTCGCGCCTGCACGTCGAAGTGTTCTTCGATCCCGCGGTGATCGACGTAGGCCCCGCCCCCACCCGGCAAGCCGGCCAATCCGACGCCGATTTCCGCGCCGCCCAGCTCGCCTGGCAGCGCGACCTGGCCATGCTCAACTGGAACAGGATCGTCGAGGACGCCCTCCGCCGCGCCGCGCCCGCCGGCTTCGAGATCGACACCCGCCAACTCCTGACGGTGGTCGAGACCAGCGAGCGCCACACCCTGCGCGAGATGTTCGTGCGCTATCCCGCCCTGCTCGGCCAGACCGTGGAAGTGAGCCTGCTCGCCTCCGCCAATGTCGACAACTGGCTCACCGGCCGCATCAACCGCGACCTCGCCGACGCCCAGCAGCAGCTTTCCGCCCCTGCCCGCGCCCTGGCCGACGGCTTCTACGCCGACGGCACCATCACCCGCGACTTCGCCTGGAGCCTGTTCTTCAACGTCGACAGCCGCGCCGCTCCCGCGGCCGCCGGCCTCGCCGGCGCCTTCATGGGCTCGCTCTACATGATGATGATCGTCATCGTCCTGGCGGTGCCGATCGGGGTGGCGAGCGCCATCTACCTCGAGGAGTTCGCGCCCAAGTCGCGCCTCACCGACCTCATCGAGGTCAACATCAACAACCTCGCCGCCGTGCCCTCGATCGTCTTCGGCCTCCTGGGCGCCGCCGTGTTCATCAACACGCTGCACCTGCCGCTGTCGGCGCCGCTCGCCGGCGGTCTCGTGCTGACGCTGATGACGCTCCCCACCATCATCATCGCCACCCGCGCCGCCCTCAAGGGCGTGCCGCCTTCCCTGCGCCAAGCCGCCCTCGGCATGGGGGCCTCCCGCACCCAGATGGTATTCCACCACGTGCTGCCGGTGACCTTCCCCTCGATCCTCACCGCCACCATCATCGGCGTCGCGCAAGCTCTGGGCGAAACCGCCCCGCTCCTCCTCATCGGCATGAATGCCTTCGTCGCCTCGGTGCCCGCCAGCCCGCTCGACCAGGCCACCGCCCTGCCCGTCCAGATCTTCCTCTGGCAGGGCAACGAGAACCGCAACTTCTTCGAGGCCCGCACCTCCGCCGCCATCATGGTGCTGCTGGCCCTGATGATCCTGCTCAACGCCATCGCCATTTTCCTGCGCTCCCGGCTGGAAAAGCGTGCCTAAGGAGGCTCAAATGGACCTGCTCGCCGCCAAGGTGAAGATGACCAACCAGACCGTGGATGCCTCGATGAACCCCACCGACGTGCTGGATCGCCCGATCCGCCTCACCGCCCGCGACGTGACCGTGCACTACGGCACCAAGCAGGCGCTGTTCGGCATCTCCATCGACATCCCCGACCGCGCCGTCACCGCCTTCATCGGTCCCTCCGGCTGCGGCAAGTCGACCTTCCTGCGCTGCATCAACCGCATGAACGACACCATCGAAGGCGCCAAGGTCGGCGGCACCATCAAGCTCGACGGCGAGGATATCTACGATCCCAGCCTCGACGTGGTGGAACTGCGCGCCCGCGTCGGCATGGTGTTCCAGAAGCCCAATCCCTTCCCCAAGTCGATCTACGACAACGTCGCCTACGGCCCGCGCATCCACGGCCTCGCCCGCAACAAGGCCGAACTCGACGAGATCGTCGTCTCCTCCCTCCGCAAGGCGGGCCTGTTCGAGGAGGTGAAGGATCGCCTCAACGAGCCCGGCACCGGCCTCTCCGGCGGCCAGCAGCAGCGCCTCTGCATCGCCCGCGCCATTGCTGTCGGCCCCGAGGTCATCCTGATGGACGAGCCCTGCTCGGCGCTCGACCCGATCGCCACCGCCATCATCGAGGAACTCATCGACGAGCTCCGCGAAAACTACACCATCGTCATCGTCACCCACTCGATGCAGCAGGCGGCCCGCGTGTCGCAGAAGACCGCCTTCTTCCACCTCGGCAATCTGATCGAGCAGGGCGACACCGAAGAGATCTTCACCAACCCGGTGAACAAGCAGACCCAGGACTACATCATGGGCCGCATCGGCTGATCGCGGACCTGAGGAGACAGCACATGGCCGCCCCCGGTACCGACCACATCGTCACCGCCTATAGCGAGGAGCTAAACACCCTCGCCCAGTCCATTGCCGAGATGGGCGGCCAGGTCGAACTCGCCATCGAGAACGGCACCAAGGCCCTGCTCAAGCTCGACCGCGAACTGGCCGACCTCACCATCATCGCCGACCAGCGCATCGACGACATGCAGCGCCGCATCGACGACATGGCCGTCTCCATGATCGCCCGCCGCCAGCCCATGGCCTCGGACCTGCGCGCCATAATCACCGCCATCCACGTCGCCAACGACCTCGAACGCGTCGGCGACATGGCCAAGCAACTGGCCCGCCGCTCGCTGAAGCTCGACGGGCTCAATCTCCAGCCCACCTTCTACAACGGGGTCCGCAACATGACCGCGCTGGTGCAGCGCCAGGTCAAGGGCGCCCTCGATGCCTATGCCAACCGCGACTCCGCCGGCGCCATCGACGTCTGCAACCGCGACGACGAGGTCGATGCCATGCACACCTCGCTGTTCCGCGAACTGCTCACCTACATGATGGAAGACCCGCGCAACATCACCCCCTGCACCCAGCTCCTGTTCTGCGCCAAGAGCCTCGAGCGCATCGGCGACCACGCCACCAACATCGCCGAGCGCGCCTACTATCTCCAGACCGGAAAGCAGCTCACCAGCGAAGTCCAGGAACTCCACCGCGTCCAGATCAAGGCCTGACCCACAACACTGATCTCTCCGCCCCCTCCCCCTTCAGGGGGAGGTGAGGTGGGGGTGTCCCAGCAACAGAACTGTCGGCGCCTTTCCTCCCCTCCCCCTTGAGGGGAGGGGCCGGGGGTGGGGGGCCCCCTTCAAGGCGCTATATCGATCCACCCGCTTTCCCCTGAAGGGTGACCCACAACACCGCCCTCCCTCCCCTTCAGGAGCAAGTGCGCTGGCTCTAGACGGAGCAAACCATGCCCGCCACCATTCTCGTCGTCGAAGACGAAGCCGATATCACCATCCTCCTGCGCTACAATCTCGAGGCAGAGGGCTTCCGCGTCGCCACCGCCGAGACGGGCGACGAAGCCATCCAGCACATCCAGGAGAAGCTTCCCGACCTGATCCTGCTCGACTGGATGCTGCCCGAAGTCTCCGGCATCGAACTCTGCCGCCGCTTCCGCGCCCGCGAGGAAACCGCCCGCGTCCCCATCATCATGCTCACCGCCCGCGGCGAGGAAGAAGAGCGCGTGCGCGGCCTCACCACCGGCGCCGACGACTACATCGTCAAGCCCTTCTCCGTCCCCGAGCTCATCGCCCGCATCCACGCCCTCTTGCGCCGGGCCAGCCCCAACCTCGTCACCGCCGCCCTCAAGCTGGGCGATCTCGAGCTCGACCGCACCACCCACCGCGTCCGCCGCGGCAATCGCGACGTCCATCTCGGCCCCACCGAATACCGCCTGCTCGAATACCTCATGCGCCATCCCGGCCGCGTCTACTCCCGCGAGCAGCTGCTCGACGGCGTCTGGGGCAACGACGTCTATGTCGACGAGCGCACCGTCGACGTCCACATCGGCCGCCTCCGCCGCGCCATCAATCGCGGCCGCGACCCCGACCCCATCCGCACCGTCCGCGGCGCCGGCTACGCCTTCGACGAACGCTTCGGGCAAGTCGCCTAACTCTCCCCGCCCACCGCCGCGTCCCTCCCCCGCTCGCGGGGGAGGCTAGGTGGGGGTTCCCCAGGAGAGGCCACTCCACGGCCGGTCCATGCTGCATCCGTGCTGCCACAACACGAAGCTGATGATGCTCCTGCGGCAGCAGGTTGGCTCCCCTGGCGCCGACCCTGCAGGATCGCGACAAGCCGATCTCTTGCCTTTGCGCTCCTGCCCCAGCCCCTCCCCCACCCACCCGAACGGGTGCGGCGCCGTGGCAGGGCGGCGACCATGTCTCTGCCGCACCACTGAATGGAGGACGCAGTGACAGGAGACGGCTACGGGTCCGACGTCCTCCTATTGCCAGCAACCCAACCGCGCTGTGTCTGCCTGTTTGCGGCCGGCCAGGGCGGGCGGAAGCGAATAATCAGCTCGGGCAGCGTGTCGCCCAGGGCAGACCTCTCACATCATCACAGCAGCAGGCAGCAGATTGCGGCGCCGGTACTCGGACGGGGACAGACCCACCAGGCGACGGAAGATGCGGCGGAAGCTGGCCGGCTCCAGATAGCCCACCTCCCCGGCAAGCTCGTCCAGCGGCAGGTCGGAGGTCTCGAGCAGGTGCTTTGCCTCCTCCACCCGCAGGATTTGAACATACTCCATGGGCGATAGCCCCGTCGCCGCCCTGAACCGGTTGAGAAAAGCGCGTTCCGTCAGGCCGCTGCGCGCCGCGAGCACTCTCACCACATTGGCCCGCGCATAGTTGTCGGCCAGCCAGAGCTGGGCGTCGGCGACCATCTGATCGTCGTGCTGGCGGCGGGCCGTCAGTCCGGCATAGGGCAACTGCCCCTCGTTGTGTGCCTGCACCAGGTAGGTCTTGGCGACCTGGCGCGCGGCTTCCGCACCGCTGAAGCGGGCAACCAGATAGAGCAGCAGATCGTACCAGGAGGAGGCGCCGCCCGCCGTGATGATGCGGTGGCCTTCACCCGCGGGAACGAGCACCCGCTCCTTCCGGATCCGCACGCGCGGGAACCGCATGGCCATGGCATCGCAAAACCCCCAATGGGTCGTCGCATCCTCACCGTCGAGCAGGCCGGTGAGCGCCAGCAACAGCGTCCCCGAACACACGGACGCAACGATCGCTCCGCCTTCATAGGCCCCGCGTATCCACTCGGCGAGCCATGGGTAGGTGTCCGGCAAGGTGGCGCGCCGGTCGAGGATCAGTTCCGGCACGATGACGATGTCGGGGATCGGCGCCTCGTCCAACCGGCCATGCGGCGTGATGGTCGTGCCGTTCGGCAGTCGGTAGGGCTGGCCATCCAGGGTCAACAGCAGCGGGCGGAAGCGTGGGGCTTGCACCGGCTGGTTGTGCAGCCGCTCCCAACCCCGTCCCACCGAGGTCAGCACGTCCAGAATGGCCATGGTGCCGGAGGCGCCCGCCTCCGGCGTGCCGATCACCACCACGGTCAATGGCTGCTCCACCACCTCTGTCACTTCCGAATTGGACCGTTTCCTGCCGAACCGATCCTAACGCCTTCGCCGGGGCAGCGGTAGATGCAGCGCCTCTTCTTTGAGACCAGAGGCAGACAAACCATGCAGACCGCAGAAGCCGCAGTGCGGCACGACGTTTCCTTCGACGAGGGCAAGGCCAAGGCGTTCGCCGGGCAGATGCTCGGCACCATCAACGGCGCGGCCGTCGCCCTCATGGCTTCGATCGGCCATCGCACCGGGCTGTTCGACCATCTTGCGCGCCATTCCCCCGCCACCTCCGCAGCCCTCGCCGCCGTCGCCGGGCTCAACGAGCGCTATGTGCGCGAGTGGCTGGCGGTGATGACCACCGCCAGGATCGTCGACTACACGCCGGCCGATCGCAGCTACACTCTGCCGCCCGAACACGCGGCATTCCTGACTCGCGACGGCGCCATGAAGAACCTGGCGGTGATCGCACAGTTCGTCGCCGTCGTCGGGGCGCTCGAGGACGAGGTCGTCGACCGCTTCCGACACGGTGGCGGGCTTTGCTACCACCATTACGACCGCTTCCACGAGGTGATGGCCGAGGCCAGCCACCAATCCATCGTCAAGCCGTTCGTCGATCAGGTGCTGCCGATCGTCCCCGGGCTCCGGCAGCGGCTGGAGGATGGCATCGACGTGGTCGACCTCGGCTGTGGTGCCGGACGGGCGGTGCTGATGCTGGCCCAGCGCTTCCCCCGGAGCCGCTTCGTCGGCCTCGATCTCTGCGCCGATGCCTTCAGCGAAACGCAGCAGGAGGCCGCACGGATCGGCGTCGGCAATCTCGTCTTCCGGCAACAGGATCTGGCGGCCGTCGACCGGCTCGGCGCCTTCGATCTGGTCCTCGCCTTCGATGCCGTGCACGACCAGAAGAGCCCGCTCGATGTCCTCCGCAAGGCCCGGCAGGCGCTGCGGCGCGACGGGTTGATGCTGATGGTCGAGTTCGGCGGCTCAAGTCGGCTCGAGCAGAACCTGACCCATCCGATCGGCTCGTTTCTCTACATGATGTCGGTGATGCACTGCATGCCGGTGTCACTGGGACAGGGCGGCGAAGCGCTAGGCACCATGTGGGGCGTCGAACTCGCCGAGACGATGCTCCGGGACGCCGGCTTTGGTGAGGTGCAGGTGTCGCGCCTGCCGCACGATCCCTTCAACGCCTATTTCGTCGCCCGCTGAATGGATCCCGGCGGTCGAACAAGCCGCCGCCTCCCCGACCACCACCTCGAACCACAGGAGTACCCAATGGCCTTGGTTGCCAATCCCTTACGCCCGGGCGCGGCCGGAGCACGCCTCCGCCGGCCCTCCTGGCTGCGCGCCCTGCGGATCGTCTGGCGCCGTCACGCCCGCCCCGCCCGGCACTACATCGAACTGTCGCGTCTCGACGAACGGCTGCTCTACGACATCGGCATCGATCCCCTGGACGTGCGCGACGCACTCAATGAGCACCGCGCCCCCGGAGTCCTGCTGCAGCCCATCCGCAAGCGCGCTGGTCGCTAGAACCCTCTCCCATGTCGCCGGGCCACTATTCTCTCGCGGGCGGAAGCGGCTGAGCCCGCGAGAGATAACTGCAGATGCCGCCGCCTAGACCTCCGGCGTGTCCCTCAGCGGCGTGTCGTCCCTGAGCGGAACAGTCTGCCGCTCGATCATCCGCCGCACCTTGGGTGGCGTTTCCCCCCGGTGCAGCTTGCGGATCAGCTCGATGTTCTCGGCGTCGGCCTTGGTGCGCCGCATGTTGTGTCGGAGATAGTCGACCCAGGTCGGCGCGTGGTAGCTTTCGGTCCACACCTCCGGGTGCTCGAGGTCGCGCAGCAGCCCCCATTGCCGCGCCCCGTCGCGAATGCGGATTTTTCGCCGCTCCGCCATCAGTTGCAGGAAACGCGGCACGTCCTCCTGGGCGATCACATAGTCGATCATCACCATGATCGGCCCGCTGCGCGGCCTCAGATCGAGCCGGATGATCGGCTCGTTGAAAGTGTTGAGCGGGTTGAGGTCGCGCGCGCTGAACTGCGGCAGCGGCAGGCGGAAGCCCACAAGCGCGCACACCAGCATGCCGGTGCCCGACAGCGCCAGCGCGATGCTCGGCCCCCAGGCGTCGGCGCCCACGCCCCAGACCCAGCTTCCCAGCGCCATGCCGCCGAAGGTGGCGGTCTGGTAGAGCGATAGCGCCCGCCCCACCACCCAGCGCGGCGAACTGAGCTGGATCGAGACATTGAACAGCGACAGCGACAGCACCCAGCACGCTCCCGCCGGCAGAAGCACCAGATGGCTCAGCACCAGGTCGCGGCTGAAACCGAGCCCGGCGCTGCTGAGCGCAAAGCCGACGCAGGCGAGGCGGACGATCACCTCGTTGCTGAAGCGCTCGCGCACGATGCCGTTGAGAAACGCCCCGCCGATCGCGCCCAGGCCGAACGAGCCGAGCAGCGTGCCATAGGCCAGCGCGCTGCCGCCCACATAGGTTGCCGCCACCGACGGTAAGAGCGCCAGGATCGCGACGGCCGACAAGCCGAACAGGAAGCTGCGGAACAGTACCGTGGTCAGGTTCGGCGACAGCGATACATAGCGCACGCCCGCCCACATGGCGCTGCCGAAGCTCTCGCGCGGCAATTGCCGCGGCGCCCGCACCGGCTTCCACCGCCACAGCGCTCCGATCAGCGGCCCATACGATAGGGCGTTGACCGCGAACGCGGCGCCCGCCCCCGCCACCGCCACGATCAGCCCGCCCACGGCCGGGCCGACGCTGCGCATCATGTTGAAGCCCATGGAATTGAGCGTCACCGCTCCCGGCAGGTCCTGCCGCGGCACGATATCGCCCATCGATGCTTGCCAGGACGGGTTGAACAGCGCCGTGCCGCACCCGATCAGGAAGGTGAACAGCAGCAAGAGCCAGGGGTTGAGCATGCCGAGAAAGGCCATCAGCGCCAGCACCACCGACACCAGCATCATGCCGACCTGGGCGATGAGCATGACCACCCGCCGATCGAAATTGTCGGCCAGCGCCCCCGAGGCGATGGAGAACACCATGATCGGCAGCGTCGTCGACGCCTGCACCAGCGCCACCATGTTGTGGGAGTCGGTGAGCGTCGTCATCATCCAGCCGGCGCCCACCGACTGCACCAGACCGCCCAGATTCGACACCAGCGTCGCCGCCCACAACAGCCGGAACGTTTCATGCCGAAACGGTGCCAGCACCGACATGCGCTCTGCCATTCACCTCACCACGCTAAGGCGGACCTGCCGCCGAACCACCCCGGCACAATGCGAAAGAAATGGCAGCTTCGCCAGTCCCATACCCCTGCGCAACGACGCCGCCACCGTTAGCGTTTCAGCCGCCACCCTGATTTTGCGCTAAGCTCCAGCGCTCCTCCGAGTCGGATCGAATTCAATGAACTTGCCCACGGCGCAGCGGCCCAACCCGCTGCATCTTCTTGCCGCCTTCGGCAGCGGCGGCCTCCTGACGCTTGCCGTCTTTCTCAATGGCGAAGCCGGTCGCTATGGCGGCGCCCTGTTCTCGTCCTGGCTCGCCCATGGCGTCGGCACACCCGTCGCCCTGGTCTTCCTCGCCTTGATCTGGCGCCACCAGCGCCGCGAAGCCGCCGCCGACCGCGCCGAGCACGGCAAGGCCCCGCTCTGGTCCTATCTCGGCGGCATCATCGGCGCCGCCACCGTCATGCTCACCTCGACCACGGTAAACACCCCGCTCGCCCTCGCCGGCACCCTCGCCCTCGGCCTTGCCGGTCAGGTGGTGCTGAGCCTTGCCGCCGATTTCTGGGGCCTGCTCGGCCTGCCGCGCCGGCGCCTCGACTGGCGCGATGCCGGCGCCGTTGCCCTGATTGCTGCCGGCAGCCTCATCATCATCCTGTTCGGCCTGGGAGGCGCGTCATGATCGTGCCGGTCCTCTTCGCCTTCACCGCCGGCCTGCTCGTCATCCTCAGCCGCCAGGTCAACGGCCGGCTGTCCTTGTCGACGACGCCGCTGATCTCGTCGTTCTGGAACCACTTCGTCGGCTTCGTCTTCCTCACCGTCCTCGGCCTCGCTCTCGGTGGCCTCATCCCCGACAACATCGCCGAGATCCCGTGGTGGGTTTATACCGGCGGCGCGCTGGGCGTGGTCTTCGTCGCCTCGGGCTCCTGGCTCATCACCCGCATCGGCGCGGTCAATTCCACCCTGCTGGTGATCTCCGGGCAGATGGTTTCGGGCGTCCTGTTCGATTGGGCGCGCGGCATTCCGGTCACGCTCTGGGCCAGTGCCCTCGGCGTTCTGCTGATCTTTGCCGGAATGGCGCTGACTCAGCGTCGGCGGTAACGAAATGCAAACGAAACGGGGCCCGAAGGCCCCGTTTCTTTCACCGTCAACCGGCCGCGGTATAGGCCGTCTTCACCAGGGTGAAGAACTCCTGGGCATACCGCCCCTGCTCGCGCGGGCCGAAGCTCGATCCCTTCCGCCCGCCGAACGGCACGTGGAAATCCACCCCCGCGGTCGGCACGTTGACCATCACCATGCCAGCCTCGGCATTGCGCTTGAAGTGCGTGGCATACTTCAAAGAAGTCGTTACGATACCGGCACTTAGCCCGAACTCGGTGTCGTTCGCCACCGCCAGCGCTTCCTCGTAATCCTTGACCCGGATCACCGCCGCCACCGGCCCGAAGATCTCCTCGCGCGCGATCCGCATCGAATTGGTCGCCTCGGTGAACAGCGCCGGCTGCAGGAAATACCCGTCGGTATCCTTGCTCACCCGCTCGCCACCGGCCACCAGCTTCGCCCCCTCCTGCTGGCCGATTTCGATATAATCGGTGTCCTGCTTGAGCTGGCTCGGATCGACCACCGGCCCGATTTCGGTATTCTTATCAAGGGCATCGCCCACCCGCAGACCCCGGGTCCGCTCGGCCAAAGCCTCCACGAACCGGTCGTGGATACCTTCGGTCACGATGACGCGCGAGGATGCCGTGCAGCGCTGCCCCGTCGAGAAGAACGCCGACTGCGCCACCGATTCCACCGCGACCTTCAGGTCCGCATCGTCCAGCACCACGGTCGGGTTCTTGCCGCCCATCTCGAGCTGGTACTTGCGCCCCACCTTCACCGAAGCCTCCGCCACCCGGCGGCCGGTGCCCACCGAGCCGGTGAAGCTGATGGCATCCACATCGGGGCTCTCGAGCATGGTCTGGCCCACGACCGAACCCTTGCCCATGACGAGGTTGAGCACGCCCTTGGGCAGCCCCGCCCGCTGCAGGATGTCGACGATCGCCCAGGTCGAGGCCGGCACCAGGTCGGCCGGCTTGATCACCACGGTGTTGCCGTAGCAGAGCGCCGGCGCAATCTTCCACGACGGGATCGCGATCGGAAAATTCCACGGCGTGATCAGCCCGATCACCCCAACCGGCTCGCGGGTGATTTCAACGCCCACGCCCGGCCGCACGCTCGGCAACACCTCGCCCGACAGCCGCAGCGCCTCGCCGGCGAAAAAGTCGAAGATCTGCCCGGCGCGGGTCACCTCGCCGATGCCTTCCGGCAGCGTCTTGCCCTCTTCGCGGCTCAGCAACTCGCCCAGTTCCTGCTTGCGCGCCAGGATTTCGTCGGCCGTCTTCCGCAGGATCGCGTGCCGCTCGAGAATGCCCGAGCGCGACCACGCCGGAAAGGCCGCCTTGGCCGCCGCGATCGCCCGCTGCGTATCCTCCACCGTGGCCCGGGCATAGACGCCCACCACATCCTTCAGGTTGGACGGATTGACGTTCTCCACGCCCTCGCCGCCGACCCATTCCCCATCGATGAGGTTCTTGAACAATTCGGTCATCTGGAGTGCCTTTCGGATAACTAGAGCAAATCCGCCTTCGCCAGGTCGCGCAGCAGGTGGCTGGCGCCATAGGTCCAGGGCGGGCATTGGGTGGACAGGTTGACGCGGTTCACCAGCGTGCCGAGCGCCTCGCTCGAGATGGAGACCGTGTCGCCGAGCTTGTGGGTGAAACCCTTGCCGGCGCCGTCGCGATCCTTCACCGGCGCGAACATGGTGCCAAGATAAAGCACCAGCCCATCGGGATACTGGTGATGGCTGCCGATGGTCGCGGCCACCAGCGATTCCGGCGTGCGCGAGATTTGCGCCATGTTGGAGTGCCCGTCGAGCACGAAGCCATCCTCGCCCTCGACCCTGAGCGCGATCTCGGCGGTCTTCACCGTGTCCAGCGTGAACCCACCGTCGAACAGCCGCACGAACGGCCCCAGCGACGCCGAAGCATTGTTGTCCTTGGCCTTGCCGAGCAAGAGCGCCGAGCGCCCCTCGACGTCGCGCAGATTGACATCGTTGCCGAGTGTCGCGCCGATGATCTCGCCCTTGCTGGTCACCAGCAGCGCCACTTCCGGCTCGGGGTTGTTCCAGCTCGAAACCGGGTGCAGCCCGACCTCGGCGCCATACCCCACCGAGCTCATCGGCTGGCCCTTGGTGAAGATCTCCGCATCCGGGCCGATGCCGACCTCGAGATACTGGCTCCACACGCCGCGCTCGATCAGCGCCGCCTTGACCTTCATCGCCGTGTCCGAGCCGGGCACCAGCTCCGACAGGTCGGTGCCGATCAGCCCGAGAATCTCTCCGCGCAGCGAATCCGCCTTGGCCTTGTCGCCGCGCGCCTGCTCCTCGATCACCCGCTCCAGCAGCGACACCACGAAGGTCACGCCCGAAGCCTTGATCGCCTGCAGGTCAATCGGCGACAGCAGGCTCGGCTGCGACGAGTCGGTCTTGCCCGCAACGGAATTGGCAACCACGGCATCGGCATCGCCGAGTTCGCGCCCCGGTGCCGTGCGAACATGCTCGGCAGCGCGCCCGCTCTCCGCCACGTCGCGGACCGTCGCCATCCCCTTGGCCGTGATATCGAACAGCACGCCGTCGCGCACGGTGACCAGAGCCGGGTGTTGCTGTCCAGGCACACGCGCCCGCCCAATCAGCACGCCCTCGGGATAATGCTTGCCGCTCATCACTGCCTCTTCCGGTTTGGCCTTCTGACTAACCCCCCGCTCCCACTGGCGCAAGGTTCATAAGTCATACTTTTGGCCCCATCCGCTTTCCACAGCCCGTTCAACTGCGGTTCATTTGCGCCGCAATAGTGACACGATGCCCGTGGAACTCTCCGCGGCACCTCAAGGAGTGTCTCAAATGCGTCGTCTGTTGGCCCTTGCCCCCCTCGCCCTTCTCGCCACCACCCTGCCCGCCTGGGCCGGCACCATCTCGATCGCCGGCCGCGGCGAAGTACAGGCCGCGCCCGACATGGCGATGATCACCTCTGGGGTGACCTCCCAGGGCGCCACTGCGCGCGAAGCGCTCGATGCCAACACCGCCGCCATGACCGAGCTGCTGGACGAGCTCAAGGCCGCCGGCATCGAAGCCCGCGACATCCAGACCACCGGCTTCTCGGTCAACCCGAACTACGTCTATTCCGACGAGCGTGACGGCAACGGCTACTCGCTGCCGCCCAAGATCAACGGCTACCAGGTGTCGAACACCGTCACCGTGATCGTGCGCGACCTCGAAGAACTCGGCACCATTCTCGATCGCTCGGTCACGGTCGGCGCCAACACCGTCAACGGCGTCACCTTCTCGGTGGCCGATCCGTCCGAACTTCTCAACGAGGCGCGCAAGAAGGCTTTCGCCGACGCCCGCGCCAAGGCCGAACTCTATGCCGAGACCGCCGGCACCACCCTCGGCGACCTTGAATCTATTCGCGAATCCCAGAACTTCGACGCGCCCCAGCCCTACGCCATGTATGCGCGCGCCGAAGCCGCCAGCGCCCCTGTCCCCGTGGAAGCTGGCGAACTGACCTTTTCCATCACCGTCGATGTCGAGTGGGACCTCGGCAACGACTGATCCCGGTTCCCCTCCCTTGAGGGGGCTTGGCGGTGGGGGCGGACCATAACCGTAGTCACCCGTCCCCACCGTGCTCGATTCAGCCTGCCACGACCTTCCAGAGCATGTTGAGCCCAACTGCCACCAGGAACGCGGCGAACACATATTTCAGCGTCTTCTGGTCCAGCCGGTGCGCCAGGGCCGCCCCCAGCGGCGCAAATACCGCCGCCAGCACCCCGACCAGCACCAGCGCCATCAGGTTCACATAGCCGAGGCTGAGCGGCGGCAGCCCCGTCTCGCCCCACCCGGAGATCACGAACCCCAGCGTTCCCGACAGAGCGATGGCAACCCCGATCGCGGCCGAAGTGCCCACCGCCGTGTGCATGCTCGAGCCGAACGCCACCAGCGTCGGCACGGTGAGCGAGCCGCCCCCGATCCCCATCAGCGACGAAATATAGCCGACCACGAAGGCCGAGATGCGGTGCGTCAGCCCCGAACCGTGCAGGTGCCCCATCACCTTGGTCTGCAGCCCCGTCACGATGTTGAGGGCGATCACGAAGGCCATCACTGCGAACACGATGCGCAACACATCGCCCGAGTACCAGCCGGCCATCAGCCCGCCGATGAACGTCCCCGCCACGATGAACGGCACCCACAGCTTGAACACGCTCATGTCCACCGCACCGCGCTTGTGGTGCGAGCGCGCGCTCATGATCCCGGTCGGAATGATGATGGCGAGCGAGGTGCCCACCGCCACGTGCTGCACCACCTCGGCGTCGTAACCGAGCAGCAGCAGCGCATTGCTGAGCGCCGGCACGATGATCGCCCCGCCGCCGATGCCGAGCAGCCCGGCCGCAATGCCCGACATCACCCCCGTTGCCATCAGCCCCAGCACGAACGGCCAGTAGCTGGCGATCTCGCTCCACTCCATCATTCTTCTCCGATCAGGTGCAGCACCACCTCGCGCCGGTGCGGGCGATGCCGGTGCTCGAACAGGTAGATGCCCTGCCAGGTGCCGAATACCGGTCGGCCATCGGCCACGGGGATACCGATGGACGTCTGCGTCAGCGCCGCCTTGATATGCGCCGGCATGTCGTCGGGCCCTTCCGTCGTGTGCACCAGCCAGTCCATGCCTTCGGGCACCAGCCGCCGGAAGAAGCCGCCGAGATCGGTCTTCACGTCGTCGTCGGCGTTTTCCTGGATCAGCAGCGAACACGAGGTGTGCCGCACATAGACCGTCAGCAGCCCCGTCCGTATCCCCGAGGACGCAACGAACCCCCGCGCCTGCCGCGTGAACTCGTAGAGGCCCTGCCCGCTGGTTCCGATGGTGAGCGTGTCGATGTGCTGGTGCATGCCCCTTGGCTATCACGCACCGCCGCGACTCGGGAGCCTGCTCCGGCGCGAACCGTCCATCGGCCACAATCGCGACATCATCGGCCCCGAGCCTGACCCGACGGAACCATGCCGAAGCACCCTGCGTTGCCGGGATTGCGGGGGGTACCGCCAGTTCAGACCGAGACAGCGACCGTTCAGTTTGAGTTCAGGAACGGGTCGCGATGCTCGGCGTCAAGCTTCAATGCCCACAACAAGGGACAAAAATATGCGCCTCAGAAATTGGCTCCTTACCGGCACCAGCATCGGCCTCATGGCCCTGGTGCCGATGTCAGTGCGCGCGCAGGACGGCGAGGTGGTCGCGGCCTACCAGGCTTTCGCGGCCGCCCAAGCCTCCGGTGACGCTGCCGCGGTCGAGGCCGCGCAGACCGCACTGAACGAAGCCTGCATCGTCGCTGGCTTTGCCAGCATCGACGAGTGTATCGCTGCCGCCACCGGTGCCGCCCCCGCCGCAGAGGCCGCTCCGCCGGCCGAAGAACCAGCGCCGGCACCCGAGCCTGAGCCTGAACCCGCGCCGGTAGAGGAGCCGGCGGCAGAGCCTGAGCCGACACCGGCTCCCGAGCCAGCCCCGGAACCTGAACCTGACCCCGAGCCTGCGCCAGTGGAGGAGCCTGCACCGGAGCCCGAGCCTGCACCGGAGCCAGAGCCGGCTCCTGTCGAGGCTCCTGCTCCCGAGGTTGCTCCAGAACCCGCTCCCGAGCCTGCCCCCGAGGTCATGGAGGAGCCTGCTCCTGCAACTGAGCCGGCGCCGGTCGAAGCCCCTGCTCCCGAGGTTGCTCCGGAACCAGCGCCCGAACCCGCGCCAGAGGTCATGGAAGCGCCTGCTCCTGCGGCTGAGCCGCAGCCTGCCGAAACCCCGACGAGCGAGCCGGTCGTTGAGCAGCCCGCGGCCGAACCAGCCCCGGCGACCGACCCTGCCCCCGCGGCTTCGGCCGATATCTCTGCCGACCTGCAGGCGCAGATCGACGAGTACAATCAGGCCGTCGCCGACGCGATGGCTGGCGGCGACGTCGCTGCAGCCCAGGCTCGCCTGGATGCCGCACGTGCCCAGATCGATGCTCTTTGCGCCGGCGCCGGTTTCGCCAGTACCGAAGAGTGTCTTGCCAATTACGGCCTGTCGCTGCCGAACGTGACGCTGCCGGGCGCCGAGCCGGCCAACCCGGACACGGTTGCCCCGGCTGATCCTGCAGCTCCGGCTGATCCAGCCGCTCCTGCTGATCCGGCAGCGCCTGCTGCTGATCCGGCTGCCCCTGCCGCTACCGATCCGGCCAATGTGGCCCCGGTGGACCCCGCGACCCAACCCGTCGAACCGGTGCCCGAAGGCGTGACCGGCGAGGCCGCTCCGCTGACCGACTCCGCCAAGGAAGAAGTCCTGGCTGCTCCGGCCGAGGCTGGCACCACTGCCGAACCGGCACCCGGCGCCGATCCGGCAGCAACGGAAGCGGCTCCTCCGGCCGTGGAAGCGGTGGTCGTCACCGAGGAAACCCTGCCCGAGAGCGATGAAGCCGCCCAGGCGGAAATCATGCGTGCGATCGCCGCCGAGCCTGCTGTGGCTGCCGAGGCCGAAGCGGGAACGGAAGTCACGGCGACCGGCAACACCACGGTGACCCAGACTGTTGTCAATAACTACGTCAACAACATCACCAACATCACCAACAACACCACGACGACGAACAATACCGTGGTGAATGGTGACGTGACCAACGTCACCCAGAACAACGTCCAGCAGAACAACATCACCGTTGTCGAGCAGGCTCCTGTTCAGGTGGATACTGGCGATCTCATCACCCAGGTCATCCTGCAGGTGGGCTCGCAACTGATCGTCAACTCGATCGGCGCCGACACCGCCCGCTTCTATGACCCGCAGCAAGACGAGATCTACTACGAAAACCTGAGCAACGGCCGGACCCGCGAGACCATTACGCGTCCGGACGGCACTCAGATCGTCACCGTCCGCAACCGCAACGGCGACGTGCTGCGCCGCACTCGCATCACGCCGGACGGGCGCGAATATGTGCTCGCCCAGTTCAACGAGCGCTATTACGACCAGCTGGTTGAATGGCGTGATCCGGCCGCGGACCTGCCGCCGCTCCGCCTCAACATCCCCGTGCAGGAATATGTGCTCGACGCCCGCGATGCCGACGAGGAAGAGTTGGAAGTCTTCTTCAGTCAGCCGCCGGTGGAACAGGTCGCGCGCCTCTACTCCATCGACGAGGTCAAGCGCTCGGCCCGCGTTCGCGACAGCGTCCGCCGTCTTGAGGTCGGCAACCTGACCTTCAACACCGGCGAGGCCACCATCAGCCGCGATCAGGTCGGTGCCCTGTCCCAGGTCGCCAACGCCATGCTGGCCCTGATCGAACAGAACCCGGTAGAAACGTTCCTGATCGAGGGCCACACCGATGCCGTCGGGTCGGACATCTCCAACCTGCGCCTGTCGGACCTGCGTGCGGCGACTGTCGCCCGTATCCTGACCGACTTCTACGGCGTGCCGCCGGAGAACCTCGCGACCCAGGGCTATGGCGAGCGGTACCTCAAGGTCCGCACCGAAGCAGCCGAGCGCGAGAACCGTCGCGTCACCATCCGGCGGATCACCCCGCTGGTAACAGTGGCCGCCAACGGCTGATCCGAGAGATCACTTCCAACAAGAAGGCCGGGCAAATGCCCGGCCTTTTCGCTTCCCCTCTTGCAGCTTTGGACCTGCTGCGGCGCCTCCGGACCACAAATGTCCAAATATCGCCATAATCAATATCGCGCGATCCAGCGGCAACCCATTGTCCCCAATGAACAATCCTGACTGAATTTCGTGATCACAGGTTTGGGAACGAATGAAAATCGCCAACGTTCTTTCGGCCATACGGTAACACAAAGGAGCGAAATCATGGCAACCCCTGACCGCGATACCGTTTATACCAACGATGGCAACCGCACCGTCTATACTCGGGAATCGAGCGGCACGGGCTGGTTTGTCGGCATCATCGTCGCCCTGGCCCTTCTGGCCATCGGCTACCTCGTCTTTTCGGCCAACTCCGGTCCGTCGACCACCTCGGTTGACGTGAACGGTGCGCCGGTCACCACCGAAGCTCCGGCTGATCCGGCCATTGCCCCGGCCCCGATGACCGAAGCTCCGGCCGCTACGCCTGACGCTGCCCCGATGACCGAGGCTCCGGCCGCTGATGCAGCCCCTGCTGCTGATGCCGCTGCTCCGGCCACCGATGCGGCTCCGGCTGCTGACGCTGCTGCCCCGGCCGAGACCACCACTGCCCCGGCCACCGGCGGCTAACACCTCGATGCCCCAGCCCCTCCCTCTGCGGGCATCGTCCAAGGCCCTGGCGCAAGCCAGGGCCTTTCCCGTTTTCGCGTTCATTCGAACGCCATGTTCCGTTCATCTTCGTTCATCTGGAGGTCAGCGAGGCGCAGTCTTGTAACGGGCCCGGCGCTTCCCCAAATGCGAACGCACAGCCAAGGGAGACCACATGTTCAACATCGACCAGATCGTCAAAGCCCTCCAGACCGATCCGAATGCGCAGAAAAACGCCATGAGCGGCGCCGCCGGCCTCGCCGCCGGCATGCTTCTCGGGGGTGGTGGTCTCGGCAAGATCGGCAAGGACGCCGTCAAGCTTGGCGCCCTGGCCGCCGTCGGCGGTCTCGCCTACCAGGCCTGGCAGAAGTATCAGGCCGGCCAGCCCGGCGCCTCCTCCGCTCGCGAGGACGCTTTCATCCCCTCCACGTCTGACCAGCACGCGCAGGAAGAACTCGGCAAGACCCTCGTCCGCGCCATGATCGCCGCCGCCAAGGCGGATGGCCGTATCGACGCCGACGAGAAGGAGAAGATCTTCTCCCGCCTCGAAGGCATGTCGCTGTCGGCCGAGGAAAAGGCCTGGGTCTTCGACGAACTCTCGAGCCCGCTCGACATCAACGCCGTCGTTGCCCGTGCCGACACCCCCGAGCACGCGGCGGAGATCTACGCGGCCTCGCTGGTGGCGATCACCGCCGACACCGCCTCCGAGCGCGCCTATCTCGATGCGCTCGCCAGCAAGCTCCGTCTCGACCCCGCTTTGGTGTCCGAGATCCATGCCGCCGCCGGTGAAAAGGCGCCCGAGCCGTCCCCCACGCCGGTATCCCCCTTCGCCTACACTCCGTCGGGCAGCAACGTCTGAGCCCATCGACGCGCGGTCACACCCATGTGCGTTCTTGATCGCGCGTCCGTCCGGCTCCATGTCGGGCCAATACGGAGGTCACCATGGAACTCGGACTTTACTCTTTCGTCGAGAACACGCCGGATCCGCTGAACGGCGACCACCTCCAGTCTCCCGCCGAGCGGCTGCGCGATCTGCTCGAGGAAATCGAGCTCGCCGACCAGCTCGGCCTCTCCTTCTTCGGCATCGGCGAGCACCATCGTCCCGACTACGTCGCTTCCTCCCCGGCCACCATTTTGGCCGCCGCCGCAGCGCGCACGAAGTCGATCCGGCTCTCCACCGCGGTGACCGTCCTCAGTTCCGAGGACCCGATCCGCGTGTGGCAGCAATTCGCCACCATCGACCTGATCAGCAACGGTCGCGCCGAGATCATGGCAGGGCGCGGCAGCTTCATCGAGAGCTTCCCGCTCTTCGGCTACGACCTCAACGACTACGATGATCTGTTCGAGGAGAAGCTGGCCATGCTCCTCAAGATCCGCGAAGGCGGCGCGGTGCAGTGGCCCGGCAGCAAGCACACCAAGCCGATTCCCGGGATCAACATCTATCCCCAGCCCGTCCAGCAGCCGATCCCGCTCTGGATCGCCGTGGGCGGCACCCCGAACTCGGTAGCTCGTGCCGCCTATTACGGCCTGCCGCTGATGATCGCCATCATCGGCGGCCAGCCGCGCCAGTTCGCACCGCTGGTCGATTTCTACCACCAGACCACCGCCAAGGTGGGTCACGCCGGCAAGCTGAAAGTCGGCGTCAGCGGCCACGGCTTTCTCGCCGAAGACAGCCAGGCCGCCCGCGACATCGCCTTCCCGTCCCACAGCGCTACCATGAGCCGCATCGGCAAGGAGCGCGGCTGGCCGCCCACCACCCGCGCCCAGTTCGACGCCGGCGCGACGCCCGAGGGCGCCTATTACATGGGCTCCCCGCAGGAAGTCATCGACAAGATCCTGATGCAGCACGAATGGTTCAAGCACGACCGCTTCGGCCTGCAACTCAGCGTCGGCACTGTCCCCCACGACAAGGTCATGAAGGCCATCGAGCTCTATGGCACCGTGGTGAAGCCAGCCATCGACAAGGCGCTGGCACCCTGATTACTTGCCGCTGCGCTTGATGCTCTTGATCGCCAGCGGCGGCTGGCCGGATTTTTCGGCAATCGCCCGGTCCTGCTCTTCGATGGCGGCCTTTGCCGGCTCGTCGCCATCGAGCCCACCAAGCAGGCTCGCATCCACCTTGCGGTTCGAGCGCTGCGAACCGTCTTCATAGATCACGTCGAACAGGACGAACTCGGTCCTGGCCGTTGGTTTCCTGGCCATTTGCAAACTCCAATACTGATAGGCCCCCGACTGGGGGCGGCAAGCCGCGGTCGCGGCGCAATTCTGCCTGGCTGAAAAGCTGGAACGCCTCCGCTTAGCGGAAGATGCCCTCGCCCTGCTCGTCGATGATCTGCCGGCCCTTGGAGAGCGCCAGGGCGACGAGGTCGTCACGCGAGCTCATCCGGTCGGCCCGCACGAAGCGGTAGGTCTTGAGTTCGCCATCGACTTCCTTCTCGATGGTGCCCGCGAGCTGCAACTCGCTGCCGGCCTTCATCTCGATCGCCTTGATCAGGAAGCCCTTGTAGGTTTCTTCCCCGAAGACCTTGTCTCCGGCTTCCGCATTGGTCTCGGCTCCACCGCCAAACAGCCTCTTCAGGAACGACATGCCGGTCTCCTCGTCTTTTTCTTAGCGTCGCGCCCGCGGTATCACGAGCTCGCCCCGCTTTTCCATCTCTTCGCGCAGCCAGCCCGGCGAGATGTCGAAATGGTTCGGCCAGGTCGGCACTCCGTTGGCGAGCCCCACCTTGCCGAAATAGCTCCGCTCCCGCAGCGGCTCGGTCCCCTCGCCCCGCTCGCCCAGCATCGGCGCCGCATCGAACGTCCCGTGGCTCCCGTCCGAAAACGTCACCACCAGCCGGAACGGCACAACCGCCCGGATGGCCGTGACTTTGAGAGGCGCTGTCATCGCAGCTCCTCCTCTTCTATGTCGGCGATCCTGGCAAGATGCCGCAGCAAACCCGTTTTCAGTGGCGTGTTCCCGTGGATCGGCAGCGATATCCGGGCCTGGTTGCCGGAATGCCCATAGATATGGTGGCTTCCATTCACCCTGAGTAGCGTCCAGCCGCGGCGTTCCAGAATCCGTGCGAATTCACGCCCGGTGATAGACCTCATACGGCCAGGTCCAGCGTTCGCTCGAACCCTTCCGTCACCGGATCAACGGGATCGACCGCGAGGCACCCTATGATCGCCTCGCGAATGTTGTCGTCCAGTTCCGCCAGTGTCTCACCCTGGCTCACGCAACCAGGGATCGCCGGCACCTCGGCCCAGAAACCGCCCTCTTCCGCTTCGTGCACGATGATCTTGATCTTCATGCCCTTTGCCTCCGTGGCCTAGTTGTCCAGGAAGCTCCGCAGCTTCCGCGACCGGCTCGGGTGCTTCAGCTTGCGCAGCGCCTTGGCCTCGATCTGGCGGATACGTTCGCGCGTCACCGAGAACTGCTGGCCCACTTCCTCGAGCGTATGGTCGGTGTTCATGCCGATGCCGAAGCGCATGCGCAGCACGCGTTCTTCGCGCGGCGTCAGCGACGCCAGGACGCGGGTCGTGGTCTCGCGCAGGTTCGACTGGATCGCCGCATCGATCGGCTGGACCGCATTCACGTCCTGGATGAAATCGCCGAGGTTGGAATCTTCCTCGTCGCCGATCGGCGTTTCGAGCGAGATCGGCTCCTTGGCGATCTTGAGCACCTTGCGCACCTTGTCCAAAGGCATCTGCAGCTTTTCGCTGAGTTCCTCCGGCGTCGGCTCGCGGCCGATCTCGTGCAGCATCTGGCGCGACGTGCGGACGATCTTGTTGATCGTCTCGATCATGTGCACCGGAATGCGGATGGTGCGGGCCTGGTCGGCAATCGAGCGGGTGATCGCCTGCCGGATCCACCAGGTGGCGTAGGTCGAGAACTTGTAGCCGCGCCGGTACTCGAACTTGTCCACCGCCTTCATCAGGCCGATATTGCCCTCCTGGATCAGGTCCAGGAACTGCAGGCCGCGGTTCGTGTACTTCTTGGCAATCGAGATCACCAGGCGCAGGTTGGCCTCCACCATCTCCTTCTTGGCGATGGCGGCCTCGCGCTCACCCTTCTGCACCTTGTGCACGATGCGGCGGTACTCGGCGATGTTGAGGCCGGTCTCCGTCGCGAGCGTCGCGATCTCGCCGCGCAGGTCGCGAATGGTGTCGGCCTCGCGGCGCGCGAACTCGGCCCACGACTTGTCGGTATTGGCAGCAAGCGCCGATTCCCAGGCCGGATCGACTTCCTTGCCGTAGTAGCTCTCGAGGAACTTGTCGCGCTTGACGCCATAGCTCTCGGCCAGGCGCAGCAGCCGGCCTTCAAGCTTCACCAGGCGCTTGTTGATGTCGTAGAGCTGCTCGACCAGGCTCTCGATACGGCTGTTGTTGAGCGACAGCGACTTCACGTCCGCAATCACGACCGAGCGCAGTTCGGCGACACGGCTCTGCTCGGCCGCCGACATCGCCACGCTGCGATCCTCGGCGTGCTTGTCCTGCAGCTCGCGCATCTCGCCATAGGCTTCGGCGATGCGGTTGAAGGTTTCCACCACCTGCGGCTTCAGCTCGGCTTCCATCGCCGACAGCGACAGGGCGTTGTCGAATTCGTCGTCGTCGTCCTCAACCGGGTCCTGCGGCGGCTGCGGCTCGTCGGGGACGTAATCGTCGTCCTCGTCGCCGGAAGCACGCTTCGGTGCCGGCTTGGCCTTCTCGGCCACCGGCTCCGGCTTCGCTGCCGGGCGTTCCACCGGCACTTCTGGCGCCGCCTGCTTGGCATCGGGACCGGCATAGGTCGCTTCGAGGTCGATGATGTCGCGCAGCAGAATCTCGCCGGCGGCGAGCTGGTCGCGCCAGATGATGATGGCCTGGAAGGTCAGCGGGCTTTCGCACAGCCCCTCGATCATCGTCTCGCGGCCGGCCTCGATGCGCTTGGCGATGGCGATTTCGCCCTCGCGGCTGAGCAGCTCCACCGAGCCCATCTCGCGCAGATACATGCGCACCGGATCGTCGGTGCGGTCACTGCCCGCCTTGGTGTTGGAGGTGGTCGATACGGCCGTGCCGGTCGACGGCGCGACTTCCGTGCCGCTGTCGTCGTCGTCCTTCTCGACCTCGGTCTCTTCGACCTCGTCCTCGTCAACGACATTGATGCCCATGTCCGAGAACATGGACATGAAATCCTCGATCTGCTCGGAGGACACTTCCTCCGACGGCATCACCGCGTTCAGCTCTTCATAGGTCACGTAGCCGCGCTTCTTGGCGACTTTGATGAGCTTCTTGACGGCCGCATCGGAAAGATCGAGCAGAGGGGAGTCGGTCGTCGCCTCGGGGGCGGCACCGGCTTCCGGCTTCTCGGTTTCCTTGCTCGTCTTTGCTGCTGCCTTGCTGGCCATCTCGTACTCCGTCGGTGCCCGCGAAGCCCGGGCCCGGGTAAGGCTTTAGGTGGTGACACCTCAAGGCAAGGTAAAGGTGCGCTCACCCAGGCGTTAACGCCCAGCCGAACACACGGTTCGCTCCGCATGGCGAGTCGCCATGCACAAAATCGCACGACACCGCCGCTCCCCGGTTTCCCTAGAAGCTGCGCGTCGCGCGTCCTGATAGCGAACCAAAGCCTTCGATCAATGCCTCTGTGCCATCGACAGTGGTAATCTGGTTCTTGATGTCTCGCAGCCGTTCAAAGGTTTCATCGCTCGGGTCTTCGCCCAGCGCGGCTTCGGCTGCCTTGAGTTCCCTATTTAGCTGAACTTTCTTGTTATGCAAGGCCAGCGCATGACTCAATCCGATCTCGGCATCGGCCAGCGCCGTCTCCGGCCCGATCTGCCACACGCCCTGCCGCATCAGCGTCTGCGCCATGCGCTCGAGCGTCGGCCCATGCCCCCGCACCCCTAGCGCCGACTTGAGATCGGCCGCAGAAATATCGTGGTGCCGCACGACGAGGTTCAAAAGATCCCCCAGGACTTTCTGGGCCACCGTGGTCTCGAGGTCGAGCGCCGCCAGCACCTCGAACTTGTCCTCCACCAGCGCCGGATGGTTGACCAGGCTGAGCACGATTGTCGCCTCGCGCGGCGTCGCCTCCGCCACCGCCCCCTGCTTCAGCAGGCGCGAATTGCGCAGCGTGTCCGACACCACCAGCCGCGGCGTCCCCGCCCGCGGATAGCCATAGGCGCCGCTCTGGCCGTAGCGCGGCTGCCCGCCGCCCCGCTGCTCGAACCGGCCCTGCCGAACCGGCGCCAAAAACGCCCGCAGCTTCTCATCGAACGCCTGCGCATAATGAAAGCGCACCGTGCTGTCCTGGATGGAGTTGGCGCGGTCCCTCAACCGCGCCTGCAGCGCCGCTCGTGCTTCCGGCGTCTCCGGCACGAGGCCACCGGTCTCGAAGCTCCAGATCATGTCCGACAGCGATCGCGCCCGCTCGATCACATCGGCGAACGCCGCCCGCCCCTGCGCCTTGATCAGGTCGTCCGGATCCTGCCCCTCCGGTAGCGTCGCAATGCGAACCGTGTAGCCCGGCTTGAGGTGCGGCATCACCATGTCGGCCACCCGCTCCGCCGCCTTGAGCCCGGCCTTGTCCCCGTCGAAACACAGCACCGGATCGGGGCTCATCCGCCACAGGAGCTGCAGGTGCTCCTCGGTCATCGCCGTGCCGAGCGGCGCCACCGCGCCCTCGAAGCCCGCCGTCACCGCCGCGATCACGTCGAGATACCCCTCGACCACGATGACGGTCCCGCCATCCCGCGCCGCCTGCCGGGCAGTCTGCCCGTTATAGAGCGTGTGCCGCTTCTTGAAGAGTTCGGTCTCAGGCGAGTTCAGGTATTTCGCCGGGACGTCCGGCGACATCGCCCTCCCGCCGAAGGCTATCACCCGGCCCTTGAAGTCGGTGATCGGGAACATCACCCGGTTGCGGAACCGGTCATAGGGCAGCGGATCGTCCTCGCGGGTCGCCACCAGTCCGGTGTCGATCATTTCCTGCGCCGTCACGCCATTGGCCGCGAGGTGCTCCTTGAGCCCATTGCGGCTGTCGGGCGCAAACCCGATGCGGAATCGCTGCTGCGCCTGTGCCGAAACCCCGCGCTCGAACAGGTACCCCCGCGCCCGTGCCCCGATATTGTGTGCCAGCGCTGCCTCGAAATACTTGGTCGCCAGTTCCATGACGTCGAGCAGGCTGCGCTGCTGCGCCGCCCGCCTTTCGCTGCGCTCGTCCCGCGCCGGCATCGGCACGCCGGCCATGCCGGCGAGCTTCTCCACCGCTTCGGGAAAGCTCATTCCCGCCTTTTCGGTCAGGAAGCGGAAATGGTCGCCCGACGCCCCACAGCCGAAGCAATGGTAGATGCCGCGCCGGTCATCGGCGTGGAAGCTCGGGCTCTTTTCGGCGTGAAACGGGCAGCAGGCCCACATGTCGCCTTTGCCGGGCTGTGACTTGCGCTTGTCCCAGACGACGTGCTCGCCCACCACCTGCGTGATCGGCAGGCGCTGTCGGATCTCGTCAAGAAAGCTGTCGGAAAAGCGCATCAGCGATTAGGTAAGCATTCCGACCCGCCGAGTCACCAGCAACCAGCTTATCCACAGCCCATGCCAGCCATTCGCTTCCCGCTCCCCGCGCTGATCCTGATGACCACCCTGCCCGCGGCGATGATCGGCGCCACTCTGTGGGTCGTCTCCGACCTCGTGCCCGCCTGCACCATCACCGAAGAGACCCGCAGCACCGCCCCCGATGGCCAGTTCGATCTCGTCACCTTCTCCCGCAGGTGCGGCGACGATACGCCCGCCAACATCCAGGCTGCTCTGGTCCCTCCCGGGGAGCCCATTCCCGATGATGCGGCGAGCTTCTTCTCGCTGGCTGCCGACGCCGATCTCCAGCCCCGCTGGGACGCCTATGGCAATGTCGAACTGACGCTGCCGGAAGGCGCCGAGCCCCTCCGGCAGGACGACACCGTTGCCGGCATCAACGTGGTCTACCGCTAGCGCCTAGCCCGCCTTGCTGCGCTGGTAGAGCCGCCAGGCCCAACCCAACAGGCCGATGGCAAAGAACACCAGCAGCACGCCGCCGAAGATCACCGCCACCGAAGCGCTGAGCAGCGGAAAGAACAGGAACACCAGGCCGAGCAGAACATACGAAATGCCCGAGAGCACCACCGGCCAGATGCGCGCATAGCTCTCCCGCTCGCGCACCACCACCACGATCTGCATGATGCCGACCACCAGCGCTGCCAGCCCAACCAGCGTCGCCATGAAGGTCACGGTAAACACCGTCGCCAGCAGCGGGCTCAGCAGGATCAGCACGCCGAGGATCAGCGACAGCGCGTTGCCGACCACGTCGAACCAGTAATTGCCGCTCTTGCCGCCGCCGAAGGTCAGGCTCCATAGCCCGAGGGCACCGTCCACCACCAGCAGCACGCCGCCTGCGATCACCAACACCGTCAGCGCTGCATCGGGAAAGACGACGGCGTAGAGCCCCGCCAGGAGCATCAGCACGCCGCGCAACGCGGTCGCCACCGCGAACCGCCGCTTCGTCTCCGCTGAGATCGCCATCTGTTTCCCCTTTCGCTCACCTAACGGTATCTGAACCTACACCTTGCAGCGGCTTTGTCACGGTCCCGGCCGCAGCAATGGTCACATCGAATTCCTCGCTTTCTCACTGTCGCCGCTAAGATTTTGCTCACCAGTTTCGGATTAGGCACGCCCACCGTAAGCCACAGATGCCGTATCCAGGCAGAGGCAACATGCGAGCGGCATGACCGGAGCGGGGGCGCCGTGCCGATAGACAACGACTCATTGATGATTGCCATCGCCGTATCCGGCGCGGCGCTGACGCTCGTCTTGGTGATCGCCTGGCTGAATTCGCGTCGCGATTCCTACCTGTTCAGTTGGACTGTCGGCATCACCTTCGTCGTCGTTGCACTTTTCGCATTGGGCATGCGCAACGGCGCCTATGACCTTGTCCACCAGCTCGTCCCCTTTGCCCTGCTGCTGGTCGGGTTGAGTGCGGTACTCGTCGGGGCCTTCCAGTTCCGCCACGGCCGCGCGCCTATGGTTGCCTTGCTCGTCCTGCTCGCCATCGCCGAAGCCGCGGTCGTCATTCCGATGCTGCTCGGCTGGTCCGGCGTTGGCACCATCGCCTTGAACGCCGCCTGCGCGCTAATCATGGCGCTGTGTGCCTGGCAGTATTGGGCCGGCCGCGCCGAGTCGCCGGTGGTCCTGACCGTCAACGCCATGATCTACGCCGTCACCGGTGCCAGCTTCCTCGCCTGCGCCGTCGTCCTCGTAGCTGATCAGAGCTGGGTGCTCACTGCCCCACCATCGAACTGGGCCGAAGAGTTCAATGCGCTCATGGCCATTGTCGGCCTCACCGGTGTCGGGTCGCTCTCGCTGACCCTCAATCACTCCCGCATGGCCCGCCGCCACCGCGAAGAAGCCAACACCGATTCGCTCACCGGCGTGCTCAACCGCCGTGCCCTGTTCGATCGCTACGAGACCATGGATTTGCCGGCCGGCACCGCCGTGCTGATGTTCGATCTCGACCATTTCAAGCAGATCAACGATCACCGTGGCCATGCCGCCGGTGATCGTGTGCTCCAGCACTTTGCCGAAATTTTGCGCGCCGACCTCCGCCCTACCGACGTGGTCGCCCGCCTTGGCGGCGAGGAGTTCTGCGCCGTCCTCACCGGCCGCGACCGCGAGGAGGCTACGGAGGTCGCCGAGCGCATCCGCCGGTCCTTCGAGCAGGCTGCCATTCCGATCGGCAATGGTGCCGGCGCTGCCACGGTCAGCATCGGCGTCGCCATCAATGGCCCTGCAGAAAGCTTCTCTTCGACGCTGAGCCGCGCCGACTCCGCCCTCTACAAGGCCAAGCAGGGCGGCCGGAACCAGATCCGCGCCGCCGCCCTTCGCCTCGTCGCCTAGGCGCTGGCTTCCGCGAGCGCCGCGCGCACCTTGCCGCTCGCCTTGCCGAAGTCGATCCGGCCCGGATATTCGGTTTTGAGCTGCGCGATCACCTTGCCCATGTCCTTGGGGCCTTCCGCACCGGTGGTGGCAATCGCCGCTCGGATCGCGGCATCCACTTCGTCCTCGCTGAGCCCCCTGGGCAGGAACTCGTTGAGGATGTCGATTTCTTCCTTCTCGACCGTGGCAAGGTCCGCGCGCCCGGCCTGGGCATAGATCGCGAAGCTCTCCTCGCGCTGCTTCACCATCTTCTGAACGATCGCGAGAATTTCCTCGTTCGTCGCCGGCCCGCGATTCTCCTGGCGGATGGCGATGTCCTTGTCCTTGATGGCCGCGTTGATGGCCCTGAGCGTCGCCGTGCGCCGCTGGTCACGGGCCTTGAGCGCCTGCTTGAGCCCTTCGCTGATCTGGTCGCGCATTGTCTTTTTCGACCTCCTTGCCATGTCCTGAGCGGGCACCATATAGGCATGAAACGCCGGTCGCGCCACTTGCGCGGCTTCGCCGAGCCTCTTAAGAGGAGGCCTCAACCACATCGACCCGGGCGCGTTTCAGGACAAGCACGAGCTTTCCTGCGCATTGCGCGACCCAAACCTGGAGACCCACCGTGACCGGCTGGCAGCAATCCCCCGCGACCGCACTTCTGATCCTGTCGGACGGGACCCGCCTCGAGGGCCGCGGCATCGGTGCAATCGGCCACGCTGCCGGCGAAGTGTGCTTCAACACCGCCATGACCGGCTACCAGGAGATCCTGACCGACCCATCCTATGCCGGTCAGATCATCACCTTCACCTTCCCCCATATCGGCAATGTCGGCACCAACGACGAAGATATCGAGACGGTGAACATGGCCGCCCTCTCCGGCGTCCGCGGCGTCGTGCTCAAGGCCGACATCACCAATCCGTCGAACTACCGCGCTGCCGAAAAGCTCGATGCCTGGCTCAAGAAGCGCAACATCGTCGGCATCGCCGGTGTCGACACCCGCGCCCTGACCGCCCGCATCCGCGAAAACGGCATGCCCAATGGCGTCATCGCCCATGAGCCTTCCGGCATGTTCGACGAGGCCTCGATCATGGCCGAGCTCAACGCCTTCCCCGGCCTCGAAGGTCTCGACCTCGCCAAGGAAGTCACCACCGCCCAGACCTATCACTGGGACCAGACCGGCTGGCAGTGGGACAAGGGCTACGGCACCGTCGAAAACCCCGATTTCCACGTCGTCGCCATCGACTTCGGCGCCAAGCGCAACATCCTGCGCTGCCTCGCCGACCAGGGCGCCAAGGTCACCGTCGTGCCCGCCACCGCCACCGCCGAGGAAGTGCTGGCGCACAATCCCGACGGCATCTTCCTGTCCAATGGTCCGGGCGATCCGGCCGCCACCGGCCAGTACGCGGTCCCCACCATCCAGAAGCTGATGGAAACCGGCAAGCCGATGTTCGGCATCTGCCTCGGCCACCAGCTCCTCGGCCTCGCCCTTGGCGGCAAGACCGGCAAGATGCACCAGGGCCACCACGGCGCCAATCACCCGGTCAAGGATCTCACCACCGGCAAGGTCGAGATCACCTCGATGAACCACGGCTTCGCCGTCGACTCGGAGAGCCTCCCCGCCGGGGTCACCCAGACCCACATCTCGCTGTTTGACGGCTCCAATGCCGGCCTTGCTGTAGAAGGCAAACCGATTTTCTCGGTTCAGTACCACCCTGAGGCCTCACCGGGACCGAAAGACAGCCATTATCTGTTCACTCGTTTCCTGAATCACGTCCGTGAGCAGAAGGGCATGTCTCCCCTCCCCGAGCACAAGCCGACTGCCGCTTAACCCCACGAAAGCCGTGGCATGAACCGCAGCGACATCCTCGCCGGCATCCGCAGCGGCCTCGTCGTTGCCGTCTCCGCGGCGCCGTTCGCCGTGCTTTTCGGCGCGATCGCGGTGGAAAACGGCCTGACCGTCTTCGAAGCCGGGTTGATGAGCGCCACCGTCTTCGCCGGTGCTAGCCAGTTGGTAGGCATAGAACTTTTCGGCAGCCACGTCCCCGGCTGGCTGATCGTCCTGTCGGTTCTGGCGGTCAACTTCCGCCACATCCTCTATTCCGCCGCCGTGGCCCCGATCTTTGGCCGCTACAGCCTGCCTCAGCGGCTCCTCGCCTTCTTTCTTCTCACCGACCCGCAATACGCCGACCTCGCCCGCCGCCACGAGGCGGGCCTGTCGACCAGCCCGACCTGGTACTTCACCTTCGGCGCCATCATGTTTGCCCAATGGGTCGGCTTCAGCATCCTCGGCGCCTGGTTCGGCGGCCTGCTCGGTGACCCGCAGACCTTCGCCATCGACGTGCTCCTGCCGATCTACTTCCTCGGCCTCGTCGTCGGCTTCCGCAAGCGATCCGGCTTCTACCCCGTGGTTGTCGCCAGCATGGTCGGCTCCATGCTCGCCTACTATTTCGTCGGCTCCCCCTGGCACGTCAGCATCGGCGCCGCCGTTGGCATCCTGGTGGCCACGCTCCTGCCCCTGCCTGCCGCTCCCGCAGTACTGGCGGAGGAGCACTGATGACCGACACGGCCATGTTGCTGCTGATCCTGTCTGCCGCCGTCGCGACTTACCTGACGCGCATCGGCGGCTACATCCTCATCACCCGGATGAACACCATCCCGCCGCGGATGCAGGCGGCCCTCAACGCCGTTCCCGCGGCCGTGCTCACCACGCTATGGGCACCCGCCTTCTTCACCGAAGGCTGGGACATCAAGCTGGCGCTGATCGTCGCCGGCCTGGTGTCGCTCCGCTATCCGGGCCTCGCCATGCTCTTTGCCGGCTGGGCCACCACCATGGTCGCCCGCCACCTCTTCGGCCTCTAGCGCCACAGCTCCAGCAGACCGCCCTTGCGCAGCACCGGGTCACTCTCCGGCAACGGCAACTTGGCTATGTTCTCGTCCGCCTTCGGTCGGTCCTGCGGCTGTCCGCGCAGCGTGTCGTAATCCTCCTGTCCCGGCGGATAGGCGGCCACCACCATGAAGTCGGTGCTCGCCACCACGCGCTGGTGCGCCACGCCAGCCGGGATCACCACCACATCCCCGGCCTCCACTCGGACCTCTTCCCCCTCGGGCCCGCCGAACCGCAGCGTCGCATGTCCCTTGGCAACGCCCAGGCACTCATGGCTCTTCGAGTGGTAGTGATGGAAGGTGAAGATCGTATCCCGCCACTGTGGCGGCCAGCCGTTTCCGTCGAACAGCCGTTCCAGCGCTTCCGGCCCCTCCCCTTCCGCCACTCCGCGATAAAGCAGCAGCGGCAGCCGGCTATTGGGGAAAACCCCATCATCCTCGAACCGCATCTCGACGATCTCGACAGCCATCACATGCTCCCTCGATGGGTAGCCACCACCCGCGGGCGCCGCTCCCCCACCTCTTCACCCTTCAGGGGCCGCTTCAGCGGCTGGTGACCACGGTTCGGTTCGGCAGCGCCGCAACCTCGAAGCCGGCATCGCGTACCGCAAGCGCGAATGCCCGAGAGCCACGGTGTGCCTTGTACGCCTCCTCCGGAAACCGAACGCCGGCAGCGATCACCTCGTTGCGGACCAGCAGCACATCGGCTCCCACGATCGTCACTGGCGCAACATTGAGATAGCGGAAATCTCTCAAAGGCTTCGCCGTGCTGCCCGCAGCAACCTGCATGTCGCCCTCGCGCCCGCCCGAACGATACAGCGATTTGAAGATGTCCTTGTTGTAGAGCATCGTCGCTTCGTTGCGATCCTCGCCGTCGGCGCCAACCACCTCAAGTGTCATCACCGGCCGCCCGGCCGTCACCAGAGCCTCCAGTGTTCCCTCCGGCATACTCTGCAGCCGCCCGTCGAGCAGGACACAGTCCCGCCCCCGCGCGGCGTCCAGCATGGCGTTGCGCCGCCGGGCAGCTTCGGCTTCGGCCGGATAAACCTCAAATCCCAATCCAGCCTCGGCCAGGGCGGTGCTCATAGTACCGACCAGATCGGGCGCGCCGCCGAACAGTCCGATCGAGATCTTGCTTTTCGGATAGCTCGACTGCACGAGAACTGCAGCGATCTCCTCTGCGCCCGCAGCAAGATCCACAGCCACAAACAGCTCCGGCCAGTCGAACGGCGCCACCTGCAGTTGCCTGTCATAGCTCCGTTCGGGCCTACTGAATTCGGTGCTTGCCAGGGCCTTGTTCCGCCTGCCGCGCCACCACCACTGTATCTGGTTGGGCAAGCGCCAGAATTGCGGCCCCTTGTAATAGACCGGCATGAACCACGAATTGCGCCACAGATGCGACACCAGCGCCGGCTCACCGCGCCCGATGATTCGAAACTGCTGCTCCAGGGCCTCGGCATAGGCATCTGAAGTAGGGGAAGGCGTGCCCCAACCCGATAGCGGGCTCCACAGGTTGGGCAGCAGGACATCCGGCCGCTCCTCCCGCGGCGCACAAAGCGCGACCCCATTCACGAAACGCGGCCCCGTTGCGTCGACGACATCGCTTGTTGCCGAACATCGCGCCAGAGCGTCGATGCAGCGCTGCCAGAACACATGCCCCGGCACCGATCCCATGAACGCGTTGCAAAGCACGAATGGCATGCCGCGATAGCGTCCGTCATTCTCCTCGACATGAATCTCCGGCTCCGCACCGACGAAGCAGGCGGTCTCGGCACAAAGCCGATCGATCTTCCCTTTGGGCAGCATGTCGAGGTCGGCATAGATGCCGCCTTCATGGTGCAGCACGAAAAAGCGCCAGGCGTCGGCCCGGAAGATCCCCGAGCCATATCCATCGAACACCGCGAGGTGTTCCGGATAGTGTTCCGCCACCAGCGCCCGGATATCCGCATCGTCCCAGAGCTTGAGTTCCCAATCCGGATGCGTGCGCGCCCACTCGTCCCAGGTTCGCTGGGCGAATTTGGTGAGCGTCTTGGTCTTCCAGGTGAAATGGATGATCTTGGGTATGCTCACAGCGGCTCCGGCGAACGAATTTCACCGAGGGCTTAGCGCATCGCCAACTCAAACGCTCCCCGAAAAGGTGTCGCACACCCCCGGATCGCCACCGCGGTAGCCGCGTTCGAACCAGGTCTTCCGCTGCTCCGACGTACCGTGATTGAAAGTCTTCGGCACCACGAAACCCTGCGACCGGCGCTGCAGCGTATCGTCGCCGATCTGGATGGCCGCGTTGATCGCTTCTTCGATATCGCCGTTCTCCAGCAGGTCTTCCTGACCGGCATAGGCCGCCCAGATGCCCGCATAGCAATCGGCCTGCAGTTCCACCCGCACCGACCAGGCATTTGCCTCCTCCTGGCTCATGCTCTGCCGGCGCTGGTTGAAGTCGCCCAGCACGCCGGTGAGGTTCTGCACATGGTGGCCGACTTCATGCGCCAGCACATAGGCCTGCGCGAAATCGCCTGGCGCACCGAACTGGTCGCGCAGCATGTCGTAGAAGCCGAGGTCGATATAGACCTGCTCGTCCACCGGGCAGTAGAACGGCCCCGTGCTGGCATCCGCCGCGCCGCAACCGCTGTCGGTCTGCCCGGTGAACAGCACCACCGTCGGCTCCGGATAGTCCTCGCCGATCTCGGCGAACTCGGCGTTCCACAGGTCCTCGGTTTCCTGGATCACCACGCCGACGAACTCCCGCAACTCGTCGGCGCTGCCATTGGCCGGCCGGTAGCTGGACGAACTCACGCTGCTGGTCGAACTCGATCCGCCCGTCAGCATGTCGATGGGGTTGGTGCCGGTCAGCAGCCAGATCAGCCCCAGCACCACCACGATGCCGAGGATGCCGCCCATGCCGCCGCGGCTGGTGCGTCCACCCATGGGGATGCGTAGCCCTCCGCCACTACGTCCGAAAGGACTGCCGCCGAAGCCGCCGCGGAACCCGCCGCCGCCGGCTCCGCGCCGGTCCTGAATGTTGGAACTCTGTCGGCGCCCGCGCCACTTCATGATCTAGCCCTCCGAAGTCCCCGCGCCTCTAGAAGCCCGCCGCCCCGCCCGTGGTTCCTTCCGCGTTTGACGGGCGCTGTCATAAATTGACCAACCGGTCAAATCTGCACTAGCCTCACCTCCACGTCGTCATCCCAACGTCACCCGACGACGGCATGAGCACACCGGCCCCAAATGGGCCTCCGGACCTTCGGGTCCGCTCTGGTGCGGGGGCGCGGCGCTCCCGCCCATCTGGTTTGAACAAGACCATCTCAGGGAGACGTCCACATGAATTTCCTGCCCTCTATCAGCCGGCGCACGTTCCTCGCCGGTTCGGCCAGCGTCGGCGCCATGGTCGCCATGCACCCCTACGCCGTCCTCGCCCAGGCCAATCAGGCGCATCTGCGCATCATGGAGACCACCGATCTCCACGTCGCCGTCTTCGCCTATGACTATTATGCCGACGCGCCCAACGACACGATGGGCCTTGCCCGCACCGCCTCGATCATCGAGTCGATCCGCGCTGAAGCCGGCAACTCCATCCTGCTCGACAATGGCGACATCATCCAGGGCAACCCGATGGGCGACTACATCGCCTACGAGAAGGGACTCGACGACAACGTCCACCCCATCATCAAGGCGATGAACACCCTCGGCTACGACGCCGCGACCCTTGGCAACCACGAGTTCAACTACGGCCTCGAATACCTGGACAAGGCGATCGAAGGCGCCGAATTCCCCTTCGTCTCCGCCAATCTCGTGCGCGGCGAACTCGCCGCCGATCCGCTGTCGGACGACACCTACATCGCGCCATACCTGATCATCGACAAGGAACTGACCGACGGCTCCGGCACGGCTCGGCCGATCCGGATCGGCCTCATCGGCTTCCTGCCGCCCCAGATCATGACCTGGGACGCCACCCACCTCACCGGCAAGGTCAACACCCGCGACATCGTGGAGACCGCCCAGGCCTACGTGCCGAAGATGAAGGAGGAAGGCGCCGATATCATCATCGCCCTCTCTCACTCCGGCATCGCCGCCGACCAGGGCACCGGCGCCGAAAACGCCTCGCTCCAGCTTGCCGGCGTCGAGGGTATCGACGTTGTGCTCACCGGCCACCAGCACCTGGTCTTCCCCGGCCCCGACTATGAAGGCATCGAAGGCGTCGACGTCGAGGCCGGCACCCTCGCCGGCAAGCCGGCCGTCATGCCTGGCTTCTGGGGCTCGCATATGGGCCTGATCGACCTCCTCCTCGAGCAGGATGCCGACGGCAAGTGGACCGTGGTCTCCCACACTGCCGAAGCCCGCCCGATCTCAGAGCGCGTCGATGGCGAGGTGCAGCCGCTGGTCGAAGACGAGGAAGAAGTCGCCGCTGCCGCCGAGGCCGAGCACCAGGAAACGCTGGATTACGTCCGCCGCGCTGTCGGCGAGACCGCCGCGCCGCTCCATTCCTACTTCGCCCTCGTCGCCGACGATCCCTCCGTTCAGATCGTCTCGCAAGCCCAGACCTGGTACATCGAGCAGATGATGAAGGGCACCGAGTGGGAGGGGCTGCCGATCCTTTCCGCCGCTGCCCCGTTCAAGGCCGGCGGCCGCGGTGGCCCGGACTACTACACCGACGTCCCCGTCGGCCCGGTCGCCATCAAGAACGTCGCCGACCTCTACCTCTACCCGAACACCATCCAGGCGGTGAAAATCACCGGCGCCGACGTCAAGAACTGGCTCGAGCGCTCGGCCGGGATCTTCAATCAGGTCGAACCGGGCTCAACCGACGCCGAACTTATCAACACCGAGTTCCCGTCCTACAACTTCGACGTCATCGACGGCGTCACCTACAAGATCGACGTCACCCAGCCGTCCAGATACTCCAGCGACGGCAAGGAGGAGATCAACCCCGACGCCAACCGCATCGTCGACCTTCAGTACGATGGCGCCCCGATCGACCCGGAGCAGGAGTTCATCGTCGCCACCAACAACTACCGCGCCGGCGGCGGCGGCAGCTTCCCGGGCATCGGAGCGGACAAGATCGTCTTCATCGGCCCGGACACCAACCGCGACCTGATCGTCCGCTTCATCGTCGAGAACGGCACCATCAACCCCAAGGCCGACAGCAACTGGTCGCTCGCCCCGATCGGTGACACCACCGTCCTGTTCGCCACCGGCCCCAAAGCCGCCGAACACGTCGCCGACGTCACTGCCGTCTCCATCGAACCCACCGGCGAAACCAACGCCGACGGCTTCGGCCTCTACCGCATTGCCCTCTAGCAGACTGAGGAGCACTGGCGCATCCGCACTCTCGATGTCATCCCGGCCTTGAGCCGGGATCCATCCTGAGATGCCGGTTGAGCCTGCAAGCGTCATAAACGATGAAGGGCGCCCACCGGGCGCCCTTCACTCATCCAAACCGGCCTGTCTCACTGCCCGTCCGGCACCACGTCGACGCTCACGGCCGGCACGTCGACATCCACCGTGCCGCTGCCGCCACCGGCATCGTTGAAGAACACCAGATAAGCGATACCGATCAGCGCCAGCGCCACGATGATGCCGACGATCACGCCGCCGGCGCCGCCGCTACCGCGATCGACGATAAAGGTTTCACGATCATTGGGTGCCATTTTCGGCCTCCTTGTTGACTTGCCATAACAACGATCCGGCCGATCTCGCGGTTCCGTGAACGCCGCTGCGGCCAATGCCATCGCTCCCGTTCACCGCCCCGAAACCCGGGCTGCGCTAGCCTCCCGCACCTTCGGAGGCCCACCATGTCCGCCCCTGCGCTCGCTGTCGCCGGTCTGCACAAGCGCTTCGACCGCCCCGTAGTCAACGGCATCGATCTGACCGTCAGCGCCGGCGAGTTCTACGCCCTGCTCGGCCCCAACGGCGCCGGCAAGACCACCATCCTGCGCATGGTCGCCGGCCTCCTGCCGCCAGACTCCGGCAGCATCCACATCTTCGGCATCGACGCGCGCCGTGACCCCGTTGCTGCCAAGCGGCTCGTCGCCTGGGTCTCCGACGAGCCCATGGTCTATGACCGCCTCACCCCACTCGAATATCTCGAATTCGTCGCCGGCCTCTGGCAGATGGACCCCGCCGTGGCAGCCAGCCGCGCCCGCGAACTCCTCCACTGGCTCGGCCTCGAACCGCACAGAGACGAACTCTGCGGCGGCTTCAGCAAAGGCATGCTGCAGAAGGTCGCCCTGGCCGGCGCCCTCGTCCATGACCCGAAGCTCATCATCCTCGACGAGCCACTGACGGGTCTCGACGCCGGCTCCGCCCGCCAAGTCAAGGACGTGCTGCGCGACAAGGTCCGCCAGGGCGTCACCGTCATCATGACCACCCACATCCTTGAGGTCGCCGAGCGCATGGCCGAGCGCATCGGCGTCATCGCTCATGGGCGGCTTCTTGCCGAGGGCACCCTCGCTGAACTCCGCGCCCGCACCGGTCGCGAGACCAGCCTCGAGGACATCTTCCTCGAACTCGTCGCCACCGGCGCCGCCGCATGAGCGCAACTCCCGCCACCACGCTCTGGTTCGCCCGCCACGAACTTCGCCTCGCCTGGCGCGATTGGCTCGCGATGATGACCGGCGGTCGCCGCCGCCGCCGCATCGGTCTCGTGATCGGCCTCGCCATTGCTGCGGTCGTCCTGCACTTGCTGGCCTACGGGCTGGCTCTTCCCTGGCTGCGCGCCGGGATCGTTTTCGACAAGGTCACCCTGCTCGTGGTCAGCGGTGCCGGCTTCACCATCTTCACCGTCATGCTCTCGCAGGCCATCGAAGCGGTCACCCGGGTCTACTATGCCCGCTCTGATCTCGATCTGATCCTTGCCTCCCCGGCCTCGTCGCGACGTCTCTTTGCCGTGCGCACCGGTGGCGTCTGGCTTTCGGTCAGCGCCCTCTCCGGCCTGCTCGCCATGCCGCTGATCAACGTTCTGGCCGTGTTCGAGGGTCCGCGCTGGCTCGCCGGCTATGGCGTCGTTGCCGCCATGGGCGCCTTGGCCACCGCGCTCGCCCTCGCCATCACCGTGCTGCTGTTCCGCCTGATCGGTCCCCGCATGACCCGGCTGATCGCCCAGATCGTCGCTGCCGTGGTCGGTGCCGGCTTCGTCATCCTCATTCAGGGCGCCGGCATCCTCTATTATGGCAGCTATTCGCGCTTCACCCTGTTCGAGGCGCCACAGGTTCTCGCCGCCGTCCCGGAGGCATCGAGTTGGGTCTGGCTGCCCGCTCGCGCCGTCATGGGTGACTGGCCCTCCCTCTTGCTGCTGCTTCTCGTCGGCGCCGCCTGCCTTGCTGCTGCCATCGGCTTCTCCGCGGCAAGCTACGGCCGCCTTGCCCTCTCCACCACCGGCCTCAGTCATGTGCACAACCGCCGCGCCCCCGCCCGCCGCGCCTTCCCCGCCGGCTCACAGCGTCAGGCTCTGCGCCGCAAGGAATGGCGCCTGCTTCTGCGCGACCCTTGGCTGGTGTCGCAGACGCTGATGCAGTTGCTTTACCTCATCCCGCCGGCCCTGCTGCTCTGGATCAATTTCGGCGAGGGCAATAGCGCGCTCATCATCGTCGTCCCGGTTCTGGTCATGGCCGCCGGTCAGCTCGCCGGGGGCCTTGCCTGGCTCGCCATCTCCGGCGAGGACGCGCATGACCTCGTCACCACCGCACCTCTCACCCCCGCCACCATCCTCAGGGCCAAGGTCGAGGCGGTGCTGATCGCCGTCGGCGCCGTGATGACCCCGCTGCTCTTGCTGCTGGCTCTTTCGGCCTGGCCCGCGGCACTTGCTGCTGCCGTCTGTGCCGCTGCTGCCGCCTCGGCCTCCACCGCTATCCAGCTATGGTTCCGCATGCCGCAACGCCGCTCGATGTTCCGGCGCCGTCAGGTGGCCTCGCGGGCGGCAACCCTGTGTGAGGCGCTGTCTTCGATCATGTGGGCTGGCACCGGCGCCCTCGCCGCCGTGGGCTCGCTGCTGGCGATCGGCCCTGCAGTGCTGGCACTCCTCACCCTCGCCCTCGCCCGCTTCCTCAGCCCCCGCCACAATCGATGAGCCCTCTCGCCTTCCGCGACGCCGTACCCGCAGACATCGCTGCCATCGTCCGACTCATGCATGAAGGTCATGTGCGACCCGACACGCCGCCGCTCGACCCGGCCACGCTCGATGATCCGCGGTATCGCGCCGCCTTCGACGAGATCGCGGCGGATCCTGCGCGCCGGCTGATCGTGGCCGAGCAGGATGGTGTCGTCGTCGGCACCGTGCAGATCAGCTATCTGCCCGGCCTCAGCCATTTCGGCGCCAGGCGCGCCCAGTTCGAGAGCGTCTTCGTCAGCCCCAATCATCGCAGCACCGGTATTGGCACCGCGATGATGCAGTGGGCGATCGGGCAGTCCCGTGAGGCCGGCTGCAGCATCATTCAGCTGACATCTGGCAAGGTCCACACCGATGCCCACCGCTTCTATGAGCGACTGGGCTTCGAAGCCTCGCACGAAGGCTTCAAGCTGCGTTTCTAGAACAGCGTGTTGTTGGTCGCCGGGTCGGAGCCCTCTTTGCCGTCCGGCCGGTCGAGCTTGGCGATCTTGTCCATGTCGTCCTGGTCGAGTTCGAAGCCGAACACGTCGAAATTGCTCCGGATGCGCTCCGCATGCGTGGACTTCGGAATGACGATAAAGCCCTGCTGCAGGTGCCAGCGGATCATGATCTGCGCCGGCTCCTTGCCATGCTTCTCGGCGATCTCGCCGATGGTCTCGTCCTTGAGCACCGCACCGCTCCCGAGCGGACTGTAGGACTCGATCCTGATCCCCAGCCGGTCATGCACGTCCCGCACGTCGCGCTGCTGGTAGTACGGGTGCAGTTCGATCTGGTTCACCGCCGGCTTCACGCCGTGGTCGTTGATGATGCGATCCAGATACTCCGGCAGGAAGTTCGACACACCGATCGAACGGATCTTGCCATCCTTCTGCGCCTGGATGAACGCCCGCCACGTGTCCGAATACCGATCGTGCTCCGGCACCGGCCAGTGGATCAGGAACATGTCGAGATAGTCGAGCCCGAGCCGCTGCAGCGTGCCATCGAGCGAACGCAGGGCGTTGTCGTAGCCCTGGTCCTTGGTGCGCAGCTTGGAGGTGATGAACAGCTGTTCGCGCGGCACGCCGGCCTCGCGGATCGCCTTGCCCACGCCTTCCTCGTTGTCATAGCCCTGGGCGGTGTCGATCGAGCGGTACCCGGTCTTGATCGCGGTCACCACCGGCTCGGTGACTTCGTCATTGGGCACCTGCCACACGCCGAAACCCAGCTGGGGAATGGTGTTGCCGTCGTTGAGAGTGATGGTCGGCACGTCCGCCATGTTTCAAGCTCCGCAAGAAGATTTTGTTGGTTCAGAACAGGATCGCGAGGCCCATGGCCGCCAGGATCAGCAACAGCACGATGCCGATCAGCATGATCGCGAACACGATCTTGGCCGCCGTCGCCGCGCCGCGCGATAGCTCGGTAAACCCGAGCGCACCTGCGATTATGGCGACGATGACCAGGACGATGAGTAGGTTCAGCATTGACGCTTCCCAGAAGGACCCACCGCTCAACGTGGCTGCCCCTCGCGCGTTCCGGCCAACATCGTGCTATGCTGGGCTCACCCCCACCCACGGAACCGGATCATGGCTGACACCCACACCCGGCCGCGCACCAGCACCGTTACGCGCACCGCGCGCCCGCCGCTGCACAAGGTCATTCTCGTCAACGACGACTTCACCCCGCGCGAATTCGTCGTTCGTCTGCTCAAGGCCGAATTCCGCGTGCCCGAAGCGCAGGCCCAGGTGATCATGCTCACCGCCCACACCAAGGGCGCCTGCGTCGTCGCCGTCTTCACCCGCGAAGTCGCCGAAGAGAAGTCGAAACGCGCCACCGATTTCGCCCGCGAACACGGCTACCCCCTGCTCTTCACCACCGAGCCCGAGGAATAGCCGGTCGCTTACGTCGATCTCCTCCTTCTCCCCGCGCGGGAGAAGGTGCCCCGAAGGGGCGGATGAGGGGGCTACCGGAACCGGCCGGTGCTCCCGCTCCTTTCCACCGCGAAAGGAGCCCGCCATGGCAGACTACGACCTCTACTACTGGCCCTTGCCCTTCCGCGGCCAGTTCATCCGCGCCATACTCGCCTTCGCCGGCAAGAGCTGGACCGAGCATGACTCCGGCGAGATCGCCACGCTGATGGAGCAGGACGCCGCCGAGCAGCCCGCCCCCTTCATGGGTCCGCCAGTGCTGGTCGACACCCGCACCGGCTTTGCCGTCTCGCAGATGCCGGCCATCGCGCTCTACCTCGGCGATACACTCGGCCTGATCCCCGATGATCCGCAGCAACGCGCCTTCACCGCCAAGGTCGTCAACGACGCCAACGACGTCATCGACGAACTCACCCTCGATGGCGGCCGCCAGATGTGGACGGCGGAGAAATGGCAGGACTTCGTGCCCCGCCTCCAGCGCTGGATGCTGATCTTCGAAGCCACCGCCACCCGCAACGGCGTCGACGCTGACAGCGGCCATCTCCTCGGCACCAGCGAACCGGGCGTCGCCGACATCGTCACCAGCACGCTCTGGTCGACCATGACCGACCGCTTCCCCACCATCGCCCGCCTACTGGACGAAACTGCTCCCCGCACCGCCGCTTTGACCCGCCGCCTGCAGACGCACCCTGCCCTTGCCGAACTCGCCCAGCAAACCCGGGAACGCTACGGCGACAGCTACTGCGGCGGCCAGATCGAACAGTCCCTGCGCAAGGTTCTTGGCGCGCTTCAGGGAGCAAAATCCTCCTAGACCTCATCCTGAGCCTGTCGAAGGACGAGGTCGCCGCCCCGATGCCGTCGACCGGGTGGCTATGCGATATCAGGCCGTCCCGTAGCGCAGTCTGGCCTTCTCCCGCGCCTTGGCGGCGACCACTTCCCGGTCCTTTGGCGGAGCATTCGTCTCGAGCGAGTTCAGCAGCTTGCGCAGCACCCCTTCGATATCCTCCACCGCCTCATGAAACGCCGCTTCGTTTACCTTCGAAGGCGCGGTGAAGCCGGACACCTTGCGCACGAACTGCAGCGCCGCCTCGTGCACCTCGTTGCGCGTGGCCGGCGGCTCGAAATTTAACAGGGGCTTGATGTTGCGGCACATGGGGGCCTCCTCTCGCTGGCCCCATCCTGCACCTCGATTTCGCCGGCGCCAAGGCAGCAAGCGTCCGGTTAGGCGGCCCGCAACCGCGGCACCGCCGCCGACCACACCCTGATCCGCTCCAGCCGCCACACCAGCCAGCCAAGCAGCGCACTGCGCACCGCCATGCCCAAGGCCATGCCGGCGGCCGCGCCGGCGACGCCCCAAAGCGGCACCAGCGCCACGCAGAGGCCCAGTTGCACACCGAGCACCACCGCACCCAAGCTCATCGCCTCGCGCTGCCGGCCTGCCACCACCAGCAGTTCCGCCGCCTGCCCGCTCGCCGCCTTTGCAATCATCCCGACCCCGAGCAACAGCAGCACCCCCTGCGCACCGGTGAACTCCGGCCCGAACAGCCGCAACAACAGCGGTCCTGCCGCCCACGCGACCACCACTGCGACCACCGTCGCCCACAGCGTGGCGCCGGTCGAGCGGGAAACGCTGCGCTGCAATTCCGCCCGGTCACGTCCGGCGAGGTCAAGGGCAAAGCGCCGCCCTGCCACCAGCGTCGCCGCATAGCTGACAAAACCCGCCAGAGCCAGGGTCCGGGCGGCCGCAAAATACGGCCCCAGCGTTTCCGCCGGCAGCATCAAGCTCAGCACCAGCAGGTCCGCATAGCTGGTCAGGTCTTCGAGACCCGACACCAGCAGCAGCGGCAGCGCGGCTGCCACCCACACCCGTCGCTGCCGCCGACCCACAGCGCCGTCTCGCCCGAAACCCCGCAGCCGCATCACCAGCACCGTGCCCACGCCAGCAGTCACCAGCGCCATCGCCACCAGCAGCACCGCCCCGACCACCGGCAGAGTCAGTTCCACCCCGAACCAGGCCAGTCCAACACACAGCCCGCCGATCAGCAGCGGCCGCACCAGATAGACGGGCACCGTTGCCAGCCCGAACCAGCCGAAACTGCGCCCTACCCCTTCAAAGAAGTACTCCGCCGCCAGCAGCGGCAGCCCGAGTCCGATCAGCAGCACCGTCATCCCGCCGGCCGTATCGAACCCCAGCAACCAGGCAAGCAGCACCGCTCCCAGCACCAGCGGCACCGCCGCGGCGCCGATCGCCCGCAGCGCCAGCCGCCAGTATCCGTGGATGGCGCTGCCACGCCCGAGCAACTGGTATCGCGGCAGAAAGCGGATGCTCGATTCCGCAAAGCCGAGCGCGGCAAAGCTGCCAAGCGCCAGCATCCACGTCCACACCGCGACATAGCCGCCATAATCCTCGAGCGGCATGAGGCGGGCCAGCAGGATCTGCAGCCCGAAGGTCAGCGCCGCACTCCCCGCGCGGACCAGCACAGTCAACGCCGCAGCCAAGGCGCCCTTGCGCGTCTCAGACATAGAGCAGCAGGCAAAGCGCCCCACGCCCGAAGCCGAGCGCCGCCTGCGCCATCGCCGGCACGCGCGCCCACAGTCGCTTCAGTGCCGGGCGCAACGTCGGCAACCAGGACCCGGCATAGAACCGCCCCTTCCAGGTCAGCGGCAGCGCGTGACCGGCCATGGCGACGCTCTCATTGCTCCAACTGGCCTTGTACTCCGCCGGGTTGGGCAAGAGGTCATAGGCCTCGACGCCGTTGTCGATCAGCCAGCCGACGGTCATCTCCATCTGCACCTTGCCCGGGGACAGTTCCTTCAGCGCCCAGTCGAAGCCACCGATATAGGCGTAGTAGTGCCGGTGGTGGATGAAGCCGATCTCCACGGCCACAATCCGTTCACCGGCGCGCAGCACCGATACACATGCGCCACTCAGCGCCTCGCGGTCACCGCCTAACCCGTTCAGGAAGTCTTCATATCCGTTCATCGCGAAGCCGGCGCTGAGCCGCTTCGTTTCGAGCAACCAGCGCCGTTTCATCGCCACGGCGGTGTCGACCAGTTCGGGGAACTCGGCGTCATCGGGCCAAACCACGCTGAAGCTCAACTCTCCCAGCCGCGCCAACTGGTTGCGACGTCGATTGCGGTTGCGTTTCTGCAGCTTGCCGAGACCTGCCCAGTAGGCCTCCGAGCTCTCGAAGCGCGACAGGTCCAGCATCGAGGATTCATTGCTGTAGCCGGCGATCGGCGGCAGGTGCGCCACGCTCGGCGCCAGTGGTGACGTCGAGGGCACCGGCCGCAGCACCGCCACGTCACAGCCGTCACCGAAGCCGCTCCCGAGCAGCAAGGACACCGCCTCAGCCGCCCGCTCGCCATCGGCAAGCAGCAGGTTGCAATATTGCGTATGCGGCTCGCCCAGCGTTTCCAGCCGGCGAATCCCGGCGCCATCAACGATCATCAGTGGCCAGACCGCTACCAGCCGCTCGTCCTTCCAGATCGTGCGGATATGGGGTCGCGGCCCGCCATCCTGGCAGAACGTGCCGATCCAGCTCCGGCACCAGTCATGCGTCTGGAAATAGGTGAGCCGATCGGAACACGCGGTTTCGAGCGCCCGCCAGTCCTCGGCGATCGCGTCGATTTCGGCCGTGTCGGTGAGCACGCGCAGGCTCATCTGGCGGCGTCCGCCCATGGCGATCCTCCTGGTTCCCCAGGCGGACCCTAGCCCACGATCCTGAACAGTGGCTTGCCGCGCAGGCTCAACAAAGTCTTGCCGTTGCCGCTAATTGTTGCGGAAGAATGCGTCCACGGCCGCCAGCGCACCCTCCACCGCGGCGTCATCCACATCGAGATGCGTCACCCAGCGCTGCTGGCCATAGCGGCCGGTAATCCCTACGCCATGCTCCGCCAGATAGGGAGTCAGCCGCTCGCCGAGTTCGCGATCCATGTCCACCCAGAGGATATTGGTGTCGGGCATCGTCACCCTGAGGCCGTCATGCCGCGCCAGTCCTTCCGCCAGCGCCCGCGCACGCCGGTGATCCTCGGCCAGCCGCGCCACATTGTGCTCCAGAGCATAGAGCCCTCCGGCCGCGAGGATCCCCGCCTGGCGCATGCCGCCACCCAGCATCTTGCGATTGCGCCGCGCCGTCTCGATCAGGTCGGCGCGCCCGGCCAGTACCGATCCAACCGGCGCCCCCAGACCCTTGGACAGGCAGATCGACACCGTATCGAACGGCATGACGAAGTCCCTGATGTCCATGCCGAGCTTGACGCAGGCATTGAACGCCCGGGCCCCATCGAGATGGAAGCCCAGCCCATGCCGGCGGGCGATCTCCGCCACTTCCGCCATCCAGGCGACCGGCAGCACGCGCCCGCCATAGGTGTTCTCGAGCGCGATCACCCGGGTCGTCGCGAAATGATTGTCACCCGCCTTGATCGCGGCTTCGATCGCCGCAGGGTCCAGCGTCCCGTCGGCCCGGTGCTCGATCGGCTGCGGCTGGATCGAACCCAGCACCGCGGCGCCGCCACCCTCGAACTTATAGCAATGGGCGTTCTGGCCGGCGATGAACTCGTCGCCGCGGCCGCAATGGCTCATCAGCGCCAGCAGGTTCGACTGCGTACCGGACGGCACGAAGATCGCCGCCTCCTTGCCGGTCATCGCCGCCAGGCGCTGCTCCAGCAGGTTGACGGTGGGATCGTCCCCGAACACGTCGTCGCCCACCTCGGCGGCAGCCATCGCGGCGCGCATGGCCTCCGTCGGCCGGGTGACGGTGTCGGAGCGGAAGTCGAAACGGATGGTGTTGGCAGTCATGTCTGGGGTCCGGTCAGCGTGCCTGCTTGTCGCAAGCCTCTGCCCGTTTGACCAGCGCCTTATGCCGCGACATCGCCTCCGGTCTCGTGATCGTTAGCGGCGTGTCCGGTAATCGGCGGGCGCCTGGCCACCACCAGCAGGCCGGTGATCGGCGCGCCTCGATCGAAGCGCAGCACTGCGCTCTCGAAATCCAGCACCTCGAGCCCCGCTGCCAGCAGCACCGCCCGCGTGGCGGTGGCCTCATGGGCATAGCGCAGGGAAGGCCTCAGGAACACCGCCTCTTCTCCGTCATGCGCCTCGAGCGAAAAGGCCACCAGCCCTCCGGGCTGCAGTGCCGGTACCAGCGCCGACAGCACCGGCTCGAGCGCCCCGCAATAGATCAGCACGTCGGCGGCCGTGATCAGGTCCGCGTCGGCACGGCGGGCATTCAGCGCCGCCACCAGTTCCGCCTTTTCCAGCCGGTCATAGACGCCTTTGCGCGCCGTTTCGGCAATCATCGCCGCCGAGATATCGATGCCCTCGAGCAGGTCGACCCGCGCCCGCAGCCGCTCCCCCATCAACCCCGTGCCGCAGCCCAGATCGATCGCCTTGCTGAAGCGTTCGATGCCGAGTTCGCGCATCCGCCGCGACACCAGTTCGTCCAGCAGCTCCGGCACCCGGTAACCGAGCCGTTCCACCAGCGAGTTCTCGAACTTCGGCGCATACTGGTCGAACAGCGCCTCGACATAGCTCACCGCCGTGCCGCCCGAAGCCGGCTCGGCCCCGTGCGCCGCGAGCTTCAGCACCGCCCCGAACACGCCCTCGTCGTCCAGTGCTTCGAGCCGCCGCCATGCAGCGATCGCTCCGGCAATGTCGCCCGCCTTTTCGTGGAAGCTCCCCAGCAATTCCCAGCCGGCAGCCCACTCCGGCACCGTGTCCATCGTCTGCGCCATAAGTTCGGCGGCTGCAGCCGGTTCACCGTTTTCGGCGAGCATGCGCGCATACTCCGCCCGTCTGTCAGCGATGCTATCGCCGGACGAATAGTGGAACGCCTTGTTCAACTGGATTGATCTCTGAGGGTTACCGGCGGGTTCCGGCGGCGCGCGATGTTGCGCGGCGGCCGATCATTTGCAAGGGGAAACTTGCGCGAACTGCATCACGTCACAGCGCGCCCCATTTGCATGGCCTGGAAATCGTCTATGCTCGCCGTCAGCAGTGCGATTTTGCCGTCGGACTGCCATTGCCTCCGCGGGGATTTCACCGCCCGAACCGCGCTCACCCGTAACTGGTAGAGCGCAAGTGCTTGTCGATGTTTGTTTCCTTTCCGCGAAAATTACATGTTTTCGCGGCGAAGTTGCTTGCATTAACCCGTATTGAACGGCTGCTTTTTTCACGCTAGGTTGATCGGCATCGAATATTGCGGCCGACCGATCTGATTATGCGAACACCATTCGCGCCTGCTGACGTCAATCTCCGACATTTCGATACACTCTAGTTGGAGGCCGACTGGCCTCCACTGCCACCAGCAGCGATTTGCACGAGGGAACGCGCATTATGGCAACAGGTACCGTCAAGTGGTTTAACGGTCAAAAGGGCTATGGATTCATCCAGCCCGACGAGGGTGGGGCGGACGTGTTCGTTCACATCTCGGCTGTGCAGCGCTCGGGCCTCAACGGTCTCGATGAGGGCCAGAAGGTCAACTACGAGATCGTCAAGGACAAGCGGACCGGCAAGTCCGCCGCCGACAACCTGACCGCCGCCTGACATCGTCTTTGCAGCAATGAGGGCGCGCCCACTTGGAGGGGCGCGCCCTTTTTGTTGCGTCCACCCCGGAGCCTGGCCGGCATTGACAAGCCTTGGAGCGGCAGGCCTTATGCACCCCGTCGTAGGTTCTTCGGCGGCCACCAGCCAACGGAGATTAAAAGGGAACACGGTGCGACGTACCCATCAGGGCGCAATGCCGTGGCTGCCCCCGCAACTGTGAGCGGATAGTTCCTTCGAGAAGCCACTGGCCACCGGGCTGGGAAGGTTCGAAGGCGCGAGGACCCGCAAGCCAGGAGACCTGCCGCCGACGATCCTTTCAACCCGGCCGGGGTGTGCCGAGGGGAACGACGATGGCGCGCAACGATCACATCGCAGCATTTGGCCTGACCGGTTCTTCCGCATCCTCCTGCCCATTGGCGGAGGTTCGCTTTGGAACTGGCGCGGCAACTCGTCGGTGCTAGCCCGGCACGCCTGACGGTCGATGGCCTCGGCTGGGGCCCCCGCGGCGGCCCACCGATCCTGTCCGGTATCAGCTTCGTGCTGGAGCCGGGCGAGATGCTGGCTGTCGTCGGTCCGAACGGGGCCGGCAAGTCGAGCCTCCTGCGTACCCTCTACCGCTTCCATCGCCCGAGTACAGGCGTCGTGCGCCTTGACGGCGAGGACATCCAGTCGATGCGTCCGCGGGCACTGGCCCGTCGCGTCGCCGCGGTACTGCAGGAGCCAGCGTCCGATTTCGGCCTTACCGTCGCCGAGATCATCGAACTCGGTTACACCCCGCATCAGGGACGCTTGGGCGCGATGCACGATCAGCGGCTGGGCGACGCCCTGGCGCTGATGGGCCTCACCGGCTTCGCCGCGCGGGACTTCGCCTCCCTGTCCGGTGGCGAAAAACAGCGGGTGATGATCGCCCGGGCTCTTGTGCAGAAGCCGGACCTGCTGATCCTCGACGAACCCACCAACCACCTCGACATTCGCCACCAGTTGGAAGTGCTGGATCTGTTGGCCCGTTTGCCGACGACGGTGGTTGTCTCCCTCCACGACCTGGCGCTGGCCTCCTCCCATGCCGATCGCGTCCTGGTCCTTGAGCACGGCCGGCAGGTGCAACTGGGCCGGCCGCTCGAAGTGCTGACGCCGGCCATCATCCGCCAGACCTTCGCCGTCGGTGTCGCCATCGACAGCCACCCAGCGACAGGTCGCCCCCGCTTCTCCTTCCACCTCGACCGCAACGCCTAGGATATTCGCATGCGTCCTCTGTCCGCCCTCATCGCCTCCACCCTTCTCGCTGCCACCAGCGCCGCCGCGCTGGCCCATCCCGTGACCGTCCAGAGCTGCAACCGCGAAGTCACCTTCGACACCGTCCCGACCCGCGCCGTCTCCAACGACATCAACCTCACCGAAATGATGCTGGCGCTGGGGCTCGGCGATCACATGGTCGGCTATACCGGCGTCTCGGACTGGACCGCTCTTGATCCAACACTGCGCGAACAGGCAGCCGGCCTGCCACAGCTTTCCCCCAGCTACCCGACCAAGGAAGTGCTCCTCGGCGCCGACGCCGACTTCTACTTCGCCGGCTGGAACTACGGCATGAATGTCGGCGGCGAGGTCACCCCCGACACGCTCGGCGAGTTCGGCATTGCCGTCTACGAGCTGACCGAAAGCTGCACTCACGTCATGGACAAGGCCGAAGCCTCCATGGACGACGTCTACAACGACCTGCTCAACCTCGGCCGCATCTTCGGGGTCGAGGACCGCGCCCAGGCACTGGTCGAAGCCTACAAGGCGGAACTGGCCGCCTTCACCGCCACCCTGCCCACCGCCGAAGCCGCCCCGCGTGTGTTCGTCTACGATTCCGGCGAGGACAAGCCATTCACCGCCGGCCGCTACGCCATCCCCAATGCCCTCATCGAAGCCGCCGGCGGCGTCAACATCATGGAGGACGTCGCCTCGAGCTGGGTGGAAGTCGGCTGGGAGCCGGTGATCGACCGCAATCCGGAGGTGGTGGTGATCGTCGACTATGGTGACGTCACCGCCGAGCAAAAGATCGCCTTCATGAAGGAAATCCCGGCCTTCAAGGACATCCCCGCCGTGGTGAACAACCGCTTCGTCGTGCTCGAATATACCGAGGCAACCCCGGGGCCGCGCAACATCGAGGCGATCAAGCGTCTCGCCGCCGCCTTCTTTCCCTCCTGATACCGAGGGCGGGCTTCGCTGCATGTCCCACAAACACCGTGCCACCGGACCGCGCCACGCGGTCCTCCACCACCTGCCTTTGTTGCACCTGATCCTGCTGCTCGTGCTCGCCGGGGCGATGACGGCCGGAGTCGGCGTGGGCGCGGTTTCCATTCCGTTTGGGGAGGTCTGGAAAGTGGTGGCCGCTCACCTGTGGCCAGGCAGTGTCGAGGTCACCTGGTCGTCCGGCCGCGACAACATCGTGTGGGAAGTGCGGCTGCCGCGGGTGGTGCTGGGTGCCATTGTCGGTGCCAGCCTTGCCCTGGTGGGCGCGGCCCTGCAGTCCGTTACCCGCAACCAGTTGGCCGACCCGCATCTGCTCGGCATCTCCTCCGGTGCCGCCCTTGGTGCCATCATCGTGCTGCTGCACACCGGCATGTTCCTCGGGCTCGTCACCGTGCCGATCTTCGCCTTCGCCGGTGCCCTGTTGACCACGGCGGTCGTCGTCGGCGTCGCCACCGTTACCAACGCCACCAATGCCAGCCGGCTGGTGCTGACCGGGGTCGCGGCGTCCTTCATCATCACCTCCCTCGGCAGCCTCGGCATCTTTCTCGGGGATCCGCGCGCTGCCCACACCGTCATCTTCTGGATGCTCGGGGGACTTGGCCTCGCCCAGTGGGCCCAGCTCCCTTACCCGCTGCTGGCGCTGGCCATTTGCGGCGCCTACCTGATGTTCAACGCCCGCAACCTCAACGCCATGACGCTGGGTGATGAGTCAGCCACCACGCTCGGCCTGCCGGCAAACCGCTTCCGCCTGGCCGTGTTCGTCGCCTGTGCCCTGCTAACCGGCGCCGCCGTGGCCTTTTCCGGCATCATCTCCTTCGTCGGCCTGATGATCCCGCATCTGGTGCGCATGCTCGTGGGCGGCGACTACCGTCGCGTGCTGCCCCTTTCGGCACTGGTCGGCGCCATCTTCCTGGTGCTGGCCGACATGGCGGCACGCACCGTCATCCCACCGCAGGACATCCCCCTCGGCGTGATCACTGGCCTGGTCGGCGGCCTGTTCTTCATCCTCCTGATGTGGCGCAAGCGCGGCATCGGCTGATCGCCGCTGTTCGCAACATCTCCGCCCGCGCCAAACACTTGAATAGCCATGTGGACAGGGCCATCTTAGTGGCAGACCCCGCTTGACCGAAACGCGTCTGGCGGGCAACCTGCGCGCAATCTCCCCCAAAAACTTGCCGTGACGCTGATGCCGAACGTGTTTGGCGAGGAGATGCTATGTATTTTGCCGGCCCTGGGAGGGCAGACGAATGGACAAGATCCCCATGACGGTCCAGGGCCACAAGGCCCTCACCGAGGAATTCGAGCATCGCACCAGCAATGAGCGCCGTCGCATCATCGACGCCATCGCCGAAGCGCGCGCTCATGGCGATCTTTCCGAGAACGCCGAGTACTCGGCCGCCAAGGAGCAGCAGAGCCTCAACGAAGGTCGGATCAAGGAGCTCGAGACCATTCTCGCGCTTGCCGACATCATCGACGTCACCAAGCTGTCGAGCGATACCGTGACGTTCGGCGCTACCGTGACGTTCCTCGACGAGGACACCGAGGAAGAAAAGACCTACCAGGTCGTGGGCGACCCGGAGGCCGACGCTTCGGCCGGCCGCATCTCCATCTCGTCCCCGATTGCCCGCGCCATGATCGGCAAGGCGGTCGGCGATTCGTTCGAGGTTGCCGCTCCCGGTGGTGCCCGCAGCTACGAAATCCTCAAGATACGGTATGTCTGACGCCCAAACTTTGGGCAAATGCCCGATCCGGGTGTGACATTTCCGTTTGTTCCACAGCCCGCTGGCCATTCGCTGGCGGGTTTACCTTGAAAGAAGCCGTGGTCGCCCCTTAACTAGCGTTAGAGGGAGAGCTTCTGCCTTTTTGTCGGAGAGCGTCGCGATGCACGCGAAAGTCATCATCATCGGGTCCGGGCCTGCCGGCTACACGGCTGCCATCTACGCGGCGCGCGCCATGCTGGAGCCGGTGATGATCCAGGGCCTGCAGCCCGGCGGTCAGCTGACCATCACCACCGATGTGGAGAACTATCCCGGTTTCGCTGACGTCATCCAGGGCCCCTGGCTCATGGAGCAGATGAAGGCGCAGGCCGAGCATGTCGGCACCCGGATCGTCAACGACATCATCGTCTCCGTCGATTTCGATCGTCGACCCTTCGTGCTGACCGGCGACAGCGGCGACACCTACACCGCCGACAGCGTCATCATCGCCACCGGCGCCCAGGCCAAGTGGCTGGGCCTGCCCTCCGAGTCCAAATTCCAGGGTTTTGGCGTCTCCGCCTGCGCCACCTGCGACGGCTTCTTCTACCGCGGCAAGCAGGTGCTGGTCGTCGGCGGCGGCAATACCGCGGTCGAGGAAGCGCTGTTCCTCACCAATTTCGCCGAGAAGGTGATCCTGGTCCACCGCCGCAACGAGTTCCGCGCCGAGCGCATCCTGCAGGAGCGTCTGTTCAAGAATCCCAAGATCGAAGTGCGCTGGAACACGGAGGTCGAGGAGATCGGCGGTGCCCCCATGCCGCCCTCGGTGAACTCGGTCACCCTGCGCGACGTCACCACCGGACGCACCTATGAGCAGCCGATCGACGGCGTCTTCGTTGCCATCGGCCACGCCCCCTCCACCTCGATCTTCGCCGGCAAGCTCGACATGAAGCCCGGCGGGTACCTGCAGGTGAAGCCCGGCACCACCGAAACCAACGTCCCGGGCGTCTTCGCCGCGGGCGACGTCACCGACGACGTCTATCGTCAGGCGATCACCGCTGCGGGCATGGGCTGCATGGCTGCGCTCGAGGCGGAACGGTTCCTGGCCGAACACGAACTGGCAGAAGCGGCGGAGTAGGACCGCTCAACACCCCAACCAAAGGCGTCACAAGAAATGCTCGACTGGGACAAGCTGAGGATCTTCCACACGGCCGCAGAGTCGGGCAGCTTCACGCATGCCGCCGAGAAATTGGGTATGAGCCAGTCGGCCGTGTCCCGCCAGATCTCGGCGCTTGAGGACGATCTCGGGCTCAAGCTCTTCATCCGCCACGCCCGCGGACTGGTTCTCACCGAAGTCGGCGAGCAGCTGTTCCGCACCGCGCACCGCATGCACTGGGAGCTGCAGCAGGTCGAGACGCAGATGTCGGAGTCCCAGGACGTTCCGACCGGTCCGCTGATCGTCACCACCACCGTGGGTATCGGTTCCACCTGGCTCAGTTCGCGGCTTGACGAGTTCCTCAAGCTCTACCCGCTGATCCAGCTCGAAATCCGCCTGAACGACGCCGAACTCGACCTCGCCATGCGCGAGGCCGACGTCGCCATCCGCCTGCACCGTCCCAACCAGTCGGAAATGATCCAGCGCAAGCTGTTCACGGTGCACAACCACTTCTATGCCTCCAACTCCTACATCGAGGAGCATGGGACGCCCTCTTCACCCGAGGACCTCGACAACCACCGCATCATCAGCTTCGGCGAGCCGGTGCCGTCCTATCTGGGTGACATCAACTACCTCGAGCGCATGGGCCGCTCCGACTCGAGCCCCCGCCGCGCCGTGCTCAAGGTGAACGCAATCTACGGCATGATGCAGGCCTGCCGCGCCGGCATCGGCATCGCCATGCTCCCCGCCTATGTCACCGAGAAGGAAGACGGGCTCGTCCAGGTGCTCCCGGAGATAGAACTGCCGGCCTACGAGGCCTATTTCGTCTACCCGCCTGCCCTCAAGAACTCCAAGCGCGTCGGCGTCTTCCGCGACTTCCTGGTCGGCAAAGCTCGCGAGTGGAGCTTCTAGACCTCGACCTCCCAATGCACCCGGAGCGATCCCCTCTCCCCTCCGGGGAGAGGGCTAGGGTGAGGGGTGCCGCCGCATACGCAGCGGCTCACGGTCCTTCTCGATAGCCCGCTGACACCGGAGCACCAGACCATGCCCCGCATCACCACCATCGCCTTCGATGCCGATGACACCCTCTGGCAGAACGAACAGTTCTTCCGCATCACCGAGGACCGCTTCGTCGCGCTGCTCGCCGGCTACACCGATGCACCCGATCTGCGCCAGCGCCTGATCGCGTCCGTGACGCGCAACCTCGATTTCTACGGCTTCGGCAGCAAGGGCTTCGCCCTGTCCATGATCGAGACTGCTCTGGAGGTCACCGAGCACCGGGTTCCCGCCTCGGTGATTGCCGAGCTTCTCGCCGCAGGCCGGGAGCTCCTCACCTATCCCATCGAGACCCTGCCACATGTCGACGCTGCCCTTGCCGCGCTCGAACCGGACTATCGCTTGATCCTCGTCACCAAAGGCGACGTCTTCGACCAAGAGCGCAAGCTCGCCGCCTCCGGCCTCGCCGACTACTTCGCCGCCGTCGAGATCGTCTCTGACAAGTCGCCAGCCACCTATGCGCGCATCTTCGAGCGGCACACCGGAGGCGCGGCGCACACCGCCATGGTCGGCAACTCGCTACGCTCCGACATCATACCCGGCCTCGACGCCGGCGCCGCCGCCATTTATGTCCCCCACGAACTTACCTGGGCTTGGGAGCAGGCCGAGGAGCCGGCCCACCCGCGCTATGCTCGGATCGCGCATCTGGGCGAGCTGCCTGCCGCTCTGCAGCAGCTATCAGCCTGAAGCCGCTGCCGCTTCTGCATGCGGCTGGTGCATGGCGAATATGCAGCCTGCCCGGTTGTTGAGCAGTCACATGCACCCTATATCGCACGCAGCTCGGCGGCGCGCTTCCTCCTCCCTTGTCGCGTCGCTGCGTTCCCTCCCTTGTGGAACCCATGGTTCTACATTCCCTTCAGCCCCGCTCTTCCGAGTGGGGCTTTTTTTCGCGCCGGTCTGGACCTGCGGGAAACGCATGGCTGACATGTCAGACACCTTATTGTCGACCGGCCCGCTAGGGTTCATATGTCCTCTCGTCGCTGCAGCGTTTCCGAACCTCCTCCTCCCTCGGTCTCGTCTCGCGACACCCGGACTGCATTGAGATCTCCTCCCTCGATCGGTCCATCGGCAGAGCGCATCCTCCTCCTGCTCTCTGCCCCCAACTAAAAGGCCCTGTCTCCCGACAGGGCCTTTTCTTTTGCGCCGAGGGCTGCGGCTGACAGATTGTCGCTGTCCGCAGCGCATGGCTGGCATGTACGCAACCGCATTGCTGACCAGACGGTCAAAATCTATATCTCTCCTTGTCGCTGGAACGCCGCTCCGTTTCCTCCTCCCTCGGACCCGCGTGAGGCGACACCGAACCGAAGCCGTATCCTCCTCCCTCGGCCTAGGTTCACCGGCCCGGTGCAATCCTCCTCCCTGCACTTGGGCCTCACTTTCGATTTGGCTTCGGCCCTATCATAAGGCTCCAACTTCGGTTGGAGCCTCTTTTTTTGCCCGCACGCATGAATCTGCATGGCAGCTTTTCCCAAAGCGCGTTTGCGCGCCGGCAAACGGCATTGAATACTCCCGCTCGACCGATCGGCGGCCTTTCGTGGTGGAGGCCGCCCCTCCAAGGTCAGAAGCTCCGGCATTTGACCCTTAGGCCCCGCCCATCCCCTCGGGCGGGGCCTTCTTTTTTTCTTGGGTTCAGTTGAGGTGGTCGCGGAGCAGAACCCTCACCGGAGGGAACTCCACAAACTCAGCAGCCATGAAGCGCGCCGTCTGCGGCCCGTACCAGGCATCATGCACCCACTTCAGCACCCGATCGCCGGCTCCACTGGTGTGCATCGTCAGATGCGGGGTCCATGCACCTGCCCGGTAATGCTGTCGGATTGAGGTCTCGGGGAAGCACTCTGCCACCTGCCCGTGCAGGCTGAACAAGACCTCGCCGCCATCGACGGCCAGCCATACGATATCCGTGTCGTCGAACCGGCGCGCCTCGCCCACCACGCACTCGAGCGACTTCAGCTTTGCTCTTGCCAGCGCGAGCGACGCAGCATCGGGAGCGGCGTCCAGCACAACCAGTGTGACATGCGGTGCATATCCGAGGTCCAGCATGTCGCGACTGACGTTCTCTTCCGCCATCTTGCGCCACAGTTCCGCGACGTTCCGTTCGGCGACATCGTCGATCCGCAGGCACAGGGCGAAGGGCACGTCAGGCCACGCCGCTGCAGAACTGCTGAGTCTTGCGCACCGCCGCTTCGAGCTCGGCATTGCTGGCGGCATAGCTCAGCCGGAAATGGCCGGCGAGCCCGAAGGCGCTGCCATGCACCAGCGCCACCCCGGTTTCCTCCAGCAGGCCAAGCACGAAGTCCTCGTCGGTGATCAGCTTGCGTCCACCGGCGCTGGTCTTGCCCAGCAGCGCCGCACAGGACGGGAACACATAGAATGCCCCCTCCGGCGTCAGGCACTCGACTCCCGCGGCGGCATTGAGCCCCGCCACCACGAGGTCGCGCCGCCCCTGGAACGTCCGGCGCCAGTCGGCGAGGAAGTCCTGCGGCCCGTTCAGCGCCGCCACGGCAGCCCATTGCGAGATCGAGGTCGGGTTGGTCGTCGACTGGCTCTGCAGCTTCAGCATCGCCCCGAGCAGCGGCCGCGGTCCGGTGCAGTAGCCGATGCGCCAGCCGGTCATGGCGTGCGACTTCGACACCCCGTTCATGGTCAGTGTCCGCGGCTGCAGCGCCGGTTCCACCTGGGCAATGGTCGCGAAGCTGCCGCCGTCATAGACCAGCACTTCATAGATATCGTCGGTGAGGATGTGCACGTGCTCGTGCCGCACCAGCACCTCCGCCAGTCCCTTGAGCTCCGCGGCGGTATAGGCGGCCCCGCTCGGGTTGGACGGCGTGTTGAGGATCAGCCACTTGGTCCGCGGGCTGATCGCCGCTTCCAGCGCCTCGGGTGTCAGCTTGAAGCCGGTCGAAGCATCCGCCACCGCCAGCACCGGCTCGGCGCCGCACAGCCGCACGATTTCGGGGTAGCTCACCCAATAGGGCACCGGCACCACCACCTCGTCGCCGGGGTTCAGCGTCGCCATCAGGGCGTTGAAGATAATCTGCTTGCCGCCCGACGACACGAAGCAGTCGGCGGCCGTTACGTCCAGCCCGTTGTCGCGCCGGAACTTCGCCGCCACCGCTTCCTTGAGCTCGAGAATGCCATCGACATTGGTGTAGCGCGTCTTCCCGCCATGGATGGCGGCGATCGCCGCTTCGCGCACATGCTCGGGCGTGTCGAAATCCGGCTCGCCGGCGGAGAGCGCGATCACCTCGCGTCCCTCGGCCGCCATGGTGCGCGCCTTCTGTGAAATCGCCACCGTCGCCGACGGCGCCACCCGCCCCAAAGCCTCCGACAAGAACCCCATCGCATCCTCCCGCATTGCCGCCGGAGCGATACTGGCACTTCCCGCCGCCTGCAACCTCAGAGTGGGGCCTCTTCTCGCACTCCGACGCGACTCCCTTCGCCCCTCCGGGGAGAGGGGCCGGGGGTGAGGGGCTCTTCCCGAGCCCCTATTGCGGTACCGCCGTCGTCTCCCGCACCACCAGCTTCGGCGTCAGCAGGTAGCGCCCTTCCACCTGCACTCCACCGAGCGCTGCATCCACCGCCCGCCGCGCGATCTCCGCCATCGGCTGCTCCACCGTGGTCAGCTTCGGCGTCGAGACTGCCGATTCCGGCACGCCGTCGAAGCCCACCACCGACACATCCCCCGGCACCGTCCGCCCATTGCGAAACAGCCAGTCGATCGCCTGCATCGCCACCCGATCCGACATCGCGAGGATCGCCGTCGGCGTTCCCGGCCCGCTGAACAACCCCTCCATCGCCGCCGCGATCGTCGCCGAGGCAGCCTGCGTCTCGAACACCGGCACCGTCTCGCGCCCGATCCCCGCCGCTTCCAGCGCCTGCCAATAACCATGGGCACGATCCCGCGACGTCGAATAGAGCGCCGCCTCGATCTCCGCCGGCGTCACCCGCCCGGCATGCTTGGGGCTGAGTTCCGTCGACAGGATCCCGAAGCGGCGGTGTCCGAGCTCGATCAGGTGCTCCGCCGCCAGCCGGGCGCCGAGGACGTTGTCGACCCCAATGGCCGGCACCGTCGTGTCGCCCGCCCCGATCGCCAGCGCCACATAGGGGAGCTTGCGCGCCCGGGTCACTTCCACCAGGCGCTCCCCGCCTTCGACGCACAGCAGGATGAATCCGTCCACCACCGCCGACTGGATGTTCCAGTCGACCCGCTCTTCGCTGAGCGCCGACACCAGCGCCACCCCGGCCCCCTGCGCGTCGCAGATGTCCGAGATATGCTTGAGCAGGTCGCGCGCCCACAGATCCTCGAAAAAGTAGCTCAGCGGCTCGATGGCGGCGACGCCGACCGCGTTCACCCGGCCCGCCCGCAACAGCCGCCCCGCAACGCTCGGCCCGCCATAGCCGAGCTTCTCCGCCACGGCCAGCACCCGTTCGCGCACCTCCTCGCGCACCAGCTCCGGCTTGTTGAACACGTTCGATGCCGTGCCCTGCGACACCCCCGCCTCGCGGGCGACGTCGCGAAGCTTCACCCCGTCTTCGGCTGCAACTTTTCTGGCCATTCCAGGAGGATAGCAGAATCGTTGTATCGGTTCAAATTCTGCTTGACCGAGGCTAACTGAGAGCGCATATTTGAACCGGTTCAAGCGCCAGTTCGTTACCAGATTGAACCGATTCAAGGAGAGCATCCATGATCCCCGCCAGCTATGTCTTCAAGGGCTACTACCACGATCACTGGGAAGAGCCGGCTGCCATTCACCAGACTCGCACCGGCACCTCCGGCCGCAGGGGCGGCACGCTGATCCCCCACACCTGGTTCAGCCGCCCCCGCCTGACCGGCCCCCGCCCCGCCAGCCTCATCCACACCTGAGCGCCTCCGCTTGCTTGCCCTGCCAGAAGCACCGGTCCTTCGCCTCCCCTCCCCCTCTCAAGGGGAGGGTGCGGGTGGGGGGGGGTTATCAGCCTCTCGGATGCCGATGACCTGCCCGCCTCCGCCACAAAATTGCCCCACCATCAACCCACTGCCGGCCCATTCCACGCGCTCTATGATCGTCATCGCCACTGGTCAGGCACGACGATCCCATGCCCAAGTCTTCTTCTCCGCACCGCTTCCGCATCCGCCTCTATGCAGTCCTTTCGGGGCTGGTAGCCACGGTCGGTGCTGCGGCGGCCCTGTTTGCCGGGGTCACCCCGGCAGCGGCGGCGAACCTGGCCAGCCAACCGGACACGCAGATTGCCGTGTTCATGGTGCCGCTCACTCTGTTGGTGGTGGCGATCCTTTGCGAGGTGTCGCGCTTTGCCTGGCGCGGCCCCTTGCCGGCCGAGCTTCCTCGGCCATCCTCCCGGCGCCCTCTTTCCTCCCGAGAGGGTTAGCCAGGGAGTTCTTAGGCTCCTGACGACAACTCGGCCGGCGCAAGCCGGCCGTTTTCTTGTTCGCCTTCCGGCTGATTGCCCTTGTCGTCGCAGAGGTTCACACTCCTCCCTCGCAAGGAGGAACTGACCATGCTTGTCGAGACCATCCTCAAGTCCAAGGGCACTCTGGTTCACACCCTGCCCGAAACCGCCACCCTCGCCGAGGCCGTGGCCCTGCTCAACCAGCACAATATCGGGGCCGTAGTCGTCACCTCCGCTGATGGCGAGGTCACCGGCATCCTCTCCGAACGCGACGTCGTTCGCCGCCTCGGCACCGATCCTGCCGCAACCCTGTCGCTCCGCGTCGCCGACTGCATGAGCCGCGCCGTCGTGACCACCGGGCGCACCGCCCCGATCTCGGACATCATGGAAACCATGACCCGCCGCCGCATCCGCCATGTTCCGGTCGTGGAAGATGGTGAACTCGTGGGCATCGTCTCCATCGGCGACGTTGTGAAGCTCAAGATCGAAGAGGTCGAGCACGAGGCCGAAGAACTGCGCAGCTACATCGCCTCCTGAGACCCAACCATGCTCCACGCCTTCTTCCTCGCCTGGCTCGGCGTCGTCGCCGCCCAGGCCTCCCCCGGCCCGAACATGTTCGCGGTGGCCGAGACCGCCCTTGGCCGCGGGCGCGGCCGGGCCCTGCTGGTCGTCAGCGGCATCGCCTCCGGCACCCTGGTCTGGGCGCTGCTGACCGCGCTCGGGCTCGGGGCGCTCTTCGCCGCGGTTCCGGCGTTCCTGGTTCTGCTGAAGTTCGTCGGCGGGCTGTACCTGCTCTATATCGGCGTCCGCGGCCTCATCGGTGCCGCCCGCGGGCTTGATCCCCGCCTGCTCGCCCGCGCGGCGCCCCTGTCCGCCTTCGCCGCCTGGCGCCGCGGCTTCCTCGTGGTCATGACCAATCCCAAGGCGGCCCTGATGTGGATCGCCATTGCCACCTTCCTGTTCGGCAGCGGCCTCGGCAATGGTCACGTCCTTGCCTTCGGTCCGGTGGTCGCCGTGTCGGCCCTGGTGATCTATGGCGGCTACGGGCTGCTGTTCTCCACCCCGCTCGCCACCCGCGCCTACAACCGCTTCTGGCGCTGGATCGGCGCTGCCTTCGGTGCCGCCTTCAGCGGGCTCGGCCTCACCCTGCTGACCTCCGGGCTTCGCGACCTCAGGCCTTGAACCTTACCAACCTTGCGAAGCTTTCATCGCCTCGCAAGGACGTGAACAGCTTGGCTCACCTACTTTCCTCGCATGCCGGTACCTCCCCGGCACCCATGCAGAGGAACACGCCATGAAGACGCTCCATTCGACGGCCCTGATCGCCCTCCTCACCGCCACCATCGGCCTTTCCGCCGCGGCACCTGCCTTCGCGCAGGGACCGATGGACGGCCCCGTGCAGATCCATCGCCACCATGCCGGCCCCGGCCCCATGCATGGCGGCCCCGGCTTCGGCCCGCGCGGGTTCGGCGGCGGCTTCTTCGGCTTCGGCGCCGGCGCCGAAGCGGTGGAGGTTGCCCTTGTCCGCCTCAGCCACCGGGTGGACCTCACCGCCGAGCAGCAGCCGCTCTTCGACGCCTTCCGCGAGGCTGCCCTTGCCGCCGCCACGGAGCTGGAGGCCACGGTCGAAGGCCTCAAGCCGGCGAACAACGACGAAGACCTCGACATCGCCGGCCGCTTCTCCGATCGCCTCGCCATCGAGCGCGCCCGCCTCGAGGCCATGGAAGCCGTCGAGCCTAGCCTCACCGCCTTCTTCGACAGCCTCACCGACGAACAGCTCGATACCCTGAAGCCCCGCCGAGAGGGGCGCCCCCACTTCCGCCTCTTCGGCCCCGGCAAGACCAACGCCGAAGAAGCGCCCGAGCCGACGACCGAAGGCTGACACCGGCCTCACCCGTGATCCCTCCTCCCAAGGGAGGGAGACGATGAACACGGGCATCTCACCCTTCGCCTCCCTCCCCTCGATGGGGAGGGACCGAGGGTGGGGTGGGGCCACGAGCACAGTTGGAAAGCACCACCCTTCCCAAGCTCGCGACCATCCACTACCACTGGGTCCGGACCAAACCTCCGGACCCGACCATGACCAGCCTGCCGCTCGACCCGGCGCGCATCCGCGCGTTCTTCCCCGCCTTCGCCGAACCGAGCCTCCAGGGTCAGGCCTTTTTCGAGAATGCCGGCGGTTCCTACACCGCCCAGCCGGTCCTCGACCGGCTCGAGCGCTACTATCGCGCCACCAAGGTCCAGCCCTACGGCGTCTATGCCGCGTCCGCCGAAGCCGGCGGAGCGATGGACCTCGCCTTCACCCGCATGGCCCAGGCGCTCAACGTCTCCCCCGACTGGATCCAGTTCGGCCCCTCCTCCTCCGCCAACACCTATGTGCTCGGCAACGCCTTCGCCGGCTGGCTGAAGCCGGGCGACGCCATTGTCGTCACCGATCAGGACCACGAAGCCAATGGCGGTGCCTGGCGCCGGCTCGAGCTCCAGGGCGTCGAAGTGCGCGAGTGGAAGGTCGACCCCGAAACCGGCCGCCTCGCCCTCGCCGATCTCGAGCGTCTCCTCGACAGCAAGATACGGCTCGTCAGCGCCCCGCATTGCTCAAATATTGCCGGCGAGATCAATCCCGTCGCCGACATTGTCGCCCGCGCCCACGCCGTCGGTGCCGTCACCGCAATCGACGGCGTGAGCTACACGTCCCACGGCCTACCCGACCTCGCCGCGCTCGGCGCCGATATCTATTTCTTCTCGACCTACAAGGTGTATGGCCCGCATCAGGGCGTTCTCGCCATCCGCCCCGAACTCGCGGCCGAACTCCCCAACCAGGGCCACTTCTTCAACGACAAGAAGCCCCGCTACCGCCTGACGCCCGCCGGCCCCGACCACGCCCAGATCGCCGCCGCCGCCGGCGTTGTCGACTACCTCGAAGCCGTGGCCGCCCTGGCTCCCGCTGACCTCCCCGGCGCCGACCCCTTCCGCCGTGCCCATGCCGCCATGCGCGCCCAGGAGATCGCGCTGGCGACGCCCCTGCTCGACTACCTGCGCCGCCGCAACGACATCCGCCTGATCGGTCCCGACGACCCGGAAAAGCGTGCTCCCACCATCGCCATCGCCCATCGCGATCCTGGCGCCGAAGTCGCCAAACGGTTATCCCGCCACGGCATCATGGCCGGCGGCGGTCATTTCTACGCCTGGCGCCTGCTTGAAGCCGTCGGCATCGACCCCAATCACGGCGTCCTCCGCCTCTCCTTCGTCCACTACACCACGCCCGAAGAAATCCAGCAGCTCATCGCCGCCCTCGACGCCGAGCTCTAGAGCTTGCACGACCCTGCCCCCACACCGACGCCCCCCTTCTCCCCTTGCGGGAGAAGGTGCCCCGAAGGGGCGGATGAGGGGTTTGCCTCCACACCCACCTGAACCCTCCATGCCCCGCCCCCTCGCGACCCTGCTCCTCATCATCTGCACCGCACTCTGGGGCTTCGCCTTCATCGCCCAGAAGACGGCCATGGACTCGATGGGCCCGCTCACCTTTGCCGGCACGCGCTACCTGCTCGGCGGCTTGCTGGTGCTGCCCCTCGCCCTGTGGGAATACCGCCGCCGCAAGCGCGCCTTCACCCGCGCCGACCTCCTCGCCACCGCCGTCATGTGCCTCGCCTTCTTCGGCGGCTCCTGGCTGCAGCAGGCAGGTCTCGCAACCACCACCGTCACCAATGGCGGCTTTCTCACCGGCCTCTACGTCTTCTTCGTCCCCGTGGTCGGCTGGCTCCTGTTCCGCGTCCTGCCCCACCCTGCGGTGTGGCTCGCCGTCCCCGCCGCACTCGTCGGCATCTACCTGCTCAATGGCGGCCAGCTCGAAAGCTTCACGGTCGGCGACGTGATGATCATCATCAGCGCTGTGTTCTGGGGCTTCCACGTCACCCTGCTCGGCCATCTTGCCCGCACCACCGGCCTGCCGATCACCGTCTCTGCCGCAAGCTTCCTCGTCGCCGGCATTCTCGCCACCGTCATAGCGCTGCCCACCGAAGCGCCGACGCTCTCAGGCATCAGCGCCGGTTGGCTCGAGATTCTCTATGCCGGCGTTCTGTCCACCGCTGTCGGCTTCACCCTGCAGGCCGTTGGCCAGCAATACGTGCCGCCCGCCAACGCTGCGGTCATCCTCTCGGCAGAATCGCTATTCGCCGCCCTCGGCGGCGCCTCGCTGCTCGGCGAACGCCTGCCGCCGGTCGGCTATCTTGGCGCCGCGCTGATCTTCCTCGCCATCGTCACCGCCGAAGGCCTGCCGCCTTTGCTCGAACGCCGCCGCCAGCACGCGATCAAGCCGACGAACTGAGACGGTGCAACCCACAAGGTCATCCCCGCGAAGGCGGGGATCCACCCTGCAGGCATAGCAGCGGTATCCCTACTGCGCGTACCGATACATCTGATACGTCTTGCAGATCACCAGCAGCACGCAGCCCTTGAGCGTGATCTGGTTCTCGCTCACCTGGGTGATCGTCCCTTCCGCCCGGTGGCCGTAAAGGTTCAGCGTCCCCTTCCAGCGGTTGGGTCCGATCTGCGGCGCATGGTCGATGACCATGGTGTTCATGTAGGGCAGGTTCTCGGCATTGTCGGCACCATTGCCGAGCCAGATCAGTTCACCGCACAACTGCGTGCCGTCGCCGCACAGTGTGACGTTGTAGCGGGAATCGCGCATTTCGATCTCCCACACGCCCACCGGCGAGGCCGCAACCGGCGCCACCGCGCTCATCCCCAACGCCAGCGCCAGCGCCATCCGCAAGATTTTCGTCATCAAGGTCTCCAGATTTCCGGACCGCACAGTGCCCGCTCCAAGCTGAACTGCGGCTGAACGGTTCCCGTCATCGCAACGTCACATCCCATCCATAGCCTTGCCGTGTTCCGTTCATCCCCTGTTGCGGAACCCGGCCCCGCGAACCCTCGCCGCGCCGGTGGGAGCACCCGGCCCACGGCCCGGTCTCCGTCGACCCCCAAGGCACTTGCCGCCCAGTTTTTCGGGCGGCATCTTTTTGTCTCAAGCGGGCGACGGCGTCTTTTTTGTGGAGCACCGCCTTTCCCGCTCGCCCGCGGCGCAGCTCTCCGCCACAACAGCCGCAACGACGGAGCCTCACGGTGGCCAAGCTCTATTTTTCCTATGCGGCGATGAATGCGGGCAAGTCCACGCTCCTGCTTCAGGCCGCCTACAACTATCGAGAGCGCGGCATGCGGCCGCTGCTCTACACCTCGGCCCTCTATGTCACCGACGGAATCGGACTCATCTCCTCGCGGATCGGCATCTCCGAGCCGGCCGAGCTCTATTCCGCCGACACAGACCTCTACATCTCCGTCCGCGACCACATCGAAGAAGCCAAGGTCGATTGCGTCCTCGTCGATGAAGCGCAGTTCCTCGCCCCCGATCAGGTCTGGCAGCTCGCCCGCGTCGCCGACCGCCTCAAAGTGCCGGTGATGTGCTTCGGCCTGCGCACCGATTTCCAGGGCCAGCTCTTCCCCGGCTCCCGCGAACTGCTCGCCATCGCCGACTCCCTGCGCGAAATCCGCACCATTTGCGAGTGCGGCGCCAAGGCCACCATGGTCGTCCGCCAGGACAGCGAAGGCCGTGTCCTCACCGAGGGCGATCAGGTCGCCATCGAAAAATCGGTCTATATCTCCCTCTGCCGCCGGCACTGGGAAGAAGCGGTGGGCCGTTGGCCCGTGAAGGGCCCCTGAACCATGGATCAATCAACCACCGAACCCACCGGCACCCTCACCATCCGCACCCTGGCTATGCCGGCCGACACCAACCCCGCCGGCGACATCTTCGGCGGCTGGGTGATGAGCCAGATGGATATCGCCGGCGCTATTGCTGCCGTCGAGCGCGTTCAGGGCCGCGTCGTCACCGTCGCCGTCGAAGCCATGACCTTCATCGCTCCGGTCAAGGTCGGTGACATCCTCTGCGTCTACACCGCCATCGAACGCATCGGCACCACCTCGATCACCGTCGCCATCGAAGCCTGGGTCCGCCGCGGCCGTCTCGACGACCGCGTCAAGGTCACCCAGGCCCGCTACGTCTACGTCGCCCTCGACGAACACGGCCGCAAGCGCGCAATCAACTCCGCCGCCCCGCCCTGATCCGGCTGAACGGTTCCGTTCAGCCAGCGCTCAGCTGCCATATGTTGCAACAGGTCAACGGCCCTCGAGGTCGGCTTGGAGTCAGTTCAATGAAGAAGTTCCGCCTGGGCGTTCTCGCCCTTCTGGCTCTGGTGGCCAGCACCACTGCCGCCTTCGCCATACCCGGCATCCTGAAGTCCGAGGCAACCCTCTACTCCGGGCCGAGCCTGGAAGCCCAGCCGCTTGGCCTGGTGCCCGCCAATCAGGCAGTCGAGGTGGGCCAGTGCGGAGGCGGCTTCTGCCCCATCAGCTTCAATGGCCAGTCAGGCTACGTCCAGGACCGGTTCATCGCCTTCACCCGCGGACAACGTCAGCCACAGCCGCAGCCACAGCCTCAGCCGCAGCCCGCCCCCTGGCCACAGCCGCAGCCCTGGCCGCAGCCACAACCATGGCCGCAGCCCCAGCCCTGGCCACAGCCGCAACCCTGGCCCCAACCACAACCGCAGCCGCCGCAATGGGAAGATGCCGGTGCCTGCTTCTACAGCGAGCGCAATTTCCGCGGCTCCAGCTTCTGCCTGGAGGAAGGCGAAAGCTTTGCGCGGCTCCGCAACTGGGATGACCGGATCCGCTCCGTAGAGGTTTTCGGCGGCGCCCGCGTCGATCTGTGCAGCAATCGCAACTTCGCCGGCGCCTGCGTGACGCTGCGCTCCGACGCCTCGCGTCTGCCGCGTGAACTGGACTCGCGGGTCACCTCGGTCGAGGTTTACTAGCCTGCCAAAGCATTCAGGTGCCATTCAGCCTCGGAGTGGCACCTCATCCACAGCAGCGACTGCCGCCAATGGCCCGTTGTTGCTCTCGTCCCTCGAGCCGGAACCCTTTTTTGGGCCGCTCCGTTTCAGGGACAACTCGAAACAATGGCTGTCGGTCGAACAGCGTCGCTCCGATAACCGGGGCCGCCCGCCAGCCGCAGGAGCGCAAGAATGAACCGCCATACTCGCAAGATGCTGCTCAATCTCGCCACCGCGACCGCCGTCGCGGCTACGGCGGTCGTCGTCTTTCTTCCCGCCGCTCAGGCGGCCCCCGGCACCGTGACCAGCAACGTCAACGTGCGCTCCGGCCCCGGCACCAATTACGAGGTGGTCGACACGGCTCGTCGCGGCACCCAGGTCGATGTGCAGCAGTGCCAGGGCTCCTGGTGCTACATCGTCAAGGCGGGCCCCGATGGCTGGGTTTCGGCCAACTATCTCAGTGCCGGCGGCAATCCGGTGAACCCATCCCAGCCTGGCATCAACTTCGGCATCCAGGTGCCTGGCGGTCCGTCGATCAACTTCGGCGTCGGCCAGCAGCCGCAGCCGCCGCGTCCCGGCCCGTCTCCGCGCCCGCGCCCGCAGCCCACGTTCGGCGAAGTCTGCTTCTTCGACCGCACCAATTTCCGCGGCGGCAGCTTCTGCCTTGAGCAGGGCGAGAGCATTCGCAACCTGGGCGACTGGCGCGACCGCATCTCCTCCATCGACAACAGCGATGGCCTGTCGGTGCAGGTCTGCTCGGAGCGGAACTTCCGCAACTGCCGCACCTACACCACCAGCGCGCGCAATCTGGGCGACTTCGACGACTACATCGCCTCGATCCGCGTCCGCTAAGCGGCACGGGCAACACCAATCAAGGGCGCCGTTCGCGGCGCCTTTTTTACGCTTTGCGTCATCTGTGCTGCGCGCTAGTCTCGCCGCACTTCTGCTTCGGGGTCGCTCATGCTTGCTCTGCGCCGTTTCGCCGCCATCGCCCTGGCTCTCGCCACCATGGTCCCCGCCGCTTTTGCCGCCTCCGAGTCCGGTAGTCACGGCTGGAGCACGGCGCACCTGACGCTGCGCGACGGCCCCGGTCCGGTCTACGCCGTCACCGGCGAAATCCCCGCCGACACCGCCATCAAGATCCTGCGCTGCCAGCGCCTGTGGTGCGTCGTCGACGGCCCCGGCGGCCGCGGCTGGGCCAGCAAGGATCACGTCTCCTTCGGCACCACCTCCACCCCCTGGCCCGGCGGCATCAACCCCGATTACGCCTATGGCGAAGGCGGCACCATCTGCTTCTATACCGGCACCAACTACACCGGCTCGCGCCTCTGCGCTGGCGGTGGCGAGGTCTTCCCCGACCTGGCCCTGCGCGGTCTCGACAACGTCTTCGCCTCGGCGGAAGTCATCGGCCGCGCCTCCGCCGCCGCCTGCCGTGACCGCTTCTTCCAGAGCTATTGCGAACGCATCGTCTCGTCCCAGCCGGTGCTGGACCAATACCTCGTCCGCAACCTCTCCTCGATCCGCGTGTACTGACGCCCTACGGCCGGGACTTAACGAACCAGCGGAAACACTCTCCGCACCCGTTCCTCGCGCAGCCACAGCGCCAGCCACACCGCAATGCCGAGATAGATGCTGAACAGCGTGTGGCTGAACAGCGGATTATCCACCCTCAGATTTGCCGCGAGCGAGCCGCCGAGCAGCCCGGTGGTGAGCACCGCGCCGAGCAGCGCCGTCTGCGGGATCAGGAACAGCACCATGCAGCCGATCTCGATCAGCCCGATCAGCAGCAGGTATTTGAGCGGCCAGCCCACCACCTCCATCGGCTGAATCGCCGCCTCCAGCCCCAGCAGCTTCGGCGCCGCCGAGGCTCCCGCCAGAAACAGCGCCACCAGCACGCTCAACACCCAACCCGCGATCTTCATGTCGTTCTCCCTGGCGGCCCCGCGCCGCCGATACCGAACCGACGAGCGACACCGGAGAATTTCGACACACGGCAGAGCTAGCGCGCCGGATCTTCCGCCGCCGTGGTTTCCGCATCGGCCAATTGATGCATCACCTCGGCCGGATCGACCTCCTGCTTCAACTCCTCGATCTCCGGGTCAGGCTCCGTTCGCACCCCGAGCTTTTCGGCAATGGCGTCGACCAGCGTAAGCAGGCGCGTGGTCTCGTGCTCGTTGAGCAGGCTGATCTGCAGGTCGAGATCGGCGCGCAGATCGTCCTGCGCCGCCATGCGGTTCTGGTTGATCAGCACGAAGGTCGACAGGAAGATCGCCTCGACCGACGCCGCCATCGCCAGCACCACCAGCGACGGGTCCCACGCCGGCAGGATCGGCACCCAGCCGATATTGATCAGGATCCAGCCGCCGAACAGCACCAGGTGGATATAGACGAACACCATGCTGCCGGCGAACCGGCTGATCGCCCCGGCCACCCGGCTCTCCAGCGATGCCGAGCGCTCGCGCTCGTGCCGGTCCTCGAGAATGCCGCGGATATTGCGCGACAGCGTCCGGTTCGCCTCCGCCGGTCCGCTCACATCCGCCACCTGCTTGGGTTCCGCCATGATCGCCTCCTGCCGCTCCACAACGGCAGCTCGGACCATTCGTTGCGGGCCGCACCCGCCCACCCAAACAAGTGGCAACATCACGCCGTGGGCATACTATTTCTGCGCTGCGGAAGTTTGAGGGACATAGCTTCCGTCGGCACCAGGGGAGAAAACCATCATGCCATCCGTGTCACATCTGTTCTTTCGCGCCGGAATCCTGTTCCTGCTGGTCGGCATCGGCCTCGGCCTAGCCATGTCGATCACCCAGGTCCACGACGTCATCGGCGCCCACGCTCACATCAACCTGCTCGGTTGGGTCACCAGCGCCATCTTCGGCGGCTATTACGCGCTGAACCCCGCCAAGGCCGAAGGCCTGCTGCCGCGCATCCACTTCTGGCTCTACACCGCCGGCGTGGTGATCATGAGCGCCTCGCTCTACCTCCTGCTCAAGCAGACCCCCGGCATGGAACCCTTCGTCGCGGCTGGGTCGCTGCTCACCGCCGCCGGCATCCTGATCGCCACCTGGGTCATCTTCGCCCCCAGCACCGCTTCTGCCCCCACCGCCCGCATTCTGCCGGCGGAGTAACACCCCCGACGCGCCCCGCCCCATCAGACGGGTGAGGTGCGTCCCAAGGCACAACAACCATGGTCAGCGGCAGCGCCCTCTCCTATGGTGCGGCGCTTCCGCCCGACCAGATTGTCCCGTGTCTCCTGCCGCCCACCTCACCGCCACTCTCGATCTGATCGAGGCCATCGCCGCCGCCCGCCGTCCTGCCGACGCGGAGGCATCCGCCTGGTTCCGCGCTCACCGCCACATCGGCGACTCCGATCGCGGTCCCATGCTGGCGCTGGCCTACACCCTGCTCCGGCACCACGCCCGCCTCGGCTGGTGGCTCGAACGGCTCCGCCTTCCCGACACGCCGCGCCACCGCCTGCTTGCCTGGCTCGCCCTCGACAACACCCCCTCCAGCCACCTCGAAGCGCTGCTGCGCCCGCTCCCCGCCACCGAACGCGCGCTGCTCGACAAGCTCCGCGGCACCACCATCGCGCATCCGGCCATGCCGGACTCCGTGCGCCTCGAATGCCCTGACTGGGCCGCCGCCCCACTCCAGCGCCGCTTCACGGACCGCTTTGCAGCAGAAATGGAAGCAACCCTCGCCGAGCCGCCGCTCGACCTTCGGGTCAATCCGCTCCGGTCTACGCGCGAAGCCATGCTGGCCGACCTGCGCGACCTAGGCCTCCATCCCGACCCCACGCCCCTGTCGCCGCTCGGCATCCGTCTGCGCCAGCGCCTCTCCCTCACCCGGCTGCCCATGCTCAAGACCGGCGAAGTGGAGATCCAGGACGAGGGCTCCCAGCTCGTCGCCATGCTGCTCGACGCCCAGCCCGGCGAGCGTGTCGTCGATTTCTGCGCCGGCGCTGGCGGCAAGACCCTCGCCATCGCCGCGCAGATGCGCAACCGCGGCCATGTCGTCGCCTGCGATGTCAGCGAAATGCGCCTCAAGCGCGCCGCCGAGCGCTTCCGCAAGGCCGGGCTCCACAACATCGAAACGCGCCTGCTCGCCAGCGAGACCGATCGCTGGATCAAGCGCCACAAGCACGGCTTCAGCCGCGTCCTCGTCGACGCGCCCTGCAGCGGCACCGGCACCTGGCGCCGCAACCCCGATGCCCGCTGGCGCTCGCCGGAAGACCAGGGCCTCGACAGCCTCGTCGCCCTCCAGTCCCGCATCCTCGCCAGCGCCGCCCGCCTGGTGAAACCCGGCGGCCGCCTGGTCTACGCCACCTGCTCCCTGCTCCCCGAGGAAAACGAGCAGCAGGTCACGAGCTTCCTCGCCAACCATTCCGATTTCCGCACCGTCCCCACCGGCACCATCCTCCAGCTCGACCAGCCCTATCTCTCCCTGACCCCGGCCCAACACGGCACCGACGGCTTCTTCGCCGCGGTGATGCAGCGGGGCGGCGCCGAAGCGGTGTGACGATCAACCCTCCGCCGGTGCCGGAACTTCGGGGCGCAGCAGCGGCCAGCAGACCCACGCATTGGCGATGCTCGCTCCCCTTGCCTGACAAGACGCTGACCAGGCACATCAGCGAATTTCCATAAGAAATTCAGAAGCTTAGCTGAAACCTTGCCGCCTTCGCCGAGTTGTCCCTGCACGTACAACTCGGAGGTTCAAAATGGCTATCGAACGCGAAACCGTCGTCGAGCGCCCGGCCCGGAACGACACCGTTGTGGTGGATGGCGGCGGCGGCAATCCCTTCGGCATCATCGGCGGAATCATCGCCGCTGTGGTGGCAGTGCTCCTGATCCTGTGGCTGGTGAATGGCGGCACCTCGGGCGATGGCGGCTCGGTCAATGTCGACCTCCCCGAAGTCACGGTCACCGAATAGAGCATGGTGGCGCTCACTCACACGCGCCGGCGCCGATATGCGGCGCTGCTCAAGGCGACGCTGTTGGTCGCTGGCGCCGCTGTGCTGCTGACGCCCAAACATGACCTGACCCTTCCATCATTTCCGCTCGTGACCGCTGCACACGCGGCACCAGGAGATTTCTCATGAACAAGATAATCCCCCTTCTCACCGCCACCGCTCTGGCCACCACGGCGTTCGCTGTTCCGGCCTTCGCCCAAACCGTCTCCGCCACGGCCACCGCCGATCTCAACATCCGCTCCGGTCCGGGGCCGCAATACGCCTCGATTGGCTTTATCGCCTCGGGCGACAGCACCATCGTCGAGGGCTGCCTCGACGGCAGCAAGTGGTGCCGTGTTAGCTATGACGGCGTCAGCGGCTGGTCCTATTCGGACTACCTCACGGCCGACCTCTCCGGTGAAGTCGTGGTGCTGACCGAGCGTTATCCGGATGTGGGCGTCGCCACGGTCACCTACGAGGGCAGCGATACCGCTGCTGGCGGTGCGGTAGCGGGTGCCACCACGGGAGCCGTCGTCGGTGCCTTGGTCGGCGGCCCGGTTGGTGCCGCGATCGGTGGCGCGGTGGGTGCAACCAGCGGCGCGACCGCCGGTGCAGTCATCGATCCGCCGGAAGTCGCCCGTACCTACGTGACGGCAAACCCGGTCGACACGGTCTATCTCGACGGCGAAGTGGTGATCGGCGCCGGGGTGCCGGATACCGTCACGCTGCAGGCGATCCCGGACTACGACTACCAGTACGTCTACATCAACGGCCAGCCGGTGCTGGTGGACCCCGGTACCCGCCGCATCGTCTACGTGCTCCGCTGACCAAGGCGCCGGCTGGCTGCGCCAGCCCCTCCACACCCTCGACCCATCCCTCCCCCGCTCGCGGGGGAGGTTAGGTGGGGGCTTCCCTATGGGACTGAAACCATCCCCCTTCCCCTGGAGTTCACTCCGAGCCCCAGGAGAACCGTCCCCCATGCGAACTGCCGACCTGCCGGTAAAAATCCTCCTCACCCTGACCTACCTCGTGATGGTCGCCACCAACTACCTGGCCAATGCCCTGCCGCTGAATGGCCGCGAAACGGGCGAGATCTCCGACATCTACGAGAACCTGTTCACGCCGGCGGGGATCACCTTTTCCATCTGGAGCCTCATCTACACCCTCCTGGCCATCCACATTCTCTACCAGTGGGGCGCGTTTCACAGCGCCGGCACGCAACACGGGCCGCTCCTGCGCAGGGTAGGCATCCTCTTCTCGCTGACGTCGCTGGCCAACACCGCGTGGGTTTTCGCCTGGCACTACGACTACATCCTGCTCTCAACCCTGCTGATCATCTGCATCCTGGTCATCCTCGCCATCATCGCCACGACCCTTCGCGACGCGGCCCTGACCACACGCGAGCAATGGCTGGTCCGCCTACCGTTCAGCGTCTATTTCGGCTGGATCACCATCGCCACCGTCGCCAACATCACCGTCTGGCTGGTCAGCATCGGCTGGGACCGCTTCGGCATTCCTGAGCAATGGTGGACGGTGATCATCATCGCCCTCGCCGCGGCCATCGGCACCGTGGTCATGCTGCGCAACCACGACTACGCCTACGGCCTCGTCCTGCTCTGGGCCTTCACCGGCATCCTCATCCGCCACACCTCGTCCGGCGACGGCTATGCCGGCCGCTACCCTGAGGTGATCGCGACCACGATCGCCTGCCTTGTAGTTTTCCTCGCCGCCGAAGCCTTCCTGCTCTGGCGACGGCGCAGCCACCCCCACCCAACCTCAACCTGAAGGGGGAACGGGAGCATCGGGCCTGCCTCACCGCCCCAACACCCACCGGCCAGTCCCTCCCCCGCAAGGTGGGGAGGTTAGGTGGGGGGCCTCTCCCCACCCGCGACGGCCCCCTTCAACTCCACCTCCGGCGTATCCAGCGCCACCACCGGCGAGCGGAACCCCATCGCCGCCCACGCCACCAGCAACTGCCCATAGAACTTCGCCGTCGGCCACCGCCCCGCCGGCACGCCGTCGTCGAACACCACCCCCGGCGCGTCCCCGGTCATCGTCCTGAGCCGCAGCGGCGGCAGCGCCTGGCCGTGCCACAGATTGCCATAGAGGCTCACCCAGTGCCCGCCCTTGAACTCCAGCAGCACCGGCGTGTTGCAGCAGGTGGCGATCACCCGCCGGGTTTGCCGCTCCGGCCCCAGCCGGAAATTGCGCAGCCGCTCGTGCCCGGAGAGGATGCGCACCCGGTCCTTGCGATAGAGTACGAAATACGTGCCACCCTGCGCACCCACCACCGCCGGCGCCCCCGGCAGCCGCGCCATTCGCCCCGCGGCGTCCCGGCAACTGCTGCAGTGGCACTCGGAAACCGTGATCGGCGCCCCCTCGGCCGCCAGCCGCACCGTCCCGCACGCACAACTCACTTCCGTCATCGTCTTCTCCCTCACAACACCCCGCCGACGAACCGGCCCACACGCTTTCGACACGCTGTCTTGCAATCCCCTCCCGTGCCGCTACCTTGCGCCGCGCTCCTGACCGCCGCCACCGAAGATCGCCCATGCTCCCCTGGATCAAGCTCGACGAGACCACCGTTCCCGGCGGCGGCGTGCTGAAGCTGATGCAGCGCGGCAGCGAGTTCTCCATCATGTCCGGCACCACCGAGCTGATGAACAGCCGCCTCAGCGGCTCCGAGGAACAGTTGGCGACGCTCTCCGCTGCCCGTCTCGCCGGCCGCAAGGCCCCGCGCGTGCTGATCGGCGGCCTCGGCATGGGCTTCACCCTGCGCGCCGCCCTTGCGAGCTTCGGCGAGGACGCCGAACTGGTCGTCGCCGAACTCGTCCCCGCCGTGATCGCCTGGGCCCGCGGTCCCCTGACGCCCATCCACGGCACCAGCCTCGACGATCCGCGCGTCCGCCTCCACGCGGGCGACGTCGCCGCCGCCATTGCCGCCGGCCCGCCCTGGGACGCCATCCTGCTCGATGTCGACAACGGCCCCGGCGGCCTCTCCCGTCCCGGCAACGACCGGCTCTACAGCCCCGCCGGCCTCGCCGCCGCCCATGCGCGGCTCGTGCCCGGCGGCCATCTCGCCGTCTGGTCCTCGCACCGGGACGAGAAATTCACCAGACGCCTGCATCAGGCCGGTTTCGCGGTGGAGGAAGTCGCCGTCCGCGCCACCCGCTCCGGCAAGGGCGCCCGCCACACCATCTGGTTCGCCACCCGCCCGCGCTGACACTGCTGCCAGCCTCTGTCAGCACCGGCGGTTCCGTCTCCGTTCACAGGGTGTTAAGCTCCGCGCAACCTTTACATGCGGCGCCTCTGTCCCCATCTGAGACGCATCCCCAGAACAGGTGTCTCCATGGCCTCCAAATCTTCCCGCCCGGGCAAGACCGAGTTTTCGATCGACGAGTTCTTCGCCGAGATCGAGAAGGCCGAAGACATCGCCGCGTCCAAGCCCCTCTATGCCGAGCGCATGAAGAACAAGCGCGCCCTCGACCGCGCCGAGGCGGCCGAGAAGAAAGCTGCGACGCCGAAAACCCCGCTCGAGAAGCGCCGCACCACCAAGGCCAATTACGACACCGCCACCGGCATGGCGCCCAGGGCCGCGCGCTCCAAGGCCAACTCCGTCGAGCGCGTCAGCTTCGATGGCATGAGCGAGCCCGCCCAGGCCGGTTTCAACCACAAGCCCTCGGCCAAGGCGCTCAGCGCCCGTGACATCTCCCGCGAAGCCGCCAAGGATCCCGAAGTCCTCGGCAAGCTGCGCGAGGCCGTCGACACCGCCAAGCGCAAGGCCAGGACCCCCGGCGCCGCCTCGCTCGCCGATGCGCAGACCGTCGGCGTCACCGCCACGGTGAAGGCGCTCGAGCAGATCATCCTCCACGGCCGCCCGGAGGTGGAAGGCTCCTCCCCCTGGGTGCCGCACCGCCCTGCCCGCCCGGCCAAGACCGAAGGCGGCCGCCCCTTCAAACTGGTCACCGACTACGAGCCGCGCGGCGACCAGCCCACCGCCATCGCCGAACTGGTGGAAGGCGTCGAGAATGGCGAAACCGACCAGGTCCTGCTCGGCGTCACCGGCTCGGGCAAGACCTTCACCGTCGCCCAGACCATCATGCGCACCCAGCGCCCGGCGCTGATCCTGGCGCCCAACAAGACGCTGGCCGCCCAGCTCTATGGCGAGTTCAAGAACTTCTTCCCCGAGAACGCGGTGGAATACTTCGTCTCCTACTACGACTACTACCAGCCCGAGGCCTACGTCCCGCGCACCGACACCTATATCGAGAAGGAATCCACCATCAACGAGCAGATCGACCGCATGCGCCACTCGGCGACGCGGGCGTTGATGGAGCGCGACGACGTCATCATCGTCGCCTCGGTGTCGTGCATCTACGGCATCGGCTCGGTGGAAGGCTATTCCGCCATGATCGTCGACCTCCGCCCCGGCGAGAAGGTCGACCAGCGCGAGCTCCTCGCCAAGCTGATCGCGCTGCAATACAAGCGCAACGAGCAGAGTTTCACCCGCGGCACCTTCCGCGTCCGCGGCGATACGGTGGAGATCTTCCCCTCCCACTACGAGGACGCCGCCTGGCGCGTCACCCTGTTCGGCAACGAGATCGAGAAGATCGTCGAGTTCGACCCGCTCACCGGCAAGACCGTGGGCAACCGCACCTTCATCCGCATCTACGCCAATTCCCACCACGTGACCCCGCGCGCCACCACCGTCGGCGCCATCAAGCTGATCCGCCAGGAGCTCGCCGGGCGCCTGCAGGAGCTCAACGGCGCCGGCCGCTTCCTCGAAGCCCAGCGCCTCGAGCAGCGCACCCTCTTCGACCTCGAGATGATGGAAGCCACCGGCTCCTGCGCCGGCATCGAGAACTATTCGCGCTACTTCTCCGGCCGCAAGCCGGGCGAGCCGCCGCCGACCCTGTTCGAATACCTGCCCGACAACGCCCTGGTCTTCGTCGACGAAAGCCACGTCACCATCGGCCAGCTCGGCGCCATGTATCGCGGTGACCTCCGCCGCAAGGCAACGCTCGCCGAATACGGCTTCCGCCTCCCCTCCTGCATGGACAACCGCCCGCTCCGCTTCGAGGAGTGGAACGCCATGCGCCCGCAATCGGTCTATGTGTCGGCCACCCCCGGCTCATGGGAGATGGAGCAGACCGGCGGCGTCTTCGCCGAACAGGTCATTCGCCCCACCGGCCTCATTGATCCCCCGGTGGAAGTGCGCCCAGCCAAGGCCCAGGTCGACGACGTCATCGACGAGATCCGCCAGACCATCAACAACGGCTACCGCACCCTCGTCACCGTCCTCACCAAGAAGATGGCCGAGGACCTCACCGAATACATGCACGAGCAGGGCATCCGCGTCCGCTACATGCACTCCGACGTCGACACCATCGAGCGCATCGAGATCATCCGCGATCTCCGCCTCGGCGCCTTCGACGTCCTGGTCGGCATCAACCTCCTGCGCGAAGGCCTCGACATCCCCGAATGCGGCCTCGTCGCCATTCTCGATGCCGACAAGGAAGGGTTCCTGCGCTCCGAAACCTCGCTGATCCAGACCATCGGCCGCGCCGCCCGCAACGTCGACGGCCGCGTCATCCTCTATGCCGACACCGTCACCGGCTCGATGGAACGCGCCCTCGCCGAAACCAACCGCCGCCGCGAAAAGCAGATCGCCTACAACGAGGCCAACGGCATCACCCCGCAATCGGTGAAGTCGCGCATCAACGACATCGTCGACAGCGTCTACGAACGCGACCACGTCACCGTCTCCATCGGCAAGGGCAAGGACGGCAAGGAACTGGTCCAGGCCGGCGCCAACCTCGCCGCGGTGATCAAGGACCTCGAACGCGAAATGCGCGAAGCCGCCACCAACCTCGAGTTCGAGAAGGCCGCACGGCTCCGGGACGAGGTCAAGCGGCTCAAGGAGATGGAGCTGGATACGCTGTCCGGCGAGGTCAACTAGCCGAAGCCCTCGGGCTTGGCCCGAGGGCGCTGCGGGACACGGAGCTGGAAGTCAAGCCTCGGACTGACCCGATGAGGGCTCAGGAGATAGAACTGCATGCGCAGAGGGGCGGGGGCGGCCATCTGCGCATCATCCCCATAGGCGAAGGGGTTCAAGGAGTGAACGCGCCTTACTCGAAGCTTAGGTGGCCCCGCCCAACCTCCCCCTCAGGCGGGGGAGGGGCAGATCGAGTTTGCCCACCCCCCAAAAACAATCCCCGCCCCCTCCGGCCGGCTTATCCTCTCCCGCACTCAACCGGGAGCCCGCCATGTCCAACCCGCCCGAACTCGGCCAGCGTGCCATCCTCCGCTACAACCGGCTGAGCTATGAGCTCGCCGCCTTCGAATATGTCCTGCGCAAGGCCAAGCCCGCGGGCGCCGTCGGCGCGGCGACGGTGCACCAGGTCAACCAGATGCTGCGCGCCGCCAACAGCCTATTCCGGCGCCATGCCGACCTGCCCCGCTTCGACCTGCTCGACCCGGCCGCGCCGGTGACCGTGGCCGATCTCACCATCCTGCTCAGCCGCCTCACCATCGGTGCCCTCCATTTCGAGGAGCGCTACAAGCACCTGCAGACCGTGCCGCCGAAACCCTCCCTCTATGACAGCGAGGGCCTGCCGAGCCCGCACCGCTGAGCGGCCGTTGCCGGCCCGCGGCGATGCCCTTGAAACCACGGAGCTTTCCGGAAACTTATCCCCGCCCCTGCGGCCTCGTCCTACACTGCCGCCGTTCCCGCCAGTCACGCGGCCCCGACGCAGGGCCGGGCGGGAAGACCGGTGGATGGGGGCGCCCATCCGGGTGGGCAGAAAGTCGGCAGCCGCGCCTGCGATAATGGTTGCGCCTGAGTCCGGACCCGCCGAAAATCCGTGTTCGTGACGGGCGGCCATTGGTCCGTCATTCGTTTCGGAAGGGCCGATGGCCGCCCGTCACCGTGTCCCCGCGACGCCACCCCGTGGCCGGGCGGCGCTTTCGCACGTCGCCTCACACCCCTTTGTCGCAACCGCTCCCGCGTGCCCTCGTTGAGCCGGCAACCGAAGGAGTTCGCGATGAAAGACCACGACACCCATTCCGACAAGTCCGAGGCCGAGATCGTCGATCGCATCTGGGAGCTCGCCGACGACATCGATTTCTGCATGTTCACCACCTGGGATGGCGAGCGCCAGCGCTCCCGCCCGCTCTCGGCCCGCGTCAAGCGCGACCAGCACGCCATCTACTTCCTGGTGGACGAGGAAGGCGGCAAGAACTGGCAGATCGAGCGCTTCCCCTATGTCTCGCTCGCCTGGAGCGACACCAAGGGCCAGAAATACGTGGTGATCTCCGGCCGCGCCGAGATCAGCAATGATCGCCAGAAGATCGAGGAACTGTGGACCGCCTTCGACAAGGCCTGGTGGGAAGACAGTTCCGACCCGTCCATCCGGCTGATCACCGTCACCCCGGAGGAAGGCGAATTGTGGGACAGCCCCAATCGCCTCGTCTCCACCGCCAAGATGCTGACCACCGCCCTCACCGGCGCCCACACCGACATGGGCGAACAGGCCCACGCCCGGCTCTAGGCACAAACGATGGGCTCGGACGCCACCCCACCCCCGATGTCATCAAACCCTCGATGTCATCCCCGCGAAAGCGGGGATCCATCCTGGGATATCGCGATGACACACAGAGGGAACCGCGCTAGGAACACCCCCATGCGCCCGCTACTCGCCGCCCTCGCCCTGATCCTCGCCGCCGGCCCGGCCCTCGCCGAGCCCACCGCCCGCGTCGTCGGCGGCAATATCCCGGTCTATTCCGGCCCCGGCCGTGGCTACCCCATCATCGGCCGCATCCCCGACGGCACCACCGTGCCGCTCGAATACTGCACCCGCCGCGACAGCGAATGGTGCTTCATCCCCGATACCGGCTGGGTTCTCGGCAGCTACCTGGTCGGCTGGTCCGGCAAGATCCAGGTCACGCCCCCCGACTTCATGGGCCCCGGCTGGTAAATCTATCCCCGCCTGCCGATCTCGCCCTAAACTCGCACCCCAAGTTCATCGTCCCTCCCCCGCCAGCGGGGGAGGCCAGGTGGGGGTTCTTCCGGAGGAACGAGGTCGCCTCCCTTTCGGGCGCGAGATCGGTGCTCAGCGAACGGTCAATCGGGCTTTCCTACAACCACCCCGCCAATTCCCGCCGCACCACCGTCTCGATCATGTCCATCCCGGCCGGCGAGTCATTGAGGCACGGAATATACGCATAGTCCTCGCCCCCGGCCTCGAGGAAGCTTTCCTTGCCGGCCATGGCGATCTCTTCCAGCGTCTCGATGCAGTCCGCCGAGAACGCCGGCGCCAGGACCGCGACCTTCTTGATCCCCTTTTTCGGCAATTCTTCCAGCGTCTTGTCGGTATAGGGCTGCAGCCATTCCGTCGGCCCGAAGCGCGACTGGAACGTCACCATCATCCGCTCCTCCGGCCAGCCCAGATACTCCCGCACCAGCCGCGTCGTCTTGTAGCACTGGCAGTGGTAGGGGTCGCCCTTCTTGAGGTAGTCCACCGGCATGCCGTGGTAGCTGGTGATCACCAGCTCCGGCTCGAACGGAAGCGCCGCCACCCCGTCGCGGATCGAATTGCCCAGCACCTCGATATATTTGGGGTCCTCGAAATAGGCCGGCGCCGTCCGCACCGCCGGCTGCCAGCGCATCGTCTTCAGCGCGTCGAATGCCTTGTCGTTGGCCGTCGCGGTGGTGGTCGCCGAATATTGCGGATAAAGCGGCAGCAGCAGGATGCGCTGGCACCCCGCCGCCTGCATCCGCTCGAGCACGCTCCGCGTCGAGGGATTGCCGTAGCGCATGGCATAGTCCACCACCACGCCGTCGCCCGCCAACCGCTCCGCCAGCGCCCTGGTCTGCGCCTCGGTGATCACCCTGAGCGGGCTCTCGTTGCGCTCCTTGTCCCAGATGGTTGCATAGGCATGCCCCGCCTTCTGCGGCCGGACGCTCAAAATGGCGAGGTTCAGGATCGGCCACCACAGCCATTTCGGCGTCTCGATCACTCGCGGGTCCGACAGGAACTCCTTGAGGTAGCGCCGCACGCTCCAATAGTCGGTGGCATCGGGCGTGCCGAGATTGAGCAGCAGCACGCCGATCTTCTGCTCTTGGATGAAGGGGTGGTCGGGAGGGAGGGTGCGGGACATGAACGCCAGTTTGGAAGGGTTCTAAGGCTCGCGCACCATAGCGGCTTCCCCCGCTGCCGCAAGGCGGCGATGGGTCGCGCCGGATCAGAGGCTCGCGATCAGCAGCATCACCCCGAACAGCGTCACCAGCACCGCCCCGCCCAGTTCCAGCCACCACACCACTGCCCCCGTGACACGGTTGTCCGCCCCGCCGATCCGCCGCGCCAGCCCCTTGGCCGAGACGGCGATCGTCGCCAGCACCGATACGGTCAGGCCGGTGCCGATCCCCATCAGCACCACCGCAGCGATCCCCGCCGCCAGCAGTCCCTGCGACAAGGCGAACACCAGCACCACCAGCGCGCCGGAGCATGGGCGGAGCCCCACCGCCAGCACCACGCCGAGTTGCTCGCGCCAGTGGCCAGTCGTCACCGCCGGCGGCACCACCGGCACATGGTCGGCATGATCGTGCCCGTCATCGTGATGGTGGTGATGATGATGGTGCTCTTCACCATGCAGGTGCGCCCGCGCCTTGGCAGCCATGTCGTGGTGATGGTGGCTGCGCCCCCATCCGAACAGTCGCCGACCGATCAACCACAGCCCCAGCAGCGTCACCAGCGCGTAGGATACGACGCCGATCCAGTGCGCCGCATCACTCATCGCCAGGCTCGTCAGCCCCAGCAGCCCCGCCGCCACCAGCGCAAAGCCGATTGCCACCGCCGACTGCACCAGCGCCGACACCATGCTCAGCGCCACCCCGCGCCTGAGCTGCGTCTCGTTGGCCAGCATATAGGACGAGATCACCACCTTGCCGTGCCCCGGCCCGGCGGCATGGAACACGCCATAAAGAAAGCTCAGCCCGCCGAGCACCCAGAACGCCGTCCAGTCGCTCCGCAGCCGGTCGAGCGCGCCGGTCAGAGCGCCATAAAAGCTTCGCTGCTGCTGCTCGATCCAGCCGAATACGCCGGTGCGCGGCAGGTTCAGCCCCGGCTCCGGCGGCGGTCCGCCGAACGGTGCCGGCCGCGCCCGCGCCACCTCGGCTGCCGCATCTGCAGCCGTCGTCGGCGCTGCGGCAGCACCACCGCAGCGTACCACGATCATCCCCTGCGTACCCCGCATGGCGGCCGCAAGATCCGGCGGCAGTTCCAGCACTTCCGGGCCGAGCGCATAGAGCCGCTCCTCCACCGCCGGATCCATCGGTCGCGGCGGCACCAGTTCCGCGGCGCAAGCGGCTGGCGCAGTCTCCAGCCGCACATCGCTGGCGTCGCCGAAGCTGATCGCCACATAGTATTCGGGGTCATACACCCCGAGCTCGAACCCGCTCCCCACCGGCTGGGGCGTGTCGGCAACAAGCGAAAAGCTCAGTGTAACCCGCCCGTCCTCGAAGCGCATGCGCTGGTCGCCCGCCGACCGGAACGTCATCGGCGAGGCCACGTCGCCGGCCGTAGTGTAGAACCCGTATTCGGCGAGGCCGAGCATGTTCTCGTCGGCTAGCTCCTGCATCTCCTCAGGCGCGGTGATCCCGTCGCCATTGGTGTCGAGCCCCTGCACCATCCAGGCCGAAAAGGCGCTGTCGAAGGTCCAGTCGTGCCTGAGGCCGGTGACGGCGGCGTTGCCGTCCATCACCACGGCAAGCTCGGCATCGATGAAGATATGCGGGTGGGCTTGGGCCGGAACGGCAAACCCGCCGGCCGCCAAAGCGGCCACCGCAACTCGTCTCAACCAGCCCATTTCAGCTCAGCGGGTGCTGTTGGAACCACACCACCAGGTGGTCAATCAGCGCGCGGACCTTGCCCGCGAGGTGCCGCCGATGGGGGTAGACCGCCTGCAATGTCTGCCCCGTGGGCAGATAGTCCTGCAGCACCGGCACCAGTTCGCCCGAATGAACCAGCGGGTCGGCCAGATAGGAGGGCAGCACCACCAGGCCGAGTCCCATCGCTGCGGCGGTCCGCGCTGCCAGGGGCGAATTGGTCCGCACCGGCCCGCTCACCGGCACCGAAATGGTCTTGCCGTCCTGGGTGAAGCGCCAGTTCGACTGGCCCTGCAGGTTGACGTCGACGATGCACGGCATCTGCCGCAAATCGTCGGGATGCTGCGGCGTGCCATGCTGCTTCAGCAGCCCCGGCGCGGCGCCCACCACCACGTGCATGTCGGCGATCTTGCGGGCGATCAGCGAGGAATCCTGCATGGTCGAGATGCGCAGCGCCACGTCGATCCCCTCGTCGATCAGGTCGACATAGCGATCCTCGAGTCTCAGATCGAGCGTCATCTTGGGGTGCTGCAGCAGGAATTCGTAGATCGCCGGCGCCAGCGTCGATTCACCGAAATTGCGCGGCACCGACACCCGCAGCAGGCCGCGCGGCTCGGCCGTCTGCTCGGAAATGCTGGCATCGAGGTCATCGAGCTGCTGCAGCAGGGCGCTCGCTTCGCGGTAATAGGCTTCGCCGGCTTCGGTCAGGCTGAGCTTGCGCGTGGTGCGGTTCATCAGCCGTACGCCGAGATAATCCTCGAGATCGGTGACGTACTTGCTGAGCAGCGCCTTGGACCGGCCGTGCTGCCGGGCAGCGGAAGAGAAGCCGCCACTGTCGAAAACCTGCACGAAGGCGCGGATGCGGGCGAGATCCTGCGTCATGATGCTCCGTTCCAGCATAGGCAGGGCACGCATAACTCATCTGCACATTGTGAACAATGACGCCCCTTGGTCCCCCGAGGATTAACGATAGGATGGATTGCAATCGACCGATCAGGGAGTTCGGACTATTTTCCCGCCCATGTCCAAACCCTCGCCCCGCTCGACGCTCTACCGGCTGATCCAGGCGGGTCAGCTTGCGCATCTGGCGGTGCTGGCCCCGCTGCGCGATCGTGGTCTCGAGCCCGGCGACGACGCCGTGCTGTTCGAACTGGGCCGCAGCGGCCTCACCGAGGATGAACTCGCTTCAGCGCTCGGCGTGCCGTTCGACTCCATCGTCGGCCGCATCGAACGCCTCGCCGGTCGCGAACTGGTGGTCCGCCGCGCCGTGGGTCCGGAACTGGTGCCCGGCGTTTGCCTTACCGAGCGCGGCGTGCGCATCCGCAATGCCCTCGCCGAACACTGGGCCCAGATCGAGGAAGCGTTGATGGGCGAGCTCAAGCCCAAGCAGCGCAAGACCATGGCCGAGCGGCTCGGCCGCTTCGTCGAACTCCTCAGCCTCTGACGCGTTTGTTGTTCAGAATGATGACGGGGCCATTCAGGTCCGGTTCATCCAGAAAGGTGTTTCCTTGCGCCAAGGCATTCGTGCCACGCAGGGAAAAGGAGACAACAATGGCTCTGTCCAAGAAGATCATCGCAGGCGGCATCGCCGTCCTGGCGCTGCTGGGCACCGCGGGAGCCGCCATGGCCGCTCCCGCCTTTGCCACCAGCAACGTGAACGTCCGCTCCGGTCCGGGCACCAGCTACGGCGTCGTGGACACGCTCCGGCGTGGCGAGCGGGTGGAAGTCGAATACTGCCAGGGCAACTGGTGCTTCGTCGAGAAGCGCGGTCCCGATGGCTGGGTGTCCGCGAACTATCTCGATCGCGGCGGTTACCGTCCGCCGGTCGTTCGCCCGCCCGTGGTTCGTCCCCCGGTCTGGGATCGGCCGCCGCACTGGCATAATCCCCGTCCGCCGCGCCCGCCGCACTGGAACCCGCGGCCCCCGCGTCCGCAGCCCTGGCCTGGTCACGGCGGTGGCTCGGTCTGCTTCAACGGCCCCAACGGCTACGTCTGCCTCGGCAACTAACCAATATAGCGCCGCCCCCCGGGGCGGCGCTTTGCTATTCTACCAGGATCCGCTCGACGTCGATCCCCCGCCGCTCGAGCGGTTCGCGCATGCGCCTGCCGAGGAATTCGTAGAGGCCATAGGCCACGATGGCGCCGACCACGATCGCAATGGCAAAGCCTCGGATACCGTCCTGCTCGGCTGCGACGATCGAAGCCACCAGCGTCACCGCCCCTGTGCCGAGCAACGTCCACAGCCGCCGCTGCTTCGCCAGCCGCAGGTTGCGGGCCCCGGAATGCAGCAGGTCCCGCAGCTCCGTGTCGCTCATCGCCACCAGTTCGGTATTGCGCCGCTCGCGCCGGATCGTCTCGATATAGGCATCGACCCGCCGCAGCGTCAGCGCCTCACGGCGATCGGTACCTTTGCCGCCGGTCAGCAGCTTGTAGCCGCCGCCGATCAGCAGCAGCACCAGCGCCAGTTCGATCAGCCAGATCATGCCAGTCCCTCCGCTCCGTTGATCCTCACATGCCCCTCACGGCGTAGAGGATCAAGCCCTACTCCCGGCCCGGCAGCGGTCCGGCCACGGTCGGCACCCGCTTCACCCGCTCACGCGCCATCACCACCAGCCCGGCAGCAACGATGATCACTGCGCCGATCATCGAGACCGGATCGATCCAGTGCCCGAAGATGACCGCGCTCAAGATGATCGCCCACGGCAGGGAGAAATAGTTGAACGGCTGCACCGTGCTCGCGGGCGCCATCGACAGAGCATAGGTCATCACCCCGTGCCCGGCGCAGGTGGTGACCATCATCAGCACCACCAGCATGAAATCGCCCCAACCCATCGGCTGCCAGAAGAAAACCCCGACCGCCGCCGACAAGACCAGCCCGGTGACCGCCGCATACAGCATGCTCGTCGCCGCCGTGTCCTGGCTGCTGACCTTGCGCGTGATGACGATGTAGAGCGCATAGAGGGTCGCCGAGCACAGGGTGAACAGCACCCCCCAGTCGAGCGGCAATCCACCCGGCCGGACGATCACCATGGCACCCAGAAACCCGACACCCACCGCGACGAAGCGGAAGATGCCCACCTTCTCGCCCAGGATCGGAATGGCAAACAGCGTCACCAGCAGCGGATAGACCAGGGTAATCGCCTGCAGCTCCCCCAGCGGCACCGTGCGCAGCGCCAGCGCGAAGAACCAGATATCCGCGATCAGCAGCACCCCGCGCAGCACCTGCCACCCGGCCGCCCGCGACCGGAACGCCTGCCGCAACGGTGCCTGCCGCATCACCATCACCAGCGCGAACAGAGCGAACCCCCAATAGCGCATCATGGTGATCTGGAACGGCGAATAGGTCTGGACGAGTATCTTGGACACCGCATCCTGCACTCCGAACACCGCAATGGTGGTCAGCGTCAGCACGATGGCGAGAGGAACATTGTCGGTGCGGGTGGAGGTGGTCATCAAAGGAGTCCGGAGTGGCCGCCACTGCTAGCGCAACGGCTGCGTCTTGACCATGTCCCACGCAACCGCAGCCCCCATCCCTCGAGCTATTAACCCCCTCCCCCTCCAGGGGAGGTAAGGTGGGGGATGGTGGCGCTGGATCAACAGCAACCCTCCTGACATCCCCTGCCCTCCCCACCCGCAACATTGCCCCCTCGCTCCCTGCCCCCTACAGTCTCTCGACCCGCAACTGACCGCCGCCGATGACGAATCAACCCACTCGCCCCGTTGCCCTCGTCACCGGCGCCGCCGATCGCATCGGCGCCGAGATCGCCCGCGCCCTCGCCACAGCCGGCCACGCCGTGGTGATTCACTACCGGTCCGATGCCGAGGGCGCCCGACAGGTCCGTGACAGCATCCGCGGGAGCGGGGGCGCAGCAGCCATCGTCAGGGCCGATCTCTGCAGTCGCCGCCAGCGCGCCGCTCTGATCGGGAAGGCGACGCAGCCGTTTGGCCCGCTCACCACGCTCATCAACAACGCCTCCACTTACGATCCCGACAGCGCCCGTGACGTCGACGAAGACACCTGGGACCGCCACTTCGCCCTCCATGCCGAAGCGCCCGTGTTCCTCGCCCGCGATTTCGCTGCCCAGATCCCGGCCGGCACCGAAGGCAACATCGTCAACATCATCGACGAGCGGGTGCTGCACCCAAGCCCCGCCTATTTCAGCTACACGCTCTCCAAGTCCGTCCTGTGGACCGCCACCCGCACCCTGGCACAGTCCCTTGCGCCCAATATCCGCGTCAACGCCATCGGCCCCGGCCCGGTGCTGCCCCACTCGCGCCAGACGCAGGAAGAGTTCGACCGCGGGGTCGCCGCCTTGCCGCTCGGCCGCCACGCCGGTCCGGAGGCCATCGCCGAAGGGGTCTTGATTTTGCTGCAAATGCGGTCGATGACGGGACAGATGCTGGCGCTCGATGGCGGCCGGCACCTCGAATATCCGGCGCGCCGCGCCCCAACGCCAAGATCATGACCGAAGAGCCGACAACCCCTCCGCCGCCAACGGGCGCCGAGGTCATCCGCCAATTCGTCCGCACCCTGCCGTCAGCGCCGGGCGTCTACCGCATGATCGATGCGCAGGGCGAGGTCATGTATGTGGGCAAGGCCCGCAACCTCAAGGCCCGCGTCACCAACTACACGCGCCCCGAAGCCCTGGAAGTTCGGCTCCAGCGCATGATCGCGGCCACCGCCAGCATGGAGTTCGTGCGCACCGAGACCGAGTCCGAGGCGCTGCTGCTCGAGGCCAACCTGGTCAAGCGGCTGAAGCCCCGCTTCAACGTGCTGCTGCGCGACGACAAGAGTTTCCCCTACATCCTGATCGCCACCGATCACGAGGCGCCCGAACTCACCAAGCACCGGGGGACCCGCCGCCGGCAGGGCCACTATTTCGGTCCCTTCGCCTCCGCCACCGCCGTCGCCCGCACCATTTCGAGCCTGCAGAAGGCGTTCCTGCTCCGCAATTGCTCGGACAGCTTCTACGCCGCCCGCACCCGGCCGTGCCTGCAATACCAGATCAAGCGCTGCGCCGGCCCCTGCACCCGCGAGATCAGCCTCGAGGACTATGCCGAACTGGTCGATGAGGCTCGCCAGTTCCTCTCCGGCAAGTCCGACTCCGTGCGCGACCACCTGCAGCGCGACATGAACCAGGCCGCCGAGCAGCTCGATTTCGAGCGTGCCGCGCTCCTGCGTGACCGCCTCTCCGCCCTCGCTCTGGTGCAGTCGCAAGGCGGCGCTACCGCCCGCAATGTCGAGGAAGCCGACGTCTTCGCCATCCACCACGAGGGCGGCCAATTCTGTGTGCAGGTGTTCTTTTTCCGCGCCTACCAGAACTGGGGCAACTACCCCTATCGCCCGCGCGCCGATGCCAGCCTCAGCGACGCCGAGGTGCTGGAAGCGTTCATCGCTCAGTTCTACGAGAACCGCACGCCGGCTCGCCTGGTCCTGCTCAGCCACGAGCTCAGCGAACCCGAGCTGATGAGCGAGGCACTTGCCTCACGTGCCGGCCGCAAGGTCAGCATCGAGGTGCCGCAGCGCGGCGAGAAGCGCGACCTCGTCAACTACGCCCTGACCAATGCCCGCGAGGCGCTCGGCCGCCAGCTCGCCGAGTCTTCGTCCAACCGCACCCTGCTCGAAGGTGTCGCCAACTGCTTCGGCCTCGACGAGCCGCCTCGCCGCATCGAGGTCTACGACAACTCCCACATCTCCGGCACCAATGCGGTCGGCGCCATGATCGTCGCGGGCGAGGAAGGCTTCTCCAAGAAGCACTACCGCACCTTCAACATCAAATCCGACATCGTCGCCGGTGACGACTTCGGCATGATGCGCGAGGTCCTCACCCGCCGCTTCGCCCGCCTTGCGAGCGAGAGCGAGGTCGATGCCGAGGACGAGCAGACCGGCATGCCCGACTGGCCCGACGTCGTCTTCATCGACGGCGGTGCCGGCCAGCTCAATGCCGTCCGCCAGGTCATCGCCGAGCTCAACCTGCCCAAGGAAGTCACCTTCATTGGCATCGCCAAGGGCGAAGAGCGCGATGCCGGGCGCGAGAAATTTTTCATGGAGGGGAAGGACCCCTTCATGCTGCCGCACCGCGACCCCGTGCTCTATTACGTTCAGCGCCTGCGCGACGAAGCGCACCGCTTCGCCATCGGCACCCACCGCGCCAAGCGCAAGAAGGACGTGATCTCCAATCCCCTCGACGAGATCGAAGGGATCGGCCCCACCCGCAAGCGCGCTTTGCTCAACCATTTCGGCTCGGCCAAGGCGGTCTCGCGCGCCTCGTTCGACGACCTTGCTGCCGTTCCGGGCATTTCCCGCACCATGGCCCAGCAGATCTACGATCACTTTAACCGGGTCTGACCCGGCTCAGCTCACCTTGCCGTCGCTGACATTGATCTGCCGCCGGCAGGAGGCGGCGATCTTCTCGTCATGGGTCGAGATCAGGAAGGTTGTCTGCTCGTTCTGGTTGATCTCGCCCAGCAGCTCCATCACCTGCGATGCCGACTCGCGGTCAAGATTGCCGGTCGGCTCGTCCGCCAGCACCAGTTCCGGCTGGTTCATCAGCGCCCGGGCGATGGCCACGCGCTGCTTCTGCCCGCCGGAGAGCTCGGTCGCCAGGAACTCCATCCTGTCTTCGAGCCCCACCCGCACCAGCAGTTCGCGCGCTCGCTCTCGCGCCGCGCCCGTCTCCCGCCCCTGCCGCACAGCCGTCGGAAACATGACGTTCTCGAGCGCCGTGAAGTCCGGCAGCAGGTGGTGAAACTGGAACACGAAGCCGATATGCCGGTTGCGGAACTCGGTGAGGTCCCGGTCCGAAGCCGCGGTGAGGTCCTCCCCCAGCATGTGGTGCTGGCCGGAGGTCGGCTTCATCAGTGTCCCGAGGATGGTGAGCAGCGTGCTCTTGCCCGACCCTGAAGGTCCCAGCAGCGCCGCGAACTCCCCCTCCTCCAGGGCGAGGTCGAGCCCCTTCAGCACGCGCGTTTCCGCCTCGCCCTCGCCATAAGTCTTGACGAGGTCCCGCACCTCCAGAAGCGCCGTCATTGGCCGATCACCGTCACGGGGTCCACCCGCGCCGCCGAGCGCGCTGGCAAGATCGCCGCCAGAATCGCCCCGATCGCCGTCAGCGCGATCGCAAGGCCATAGGAGCCCTGCCGCACATCGATCGGCAGCCCGCCCGGTGGCGCCAGTTCCGGTAGCGGAAACGGCGACAGCGCCAGATACCCCAGTCCTGCGCCAACCAGTCCGCCGATGATCCCTATCAGCGCGCCTTGCAGCACGAACACGACCACCACGAAGCCGCGGCTCGCCCCCATTGCCCGCATGATGCCGATTTCGGAGCGCCGCCTGTAGGTCGACAGCAGCAGCGCGCTCGCCACCCCGATCACGATGGTGATCAGCGCAAACGCCTTGATCAGATTGCCCGAATTCGCCTGCGCCCGCAGACCATCCAGCAACTGCGCATTACCCTCGGTCCACGGCGACGTCTCGAGCCCGGTCTCCGCCGCGATCCGCGCCGCCATGGCATCCGCCTGATTGAGGTCAGCCAGCTTGATCTCGATCCGCGATATGCCCTGCGGCAGGTCGAACAGCGTCCGCGCCGTAGCGAGGCTCACGAAAGCGGCCCGGGCATCGAGCCCCTCGACCCCGAGTTCGAAGATGCCACCCACCACCAGCGGTCGTTCCACGTCCCGTTCCGAGCGGATCCGCACCACCTGCCCAACCGTCAGCCCCAGATCCTCGGCCAGCGTGCGGCCGATGATCACCGTGGAATTGGTCAACAGCGTCTCGCCTGCAACGAGATTGGACTCGACGTCGGCGATGGCTGACACCTTGTTGTCCTCGACCCCGGTTACGCTCACGGGCGCCGTCGCCTGCCCGCGCACGATGAAGCCATTGCCGATAATCTGCTGAGAGGTCGCCGTCACTTCCGGCATGGCGCTGATCAGCGGCAGGAACGCCCCCGCCGTCCGCAACTGGTTGCGCTGCGTCGTCGCGCGCTGTTCCACCACCAGAATATTGGGTTCATGCGGCAGGAGCGACACCGGATCACGGCTCGGTGCCTCCACCGTCACATGGGCGATATCGCCCACGGTCCTCTGCACCAGGAACACCGCCAGCCCGCCGATCAGGGCGCTCATGAAGATGAACACGAATACACCCACCGCCACGCCGGCGATCAGCAGGCCCGTCTGGGCCTTGGTGGCGGTCAGGTATCTCAGGGCGATCTTGAAGGTATAGGGCACGGCGCTACTCCGCCTCGACCTCTTGCCCCGGCGTCACCGCCGCCGGATCCAGCACCACCAACTCGCCTTCGGCGACGCCATCGGTCACGATCACTCGCTCGGCCGGCCAGTCGGAAAACTGGACCTGCCGCTCCACCACCACGCCATCCTCGACCACCATCACGTGGCTCACGTGACCCTCCGTGACGATGGCGCTGCGCGGCAGCGACAGCACATTGTCCTGCTGTGACACGATGATATTGGCATTTACCGTCAGCCCCACCGGCAGCTCCACCGGTTCGTCGAAGCCAATCTTGATCGCCCGCCCACCCGTCGTGGGATCGACCGACGGCGTCGCAAACACCACGGTGCCGGTTCGCGCCACGCTCTCGCCCACCGGCTGCAGCAGCACCTCCAGCCCTTCAGTGATCCGCGATGAATAGAGCTCGTCGACATCCGTCTCGACCAGCAGTTCCGACAGATCGGCGACGGTGAACAGGTTGCTCTGCGGATCAACCAACTGGCCTTGGTCCACCGCCCGGTCCAGCACCACCCCGTCGAGCGGCGAGGTAATCGTGAACTGCTCGAGCTGGCTCTGCGCTTCCTCGAGCGCCGCGGTCAGCCGCACCACTTCGTTGGTGGCCGCAGCCAGCGACAGCTCGGCATCCTCGCGCGCCGAGCGGGTGGCGTTGTCGCCCAGCGCCTGCGCCCGCTCCGCCGCCGCTCGTGCCTGCCGCTCCTGGACCAGGCCGGCATCGAGCGCCGCCCGCGCCTGATCGACCAGCGCCTTGGCCTGGTCGCTGTCGATCCGCACCAGCACGTCGCCAGCGGCAACTTCTGCGCCTTCCGCCGCCAGCACCTCCAGCGCCCGTCCGGAAACCGCCGAGCGCACATTGACGGTGTTCCGCGCCGCCACGCGTCCGTTGACCGCCAGCACCTGCGTTACCGGCCCGGCAGCAACCGCTTCCACCCGCACCTGCGGCGCGCGCGATTCCCACGGCCGCTGCAGATAGGCGTAGACGCCGCCCCCCAACAGCAACAACGCCAGCAGGATCAGCCATCCGCGGCGGCTGCGCCGCTTTTTCCCAGAGGATTTGGAACTCGCTTCAGCCATGGTTCCCCGCCGTTACACTCTCCCTCCTAATACGCGCCGCCGCCCATAAAGATTTCACCTGCCGCGAAAAAAGCCCGCCGCCTCCGCTCAACCGAACGTCGGAGTCGACAGCCTGCGAATCCTCCGCTACATCTTTGCGCATGATCAACGCCGCCACCTTCTCGTTTTGGTACTTTAGCTATCCGCTCCCGGCGGAGGCTAACGCGCGTCTGATCTGATCCCAGCGATAAGACCAAACCCGAAGCCAGCCGCCCGACCCACGAGGCGGCTTTTTTGTTGGCCGCCTCCCGACCGAACCACCGAGGGAGACCAACCAGATGCTCAAATCCACCGACGACCTTCGCATCACCGAGATCAAGCCGCTGACCACGCCCATCGAGGTCATGCGCACCCATCCGCGCACCGATGCCGCCACGCGGACGGTGATCAGCGCCCGCCACGCCTTCCACAACATCCTCACCGGCCAGGACGATCGTCTGGCCGTGATCGTCGGCCCCTGCTCCATCCATGATCCCGCAGCCGCCCTCGACTATGCGCGCCGCCTCATGCCCCTGCGCGAGCGCCTCGGCGACCGGCTCGAGATCATCATGCGCGTCTATTTCGAAAAGCCTCGCACCACCGTCGGCTGGAAGGGCCTGATCAACGACCCCAATCTCGATGGCAGCTTCGACATCGACACCGGCCTCCACACCGCCCGCGCACTGCTGCTCGAGGTCGCCAATCTCGGCCTCCCTGCGGCCTGCGAATTCCTCGACATGACCACGCCGCAGTACATTGCCGACCTCGTCTCCTGGGCCGCCATCGGCGCCCGCACCACCGAGTCGCAGATCCACCGCGAACTCGCCTCCGGTCTCTCCTGCCCGGTCGGCTTCAAGAATGGGACCGACGGCAATGTCCGCATCGCGCTCGACGCAGTGCTGTCCGCCTCACAGCCGCACCATTTCATGGCTGTCACCAAGGACGGCCGCTCCGCGATCGCCGCTACCACCGGCAACCCCGATTGCCATATCATCCTGCGCGGCGGCAAAACCCCGAACTACGATACTGCCAGTGTAGACGCCGCTGCCGCTGCTGCCGAGAAGGCCGGCCTCCGTGCCGCGCTGATGATCGACGCCAGTCATGCCAACTCGTCCAAGAAGCCCGAGAACCAGCCCGCGGTGCTCGCCGACATCGGTGGCCAGCTCGCCACCGGCGATCGCCGCATCATCGGCGTCATGCTGGAGTCCAATCTCGTCGCCGGCCGACAGGATCTCGTTCCAGGCCAGCCCCTCACCTATGGCCAGTCCATCACCGACGGCTGCATCGATTGGGATACCACCGTCACCACGCTCGAGGCGCTCGCCGATTCCATCACCCAGCGCCGCGCCGCCACCAAGCAGCAGGTCGCCTGACACGAACGCTGGTGCTCATCGCCTCCCTCCCCTTGTGGGGGGGGACCGAGGGTGGGGGTTGGCGACGGGAACCTTGCGGCTGGACCGGCGTCCTCGTAACCACAGCTTGACCCCCTTCACCCCATCCGTCACCCTTCCCGAATGACCACCACCACCAACCCGCTGCTGCTGATCCCCAACATCATCACCATCGCCCGCGTCTTCGCGATCATCCCGATCGTCTGGCTGGTGATGGATGGCGACACGACCCTGCGCATCATCGCCTTGGCGCTCTACGTGATCGCCGCCGCATCGGATTGGGTGGATGGCTATCTCGCCCGCGCCTGGAACCAGCAATCTCCCTTCGGCCGCATGCTCGATCCCATCGCCGACAAGGTGCTCGTCGGCATTCTGATCGCCGCTCTGGCCTGGGACGGCAGCTTCTCGGGCTGGGACATGATTCCGGCCGTCGCCATCCTGTTCCGCGAATTCTTCATCCCAGGCCTCAGGGAATTCTTGGGCAATGCCACCGTTGTGCTTCCGGTAAGTCCCCTCGCCAAGTGGAAGACCACTGTGCAGCTGGTGGCCCTCGCCGTGGTGCTGCTCGAGCGCATCGTCCCCGGCCTCGGCCTCGTCAGCGACATCCTGCTCTGGCTCGCCGGCATCCTGACCATATGGACGGGCTGGCAGTATCTGCGCGCCAGCTGGCCGCACCTGACAGGACCAGCACGGTGAAGGTGCTCTACTTCGCCTGGCTGCGCGAACGGCTGAACCGCGCCGAGGAGGAGATCGCCCCGCCGGCCGAGGTCGTCACCAGCGCCGATCTACTCCACTGGCTCGCTGCCCAAGACGAAGGCTTCGCCCTGGCAATGAACGGCAAGCCAGCCCAGTTCAAGGTCTCGCTCGACGCCCGCATCCGCCCGCTCGACGCGCCCATCGCCGGCACCGCCGTGGTCGCGATCCTGCCGCCGATGACCGGTGGCTGAGCCATGCGCGTCACTGTCACGGCCGACCCGTTCGACCCGGCTGCCCTACCGGCGGAACTCGGTGGCAACCCCGCGGCCGGCGCGGCCGTCACCTTCACCGGCATCGTGCGCTCCACCGCTGACCGGCCGATCACTGCCCTGATCCTCGAATGCTATGAAGACCTTGCCCGCAACGAGATCAGCGCCATCGTCGACCGCGCCATCACCCGCTTCAAGCTCACTGATGCCGCCGTGATCCACCGCCACGGCCGCCTCCTGCCGGGCGAACCGATCATGCAGGTCATCACCACCGCCGCTCACCGCCAGGCCGCCTTCGACGGCGCCCAGTACCTGATGGATTACCTCAAGACCAACGCCCCCTTCTGGAAGCAGGAGGAGACAGCGGACGGTGTCACCTGGGTCGAAGCCAAGCCGGCGGACGATGCTGCGCGCCAGCGCTGGGAATAGCTCAAACGAAAAGCAACGGTGTTAGCGGTCAAGGACAGCTGGGTTGTTGTCTCGGAGTCTGGCGTTGAGGATGATGAGCATTTTTCGGATGACGGCGACGAGAGCGACCTTTCCGGGTTTTCCTCTGCCCCGCAGGCTTGTGTAGAAGGCTTTGATTGCTGGATCGAAGCGGATTGCCGGCAGCGCGGCGAGATAGAGTGCGTCGCGCACTGGCCTTCTGCCGCCCGCGATCATGCGCTTTCCGCGCATTGCGCCGCTGTCGCGGTTGAGGGGGGCAACCCCGACCAGCTTGGCGATCTGAGCTTTGTTGAGCAGACCCAGTTCGGGCAGGCCTGCCAGCAGGAAGCATGCCGTGCGTAGGCCGATCCCTTTGAGGGACATGAGCACCTCGGCCTTCTTGCCGAGTTCGGGGTCCGCTCTGAGGCACTCTGCCATGTCGTCAACAACAGCCTGACGCTGCTTGACCAGAAAGCCCAGGGTCTGTTCGATCCACTCCTTCGTCCTGCCTTGGGTCCCGTGGTTCAGCTTCTCGCGCCGGTTCTTTTCTTGCACGATCATGTGAGACAACTGCCTGTAGCGCAGGACAAGCTCCTCCAGCGCAGCCTGCCGGCTGGAGCGCTGCGGCAGGATGCGCGTCTGCATGCGCCGGCCATAGTCAGCGAGGACGAAGGCGTCGATCGTATCGGTCTTGGAGAGCTGCCCGCAGGCTCTGGCGAACTGCCTGACCTGGCCGGCATTGACCTTGGCAACCGGCAACTGGGCCGCTTGAAGGGCCGCCACGGTCAGGCGCTCGTAACCGCCGGTCGGCTCCAAAATCAGCCGCGCGATCCCCTTCAGGGGCGCCAGAAAGGCGATGAGGGCAGCCACGCCTTCAGCCGTATTGGCAAAGCGAGCCTTCTCCTGATCGGGCAGCAGGCAGACATCCAGGAAGGATTTTGATATGTCGATGCCCACAAAACGGGTAGCATAAGGCATAGGCTTGGTCTCCCTTATACGCGAGCGCAAGGCTCTCTCAACGGTGCGACGAAGCCTCAAGGCACGCAGAGGGTGATGCTTTTTTACGAACGTAACGTTCAGGGCCGGATGCCCAACCGCTCTGCGTGCATCATCGTGGTGTTGCAACCACCACAATGAACTGAGGCCGGAACATCATAACGACGTTCCGGCCTCGATATGTATAAGGCCGGACTGTCGCCCGGCCTTTTCCAAAATCGCTACGGCGGCCTTTACTCGGCTGCAGCAGCCTGCTTCGGCTGCACTTCCGCCGAATAAGCCGCAATCAGCGTGCGGCAGCCTTCGCCGGGCGTGAACCGGTACTCGCCGATCTGGCTCACCGGCGTCACTTCGGCAGCGGTGCCGGTCAGGAAGCATTCGTCGAACTGCGACAGCTCTTCCGGCTGGATGTGCCGTTCCGTCACCGTGTAGCCGTTGCGCTTGGCGAGGTCGATCAGGGTCTGCCGGGTGATGCCGTTGAGGAAGCAGTCCGGCGTCGGCGTGGTGATGTCCTTGCCCTTGATGAAGAACACGTTCGCGCCGGTCGCCTCGGCCACGTAGCCGCGATAATCCAGCATCAGCGCGTCGGCATAGCCGTTAGCCATCGCCGCGTCCTTGCTGAGCGTGCAGATCATGTAGAGGCCCGCAGCCTTGGCCGAAGACGGGATCGTCTCCGGGCTCGGGCGCTTCCACTTGCTCCATTCGAGCCGGATGCCCTTGAGCTTCTCCTCGACCGAGAAGTAGCTCGGCCACACCCAGGCAGCGATCGCCACATGCACCTTGTTGTTGCGCGCTGGCACGCTCAGCTCTTCCGAGCCGCGCCAGGCCACCGGCCGCACATAGGCGTCGGTCAGGCCGTTCTTTTCCAGCACTAGGCGCTTGGCCGCCTCGATCTCGTCAACGCTATAGGGGAACGGCATGTCGAGCGTCGCCGCCGAGCGGATCAGCCGCTCCGAGTGCTCGCGCGACTTGAAGATCTCGCCGCCATAGGCGCGTTCGCCCTCGAACACGGAGCTTGCATAGTGCAGCCCGTGCGTCAGCACGTGGACCTTGGCGTCCTTCCAGGGTTTGAGTTCGCCATCGAACCAGATCCAGCCATCACGCTGGTCCATTGGCAGGCCTGCCATGATCCTCTCCCGCAATAAAGATATGGGCCCCTCGCATGGGCCAGAAACTGCTGCACCGATCATGCCCCAGCCCCAAGCCCTTGGCAAACCACAGCGGCTTTGGGATAAGACCCAACGGCGATCCTTGATGGAACCAGCATGGCAGCGCACACGAAAAATGTCAACAAGGCTGACATAAATTCTGCACTGCCCGCATCGGCCCTTCCGCTCGATATCATGGGCCTGTTTTTCTTCGCCTACCGCGACTTCACTGGCGATGCCGACGCCCTGCTCGAACAGCAAGGGTTCGGCCGCGCTCACCACCGGGTGCTCTATTTCGTCAACCTGCGCCCCGGCATGCCGGTCGCCGACCTGCTCGACATCCTAAAGATCACCAAGCAGAGCCTCGCCCGAGTCCTGCGCCAGTTGATCGACAATGGCTATATCGAGCAAAAGACCGGCCACACCGATCGCCGCCAGCGCCTGCTCTATGCCACCGACAAGGGCCGTGCTTTCTTCGCGAGACTCTCTGCCACCCAGGCCAGCCGCATCGAGGCGGCGATCGGGATCTTGCCTCCCAATTCTCGCAAGCTCATAACCCGGTTCCTGGTGGAGATGGTCGAGCCGGCGGACCGCAGCGTCCTCGACCGACTCAGCCTCACCACCGACCTTTAAGCTTTTGGCCCTACCATCGAAACAGGTGGGGCGACGACATCAGGAAGCCGCTTCAAGGCAGCGAAACAGCCCAAAGGACTCGCTCGCGTGCAGATGATGACGAACATCCGCGCTGCTGCCCTACCCGACCGGGTAGCGCTTGTGCTCGCCGAAGCCCAGGGAGCCCTCAGCCGCGGCAATGTGGAGGCGGCTATCGACGCTCTCCGCGCCGTCCTCAATCCCGAGAGCACGGACGAGCAGCAGTCGATGGTCCGGGTGAATCTGGCAGCAGCCCTGTGCCAGCAGGCGCAGAGCCTCGCACAGAATGCTTCAGCCATCGGTATTCTGGACGAAGCCGCGTCATTGCTGAATCAGGCCATTGCCGCACTGCCGGCACGGACGCGCAACTGGGCCCTCGCCAGGACCAATCTGGCGGTCGTACTGCTCACCCGCGGCAACCGCGCCAACGTTCCCGCCGACATCCTCATGGCGCATCTGGCGCTCGACGGTACCGAGGAGGTTTTCGCCACGGCAGCAGACGAGGCGGGCCGAACCTGGTCACGGGCGGTGCGCGACCATCTCACCGAATTTCATGAGCGCCGCGCCAGCTTGCGCTGATCAGCCCCGCCCGAGTTCTTCGCTCCGGCGGCGCGCCGCCGCAACCGTTCGGTCGACCAGTTGCGTCAATCCATCCGCCTCTGCCATCAACACCGCCAGTCCTGCGGCGGTGGTGCCGTTCGGCGACGTCACGTTCTGGCGCAAAACCGCCGGCGGCGCACGATCGGCATCGAGCAGCGCCGCGGACCCGATCACGGTCTGTCGCGCCAGTTGTTCGGCAATGGCGTCCGGCAAGCCCTGCCGCCGCCCCGCCTCGGCCAAAGCCTCGACAAGGTGGAACACATAGGCCGGTCCCGAGCCGGAGATCGCCGTCACCGCATCGAGCTGATCCTCGCGATCGAACCAGACCACCGCTCCCGCCGCCTTCAGCAGCGTTTCCGCCGCGTCGCGTTCGTTCGCGGTCACCCCCGCTGCGGGCACCGCACCGGTGATCCCCTTGCCGATCTGCGCCGGCGTATTGGGCATGGTGCGGACCACCTTGCCGGTGCCGAGGCCCTGCGAAATACGCGCAATGTCGATCCCCGCGGCGATGGACACAACTAGCGTCTGCGGGCCGACGACCGGCTTGAGGCCGGACATCACCGCGCCCATCACTTGGGGTTTCACCGCCAGCACCAGCACGTTGGGCTGCAGCCCCACCGCATCGCCATGGATGGTCAGTCCGAAATCCTTCGCCACCTCGCGAGCGATCTCACCGGGATTGGGGTCGACCAGGATCAGATTGGCGGGCTGCAGCCCGGCATCGAGCCATCCCTGCGCCAGCGCCATGCCCATCTTGCCAGCGCCGACCAGCATCACCGGGCCGATGGTGCGCAGCGACATGATCAGGCTTCCCCGACGGTTTCGAACATCACCTGGCTCAGCGCTTCCGAAGCCGCCTTGCCGGCCCACACCACGAACTGGAACGCCTGGTAGTACAAGTCGCAGCTATCGGTGGCCGAGCGCAGCAGCGCCTCGCATTGCTGCGGCGACACTTCCGCCCCGCCGGTCAGCAGGTGCGAGTTGCGGAACAGCACGACGCCTTCCTTGTGCCAGATGTCGAAGTGCCCGATCCACAATTGCTCGTTGATCAGGGTGATCAGCTGCTTGATCTCGTTCCGCCGCCCTTCCGGTGCCTTCAGGTCGAAGGCGCAGGCGATATGGAGGCTCTCGAGATCCTCCATCCAGTTGAACGACACGTGGTAGTCGCTCCAGCCGCCGCGCACCGAGATCGAAATCTCGTCGGCGTCCTGGCGCTCGAACGTCCAGTCGTTGATCGAGGCGATGTGCTCGATGATGTCCACGGGGTGGACGGTCCGGTCGGGCGCAAATTGCAGAAGCGACATTGAGACAGTCGTCCTCGTTCGAGTCTCGGGCCCGAAGGGCCTGCGGCTGGGGTGTCAGGCAGCGACCGTGGCCACAAGGGCTTCGAATCGTCCCGATGAAGTCACCCTACACCCGCTGGCCGGCACGGGGATCGGTCGCCAGCAGTGCGCCGGCAATCTCTTGTGGAAGGATGGTCCGGCCGATTTGGTTAACGGAGTGTTAAGGCGCGGCCAGACACTGCTTCGTTTTGGATCAGAACAGGCCTTGGGGGCCCATCCAGCCGGTGGCCAGGGGCTCGCTCCAGGCGGGAAATCCGTTCGCCACGGCCAAGGCCGCAGCAGCGTGGTGGTCGTACTCGACCACCCGCAGTTCCGTGATCCAGTGCCCCTCACGCCGCTCGATGATGGCATAGCGTGCATCGGGCGAACCATGGACCAGTTGCAGCCCCACCGCACCCGGATTGACGATCACCCGCCTGTCTCGCAACCGCACCGAGCGCGCCACGTGCGTGTGCCCGCACAGCATCAGCGGATAGTCGTAACCTTCCGCCATAGCCGCCACGGATGCCTCATCCGGCAAGGCCGTTTGCCGGCCCTCGAACCAGCCGTCGAGCCAAGGTTCAGTGTCGCTTTGCGGCGTCCCGTGACACAGGAACACCTCCCCCGCGAATACTGCGGTTGCCGGCATCTGCTCCAGCCACCGCCTATGCGCAGCCGTCAGTCGCTCGCTGGCAAACCGGTCCACCCGGTCGAGCCGCTCGCCCTCCACCAGCCACCGATCATGATTGCCGCGGATCACTGGTCCGCCGATCTGCATCAGCCGGTCGGCCGCGCCCGCCGGGTCCAGTGGTCCGCTCAGATGGTCGCCCAGACACAGCGTGGCATCAACGCTGTGCCGCGCGATATCCGCGAGCACTGCATCGAGCGCATGCACATTGCCGTGAACGTCGGAGATGACCGCGAAGCGCAAGCCGGTCAGCTTGCCTTGGGCGGCTCGGTCTTCAGCGCGGCCAGTTCCGCCCGCAGTGCCGCAATCTCGTCGCCCTGCACCTGAACCAACTCGCGCAGCGCGTCGAACTCTTCGCGCTTCACCAGTTCCATGTCGACAACCAGCCGCTGCGCCTGCGACTTCACGACGGTCTCGACCTCACGACGAACACCGTCCGCCAGCCCCGCAGCCTCGTTCATCAGTCGCCCCAGATCGTCGAAGATGCGATTGTTCTGGTTCATGGCCTGTCCGTTCCGCAAGATTTGCTGTTGCCAGATATGTAAGGCAGGCGGAACGGGATGACCAGCGCGGCGTATCGCGGCAACTAGTAGTTGGCGCCTCCAGCGATCTCGCGCAGTTCCAGAACCAGATCCTTGAGCCCGTGGTCGATGTGCATCTGCATGAACTCGCCGGCGAGCCGTGTCGCTGCGTCGATATCCGGGGCCTCGAACACGGCATAGCCGCCGACGACCTCCTTGGCTTCGGCGAACGGACCATCGGTCACGGCGATCGCGCCGGTGGCTCCCTTCAGGCGCCGCCCCTCCTCGGCAGGCTTGAGGCCACCGGTTGAGATCAGTGTCCCCTCCTTGAGACCCTTATCCATCCATGGCCCCATCGCATCCATCAACCCTTGCGAAACATCCTCCGGCTTGAGGTCGGCGGGCGGAATGATGCTCATGAAATAGCGCATGTGAAACCTCTCTGGCTGTCGCAACGATACGATCCTTGCACCCACACGACGAATGGCCCAACCCAAGATCGACAGGGCGGGCAGGGTTTTCTGCTCAAGCTTCACCAGGCCCGCCACACGCCCAATTGTGCCGCTCCCTCTTGCGACCCACCCCGCCGTGGCGCTACGGCTGACGGCACCCTGCAATGGCCGAACCTGCAAAAGGACAGACCTTGCCCTTCCCCGATATCGACCCGATCGCCTTCGCCATCGGCCCCTTCGCCATCCGGTGGTACGCCCTCGCCTATCTGTTCGGCGTGATCCTAGGCGCTGCCTATGGCTACCTGTTGCTGCGCAATGCACGCCTCTGGGCCGAAGGCCGTCCGCCCTTCAAGGCCGAGGATATCTGGGATTTCGCCTTTTGGGCCATGCTGTCGATCGTGATCGGCGGCCGCCTCGGCTACGTGCTGTTCTACAATCTCGGCTACTACCTCGAGAACCCCGCCCAGATCGTCAACACCCTCGATGGCGGCATGAGCTATCATGGCGGCATGGTCGGCCTGATCCTGGCCGTGGTGGTGTTCACCCGTGTCCGCGGCGGCAACTGGCTGAGCGGGCTCGACCTGATCGCTGCCGTCGGCACCATCGGCCTCCTCCTTGGCCGCCTTGCCAACTTCATCAACGCCGAACTCTATGGCGCGCCCACCGATCTGCCTTGGGGCGTGGTCTTCCCCACCGATCCACTGCAGGTGCCGCGCCATCCCTCCCAGCTCTACGAAGCCGCCCTGGAAGGTCTCGTCCTCTTCCTCGTCATCCGCTTCGTCACCCACATCGCCCTCGGCCTGCGCCGCCCCGGCCTTGTCGCGGGCATTTTCGGCATCGGCTATTCGCTCGCCCGTATCGCTGTCGAGTTCGTGCGCCTGCCCGACCAGCAGATCGGCTACCTTTATGGCGGCTGGCTCACCATGGGCATGCTCCTGAGCCTGCCCATGCTGCTGATCGGCGTCGGCCTCGTGGTCTATGCCGCGACGCGCCGCGAACCTCTGCTCCGCCGTCCGGAGGCGCTGTCCTGATGGTCGCCAACGCCCCGAACCTGTCCGAGCAGATCGATTTCCAGATCCGCACCGCCGGCCCCATGTCGGTCGCCACCTATATGGGCCTCTGCCTTACCCATCCGTCCAAGGGCTACTACCGCACCAACGATCCGCTGGGCGCTTCCGGTGACTTCGTCACCGCGCCCGAAATCTCCCAAATGTTCGGCGAGCTGATCGGCTTCTATGTCGCGCAGCTCTTCCAGCAGATGGGCGCGCCGAACCCTGTAACCCTGCTCGAACTCGGCCCCGGCCGAGGCACGCTGATGGCGGACATGCTCCGCGTCCTCAGCCGCCTCGACGGCTTCCGGGCCGCGCTCGATCTTCGCCTGTTCGAGACCAGCCCTACCCTCATCGCTGAGCAGAAAGCGCGCCTGGCCGACTACAACGGCAAGTGGATCACCGATTTCGACCAGGTCGGCACCGGCCCTCTGCTCGTCATCGCCAACGAGTTCTTCGACGCGCTGCCCATCCGCCAGTTCGTCAAGCAGGCGGACGGCTGGCACGAACGCGTCATCGGCCTTGTCGACGGAGAACGCCGTTTCGGCCTCAACCCCTCGCCCATACCCGAGAGCAGCATCCCCGAGGCGCTGCACGACGCCGAGATCAACGCCGTCTACGAAGTGGCCCTCGCCGGCACCCAGATCATGGACCGTCTCGCCCGCACCGTCGCTCGCAATGGCGGTGCCATCCTCGTCATCGACTACGGCTACGGTCGCACCCAGACTGGCGAGACTCTCCAGGGCGTTCGACGCCATCATTATGCCGACGTTCTCGACGCCCCGGGCGAGACCGATCTCTCCGCCCATGTCGACTTCGAAGCCTTGAGCAACGTCGCCGCCCGTGCCGGTCTCGCCGTGGCCCCGCTCGCCACTCAGGGCGAGTTCCTGACCCGCATGGGCATCGGCGAGCGCACCCAGGCGCTCGCAAGGGCAAACCCGCAGGCCGCCGCTGACCTCGAAACCGCCCGCAACCGCCTGGTCGCACCCGATCAGATGGGCTCCTTGTTCAAGGTCTTCTGCGCCCACAGCCCCGGCCTACAGCCCCCCGGCTTCGCATGAGCGTCCCCTTCGAGCGAAGCGCCGGGCTCGGCGTCCATCACGGCTTCTTCGGCCGCGCTGGCGGAATGTCACAGGGCGAGTTCGCCGGTGCCAACATGTCGACGAGCGTCGGCGATGACCCCGAAGCCGTCGCGGCGAACCGCCGATCCGCCGCCGATGCCCTTGGCTTTTCTTCCGGCCTGCAACTTCTTAAGCAGGTCCACTCCGCCGACGTCCTCGCGCTGACCGAGCCACTTTCCCAACCCGGAACAATAGCCGCCGACGCCCTCGTCACCGATCGCCCGGGCCTGCTCCTCGCCATCCTCACGGCCGACTGTACCCCCATCCTGCTCGCCGACCAGGAAGCCGGCGTCATCGGCGCGGCCCATGCCGGCTGGCGCGGTGCCGTCGATGGCGTGGTCGGCAACACCGTTGCCGCCATGCGGAAACTCGGCGCAGACCCCGCGCGCGTGGTCGCCGCCATCGGCCCCACCATCACCCAGCCCAACTACGAAGTGGGTGAGCAATTCCGCGCCGATTTCCTCGCCCTGCACCCTGCGGGCGAGCGGTTCTTCACCACTCCGCCCGGCAAGCGCGCCCATTTCGACCTGCCCGGTTTCGTTGAAGACCAACTCCGCCGCGCCGGCGTCGGCACCATCGAGCGCGTCGGCGGCTGCACCTACGCACACCCCGACCGCTACTTCTCGCACCGCTACGCCACCCATCAAGGCACCCGCACCGGGCGGCAGGTGTCCGTCATCGGACTGACGTAAACTTAAGCCTTCCGCCAAAAGCCGCGTTGCGAGTCCGGGATCGAGTCGCTAAAGCTGCGCGCGAAACTGGATGGCTCTCCTTCCGAGAGCTGGTTGAGACAGGATCGCACTCATGAAGCTGGTGACCGGCAACTCCAACCGGGCCCTCGCCCAGGCCATCGCCAGCTACCTGGAACTGCCGCTCACCGACTGCACCGTCAAGCGCTTCGCCGACAAGGAAGTGTATGTCGAGGTGCACGAGAACGTCCGCGGCGAAGACGCCTTCATCATCCAGTCGACGAGCTATCCGGCCAACGACAACCTGATGGAGCTGTTGATCCTGACCGACGCGCTGCGCCGCTCCTCGGCCCGCCGCATCACCGCCGTGCTGCCCTATTTCGGCTATGCCCGCCAGGATCGCAAATCCGCCCCCCGCACGCCCATCTCGGCCAAGCTCGTCTCCAACCTCATCACCCAGGCCGGCGCCAATCGCGTGCTGACGCTCGACCTGCACGCAGCCCAGATCCAGGGCTTTTTCGATATCCCCACCGACAATCTCACCGCCGCCCCCGTGATGGTGCGTGACATCCGCGACAACTATGACGTCAAGAACGTCATGATCGTTTCGCCCGACGTTGGCGGCGTGGTTCGCGCCCGCAATGTCGCCGAACGGATCGGCGCAAGCCTCGCCATCGTCGACAAGCGCCGCCCGCGCGCCGGCGTTTCCGAGGTGATGAACATCATCGGTGACGTCTCCGGCCAGAGCTGCATCCTCATCGACGACATCGTCGATTCAGGCGGCACCCTGGTGAACGCCGCCGAAGCCCTGCTCAAGGCCGGTGCCACCGCCGTGTCCGCCTACATCACCCACGGCGTCCTGTCCGAAGGCGCCGCCGAGCGGATCGCTGGCAGTAAGCTCAAGGAACTGGTCGTGACCGACTCGATCGAGGAAACGGAAGGCACCCGGGCAGCCGCCAACATCCGCCGCCTCTCGATTGCGCCCCTGATCGGTGAAGCGGTCGCCCGCACCGCCAGCGAGCAGAGCGTCTCCAGCCTGTTCGACTAGCGGCGGACCGCCTCGCAGTGCAGGGCGTCATTCCCGCGAAGGCGGGAATCCACTCTTCGAAACCGCATAGACCTCATCCTGAGCCTGTCGAAGGACGAGGTCGCGGCCACCGTGTCTCCGACCTCGCGATTCACAAGCTCGCTATGAGGTCTAGCCGGGTACGGCTCAAGTATTGAACTTGAACAGCATCACGTCGCCGTCCTTGACGACGTATTCCTTGCCCTCATCCCGTGCCTTGCCGGCTTCCTTGGCCGCCACTTCTCCGCCCAGCGCCACGAAATCCTCATAGGCGATCGTCTGCGCCCGGATGAAGCCGCGCTCGAAATCGGTATGGATCACACCCGCCGCCTGGGGAGCCTTGTCGCCGCGGTGGATGGTCCAGGCGCGCGTCTCCTTGGGACCCACCGTGAAATAGGTCTGTAGCCCCAGCAGATCATAGGCCGCGCGGATCAGCCGGTTCAGCCCCGGTTCCTCGAGCCCGAGCGTATCGAGGTACTCCTTGCCTTCCTCGTCCGGCAGTTGCGCCAGTTGCGACTCAATCTCAGCGGAGATCACCACCATGCCGGCGTCGTTGGCCTTGGCGTATTCCGCCACCTTCTGGCTGAGCGCGTTGCCCTCTGCCGCCGATCCCTCATCGACATTGCAGACATAGAGCGCCGGCTTCGAAGTCAGCAGCTGCAGCTCGCGGAACGCCTTCTCTTCCTCCGCGTCACGCTTGACGAAACGGGCCGAGCGTCCCTCGCGCAGCACTGCCAGCGCCCGGTCGATCAGGTCGAGCGTGACCTTGGCTTCCTTGTCGTTGCCCTTGGCCTTCTTCTCGACGCCGGCGCGCCGCTTCTCGAGCGACTCGAGATCGGCCAGCATCAGTTCGGTCTCGACCACTTCCGCGTCGGCGATCGGGTCCACCCGGTTGGCGACATGGATGACGTTAGAGTCCTCGAAGCAGCGCAGCACGTAGGCGATTGCGTCGACCTCGCGGATATTGGCCAGGAACTGGTTGCCGAGTCCTTCGCCCTTGGACGCTCCCTTCACCAGGCCCGCAATGTCGACGAAGCTCATGCGGGCCGGCAGGATCTGCTGCGACTTGCCGATCGCCGCCAGCTTCTCCAGCCGCGGATCGGGCACCGAGACTTCACCCACATTGGGCTCGATGGTGCAGAAAGGGAAGTTGGCGGCCTGCGCCGCGGCGGTGCGCGTCAGCGCGTTGAAAAGCGTCGACTTGCCGACATTCGGCAGGCCGACGATGCCCATCTTGAAACCCATGGGTGAACTCCAGAAACGTTGGGCTCCACTTGGGTCGGATCGGCCGGGAAGTCAATGCACGCCCTTGCCTTGTGGCGGCTGCCGCCACAGCCTAAAACCCTTGCCGTCCATGCCCCAAGGGAGAGTCGCCTGTGACCACCACCATTCTCGTCATTCTCGCTTTGGCCATCGTGGTGGCGATCGGCGTCTGGCTGTTCCTGTTTCCCCTCCGCCGCGTGCCCACCTACCCGCAGGCAGTGGGCACCGTCCCCGCCATTCCGCCGGCGCAGGACCAGGGCGCCGTGCCCGTGCTGAAGATGCCCACCGCTCGCGGCTGGGCACCGGATCAGGTCCCTACGGCCGCTCCCGGCCTCAAGGTCACCGCCTTCGCCCGTGACCTCCACCATCCGCGCATGGCCTATGTGCTGCCCAATGGCGACGTGCTGGTCGCCGAATCCGCCGGCGAGCAGGGCAAGGCCACCAGCATCCGTGACTGGGTTGCCAAGCGCACCATGAAGCGGGCCGGCGCCATGGTTGAGAGCGCCAACCGCATCACCATCCTGCGTGATGCCGACGGCGATGGCGTGCCCGAGCTGCGCGAAACCTTCATGTCCGGTCTCAATCGGCCCTTCGGCATGGCCCTGGTGGGCGACACCTTCTATGTCGGCAACACCGACAGCGTCGTCGCCTTCCCCTACGAGGCTGGCGCCACCCGCATCTCCGCGCCCGGCAAGACCCTGATGACCATGAAGCCGGGTGGCCACTGGACCCGCAACATCATCGCCTCTGCCGATGGCACCCGGCTCTATGTCGCCGTCGGCTCGCTCAGCAATATCGGTGAAAGCGGCATGGACGTCGAAGAAGGCCGTGCCTGCATCTACGAACTCGACCTCACCACCGGCAAGAACCGCATCTTCGGTGCCGGCCTGCGCAACCCCGTTGGCATGGCCTTCCAGCCCGAGACTGGCGAGCTCTGGACGGTGGTCAACGAGCGCGACGGCCTCGGTGACGAGACCCCGCCCGACTACCTGACCTCGGTCAAGGATGGCGGCTTCTACGGCTGGCCCTACTGCTACTGGGGCCAGACCATCGACGACCGCGTGCCGCAGAACGCCGACCTCGTCGCCCGCGCCCTCACTCCGGATTACGCGCTCGGTGGCCACACGGCTTCACTCGGCCTCTGCTGGCTGCCCGAAGGCACCCTCAAGGGCTTCCCCGGCGGCATGGTCATCGGCCAGCACGGCTCGTGGAACCGCAGCAAGCTCAGCGGCTACCGCGTCGTCCTCGTGCCCTTCTCCGGCACCCAGCCCTCCGGCGCGCCGATCGATCTGCTGACGGGCTTCCTAGCCCCCGACGAGACCTATTCCAACGGCCGCCCCGTGGGTGTTGCCGTTGCCGCCGACGGTGCCCTGCTGGTGGTCGACGATGTTGGTAACGCCGTATGGCGGGTGACGAGCGCCTGACGCCAGCAAGCGCCACGCATGGACCACCGGGACAACCCCGGTGGTGACGACGCCGGTTGATCCTGCCCGACCCAACAACGTCGTCATTGCCGGGCTCGCCCCGGCGATCCGCGCCGCCTTTCCTCACCCGTCGATCGACAAACCACCACGTCATCCCCGCGAAGGCGGGGATCCATTCTTCCGGGGAACTCACGGCAAGAGTGGATTCCCGCCCCCCAGGATTGACGCCGTGATGGCTTGATCGGCAGCAATCGCCGATGTTCCCCTTGAGGGATACTGCCCCTACTCGCCGAACAGCTTCTTGAGCATGTCCGCCATCGGTCCGCTCTTCGGCACCTCGATCTGAGGCTTCGCCGAACGGGCCTGGCGGATGCTCTGGCCCTTCGGGGCAGCCTTGGGCGCCGGCTTCTCCGCCACGGGCTCACTCCCCTGCACCGCCAGCGCCAGTCGGTTCATGAACCCGGCGTCGTCGCCTTTCACCAGCAGGTCTGCATTCCGCCCCACCGCCTCGAGCAGCGGGTCGAGCCAGGCCTTGTCCGCCTTGGCAAAATCCCCCAGCACATGCGGGGTGACGAATTCCTTGCCCGGGTGCCCGATGCCGATCCGCACGCGCTTGTAGTCGAGCCCGATCTGCGGATCGATCGAGCGCAACCCGTTGTGCCCGCCATTGCCGCCGCCCACCTTCACCCGCACCTTGCCGGGCGCCAGGTCCAACTCGTCGTAGAGCACGATGATGTCGCCGGCGGGGATCTTGTAGAACTGCGCTACCGCCTTCACGCTGTCGCCCGAGCGGTTCATGAAGGTCTGCGGCTTCAGGAGCAGCACCTTCTCGCCTGCGATCGTCCCCTCGGCGATCTGCCCCTGGTGCTTGCTGCGGAACGGCCCGATCCCATGCGCCGAGGCGATCGCCTCCAGCGCCATGAAGCCGACATTGTGCCGGTTGCCCTCATACTGGCTGCCGGGATTGCCCAGGCCGACGATCAGCTTCATTGAAGTCCTCCAAACGAAAGAGGCGACCCGCGGGCCGCCTCTCTTGAATACGTCAGGGCCCGAGAAGTTACTCGGAAGCGCCTTCCTCGGCGTCGCCAGCAGCACCTTCTTCGGACTTCAGAGCCGACGGTGCAACGATGGTGGCGATGGTGAAGTCGCGATCCTGGATCACCGGGGTCACGCCCTTGGGCAGCTTGACCGCGGAGATATGGACGGCATCGCCGATGTCGGTGCCTTCCAGGTCCACAACAATAGTGTCCGGGATATCATTGGCCGGAACATGCAGCTCGACAGCGTGGCGAACCACGTTGAGCGTACCGCCGCGCTTCAGGCCCGGGCTCTTTTCCTCGTTGATGAAGGAAACCGGCACTTCCACGTTCAGCACCGAATTGGCGCCGACACGCAGGAAGTCGACGTGAACCGGCATATCCTTCACCGGATCGAGCTGGTAGTCGCGCGGGATCACGTGGTGCTTGGTGCCGTCGACGTCAATGTCGATGGTGTGGGACAGGAAGCCGCCGGAATAGATGGCCTTGTGCACATCCTTGTACGGCAGGGCGATGGTGAGGGGTTCTTTCTTGTCACCATAGATGACAGCAGGGACGAGCCCCTGACGACGCAGCGAACGAGCGGCCCCCTTGCCCACACCTTCGCGCGCCTGTGCACTGAGCACTTTGGTCGCAGCCATTGGAAAACATCCATTGGGTTGGTGCATGCCGTTCCATAACGGCATACGCGCCCGTCCTCCAGGGGTGACGAGCGCTTCATGGCGCGGGGATATAGTGGAAAGCCGCCGCAACGGCAAGCTTTTGTCAGCCGTCCGCCAACGCTGCGCGCTGCTGCATCAGGTACTGCCGTACTGCCTGGTCATCCGCAAGACCGATCGCCAGCGACAGCGCCTCATGGGCCTCCGCCTTACGTCCCGCTTTCGCCAGCAGATACCCGCGCACCGCCCACAACGGCTGGTAGGTGTCGAGTCGCTTGTCTCCGGCGATCGACTCAAGGCTCCGGAGCGCGGCCTCCGGTCCCTCAACCTCGGCCAGCGCCGCCGCGCGGTTCAGCAGCACCACCGGCGAAGGCGACAGCCGCATCAACACATCATAGAGTTGCACTACGGCCGGCCAGGTATCCTTCCCGCCCAGCCGCCGCGCCAGGTGCGCTGACTGGATTGCCGCCTCGATCTGGTACCGCCCCGTCGGGCCGCTGCTATTGGCCGCGTGCAGCATCGCCTCAGCCGCGGCGATCGCTGCCCGGTCCCACAGGGAAGTGTCCTGCCGCTCGAAGGGCACATAAGCCCCCGCTGAATCGCGCCGCGCCCCGCTTCTTGCTTCGGCATAGAGCATCAGCGCCAGCAGCCCCTTCGCTTCCGGTGAATCCGGCAAGAGCGTCACCACCACCTGCGCGAGCCAGATCGCCTCTTCCGCCAACCGCTCAGGCCCCGAATCCAAAGGATCGGTCCAGCCGCGGGTAAAGGTCGCATAGATCGCCGCCAGCACTGCATCCAGCCGCTCCGGCAGTTCCTCCGGCTCCGGTTCGGCGAATGGAACGCCGCCATCGCGGATCCGCGCCTTCGCCCGCACCAGCCGCTGCCCCATCGTGGCAGGCGGCAGCAGGAACGCCGCGGCGATATCCACTGCCGTCAGTCCCAGCACTGTCTGCAGGATCAGCGGTGCCCGCATCGCCGGCTCCACCTCCGGATGCGCGCAGGCGAACATCAGCGCCAGCCGCCGGTCCGGAATGGGGCCCCTGTCTCCGCCCTCCCCGAGTTCATCGGCAATCATGGTGAGATGCGCCTCCCCCGCCTTCCGCGTCGCCTGCCGGCGTGCCGCATCCGCCTGACGGCGCCGGGCCACCGTCAACAACCAGGCGTCGGGATTGTCGGGCACGCCGCTCTCCGGCCAGGTCTGGAGTGCGCTGGCGAATGCCTCCGCCAGCGCATCCTCCGCCCCTGCGACGTCGCGGTTGCGTGCCGCCAGAAACGCCACCAGCCGCCCGTAGCTCTCCCGCGCCGCCCGCTCGGCGGCACGGTGGGCCGCCTCGGCCATCAGCGGCGTCCTTGTTCCACGATCGGCCGGATCTCGACGGCACCGTATTTCGAACTCGGGCAGCGGTTCGCCCACTCCACTGCCTCCTCGATGGTCGGCACGTCGATGAAGAAGTATCCCGCCAACTGCTCGCGCGTATCGGCATAGGGCCCATCGAGCACGTCGGTCTTGCCAGCCCGGGTCCTCACAACGGTGCCGCCCTTGGCGGGTGCCAGCCGCTCCCCGCCGGAAAATCCTTCTCCCGCCTTCTGCAGCGCCTGGTTGAAGGCGGCATATTCGGCCCACAGCTCCTGCTGCGGCGCGTTGGCCAAGGCTTCGTCGTCGTGGTGGATGATCATCATGTAGCGCATGTTCCGCTCCCATTTCCCTCGAAGCACCATGCTCCGATACCACCATGTCGCCGCCAGCGCCGATGCTTCGACATTTCCGCCGTCGATTTCCTCAGGGCCCGTAGCCAGGGTGGAATTGTCGAACTTCGATCGGCCCCCAAGTCGCTGCCGGGCACTGCGCCGCCAACTCGATCGCATGATCCATGTCCCGCGCCTCGATGATGAAATAGCCGCCGAATTGCTCGCGGCTCTCGGCGTAGGGCCCATCCTCGACCTTCAGTTCACCATCATATTTGGTGATCGTCCGCGCCTGGCTGGTCGGCATCAGCGCGGCGGTGCCGACGAACGCTCCGGCCTTCTCCAGCGCCTCCTGGTACGCCGCCATCTGCGCCATCGCCTGCGCCATCATCTCGGGCGCCAATTCCGCCCCGCCCTGCTCGCTTGCATAGAGCATCAGCATGTACTTCATCGCTCGTCTCCCTCAGGGCCACCATAGCCCTTCACGGCAATGTCGCACGAGCATCGGTGATTTCGACACCGCGCACCGCGGTACGGGCAAGACAACGAGCTCAACTGATGGCGGGAACGCCGCTGGCCGGGGAGCCTTGCCCCCTGCCCCGGCCCATGCCACAACCACGCCTGTTGACGTAAAGGGCAAGCACATGACCAATCCCGTCACGGCCAACCGCCGCCATTTCGAGGACCTGACCGTCGGCGAAGTGATCGACCTCGGCCACACCACCGTCAGCCGCGAGATGATCATCGGCTTCGCCCAGGAGTTCGATCCCTTTCCCTTCCATCTCGACGAGGCCGCCGCCAAGGCGAGCCTGCTCGGCGGCCTCGCCTCGAGCGGCTGGCAGACGGGTGGGCTGAGCCTCAGGATGCTGGTCGACAGCTTCCTGTCCAAGGTCGCCTCCGCCGGCGGGCTCGGCTTCACCGACCTCAAGTGGAAGAACCCCGTCATGGTCGGTGACACCATCGGCGGCACGGCGACCATCGCCGAACTCCGCCGCTCCGCCTCGCACCCGCAATGGGGAATCATCACGCTCGATTTCGACGTGCGCAACCAGCACGGCAAGCCGGTGCTGACCATGCGCCTCGCCAATCTGGTCGATTGCCGCGACGGAGTCGCCGCATGACCCGCTGGTTCGAAGACATCGTCATCGACGAGGTGTTCGACCTCGGCGAGCACACCTTCACCGAAGCCGAGATCATCCGCTTCGCCACGCTCTACGACCCGCAATATTTCCATGTCGACCCGGAGCTGGCGCCGCACAGCCATTTCGGCGGCATCATCGCCTCCGGCTGGCACACCGTCAGTGTCGGCCACCGCAAGATGGTCGACGCCCTCTTTGCCGAAGAGGAACGCCTGCGCGCCCTCGGCAAGGAGCCGGGCGTCTCCGGCCCCTCTCCCGGCGTCAATTCCATGGAGTTCAAGGTGCCGGTGCGCCCCGGCGATAGCGTACGCTACCAGCTCGTCGTCACCGGCAAGCGCCCCTCCAACTCCATTCCCGGCTGGGGCCTGCTGTTCAACCGCATCACGGCGGTCAACCAGCATGGCGAACTGGTCTATCGCGCCGATCTCGTCGGCTTCAGCAAGCTGCGTGACTACCGCATGCCGCTCAAGCTCAGGGTGTTGCTGGCGCTCACCAAAGTGCCGGTGATCGGATCACGTCTCCGACGCCCCACTTGAAAGCAGCCGGGGCGCTCGTCACTCTGCCTGACATGCGCCGAATCGCCCTCACTCTCGCCCTTCTTGCTGCGTCCGCCCTGCCGGCCGCTGCCCAGGCCTATTCCGGCAACTGGGCCTGCCGCGACGCCACCACCAATCGCGTCGGCATCCTCACCATCTACGGCCAGGTCTATGGCTGGGCCTCGCGCACCCCGGGCGATCCCGCCTCCGGCACCGGCGCCATCACGCCCTACCAGGACGGCGTCGGCTTCAGCGACGGCAATCTGCGCAGCACCAGCAACATCACCGCCGGCCGCATGATTCCGGACCCGACCTACGGAAGCGCCCTACAGCTCGAAACCGCCGAAGCCATCGTCATGATGTGCACCCCGCGCTGAGCTGCGACGAAGCAGCCCTCACCCACTCGACCATGGACTCCTTCGTTCCCTCGCCCCTCCGGGGAGAGGGCCAGGATGAGGGGGGGCTCCGCACCCACTGACCCGGCGAGCGCCCCTAGGGCCAGCGCACCTCCGGCGGCATCGACGACAGGATCGAATTGACGTTCCCGCCGGTCTTCAGCCCGAAGGTCGTGCCACGGTCGTAGAGCAGATTGAACTCCACATACCGTCCGCGCCGCACCAACTGCTCGTGCCGCTCGGCCTCGGTCCACGCCGTTTCGAAGTTCCGCCGCACCAGCTCCGGATAGATCGCAAGGAACGCCTCGCCCACCGCCTGAGTGAACGCAAAGTCCGCCTCCCAGTCGCCGGAATTGAAGTGGTCATAGAAGATGCCGCCGATGCCGCGCATCTCGTTGCGGTGCGGCAGGAAGAAATACTCGTCGCACCACTGCTTGAAGCGCTCGTAGTCGACACCGGGCCGTCCTTCGCAGGCCGCGCGCATGGCCGCATGGAAATCCACGCTGTCGCGATCCTCCTGAGTGCGGCGCCGGTCCAGCACCGGCGTCAGGTCCGCCCCGCCGCCGAACCACAATTCGCCTGTGACGATCATGCGGGTATTCATGTGCACCGCCGGCACATGCGGGTTCCAGGGATGCACGATCAATGAAATGCCCGAACTCCAGAACTGTGCGCCCGCCTCGGTGCCCTTCATCTGCCGCGCGAAGTCCTCGCTGAACTCGCCATGCACGGTCGAGATGTGGACGCCCGCCTTCTCGAACACCCGGCCGTGCAGCATCCCCATCTCGCCACCGCCGCCCGCAGCACGGTCCCATGGCGTGATCTCGAACCGACCTGGCGCGCGGTCGGCATGAGGGCCGCTCACCACATCTTCGATATCGTGGAAGGCCGCAACGATCCGGTCGCGCAACGCGCGGAACCACGCCTCGGCCTTGGCTTGCTTCTGGTCGATGTCAGGAGGAAGTGTCATGTCCGCTCCAATGGTCCTTCAGCTCAAGCCTGTAAACCCGTCCACTTGCCGCATCGCCTCGCCCATCACCATCGCGGCCGAAACCGCCACATTGATCGAGCGCATCCCCGGCCGCATCGGAATACGCAGCCTCAGATTCGCCCGTTCCGCCACCTCGTCCGGCACCCCCGCACTTTCGCGCCCCACCATCAGCACGTCACCGGCTCGATATTCCGCCTCATAGACCGACATGGTCGCCTTGGTCGTCAGCAGCACCAGCCGCCGCCCCGCCTCCCTGCGCCAGGCGTCGAACTGCTCGAAGCTCGAGTGCTCCCGGACCGCCGCATGATCCACGTAGTCGAGCCCCGCACGGGCCAAGCTCTTGGGGCTGATCGGAAACCCCGCCGGGTGGATGATGTGCACCGTGAACCCGAGGCACGCCCCCAGCCGGATCAGCGTACCGGCATTGTTGGCGATGTCGGGTTGGTACAGCGCGAGATCGATGGTCATGGCAGGCTCTTGTCGGCTTTGTGCGCCGCTCCGGCAACGTCCGCCGGGTATAGTGTCGCACTTGATCCAAGTCACTTGCGCCGCACTGGACAAGTTCCAGTGACAGTGCAAAAAGAGCCACGACTGACGGGCCGCTTGAGGGCGGACGGCCGCCGATTCCGTTTATGCCGGAGTGGCGGCGCTGCCGGCCCCGGTCTGGTATCGATCGTACGGGGAACGGGACCTTGGCCACGCAAGCAGAAAATCCAACGAACAGGCGGGACTTCCTCTACGTCGCAACCGGCGCGGTTGCTGGCGTAGGTGCTGCCGCAGTCGCCTGGCCGCTGATCAACCAGCTCAACCCCGACGCCTCGACCTTGGCTCTGGCCACCATCGAATTCGACGTCGGCGCCATTCCGGAAGGCCAGTCGGTGACCATCACCTGGCGTGGCCTGCCGGTGTTCGTGCGTCACCGCACCGCCGCCGAGATCGAAGAGGCCCGCGCCGTACCCATGGCCGACCTCAAGGATCCGGAAACCGACGAGCAGCGCACCAAGCCCGGCTACGAGCAGTGGCTGGTGATGATCGCCAACTGCACCCACCTCGGCTGCGTGCCGGTTGGCCAGTCCGGCGATTTCGACGGCTGGTTCTGCCCCTGCCACGGTTCGCACTACGACACCGCTGGCCGCATCCGCCGGGGCCCCGCCCCGACCAACCTCGTGGTTCCGCCCTACGAGTTCATCAGCGATACCCTGATTCAGATCGGCTAGTGGGGGCTTGACCGAATGACCGAACACTACACGCCCGAGCACGCAGTCTATCAGCCCCAGACCGGGGTCGAGAAATGGCTCGACGAGCGCCTGCCCATCATCCGGTTCTCGAAAGAGCACCTGATGGACTTCCCCACGCCGAAGAACCTCAACTATTGGTGGACCTTCGGCGCCATCCTGGTGATGTGCCTGGGCATCCAGATCGTCACCGGTATCATTCTGGCGATGCACTACACGCCCAACGTGGCGATGGCTTTCGACTCGGTCGAGCACATCCGCCGCAACGTCAACGGCGGCCGCATCATCCAGGCCGTTCACGCCGTGGGCGCCTCCGCCTTCTTCGCCGCCCTCTACATCCACATCTTCCGTGGCTTGTTCTACGGCTCCTACAAGGCGCCCCGCGAGATCCTGTGGGTGCTCGGCGTCATCATCTTCATCCTCGTGATGGCCACCGCCTTCATGGGCTACGTGCTGCCGTGGGGCCAGATGAGCTTCTGGGGCGCCACCGTGATCACCAACATCTTCTCGGCGATCCCGGTCGTCGGTGAGAGCCTGCTGCAGCTGCTGCGCGGTGGCTTCGCCGTCGGCAACCCCACCCTCAACCGCTTCTTCTCGCTGCACTACCTGCTGCCCTTCGTGATCGCCGCCGTCGTGGCGCTGCACATCTGGGCCCTGCACGTGCCGGGTAACAACAACCCGACCGGCGTGGAAGTGAAGTCGAGCCGCGATACGCTGCCCTTCCATCCGTACTACACGATGAAGGATGCCTTCGCGATGGTGGTGTTCCTCATCCCCTTCGCCTGGTTCGTGTTCTTCGCGCCCGATATCCTCGGCCACCCCGACAACTACATCATGGCGAACTCGCAGGTGACCCCGGCGCACATCGTGCCCGAATGGTACCTGCTGCCGTTCTACACCATCCTGCGCGCCATCGACTTCAACGTGCTGTTCATCAACTCGCAGCTCGGCGGCGTCATCGCCATGGGTCTCAGCATGCTGGCCCTTCTGGTGGTGCCGTGGCTCGATACCGCCAAGGTCCGCTCCGGCGTGTTTCGCCCGATGTTCAAGTGGTTCTACGCGCTGTTCGTGCTGAACTTCATCGGGCTGACCTATCTCGGCGCCCAGCCGGCCGAAGGTATCTACGTGACCCTCGCCAAGGTCTGCACCGCCTACTACTTCATCTACTTCTTCATCATCCTGCCGGTGCTGTCGCGGATCGAAGTCGCCAAGCCGCTGCCGACCAGCATCTCCGAGAGCGTTCTCGGCAAGGCCAACGGCTGATGAGGAACGGGACCGGTATCATGCTCAAGACTAAATCGATCCTCGCCGCCCTGGTCCTCACCGCCACCCTGGCCACCGGCGCTGCCGTGGCTCAGGACGACGGCCACTCGACCCCACATATCGAGAAGCAGAACTGGAGCTTCAGCGGCATCTTCGGCACCTACGACCAGAACCAGCTCCAGCGCGGGTTCCAGGTGTTCCGCGAAAGCTGCGCCAACTGCCACTCGGCCCGCCTGCTGGCCTTCCGCAACCTGGGCGAGCCCGGTGGCCCGAGCTTCACCGAAGGTCAGGTGAAGGCCCTTGCCGCCGAGTACGAGGTTGCCGATCCCACCGTCGATGGTGGCGTCCGCCCGGCTGTCCCCGCCGACCGCTGGCCCTCGCCCTTCGCCAATGATCAGGAAGCCCGCGACGCCAATGGCGGCTCGCTGCCTCCGGATCTGTCGGTGATGGCCAAGGCCCGCGGCGTGGTGGACCCCTTCCCCTGGTGGATCACCAACTACTTCACCGGCTACTCGGAAGGCGGCCCGGACTATATCCACGCGCTGCTCACCGGCTACCACGAGGAAGCCCCGGGCGACTTCGAGCTCGCTGAAGGCAAGTACTACAACGAAGTCTTCCCCGGTCACGCCATCGGCATGGCGCCGCCGCTCTTCGACGAGATGATCGCCTACGAGCCCAACGAAGACGGCGTAACCGTCCCGCTCACGGCCGAGCAGTACGCCACCGACGTCTCCGCCTTCCTGATGTGGATGGCCGAGCCGCACCTGGTGTCCCGTAAGGAGACCGGCTTCCGCGTCCTGCTGTTCCTGGTGCTGTTCGCCGGCCTGATGTGGGCCACGAAGCGCCGGCTCTGGTCCGGCATCGAGCACTGAGCGGCATCACCGCTACGAATATGTGAAGGGCCCCATCGGGGCCCTTCTGCATTTCACCTGTGCGACACGTGCCCCTCTTGCCAACGGCCGCGCGGCTCGCAATATGAACACCACGCGCAGTGTATCGGGGAGGCAGCAAGCCGTGTCCGCCATCCGCATCGCCATGACCCTGGTGGGAACCGCCGTCACCATGAGCCGGCATCCCGTGGTCCGCGCCGGCATCCGTGCCGTTGCCAGCAATCCGAAGGCGAAGGAGGCAGCGATCAGCGCCACCCGCAACGCCGCCTACAACGCCGGTGTCATCGCCCGCCATCTCGTCGGCCGCAAGGATCGCTGACCCCCTCCTTCCCTCCCCGCTCCTCAGCAAGGACAGCCATGTCGCTCGACCTCAAGGCGCTCGTGCGCACGATTCCCGACTACCCGAAGCCGGGAATCCTGTTCCGCGACATCACCACGCTGATCGAGCACCCCGAGGGCTTCCGCGAGAGCGTCGAGCGCATCGCTGCAGCCCACCGCGGCATGGGCTTCACCCATGTGGCCGGCATCGAGGCCCGCGGCTTCATCTTCGGTGCCGGCGTTGCCATCGCCCTGGGCGTCGGCTTCGTGCCCGTCCGCAAGCGCGGCAAGCTGCCGGGACAGACCATCGGGCAGAACTACGTGCTCGAATATGGCGTCGACACCATCGAGATCCACGCCGACGTGCTCAGCAACGTCCACAAGGTCCTGCTGGTGGATGATCTCATCGCCACCGGCGGCACCGCCATCGCCGCCGTCAACCTGATGCGCCGCACCGGCGCCATCTGCGACAACGCCGCCTTCGTCATCGACCTCCCCGAACTCGGCGGCGCCGCCAAACTCGAATCCGAAGGCGTCCGCGTCGAGTCGCTGATCTCGTTCGAAGGCCACTAGGCGTCGCACCAACGGCCTCCCCGCGCCGCCCGCCCCGCGACCTCCCCACACCACCTCCCGCGCGAGCGGAGAGGAACGGATCGAGTGTGCCGTGGCACCCCGACGACCACCGGCCCAGCCTCCCCCTTCAGGGGGAGGTTGGGTGGGGGTACGAGGCTCGCAACAAAACTCGATGCCTGCACCCATCGGGCAGCCGTAGGGACATCTCGGGATGGCCCCGCTTTCGCGAGGATGAAATCGAGGGCAACGGGGAAGGGTGGTGAAGCGACCAGAGCATCCCCACCCCACCTCCCTCCGGCGGGCAGGCAGGCGGAGGAGAGTTCAGCGGTGAACTCATCAACAAACTCGGTGTCATTCCCGCGCAAGCGGGAATCCATCCTGAGAAAGGCGCGGCGGGCACATTCCAATATGCCCCCACTTCCGCAGGGGTGACACTCAGCCTGAACGCCGGCGGTTCGGCGCTAGCAACCTGCCATCCGCGCTTCGCCGTGAAAGCAGACCAGGCCTGCCGACCCTACCAGTTGTTCCGCCCGTCCATCTCCGTCACCGTCACCCGGCTCCACTCCAGCCCATCCACGAGCTTCAGGTTCACTGCCTGCTTGCGCTCGGTCGGGATCGCGGTAGGGTCGCCGTTCTTGGGCGTGCCGTCGGCATTGTACATCGAGCCCCAGTCCGGCGACTCGCCCCAGCTCTGCATGCCGCAGGTGCCGCAGAAATAGTGCTGGTGCATTTCGGGGCTGGTGGAATACATCCGCTCACCTTCCCGGCTGAGAAAGCGCAGCTCACCCGGCCGGTAACCCGTGCGGCTGCAATAGCTGCAGTTGCAAGCGGTTGCTTCGGTGGGGTGGTCGGGGAGTTCGATACGGGTGGCGCCGCAATGGCAAGTGGCGATCAGGGACATGGGACAGCACTCCGGTTGGGACCGGAGCGAGCCTCGCCCGCCCGCGCGTCAGCCCTTGTCAGCAGCTACGCTGCCGCGGCTTCCCGGTCCGCATCGACCTCGATCCGCCGGTCGACGAGGCAGAACTGGTTGCCCTCGGGATCACGCATCACGGTGTAGGTGGGCAATACGCGCACCGTCTCGGCGCCACGATCCACCAGCCGCTGCACCTCACCGGCACGATCGTCGACCTCGAGGTCGAAATGCACCCGGTTGTTGTCGTAGCGGCGGCCTTCCACGTTCTGGAAGCAGATCGAGGGGCCCGGCCCATCCACCATCACCGTCGGGTCGGTCTCGGGCGTCAGGCCGAGCGCCGCCAGCCGCGCCACCTCCGCCTCGTCGTAGGGGCGGACCTCGTAGCCATCCAGCATCTCGGCCCAGAAATGGGCGAGGACGCTGGGCTTGTCGCAGTCGAAGACGATCTCGTGGATGCGGGCCATTCCGCCTCTCCTCTACTCGCTGATCTTCCCTGGACTAGAAACCAAATGCGGCAACACTGGGCAGGGCGGCGGCGATGCGCCGCCCTGCCCGCTCTCAAGACTGCCGGCTCTTGCCGAGCAGCGCGTCCAGTGGCGGCAGCGCCACAGGTGCTTCGCCCTTGGCGACGGTCACCCGCTTGGCCTCCACCTTGCGTTGCGGCAGCGGCGCGCCGTGCCGGGGTACGTTGTGGCTCGGTACGACCCGCAGGGGACGCTGGAACTGGTTCTTGGGCATGAGTGGTCCTTTCCCGTCCGGCGGTATTCGCGCGCGGACTGGCTCGATGGAAACAAAGCGCAGCACGACGCCGCGCGATGAGCGGGGTTTTGGGAGGACGTCAGGGATGCAGGAAATCGCGGAGAGCGCCAGCTAGGCCGGACTGGCACCGATACTGGATAACTCGCCGGACAGCGCAACCACCACGAGACGGTCATGCGCAAGGCGCAGAACGGTCGCAGGTCGGACGTCCAAAGCAAGCTCTCAGATCATTTCGGTGCGAAACCTCCAATTGTGCTGCCAAGCATGGCAAGCAAAAGGGCCGGCGTCAACCGCCGGCCCTTATACATATCGAGGCCGGAACGTCGTTATGATGTTCCGGCCTCAGTTCATTGTGGTGGTTGCAACACCACGATGATGCACGCAGAGCGGTTGGGCATCCGGCCCTGAACGTTACGTTCGTAAAAAAGCATCACCCTCTGCGTGCCTTGAGGCTTCGTCGCACCGTTGAGAGAGCCTTGCGCTCGCGTATAAGGGAGACCAAGCCTATGCCTTATGCTACCCGTTTTGTGGGCATCGACATATCAAAATCCTTCCTGGATGTCTGCCTGCTGCCCGATCAGGAGAAGGCTCGCTTTGCCAATACGGCTGAAGGCGTGGCTGCCCTCATCGCCTTTCTGGCGCCCCTGAAGGGGATCGCGCGGCTGATTTTGGAGCCGACCGGCGGTTACGAGCGCCTGACCGTGGCGGCCCTTCAAGCGGCCCAGTTGCCGGTTGCCAAGGTCAATGCCGGCCAGGTCAGGCAGTTCGCCAGAGCCTGCGGGCAGCTCTCCAAGACCGATACGATCGACGCCTTCGTCCTCGCTGACTATGGCCGGCGCATGCAGACGCGCATCCTGCCGCAGCGCTCCAGCCGGCAGGCTGCGCTGGAGGAGCTTGTCCTGCGCTACAGGCAGTTGTCTCACATGATCGTGCAAGAAAAGAACCGGCGCGAGAAGCTGAACCACGGGACCCAAGGCAGGACGAAGGAGTGGATCGAACAGACCCTGGGCTTTCTGGTCAAGCAGCGTCAGGCTGTTGTTGACGACATGGCAGAGTGCCTCAGAGCGGACCCCGAACTCGGCAAGAAGGCCGAGGTGCTCATGTCCCTCAAAGGGATCGGCCTACGCACGGCATGCTTCCTGCTGGCAGGCCTGCCCGAACTGGGTCTGCTCAACAAAGCTCAGATCGCCAAGCTGGTCGGGGTTGCCCCCCTCAACCGCGACAGCGGCGCAATGCGCGGAAAGCGCATGATCGCGGGCGGCAGAAGGCCAGTGCGCGACGCACTCTATCTCGCCGCGCTGCCGGCAATCCGCTTCGATCCAGCAATCAAAGCCTTCTACACAAGCCTGCGGGGCAGAGGAAAACCCGGAAAGGTCGCTCTCGTCGCCGTCATCCGAAAAATGCTCATCATCCTCAACGCCAGACTCCGAGACAACAACCCAGCTGTCCTTGACCGCTAACACCGTTGCTTCTGTTTCAACTCTGCGCAGCCTTACGGCTCGAGCTGACCGATCTCCGGCCGCCGCTCGGCGCTGATGTCCGGCTCGCCGCGGGTCTTCCACAGCGAGAACAGCACCCCGCCGGCCAAGATGCCGAGCGTCACCACCAGCGACAGCAGCGTGTCGATATGGATACCCAGCGGCACCAGGAAGATCTTGATGCCGATCAGCACCAGGATAATCGCCAGCGACACCTGCAGGTAGCGGAACCGGTTCATCGCCGCCGCCAGCGCGAAATAGAGCGCCCTGAGGCCGAGGATGGCGAAGATGTTCGAGGTATAAACGATGAAGGTGTCCTGCGTCACCGCGAACACCGCCGGCACCGAGTCGACGGCAAAGATCAGGTCCACCGTCTCCACCATGATCAGCGCCACCGCCAGCGGAGTCAGCCAGGTGACGATCTTGCCGGTCTTGGGGTCCGGCTGCTTCACGGTGAAGTTGCGCCCGTGCAGCTCCTTGGTGATGCGGAAATGCCGGCTCAGATATTTGTAGACCGGGTTTTCCTCGATATGCGGCTCCTCGTCCTTGTGCGAGAACATCCGGAAACCGGTGAACACCAGGAAGGCGCCGAACAGGAACAGGATCCAGTTGAACTGGTAGACCAGCGCCGCACCCAGCCCGATCAGGATGGCGCGGAAGGCGATCACGCCCAAAATGCCCCAGAACAGCACGCGGTGCTGATAGAGCCGGGGAATGCCGAGGAAGCCGAAAATTGTGGCGATGACGAACATGTTGTCCATCGCCAGGCTCTGCTCGATCAGATAGCCGGTATAGAATTCGAGCCCCGCCTCGGGGCCGCGCTGCCACCACACCCAGCCGCCGAAGGCGAGGGCGATAGCCACATAGAAGCTGTAGAGCGTCAGGCTCTCTTTGGCGCCGATCTCGTGCTCATCCCGATGCAGGATGCCGAGGTCGAACACCAACAGGCCCACCACGATCGCGACGAACGCGACCCAGAAATAGATAGGGGTGCCAAGAAATTCGCCCGTCAGGGCGCCAAGAAGCGATTCCATATCGCCGGACCTTCTCCATGAAACATTGGAGCGACTCCGACATCGCCACAGGTTTTCCCTGCGACCAGAGGGGCCCGGCGCCGCACGGACAAAATGCGCATCCGCGGCTAAAGTTCAACCCCCTTCAAACGGCGTGCTGGCCTCCCCACATGGTCTGGAGGCGGAACTTGACCCTCCGCCGGGCGTTGGCCCAAACTGCAATCAGCACAGGGAGATCAGCAATGAAGCGTTTCGATTCTGGCTCTTTGATCCCGGGCTCCACCTGGAAGGCGGAGGCCGAAAGCGAGGCCGAAGTGGTTCGCCGCGCCGTCGAGAACCTCAAGGCCTATCACGGCGAGACCGAAGTGCGTCCTGACATGGTCGAGCGCATCAAGGAGCGCATCGTCGACGTCGACGACACGCGTCACTAGCCAGCCACGCGCGCCAGCAGCTCCTCTTTCGACAGCGTGAAGCCGCTGTCGATGAAGATTTGCTCGAGGCGCGCCAGTTCCTTTCCCATGGCGGGTCCGGGCGCAACCCCGAGGCCCGCCAGATCGTCGCCGGACACCGGCATCTTCGCGACCACCAGCCGCCCGAGTTCGCGGGCCAGCTCGGCGACGCGCTCGCGCCCCCAGTTCTGTTCCGCCGCGGCCACCGCCAGCCCCTCCACCGCTGCTTCGCCGCAGCGATAGGCCGCGTCGGCCACCCGCTCCCGCCCCATCAGTCCCGCAGCCTGCTGCACCAGCCCCGCCGCTCGCACCACCTCGTTCGACAGCCGCCAGCGGCTCTGCAGGGCATCCAGGTCGATCCCCAGCAGCACCAGCCGCGCCGCAATGCTGTGGCCACCCAGCGCTTCGTACTGCGCCAGCCGCCGGAGCGCCGGCTCCTCGATCGCCACCAGGCCGATCGCCGCCATCGCCCCGAGCGTGCGCGTCACCTTGGGCAGCGCCAGCATGCGCAGCATCTCGCTGCCCACTCGCTCCGCCGACAGGTGATCGAGCCGCCCCGCCGCGTCGGCGCAGGCCCGCAGCCCATCGGCATCGAGGTTCTCGCCACCATGGCTCGCCGAAAAGCGGAAGAACCGATAGACCCTCAGCCCATCCTCGGCGATCCGCTCCGCCGGCACCCCGATGAAGCGCACCCGCCCCGCCAGCGCATCCGGCAAGCCGCCGAGGGGATCATACAGCGTACCATCCGCGGCGCAGTAGAGCGCATTCAGCGTGAAATCCCGCCGCGACGCATCCGCCTTCCAGTCCGTCCCGAACTGCACCACCGCATGCCGCCCATCGGTCTCGACGTCCTGCCGCAGGGTGGTCACTTCCGTCAGCGTCTCGCCCAGCCGAAGCGTCACCGTGCCATGGGCGATCCCGGTGGCATAATGCGCGATCCCCGCCGCCTCCGCGCGCCGGATCACCTCCTCGGGTGTCAGTTCGGTCGCAAGGTCGATGTCGGGGTTCTCCCGCCCCTCGTGCCCCATCACCGTGTCGCGCACCACGCCGCCCACCGCCCGCGTACGGCGCAGATGGCCGTCGAGGGCGGCGAAGATCGCCTGCGTTTCCGGCCGCTGCAACCAAGCGGCGCCGGACAGGTCGGTCGTGCTCATGCCTGCTCCTCGTCGGCGGCCAGCAGACGCAACTGCCAGGTCAAATTGGCGGTGATCCCCCAGATCCGGTGCCCGTCATGGTCGAGCTGCCAGGTGCGGTGCACCTTGTCGCCGCGCTTCACCGTGAACTGCCCATAGCTTTCGCGCGTCAGGATGCGCCCAAGCGGCACCTCGAACACCGAATGCACCTCGCCAGGATTGGGCACGAACGGCCCAGCCGGCGTCACCCGCGCCACCACCGGCGTGATCAGGTAGTTGGTGCCGGTATAATAGGGCGGCATATAGCCCAGCACCTCGGCATCCTCCGCCGCCATGCCGACTTCCTCATTGGCCTCCCGCAAGGCCGCCGCTGCCGCATCGGCATCGCTCGCATCCACCTTGCCGCCCGGAAACGCCACCTGTCCCGAATGCGCCCGCAGATCCGGCGAGCGCTCGGTATAGAGCACGGTGAAGCCTTCGGGCCGCTCGATCAGCCCGATCAGCACCGCCGCCGGCACCGGCGGCCGCTCGAACGGGCGCTCCGGCATCCAGTCCGGCACCAGCGCCTCCGCCGGCGGCAAAGGCGGCGCCTTCCTCAGCAGCCGCCCTGCAATGCGCTCAATGGTGGATTCTTCAGGCGGCACACCGCCTCCGCTCACTCGTAGACCTCATGATGAGGTCTACTGCAGCATCTGCCGCAAAGACAGCCTCTAGGCAGCCTCTAGGCAGCCTCTAGGCAGCCTGCCAGGCCTCGATCGGCCCCTGCAAGCTCGCCGCCAGCGACTTGTTCTCGGCAAACAGCAGCACGCGGCTCGGATCGACCGGCCCCGGAAACTCGATATTGCCAAGCGTCGTCGGCTCCCAGCCGAGCGGGCAATAATAGTCCCGGTCGCCCACCAGCATCACGAACTTGCCGTCCCCGCGCGCCAGCGCCCGCTTGGTGACTTCCCGCGCCAGGAGCTTTCCGGCACCGAGCTTGCGGAAGTTCGGATGCGTCGCCAACGGCCCCAGCATCCAGCCATTCACCCCGCCGATGCTGATCGGGGTCATCCAAACCGACCCGCACGGCACTCCCTCGACCTCAGCGATCAGCGTCAGCGCCGGATCGATGGGGAAGCGCTCGCGTACCCGGAACGCCGTTCGCGCGAAACGGCCAGGGCCGAAGGCGATCGCCTGCAGTTCCTCGACGAACGCATCATCTTCCGGCGTGCCCGGACGAACAGTGGGAACCCGCAACGGCGGGACGGCAGCAGGCTCGGCCGCGACCGGCGGCTGGGTGTGAAGGCTCATGGCAGGGGTCCAGGGGCATGTACGTGAAAGCAGCGGCACTCCACGAGCACCGCACGGGGGATCGACCGCTTACGGTCGTCGCATCACCAACACCTTCACCATCCTGGACGCCTCCACGTCTGAATCCGCATTAGCACCACGGAACCGTTCCGTAAAATGAAATGTCATGGCCGATCCTCCGCGCGTCCACCAATAGGTAACGCAGTGTCGCGTCGATGGTGCCTTATTGCGCCGCGCCCGAATGCCTAACTCAATGGCAACGCAACCGGCATCCAGCGACTTGAGCCGCTGAAGATGTCAGCAACACGACCGAAAGGGTACGATCATGGGCCAGCTCGTCGACGGAAAATGGTCAACCGAATGGTACGATACCAAGAAGACCGGCGGTAAGTTCGTCCGCTCCCAGGCCGGGTATCGCAACTGGATCACCGCCGAGGGCTCACCTGGTCCATCGGGCGACGGCGGCTTCAAGGCCGAAGCCGGCCGCTACCACCTCTATGTCTCGCTCGCCTGTCCCTGGGCCCACCGCACCCTGATCTTCCGCAAGCTCAAGGAGCTCGAGAACCTGATCTCGGTCTCCGTCGTCTCCCCCAAGATGCCCGACGAGACCGGCTGGAGCTTCCGCAAGGACGAAGGCTCGACCGGCGATGCGCTGTTCGGCAAGGACATGCTCTGGCAGGTCTATACCGAGGCCGACCCGCACTACACCGGCCGCGTCACCGTGCCGGTCTTGTGGGACAAGCAGCGGAGCACCATCGTCTCCAACGAGAGTTCGGAGATCATCCGCATGTTCAACTCGGCCTTCGATGAGCTGACCGGCAACACCGACGACTACTACCCCGAGGCCTCACGCGCCCGCATCGACGAGATCAACGCTCGCGTCTATGACGACATCAACAACGGCGTCTACAAGGCCGGCTTTGCCACCACCCAGGGGGCCTACACCGAGGCGGTGACAAAGCTCTTCGACGCGCTCGATTGGGTCGAGGGTCTGCTCGGCGAGACCGCCTATCTCACCGGCGACGCCATCACCGAGGCCGACTGGCGCCTGTTCACCACCCTGGTGCGCTTCGATGCCGTCTATGTCGGCCACTTCAAGTGCAACATCCGCCGCATCGCCGACTACCCGAACCTGTCGCACTACCTCAAGGCGCTCTACGAGGTCCCCGGCGTCAAGGCGACGGTCGATCTCGACCACATCAAGACCCACTATTACTGGAGCCACCAGACCATCAACCCGACCCGCATCATCCCTGTCGGCCCGGTGCTGGAGTTCGTGGACTGACAAGCAGGCCTTCCGCCCTGCGCCCCCTCGGCCAGCCCTCGATCTCTCCTCCACCCTCCCCCTTGCGGGGAGGGTAAGGGTGGGGGTCGGCAGGAGTGGAGCACTCAGCCCCTCAGTACCCCCATTCCGTCCGCCGCTTCACCCCGTCGAACACCTCGTCCACCCGCTGGGAGGTCGCCGGCGTCACCATCTCCGGCAGCCGCGTCCGCTCGAACCAGCCGATCTCGGCAATCTCGTGGTTGGGCTTGTGCTCGCGCACCTTCTCGAACTGGCGCGCAACGAAGAACGCGACATGGTCACGGTTCGTCACCGCATTGTTCTGGTGGTAGATGCCGAGCAGTTCCATCGGCCCGGTGATGCGGTAGCCGGTCTCCTCCAGCACCTCGCGCTCCGCTGCCGCTTCCACCGTCTCGCCGGGTCCCACACCGCCGCCGGGAAACTGCCAGCCGGGCACATAGCCGTGCCGGATCAGCAGCACCTTGTCTCCATCCACCAGCATCACCCGTGCGCCGATGGTCATGCGCTGCCACCAGCCCTTGAGCGCCAGGAACCCCCAGGCGCGCACCTTCTGGAAACGGTTCATCATCGCAGCCGACTCCTTCTCCCTCACCACCGGTAGCAGAGCTTTGATGGTGACAAAATCGACTGCCGCAGCGTTTGCCGGTTTTCTTGCCCCTGCGCTTCTGGCACAAACCCGCGCGATGACAACCCTGGCCCATATTTCCGACATCCACCTGTCGCCCATGCCCGAAATGTCCTGGCGCGACATGATGGGCAACAAGCGCATTACCGGCTGGCTCAACTGGAAGATGCGCCGCAACGAAGAGCTGAACAGCGAGACGCTGACCAGCCTCGTGGCCCATCTCAAGTCCCAGAACGTCGATTTCACCGCGGTCACCGGCGATCTGGTCAACCTGGCACTCCGCTCCGAGATGGAGCGAGCCGGCCGCTGGCTCGAGGCCCTGGGTTCACCGGAGCGCATCGCCGTCTGCCCCGGCAATCACGACGCCTATGTGCCCGGCGCGCTCGACATGGCGTGCAATGCCTGGGGCGACTACATGCGCGGCGAAACCCTGGAGGATGCCTGCTTCCCCTTCGTCCGCCGCGTCGGCGATGTCGCCGTCATCTCCTGTTCCAGCGCCGTCCCCACCCGGCCCTTCCTCGCCATCGGCCGCTTCGACGAAGCTCAGGCCGCCCGTCTCTCCCGCATTCTTGCGACCATGGGCGAGGCCGGCTTCTTCCGCTGCGTGCTGATCCACCACCCGCCCAATGCCGAGCTGCAGCACCCCTCCTTCGGCCTAAAGGGCCACCGGCTCTTCCGCCAGGTAATCGCCGAGCACGGTGCAGAATTGGTCTTGCACGGCCACACCCACCGCTCCTCGATCCACTCCATCCCCGGCAAGAACCACGACGTGCCGGTGATCGGCGTAGCCGCCGCCAGCGCCGCCCAGGGCGGGCGCCTCGACGATCCAGCTCGCTACAACCTGTTCCGCATCGAGCGCCAGGCCGACAGCTGGTCCTGCGTTATGCGCGAATTCGGCTATCAGCGCCTCGGCAGCGACATCGTCATGCGCATGCAGATGCGCATCTACTGACGCCCTGCTCTCAAGCTGACTTGATCTCTCGTCTCCCCCGCCTGCAGGGGGTCCCACCAGCCCATCGTCTCCTTCCCCCGCCTGCGGGGGAGTTCCACCGATCCATCGTCTCCCTCCCCCGCCGGCGGGGGAGGTAAGGTGGGGGTGTCAACGGCTGGGGCTCCTACGCCCCCGCCATCCGCTCGGTGTTGCGCGCATGAATCGCCGCGCCCTCTGCCGTCACCGCCTCGCCGAAATCTTCCATGCTGATCACCGGGCGGATTTCGATCTCGCTCTCTTCCATCATCGGATTGGGGCAGCGCTTCACCCATTCCACCGCTTCGTCCATGTCCCGGACCTCCCAGATCCAGTAGCCGGCGACCAGTTCCTTGGTCTCGGCGAACGGCCCGTCATAGACGCTGCGGTTCTGACCCGAGAACACCACGCGCTTGGCGTGCGAGGAGGCCTTCAGCCCGTCGCCGCCGAGCATGATCCCGGCATTGATCAGTTCCTCGTTGTACCGCCCCATCTCCTCCACCAGCTCCGGCGTCGGCATCTCGCCCGCTTCGCTGCCCTTGGTGGCCTTCACGAACACGACTACGCGCATTTCCATCTCCTCTTGTTGGCACCAGTGCCATCACTTCTGCGACGATCCGCACCGCGCCGCTTCGACATGCTGGCGTCGCATTTGCGCTCCACCACCCGACCGCCAGCGAGGAGAACAGCAAATCCCCACCGACACCACCACCCTGATTGCCCTCGGCATCGGCGCCGTCATCGTCCTCTGGCTGGTCTTCTCCGTCCTCAGGAAGCTCTTCGGCCTCGTCCTCCTCGCCGCCATCGCCGCCGCGGCCTGGTTCGTGTGGCAAAACCCCGAATACCTGCCCATGCTCCAGAGCTTCTTCGGCTCCCGCTGAGCGCGCCGGGCTCGTCCCGGCAATCCACCCCGCAAACGCTCCCACCCACCACGTCATCCCCGCGAAGGGGGGATCCACTCTTCCTCCGAGCTCAAGCAGTGGATTCCCGCCGGCGCGGGAATGACGCCGTGGTCGTTTGCCGGTGCTGTGCCTCCCGGGAACCCCTCTGGACCACCGGGACAAGCCCGGTGGTGACGACGCGGAACGTCGCCGGGCTGGTCTCGGCAATCATCGGCCCTCCCCACACCCACCGACCCAATCTATCCCACGGCGCCCCTTCCCCCCGGACGCCCCCCTCGGGCGATCGCTCGCCCCACTCCCGCCACGCCCGCAAATCACCTATATGGTGAGCACCCACGCGAGCGCTGCCTTGACCGACACCTTCCACATCGACGAGCCTGCCTTCGATCCCGCGACCGGCGAAGTCCGCCTGCCCTACCGGCTGGGCGACCTCCGCTTCACCGAAGTGCTTCGCCTGCCAGCGCCGGCCGATCCGGCCCTTGCCGACACCGCGTCTTTCCGCAAGCTCCTCGGCCTCACCGCCATCGTGCTGGGCACCAGCTACTTCAAGCTCAAGGCCCCGCTCACCATTGCCGCGCCCGCCATCCCGCTGACCGATGCCGAGCGCGCCTTCGTCATCGACGTCTACGAAAACGGCCTCGGCGAGTTCTACGCCCGCAACAATCTCGCCCGCTTCGGTCGCCTCACCCTTGAGGCACCCGCCGACACGCAGGGCGCGATTCCCCGTCCCGAACTGCGCCACCGCGCCCTCCTGCCCATCGGCGGCGGCAAGGACTCCCTGGTCAGCGTCGACCTCCTCAGCCATGTCGGCGCCGAGTTCACGCCCTTCGCCGTCAATCCCAAGGGCCCGATCGTCACCTCCGTCGATGCCCTCGGCGTCACCCCGCTCTACGTCACCCGCACCCTCGACCCCGAAATGGTGCGGCTCGGCAAGGAGCCCGGCTACTTCAACGGCCACGTGCCCTCCACCGCCATCAACTCGATGATCGCGGCCCTCTGCGCGCTGCTCCACGGCTATGACGAGATCGTGCTCTCCAACGAGCGCTCCGCCAGCGAGGGCAATGTCGAGTTCGACGGCCGCGAGACCAACCACCAATACTCCAAATCCCTCGGCTTCGAGCTCCTGCTCGCCGACACCCTCGCCAACGCCACTGGCGGCGCCCTCAAATATTATTCCCTCCTCCGCCCCTATTCCGAAGCGCGCATCGCCTCGCTGTTCACCAATGCCGGCCGCTTCGACCACGTGTTTTCGAGCTGCAACCGCAACTTCCGCCTCAACGGCAATGACGGTCCGCTCTGGTGCGGCGAATGCCCCAAATGCCATTTCGTCTTCCTGATCTTTGCGCCCTTCATGGCCAAGGAGCGGCTGGTCGGCATTTTCGGGCAGGATCTGCTCGACAATCCCGCCAATGAGCGCTCCTTCCGCGAACTCGCCGGGCTCGCCGGCCAGAAGCCGTGGGAATGCGTCGGCGAAATTCTCGAAGCCGCAGCCTGCCTCTACACGCTCACCCGCCACGCCGACTGGCACGAGGACGCGGTAGTGCGGGCGGTAAAAGCCGACCTCTTCGCCCAATACGGCGAAGAGAAGCTGCAGCGCGCCATGGCCGAGTGCCTGACCGACAGCCACGACCACCATATTCCGCCGGCGCTCGCCGCCAAGGTCGCCGCCTATGCGGTTTGACGCTCCGGTTCTGCTCTACGGCGCCGGGCGCGAGGCCCAGTCCACCCGCGCCTTCCTGCAGGCGCGCCAGCCCGACCTGCCGGTGTTCATCACCGTGGACAGCGGCACGGCCGACATCTCCGGCACCATCCCGATCAAGCCGGCCGAACTGGTCGACGCCATCGCCCACCGCCGCTTCGGCACCATCGTCAAGTCGCCGGGCGTGTCGCGCTACAAGCCCATCTTCGAACTCGCCCGCGAGGCCGGCATTCCGGTCACCTCCAACCTCAACCTCTGGGGCGCGACCTACCGGCAGGGCCGCACCGTCATCGCCATCACCGGCACCAAGGGCAAGTCGACCACCGCCACCCTCACCCACCTGATGCTGGTCAAGTCCGGGGTCGACGCCGGTCTTGCCGGCAATGTCGGCCTTGCGCCCCTGGAAGCCGCCGATCGCAACAGCGTCGTCATCTTCGAGCTGTCGAGCTACCAGACCGCCGACATGAACTTCCTGCCCGATCTGGCCGCCGTCACCAACCTCTACCCCGAGCATGTCGACTGGCACGGTTCGGTCGAGCGTTATTATGCCGACAAGCTCAACCTGATCGACCGTGACGGCAGCTTCGCCGTTGCGCTGGGCGCCGCCGCCCGCGGCAATGCCCTCGTTGCCAAGGCGGTGCGCGATCACCGCCGCCTCGTCCGCCAGCTCGATGCCGACGAAAGCGCCGCCATCGAGGCCGCGGTCGCCAGGTCCCGCCTCCGCGGCGCCCACAATCTCGACAATGCGCGCCTTGCCGCCGAGATCGCCCTCGCCACCGGCGCCACCCTTGACGGTGTGCTGGCCGGCATCGCCGCCTTCGCGCCCCTACCCCATCGCCTCGAGGAACACCGTTTCGGTGACCTCGTCTTTGTCGACGATTCGATCTCGACCACGCCCGAAGCGACCAAGGCCGCCCTCGCCGCCTACCAGGGCCGGCGCCTCGCCCTGATCGCCGGCGGCCACGAGCGCGAGCAGGACTATGCCGACCTCGCCGCCCGCCTCGCCACCGCCGGCGTCATTACCCTGATCTGCCTGCCGGTCACCGGCACTCGCCTCGCCGAAGCCGCCCGCGCGGCCGCCCCTGCAGTCGAAGTGATCGAGGCCCCGAACCTCGAGCATGCCATGACGGCCCTCGCCGAACGCCGCCAGCGCTTCGACACCGTCATCCTTTCCCCCGGCGCCCCGTCCTACAACCAGTTCAAGAACTTCGAGGAGCGCGGCAACCGCTTCGTCGCCCTCGCGCGCGCAAGCTTCGGTCCCTAGAACGGCTCCTCCAGCGCCGCTGCCGGCACGCCTGCGGCGAGCAGGCCGCTGCGGATCTGCTCGAGCAGCGTCTCGTCGCTGATCCGCTGCCGCAGCCGCGGCAACACCCCCTCCGCCCGAAACGCCGGCCATTCCAGCACCTGCGGCAGGTAGCGATCCACCGCCGTGCTGCTGCCGACCCCCCGGCCGGCAAGGATGGCGATGATCGGCCCGAGCTCCCGGTCGGCCGGCACATAGGCCTCGGCATATCGCAACGCCAGCGCATTGGCGCCGCGCCGCAACTCGATCAGCGCCGGCGCGCCGAAATACCAGGCCGGCGGGTCGGGCGTCATGCGCACCGATCCCGTTGCCGTCGGCTCCGCCTCCACCACTCGCCCGGCAAACGCCAGCGCCCGGGCATTGGCTGCCAGCGCATCGCCATCGGCCGGATTGAGCTGCAGCGCCGACTTGTAGTCCGCCAGCGCCCCCTCGAGATCACCGGTCCGCTCCCGCAACCAACCCCGCTGCTGCCACACAAAGGCATTAGTGGCATCGAGCCTCAGCGCCCGCTCCAACAGATCAGCCGCCAGCCGCACCCGGTCCGCCTCGGTCTCCAGCGGGCTGACCTCGGGACTGGCATATTCCGCCGTCAGGCTGGCCATCGCCGCCAGCACCATCGGCTCGCTCCGCTCCGCCTCCGACAGGGCCCCGAAACACGCGCTGGCCCGTGCCGCATCACTCCCGGCCATGGTCTCGCGGTAGATGTCGAACAACACCCGGCAGAGGTAAGGGCTCTCCCGCCCCTCCGCCGACTCCCGCGCCAGCAACCGCCGCGCCTCGGCATGCAGCGGTCCGCGCGGGCTGCCGAGCGTCAGGCTGAGCCGCCGCGACACGATGTCGAGTACCATCGGGTCACGCGCCTCGCGGCCGCTGATGGGCACGGTGAGGTTCCAAACCACTTCGGCGCTGCGGCTGTCGGTCAGGATGGCGCTGTACTGCGCCACCGCGCCATCGGGCCGCACAATCCCGGTCAGCACCAGTCCACCATCGCCCCCATCGTCGTCCTCCCCGGTGGGGCGGTAGCGCGCATCGATGGTGCCGAACTGCTGCAGGTCGGTGACCAGTTCGATCGCCAGCCCTGCCGATAGCGGCCCGCCGGCGCCCTCCCCGCGCAGGTTCTGGAATTCCATCACCGTCAGTTGCGGGCGCCCAAGCGGGTCGGACCGATCTCGGGACAGCCCCTCCACCAGCCGCAGATCGGCGATCAGATAGGCAACGAGGCCCAGCCCCACCGCCAGCGCTGCCAGCCCGAGCCAGGTCAGCAGGAAACGGCCCGTCCTCCGTCCCCCCGGTATCGCCTCCGGCTCCTTTGCCTCCGGTACCGTATCCGTTTCCGTCGGTTCCTCATCCGGCGCCCAGGTGAACTGCGGCACATAACGTCCGGTCGGCAAGGCGATGCGCACCCGGCTGACTCGACCCGGCCCGCGATAATACTCATCCAGCAATGCCCGCAGCCGTCGCGCCTGTACCCTGACGATCGGATCGGTCTGCGGATCGAAATCGCTGGGGCGCCCCAGCACGTCGACCGCGATCGAATAGGCCTTGATCGATTCTGCATCACCGACGATGGTGCGTCGCACGATGTACTCGAGAAAGCGCGCCAGCTGCGGCGAGCGGGCGATATCCGGCCACGCCAGGAGCTGCTCTAGCGCTTCCAGTACCGTTTCTTGTCCGGGGGCCTCATCGGGCGCGGTTCTCATTCCGCCTCCATGCCCCGATTGTGAGCCTTTACATGTAAAACGCAAGGCCGGGTAACACAGCTTTACCCGCCTTTCCCTTTGCGCACGCACGTACCTCAAGCAAGAGCGTCAGTGTTTCCCGTTGGCGGCGGTGAACGCGTGCTCCGGCTTCGACCCGGTGCAGCTTCGAGTTCGACCATAGTTTCGGCAGCGTTCTCGCTTCTTCGGTGGCGCCGTCTCGACCTGCTCGCAGCAGGCGTGACAGGCGAAGCCGCGCCACGACGAAGACCGGCTTCTCGGCGCTCCCTCGCGCCGCGAATACAGATGGCAAGTGCCTTCGGGCGCGTGCCCGGTCAGGAGGGGCGCTGCAAGTCGGCTTCGGCCGGTCCTGCATTCCCAAGCGTCCCTCCGGGCCACTTCATTCTCCGCCCCTGCCCCTCCAATTGGGTGCGGAGTGCGCCCCCCGACTCCAAGCGGGGACTGCGCAAGGCCCGCGGGCGCGACGCTCCTCCCTGTCGCGACCGCACGGGGGGAGAGGCATGAGGACAAGCGCGCGTCCCTCAGCGCATGTCCGGCTCCACATGCTTCTCCCCGCGGCCGTCCTCTCCATTCACTTCGGAAGCAAGCTGCTGGCTGCCGCGCACCACTTGGTGGGCAAAGGCCCTGAGCGCAGCCAGCACCAGCACCGCCAGCAGCGCCGTTCCCGCAGCGATGATGTAGTAGCCCAGCGCGGTCGCCACGCCGACAGCACCCGCGAGCCACATGCCTGCGCCGGTCGTCAGCCCCTGCACATTGGCGCCGCTGCGGAAGATGGCGCCTGCCCCAAGGAAGGCTATGCCTGCCGTCACGGCTTCCACCGCGCGGATCGGGTCCGATCGCGTCTGGTCGCTCTCGATGGTGTGGAAGATCTCGAAGGCGAGGATGGTGAACAGGCACCCCGCCACCGAAACCAGAATGTGCGTACGCAGCCCCGCCTCGGCGGTGTTGCGCTCCCGCTCAAAGCCGATCACCGCACCCAGCAGCGCCGCGATCAGCAGCCGGATGGCGATGATGTGCTGCGGCAGGTAGGTTTGCACAAACCCGAATTCGTTGCCGACGTCCATGATGAGGCGACCTCGCGGCAAGTGACGCTGTCATCTCAATTCGGGCCGGCGATGCCGGTTCCGCTCAGTCGTTGGCGACCTTGATCTGCAGCTTCACGTCGCTTGGTCGCGCCTCGACCGCGCGGTCGAAGGCCTCGACCGACTTCTCGAACGGGAAAGTCTCCGAGATCAGCGGCTTGAGGTCGACCTTCCCCGAAGCGATCAGCGCAATGGCCCGGTCATACTGGTGCGCGTAGCGGAAGACGTTCTCGATCCGCACCTCCTTGGTGGAGGCCGCGGCGATGTCGATCTTCACCGGCTCGACCGGCAGCCCTACCACCACGATCGCCCCACCCGGGCGCGGCAACTGCATGATTGTTTCCCAGGCCTTGGGCGATCCGGAGCATTCGAACACGACGTCCGCACCCCAGTCCTCGGTCAATCTTGCCACCTCCGCCACCAGGTCGGTGTCGCGGATGTTGACCGGAATGATCCCCTGGTAGCGGGCCGCAATGTCCAGCTTGGGCTGGGCGAGATCGGCTATGATCACCCGCGCACAACCACCCGCCAGTGCCGCCAGCGCCACCATCGTGCCGATCGGCCCCGCCCCGAGCACCACCGCGGTGTCGCCCGGCGTGATCCGTGCCTTGCTCGCCGCCTGCATGCCCACGGCAAACGGCTCCACCATCGCCCCTTCGGCAAAGCTCACATTGTCCGGCAGCTTGAAGGTGTAGTTGGCCGGGTGCACCACCTCAGAGGTCAGCACTCCATGCACCGGCGGCGTCGCCCAGAACGTCACCGCCGGGTCGACATTGTACATGCCCAGCCGGCTGGCCCGCGACTGCGGATCGGGAACCCCCGGCTCCATGCACACCCGGTCGCCGACCTTTAGATGCGTCACGCCCTCGCCGACCTCGACCACCGTCCCCGCCGCCTCGTGCCCCAGCACCATCGGTGCGTCGACCACGAACGGACCGATCCGGCCATGGGTGTAATAGTGCACGTCCGAGCCGCACACGCCCACCGTATGGATCGCGATTCTGACCATCCCCGGTCCGACCTCGAGCGGCAGGTCGATATCCCGCATGGCGAGCTCATGCTGGCGTTCGAGAACAAGGGCGCGCACCTGTGCCATGATCTGGTCCTTTGCGAAGCGAGTGCCGAACACTAGCGAGCCGACCGCCGGAGCGGAAGCCGTGCCGGCTAACGAACGGCACCAACAGAGGATGCAGCCGGTAACCAGTCCCTAATGGATGGCCGGATAGCGTAGCGCCAATGCGCCCGCCTCCAATCTCCTCATGACCAGTCAGCCCGCCGGCAGATCGCCGTGGTACCAGTCGGCCGCCACCTTGCTTCCGGCAATCGTGGGTCTGGTCCTGGCCTCTGTTGCCGTGCTCGGTTTCTTCTTCTGGTCGGCCGACAACATCGATCGGCGCGCTCTGGAACGGCAGGCGGAAATGGCTGCGCGGGCCCTCGAACGCTTGCGCCTGCAGGTCGGCCACGATCAGACCGGCATTGCCATCTGGGACGACGCCGTCCGAAACACCGCGATCGCCTTCGATCCGGAATGGGTCCATACGCATTTAGGCACCTACATGCACGTCTATTACGGGCATGACCGCACCCTGCTGGTATCCGGCGAGGGCGTGCCGCTCTACGCCATGGACCGCGGGGAACCCGAAGCCTCCGACCACATGGCTCCGCTCCGCGCCCAGCTCCAACCGATCATTTCGTTGGCCAGAAGCCAGCCGCCGCCCACCCGCGACAGCAGCGCCGCTGCGGACTTTGCTATCGTCGACGGCCGCCCGGCCATCGTCGCCGCCTCGCCGCTTGTCAGCAACACCGGCGATCTTCCGCAGGCCGCCGGAACCGAGCCCCTGCTCGCCAGCGTCCGGTTCCTCGATGCCGACCTCGCGGCGACCCTGGCTTCCCAGCACACGCTGGAACACGCGGCCTTCTCCTCCATCAGTTCCGCCAGCTCACATCGGGCGGTCTATCCCATCCGTAATCGCGCTGGCCGCTTCGTCGCCTTTCTCGAGTGGGACCGCGACCGTCCGAGCGAGCTGTTGATCCGCCAGGCGGGGCCGGCCTTGGCAGGCGGTGTCGGCATCAGCGCCATCATCCTCTATCTGCTACTGGTCCGGCTGCGTCGCTCCACGGATGCCCTGGAGGACGGGCGCCGCCTGGCCGAGCACCAGGCGCTGCATGACGGCCTTACCGATCTGCCCAACCGAGCCCTGTTCGATCAGCATCTGGCGACGATCCTGGCCACCGCGCCGGCGTCCGAACGGTTGTGGGTGCTCCTGCTCGATCTCGACCGCTTCAAGCAGATCAACGACACCCTCGGCCACCAGGCCGGCGACGACCTTCTTTGCGCCGCTCGCGACCGCATTCGGCTGATCGCCGGCAAGGACATGTTCCTGGCTCGGCTGGGTGGGGACGAATTCGCCTTGGTGAGCCTCAGCAGGGATGCCCCCGGCGGCGTGCAGGATCTTGCCGCCCGGCTGGTCGAGGCCATCAACCAGCCCTTCGCGCTGGGCAGCTACAAGGCCCATGTGGGCGTCAGCATCGGCATCGTGGTGACGCCGCTGCGGGATACCGATCCGCTGGAGATCATCCGCCGCGCCGACATTGCTCTATATGAGGCGAAATCCCGTGGGCGTAACCGGGCCATCACCTACGATGACCGCATGAGCGAGCTGCTCCGGCTCCAGCACACCATCGAGGGCGAGCTGCGCGAAGCACTCTCCACCTCGACTCAGATCAGCGTCGCGTTCCAGCCATTGGTCGATCAGCGCAGCCGCCGGGTGATCGGGGCCGAGGCATTGGCGCGCTGGCACCATCCCACGTTCGGGCAGATCTCGCCCGCTCGCTTCATCCCCATCGCCGAGAATACCGGCCTGATCGGCGCTCTCGGTGAACTCGTGCTGCGCCGCGCCTGCGAGATGGGTGCGGGCCAGCCCGGCCGCACCATCGCGGTCAACATCTCGCCGACCCAGTTGCGCAATCCCCGCTTCGCCGGGCAGGTCTTCGACATTCTCCGCGAAACCGGCATGCGCGCCACCGATCTCGAACTCGAGATCACCGAGTCGATCCTGCTCGATGACGAGCAGGTCTCCTCGCAAAATCTCCGGACCTTCCGCAGCGCCGGCATCCAGATCGCCCTCGACGATTTCGGCACTGGCTATTCGTCGATGAGCTATCTTTCGCGCTATCCGGTGGACCGCATCAAGATCGACCGGTCCTTCGTCAGCCAGCTCAATGAGGCCCACGTATCCGTTGCCATCACGGACGCCATCGTCACCCTCGCCCACGCGCTGAACATCGAGGTCACGGCCGAAGGCGTCGAAACCGACGAGCAGGCGGACATCCTCGCCCGGCTCGGCTGCAATACCTTGCAGGGCTTCCTGTTCTCGGGGCCCGTCTCGCCCGAGCGCGTCGTGGAGATCTTCTCGGAGCCCCGGAACGCGCCGCTCCGCCGCAGCCGCGCTGCCTAGACGGCAGCCAGAACCGCCGCCAGCCGCCGTTCACGCAGCTTGATCCCGGGCCCGGCGCGCCCCGCGGTCTCCCACACGGCCTGCAGCTTGCCTTCGTCGAACAGGCGGAACAGGCACGGCGCGATATACGACTTGCGGCAGATGGCCGGGGTGTTGCGCAGCACCTGCGAGATTTCCCGGACCACCCCGGCGATCTGGCGCTTGCGTGCCGTTTCCGACGTGCCGAGTTCCAGCGCCGCCAGGGCTTCCGCCGCCAGCGCACTCGCATGCAGCGTGCGAAAATCCTTCGCCGAGATCTCGCAGCCGGCGACCTGACACAGCCACGCATTGATCGCGGCGGTATTGATCGGCCGCACCTTGCCGTGGTCGTCCCGATAAACCAGCAACCGCTTTCCGGGCAGGGTCTTGATCCGCGTCACCGCATCGACCAGCAACGGATCGTCCACGGCGTATTCTGCCTTCTTGCTGCCCTTGGCCGAGAACTTGAGCTGCAGCTTGCCTTCGCGCACGGTGACGTCGCGGGTAAACAGCGTCCCCGCCCCCCGCGTACCGTTGGTTTCGAGATACCGCTCCCGCCCGACCCGCATCGCCGTGCGGTCGATCAGCGCCACGGCCAGCGCCAGCGCGAAACTACGGCTGCCCTCCGGCCCCGCCAGTTCCGCCGCGACCCTCCGCCGGATGCGCGGCAGCGCCGCCGTCAGCTGCGCCAGCCGCTGCTGCTTGCGTCCGGTCCGCCGCCGCTCCCAGTCTTCGTGGTAGATGTATTGGGTGCGCCCCGCCTCATCGACCCCCAGCGCCTGGATATGCGCGCGCTCATGCGCGGCGATGCGCACATCCGTCCACGCCGGCGGAATGCCGAGCGCACTGATGCGCTGCCGCACCGCCTGGTCGCGGATCACGGCGCCGGTTTCGTCGAGGAAGGTGAAGCCCTTCCCGCTCCGTCGGCGGGTCAGGGTGAGGTCGTCGCGCCCCACGCGTCTGAGACGAACCATGATGTTTAGGTAGGGTTCACCTGGGTGGCGGTGTAGATGAAGTAGACGACGGCAAAGAGCACGACGATGCCGATCAGGCCGACGATCAGCACCCTCAGATTGCCCTTGCGCGGGTTGGCCTGGCGCACTTCCGTCGATGACTTGTTCGGATCATAGGTCTGCATGACGCTCTCCCGTAAGTTGCCCGGAGCAACGTGTGCCATCGCGCCACGGTTCCCCGGCCTTGACGCGGCGACGGCGCCGACCCACCCTCGGCAGCAAAACGGAAAGGCACGCAATGGCTGATCGCGACGAGCTCATCCGCATGATCATGGCAGGCCAGGGCAAGGAACCGGCCGACCTGGTCATCCGCAACGTCCGGCTGCTCGACGTCATCACCGGCACCGTCACCGAAACCGACATCGCCATCGTCGGCGACCGCATCGTCGGCACCCACGCCGAATACGAGGGCAAGACGGTCATCGACGGCGCCGGCCGCTACGCAGTTCCGGGCTTCATCGACACCCACCTCCACATCGAATCCTCCCTCGTCACCCCGCTGGAGTTCGACCGCTGCGTGCTGCCTCACGGCGTCACCACCGCGCTTTGCGACCCGCACGAGATCGCCAACGTCCTCGGCGCCGAAGGCATCCGCTACTTCCTCGACAGCGCCGCCGAGACGGTGATGGACATAAGGGTGAACCTCTCCTCCTGCGTCCCCGCGACCGAGTTCGAGACCGCCGGCGCCCGCCTCGAGATCGAAGACCTCCTCCCCTTCCGCGATCATCCCAAGGCCCTCGGCCTCGCCGAGATGATGAACTTCCCCGGCGTCCTCAATGCCGATCCGGGCATCATCAGCAAGCTCGTCGCCTTCCAGGACGGCCATATCGACGGGCACGCCCCGCTCCTGTCGGGCACCGCCCTCAACGGCTACCTCGCCGCCGGCATCCGCACCGACCACGAAGCCACCTCCGCCGCCGAAGCGCGCGAAAAGCTCGCCAAGGGCATGGCCATCCTCATTCGCGAAGGCTCGGTCTCCAAGGATCTCGAGGCCCTGGCCGAAATCCTCGACGAAAACACCTCGAGCTTCGTCGCCCTCTGCACCGACGACCGCAATCCCCTCGACATCGCCGAGGAGGGCCACCTCGACAGCTCCATCCGCCGCCTGATCGCGCGCGGCCGTCCCCTCCACCACGTCTATCGCGCCGCCAGCCACTCGGCCGCCCGCATCTTCGGCCTCCGCGACCGCGGCCTGCTCGCCCCCGGCTGGCGCGCCGACATCGTCCTGCTCGACAATCTCGAGCGCTGTCAGGTCTCCGACGTCGTCGCCGCCGGCCGCTTGGTCACCCCCGAACTCTTCGCCGCCCGCAGATCCGTGGCACCCGTCGGCCTCACCTCCATGAAGGCGACGCCGGTGACCGTCGAAGCCTTCGTCACCGAACCCAAGCCCGGACAGAACCGTGTCCCGGTGATCGGCGTCCGCCCCGGCCTCATCCTGACCTTCCGCGAAGAGGCTACCCTCGCCACCACCGAACACGGCCTGCAGCCGGACCTCGCCGCCGACGTGATCAAGGTCGCCGTGATCGAGCGCCACGGCATCAACGGCAATATCGGTCGCAGCTTCGTCACCGGCTTCGGGCTCCGCCGCGGCGCCATCGCCTCTTCCGTCGGGCATGACAGCCACAACATCACCGTGGTCGGTGCCGACGACGCCGACATGGCCGTGGCCGTCAACCGCCTGATCGAACTCGGCGGTGGCTTCGTCGTCGCCGATGGCGGCAAGGTCACAGCCGAACTCGCCCTGCCGCTCGCTGGCCTCATGAGCCTCAACAGCTTCGAGCAGGTCGCCCGCGACCTCCACAAGCTGCGCGATGCCGCGCGCTATCTCGGCTGCACCCTGCCCGAGCCCTTCCTGCAGGTCGCGTTTCTCGCCCTGCCCGTCATCCCGCATCTCAAGATGACCGACCGTGGACTGTTCGACGTCGACCGCTTCGATTTCGTGAGCTGACCCATGAGCCTGTCGTCGCTCTACCTGGCCTGGGTCGAGGACCTGCCCCCGCGCCTCAACGGCGTGAAGAAGACGCGCAATATCGGCATCACCATGGATGATGGCGTCGTGCTCAAGACCGACCACTACGCCCCGAAATCCGCCGGGCCCCACCCCACCATCCTGATGCGCCTGCCCTATGGCCGCCGCGGCTTCGGCCCCATCGCCGAGGCCTACGCCGAGCGAGGCTTCCACGTCGTGCTCCAGGCCTGCCGTGGCACCGAGAAATCCGGCGGTGAGTTCGACCCGCTGACCAATGAGCGGGCCGACGGGCTCAAGACCCTGGCCTGGATCAGGGAGCAGCCCTGGTACGACGGCCGCATCGGCCTCTCCGGCCCGAGTTATCTCGGCTACGCGCAGTGGGCGATCAGCGACGCGCTACCCGAAACCGCCGCCATGGCCACCAAGGTGACGACCTCCGACTTCCGCTCTGTCGTCTTCCCCTCCGGCGCGTTCCATCTCGGCCTCTGGCTGAGCTGGTTGCAGGTCATCGAGGGCCTGCGCAGCCGTCCGCTCTCCACCGCGGCCCGCATGTTCTCCGGCGACATCGAACGCCGCACTGCTGCCGCCGCCATGAGCCTGCCGCTGGTCGAAGCCGACCGGAAGGTCGCCGGCCACAAGGTGCCCTTCTGGCGCCACTGGTTCGAGCATTCGGTCGGCAATGACGCGTTCTGGGCGGCGCTCAACCACCGCCCGCGCCTCAGCCACCGCACCCCGCCGGTCCACTTCATCTCCGGCTGGTACGACTTCATGCTCGACGAACTGCTCGCTGACTACCAGCGGCTGATCGAGCTCGGCCACACGCCCTACCTCACCGTCGGCACCTGGTTCCACGTGGCCGACGAACTACAGCGCGACAATCTGCGCGAGACCATCATCTGGATGCGCGCGCATCTCAGCGGCGACCGTACCGGCCTGCGCGACAAGCCGGTGCGCATCCATCTGTCCGGCCGCGACGAGTGGCTGGAGTTCGACCACTATCCCCCGCCTGGCGCCCGTTTTCACCTTTGGCACATCGGGCCGGACGGCGCGCTCACACCGAAGCCGCCCCCCGCCCCCGCGACCGACAGCTACCGCTACGACCCCGCCGACCCGACGCCCAATATCGGCGGCGCCATGTTCGCCTTCACCGGCGCCGGTCCCGTCGACAACGCCCTGCGTGAAATCCGTGACGACGTCCTCTGCTACACCAGCGCCCCGCTAGCCGCCGACCTCACGTTGATCGGGCAGGCCAAGGTGTATCTCCGCGCCAGCGCCACCGTCCCGCACGCCGATTTCTTCCTCCGCCTGTGCGACGTCGGCCCGAACGGCATCTCGATCAACATCTGCGACAAACTCTTCCGCGTCACCCCGGAGACGCCGCACAACGCCGACGGCAGTTGGCACCTGACCTTCAACCTGCACGCCACCGCGCACACCTTCCGCGCCGGCCATCGCCTGCGCCTCCAGGTCTCCTCCGGCGCCCATCCCCGCTACGCGCGCAATCTCGGCACCGACGAACCCATCGGCACCGCCACCACACTCGTCGCCAACGACATCACCATCCATCACGACGGCACGAAGCTGGAACTGCCGACCTACGAGCTACACTAGACTTTGTGTTCTGCCCTCCCTCCCCCTTGAGGGGAGGGTAGCGTCGCTAGGCCCGCAGGGCCGTAGCAGAGCTGGGGTGGGGGTGGCCTTGACTTCTCCCGAGCCCACCCTCGGTCACTCCCTGAAGGAGGGAAGACCCGACCTACCCCTCAGCGCGCCGCAGCATCCCGCGCCTTCCGCCGCCGCCGCGCCGCATGCAGGATCGGCTCGGTATAGCCGCTCGGCTGGTCGGCGCCGTGCAGCGCCAGGTCCAGCGCCGCCTGGAAGGCGACCGACTGGTAATTCTCCGCCATCGGCCGGTACAGCGGATCACCCGCATTCTGCGCATCCACCACCGAAGCCATGCGCTCGAAGATGGACGTGACCTCGTCGCGCGTGGTCAGCCCGTGCCGCAGCCAGTTGGCGATGTGCTGCGAGGAGATGCGACAGGTCGCCCGGTCCTCCATCAGCCCGACATCGTTGATGTCCGGCACCTTGGAGCACCCGACCCCCTGCTGCACCCAGCGCACCACATAGCCGAGAATGCCCTGGGCATTGTTCTCGAGCTCGCGGTTGATCTCCTCGCGGCTGAGCGAGAACGGCGCCTGCACCGGCATCGAGAACAGATCGCTGAGCGAGGGCAGCGGCTGATTGTGCCGCCGGCGCTGCGCCTCGAACACGTCGACCTCATGATAGTGCAGCGCATGCAGCGTCGCCGCCGTCGGTGACGGCACCCAGGCCGTGTTGGCGCCGGCATTGGGATGGCCGATCTTGGAACGCATCATCGCCGCCATGTTGTCCGGCTGCGCCCACATGCCCTTGCCGATCTGCGCCCGCCCGGAGAAGCCGGTGGCAAGGCCGATCAGCACGTTGCGGTCCTCATAGGAGCTGATCCAGCGCTCGCCCTTGATCTCGTCCTTGCGCAGCGCTGCCCCGGCCTCCATCGAGGTGTGGAGCTCGTCGCCGGTGCGGTCGAGGAAGCCGGTATTGATGAAGAAGACCCGGTGGCGCGCCTCGTAGATCGCCGCCTTGAGGTTGGCCGACGTCCGCCGCTCCTCGTCCATGATGCCGATCTTGATGCGGTTCGGCTCGAGCCCCAGCATCCGCTCCACCGAAGCAAAGATCGCGCAGGCGAAGCGCACTTCCTCCGGCCCGTGCATCTTCGGCTTGACGATGTAGATCGCCCCGGTGCGCGAGTTGCGCCCCTGGTCGTGCAGCGCGCACAGCGCCGTCACCGCCGCATCCATCAGCCCCTCGCCGATCGGCTTGCCGTCGCGCAGCACCGCATCGGTGGTCATCAGGTGCCCCACATTGCGCACCAGCAGCAGCGAGCGGCCCTTGAGCACCAGTTCCTGGCCGTTGGCGTCCTTGTAGGTGCGGTCGCCCTTGAGGCGGCGCGTGACGGTCTTGCCGCCCTTGTTGAACGTGTCCTCCAGCGTGCCCTTCATCAGGCCGAGCCAGTTGCGATAGACGCCGACCTTGTCCTCGGCATCCACTGCCGCGACCGAGTCCTCGCAGTCCTGGATCGTGGTCAGCGCCGCCTCGACCAGCACGTCGCTGAGCCCCGCCTTGTGCGCGCCACCGATGACGCTGCCGGGATCGATCACCAGGATCACATGCAGCCCGTTGTGCCGCAGCACCAGCTCGCCGCGCTCCTGGGTGCCGCCATAGCCGACGAATGCGCCCGGGTCCCTCAGCCCCGTCCGCCCCGCCGGCGTGTCCACCTCGAGCCGCCGCGTCTCGCCGTCCTTGACCACATGGTAGCCGGTGACCTCGGCATGACTGCCCGTCGCCAGCGGCACCGCCTGGTCGAGAAACTCGGCCGCCCGCGCCACCACTGCGGCACCGCGCTTCGGATTGTAGCTGCCGCCGGGCGCCAGCTCGCCGTCGCGATCGATCACGTCGGTGCCATAGAGCGCATCATAAAGGCTGCCCCAGCGCGCATTGGCGGCATTGAGCGCATAGCGAGCGTTGGATACCGGCACCACCAGTTGCGGGCCGCAGACCGTGCTGATCTCGGGGTCCAGCCCCTTGGTCTCGATGGAAAAATCCTCGGGCTCCGGCACGATGTAGCCGATGTCCTTGAGGAAGAACTCGTAGCCCTGCGGGTTGCTTGCGACCGGACCGTACTTGTGGTGCCACTCGTCGATCTTCGCCTGCAGCTCGTCCCGCCGCGCCAGGAGGCGCTGGTTGGTCTCGGCATGCTCGGCGACCAGTGCCGCAAACCCGTTCCAGAACTGCTCGGGAGTTACCGCAAGGCCCGGCAGGGCTTCCCCTTCGATGAATTCCACCAGCAGGCGATGAACCTCGAGGCCGGACTTCGGCAGGTAGTCGGTCATGGTCGTTCCTTGGACGGCGCGCGTATTCGCGCGGCAACCTAGGCCATGCCCTGGGGTGTCACAAGCCGCCTAAAGTAGACTTCGCCCTTGCACCAGCCACATAGACTTCGGCCACCGAGCGATCGTCGCCCATGGTCTGGAGCAGGAACAGTTCTTCGGCGAGACTCCCCAGCGTCCGCTGCCGCAGCGCCATCGCCGGCGTCGCCCCGGCATCGAGCACCACCAGGTCCGCCGTGTTTCCCGGCGCCACCGCCCCGATCGTGCCTTCGACCGACAGCGCCCGCGCATTGCCCAAGGTGGCCATGAAGAACGAGGTGAACGGGTTGAGCCGCTGGCCCCGGAGCTGCAGCACCTTGTACCCTTCGTCCAGCGTCCGCAGCATCGAGAAGCTGGTGCCACCGCCGATATCGGTGGCGATCCCCACCCGCACCCCGTGCTTCACCAGCCGCTCGCGGTCGAACAGGCCCGAACCAAGAAACAGGTTCGAGGTCGGGCAGAACACCGCCACCGTCCCGGTCTCCGCCATCACCGCCGTCTCGCGGTGGTTGAGGTGGATGCTGTGCCCCATCAGCGTCCGCGGGCCCAGCAGCTCGTAGTCCTCGTAGATGCCCGTGTAGTCCGGCGAGTCCGGATAGAGCTGCATCGAGGTGCGGATCTCTTCGTCGTTCTCGCTCAGATGCGTCTGTACATAGACGTCGGGATGCTCCGCCGCCAGCGCCCGCGAGGCCTCCATCTGCGCCGGCGTCGAGGTGATGGCGAAGCGTGGCGAGATCGCATAGAGGCTGCGCCCGCGCCCATGCCAGCGCGCGATCAGCGCCTTGCTGTCGTCATAGCCCGACTGCGCCGTGTCGCAGAGCGCTTCCGGCGCATTTCGGTCCATCATCACCTTGCCGCCGACCATCAGCATGTTGCGCCGCTCGGCTTCGGCGAAATAGGCATCCACCGAGGCCGGATGGCTCGAGCAATAGGCTACCGCCGTCGTCGTGCCGTGGCGGATCAGTTCATCATAGAACGCCGTCGCCACCGCTCCCGCATGCCCCTGCTGCGAAAACTTCTGCTCCTCGATGAAGGTGTAGGTGTTGAGCCATTCGAGCAGCGACCCCGCATAGGCCGCCATGATCTGGCTCTGCACATAATGCAGGTGCAGGTCGATGAAGCCCGCCATGATCAAATGCGGCCGGTGGTCGATCACCTCCGCCCCGTCCGCATGCGCCGGCGCGAAATCTTCCACCTGGACGATGCGGCCGCTCTCGATCACCACTGCTCCGTCTTGGAGATAGCGGTAGCTCTCGTGGTCGTCGATGCCGAGCGGCTCGCGCAGGAAGCTCAGCACCCGGCCCCTCAGGACAGTGCGGGTCACCATCCGGATCCCTCGCGGAACCAGGCGACCAGAAGCGCCCGCTCCTCGGCGGTCATCTCGGTGACATTGCCCGGCGGCATGGCATGCGAATACCCCGCCTGCATCGCCACCTCACGCGCATGGTTGGCGACTGCCACATCAGTGTCGAGGATCACGTTCTTGGGCGCCTCATAGACGCCCGGCCACACCGGCTCTGCCGTATGGCACATGGCGCAGCGGGTCTGCACCGTCAGGCTCGCCTGCTGGAAGTGCTCGGCCGCCATGAACGGCTCCGCCGCCCGCGATGCCACTGTCGCCGCCGAGCCGTCGAGCTTCGGCCCCGTCGACAGCCACGCAACGACCAGGAACAGCACCACCGCCACGCCCCAGGTCCAGTGCGGATTGCCCTTCCGCGCGTGCCGCGTGTTGAAATAGTGCCGGATCACCACCCCGATCAGGAACACCAGCGAGGCAATGATCCAGTTCCACTCGGTCGCGAACGCCAGCGGGTAGTGGCCAGAGAGCATGAAGAAGATCACCGGCAGCGTCAGGTAGTTGTTGTGCAGGCTCCGCTGCTTGGCGATCCGCCCATACTTGGCGTCCGGCACCCGTCCGGCCTTGAGGTCCCCCACCACGATCTTCTGGTTGGGGATGATGATCATCGCCACATTGGCGGCCATGATCGTTGCCGTGAACGCCCCCATGTGGAGCAGCGCCGCGCGCCCGGTGAAGATCTGCGTATAGCCCCAGCTCATCGCCACCAGGATCGCGAACAGCACCAGCATCAGCCCGGTGGTCGATTGCCCGATCGGCGACTTGCACAAGGCGTCGTAGAGCACCCAGCCGAGCACGATCGAGCCGACCGACAGCGCGATCGCCGCCCAGTTCGGCACGTCCAGCACATTGCGGTCGATCAGATAGAGGTCGGCGCTGACATAATAGAGCAGCACCAGCAGCATGAAGCCGCTGAGCCAGGTCCAGTAGCTCTCCCACTTGAACCAGGTCAGGTGCTCGGGCAGGAAGTCCGGGGCCACCAGATATTTCTGGATGTGGTAGAACCCGCCCCCATGCACCTGCCACTCCTCGCCATGCGCCAGCGGCGGCAGGCTCGGCGTCTTCCGCAGGCCCAGGTCGAGCGCGATGAAATAGAAGGACGAACCGATCCAGGCGATCGCCGTGATGACATGCAGCCACCGCGCCGCAAACATCGCCCACTCATAAAAGATCGCCAGATCGCCCATCAGAACCCCACTCGAAAGCCCCTCACCCTAGCCCTCTCCCCAAAGGGGCGAGGGGACGCAGGAGGTGAGAGGCCGGTTTTCGCCGGACGCCCATGTTCATCGTTCCCTCGCCCATACAGGGAGAGGGTCAGGGTGAGGGGTGCCCCCGCGCAGCAGTGCCGGGAGGCGGGCATGTGCCCGCCTCCCATGGTGCGAAAGCCTTACGCCTTCACGCCTTCCACATACCAGTCCATGGCCCACAGACCGGCATCGTCGATAGTCTGGCCCGCCGGCACGCGCTCGGTGCCGGTGTTGTCGACGATCGGCCCGGTGAACGGATGCAGCGTGCCGTCCACGATCCCCTGCTTCACTTCCTCGGCGGCAGCAACCACCTCGGCCGGGATCTTCTCGTTGTAGGGCCCGATCACCACTTCGCCGGCGGCAATGCCCGGCCAGCTGTCGTCGGACTCCCAGGTGCCCGCCATCACGTCGTTGACGACGTCGATATAGTGCGGTGCCCAGACGTCGATGATGGCGCTCAGGTGCGAGTTGGGCGCAAAGGCGCTCATGTCCGCGCCCTGGCCGAAGCCGCCGACGATTCCGCGCTCCTCGGCAACCTGCAGCGCCGCCGGGCCGTCGGTGTGCTGGGCGATGATGTCGGCGCCCTGGTCGATCAGCGCACGGGCAGCGTCGGCTTCCTTGGCCGGATCATGCCAGCTCGACAGCATCACCACGTTGACGGTGATGTCCGGATTCACCTTGCGGGCAGCGAGCGTGAAGGCGTTGATGCCCATCACCACTTCGGGGATCGGGAACGAGCCGATATAGCCGATGGTGTTGGTCTTGCTCAGGTGCCCGGCCAGCGTCCCCATCACCGCGCGGCCTTCATGGAAGCGCGCATTGTAGGTGCCGACATTCTCCGAGCGCTGGTAGCCGGTGGCGTGCTCGAAGATCACGTCCGGGAACTCGCGCGCCACCTTGATCACATAGTCGCCGAACCCGAAGCTGGTGGCGAAGATGATCTTGTTGCCCTGCTGGGCCAGTTCACGCAGCACGCGCTCGCAGTCCGGGCCTTCCGGCACGCTCTCGACGAAGGTGATCTCGATCTGGTCGCCGAACTCTTCCTCGAGCGCCTGGGCGCCGACCCAGTGGCCATAGGTCCAGCCATTGTCGTCCTTGGGGCCGACATTGACGAAACCGATCTTGAGCGGCCCGTCCTGGCCGAAGGCCACGGAGCCGACGGCGGGCAGCAGCAGCCCGGCGGCGCCGATCTTGAGGGCGGTACGCCTGGTAAACACAGTCATTACGTTCTCTCCTGTTATGACGTTGTTATTGGGTGGGCAGGAACGGCTTGCCGAGGCAGGCCGGCGCCGCCGAGTTCTGGGACCGGCGCAGCGAGATCAGCACCAGCACCACGATGGTCGCGAGATAGGGAAGCGCGGCCCAGAATTCCGAAGGGAGGATGCCGGTGCTGCCCGAGGCCTTGGTGTAGAGCTCGATCGCCATCACCAGCCCGAAGAGATAGGCGCCCGCCAGAAGCCGGAACGGCTTCCAGGCGGCGAACACCACCAGCGCCAGCGCGATCCAGCCGCGCCCGGCCGTCAGCCGCTCGGCCCATTGCGGCGTCAGCAGCAGCGGGAAACAGCTCCCCGCGATGCCCGCCATCGCCCCGCCGAACGCCACCGCCGCATAGCGCACCCCGATCACCGAATAGCCGATCGAATGCGCCGACAGGTCGTTCTCGCCCACCGCGCGCAGGATCAGCCCGGCCCGGGTTTTCTTCAGGAACCACCAGATGGCGACCACCATGAACAGCGAGAAGAATACCAGCGGGCTATGGTCGAAGATCACCCGCCAGAACGGATGCTGCTCCAGTTCATCGGGAAACACCGAGTCGAAGATGGCGATCGGCCGGCCGGTATAGGCCTGTCCGAACAGGGCCGAGAATCCGGTGCCGAAAATAGTCAGCGCCAGTCCCGTCGCCACCTGGTTCGCCGACAGCGTCAGCGTCAGGAAGGCGAAGATCATCGACGCGCCGGTAGCCGCCAGCGCCGCCGCCAGGATCGCCAGCCAGTGATTGCCGGTGTGGTAGGTCACCGCGAAGGCGATCACCGCGCCGATCAGCATCATGCCCTCGACGCCGAGATTGAGCACGCCGCTCTTTTCCACCACCAACTCGCCGAGGGCGGCAATCAGGATCGGCGTCGAAGCCCCGATCAGGGTGATGATGATGGCGATCAGGAGGTCGCTGCTCATGCCGTGGCCTCCGCCGTCACCGGGCTGCGCCAACGCACGCGGTAGCGCACCAGCACGTCGCTCGCGAGCAGGAAGAACAGCATCATCGCCTGGAAGATGCCCACCGCCGCCGGCGGCAGCCCGGCCGTCGTCTGCGCCACCTCACCACCCACCACCACGATCGACAGCGCCAGTCCGGCAAAGATGATGCCGATCGGATGCAGCCGCCCGAGGAACGCAACGATGATCGCCGTGAACCCGTAGTTCGTCGGGAAAGACGGCACCATGCGCCCGAACGGCCCCGCCGCCTCCAGCACGCCGGCCAGTCCTGCCAGCGCGCCGCTCGCCAGCAGCACCATCCAGATGGTCCGGTTCACCGAGAACCCGCCATAGCGCGCGGCGTACGGCGCCGAGCCAACCACCTTGACCTGGTAGCCGAACACCGAACGGCTCATCACGAACCACACCACCAGCGCCACCACGATGGCGATCGGCGCCCCCAGGTGGATGATTGTCCCCGGCACCACGCGCGGCAGCATCTGGTCGGCGGTAAACATCCGCGTCTGCGGGAAGCCGAAGCCCATGGGGTCCTTCCACGGCCCGAGCACCAGGTAGTTCAAGAGCTGAATGGCGACATAGGTCAGCATCAGGCTGGTCAGGATTTCGTTGACCTTGAGCTTGGTCCTCAGCAGCGCCGGAATGAACGCCCAGGCCATGCCGCCCGCCATACCCGCCACCACCATCAGCGGCAGGATCCATGGCCCGCTCATGTCGCGCGTCAGCAGCGCCACCCCGGTGCCGGCTAGCCCGCCGAGCACATACTGCCCCTCGGCGCCGATATTCCACACATTGGAGCGATAGCAGAGCGCCAGCCCCACCGCGATGATGATCAGCGGCGCCGACTTCACCGCCAGGTCCTGCCACTTCAGCGGGTTGGTGAGCGGCGTCAGGAAAATCTCGCGCACCGCGGCGACGCCGTTATAGCCGATCAGCGAGAACACGATCATGCCGATGACCGCGGTCAGCAGCACCGCCCCGACCGGTGTCAGGTACAGCATCGCCTTGCTGGGTTCGGGCCGCTTCTCAAGCCGTAACGGCATCGCGCACTTCCCCCTGCCCGTGAACCCCACCCATCAACAGCCCGATCTCCTCGATGCTGAAATCCCCCACCGGCCGCGCCTCGCTCAGCCGCCCCATATTGATCACCGCCAGCGTGTCGCAGAGCGCTCGCAGTTCATCGAGGTCCTGGCTGATCACCACGATCGCCGACCCCGCCGCCGCCAGGTCCACCAGCGCCTGGTGGATAGCCGCCGCCGCACCTGCATCGACGCCCCAGGTCGGCTGCGACACCACCAGCACGCTCGGCTTCTGCAGGATCTCGCGACCCATGATGTATTTCTGGAGGTTCCCGCCCGACAGCGACCCTGCCGTCGAGCCCGGCCCCAGCGCCTTGACGGCGAAGTCGGCGATCACCTTGCCCGTATAGGTCTTGGCGGCGCCCGAATTGATCAGCCCCATCATCACCATGCCGAGCCGGTCGCGCGCCGTCAGCACCGAATTGTCGCTCAGCGTGAATTCGCCCACCGCCGCATGGCCGTTGCGCTCTTCTGGCACCGCGCACATCCCGCGCCGCCGCCGCTCGGTGGTGTTCATCAGCCCCACCGCTTGACCGTCGAGCGAGATCGCCTCGCGATCGTCGCCATGGATTTCGCCCGACAGCGCATCGAGCAGCGCGTTCTGCCCATTGCCCGCCACCCCGGCGATGCCGAAGATCTCGCCGGCACGCACGGTGAAACTCACATCCCTGACCGGCACGTCGAAATGCCCGTCCCCGACGGTCGACAGCCGCGACACCACCAGTTTCGGCGCCCCGAAACTCCGGCCCTCGCCGCGCACGATGTCCTTGAGCCCGGCCCCGATCATCTTTTCGGCCATGGACCGGCTGGTCTCGACCTTGGGGTCGCACGTATCCACCAGCCGCCCCCCGCGCAAAATCGTCGCCGTGTCGCACAGCGCTTTGATCTCGTGCAGCTTGTGCGAGATGTAGAGGATGGAGCACCCCTCCGCCGCCAGTTGCCGCAGCACCGCGAACAACTGCTCCACCTCCTGCGGCGTCAGCACCGAGGTCGGCTCGTCCATGATCAGCAGTTTCGGATTGAGCAGCAGCGCCCGCACGATCTCGATGCGCTGCCTCTCGCCCACCGACAGCGTCGCCACCGTGCGGTGCGGGTCGAGCAAGAGCCCATAGGTCTGCATCACGTCGCGGATGCGCCCCTCGAGCTCGCGCGCCGGGATCTTGCTGTCCATCCCGAGCGCAATGTTCTCCAGCACCGTCAGCGCCTCGAACAGCGAGAAATGCTGGAACACCATGCCGATGCCGAGCCGCCGCGCCGCCTTCGGGTTCGGCACCGTCACCACTTCGCCGTTCCAGCGGATTTCGCCGGCATCGGGCTGCATGATGCCGTAGATCATCTTGACCAGGGTCGATTTGCCGGCGCCGTTCTCGCCCAGGAGCGCATGGATTTCGCCCGGCCGCACCGCAAAGGACACGTTGTCGTTGGCGAGAACGCCGGGAAAGCGCTTGGTGATACCGGTCAATTCCAGCCGATGCGGCATACTAGCGTCCAATCACCACCTCCGATGGTCCGGAGGCGCGTGCCCGCGCGACATCAGCTTCCCCTCGACCAATCTGTACCATTATTTCGGCCGCCGCCAGCGCGGCGATCACTTCCGGCCGTTTATCCCCAAGCCCTTGCGCGCCAATGGGTAATACCAGCCGCGCGAGCGCTATCTCGTCCCCGCCCTGCTCGCGGAACCAGCTCGCGAACTTCGCCCGCTTCGTCTGCGAACCGACCATCCCGACATAGGGACTGTCGGTCCGCTTCAGCGCTTCGAGCGCGATCAGGAAATCGAGCGCATGGTCATGCGTCACGATCACGAAGCTGCTGCCTCGGGGCGCCTGCCGCACCACCGCCTCCGGCATCGCCACCCGGTGCCCGACGATGCCCGCCGGCAGCAGCGCCAGTTCCTCGCCCCGCGTATCGATCACCTCGAGCTTCACCGGCAACAGCGCCAGGATCTGCGCCAGCACCCGCCCCACATGCCCGGCCCCGAATACATAGACTGCCGGCCGCCCCGCCTCTTCCGCCGCGATCCGCTCCACCAGCTCCGCTCTGAGCCCTGCCCCCGCATGCCGCAGCCGCACCGCGACCCGTCCGCCGCAACATTGGCCGATCTCCGGCCCCAGCGGCACGTCCATCGCCTCTTCCGCCCGCCCGTCGGCGATCAGCCGCCGCGCATGTTCGATCACCAGATATTCGAGCGCCCCGCCCCCGATCGTGCCGACCGTCCCCTCCGGCCCCACCACCATGAACGTCCCCCGCTCCCGCGGCGACGACCCCCGCACCGACGTCAGTTCGCACACGATGGCGACGGGGTTCTCGGCGAAGAAGGCGGAGAGGGCGGCGGAGTTCACGCTACACCCCCACCCAACCTCCCCCTCGAAGGGGGAGGAGCACATCTGTGAAACAGGCAAAATCCCGCAACCCCACCGCCGCAGTCCCTCCCTCTCCCAGGGGGAGGCTAGGTGGGGGTACCCTCCACCCGAGTGGAGCCGCCCCCCTCCCCCTTGAGGGGAGGGGCTGGGGGTGGGGGTGTCGTAGCTCCAACGAACCGCGACCCCGAGATGCGCTCGACCCCCGACACCCCCACCCTTGATCCCTCCCCTCAAAGGGGAGGGAGACGATGGAACCGAGGCGCCTCGGATTCTTGCTTGTCCCCACAATGCGGAACAGCGACGAAGGTCGACATAGGGCTCGATCTCTCCGCCCCACCGCAGCCGCCCTTCCCCCTCTCAGGGGGAGGTTGGGTGGGGGTACTTCCAACCCGGGAAGAGCCCCCCGGGCGAGGTCGACTCCGGATCGGTCCCCTCGCCCCTCTGGGGAGAGGGTTAGGGTGAGGGGTGCGATGTTGGTGCTGACCACCAAGGTCACCTCCTCGCCCCCCGCATCCGTTCCACCCCCATCAACACCCGCTCCGGCGTCACCGGCGTATCCAGCCGCGGGGCCACGCGGTAATCCGCCACGCTTGCCACCGCCATCGACAGCGCTTCCACCACGCTGATCGCCAGCATCAGCGGCGGCTCGCCCACCGCCTTGGAGCGGCCGATCACCGCCTCCTTGTTGCTGGACCACTCCGCCAGCCGCACGTTGAACACCGGCGGCACGTCGCTTGCGAGCGGGATCTTGTAGGTCGAAGGCGCATGCGTCCGCAGTTGCCCCTTGCCGTCCCACACCAGCTCTTCGCTCGTCAGCCAGCCCATCCCCTGGATGAAGCCGCCTTCCACCTGACCCAGGTCGATGGCCGGGTTCAGCGACTTGCCCACATCGTGGAGGATGTCCACCCGGTCGACCACATACTCGCCCGTCAAAGTATCGATGGTCACCTCGCTCACCGAGGCGCCATAGGCATAATAGTAGAATGGCCGCCCGCGGCCTGATCCGCGGTCCCAGTGAATCTCGGGCGTCTTGTAGAACCCCGCAGCCGAAAGCTGCACCCGGTTGTGGTAGGCCGAGGCGCACAGTTCGCCGAACGGCACGAATGTCTCGCCCGCCTGCACGCCGCCCTGCACCCACTGCACCGCCTCTTCCGGCACCTGGTGCAGCTTGGCTGCGTGTGCCGTCAGCCGTTCCTTGAGCTGCCGGCAGGCATCCAGCGCTGCCGCGCCGTTGAGGTCGGTGCCCGAGGACGCCGCCGTCGCCGAGGTATTGGCGACCTTGCTGGTGTTGGTGGCCATGATCTTGACGCTGTCGAGCCCGACGCCGAACGCGTCCGCCACCACCTGCGCCACCTTGACGTAGAGCCCCTGCCCCATCTCGGTGCCGCCATGGTTGAGCTGGATGGTGCCGTCCTTGTAGAGGTGCACCAGCGCCCCGCCCTGGTTGTACCAGGTCGCCGTGAACGAGATGCCGAACTTCACCGGCGTCAGCGCGATGCCCTTGCGCAGCACCGTGTTCTCGCGGTTGAACGCCAAGATTGCCTGGCGCCGCGCCTGATAGTCCGACGAGGCCTCGAGTTCGCTCACCACCCGGTGGATGACATTGTCCTCCACCACCTGATGATAGGGCGTCACATTGTTGCTGTCGGTCCCATAGAAATTGGCCTTGCGGATCTCCAGCGGATCCTTGCCGAGCGCATAGGCGATCTCCTCGATCCAGCGCTCGCACGCCACCATGCCCTGCGGTCCCCCGAAGCCGCGGAAGGCGGTGTTCGACACGGTATTGGTATAGAGCGGCTCCGAGCGCACCCGCACCGCCGGATACCAATAGGCGTTGTCGGCGTGGAACAGTGCCCGGTCGGTCACCGGCCCGCTGAGGTCCGACGAGAACCCGGCCCGCGCCGCATAGACGGCATCCACCGCATGGATCTTGCCGCTGTCGTCATAGCCGACGCGGTAATCCACCACGAAGTCGTGCCGCTTGCCGGTGGCGGTCATGTCGTCGTCGCGGTCCGGCCGGATCTTGCAGGTTCGGTTCCATTTCTTGGCCGCCAGCGCTGCCACGCAGGCAAACAGGTTCCCCTGCGTCTCCTTGCCGCCGAAGCCGCCGCCCATGCGCCGGACCACGATGGTCACCGCGTGCTGGCGGATGCCCAGCACCTGCGCCACCATCAGTTGCACCTCGCTCGGGTGCTGGGTCGAGGAATGGACGGTCACGTCCTCGTCCTCGCCCGGAATCGCCATGGCGATCTGCCCCTCGAGGTAGAAGTGGTCCTGCCCGCCAATGGCGATCGACCCCTCCACCTTGCGCGGCGCCGCAGCCAGCGCCGCCTCGACCTCGCCCCGCTGCAGCGCCAGCGGCGGTGCCACCACCTTGCCGCCACCTGCCTGCGCTGCCCGCACGTCTAGCATGGGCTCGAGATCGCGATACTCCACCACCGCCAGATGTGCCGCCCGCCGCGCCGCCTCGCGCGTTTCCCCGATCACCGCAAACAGCGGCTGGCCCCAGAAATGCACCTTGCCGATGGCAAAGATCGGCTCGTCATGGAAATGGCTCGGGCTGATGTCGTTCTCGCCCGGAATGTCCTCGTCCGTGAGCACGCCGATCACCCCCGGCGCCGCCTTCACCGCCGTCAGGTCGATCGACACGATCTCCGCATGCGCCCGGCTCGACAGCGCCAGGTACGCATGCATCGTGCCCTCTGGCTCGACCATGTCGTCGATATACTCGGCCGTCCCCGTCACATGCTTGTGCCCGCTGTCGTGGCGGGTCGGCGTATGCAGGGTCGCAATCTCGATCGGCGCGGAGTGCTTGTTCATGCCCAGCACCTCACGCCTGCGGCACGATCACTCAACAGAGTGGAGCCCACCTCCCCCCTTGCGGGGGAGGCCGGGAGGGGGGTTCTCCCCACGCACACAGAACCCACCATCACGCCACCTCCCGCTTCACCCGCACCTCTTCCCCCTCGCTCTCGAGGAAGAAGCGCTTGAGCAGGTTCTGGGCCGCCAGCAGCCGGTATTCCTTGCTGGCCCGCATGTCGGTGATCGGCTGAAAGTCCTCGGCAAAGGCCGGCAGCACCGCCTCCACCGTCGCCATCGTCCAGGACTGGCCCACCAGCGCCGCTTCCACCGCCTTGGCGCGCTTGGGCGTTGCCGCCATGCCGCCGAAGGCGATGCGCGCCATGCCGACCACGCCGGCATCGTTGACGAACACCCGAAATGCCCCGCACAGCGCCGAAATATCCTCCTCGCGGCGCTTGGAGATCTTGTAGACCGCGAACTTCTCGCCCGCCGGCAACAGCGGCACCGTTACGCTCTCGACGAACTCGCCCGGCTCCCGGTCCTGCTTGCCATAGGCCAGGAAATAATCCTCGAGCTTGAGCTCCCGCCGATGATCGCCCCTGCGCAGCGTCAGCTTCGCGCCGAGCGCAATCAGCGCCGGCGGCGTGTCGCCGATCGGCGACCCATTGGCGATATTGCCGCCGATCGTGCCCATGTTGCGCACCTGCTCGCCGGCAATCCGATTCCACAGCGGCAAGAGTTCGGGGAAGCTCGCCCCGATCACCGGCAGCGCTTCCGAATAGCTCACCCCGGCATAGAACCGCACTTCGCTGTCGTTCTCGGCGATGCGCTTCAGTTCCTCGAGGTGCCCGATAAAGATCACCGGCCCGATAGGCCGCATGAACTTGGTCACCCACAACCCCACATCGGTGGAGCCGGCGACGATGGTCGCCCCGGGGTTCTCCGCATAGACCGTGGCGAAATCATCCACGCTCGCCGGGATGATGATCCGCCCGGCGTCCGCGCCCAGTTCCACCCGCCGCCCGTCGTTCAGCGCCTTGATCCGCTCCTTGACGGCGATCCGTTCCGCCCACAGCGGATCGGCCTCGGGCAAGCCATAGTCCGCCATCGCCTCGGCGGCCCGGATGATCGGCGCATAGCCGGTGCAACGGCAGAGATTGCCCTGCAGCGCCTTTTCCACCGCGCCCCGGCTCGGCCGCGGCTCGCGCATCCACAACCCATAAAGGCTCATCACGAAGCCGGGCGTGCAGAAGCCGCATTGCGAGCCATGGTGATCCACCATCGCCTGCTGCACCGGATGCAGCGTGCCGTTCTCGCCCCTGAGGTGTTCCACCGTCACCACATGCGTGCCATGCAGGCTCCCCACGAACCGGATGCAGGCGGTGACGCTGTCATAGACGACCTCGTCGCCGCTGAGCCGCCCCACCAGCACGGTGCAGGCCCCGCAATCGCCCTCCGCGCAGCCTTCCTTGGAGCCACGCAACCGCCGCTCCAGCCGCAGCCAGTCAAGCAGCGTCGTCTCCGGCCGCACATCGGTGACGGTGACCTCCTCGCCATTGAGGAGAAAACGAATGGCGTTGCTGATCTCAGCCATGGCCGACCCCCTCCCCAGCCCTCCCCGCAAGGGGGAGGGTGGAAGCCGGTGGTGTTACTCGATCACGCCAAAGAGTGGAGGCCACCCTCCCTCTTGCAGTCGAATTGGTGGCAACATGCCCCAACAGAGTGGAGGCCACCTCCCCCCTTGCGGGGGAGGTCAGGAGGGGGGTTCTCTCAACGCCCACGGAACTCACCACCACGATCAACTCCCCCGATACGTCGAATACGCGAACGGGCTCACCAGCAGCGGCACGTGGTAGTGCTTGTCCTCGCTGATCGTGAACCGCACCGGCACCACGTCGAGGAACGGCGTCTCGATCTCCACGCCGAGCCGCTCGAAATACTGCCCCACATGGAAGTGGATCTCGAACTCGCCATGCTGGAACTGGTCCTCGCCGAGCAAGGGCTGGTCCACCCGGCCGTCCTCGTTGGTATAGCTGTCGGTGATGTGGTGCGTGTGGTCGCCATGGACATACAGCAGCTCGAGCCGCATGCCGCGCGCCGGCCGGCCGTGCATGGTATCGAGCACGTGCGTGGTCAGCCGTCCTGACGCCATATTCTGCTCCTCCGTCCTTTTCCGGAATGAGACTAGCGCATCGCCCCCGTTGCGCAATGCACATTTTTTACCGTTTGGTCCACTTTTGAGCATCTTGTGATCAGCGGCCCCGCCGCTACTATCCTGCTGTCACTGCAAGAGGCTTCGATGAACCGCTATCCCCGCGACATGCACGGCTATGGTCCCAACCCGCCCCATGCCGATTGGCCCGGTGGCGCCCATGTGGCGGTGCAGTTTGTCCTCAACTACGAGGAAGGCGGCGAGAACTGCATCCTCCATGGCGATGCCGCCTCCGAAGCCTTCCTGGTCGACGTGCTTGGCGCCGCGCCGTGGCCGGGCCAGCGCCACGCCAATGTGGAGTCGATGTACGAATACGGCGCCCGCGCCGGCTTCTGGCGCCTCCACCGGCTGTTCACCGAAGCGGATATCCCAGTCACCGTCTATGGCGTCGCCACCGCCCTGATGCGTGCTCCGGCCCAGCTTGCCGCCATGCAGGAGGCCGGCTGGGAGATCGCCTCGCACGGCCTCAAATGGATCCAGCACAAGGACATGTCGCCCGAGGAGGAGCGTCACCAGATCGCCGAGGCAGTGCGCCTGCACACCGTTGCCACGGGCTCGCGCCCGCTCGGCTGGTACACCGGCCGCTCCAGCCTCAATACCGTCGACCTCGTCGCCGAGTATGGCGGCTTCGCCTATATCTCCGACGCCTATGACGACGACCTGCCCCACTGGAAGCTGATCGCTGGCAAGCCGCAGCTCATCATCCCCTACACCCTCAGCACCAACGACATGCGCTTCGTCACCGCGCCGGGCTTCGACACCGGCGAGGAGTTCTTCCAGGCGCTCAAGGACAGCTTCGACTGCCTCTATGCCGAGGGGCAGGCCGGCCAGGCCAAGATGATGTCGATCGGGCTCCACTGTCGCCTCGTCGGACAGCCCGGCCGCTTCCAGGGGCTCAAGCGCTTCGTCGACTACATCAAGGGCTTTGACCGCGTCTGGACCCCCACCCGTCTGCAGATCGCTGAACATTGGCTGCAGAACCACCCCTGGCGGGAACGGAAAGCAACACCGTCACAGCAGGATCGTGCCAGTTTCGTTGCCGATTACGGCTCCGTCTTCGAGCACTCCCCCTGGATCGCCGAACGCGCCTGGGAAGCCGAACTCGGCCCCGCCAACGACACCGCGGTGGGCCTCCATTTCGCCCTCCGGTCGCAATTTCGCATGGCAACTCAAGAGGAAAGGCTCGTCGTCCTCCGCGCCCACCCCGATCTTGCCGGCAAACTGGCGGCCGCTAAACGCCTCACCGAGGCATCGACCGCCGAACAGGCCTCTGCCGGCCTCGACGCCCTCACCGACGCCGAACGCCAGCGCTTCACCGAGCTAAATACCTCATATGTCGAGAAATTCGGCTTCCCCTTCATCATCGCCGTGCGCGATCACACCAAGGCCTCGATCCTCGAAGCCTTCGAGCGCCGCCTCGCCAACACCGCCGATGAAGAGTTCACCACCGCCTGCACCCAGGTCGAGCGCATCGCCCTGCTGCGGCTGAAAGCCCTGTTGCCGGAGTGACTTAGCCGTTCAGCTCGTCGCGCTCGTCCGACAGCACCGGCTCGTCGCGGAACAGCCCGATCACCATCGTCAGCACCACCAGCCACGGCAGGTGGTGCTGCATCCAGTTGTGCGGCGCAAGGCCGATGGGATGGCTCCAGTTCATCCCCGGAGCATACCGCCCAAAGCTGAAAGATTGGTAACCCTAACAGGCTCTTACCGGTGCTCTACTTGTAGAAGCCCTGCCGAAAATTGATGCCGTACTCGAGATAGCCCTTCATCCCGCACAGCATCCCTGTCCAGCCTTCGCAATTGCCGTAGGACGCCTTCTGCCCGGCGGCGTTCTCGCGCCAACCCTCCTCGTGAATCCTGACCAGGGTGCGCCCGTCCTCCAATCCCTCGAACGTCATGGTGACGGTGGTTTCGTATTCGCCGGCCGGGTCGTCATCAGGCGCCGCACCCCACTTCAAGACTATCCGCTGGTCTGGCACTACATCCACCACATGCACCGGAAAGGCGCCGGGAAAATCGTGGAAGTCCCACATCACCGTCGCGCCGGTCTCCAGCCGCCCCTGCGCACCTCCGGTCGTGAAATAGCCGCTCAGTTGCTTCGGGTCGGCAACCGACTCAAACACCTCGTGCACCGGCTTGCTGATCCGGCCGCTCACCGTGAATTCATAGGCCATCGCGTCCTCCTTCGCTTGCACAGGCAAACGATATGTTATAGAAACATAACATGTCAACGGAAGACGAAGACGACCGCATCTTCAAGGCTCTCGGCCATCGCGCCCGCCGACAGATCCTGGATCTGCTCAAGGCCGGTCCCCGCACCACCGGCGATCTCTGCGCGCAACTGCCCGAACTAGACCGCTGCACCGTCATGCAACATCTCGGCGTGCTGGAAGAGGCTGGCTTGGTCATTGCCGAGCGGCGCGGTCGCGAACGCTGGAACCACCTCGATGCCCTGCCGATTCACGCCATCCACGAGCGCTGGATCGGGCCCTACGCCGCCTACGCCACCACCATGCTCAGCCGTCTCAAGCGCGCCGTGGAGCAGCCGGCAGAGAGCTGACCGAGCCCCTGTCGTCCTCGGCGCAACTGCGCTAAGGATCGCTATCCGCCACTGCCGAAGACGACCCATGGCCACCTACGCTTCCCCGCCCGCCGGCCTGCCCGCGCAGATGACCCTCCACACCGGCCGCGCCGTCTTCACCGAGGCTTATGCGCTGCTGCCCGCGGGCGTGATGCGCGACATCGTCACCTCCTATCTGCCGCACTGGCGCGACACCCGCGCCTGGATCATCGCCCGCCCGATGACGGGCTTCTCCGAGACCTTCTCGCAATACATCGTCGAGGTGGCAGCCGGTGGCGGCAGCGAGCGCCCCGAACCCAATCCTGAGGCTGAGGGCGTGCTGTTCGTGGTCGAGGGCAGCGTCACTCTCACCATTTCTGGCGAACCGCACCTGCTCGAAACTGGCGGCTACGCCTTCCTGCCGCCCGGCTGCCAGTGGACCCTGGTCAACCGCAGCACCGAGCCTGCCCGCTTCCATTGGGTGCGCAAGCGCTACGAGCCGGTTGAAGGCATCGACGCCCCCGAGGCCTTCGTCAGCAGCGATCAGGATACCCCCATCCGCTGGATGCCCGACACCAACGAGACCTGGGGCACCACCCGCTTCGTCGATCCGGCGGACCTCCGCCACGACATGCACGTCAACATCGTCACCCTGATGCCCGGCGCGGTGATCCCTTTCGAGGAAACCCACGTCATGGAGCACGGCCTCTACGTACTCGAGGGCAAGGCGGTGTACCGGCTGAACCGTGACTGGGTCGAAGTGGAGCCGGGCGACTTCATGTGGTTGCGCGCCTTCTGCCCCCAAGCCTGCTATGCCGGCCCGCAGCGCTTCCGTTACCTCCTCTACAAGGACGTCAACCGCCACGCCCGGCTGGGCCTCTAGCGCCATGACCGACCGGCAGATCCGCATCGAGCCCCTCACCGCCGCCGCCTTCGCGCCCTTCGGGCAGGTGATCGAGACGGAGGGCGCATACCACTATCCGATCAACGCCGGCATGACCGAGCGCTACCACGATCTTGCGCGCGTTGAACTTGCGGGCACCGACGCCCGCCCGCTGATCTCAATCTTCCGCGGCAAGCCCTACACTCTGCCGCTGTCGCTGACCCTTGTGGAACGCCACCCTCTCGGCAGCCAGGCGTTCTACCCGCTCGGTGCGACGCCATGGCTGGTCATCGTCGCGCCTGAAGAGGGTGGCACGCCCGGGCGCCCCCTGGCCTTCGCCCCGGCTCCCGGCCAGGGTGTCAACATCGCCATCAACACCTGGCACGGCGTGCTGACGCCGCTCGACCACCATGCCGACTTCCTCGTGATCGACCGTGGCGGCCCCGGCAACAATCTCGAGGAACATCGCTTTGCCGAGCCTTGGCTGGTGGTGCGGTAACCCAAACGTCCGACCGCGCTCGAAACCGCCACAGCCCTGCGCTACGGTGACGTCATGATGCTGCGGTTGATACAGACACTGCTCGCGCTGCTGTTGCTCGCCGTTCCGGCGGCTGCCGATGGACTGAGCTTCACCGGCACAGTCGTCTATCGCGAGCGCATCGCCGCGCCGGCGGGCACGACCCTGCGCGTCAGCCTTGTCACCCTGCCCGAGGGCCAACCGGTCGTCGGTGCCAGCGGCACCGTCCCCGCCAACGGCCACCCCCCAATCGGCTTCGTTCTCAACCTCCACAGCGATGTCGCTCGCCATGGTACCGCCTTTGGCCTCGTGGCCGAACTTCTCGGCCCGGGCGGCTTTGCCTTCGCCAGCGTCGCTCCCGTGCCGGTCGACGTGACCGCGCCCGCTCCCGTCGTCATCGACCTCGTGCGGGCACCTGCCCCGCCACCGGAAGGGGAAGTCCCGAACCCGGCGCCCGTGCTGCCCGAGCCCGGCCTGGTCGACGTGCTCTGGCGCATCACCAGCATCGGCGGCAAACCCGCTATCGGCGAACGTCCCCCGACCTTCTCCATCACCGCCGACAGCCGCGCTGGCGGCAATAGCGGCTGCAACAACTACTTTGCCGAGGCCGATTTCACCGATGGGCTCAGCTTCGGCCCCGCCGCCGCCACCCGCATGGCCTGCGCCGAACCCTTGATGGCGCAGGAGGCCGCACTCTTTGCTGCCCTCGCCGCCGTCGCCAACTACGAAACCGACGGCGAGAGCCTGCGCCTGCTCGATGCCGCCGGCATCCCGCTGATCGGCCTCGTGCCGCTGGAGGACTAGACTTGGAGACCGCAGACCTGGTCGGGCGCCTGCTCGACGTGATCGAACACGACATTGCCCCGGTGACGCACAAGGGCGTGCAGCGCGGCAACAAGCTGTTCGGTGCCGCTATCCTCAGAAAGTCTGATCTGTCGGTGGTGATTGCCGAAACCAACAACGAGACCGAAAATCCGCTCTGGCATGGCGAAATGCACGCCATCAAACGCTTCTTCGAACTGCCCGCCGATCAACGGCCACAGACGAAGGATTGCCTGTTCCTCGCCACCCACGAGCCCTGCTCGCTCTGCCTCTCTGGCATCACCTGGTCGGGCTTCGACAACTTCTATTACCTGTTCAGCCACGAAGACAGCCGCGACAGCTTCGCCATTCCCTACGACATCCAGATCCTGCAGGCCGTGTTCGCCGTCCCCGATCCGGACCGCCCCACCGTTCCCCCCGACCGGCCGCTCTACAACCAGACCAACCCGTTCTGGACCAGCCGTTCGATCCCGCAGATGATTGCGACCCTCGACCGCGGCAACCGCGAGGCGCTCGTCCAGCGCGTCGACGACATCGCCGCCCTCTACGCCGACCTGTCGGCGGTCTATCAGTCCGACAAGGGCAACAAGGGCATCCCTCTCGCCTAGCGGGTGCTCCAAACCGCCGCGCGAGACTCGCTGCGTGGCACCTCGGCGAACGAAGCAGCGAATGTGAGAAAGCTCATCGCTGCCCCGAACAGAGCCATCAGAAGCAGCTGGTGTGAAAGCCGGGCGTTCATTTGACCCTCCATGATCGCATCACGGTGGTGGAACTACGCTCACGTCCCTGAACTCGGAGGTAATTCAGCGTTTATGCGCCGTTCATTTTCGTTCATCTGCCTGAGCGTCCCGGTTCAGGAATGACAGCCATGTTCCTGCGAACCATTCGGCTTTCCGGGCGTTCCGTGATCGACGAGAAATCCATCCGAGGCCTTGATGTCCCAACTGGACCATGCGGCGGCGCCGCAATTGGCGATCTTCACCGATTTCGACGGCACGCTGGTCGAGATCGCCGAAACCCCTGATTCCGTTAGGGTTCCCGACGATCTCCCCGAACAGCTCGAGCGCGCTGCCCGCGAGCTCGACAGCGCCTTCGCCGTCATCACCGGCCGCGAAATCGCCGACATCGACCGCTTCCTCGCCCCGCTCCAGCTCCCGGTTGCCGGCGCCCACGGCGCCCAGCGCCGCCGCGCCGATGGGGTGCTGGAACAGGTCGACGAAGCCGCCGTCCGCTCCGCTGACGAGATCGCCCACGCCGTCGAACCGCTGGTGATGACCCACCCCAACCTGATCCTCGAGCGCAAGGAAGGCAGTGTCGCCCTCCACTTCCGCCAGGAGCCGGAGCTGGGGGACACCGTCCGCAGCGCTATGGAAGAGGCCGTCAACGGCGTCACCGACTTCACCCTCATTCCCGGCAAGATGGTCTTCGAGGCCCGCCCGGCCTTCGTCGGCAAAGGCTCGGCCCTGCGCGCCTTCATGCAGGAAGAGCCGTTCGCCGGCCGCACTCCGATCTTCATCGGCGACGACTTCACCGACGAAGATGCGTTCGTCGCCGCGCAGGAACTCGGCGGCGTCGGCATCAAGCTCGGTGAAGGCGACACCGCGGCGCGCATGCGCATCGCCAACGTCGCCTCCGTCTACGCACTCATTCAGGGCCTGGGAGACATCGCCGCACGCGATCGCGTGCATTGAGACAACAAACACGGGGGCAAACCGTATGAGCCGAATTGTCATTGTATCCAACCGCACGCCGGGCAAGGGACCTGCCGCCGGCGGCCTTGCCGTTGCCTTGCGCAAGACTTTGGCGGAGCGGGAAGGTTTCTGGTTCGGCTGGTCGGGCCGGCTGGTGGAGCAGCCGTCCAGCGAAGCGCGCTTCGAGGATGTCGACGGGTTGAAGGTGGCTCAGGTCGATCTCACCCGACAGGATCACCACGCCTACTATGCCGGCTTCTCCAACTCGATCCTCTGGCCGAGCTTTCACCTTAGGCTCGATCTCGCGACCCTCGACAGCACCTGGTACGAGGGCTACCGCCGCGTCAACCAGCAGTTTGCGCGCGCCCTGCTGCCCCTGCTCAAGGCCGACGACATCATCTGGGTGCACGACTACCACCTGATCCCGCTGGCGAGCGAACTGCGGGCCCTCGGCGCCCGCAACCGCATCGGTTTCTACCTGCACATCCCCTTCCCGACCGCCGACACGCTTTACGCCATTCCGAACCACCTCGATCTCATGCGCGATCTGTCGCGCTACGATCTGGTCGGCATGCAGGCTAATCGCGACGTCGCCGCCTTCACCGAGTTCGCCGAACACCAGTCGCCGGCTAGCATCTCCGGCGATCCGCTGCAGTCTGTGGATTTCAGCCGCACCGAAGTGGATGCCTTCCCGATCGGCTCCGATCCTGACGCCTTTGCACGATTGGCCGTCAGCCCCGCCGCCACCAAGATGGTGAACCGCATGCGCCGAGTGCTCGGCGACCAGCGGTTGATCATCGGGGTGGACCGGCTCGATTATTCCAAGGGGCTGCCGCAGCGGGTTGAAGCGTATGAAAAGCTCCTCACCCATGACGCCCGCTTTCGGCGGCAGGTGCATTTCCTGCAGGTGGCGCCGCCCTCGCGGGACACGATCAAGGAATATCAGGAAACCAGCGAAACACTGGATTCCATCTGCGGACGGGTGATGGGGCGGTTTGCCGAATTGGACTGGCAGCCGCTGACCTATGTGAAGCGGGCATATGGCCAACCCAGTCTGGCCGGCCTTTACCGTCTCGCCCGCGTCGGCCTAGTGACGCCCCTGCGCGACGGCATGAACCTCGTCGCTCACGAATATATCGGCTCGCAGAACCCCGCCGATCCGGGTGTGCTCGTGCTCTCGCGCTTCGCCGGCGCCGCCGAGATCTTCGATGCAGCGCTGCTGGTAAATCCGTTCGACACCGATGAGACCGCCGAGGCTCTGCGTCTGGCACTCGACATGCCGCTCGATGAGCGCATCAGCCGTTGGCAAACACTGATGGCCGCTGCCCGCGCTCACAATATAGACGACTGGTCGCGCAGCTTCCTCGATCGTCTCGCACCGGCCAGCCGCAACGGTTCGGGCACGCGCGACATCCTCTACCTAGCGTCGGTAGCCTAAACGAAAACGGCGGCCCGAGGGCCGCCGTATCACTATGCGTTCGCCGTGCGCTTTGCCTTGGCGGCGTTGCGCTGTCCCCGGCTCCAGCGGGGCTTCGCCTTGCCTGCTTCAGCCTTTCGCGGGGCGGTGCGGGCTTCGCCGCCCTTGCCTGCAACTTCCGTCATCCATGACTGTGGCCGACTTGCACCGGCTTTCGCGGTTTCGGGGCGGCGCTCGCCTCCCTCGCGACGCTGCGGGCGTGCGGCCTGCGGGTTGCGGGCGCTCCGCGGGCCCGGGCGGCCCGCGGGGCGGGTCGGAGCCGCAGCCTCGGGTGCGGAGACCAGGCTCAGATCACCCGACACCGGCAGCGTACGGCGGATCAGGCGCTCGATATCGCGCAACTTGCCGCGCTCGGTACCGTCGCACAGCGTGATCGCAATGCCGGAAGCGCCGTTGCGGCCAGTGCGGCCGATGCGGTGCACATAGTTCTCGGCATCGTCCGGCAGGTCGTAGTTCACCACATGGGTGATGCCCTGGACGTCGATACCGCGAGCGGCGATGTCGGTCGCGACCAGGATACGAACCCTGCCGCTGGCAAAGCCCTTGAGCGCCGCCTGGCGGGCATTCTGGGACTTGTTGCCGTGGATCGCCGCCGCCTCGTGCCCGTCGATGGCCAGATTCTTCGCTACACGATCGGCTCCGTGCTTGGTGCGGGCGAAGATGATTACGCGCTCCATGCCTTCTTCGGGGTTGGCGAGCAGCTCATTGAGCACGCCGCGCTTCGCTTTCGAGCCGGACATGATCACCCGCTGGTCGATCTTGACCACGGTGGTGCCCTGCGGCGCCGCCTCGACCCGGACGGGGTCCTTCAGCAGCGTCTGAGCCAGCTCCTCGACTTCCGAGGCCATGGTGGCCGAGAACAGCATGGTCTGGCGCCGCGGCCCGACCAGCTTGGCAATGGCCTTCACCGGAGCGATGAAGCCCATGTCGAGCATGCGGTCGGCCTCATCGAGCACCAGCCAGCGCGTCTCGTTGAGCCGCAGCTTGCCGTCATTGACGAGGTCCATCAACCGGCCCGGGGTGGCAATCACCACGTCCACGCCGCGCGCCAAGGCCTTCACCTGCTGGGTGCGCGACATGCCGCCGAGGATCAGCGCCGTATCGAGCTTCATGCGCCCGCCAGCGAACTTCTTGAGGTTTTCCTCGATCTGCACGGCCAGTTCACGGGTCGGCGCCAGGATCAGCGCACGAGTGGTCAGCGGACGCGGCCGCCCCGTCAGCTCGAGGATGCCCGCCAGGATCGGCAGGCCGAAGGCTGCCGTCTTGCCCGAGCCGGTCTGGGCGATGCCCATCACGTCACGGCGTTCCAGCAGCTTGGGAATGGCCTGCGACTGGATGCGGGTCGGCTCGGTAAAGCCACCGGCGGCGAGGCTCTCGGTGAGAAGCTGCGGCAGGCCAAGGGAGGTAAAATCGGTCAATCTGGTTCTTTCGATGTGCCAAACGGCACGCGGTGCGGACGCAATCCGGCGTCTGCACAATCAAGGAATGCAATCGGGCGATAGGAAATTATCGCGCGGGTGCTGGCTCAAACCCGGACCAAATGGGTCTCCGGGCCGACTCCGCCGCTCACCGCTGGGATAAGAAGAGAAGTCCGTCGGCCGCTCCTGCGGCATCGACCCGGCACATATGGGGGAAGCCACCGGAAAACGCAAGCGCAGCCGCTGCAGGGGTGCGATGCGGCCGGCTTAGATCCCGCCATACCATTCGTAGCCGTTGTCCGGCCAATAACCGCCCTTGCCCATGCCGAACGGCCTGAGGTCATCCACCAGCTCTATGGTGTGCAGGTATTTCGGCTGCTTGTAGCCCAGTGCCCGCTCGATCCTGAGGCGCACCGGCGCCCCGTTCGCCACCGGCAGCACCTGGTCGTTGAGGCCGTAGGCTAGGATCGTCTGTGGATGATAGGCGTCCACCAGGTCGCTGCTCTCGTAGTAGAAGATGTCCCCGGCGAGCGTACGCTGGATGTTGTCGAAGCAGTGGTAGACGCAGAACCGCGCCTCCGCCTTTACCCCCGCCTGATCGAGCGCGGCGCCCAGGCGAGTGCCTGTCCACTTGGCGATGCAACTCCAGCCCTCGACGCAGTCGTGCCGGGTGATCTGCGACTGCTCCGGCATGTTGCGCAGTTCCGCCAGCGAGAAGCTGACCTCGCGCTCGACCATACCCTTGATGGTCAACCGGTAGGGCTCGAAGTTCTGCGCCCTGAGGAACATGTATTCCGGCGTGGTCGGCTCGGTCGAGCCGTTGGGCTTCATCCCCTGCCGGATCTCGCTCGCCGAATATTCCCGAGCCAGCGTCTGATCCCCGATCAGCAGTCGCTGCGACTGGTAGGTCAGGACGTTGGCCTGCTCCAGCGCCTGCCGCACCGGATTGCCGCGTTGCGCGAGAAAGTCGAACTGGTCGCAGCCGGTGAGGGCAAGCCCCGACCCGAGCGCCGCCGATCCGGCGAGAAACCGCCGGCGGTTGAGCATCAGCGGGCTCATGCCCGGTCTCCCTTCTCGACGACGGTGCCCGGCGCCGCACGGTACCAGCCTGTGATCATCGATCGCAGCCCGTTCAGCGGCCCGGCCAGCAGAACCATCACGACATGCACGACGAAAAACAGCACCAGCAGCACCATCACGCCGAAATGGATCGTTCGTGCGGTCTGCCGCCCCCCAAACAGGTCGAGTAGCCAAGGCCAGGCAGCATCGATGCCCGGGCTCATCGTCAGCCCGGTCAAGATGATCAAGGGGAACAGCACGAAGAACACCGTGAAATAGCTGAGCTTCTGCAGCGGTCCGTAGGCGCGGCCATGGTGGAAGCGGAAGCGGGCGTGGTTGCCGATGTCGCGCGGCAAACCCCGGAGGTCGGCACTGCCGGGCAGCACCTGCCGCACATGGCCGTTGATGAAGCTTGCCACGAACCACACCAGCAACGCCGCTACGAGAAGCCAGCCAAAGAAAAAGTGCACCACCCGGCCGGTAGCAAGATCGCGAAACGAGGGAATGGTCACCGCCCCCGGAAAGGCCGTGAACTGCGGCCGCTCGGCACTGCCGCTCATCCCCAGCCACCCTGTGGTGTCATAGGTCTGGCCCAGCACTGTAGTGCGGCCGCGCGGCCCTTCGGGGGTGTTGACGGCGCCAATGCGGAGCAGCGCGTTGTCGTACTCGAAGCCGGACTCCTGGCCCACATAGAGGGCCGGGTGAGCATTGAAGATCTGCAGCCCGGTCAGCAGCAGAAAAAAGAGGCAGATGACCCACACCCAGTGGGTCACTCGCGTCCAGACAGACTGGCGGTAGATCAACGGGCCACGCGAAACCGGCAGCCCGTCTGTGCTTGCTTGAGTCATGACGCCTCCCTGCCCCCAAATACGAGGACAAATCGGCGCCAGTTTCAACTCACCTTGCGCTGAACCGGCTTATTCGGCGTCCGGCCGCGCCGCCCAGTTGAGGCCGCGGCGCATGATCGTGGCCATATTGGTGTTCTCGAATTCCTTGGCCCGGTGGCCGAGGGTCATGTGGAACACCCGGCCCCTGCCATAGTGGTGCTTCCAAACCACCGGCATCACCACGCCTTCGATCCAGGGCGCGTGCTCACCGGAGAAGGTCGTCGTCGCCAGCACCTCGATCGAGGGGTCGACATGCATGTAGTACTGCTCGGACGTATAGGGGAACGACTTGATCCCCGCCATGATCGGATCGTCCGGCTTCGCCACGTCGACAGTGTAGTCGATGATGTTGCCGGGGTGCGCCACCCACTGCCCGCCGACCATGAACTGGTAGTCGACCGACTCGCGGAACGCATCGCTCATGCCGCCATGGTGGCCGGCCAGACCGACGCCGTTCTGTACCGCCTTGGTCAGGTTCTCCACCTCTTCCTTCTCAATCTTGCTCATCGTGTAGATCGGCACGATCAGCGACAGGTCGTGAATGGACGGATCGGCGAAGGCGCTCGTCTCCGTTGCGGTCCGCACCGAGTAACCATCCTCGTGCAACCAGCGGCGGTAGATGGCGGCGCATTCTTCCGGATCATGGCCGGACCAGCCGCCATAGACGATCAACGCACTCTTCATAAGACTCTCCGCAAATCAGGCGGCGCGGAGATTACCCCACTGGCAGGCGATTGGAACCCCGTTTCCCCCAACGGTACAGAACCCGCCGAGGTGCCAACGGCACGCTTTCGGCAGCAAAAGCCCAACTGCGCAGCACCACGAAGTTGACGCCCGACGTTAGCACCACCACCAGTATGGCGGCGGCTACCGGCGGCAGTCGCATGGTGCCGTAGATGATGAACGAGAACAGCGCGGCCAGACCCAGCGCCATCAACTGCACGGTCACATAGCGCGGCAATGCCCGACGGTGCGCAGCAACCGAGCGGAACGAGAAGCGGCGATGCAGCAGGTAGATCGGCAGGATGGTCAGGGCGTAGCAGGCGGCGTTCAGTTGCCACTCGGGATGTGCCGGCATCAGCGCCACGGCGACGCTCGACAGCGTCACGAATAGGGCCGATCCGAAGCCGCCGATCAGAATAAAGCTAAGGATGCTCTCTGAGCGGGCCGGTGCCTCGGGCACCTCCGGCAGCAGGCTGACAAGGGCGGCGCTCATGAACTCAATTCCGTTTCGCACCACCGTTCTAGCGCGAACCGTGCTGCAGCCTTGTTACGAATGTCGTCCGCCGCCTCTCAGCTTTGCCGGATGGTTGAAGAGGCGTGAAGAGGCGAACCTGCATGGCAGCCCTGTTTTTGACCTCTCGGTCCACTTTCACCCGTCACAAAACGCTGCTTAACTCGGCACAGGCTGCGCTCGGCACGGCCGCGGCGGGTGAGGCCCGCCGATTGAACTGCCCTTGTGGCAAGAACAGGGATGACAGGGATGAAACGACTGCTTCTCGGCGCCTCAACGCTGACACTTCTCGCCGGTATCGCCGGGCCCGCCTACGCGGACTTCACGCTCAATATCCTGCATATCAATGACTTCCACTCGCGCTTCGGGCCGATCACCGATAGCGATTCCAACTGTGACGCCGAGACCGACGCCGCCGGTGAATGCTTCGGCGGCATTGCGCGCCTCAAGACCGCCGTCGACAACAAGCGCGCCGAACTCGAAGGCGAGAATGTCGTGCTAGTCGACGCCGGAGACCAGTTCCAGGGCTCGCTGTTCTACAGCCAGTACAAGAGCGAGATCATCTCTGAGTTCGCCAACGATCTGGGCATCGAAGTGATGGCAGTGGGCAACCACGAGTTCGACGATGGCCCTGAAGAGCTGGCGAAGTTCCTCGAAGCTGCGGAGTTCCCGATCATCTCGGGCAACACCAACGTCGAGAACGAGCCGCTCCTCGCCGGCAAGCTCGAAGGCACCCACGTGCTCGAGATTGGTGGCGAGAAGATCGGCTTCGTCTCCGCCCTGGCTGAAGATACCGACGAGACCTCTTCGCCCGGCGAAAACGTCGAATTCGACGACACCATTACCAGCCTGCGGACCCAGGTGGACGCGCTGGCCGCCGCCGGCGTCAACAAGATCATCGCGCTGACCCACGTCGGCTACACGCAGGATCTGGAGATCGCGGCCAACGTGCCGGGCATCGACGTGATCGTCGGGGGACATTCGCACACCCTCCTCAGCAACACCGAGGAAGGTGCCGCCGGAGGCTATCCGACCATGGTCGACAATCCCGAAGGTGCGGAAGTCCCGGTCGTTACCGCCTATTCCTACGGCAAATACCTTGGCGACCTGGTGGTCACATGGGACGATGAGGGTAACGTCATTTCCGCCGAAGGCGCTCCGATCCTGATCGATGCATCCGTCGAGCCGAATGAGGAATATGCCGCCCGCCTCGCGGAACTCGAAGAGCCACTGCAGGAACTGATGGCCCAGGTCATCGGCAGCACGACCGAGCCGATCGAAGGCAGCCGCGAGGTTTGCCGCGTCGTGGAGTGCTCTATGGGCAACCTTCTGGCAGACGCTATCCTCGATGCTACGGCAGAACAGGGGGCCGATATTGCCTTCCAGAACGGCGGCGGTATCCGCGCATCCATCGATGCCGGCGAGATTACCATGGGCGAAGTGCTGACCGTGCTGCCCTTCTCCAACACCCTGGCGACTGTCGATATTTCCGGTGCTGACGTAATCGATGCGCTGGAAAACGGCGTGTCCGATATTGAGAACGGCGCAGGCCGCTTCGCCCAGGTCGCCGGGCTCAAGTACAGCTACTCTCTGGCCAAGCCGGTCGGCGAGCGCATCAGCGATGTACTGGTGAAGGGCGAAGGTGACGAGTGGGTGCCGATCGACGAAGAGGCGACCTACACCATTGTCACCAACAACTACGTGCGCGGCGGCGGCGACGGCTATGGCACCTTTGCCGAGGGCGACAATGCTTACGACTTCGGTCCGCCGCTGGAGCAGGTGGTCGCCGACTACATCGCCAAGCTCGGTGGCGAGTACACCCCATATACGGACGGCCGCATCACCGTTATCGAGTGACCGGGTCACCGAGGAATCGAAAAGGGGCGCCACGGGCGCCCCTTTTTTGTTCAGGTCGGCAGGTTCGCTATCGGCGACGCGCGACCGCGCCCCAGATCAAGAGGATGATCACAGCACCCACGATCGCGCCGATGAAGCCGGCCCCGTCGTTCTCGCCGTAGAGCCCGATCGCCTGGCCCAGCCAGGTCGCCAGCACCGACCCGACGATACCGAGCACCGTGGTGAGAATGAAACCGCGCGGCTCCTTGTCCCCCGGAACCACGAAGCGGGCGATCAGACCCGCGAAAAAGCCGACGATGATGGCCCAGATGATACCCATTGCTGACGCTCCGTATGTTGACCTCCTTCAATAAGTCGGAGCCTCGCCCAGCGGTTGCAGCCTGCCGGCCCTGAAGCCGTGCACCGAGCAAGCGCAGCAACCGCTCCCCACCGCCTTCCGTTGCCGAACGAAGATCCGGAGGAGAACACCATGAAGCAGATTGCCATTGCAGCCCTCGCCCTGGCCGTTGCCATAGCGCCCGCTACAGCCCAGGATTCCGGACTCTCCGGAACGACCGGCGCGGGTCCGGGCGAAGGTGTCGGCCTCGATCAGCCCTCCGGAGACGTGAACACCAACTCCACGCCGCATGCCGGCGCCGGAGAGGGTATCGGCACCGGCCCGGCGACCCCCAGCGCCACCACATCGCAGTTTGCCACCTCGATGGAGGCCGGCAGCTTCTCCAGTGCGATGCAAGCCATTGCCAATCACGCGCCGCCGGATCTCTCCGGCATCACCGACGCAGCGCAGGTGCGCATCATCCGCCTGTCCTCCCTCGACGGCGACGCGTCAACAGAAGCCGCAGCCCTTGATGAGGCGATCGCCGGCAGGCGCGACAATATGGGCAGCCTGCATGAGGCGGTAGGCGCCAATGAGGCCGTCACCGGAGCACTCGACACCGAGGGCGTCGCAGTGGAGGACGTGGTTGCGGTCAGCACTGACGCCGAAAGGAACGTCCTGGTCTACGTCGACGACCGCTAGACATCATGCTCCAGGCGGTCACGGTCCGTCACCGTGGCCAGATCCAGCACCTTCTGGATGTTGGTCGCGTGGCGGAAGCTCGGCTCAAGGTTCGTGCCCGAGCGGAAAGCCTCGACAAACCGCATATAGTTCGTCGGAACCGGCTCCACCTCGACCTCCGTCCAGGTGCCGGTTTCGGCGTCCGGTCCTAGGCAGGTGAAGAGCTTGGACCAGTCGTGGCGATGCTGGACCTCGATCGAGCCCAGTTCGCCATAGATGCGCAGGCGCAATTCATTGAAGTGACCGGTTGCCCAGCGAGTCGCATGGATCACGCCCAGTGCACCGTTCTCCAACTGTGCCGTCATGGCGAAGCTGTCATTGGCGTCGAGGTCGTACTCGCCGATCTGGTTGTTCTCGGCTTTCTCGAAGGTCTCCAGGCGGCAGAACACCTTCGAGAAGTCGCTGCCCGCGCCATAGGCGGCGAAATCGAGGATGTGTACGCCGATATCCCCGAGCACGCCGTTGGAGCCGTGCTTCTTCGACAGGCGCCAGAGCCACTGCGACTCGGTACGCCAGTCGCCCCAAGCCTTGGAAACGAGCCAGCTCTGCAGATAACTGGCCTCGAAATGCTTCACTCTGCCGACCTGCCCCGACTGCACGATCTCGCGGGCCTTCTGAAGCTGGGCGACGTTGCGGTAAGTCAGGTTGACCATATTGATGAGGCCGAGTTGCTCGGCCGTCTCGGTCATCTCCAGGGCCTTTGCGTGGTCCGTCGCGAGGGGCTTCTCGCAGAACACATGCTTGCCCGCCTTGAGGGCGGCCATGGTGGTGGGGTGATGGATCGAGTCGGGGGTGACGTTGGCGATGCCGTCGAATTCGCCCCAGGCCAACGCAGCATCCAGCGAACCAAAGCCGCGCTCGATATTGTGCGTCTTGTTGAACGCCTCTACCCGCGCCGGGTCGACGTCAACGCCGCCGACCAGGGTGACCCCATCGATGGCAGCAAAATGCTTGGCATGCTGGTTGGCCATGCCGCCGGTACCCAGGATCAGGATACGCATAGGTTCATTCCTTCAGCGGCCGCAACCGCACGCTCAGTTCTCGACGATGGCAGTGTGACGTCTACGCCCACTTGCCGAGAGTCGCCGGGGAAAGCCTCTCCGGCGCGGTGTTTATCTGTGCTCCAGCGGGCGGGGAAGCTGAAACCCCGGCCCGCGACGTCACGTCAACGGAAGCCTTCACGGCCCTGATGCAGGGTGGGGCCACGCTCCTCAATCTTCTCGAGTGCTTCGCCGACGGGCACGTTCGGCGCCTTCAACAGGCCCGGATAGGTGTTGGGGTTGTAGGCCCAGTTCACCGCATTGCGCAGCACCTGCCCAACCGTCTCGTCATGGTAGGTTGGATAGGTCTCATGGCCCGGGCGGAAGTAGAAGATGTTGCCGGCACCGCGCCGGTAGGTCAGGCCCGAGCGGAACACTTCACCACCCTGGAACCAGGAGACGAACACCGTTTCCAGCGGGTCGGGCACGCTGAAGGGCTCGCCATACATCTCCTCCATCTCGAGCTCGAAATAGGGCGGAAGGCCCTTGGCGATAGGATGGCCCGGGCTCGTGACCCAGACGCGCTCGCGCTCACCGGCCTCGCGCCAGTTGAGGGCGCAAGGGCTCCCCATCAGCCGCTTGAAGATCTTCGAGAAATGGCCCGAGTGCAGCACGATCAGGCCCATGCCTTCCCATACGCGCTGCGCCACCCGTTCGACGATCTCGTCCTGCACCTGTCCATGAGCAGCGTGCCCCCACCAGATCAGCACGTCGGTCTCCGCCAGCGCTTCTACCGTGCAGCCGTGCTCCGGCTCCTGCAGCGTGGTGGTCTTGGTGACGATGTTGGAATCGCTCGAAAGCAGCTTGGCGATCTGGTTGTGCATGCCTTCGGGGTAGTTGTCCGCCACGACCTTGTTCTTTTGTTCGTGGACGTTCTCACCCCATACGAGGGTACGGATCGGCATGACTAGTCTCCTTGGATCGGTCGGCCGGGAGGAGGTGGCCGAGCGTGGTTAGGCCTGGGCTCTGCATGATGTCCCGCAAACATACCGAACCCCGCCCGTTGGGGCGGGATCCCGTATCCGCGGGAATGAGGATTGTCGGAATGGAGTTGCGCGCCTTGCGGCGATTGTGATCGCGTCAGCGGATCGGCTTGCCGGCTCCATCGAAGCGGTGGATCTTGTCTTCCATCGGGGACACCTGCACGACGTCGCCCGAGTGGTAGTTGTTCGGACCATCGAGGCGCACCACCACGGGCTCCTCTGTGCCCATTTCAAGATAGACATAGGAGTCCGAGCCCAGGTTCTCGGTGTGGATCACGGTGCCGCTCCACAGTCCGTCGCTTGGCTTGACCACCATGTGCTCGCCGCGAACGCCAATGGTCGTGGCGCCGAACCGATCCGCCTTCTCGCCGGTGATGAAATTCATCTTGGGCGAACCGATGAAGCCGGCGACGAAGATGGAGTCCGGCCGCTCATAGAGCTCCATGGGCGTGCCGACCTGCTCCACCAGGCCATCGCGGAGCACGCAGATGCGGTCCGCGAGCGTCATCGCCTCCACCTGGTCGTGCGTCACATAGATCATGGTGGTCTGGTCCATCTCCTCGTGGAGCTTGGCAATCTCGATACGCGTGGCGACACGCAGCGCCGCATCGAGGTTCGACAGGGGCTCGTCGAACAGGAACACCTTCGGATCGCGCGTAATCGCCCGCCCGATGGCGACGCGCTGGCGCTGGCCACCTGACAACTGCTTCGGCAGCCGATCGAGATACTGGCGGATCTGCAGCATGTCCGCCGCCTTCTCGACGCGCTGGCGGATCTCCTCCTTGCCCTTGCCTTTCTCGAGAGTCAGGCCGAAGGCCATGTTCTCGTAGACGGTCATGTGCGGGTAGAGCGCATAGCTCTGGAACACCATGGCAATGCCGCGCTTGGACGGTGCCAGGTTGTTCACCAGCTTGCCGTCGAACAGCATCTCGCCCGAGGTGATGTCCTCAAGGCCCGAAATCAGTCGCAGCAGCGTGGACTTCCCGCACCCCGACGGGCCGACGAACACCATGAACTCGCCTTTGCGGACTTCGAGATCGACGCCCTTGATCACGTTCACCGCGCCGAAGGATTTGCGGATGTTGCGAAGCTCTATTGCAGCCATTTGGAATAACTCCTTAGCCCTTGACGCCGCCGGCGGTGAGGCCGCTCACGATCTTGCGCTGGAAGATGAGGACGAGAATGACGAGCGGAATGGTGACGATCACCGAAGCCGCCATGATCAGGCCCCAGGGGATTTCGAACCGCGAGCCGCCAGACAACAAGCCGATCGCCACCGGCACCGTGCGGGTGCTGTTCGAGGAGGTAAAGGTCAGCGCGAACAGGAACTCGTTCCAGGCGCTGATGAAGGCGAGCAGGCCTGTGGTCACCAGCGCCGGCCACATCAGCGGCATGAACACGCGGGTGATGATCACCCAGGGCGACGCTCCATCGACGATGGCCGCCTCTTCGATCTCGACCGGCAGGTCGCGCATGAAGGTGGTGAGCACCCAGACGGTGAACGGCAGCGTGAAGATCGTGTACGAGAAGATCAGCGCCCAGGGCGTGTTGTAGATGCCAAGGAAGCGGATCAGTTCGAACAGGCCGGCCAGCACCGCGATCTGCGGAAACATCGACACCGCAAGGATCGTCATCAGCAGCAGCCCACGGCCCCGGAACCGCACGCGGCTGAGCGCGAAGGCGGCGGTGACGGCCAGAAACAGCGCCAGGATCACCGTCACCGAGGCGACAAAGACCGAGTTCATGAAGTTCCGTGGGAACTCGCCGGTGGTCAGCACGTCCCGGTAGTTGTCGAGGCTCAGCGAGGTGGGCCAGTAGGTGATGCGGAACAGGTCCGTTCCGGACTTAAAGCTGGTCAGGATCGCGTAGTAGAAGGGGAACACGCTGACCACGACGATGGTCAGAACCAGCAGGTAGAACAGCGCCGTCTTGACCAGCTTCCAGGGGTTCATGGTCGCGCCCATCAGCGGTCTCCCCCCTCGAAGTTCACGCGGCCGAGCCAGATATAGACTATGGTGAACAGCGCGATGATCAGGAACAGCAGCGTCGACTGCGCCGACCCTTCGGCGAAGTTGTTGAACTCGAACAGGTTCTCGCGCGAGATCACGCTCATGGTCTTGGTGGCGTCGGAGTTCGGCGTCAGCACATAGATCAGGTCGAAAATGCGCAGCGCGTCGAGTACGCGGAAGATGATCGCCACCATCAGCGCCGGGCGCACCAGCGGCAGGGTGATGCGGAAGAACTGCTTCACCGGGTGTACGCCGTCGATGTCCGCAGCCTCGTAGATGTCCTTGGGGATCATCTGCAAGCCGGCGAGGATCAGCAGCGCCATAAACGGCGTGGTCTTCCAGATATCGACCACCAGCACCGCCAGCATGGCGGTGTCGGCGGAAGCGGTCCAGGCGACCTTCTGGCTCAACAGGCCGAGACGCATGCCCAGGTCATTCAGGATGCCGAACTGGTCGTTCAGCATCCAGGCCCACATCTTGGCCGAGACGATAGTCGGAATGGCCCACGGAATGAGAATGGCGGCACGGACGATGCCGCGACCGCGGAACTCGGCATTGAGCACCAGGGCCACGATCATGCCGAGCACGGTTTCCCAGATCACGGACCAGAAGGCGAAACGCACCGTGTTCCACACGGCATTCCACCAGTCCGGATCGGCGAGGACGCCGCGATAGATAGTGCGGCCGCTCTCGAGAGTGCGAATTTGCAGGTAGTTGCCGAAGCCGATCCACTCCGCCCCGTAGAGGTCATTGAGTGTGGCGTCGGTGAAGGAGAACCAGATCGAGCGCAGCAGCGGCCAACCAGCCACAACGAACAGCGCGATCATCATCGGCAGGAGGAACCAGCGCGCAGCGCGGGCGCGCTGCTGCATCAACTCCGACCGGGCACGTTTGCCGGGTGCAATGGCTGGGGACGCCAGGGCCTCGGTGGTCATCGACTACTCCCAATCGTCGAGCTGCAGCTGGGTGCGGGAAAGATCCCCGCACCCGAGTTTAGTCGCCTTGCTTAGTTCAGCAGCTCGTCGAGATCGGCCTCGAGAACCTCGAGGTTCTCGGCAGCCGAGCCATTGCCCGACAGGGTGTTGTGAACGGCCGACCAGAACAGCGAGGAGACCTCGTTGTAGTTTTCCTGGGTCGGAGCGGACGGGCGCGGCACGGCGTTCTGGAAGATTTCCTTCCAGTTGCCCATGAAGGGAGCAGCCGCCAGCACGTCCTCGTCGTCATAGAGCGACTCGATGGTCGGCAGGTTGGACTGGTTGATCGCGCGCTCCTTCTGGATCTCTTCCGAACCAAGGAACAGCGCCAGCTCGATAGCGGCTTCCGGGTTCTGCGAGTACCTCGAGACGGCGTAGTTCCAGCCACCCAGCGTCGCTGCGGAGCGGGCTTCCGGGCCTTCGCCGGCCGGGAGCGGCGCCACGTCGAACTTGTCCTTCACGGCAGAGTCGTCGCCCTGGCCGAGCGCATAGGCGTAGGGCCAGTTGCGCATGAACACGGAGTTGCCGAGCTGCCAGACGCCGCGGCTTTCCTCTTCCATATAGGCGAGGTTGCCTTCCGGAGAGATGGTGCCGATGAAGGTCTTGATCTCCTCGAGCGCGGCAACGGCCTGCTCGTTGTTCACCGAGATGGTGCCGTCGGCTTCCACGATCTGACCGCCGCCATAGGACTTGATCCACTCGAGGGCGTTACAGGTCAGGCCTTCATAGGCGTTGCCCTGGAACACGAAGCCCCACATGTCGGCGTTGCCCTCGGCACGCTCGCCATCCATGATTTCCTGAGCCGTGGCCTTGAGCTCGGACCAGGTGGTCGGGACTTCCTTGCCGTACTTCTCGAGCAGGTCGGTGCGGTAGAACAGCGCCGGCGCGTCGGTATAGGCCGGGATGGCAACGAGCTTGCCGTCCACGGTCTGCGACTCGATGATCGAGGGGAAGTGCTGGTCGACGACGTCGGCCGCGGCCTCGGTCAGGTCGAGGAACTGGTCGGCGAGCTGCGGCGCCCAGATCACGTCGGTGGTGTAGACGTCGATGTCGGCGTTGCCGGCGGCAAGCCACAGGCGATACTGGCCGAACTGGTCGGTGGTGGACGACGGCATCGGCACGACCGTCACGGTATGCCCGGTCTGCTCTTCGAACTTGGCCAGCTGCTCCTCGAGGAAGGCCAGTCCGTTGCCGGTGTCGCCGGAGACGATGGACAGCTCGGCCGCCTGCGCGGCGCCGGCGACCAGCGTCACACTCGTCATCAGACCGACGAGCATCTTGTTGATCTTCATTAGATATCCTCCCGAATGAGCCAACATTGGGAGGCGCGCCGAAGGACGCCGTGTCCCGCACGTCGCCTGGCTATCATCCTCCCACAAAAGCGCTTTGGTGTGCAGCTTTCCCGCTGACAATCTCAAAGCGCTTTGAACGAAAGGGAACCAGAGCCGAGAAATACTGTCAAGCGGGCCCATGGACCAAATTTGAAGATTCTCGGCGAAGTGCGGAGATTCAGCTATGATTACAGTTACTTACCCTAGGGCGGTCCGCTGCAGAGGTTAACGACGGGCTGAAGGAGCTGATGTACGCACCTCAGGACGGAGGCGCAACGAGCACCCTCTTGCATCAAAATTTGAAATCGCTTTGAATGGCCGTGGGAGGAGAGCGGCGCGACGCAGGAAATGCGCGCCCGCCTTAGGTCAGCGGCTGCCTCCGGGCGCCGCTCCTGGGCCAATTCGCCAATGAGATTGAAGGATTTGGCCGAACATCTCGGCCTGTCTCAGACCACCGTCAGCCGCGCCCTCAATGGCTATCCGGAAGTCAACGAGGCAACCCGCCTTCGCGTTGCAGAGGCGGCGGCACGTCTTGGCTACCGCCCAAATGCCAGCGCCCTCCGCCTCGCCACCGGCCGTTCCGGTGCCGTGGGACTGGTGCTGCGCGGCGCCGACGAGCTCGGGCCTCATATGAGCGAGTTTCTTTCCGGCCTCGGGGGTCGCCTCGCCACCGAAGAGATCGACATCCTGGTCACCACGGTCGAAAGCTATCAGGACGAGATCTCTGCCTATCGGCGTCTTGCCGCCAGCCAGAAGGTGGATGCAGTCATCCTCCATTCTCCGAAGCTGCATGACGAGCGAGCAGAAGTGCTGATGGATCTCAAGCTGCCTTTTGTTCTGCACGGTCGGATCAATGGCGACCGACCGGTCGCATGGCTCGACATCGACAACACCGGCGCCGTGGAACGCGCCACCAGCCATTTGCTCGACCTTGGCCACCGTCGGATCGCCCTGTTCAACGGCGTCAAGGGCCGCACCTTCGCCGAGCACCGTGAGATCGGCTATCTCGCGGCCCTGTCGGCGCGCGGGGTGCCGTTCGATCCCGCCCTGATGAGCAATTCCATCTTCACCGACGAAGTGGCGTTCCGCCTCGCACAGGCGATGCTGGAGCTGAAGCCGCGGCCCACGGCTTTTCTCGCCGGCTCGATGATGACTGCGCTCGGTATCTTCCGAGCCATCCGCCAGGCCGGCCTCGCGCTCGGCAAGGACGTCTCGATGATCGCGCATGACGACGTCTTTCCGTATCTGAATGCCGACAACATGTACCCGACCATGTCCACCACCAGGTCCTCCATCCGGGCCGCCGGCACCCGCATCGCCGAACTCATCCTGCAATTGTTGGGCGGCAAACCGGCGGAGGACATTCACGAGTTGTGGCCGGTGGAGCTAGTGCTGCGCGAAAGTTCGGGCCCTGCCCCGACCCCCTGACGGCCAACCTGGTTTCTCCCGTCCTTCCCTCGCCTATGCTGCACAGAGCGAGCTTGTGGTCACCCGCCCGAAGGCGCAGTTTAGCCCAGTGCGGAGCAAGGAGGATAAAGTGGACAACCCCTTCGTCACCACGGCGTGGCTGGCTGAGCACCTCGATGATCCCGACGTCGTTGTGGTTGACGGTAGCTGGCACATGCCGGGCGCCGCGCGAAACGCCCAAGCCGAATATCTGGCTGGGCACATCCCCGGTGCCGTGTTCTTCGACATAGACGGCGTTGCCGACCGCACCACCGATTTGCCGCACATGCTGCCGGCACCCGCAGATTTCGCACGCATGGTCGGCGCCCTGGGCATCAGCGACGACATGACGATCGTGGTCTACGACGAGATCGGCCTGTTTTCCGCGCCGCGCGTGTGGTGGACCTTCAAGGTGATGGGCGCTCGAAACGTGCGCATTCTCGAGGGCGGCGGGCCGAAATGGCGGGCGGAGAAGCGCCCGACCGAGTCAGGCCAGGTGTCCCGCGAGAGGCGCGATTTCGAGGTTCGTTTCGACCCCGATCGAGTGGCCGACTTCGAAACGGTCCGCGACCGCAGCCGCGATCGGGCCAGCCAGATCGTCGATGCCCGCCCGGCCCAGCGCTTCCATGGCGAGGTGCCGGAGCCCCGTGCGGGGCTGCGCAGCGGCCACATTCCCAACAGCCTCAATGTGCCGGTGGGCCTGCTCAGCAATGCCGGAGTGATGCATTCGCCCGAGGACCTGCGGCGGCTGTTCGAGGAGCGCGGCGTTGCGCTCGACAAGCCGGTGATTACGTCCTGCGGTTCGGGGATTACCGCCTCAACCCTTGGGCTGGCTTTGGAAATCGCCGGGGCGAAGGAGGTCGCGGTCTATGATGGTTCCTGGACGGAATGGGGCGGAAGGCCGGATGCCGAGGTGGAAACCTGAACGAAGATGAACGGCTTCTGAGCAGCAAATGAGCTGACGCTCGACCGCGAATGAATCAAAAAAGCCGCCGGATCGCTCCGGCGGCCTTGTTGATGAACGCTGCCTGTCGTCAGGCGGCGCGGTTCTTGTTGTAGAGATCGAAGAACACCGCGGCGAGCAGCACGACGCCCTTGATCATCTGCTGCCAGTCGATGTTGACGCCCATGATCGACATGCCGTTGTTCATCACGCCCATGATGAAGGCGCCGATCACGGCACCGGCGACCTGGCCGACGCCACCGAGCGCCGACGCCCCGCCGATGAAGACGGCCGCGATCACGTCCAGTTCGAGCCCCTGCCCTGCCTTCGGCGTCGCCGAGTTGAGGCGGGCGGCATAGATCATGCCGGCGAGGGCCGCCAGAACGCCCATGATGGCGAAGACGTAGAAGGTCAGTCGCTCGGTCTTGATGCCTGACAGCGCCGCCGCCTTGAGGTTGCCGCCCAGCGCATAGATGCGGCGACCGAAGGTCATGCGCTTGGTCAGGAACACGAACAGGGCGATGAGCAGGCCCATCACCACCAGCACGTTCGGCAGGCCGCGATAGGAGGCGAGCATATAGGCGAAGAACAGCACCAGGGCCGCGATGACGACGTTCTTGACCACGAACAGGCCGAACGGCTCGGTCTCGTAGCCGCGGGCCCGGCGGCGATTGCGGCCGCGGATGGCGAAGAACACCATGGCGACGACGGCGGCGATGGCGATGACCATGGTGGTGGTGTGCAGCATCAGCGGCTGTACGCCTTCACTGGCCTCGACCAGCGTCGTCGGCCCGATCACGTCGGGGATGAAGCCGGCGGACAAGAGCTGGAACTCGCCCGGGAACGGCCCAACGGACTTGCCGGCCAGGATCGCCAGCGACAGGCCCTTGAAGATCAGCATGCCCGCAAGCGTCACGATGAAGGACGGAATCTTGTGGTACGCGATGAGGTATCCCTGCGCCGCCCCGATGATGCCGCCGACGACGAGGCAGATGGCACCGGCGACCAGCGGGTTGGCGAGGAACGCGAATTCCGGCGGGAAGCGCCAGCCGACCATCAGCATGGCGGCGAGCGCGCCGATGAAGCCCGACACCGAGCCGACCGACAGGTCGATATGGCCGGCCACGATCACCAGCAGCATGCCCAGCGCCATCACGATGATGTAGCTGTTCTGCAGGATGATGTTGGTCAGGTTCACCGGCTTGAACAGCACGCCGTTGGTGAAATACTGGAAGAACAGCATGATCAGGATCAGCGCGAGCAACAGGCCGTAGTCGCGCATATTGGCCTGCAGCGCGCTCCAGATGCTGAGCTCCCGTACCTTGACCGGTTCGCCGGTCGACGTAATGCCCGGCTGGGCGGTGTCAGTGGTCATGATGCCTTCCCTTCAGCGCGCACGATCGCGCGCATGATCTTCTCCTGGCTGGCTTCGGCCGTCGGCATTTCCCCGACGATCCGGCCCTCGTTCATCACATAGAGGCGGTCGGTGATCCCGAGCAGTTCCGGCATCTCCGAGGAGATGACCAGGATCGCCTTACCCTGCGCAGCCAGCTGGTTGATGATAGTGTAGATTTCGTACTTGGCGCCGACATCGATGCCGCGCGTGGGCTCGTCGAGGATCAGCACTTCCGGATTGGCGAACAGCCACTTCGACAGCACCACCTTCTGCTGGTTGCCGCCCGAAAGATTGCCGGTCGCCTGGTACACGCTCGAGGAGCGGATATTGGTGCGCTTGCGGTAGTCGTTGGCCGCATCGAGCTCGGCGAGATCGTCGATGACCCCCACCTGCGACACCCCGCCGAGATTGGCGATGGTGATGTTGTGCTTGATGTGGTCGATGAGGTTGAGCCCGTAGGTCTTGCGGTCTTCGGTGGCGTAGGCGATGCCCCGCGCCACGGCCTTGCCGACGGTCGAGGTATCGACCTTCTCGCCGTGCATCAGCACTTCGCCGCTGATCCGCTGACCGTAGGAGCGGCCGAAGATGCTCATGGCCAACTCGGTGCGGCCCGAGCCCATCAGCCCGGCGATGCCGACGACCTCGCCGGCGCGGATGCTCAGGTTTACGTCGCGGATCACCTGCCGTTCGCGGTGCTGCGGATGGAAGACGTTCCAGTTGCGGACCTCGAACACCACCTCCCCGATCTGCGGCTGGCGCGCGGGATAGCGGTCTTCGAGCGAGCGGCCCACCATCGAGGTGATGATGCGGTCCTCGGTGATGTCGCCGGTATCCATGGTTTCGATCGTACGGCCGTCGCGGATCACGGTGATCCGGTCGGCGACGCGGCTGATCTCGTTGAGCTTGTGGCTGATCAGGATCGAGGTGATGCCCTGCTTCTTGAACTCGAGCAGCAGATCGAGCAGCGCCTGGCTGTCCTTTTCGGAAAGCGACGCGGTCGGTTCGTCGAGGATCAGCAGTTGCACCTGCTTGGACAGCGCCTTGGCGATCTCCACCAGTTGCTGCTTGCCGACGCCGATATTGGTGATCAGCGTGCCCGGATCTTCGCTCAGGCCCACCATGGCGAGCAGCTTGCGGGCGCCGTCACGCGTCTCGTCCCAGTCGATCACGCCGCCGGCGGCCTGCTCGTTGCCCAGAAAGATGTTCTCGGCAATCGACAGGAGCGGCACCAGCGCCAGCTCCTGGTGGATGATGACGATGCCCTTGTGTTCGCTGTCGCGAATGGATTTGAAGTGCTGTTCTTCGCCCTTGTAGATGATCTGGCCGTCATAGGAGCCGTGCGGATAGACCCCGCTCAGGACCTTCATCAGGGTCGACTTGCCTGCCCCGTTCTCGCCGACAATGGCGTGGATCTCGGCTTCGCGGACGTCGAGATTGACGTCCGAGAGGGCCTTGACCCCGGGAAAGGTCTTGGTGATGCCGCGCATCTCCAGAATGGTGTTGGTCATGCTGGCTCTGTCAGTTCTTGCTGTCCTGCGGCTGGCTCGATTTTCTATGCCCCGCCTGCCCGACGGGCAAGCACGACGCAGGGCCGCGGAAATCCGGAGGGGCCCCGCGTTTCCGCGGAGCCCCGGTGTTCGATAGATCCAGTGCTTACTGGATGTCTTCCGGCTTGATGTAGCCGGAGTCGATCACCAGTTCCTGGTAGTTGGTGGCATCGACTTCGTACGGGGTCAGCAGGATCGACGGCACGACCTTGACGCCATTGTCATAGGTGGTGGTGTCGAGACCTTCCGGCGTACCACCCGACACGACTGTGTCGACGAGGTCGGCGGTGACCTTGGCCAGTTCACGGGTGTCCTTGTAGACGGTCGAGTACTGCTCGCCGGCCACGATCGCCTTCACCGACGGAGCTTCCGCATCCTGGCCGGTGATGATCGGCCACTGCAGGTCGCCCGAGCCGTAGCCCACGCCACGCAGCGACGAGATGATGCCGCGCGAGAGCCCGTCATAGGGGGCCAGAACGCCGTGCACGACCGAGCCGTCCGAGTAGTTGGCGGACAGGATGTTGTCCATGCGGGCCTGCGCCACAGCGCCGTCCCAACGGAGGGTACCGACGGTTTCCATGCCCTGCTGGCCCGACTTGACGACGATGTCGCCGGAGTCGATCAGCGGCTGGAGCACGCTCATGGCGCCGTCATAGAAGAAGAAGGCGTTGTTGTCGTCCGGCGAGCCGCCGAAGAGTTCGACGTTCCACGGCTTCTGGTCGCCGAAGCGTTCCTCGAGACCCTTCACCAGCGAGTTGGCCTGCAGCACACCGACCTGGAAGTTGTCGAAGGTGGTGTAGTAGTCAACATTGCCGGATTCACGGATCAGGCGGTCATAGGCAATGACCTTGATGCCGGCATCGGCAGCCTGCTGCAGCACGGCGCTGAGCGTGGTGCCGTCGATCGAGGCAATCACCAGCGCCTGGGCACCCTTGGTGACCATGTTCTCGACCTGCGAGAGCTGGTTCGGAATGTCGTCTTCCGCATACTGCAGGTCGACGGTGTAGCCCTTGGCCTCGAGAGCGGCCTTGAGCTCGTTGCCATCCGAGATCCAGCGCAGCGAGGACTGGGTCGGCATGGCGATGCCGATCAGGCCCTTGTCCTGCGCGTACACAGCCGTAGAGGCCGTCAGCGCCACGGCGCCGGCTGCCAGCACGGTGGCAAGCGTCTTGAAGAGTTTCACGTCTCGACTCCCTTATGTTCTTCGAGAATTGGCTAGTCTGAGGGGTGGAGCGGCCGCCCTGGCCGGAGATTGGCGCAATCCCCTGCATGCTGGCCGCCGGCGGAAAGACCGAACACGACGGTTAAGCGCACACACTGGGGTGTTGCGGCCGGACCTGCACTGGACGTCCTCCCACTCGCGGCCTGCTGCCGCATGGCCCTCCCGGCCACGCGCGCAAGCTAGGATGGTCAGATACCTTCTGTAAAGCGGCTTTGCTTGCCCACGTGGTATATTTTTCGACCCGCGAAGATTCCGAGGAGTGCCGTTTCGCAGCGGTCTGCGGTACGCACCTCAAACTCGATCGCCACACGCCGCCGGAAGAAAAATGCCACCGGCACAGCGGCATGGACAGCCGCAGAATGGCGATGGTATCTGATACGTGGAGGAACAGCATGGATCAGACCATATCGGGGCACGATTCCGGCACGGCAGCGGGGAGCGTGGCCGAGGCCGTGGCGACGATGATCGTGGAGGAACTCGCGCCCGGCACCAGCCTGCCTTCGGAGGCGGAACTTGCGAAACGCTTCGGGGTGAGCCGCCTGACCCTGCGTGAAGCGCTCAAGCAACTCGAGGGCCGCGGGCTCGTGCTGCTGTCGCGCGGCAAGCGGGCGGTAGTGCGGGAGCCGGACGGAGCGGCTTTCGGCGACTTCCTCGCCATGCTGATCAGCCACGACCCCAAAGGGCTGTTCGACATCATCGAAGTGCGGCTCTCGCTCGAGGTCCAGGCCGCCACGCTCGCCGCCAAGCGCGCCACCCGCGCCGGTCTGCTGGGGCTCGAAAATGCGCTGACCTCGATGCGGGAGGCCGCGGGGACCGAGGGCCTCACCGATCCTGACCGCGAGGCGCGCTTCCATGCCGCCGACGTCGCCTTTCACGAGGCCGTGGCGCTCGCCAGCGGCAATCGCGTCCTGGGGGCGCTGTTCGAAGCAATGGCAGGGCCGTTGCGCGAAGGATTCTTCATCAGCCGGCGTGGCCACGAGCAGCGCGGGCACACCGTCTTCGATACCATCGCGGCGCATGAGCGCATCCTCGACAGCATCCGCGTCGGCAATGCCCGCGCCGCCGCCGAGGCCATGCGCTTCCACCTCAAGGACACCGAGCGCGACATTCGGGTGGCGGTGAGCCGGCTCGGGCGCACCGGCTGAGGGCCGCACACGGGTTCGTGTCGGGGACGTTGCCGCATTGTAACTTTGAAAATATCGCGCGGCTGCTAGAGTTTGCCGGAGCGGCCGCGGCCCGCCCCCATACCCCAGACCATCTCAGAGACCACTGTTGATCCGGCAAATTCTCGCCTCCCTCGTTGTCCTCGCCGGCGCGGCGCTCGCCTGGGTGTTCTTCGCACCCGGTTCCACCGAAACGCTGGCACGAGTCGGCATCTCCCTGCCCTTCGGGCCGGAAGCCCCGGCACAGCCTGGACGTCCCGGCGGCGGAGGCGGCCCCGGCATGCCCGGGATGGGTTCCGGCGGCGGGCGGCCCGGCGGATTCGGCGGGCGGACCACCAATGTGGTGACCACCGCCGCCACCCTGGCCACCATCAACGACCGGCTGACCGCCATCGGCGAGGGTTCGGCCGTTCGTTCGGTGACGGTCACCGCGCCCGCGGGGGGCGAGTTGGCGGAAGTGCTGGTGCGGCCGGGACAGGCCGTCACGGCCGGCGACGTCATCGCGCGCTTCGACGCCGCGGCCGAACAGATCGCCTATGACCGGGCCCGCTTGGCCGTCGAGGATGCCGAGGCGGCGCTGGCGCGGACCCAGGGCCTTGCCAGTTCGAGCCTCGTGGCGACCACCGCCCTCACCGCCGCCGAGCTTGCCGCCAACAATGCCGAACTCGAACTGCGCAATGCCGAGGTTGCCCTCGATCGGCGCACCATCACCAGCCCCATTGCCGGCACTGTCGGGCTCTTGCGGGTGACGCCCGGCAATTATGTCGGCGCCCAGACCACCGTCACCACCATCGACGACACCTCCTCCATCCTGATCGACTTCTGGGTGCCGGAGCGTTACGCCGCCAACATCACGCCGGGTATGCCGGTGACCGTCTCGGCCGTCGCCCTGCCGGGCCGCAGTTTTGCCGGTGAGGTCAGCGCCATCGACAACCGCATCGATCCGGCAAGCCGCACCCTGCAGGTTCAGGCCGAGATCCCCAATCCCGACGGCATCCTGCGCTCGGGCATGAGCTTCTCGGTGGCGCTGGACTTCCCCGGCGAGGAGTTCCCCGCAGTCAATCCGCTGGCGATCCTGTGGTCCACCGAAGGCTCCTATGTCTGGAAGTACGAGGATGGCCGCGCCACGCGGGTGATGGCCGAGATCGTCCAGCGCAACAGCGACGGCGTACTGGTGCGGGCCGACCTGTCGCCCGGTGACGCGATCATCACCGAAGGCATCCTGCAACTGAGTGAGGGCGCCGAGGTGACCTTGCTCGACGGCCCCGACGGCAGCACTGCTACCGCCGACACGTCGACGACGCCTTAGGGGAACCGCCATGTCGATCGCCAGCAAGAATGAACGCGGCGGCACCCTGGCAGCGCTGTTCGTGCGCCGGCCGGTACTGGCGCTGGTGCTCAACGCGCTGATCATGGTGGCAGGGCTTGCCGCGCTGCTTGGCGTCGAAGTCCGCGAACTGCCCCGGGTCGAACAGCCGGTCCTGTCCATCTCGACGAGCTTCCCCGGTGCCGCCGCCGAGACGGTGGATCGCGAAATCACCGCAGTGGTGGAAGGCGCGGTGGCGCGCGTCCAGGGCGTCACTGCCATCTCCTCGAGTTCCTCGGTCGGCCAGAGCCGCGTCACGCTCGAGTTCAGCGACTCCACGAATCTCGACATCGCCACCTCCGATGTGCGCGACGCCCTGAGCCGGGTGACGCGCGGACTGCCGGACGACGTCGACGAACCGACGATCTTCAAGGCCGACAGCGACGCGCAAGCCGTGATCCAGTTGGCGGTCACCTCCGACACCATGAGCGTCGCCGAACTCAGCGAACTGGTGGACTCGGTTGTTGCCGAGCGGCTGGCGGCGGTCGATGGCGTGGCCGAGGTGCAGGTCTATGGCACCCGCAGCACCGCCTTCGAGATCGACATCGACCCGCTCAAGCTCGCAAGCCTGGGGCTGACCGTGGCCGACGTGCGCAACGCGCTGTCAACCATCGCCTTCGACACCCCGGCAGGCTCGATCAACGGTCCCAACCAGAACATCTCGGTGCGCGCCCTGTCGGAAGTGAGCCGCCCGGAGGATTTCGAGCAGCTCATCATCAACGGCACGACCAGGCTCGGCGACGTCGCCACGGTGGTTTTCGACGCCAGCGCCAGCACCTCGGCGATCCGCGCCGACGGCAGGCCGGGCATCGGGCTCGGTATCGTCCGGCAGGCGCAATCCAACACCATCGCCATCTCCGAAGCGATTCACGAGGCGGTCGAGACGTTGAACCAGACGCTGCCGGACGGCGTGAACGTCAAGATATCGAGCGACGATGCCGTGTTCATCGAAGGGGCGCTGCACGAGGTAGAGATTGCGCTGATCGTGGCGCTCGTGGTCGTGATCGCCATCATCTACCTGTTCCTGCTCGACTGGCGCGCCACCATCGTGCCGGCCCTGGCGATGCCCATCGCTCTGCTCGGAGCGGTGGCCGGGATCTATCTCGCCGGTTTCTCGCTCAACATCATCACCCTTCTGGCGCTGGTGCTGGCGACAGGGCTGGTGGTCGACGATGCCATCGTGGTGCTGGAAAACATCGTGCGCCGCAAACACCTCGGCGCCGGTCCGCGCGCTGCCGCAGTGCTGGGCACGCAGGAGGTGTTCTTTGCCGTTATTGCGACCACGCTGACGCTGGCGGCGGTGTTCATCCCGCTCTCCTTCCTCGAGGGGCAGACCGGGCGGTTGTTCCGCGAGTTCGGCTTCACGCTTGCGATCGCCGTACTCCTGTCCTCGGTCGTGGCGCTGACGCTCGGGCCGATGGTCGCCTCGCGCTTCCTCCGTGCCGGGGAGGCACAGGGGCATGGCGGCCTGTTCGGCGCCATCGGTCGGGCCTTCGCCCGCTTCTATCGCGTCACGCTGGCGCTGGCGCTCAAGAACCCGCTGGTGGTCGTGCTGGTCGCACTGCTGTTCGCCGCCTCGTCCTTTTATGTCTATGGCAGCCTGAGGCAGGAGATCACACCGGCCGAGGATCGCTCGCAGATCAACCTGCGGGTGTCGGCGCCGAACACGGCCAGCCTCGATTTCGTGCGCACGCGGCTGAACCAAGTGGAGAGCATGCTGCAGCCCTTCGTCGACAGCGGCGAAGTGGAGTCGATCTTCGTGCTCTCGGGCTGGGGCAGCGGCGGTTCGCTGACGCTGACACTGGCGCCATGGGGCGAGCGCGAGCGCACACAGCAGCAGATCGCATCCGACATCAACGCGCTGATGGCACAAGTGCCGGGCGTCAGGGCGTTTGTCGGCCAGGGCAACAGCCTCGGCATCCGCGGCGGCGGCTCGGGGCTGCAATTCGGTGTCGTCGGTTCCGACTATCAGGTGCTGGCGGAAACCGCCGAGGCGATCGCTGACCAGTTGGAGGAGGACGGCCGTTTCGGGCGGGTCTCGGTCAACTTCGATACCACCCAGCCGCAGCTGACACTGACCGTCGACCGCGCCCGGGCCGACGCACTCGGCATCGACATCAACGGCCTTGCCACCACCATGCAGGCCATGGTCGACGGCAGCGACATCGGCAACGTCTTCATCGACGACAAGAGCTACACCGTGCGCATGGTGTCGACCACCAACCCGGTGAACGATCCGCGCGATCTCGAGACGCTGTTCGTCCGGGCGGGCGACGGGCGCTACGTGCCGATGTCCACAATCGCCAGCATTACCGAGTCCGCGGTGCCGCCGTCGCTGCGCCGCGAGGAACAGCGCCGCGCCGTCACCGTGACGGCGAGCCTCGAGGACGGATTGGCATTGGGCGACGCCTACCAGCAGCTCCAGGAGATTGCCCGTCCGCTGCTGCCGGAAGGCACGTCGATCATTCCGCTGGCTGAGGCGAAGACCCTGGGCGACGCCACCAATGGACTGTTCCTCACCTTCGGGTTCGCGCTGGTCATCATCCTCCTGGTGCTGGCGGCGCAGTTCGAAAGTTTCTGGAGCGCCATCATCGTCATGGCGACGGTGCCGTTCGGGGTGGCGGCGAGCCTCTATGCCCTGCTGGTTACCGGCGGCAGCCTCAACATCTTCAGCCAGATCGGGCTGGTGCTGGTGGTTGGCATCATGGCCAAGAACGGCATCCTGATCGTCGAGTTCGCCAACCAGCTGCGTGATCGGGGGCTGTCGGTTGCCGAGGCGATCGAGCAAGCCTCCAACATTCGCCTCCGCCCGGTGATGATGACGATGATCGCGACCATCCTTGGCGGCGTGCCGCTGGTGCTGGCCCAAGGCGCCGGCGCCGAAGCGCGCGCGGCGCTGGGCTGGGTGATCGTCGGCGGGCTTGGCTTTGCGGCCATTTCCACCCTCTACCTCACCCCCGTCGCCTACCTGCTGCTCGCGCGGTTCAGCAAGCCGAAGGCGGAGGAAGAGGCGCGGCTCGAAACCGAACTCGACGCAGCAGCCGCAACACCGGCATCGGCGGCGGAATAGCCGGCCGCCGTAGCGACAGCGGCGGCCGGCAGGCCGCTTGGAACTAAAATCCTCCACGCTCCGTTCTTTGGGCAGCGCCGATACGGCGCCGACTGGAACGGAGGCCAGCAGGCTGGCCGGTGGAGGCAGGAATGACCCACTTGGAGATCAAGGCTCTCGAAAACGCCGCCCGCAGTTCTGCGGTCTGGACCGAGGCCTATGATGGACAGACACACTATGCCGAGGTGGCGCGTGCGCTTGCTCCGGCCCTGTTCATCCTTGCCGCCGCCACTGCCCTTATGCTCGCGATCCTCTAGTCCGGCCTACCAAAGCGTCAACAAGCCGACAGGAGATCACCAATGGGCTTGGGTACTATTCTTCTGATCATTCTCGTTCTGCTGCTGATCGGTGCATTGCCGACCTGGGGCTATTCCCGCGGTTTCGGCTACTTCCCGTCCGGCATTCTCGGAGTGATCCTGATCGTGGTTCTCATTTTGGTGCTGATGGGTCGCATCTAGCACTGAACAAGTAAAAGGCGCAGCCAGTCCCCCCTGGTCCCCCAACGGAAGCTGCGCCCCGCGGGTCGAAGGTCGCCCCCCTTTCGCCCGCACCTTGCCACCCTGGATGCGCTGACGCGCTCCGGGGTGCCTTCTTTGCGGGAACCACAAGGGATTTGCACACGTTAATCGCGCAAATCGCAAACGGAGCGTCGAATGGCCAACACCCCTGATCTCGCCCCTAGCCGCAAGCGTGCCAGCAGCGGCGGAAGCTCAACCACCAGCACCGCTTCCACCGTCGAAGCCGAAGCTGCAGCCGCAGCGGCGTCCGTGACCGAAGAGGCACGGGAAGCCGAACTGCAGGCGCAGATCTCGCAGCTGCAGACGGACCTCAAGGCCATCGCCGGAACCCTGGCCAAGCTGACTGGTGAAAAGGTCGAGGAAGTCCGCGAGGTCGCCAAGGGCGAGATGCGTCACCTTCGCCGCCAGGGTCAGGGCATGCTCGACGAAGCGCAGAGTCAGGCCGGGGCGATGGAAAAGCAGCTCACCGACACCATTCGCGAGAAGCCGCTCACGGCCGTGGCCAGTGCCATGGGCATCGGCTTCATCCTGGCACTGCTGACGCGGCACTGAGCATGCCGCTACTGGGGCCGCTGGCCGCCCTTCTCGGCATCGAGATAGAGGCGATAACCGATCGCGTGCGCACCCTGATGATCGTTTATGCGGTCATCGGGGCGCTGACGCTTACAGGTCTGATCTTCCTGCTGGTGGCCGCCTATCTCGCTCTGGCTCAACTCATCGGCCCGATCTACTCGGCGCTGGTGATTGCCGTGGTGATGCTGCTGATCGCCGGCATCGTGTTGCTCGCGATCCGCATGGGCGAAACCCGCCGCCGCCGCGAGATCGCCCAGCGCCGCCGCTCGAGCGAAGCGGGAGCCTTTGCCACCACGGCCGCGCTGACCGCCCTGCCCGCCGTGGTCCGTTCCCCGAGCCTGCGCCTGCTGGCCATTCCCGCCGCCGCAGCCGCCGCCTTCGTGCTGGTGCGCAACGCCCGCAAGGGCAAAGACGAGCCCTGAGCCTGCCGCTCGCCTTTAGGGCAGCGGCAGCCAGATATGGGCGCGCACCCCTTCCGGATCGAAGCTGAGCTCGACACGGCTGTCGAGCACCTTGGCGAGGCTGCGCTCGATCAGCTTGGCGCCGAGCCCATATTCCTGCGGAACGACGCGGGGTCCGCCCTCCTCGCGCCAGGTCAGTTCGAGCGCCCGCTGCGGGCGATCGCGAACATGCCATTCGATATTGACGATGCCGGTTTCATTCGACCAGGCGCCGTGACGATGGGCGTTGGTGGTGAGTTCATGCAGGATCAGCCCCAGCCCAAGCGCATGATCGGCCGGCAGGCTTACATCGTCGCCGCTGACATTGGCGCGGTCTGGCCTGGTCAGGAAGTTGGGACCGAGCTGGGAGGCGACGACCTCGTAGAGCTGCACGCTCATCCAGTCGCGGTCGGCGAGCAGTACATGCGCATCCGAGATGGTGCGCAGCCGCCCGGAAAAGGCATTGATGAAGGCCTGCGGGTCCGGATTCTGCCGGATGGTCTGGCGCGCCACCGACTGGATCATCGCCAGCGTGTTCTTGACCCGGTGATTGAGCTCCCGCAGCAATATGCGCGTGCGTTCCGCGCTCTCCTTGCTTTCGGAGACGTCGATGCTGGCGCCCATCATCACCATGGCCCGGCCGTCGGCGTCGCGCTGATAGACACGCCCGCGCATGCTGAGCCAGCGTCCGTTGGAGGCGACGCGTGCTTCCGCATCATAGTCGACGCCCTGGCTGATACTTGCGCGCAGCCCCGCCTCGACGGTGCGCCTGTCGGCCGGGTGGGTCGCTTCGAGCACCTGGGCTGAATAGACCGGTCCGCTTTCAGGCAGGTCATACATGCGGCGGAACATGTCGTTGCAGGACACCTCGTCGGTACGGATGTCCCAGACCCAGCTGCCGACCTTGCCCGCCTCGAGGGTGAGCGCATGGCGCCACTCCTCGCGCATCAGCGCCGCGGCGGTACGCGCCCGGACGCGTGCCTCGTCCTTGAGGCCGAACAGGGTGCTCGCCAGGGCAGCGAGATCGAACATTTGCTCGTTGATTTCGGGCGACACGCCGGCCTGCGGGCTGGTGCCGAGCACGCAGAGCGCCCCCAGCCGATGGCCGGAATAGGTGATCGGCACGCCGGCAAAGAACCTTACGCGCTCCCCTCCGGTGACCAGCGGACTGCCGGCGAAGCGCGGATCAGTCATGGTATCGGGCACGAAAAGCACCTCGCCCGCCGGAGCAACCAGCGTGTGAGCGGCGAAGTTGGCGTCGGTGATGCGGTCGGGGGGGGCGCCGTGGGTTCCTTGCAACTGCTGGCCGACCGCATCGACCAGGGCGATGAACCCGAATTCGGCATGAAACAGGCGGGCGGCAGTGCGGCTCAGGCGATCGAAATCCCCGTCGGTCTCGCCGGTCGGCTGGGCCAATGCAGCCAGAGCGTTGAGCCGCCCCGTATCGTCGACCACCCTGCGGATTGCCGCGGGCAGTGCCCCCCTGAATTCCTGCACTGTACTTCCCAAATGCTGCCCCGGTGCAGCATCACGTTACGATCGCTGTCGGCCCCGAACGCTCGACCGGCGCGAGAGTTCCTTCCCCGGGCAAGAAATTTTCAGCCGCGCCTCGGCCGCAGCACCTTCAGTGCCTTCGGATGGATGGTGATGCTGACGCTCTGCTCCAGCTTGATGAGTTCCCCATCGATCACCGCATGGTTGCCGCGCCGGCGCCGGGGAAAGCTGAGAGTGAGCTGGTCGACCTCGCGTTCGTCTACCAGCGGGCTCTGCCGCCAAGTGCCGGTGAAGAGATCAACCGCAAGCTTCAGCAGCGCCGACGTGTTCATCGGCGCGGCCACATAAACGCCCAGCACGCCCTGGTCCAGGCGGTCGGCGAACAGCTGACCTTCGCCGAGCAGGTTGTTGGAAACGGAAATGCCGGAGACCTGCCGGTGCTCGGTCCCGTTGCCGGTGTGCAGATCGGCCTCGAAGCGCGGCGGGCTGATCGCCGCGGCAGCAATGGCTCTGAGGCTCGCCAGGATCTTGCCGGTGCGGCTGCGGTAGGTCATCCCCTCGCGGATGCGGACCAGCCGCGCATGGATGCCGACGCCAAAATGATGCACGAAGGTGCGGCCATTGGCGGTGGCGATGTCGGCCGTGCCGACTTCAGCATCGGCCAGGGCCATCAGCGCCTCCTCGAGGTCTAGCGGTATCCTGAGGCTGCGGGCGAACAGGTTCATGGTGCCGGCCGGCAGCACGCCGAGCGGCAGGCCCGCCGAATAGGCGATGGAGGCCGCCGAAGAGATGGTGCCATCACCGCCGCCGGCGATCAGGGCCTCGACGCCCGGGGTGGCCGCCACCTCGCGCAGCGTCGCCTCTACGGCGCTCCCTTCCACCACCCGGCAATCGAGATCATGTCCGCGCCCGGCGAAAATGGCGACCGCGCGTTCGCAAAGCGCATCGAGGTCGGTGGTCTTGAGTGTTCCGCCATCGCGGTTGAGTACGGCAACGATGTGCAATCGATCCTCCGCACCGCTCAACCTCGCGGTGGTGACTTGGCCAGCTCCGGCAGGGCGATGGTGACGGTAAGTCCCCCGCCCGGCGAGGCTTCGAACTTGGGCCGCCCGCCGAACTGGGAAGCCAACTGCCGCACGATCACCGAACCCAGACCGCTATCCTGTTCGTCCTGCTTGGGCGCGAAGCCGACGCCGTCATCGGCGACCACCAGCGTCGGCACACCCGCCGCATCCAACGCGAAACGCACCGCAATGGTGCCAGAGCGACCGGCCGGAAATGCATGCTTGAGCGCATTGACCACCAGTTCGCCGGCAAGGATCCCCAAGGTCGTGGCATCCCTTGCGCCGATCACCACCGGATCGATTTGCGCTTCGATCTCGACGCTGCTTGCGGCGCTCGATGTGGTCTGAATGTCGTCGATCACTGCGCCCAGGAAATCGCTGGCTACCGCTGTTTCGAGATCGTCAGCGAGCCGGAGACGACGGTGCGCCGAGGCGATGGCGTGAACGCGCGAGCGGGCAGCCTCCAGCGCCTGACGCACCTCGGCCGAGGGTGTGCGCATCAACTGCAGCGCCAACAGCGATGACACCGTCGCCAGGGAATTGCCGATGCGGTGGCTGGTTTCCTGCAGCAGCGCCTCCACCCGCTGGCGCTCCCGTTCGGCATGCGCCCGCGCTTCCTCGAGATCCGCGGTGCGCTCCGCCACCCGCGCTTCCAGTTCCACATTGGCCGAGCGCAGGTGATCCTCGCGGCTGGCGAGCGCCCGCACTTCATCCCGCGCCCGCAGGAAAAACACATAGCCGAGCACGACCGCGCCGGCGAGCGCCGCCACCATGGCGGCGACCAGACCTCGGCGGGAGGCTGCTATTTCGGCATTGCGCGTCATCAGCCTCTGGTTCTCTTCGCGGATGAACTGCTCGAGACGCTGGCTCACCTCGTCCATCAGCCGGACGCCCATGCCCGTCCCGGCAAAGGCGCGCGCGGCATCGCGCTGGCCGCGGGCGACCAGCTCAACGCTGCGCTCCATCTCGGCGACCTTGTTGGCGATCTCGGCGGCGATCGCTGCGACGCGCTGCCGCTGCTGGGCGTTCTGCTCGGTGGCCGCCGTCAGGGTGCGCAGTCGCATATCGGCCGTCACCGAGTCGGCGCGGTAGGATTCCAGATAGGAAGGGTCGCCGGTCAGCACATAACCACGCTGGCTGCTTTCGGCTTGCGCCAGGGCAGCGCTGAGCTCGCGCGCCGAGTTGCGGACATCATAGGTGCGCGTCATGTCGGCGATCTGGCCGTCGATGCCCCGCACCAGCACCAGCGCCGCCATCACCGCGAGGATAACGAGCGTGAGCGCCACTCCCACGGTGATGATGGGCGCAAACCGCCGCAGGGTCACAAACCAGTTGTCTCCCGCAATACGGGCAGTGGTTGGTGCCACGCCTTCTTTCCCTTGCTCCGAATCGAGAAGCTCGACGGGCGCCGTGGCAGTTTTGAGGCTTCCGCTCATCGTCGGCGCAACGGGTCCAGCATCGTTATCCGGGGAAGGCACATGGGTGCCAGCGCGGCATGATGCAACGAAGCCACAGGAAAATCATCTCGCACCGGTTTCGAGGACCCGAGTGTCATAGTTGAATGACGGGCGTCCTCCAGGGCCGCAGGGTGAACATCAACTTTGCGGAAACTCAGATGTCCCCCGGCAAAACCGCCCTCGTCATCGAGGCCGAGTTCCTGATCGCGCTCGACCTGCAGCGCATGCTCGAGGCGCACGGCTTTGCCGAGACTCTCCTCGCCCGCCATGCCGCGGAAGCCCTTGAACTGTCCGGTTCGTGGCAGCGGCTCAGCCTGGCTGTCGTGGAGATCAGGCTCCACGACCAGCCATCTTTCGATCTCCTCACTGCCTTGCAGGAGCACCAGGTTCCGACGGTGGCGATCACCTCCGATGTCGAGCTGACGCACGGCATCGACGGTTTCGCCACCATCCCGGTGCTGGGCAAGCCTCTTTCGGAGGATCAACTGGCCAGCGCCATTCATCGCACTCTTGGCGCCCTGGCCTAGAAGTTGTTGGTCGTGACCTGGGCAGAGACGGCATCCGGACCGTAATCCGCCTCGCCGTTGATCTTGAGCATGTCTTGCAGGCGGGTTCGGGCCCGGCTGACGCGGCTCTTCATGGTGCCGACGGCGCAGTCGCAGATTTCTGCCGCTTCCTCATAGGAGAAGCCGGAGGCACCGATCAGAATGACCGCTTCGCGCTGGTCATCCGGCAGTTGCGCCAGGGCCTTCTTGAAGTCCTGCATGTCCATCGAGCCGTACTGGCTCGGATGAACCGACAGCCGCTCGGTAAAGGCGCCGTCGGTGTCCTGCACCTCGCGACCGCGCTTGCGCATCTGGCTGTAGAACTCGTTGCGGAGGATGGTGAAGAGCCAGGCCTTGATGTTGGTGCCCATCTCGAAGCTCGACTGCTTCGCCCAGGCCTTCATCACCGTGTCCTGCACGAGGTCGTCGGCCTTGTCGTGCTTGCCGGTCAGCGAGACCGCAAAAGCGCGCAGGCTTGGCAGCGTAGCGAGCATCTCTCGCTTGAAGGACGTCGATTCGCTGTCCACGACTTACTCTCCATCCCGACCAGTTGACTGTGAACGCTGCGCCTGTTCGGCGGAGTCCAGCTTTTCGAGAAGGTCGAGCAGATGGTCGGGAACCCCTTCTTCCTGAACCGCGCCATACAGCGCGCGCAGGCGGGCACCGATATCCGTGTTCGGGCCAAGGCCATCATCCACCCGCCCCGTCTGCGTACGCATACGTTGGGGGGTCACTAGTTTGTCCTTCATCATGATAAGGTCGGAAATCCGGTGTGTTGTGAGCTCACATTGGGCCATACAATGCGGCCCGGTCAAAAAAGTTCCGGGCTGCCCGGAACTTTCCTGCGTGTTCCACCGTTTGGCGGTTTCGTGAGTTTCACGAGCCTAAGCGTCACTGGGAGTCCTCTTTTATGACCTTGTCTACGCGGATTGCTCCGCACTTGCCCTATCTGCGGCGGTTTTCGCGCGCCGTTACCGGGTCTCAGACGTCGGGCGATGCTTACGTCGCCGCCACACTGGAAGCTCTCATCGCCGACATTTCGCTGTTCCCTGAAGCGACCAGCGACCGTATCGCCCTCTACAAGCTGTTCTCCGCCCTGTTCTCGTCCTCGGCCGTGAAGGTCCCGGAGCCGAGCTCGACCTTTGCCTGGGAGAAGCGCGCTGCCGCCAACCTGGCGAACCTGCCTGCACGCCCCCGGCAGGCTTTCCTGCTTGTCGCAGTGGAAGGCTTTACCCACGCCCAGGCGGCAGAAGTGCTTTCCGTGTCGGACGAGGAGTTCGCCTCGCTGCTCGATCAGGCCTCGATCGAGATCTCCCGCCAGGTGGCGACCGAGATCATGATCATCGAGGACGAGCCGCTGATTGCGATGGACATCGAGCAGCTGGTGGAAAGCTTGGGCCACAAGGTGGTGAGCGTTGCCCGCACCCATCGCGAGGCCGTGCACCTGTTCAACCAAACCAATCCCCGCATGATCCTGGCCGACATCCAGCTCGCCGATGGCAGCTCGGGCATCGACGCGGTCAACGACATCCTCAACACCCATTCGGTGCCGGTGATCTTCATCACCGCTTTCCCCGAGCGCCTGCTGACCGGCGAGCGCCCGGAGCCGACCTTCCTCGTCACCAAGCCGTTCAACCCGGACATGGTGAAGGCGCTGATCAGCCAGGCGCTGTTCTTCGACGAAGGTTCCCGCGCCGCGGCCTGACCATCCGACATTCACCATTTCGCGAAAAGGCCGGGTTCTCCCCGGCCTTTTTCATGTTGTGAAGGAACGTTCATCCCGAACCGGCCGTTTTCTGCCCAAATACTTCTGATTGCGGAGAGTTTTCATGCTCTACTATGCGCTGGTCTTTCTGGTGATCGCCTTGATTGCCGGTGTTCTTGGCTTCGGCGGCATCGCTGGGGCCTCGGCGGGCATCGCCCAGATCCTGTTCTTCCTGTTCCTCGCCTTCCTGGTGATCTCGCTGATCGTCGGGATGATCCGGCGCACCTGAGCGCCGCCGGAAAGAACCTGACATCACCGCGGCTTCGCCCCGAGGGCGAAGCCTTTTATTTCCGGGGCCTCTGAATGTCGGATCTGGACGCCGAGGATCTGATGATGCGCCAACGCGCCTTGCTGGCTGCGCTGCAGGGCCGTGGGGTGAGCGTGCTTCATTTCGACAGGAACAGCCGCTGCGACATGGCGGAAGGGCTACCGGAATGGTGGCCATCGTCCCCCCTCGGCAAGACTCTGCCCGAAGCACTCCCGGAGCCTGCCGCAGCCGCCTGCCGGAACCTCGACGAACACGGCACCGCCGAGTTTCACCTGACCCATGACGGCGACCGGCATACTTACGCCATTCGGTCTATCCCGGATGACGGCGGCACCATCGCGGTAATCACCGACATCAGCGAAGACCGGCGCCGTCAGGCAGCCTTTGCGGCCCTGCTGCGCGAAGTCAGCCACCGCTCCAAGAACCTTTTGGCCATTGTCCAGTCGGTGGCGATGCAGACCGCCAATCACTCCGGCAGTATCGGCGACTTTCTCGACAAGTTCCGCGGCCGCCTGCACGCCCTGTCCAGCACCCAGGATCTGGTGACCGACAGCGACTGGCGCGGCACGGCTCTGCACACGCTGATCTCGGCGCAACTGCGCCGGGTCCATCCATCTGCGCACCAGAACGTTCATGTCTCCGGCGACAACCCGATCCTGACGCCAAATGCGGCGCTTCATGTGGGATTGGCCATCCATGAACTGGCGGTCAACGCAGCTGCCTATGGCGCGCTGTCGCTGGACCTGCCGGGCCAGATCTGGTTCGATGCGCATGTCAGCGACGACGAACCCGGTGCGCTTGTGCTGGAATGGCGCGAGACCTTCCCGACGCGTGCCGCAAGCGCCGAGCCGCGCTTCGGCACGCTGATCCTGGAACGCATCGTGCCGCTCTCGGTCGGAGGGCAGGCCGAGTTCACGCTCGATCCGAACTATGTCACCTACCGGCTGGAAGTCCCGGCGGGCGAATTCGAGGCCTGAGACGGCAGCAGTTCGCCCGTCCGTCCGGTCCAGTGATACGCCAGCAGCCCGATCCACTCCTTGATCGCGATGGATGCAACATCGAGATTGTGGACCGGATTGGCGATGTCGATCCCGAACCCCTCGCGTCCGCTGCTGCGGTAGTCGGTCGGCCAGGGGATCACCGGGATGCCCTGTGCTTCGAACAGCCCCACCGAGCGCGGCATGTGGAAGGCAGAGGTCACCAGCACCACCGGCCCATCCACCCCGGCCAGCAGGTCGCGGGTCAGGGCGGCGTTCTCGTCGGTATTCCGCGACTCCCCTTCGAGCCGCAGCCGCTCCGGCGCAATGCCGTGCGCCACCAGCAGACGCTCGGCCGTTGTCGCTTCGCTCTCGGTGTCGCCGCTCAACAACCCCGAGCCACCGCTCAGGACGATCGGAGCATCGGGATAGCGTCGGGCGAGCCACAACGTCGTCACCAGCCGGTCGCCGGCAGCGTTCAGTTCGGCCACCTGGCGGGCGGTGCTGACCCGTGCGAGCGTGGCCCCGCCCAGCATGACGATGGCACCGACCTGTTCCGGCGGCTCCGCGGGCACGCCGAAGCGCGCTTCCAGCGGCTGGATCAGCAGGAAGCCGAGGCTAGTGAAGCTCACGAGGCCATGCACGAGCAGCGCCAGCACCAGCCCGGCCACTGCCAATCGCCGCCGCCCCGCCAGCAAGGCGATCAGCCCCGCCAGCATCAGCAGGAACACGATGCCGAGCGGCTGCGCCAGCAGCCAGAACACTTTGGAGGCAACAAAGAACATGACGCCATCCTAAGCGAGCCACTTCGGATTCGCGACTGCCGGCCCGCTGCCCACAGCGACTGAGGGCTGCGGGCGCATTTGTGCTTGCTATCTCAGCGGCTTCTGCTTTTGTTGAAGCCGGTCAAGGCTGCCAGCCTCATAAAAAGGCAGCCGCCGGTCAGGAAGGCGGTCCGTCAGGACCCTATCGGGTGAGTATGGCTGAAGTCGCTGCGACTGCCGCAGAAAAATGGCCGGTGGTCGCGGTCCGCGACCTGCACAAATCCTTCGGCACACTCGAAGTGCTGAAGGGCATCTCCTTTTACGCCCGCGAGGGCGAGGTCATCTCGCTGATCGGATCGTCGGGTTCCGGCAAGTCCACCTTGCTGCGCTGCATCAACATGCTGGAAATTCCCGACAGCGGCAGCGTCAGCATCGATGGCGAGGAAATCCGCCTCAGGGGCACCGGCCAGCACCGCCAGATCGGCGACGAGCACCAGATCCGCCGCATCCGCTCCGAACTCGGCATGGTGTTCCAGAACTTCAATCTGTGGGCACACCTGACCATTCTCCAGAACGTCATGGAAGCGCCCCTGGTGGTGCAGCGCCGGCCCCGCGCCGAGGTGGAGGCGGAAGCCCGCGCCATGCTGGCCAAGGTCGGGATCGGCGAGAAGGCCGACAGCTATCCGGCCCAGCTCTCGGGTGGGCAGCAGCAGCGCGCGGCGATCGCCCGTGCCCTCTGCATCAATCCGCGCCTGATGCTGTTCGATGAGCCGACCTCGGCGCTGGACCCCGAACTCGAGGTGGAAGTGCTGCGCGTGATCAAGGTTCTCGCCGACGAGGGCCGTACCATGGTGCTGGTGACCCACGACATGGAATTTGCCCGTTCGGTGAGCGATCGCGTCATCTTCCTCCACCAGGGCAAGATCGAGGAAGAGGGCACGCCCGACGAAGTGTTCGGCCAGACGCGTTCGACCCGCCTGCGCCAGTTCCTCAACGCGGCCAGCCACGACACGCCGGCGCCGCCGCCGCCCGCGCCACCGCCTCCTGCGGCCGAGCCGCTGATCTGAACGACAACAAACGGAGAAACCGATGAACAAGCTCCTCCTCACTGCCGCCGCGCTGCTGGCGCTCGGCACCACCGTGCAGGCGCAGGAAACCGTGCGCATTGCCACCGAGGGCGCCTACGCCCCCTGGAACTTCCTCAACGACGCCGGCGAGCCTGCCGGTTTCGAGATCGACCTCGGCAACGCCATCTGCGAGCAGGCCGGCCTTAGCTGCGAGTGGGTGATCAACGACTGGGATTCGATCATCCCGAACCTGCTGGCCGGCAACTACGACGTGATCATGGCCGGCATGTCGATCACCGAGGAACGCCGCCAGTCGATCGACTTCTCGCAGAACTATTTCCCGCCCGACCCGTCCAAGTACGTGGCCGCCGCCGGCGCCAACCTCGACTTCGCCAACCTTTCCGGCGTCCGCGTCGGCGTGCAGGGCGGCACCATCCAGGCAGCCTATGCCGAGGAGAACCTGAGCGCCAACAACACCGTGGTGTCCTTCGCCACCGCCGACCAGGCCATGGCTGACCTCGCCGCCGGCAACCTCGACACCATTCTGGCCGACGGCGCCTATCTCGAGCCGGTGGTCGCCGCTTCCGGCGGCGCCATCGAATTCGTCGGCGAAGACGTGCTGATCGGCGAAGGTGTCGGCGCCGGCCTGCGCAAGGACGAAGCCGAACTCAAGACCGCCTTCGATGATGCGCTCACCGCGCTCAAGGCCGATGGCACCGTGGACGAGTTGATCGCCCAGTGGTTCGAGGGCCGCGGCCCCTACTTCGCCGAGTAACGCAAGAGCGGCGGTGGCACGCCTAGGGCAGCCACCGCCCGCCTCCTCCGGGAGGAACGACCTCCAGCCAGCCAGAGCCCGAACCCTCAATGATGGAAGACCTCGCCTTCTGGCTCGGCTACCTGACCAATGGCAAACACCTCACCTGGTATGCCAGCTTCCAGTTCACCATCTTCGCGGCCCTTCTCGGCGGCGCGCTGGCTGTCGTCTTCGGGCTGACCGGGGCGACGCTCAAGAGTTCTCGCTTCGCCGTTCCCCGGCTGATCGGAACGCTCTATTCCTCGATCGTCCGCGGCGTGCCGGACGTGCTGTTCTTCCTGTTCTTCCCGCTGGCCTTCGAGCAGACCGTGGAATGGATGGTCTCCACTCAGGTCTGCTCGCCGGAGGCGATCGCCGCCCAGACGGCGCCCTGGCCGCCCTGCCGCGAGGCCAACTGGTTCCTGGGCACCACGGAATACCTGATCCTCGCCTCCGTCTCGCTGGGGCTGGTCTATGGCGCCTTTGCCTCCAACGTCATCTATGGCGCCATGCGCGCCGTGCCCCGCGGCCAGCTCGAGGCGGCGCGGGCCTATGGCATGTCGGCGGCTCAGGTGCTGTGGCGCGTGCATATCCGCCAGATGTGGGTCTACGCCCTGCCCGGCCTAAGCAATGTGTGGCTGCTACTGATCAAGGCGACCTCGCTGCTCAGCCTCTTGCAAATCGCCGATATCGTGCTGTGGGCCGATCGGCTCGGCGCTCCCAATTTCCTGCCCGCCGTCGGACTCGTCCACGATGACTGGCGCTGGCGCTACTATCTCGTGCTCTTCGTGTTCTACATCCTTGCGACCTTTGTCTCCGAGAAGGGCTTCGAGGCGCTGATGCGCCGCGCCGGGCGCGGCATTCTGAGCGAGGCCCGCTGATGGAGGTTCTGCTTCAGGAACTGGCGGTCTTTGCCCCGGCGGTGTGGTTCAACATCTACTTCGCCGCCGCATCCATTCCGCTCGGCTTCGTGTTCGCGGTGTTCCTTGCGCTGGGCAAGGCGTCCAGGAATCCGCTGATCTCGCGATTGAGCCGCACTTACATCTACGCCTTCCGCGGCTCCCCGCTGTTCATCCAGTTCTTCATGTTCTACTCGCTGGCGCTGTCGCTCAATGTCGGCCTGTGGCGGCCGCTGAGTGTCTCCGGCCTCGTGCTGCACCCGCTCTTCATCGGCCCGCTGGTGCTGATGCTGAACACCGCCGCATATACCGCCGAGATCTTCTACGGTGCCTTGCGCGCCGTGCCGCGCGGCGAGATCGAGGCGGCGCGCGCCTATGGGATGTCGCGAACGCAGCAGTTCCGCCGCATCATCTGGCCCAACCTGATCCGGCTGGCCTGGCCGGCCTACACCAACGAAGTGGTGTTCCTGTTCCATGCCACCGCGCTGGTCTACCTGGCCCTGCCGGTGATCGGCTCGCAGCGGGACCTGATGGTCACGGCCAAGGACTTGTTCGAGCGCGACTTCAACGCCTACCTCCACTTCCCGGTGGCGGCGCTCTACTTCCTTGCCGTGTCGCTGGTGATCTTCTTCATCTTCGGCCTCATCTATCGCCGCCTGGTGCGGCACCTGCCGGCCGCGCCCAGCCTGCGCTGGGCGCCGCGCTGGCTCCGCTGAGTATATCTCCATGACCTTCGACCTGCACCGCACGCCCATCGCCGGGGACGCTCCCGGCACGACCACCGACCTTTTCTGGTACACCGCCGGCCCGGAGGACGCGCCGGTGCGCGTGCATCTGCAGGCAGCGCTCCATGCCGACGAACAGCCCGGCACCATGGCGCTCCACCACCTGCTGCCGCGCCTGCGCGAGGCCGATGCCGCCGGGCAGTTGCGGGCACGCTTCAGCATCTTCCCCTCGGTCAATCCGCTCGGGCTCTCGCATGTGTCGCTGCGCCACCATATCGGCCGCTACGACATGGGCAGCGGCCTCAACCACAACCGCGCCTGGCCCGACCTTTACCTGCTGGTCGCCGACCGGCTGAGCGGCAAACTCACCGACGATGCCGCGGCCAATGTCGCGACGATCCGGCAGACCGTGACCGAGTGGATCGATGATCAGGCCGCGACCACGGCGTCACGGCGGCTGCGGCTGATGGTGCTGCGTTCGGCGGTCAACAGCGACATCGTCCTGGACCTGCACTGCGACGACGAGAGCCTCAAGCACATCTTCACCTCGCCCGAACTGATGCCGGGACTGCAGGACCTCGCCGACTGGATGGGCGTGGCGGCGACGCTGACGGCAGAGGACAGCGGCGGCGGCTCCTTCGACGAAGTGCTGCCCAACCTCTACCGCAAGGCGCAGCGAGCCAATCCCGACCACCCGATCCCGATGGCGGCAGAAACCGCGACGCTGGAATATCGCGGACAGGCCGATGTCTCGGACGAGATCGGCATCGAAGATGCCGCCGGTCTCCATGGCTTCTTTGCCGGTCGCGGCCTGATCGATGCCGATCCGGGCACCCTCCCTTCCCCTGCCCCGGCGCCGACGCCGTTCGAGGCGACCGAAGTGCTGCGCACCGACGCGCCGGGTCTTCTCGCCTATCGCATCGGCCTCGGTGATCGCGTCAGCCGCGGCCAGCCGGTGGCGGACCTCATTGCCATGGATGGACCCGACGCCTTCATCGCGCGGCGGCCGCTGGTGGCGGGAACCGACGGCTTCATCCTGTCGCGGGCTTCGGCGAAATATGTCCGCGCCGGGACGGGCATCGCCAAGATCGTCGGCACCGAAGTGCTGCCCTCCCGCGCCGGCGGATATCTGCTCGAGGACTAGCTGGCGAGCGCCAGTTCCGCTTCCGCCTTCACCGCCGCGGCCCGCGTCGGCACGTGGGTCATGAGGTAGTGCGGCAGTTCGACCGCGTCGAGCGGGCGGGCGAACAGGAAGCCCTGCAACTGGTGGCAGGCGATCTCGGCGAGGAATTCGGCCTGCGCCTCGGTCTCGACGCCTTCCGCGGTGATGGTCACCTTCAGCGTTTTGCCGAGCGAAGCGATGGCGCGAAGGATGTCGCGCGCCACCTCGTCGTCGGAGGCAGCATCGACGAAGGAGCGGTCGATCTTGATCTTGTCGAAGGGGAACTTCAGCAGGTAGCTTAGGCTCGAATAGCCGGTGCCGAAATCGTCCATGGCGACCGTGACGCCGAGGTCGCGCACTTCGGCCAGCTTGGCGATCACCGCGTCCGGATCGTCGATCAGCAATCCCTCGGTAATTTCGATTTCCAGCCGGCGCGCATCGAGCCCGGAGATCGCCAGCGCCTTCTTGACCACGGTGGAAATGTCGGAGCGGTGGAAGTGCTTGGCCGACAGGTTGACCGCCACCGTCAGGCCTTCCGGCCAATTGGCGGCGGTGCGGCACGCCTGCTCGATGGTCCAGTCGCCGATCTCGACGATCAGGTTGGACTGTTCGGCGATGGGGATGAACTCGGCCGGTGGCACCAGCCCGCGGATCGGATGGTTCCAGCGCACCAGGGCCTCGAAGCCGGTGGGCTGGTGGTCCTTGGCGGACACCAGCGGCTGGTAATGCAGCACCAGCTCGCCGTTGGCGATGGCGTCGCGCAGTTCCGCCTCCAGCAGGCGGCGCTCGCGTGCCTCGGAGTCCATCTGCATCTCGAAGAAGCGGTAGACCGAGCGGCCATCAGCCTTCGCCCGATAAAGGGCGAGGTCGGCATTGCGGAGCAGTTGGTCGGGACGGGTGCCGTTGATCGGCGCGATCGCGATTCCGACGCTGACGCCGATGCTCACCGGATCGTCTCCGTCGACCTCGTAGGGTTCGCGGATGGCATTGATCAGCCGCGTCGCCAGCACCGACAGGTGATCGGCATCGGTGTCGTGCGGCAGGATCAGGGCGAATTCGTCGCCGCCGAGCCGCGCCACGAGATCGGTTTCGCGCACCAGCGACTGGATGCGGCGGGCAACCTGCACCAGCAGCCGATCCCCGGCCATGTGGCCGCGGCTGTCGTTGACCGACTTGAAGTGGTCGAGATCGAGGAACATCACCGCAAAGGGTGTGCCGTAGCGCTCCAGGCGGGCGACGCAACTCCCCAGCTGTTCGGTGAACTTGGTGCGGTTGAGCAGCCCGGTCATGGAGTCGTGGTGGGCCAGCACCGTGATCCGCCGCTCGGCGGCCTTGCGCTCGGTGATGTCCGAAGTGGTGCCCATATAGCCGATATAGGTCCCCGCCTCGTCATAGGCCGGCTTGCCGGTCAGGCTCCACCAGCGCTCCTCGCCATCGGCGGTCACCCGCAATTCCAAATTCTGGAAGGTGCCGCGCTGCGCCACGTCTTCTTCGATCCGGCCCATCAGCGGGTCCTGCGGCGGGGTGATGCAGCGCAGGAAATGGATGAAGTCCGCGCCGAGCAGGTCGGCCTCGGGAACACCCGTGGCATTGGTGAAGCCGGACGATACCCGCGTCAGGCTGCCATCGGCATCGAAGGCCCAGATCCAGTCCGACGTGGTCTGCTCGAATTCGCCGAGCAGCAGCCCGATGATCTCGCCCTTCTCCTTTACCGCCAGTTCCGAGGCGCGATGGGCGACGAAGGCGGAGGCATGGTTGAAGGTGACGGTCACCATCACGAAGGTGAACGCCATCAGCAGCGCTCCCTGCACCGTCAGGTCGGCCGAGGCCTGCCCCCCGACCAGCGCACCGAGGCCGCCCACGATCAGCGGAATGGTGAAGGCGGCCAGCGCCTGCGGGAAATTGACCAGCGCCACTGCCGAAATGACCAGCAGACCGCCAAGTCCCATGGTGCCGGCGCCCGTCAGCCCGGCACCGGTGGAAGAGGGCAGCATGTTGAACGCAACGCCCCACAACGCGCCGAGCAGTGCCGAATGCGCCACCAGCCCCCGCGCCGCGCCCCTTGCTTGCTGGGCCGTGGGGGTGTCTCCCAGGCGCGAGCCCAGCCGCGAGGCATTGGCGGCAAGAAACAGGATGATGGTGACGCACAGCGCCATCGGCCAGGCGAGGCTGGTGCCCCAGGAGAGCACCATGAACAGGGCCGCGACCACCAGCGAAGCGGCGGTGATGGCGGGGAACATCTGCCCCACCGAGGCCAGTTGCTGGGCCAGCAGCTTGTCGCGCAAATGGGGCGTGAGGCCGTCGGCGCCGATGGCGCGATCGACGAACCGATCGACAGCGGAGAAGACACTGGGCCCGGAGACGCTTTTCATGGCTGCGACCTTGCCGGCCAGCACTTAAAATTGCGTGTGGGGCAATGCCGTCACTACGGCGTCAAAGCCGCGACAATTGCTTAAGCGAAAATTAAGCCACGGTCCCAAGCTGTTCTCGTAACGCGAAATAAACGCAATCAATTAAGTCCCCTTTCAGAAGGGAACCATCACGGTAGCAGCAACAAACGTGCGAGCGCCCGCACGGAACTTTGGAGTGAACCTATGACTTCGACCCCACCGACGGCCCCCGAGGCCGCCCTGACCGGCAGCCTGCGCGATTTCCGCGCCCCGGTGGGACCCGACCTGATCGGGCGCGCCAGCGAGTTCTACGCCTGGCAGAATCTCCGGCGCGAGCACGAATTGTGGCCCTATGCCCGTTCCACCGCCACCGCCCCCCAGGCGCGCTGCGAGGCCCGCAGCGACACGGGCAGCGTGTTCTCCGGCATCAACTTTGCCAGCCAGGACTATCTGAGCCTGTCATCGCACCCGGCCATCAAGGCCGCTGCCATCGAAGCCATCGGCGAGTATGGCGTTCACAGCGCCGGCTCCGCGGCGCTGCTCGGCAACACCGCCAATTCGGTGCGGCTCGAGGCCGAGCTCTCGGCATTCCTGGGCGGCCGCGAGATCGTCCTCTATCCCACCGGCTGGGCCGCCGGCTACGGCTCGATCCAGGGCTTCGTGCGCGCCAAGGACCACGTGGTCATGGATATCCTCGCCCATTCCTGCCTGCAGGAAGGCGCCAAGGCCGCCACCCAGAACATCCACTATCACGGCCATCTCAATCTCGAGGCCCTGACCCGCAAGCTCCAGCGCATCCGCGCCGAGGACAGCGAGAACGGCATCATGGTCGTCACCGAGTCGCTGTTCTCCATGCACTCCGATACGCCGGACCTCGGTGCCCTCAGGGCCCTCTGCGACGAATACGGGGCAACGCTGCTGGTCGACTGCGCCCATGATCTCGGCTCGATCGGCGAGGATGGCCTGGGCCATCTTGGCCTGCAGAACATGCTCGAGGGCGCCGACATCATCATCGGCAGCTTCTCCAAGACCTTCGCCTCCAATGGCGGCTTCATCGCCGTGCGCGACCGGGCCACGGCGGAATATCTGCGCTACTACAGCGCCACCCACACCTTCTCCAACGCCCTGTCCCCGGTGCAGGCAGCAACGGTGCTGAAGGCGCTCGAGATCGTCCGCTCCGAGGAAGGGCGGCAGTTGCGCCGACAGCTCATGGACAACATCCTGCTCCTGCGCAGCACCATGGTTGCGGCCGGGCTCGAGGTGCTGGGCGATCCGTCCCCTATCGTGCCGGTCAGCCTCGGGCTCGAAGGCGTCGGGCGCTTCGCCAGCCGCAATCTGATGGCGCTGGGCGGCATCGCCAATCTGGTCGAATATCCCGCAGTGCCGCAGGGAGCCGCCCGCTTCCGCTTCCAGGTGATGGCCAGCCACACCGCCGACGATATCCACCAGGTAGTGGAGATCCTGGCCCGAGCCATGCGCGACGCCGACCTCGAATACCGGCTTGCCAACGAGGCGCGCACGCAGGCCGCAAAGGCCACCGCGGCGGCCTGACCCGATGCCATGACCCACTCCCCTCGCCTGCTCGCAGTCGATGATGATGCGTTCTCAGCCGAGCTGATCGTGCGCGTCGCCGAACGCTGTGGCTACGAGGCGTTCGCAACCTCGGATTCGAGGGGAGTGATCAACCTGGTCGAGGCACTCCATCCGGCCGTCATCGCCGTGGACATCAGCATGCCGCATGTCGATGCGCTGGAATTGTTCCGCCTGCTGTCGGCCGGTGGGTATCGCGGCCGCATCCTGATCGTCAGCGGCCAGGACGAGCAGACGCTACGCATCGTGCAGCGCTCCGCCGCGCTTGTGGGGCTGGATTGTCCGGCCGCCTATCAGAAGCCGATCGATGTCGCCCGGCTCCGCCACACCCTTTCAACAGCCCTCCTGCAGCAGGCGGGCTGAGGAGCCCCGCTCCTCTAGGCGCCTGCCGGCATCTTCGGGCCAAGCACCGCCTGCATCTTTCCCAGCAGCCGCGGCAGGTCCACCGGCTTGGTATCGAAGTCGATGCAGCCGGCGGCCAGGGCCTTCTGCCGATCGGATTCGAAGGCGCTGGCGGTGAGGGCGATGATCGGCAGTTCCGCCGTTTCCGGATCGGCATGAATGCGGCGGGTGGCTTCGCACCCATCCATCTCCCCCAGCCCGATATCCATCAGGATCACGTCCGGCTTCAGCGCCTTGGCCGCGGCGATGCCGCTGGGGCCGTCCTCGGCGAAGCGAATGGAAAAGCCGCGCCGCTCGAGCCGCCGGCCGAGCACGTCCCGGTTGATGGGATTGTCTTCCACGATGAGCACCAACGCCATTGGCGACTCCTAGGCTGTAGCAGCGCGAGAGCGCTTCTGGTGGCCGCGTGCGGCACGGATACCGGCGAGCGCGGCCTTGATCTTGCTGTTGTCGAGCGGCTTCATGACGATGCCGTCGGCGCCCGCGGCCTGCGCCTTGGCGCGCTCGGCCAGGATCGAGATCATGAACACCGGAATGTCGGCCGTCGCCGGATCCGCCTTGAGCGCCGCCAGCACGTCCCAGCCGTCGAAGCCTGGCATGAGGATGTCGAGCAGGATGGCGGCGGGCTTCACCGTGCGGGCGATCTGCAGCGCTGATTGCGGCGCATCGGTGCAGATGGGCGTGTAGCGCTCCTTGGCAAGCAGCCGCTCCACCACCTGGAGGAACTCGCGGTCGTCATCCACCACCAGGATACGCTCGCGCCGTTCGACGTCGGGGATAGCATCGGCCCGCTGGCGGGCGGCCATGTCGCTCGGCTCGGCGACTTCCGGTTCCGGGCTGCCGGTCCACACGCTGGCAGGCAGAGGCGGGTGAACATCCGGTGCCGCAGGCGCGGTCGGGCCGACGGCCTCGACGGGCTTGGCCGGCAGGCGAATGGTGAACCGGCTGCCCTTGCCCAGTTCGCTCTCGAGTTCGATCTGCCCACCCATCAGGCGGCACAGGTTTTGGCTGAGCGACAATCCCAGACCCGTTCCGCCATAGACGGCAGCGATCTTGGAATTGGCCTGCGAGAAGTTGGAGAACAGCGCCTTCTGCTGCTCGCGCGAAATGCCGATGCCGGTGTCGGCCACGGCGATATCGACCCAGGCCCCGCGACGGTTGACCTCGAGGGTGATCTGCCCGTTCTGGGTGAACTTGGCGGCATTCGACAGCAGGTTGAAGATCGCCTGGCGCAGTTTGGTGACGTCGGCGCGAATGGTTCCGAGCGCCTTGCCCCGTTGAACGACGAAGGTATTCGCGTTCTTGGCGGCGAGCGGGCGGGCGGTCGACTCCACTTCGCCGATCAGTTGCTCGAGATCGACGGTCTCGAGGTGCAGCGCCATCTTGCCGGCCTCGATCTTGGAGATGTCGAGAATGTCGTTGACCATCGCCAGCAGGTGCTTGCCGGCGGCGCTGATTTTTTGGAGGTCGGCAATCTGCTCGCCCCGCCCGTCAAGCTCGGCATCCTCGAGCAGGATTTCGGAATAGCCGAGCACGGCGTTGAGCGGCGTGCGCAACTCGTGGCTCATCTTGGCAAGGAACTCGGACTTGGCGCCATTGGCGCGCTCCGCCTCCTCCTTGGCGTTGGTCAGCGCCTTCAGCGTCTGCTGGTGCCGCTCCACCTCCCGCATCAATTCGGACTGGCTGTCGACCACGCTCGCATAATAGGCGGCCATCATGAACACGTAGATGTTCGAGCCCAGTGCCGACAACACGCCGGCGACCACCATGTTCTCGACGGGGATGTGCTCGGGGAACGAGCCGATCAGGTAGAACAGGTAGAGCGCACCAAGCCCGAGCGTGATCTGGGAGAACACGAAGATGCGCGCCGCCCAGTTCGAGCCCAGATACATGAAGCCGAGAAGCGGCACGAGCACGATCCAGACGAGGAACGGCGAACTGGCCCCGCCATAATTGTAGGCGCCCCACAGAATGCAGAAGGTGAGGTTCACCACCGACGCCATGGCCAGCACGGTGTAGTGGCGCGGCAGGAGCTTCACCAGCGCCAGGAACGGCCAAAAGCCGTAGATCGAGGCGGCGAGGATCGCCACATGCGGCATCGGCGCCGGGTCGGCAAACCACAGAAAGAGCGGGATCGGCGTCGCGATCAACGGGCCGAAGATGTGGCTGATGATGAACATCTGCACGCGCTTCCGCCCGTGCAGATCATGCTTCATGTGGTCGGGGACAAACCAGTCCACGACCCTCTGGAACTGAGCCAGTGCGTCCAAGATACGCCTCGCGCTGCGCTAACACCCGACACTGGATCACAGCGGCTTGAGATTTGGTGAACCGGCGACAGCAACTGATACGCAGTTGTGCAAAAGCGCGAGAAATCGGACCTAGAAGCGAACCATCCCGTGTTCGAGCGCGGTCATGACACCCCGCAGTTCCGCCAGCCCCTTCATCCGCCCGATCGTCGGGTAACCCGGCTGCGCGCGGCGGCCGAGATCGTCGAGGATGTCCTGCCCATGGTCGGGGCGCATCGGGATCTGCCAGTCGGCGCGTCCCTCCGCCTTGCGGCGCCGCTCCTCGGCGATGATCTCGGCGATCAGCGCCACCATGTCGGTGTCGCCGCCGAGATGCTCGGCCTCGTAGAACGAGCCCATCACTGCATCACTGTCGCGCTTGACGTTCCTGAGGTGCAGGAAATGCACCTTCGGCCCGAAGCGCCGCATCATCCCGGGCAGGTCGTTGTCTGGACGTGCCCCCAGCGATCCGGAGCACAGCGTCATGCCGTTGGCCGGGCTGTCCACCGCATCCATGATCGTGGCGTAGTCGGCCTCGGTCGACATGATGCGCGGCAGGCCCAGCAGCGCGAACGGCGGATCGTCGGGATGGCAGCAGAGCCTGAGGCCGAGGTCTTCGGCTACCGGCACCACCTCTTCGAGGAAGGCGATGAAATGCGCGCGCAACTGCTCGGGCGTGATGGCGCCATACTCGTCGAGATGGGCCCGCACGTCGTCCAGCGTCATCGATTCCGTCGAGCCCGGCAGGCCCATGGTGACATTGCGGGCCAGTTGCTTGCGCGTGTCCTCGTCCATGTCGGCGAAGCGGCGGGCCGCCTCGTCGGCGATGGCATTGGTGTAGTCCGACGGGGCACCGGGCCGCTCGAGAATGTGGATGTCGAAGGCGGCGAAATCGTTGATGTCGAAACGCATGCACGAGCCGCCGCTCGGTACCGTCCAGCGCAGGTCGGTGCGGGTCCAGTCCAGCACCGGCATGAAGTTGTAGCAGATCACCTCGATGCCGCTGTCGGCGAGGTTCTTCATCGACACCTTGTAGTTGGCGATGTGCTCGCGCCAGTCGTTCTTCTGCTTCTTGATGTCTTCCGAAACCGGCAGGCTCTCCACCACGTCCCAGGTCAGCCCCGAGGGCGAACCGTCGCGGCGGGTCTGGATTTCCTGGTGGCGCCTGGCGATCTCCTCGGGAGTCCAAATCACCCCGTTCGGCACATGGTGCAGGGCGCTAACCACCCCCTCGGCACCACATTGGGTGATGTCGTCGATGCTGCACAAATCCTTGGGGCCGAACCACCGCCACGTCTGCCGCAAATCACTGCTCCGTTCTTGTATGGCAGTCCTTTGCCACAACCGGCGAAGGCAAGGAAGGACCGGCGCGGCTTGTGATACGATTCAGCGCAGATCCTTGTCGTAGACGAACTTCGGCATCTTCCAGCCATAGAGGATGGCGAGCACGCGGAACGGGAAGCCGATGGCGAGCGCGATCAGCACCACGAGATCGCTCGGCAGCCCGGCAGTAATCCCGAAATAGTAAACCGCAGCCGTGACGATCGAGACCGAGGCGTAGAGTTCGCCCTGGAACACCAGCGGCACCTCGTTGACCAGGACGTCGCGCAGAATGCCGCCTACGATGCCGGTCACCATGCCGGCGACGATGACGATGATGGGGTGCACCCCCATCTCCATGCCGATATTGCACCCGACAATGGTGAAGACCACGAGGCCCACACTGTCGAGCAACAGGAACGGCCAGCGCAACCGGTGCATCATCCGCGCGCCGATGATGGTCGCCAGCGCGGCGCCGCACACCAGGAGCAGCACGTATGGGTTGCCGACCCAGTACAGCGGATAGTGCCCGAGCAGCAGGTCGCGCGTGGTGCCGCCGCCGAGGGCGGTGACAGAGGCAAGCAGGCACACCCCGAACCAGTCGAGCTGCCGCCGCCCCGCCGCCAGTGCAGCCGTCATCGCCTCGGCCGTGATGGCGACATAGAACAGGACTTCGAGCATGAAGGGCTCCGGGCGGGTGGTCGAAACCGGGTGGTGCCGCGCAAGTTACCTGACCAGCATGCCGCGTCCAGACCGGAGCCACAGATGCGCCAGCCACAGACTGTCCGTGCCCTCGAGGAACTCGGTCGCGTTCGGCTCTCGGAGAGCTTCTTCATGCGCGATTTCCTCGTCTCCGAAATCGCGGTGATGCATGGCTTTCGCAACCTGCCGGACGACCCCGACCTCGCCATCGCCGCAGGCCGGCGGCTCTGCGAGGAGCTGCTGGAGCCGCTGCAGGCGCGGTTCGGCCGCATCTCCATCCGCTCCGCCTATCGCTCGCCCGAGGTCAACGGCTTCGGCAACGCCCATGGCTTCAACTGCGCCAGCAACCAGAAGAACTACGCCCACCACATCTGGGACCGTCGCGATGCCGAGGGCCGCATGGGCGCCACCGCCTGCATCGTCGTCAACCGCTTCATTCCCTACTACGAGCGCACCGGCGATTGGGAGGCGATGGCCTGGTGGGTACACGACCACCTGCCCTACCACGCCATGGAGTTCTTCCCGAAATACGCCGCCTTCAACCTCAACTGGCGCGAAGACCCCGAGCGGCGGATTTCGAGCATGATCCCACCGCGCCGCGGCAAGCTGACGGCGCCGGGGATGGAGAACTGGGGTGGGGGGCACGAGGCGGCGTATGCCGAGATGCTGGGGGAGTTCGGGTAAGGAACCCCTCATCCGCCCTTCGGGTACCTTCTCCCGCAAGGGGAGAAGGGGGCACGGAGTGTGTGGCAAGCGCGGAGCCCCCTCTCCCCTTGCGGGAGAGGGTGGATCGGCCGCAAGCCGAGACGGGTGAGGGGTTCTAGAAGAAATCCTGCCGCATCGGGGTGAACACGTCGATCAGCCGGCCGCGGGTGAGCGCCACCACGCCATGCACCAGCCCGGATGGCACGATGAAGCTGCCACCCTGTTCGACCACTTCGGTGTTGCCGTCGATGGTGACCTCGAAGCGGCCCTCGGCGACATAGCTCACCTGCACATGCGGATGGCTGTGCGGCGCGCCGACGGCGCCGGACTCGAAACCGAACTCCACCTGCATCAGTTCGGGGGTATGGATCAGCACCCGCCTAGTGTTGCCGGGCTGCAACTCGGTCCACTCGGTTTCGTTGGGCTGGGCGAAGAACTTCTGGTCGCTCATCTCGATCACCTCGCAAGCCAGCCGCCGTCCACGGGGATCACCGCCCCGTGCATGTAGTTGGCGGCATTGGACAAAAGAAACACGGCGGCATCGCCGATATCGGACGGCACGCCCCAGCGGCCCGCCGGAATGCGTCCGAGAATGGCGGCGCTCCGCTCCGGATCGGCCCTGAGCGCCTCGGTGTTGTTGGTCTCGATATAGCCGGGGGCAATGGCGTTGACGTTGATGCCCTTGCCCGCCCACTCATTCGCCAAGAGCCGGGTGATCCCGAGCACGCCGCTCTTGGATGCCGTGTAGCTCGCGACGCGGATGCCGCCCTGAAAGCTCAGCATCGAGGCGATGTTGACGATCCGCGCCCCGCGGCCTGCCGCCAGCGCCTGCCGTGCCAGCGCCTGGCACAGGAAGAACCCGGTCTTGAGGTTGACGTCCATCACCGTGTCCCAGTCGTCCTCGGTGAAATCCACCGCGTCGACCCGGCGGATGATGCCGGCATTGTTGACCAGCCCGTCGATGGGCCCATGCTCGGCCCAGGCCTGATCGAACATCGCCTGCGCCGCCTGGGTGGAGCCGAGATCGGCGCGCAGCTCGGCGAACTCCGCCCCCATGTCGCCCAGCATCTGCGCCGTCTCGGCCATGCTCGACCGTCCGACGCCGATCACCCGCCCACCGGCCCGGCCGATGGAGAGCGCAATGCCCTGCCCGATGCCGGTATTGGCCCCGGTGACCATCACCGTGCGGCCGGCAAGGCTGAAGGCGGAGAGGTCGGTCACCGCAACTCCTCCATCGCCACCTTCTCGACGTCGGTATAGTCGACATTGTCCCCGGCCATGGCCCAGATGAAGGTGTAGGAGCCGGTGCCCGCCCCGGCATGGATAGACCAGGGCGGCGACAGCACCGCCTGCTCGTTGCGCACGATCAGGTGCCGCGTCTCGTCCGGCTCGCCCATCAGGTGCACGACGAAAGCATCCGGCTGGAGGTCGAAATAGAGATAGGCCTCCATCCGGCGGTCATGCACATGCGCCGGCATGGTGTTCCACAGCGAGCCCGGCGCAAACTGCGTCAGCCCCACCACCAACTGGCAGGTCTTCACGCTGTCGGCGTTCACATACTGGAAGATCGAGCGTTCGTTCGCCGTCTCCCGCGCGCCGAGGTCGAGCCGCTTGGCTCCAGACTGCTGCAGGAGCTTGGTCGGATAACTGGCATGCGCCGGCGCGCTGACGAGGTAGAACTTCGCCCCCGCCCCACCGAACCGCACATCCCTGGCGCCCATGCCGACATAAAGCATGTCGCGCGGCCCCACCGCATGCTCGGCCCCGTCGACGCTGATCGTGCCGGCGTCCCCGATATTGACCGCGATCAGCTCGCGCCGCTCGAGGAAGAACCCGGTGCCGGTCGGCTTGATCGCCTCGAGCGCCAGTTCGCCACCTTCCGGCACCGCACCGCCCACGGCCATGCGATCATAGTGCGAATAGCACCAGCGCACCTCGCCACCGGCGAACAGGTCGTCGATCAGGAAATTGGCCCGGAGCTCGGACGTGTCCATCATCGCCGCCGCCGCCGGATCGATGGCGAAGCGGATCTCGTAATCGGTGCTCATGGCTTGTCCTTCCTAGTTGCCGCTGCCCTGTTCGCGCAGCCGTTGCCGGTAGCGGTCCTGGCTGCGGGAGAGATGATCGCGCATGGCTTCGCGGGCTGCGGTCGCATCCTGGCGCGAGATCGCATCGAGGATGCGGCCATGCTCTTCGTGCAGCCCGGCCTGGTAATCATAGGTCAGCACGCTTTCGGTGCCCCAGGGCGACGCCACGTCGCAAGGGATAGTGCGGCTGCCCAACGCATCCAGCACTTCGATATAGAACGGGTTGTTGGTCGCCGCCGCGATGGCGCGATGAAAGGCGAAATCGGTCTTGCCGGTCGGGTTGCCGAGCTTCAGCAAGCGGCCGAACTCGTTCCACGCCTCGTGGATAGCCGCCTCCTGGCTAGCACTGCGCCGCACCGCCGCCAGCCCCGCCGACTCGATCTCGATGCCCATGCGCACTTCCAGCACGTTGATGGCGACAGAAATCTTGTTCGACGTCTCGCTGCCGATGCTGCTGAAGGCGCTCGTTGCCTGCGACATCACGAACACGCCGGCGCCCTGGCGCGACTGCACCAACCCGTCGGCGGCCAGCGCCGCGATGGCTTCGCGCACCACCGTGCGGCTGACCCCGAATATGGTGGTCAGTTGCGCTTCGGTCGGCAGCTTGCCGCTGGCGCCGTATTCACCGGCCTGGATGCGCTGGCGCAGCGTTCCGATCACCAGGTCGGCAAGCTTGGGCTTGCGCGAAACGGTCAGGCCCATGTCGCTGAGGCTCATGGCTCAGCCCCGAAACAGCGCCGGCAGCCACAAGGACAGCGCCGGAATATAAGTGACGAGCCCGAGCACGATGATGCCGGCAAGGTAGAACGGCCACACCGAGCGCATCGCCGCCCAGATCGAGATCTTGCCCACCGCGGCAGCGACGAATTGCACCGGCCCAAGGGGCGGCGTATTGAGCCCGATGCCGAGGTTGAGGATCATGATCACCCCGAAATGCACCGGGTCGACACCGAAGCTCGACACCATCGGCAGGAAGATCGGCGTGGTGATGATGATCAGCGGGCCCATGTCCATGAAGGTGCCGAGCAGCAGCAGCAGCACGTTGATCAGCAGCAGCACCATCAGCGGGTCGCTGGTCAGCTGTCCCACCGCTTCGGTCAGGATCGGCGCCACCCGCAGATAGGCCATCAGCCAGCCGAACGAGGCGGCCGCACCGATGATGAACAACACCATCGCGGTGGTGCGCACGGCACCGATGACGCAGTGGACGAAGGCGCTCCAGGTCATGGTGCGATAGACCAGCAGCGTGACGAGCAGCGCGTAGATGACCGCGATGCACGAACTCTCGGTGGCGGTGAAGATGCCGGAGCGAACGCCACCGAAGATGATCGCGATCAGCAGCAGGCCGGGGATGGAGATCAGGAAGTACTGAAACGCCTTGGCGAAGCCGGGGAACGGCTCCGTCGGATAGCCGCGCTTGCGCGCCACGATATAGGCGGTGATCATCAGCGCCAGCGCCAGCAGCAGCCCGGGAATGATGCCGGCCGTGAACAGGTCGGCAATGGAAATCCGGCCGCCACCGGACAGCGAATAGATGATCATGTTGTGGCTGGGCGGCAGCAAGAGCGCGATCAGCGCCGCCATCGAGGTCACGTTCACCGCATAGTCGGCGCCATAGCCGCGCGCCTTCATCTGCGGGATCATGATGCCGCCGACAGCCGCCGCTTCCGCCACCGCAGAACCGGAGATGCCGCCGAAGAGGGTCGAGGCGACGACGTTCACCTGACCCAACCCGCCGCGGATATGACCGACCACGGATCCGGCAAAGGCGATGATCCGCGCCGCGATGCCCCCGCGCATCATCAGGTCGCCGGCGAAGATGAAGAAGGGAATGGCCATCAGCGTGAAGGCCGACACGCCCGAATTGAGCTGCTGGAACACCACCACCGGCGGGCGTCCCAGATAGACGATGGTCGCGAAGCTGGCGATACCGAGCGAGAAGGCGATGGGCGTTCCCACCACCATCAGCACGCCGAAGACGCCGAAGAGGATCCAGTATTCCATTCTATGAGGCCTCGTTCAGCGTGGGTTCGACGGCATCGGCATCAACAGGTTCGCCGGCGAGCCTGAGCGCCATCCGCTCGAGCACGAACAGACAGATCAGGAAGCCCGACACCACGATCGGCAGATAGGTGACGGTCTGCGGCAGCCCGAGCACCGGGATGCGGACGCTCGCGCCGCGAATGGCGAGTTCCCCGCCGTACCAAAGCATGCCGAAGCCGAAGCCGAAGATGGCGACGTCGCTGATGCTGCGCAGCCAGGGCTTGGCGGCCGGAGGCAGGGCATAGAGCAGCACGTCGAAGCCCATGTGGAAGCGCTCGCGCACGCCCACCGCTGCGCCGAGAAAGATGAACCAGCTCATGATCTGGATGGATCCGGCCTCGGTCCACGGGGGAGAGGCGTTCACGACGTAGCGCATATACACCTGGTAGGCGACGATCGCCGTCATGGCGACCAACCCCGCTCCAGACAGCCACAAGGCCGTGGTGGACACCGCGCGCAGAACGCGGCTCACCGCCAGCAGTCCGCTTCGCATGGACGTCTCGCTCCTGAAGAAACAAATCCGGGCCGGCTCTAGGCCGGCCCGGCGATCGGATCAGCCTTCGGTGGCCTGGATGCGGGCCACGAGATCCTGCAGCTTCGGATCGGTGACGTACTTGTCGTAGACCGGCTTCATCGCGTCGATGAAGGGCTGCTTGTCCACTTCGTTGATGGTGGCGCCGAGCGCTTCCACCGCAGCCCTGGACTCTTCTTCCTGGGCAGCCCAGAGCTCGCGCTGGTGAGCGACCGAATCCTTGGCAGCCTGGCGGAAGATCTCCTGGTCTTCGGGGGTGAGCCCGTCCCACACGATCTTGGACATCACCAGCACTTCGGGCACCATCAGGTGCTCGTCGAGCGAGTAGTACTTGGCGACTTCGGCGTGACCGGCGGTGTCATAGCTCGGGTAGTTGTTCTCGGCCCCGTCGATGACGCCGGTCTGGATGCCGGAATAGACTTCACCATAGGGCATCGGCGTGGCGTTGGCGCCGAGGGCGCCCACCATGTCGACGAAGATGTCCGACTGCATGACGCGGAACTTGAGGCCCGCCATGTCTTCGGGCGAAGTGATCGGCTTCTGGCTGTTGTAGAACGAGCGCGCGCCACCGTCGTAGAAAGCGAGGGCCACGACATCCACGGCGTCGAAGGCGGCGAGAATCTCTTCACCGATCGGGCCGTCGAGCACGTTGTGGAAGTGATCGGCCGAACGGAAAATGTAGGGAAGCTGGGTGACGGTGGCTTCCGGAACCTGGGTGCCGAAGGCGCCGATCGAGATACGGTTGAGGTCGATCACGCCGAACTGGGTCTGCTCGATGGTGTCGGCTTCCTGGCCGAGCTGGGCCGAGTGGAACACTTCCACTTCGTAACGCCCGTCGGTGCGTTCCTTAACGAGCTCGCCGAAATGCTTCACCGCTTCGACGGTCGGATAACCGTCCGGGTGCGTATCCGACGAGCGCAACACGGTCTGGGCACTGACCCCGACGGTCATAAGGGAGGCAGCGACGAGTGCAGTCGCTGCCAGGCGTGGCAGATGATACATGTTTGTCCTCCCAAAGGCCGCGGGCGGCCCCATGCGGGGGCTTGTTCCCGCTGTGCTTCACGCCGGCTACCGGCGCCACAAGGGAGGACGGCAGTCCTGCCCCTGATCTGTAAACTGGTATGGAAGGGCTCAGTTGTAGTCAACATACAATATGGCTGTATTTGTATGATGACTGCATCGACTTGCGACGGATCAGTCGACCAGCCACAATGAACCGAACAGAAGGGCAGCGGATGTACCGGATCATCGCCGACGTCGAAGACATGGCACAGGCACGGGTGCTCATCGCCGCCCTCAGGGCGCACGGCTTCCACCCTCTCGAGCCGGGCGAGGGAGGCCTACCCGGAGTACCGCGGCTGTTCGGTGCCGGCGGCACGCCGATCCAAGTTCCGGAAACCGAAGCCGAGGATGCAACCGCATTGGCGCAAGCGCTGTTGCAAGAGATGCGGGACTCCCCCTAAATCGGCCACATTGCTGCCCGCAGCGTAGTGATTGGCGGGGAGCGGCGGTTGAACCCGAAGGGGAGGCTGGCTATAAGCCCGCCCAAAGGTTAACCCTTTTTAAGACCTTCGAAGAGGCAGGAGCTCAGACGGATGACGGCTTGGTGGCGAGGATCGATATCCGCAGCAGGAATTGCAGGGCTGGCGGTAGTGCTGGCGGCGTGCCAGTCGACCGGCACCAGCACGGCTAATCTCAACACCATCGGCGCGCCGCAGCAGGTGCAGCCGGTGCCGAACTCCACCGTCTCCCAGAGCCAGCTTCCGGCCATCGGCGCCACCGGCACCCCTGCCCCGGGCCTGTCGGGCCAGCCCGTGCTCGGCGGCGTGCCGCCCACTCCCGCCGGCCAGCAGGTCGCGTCGCTGCCGGGCCCAGGTGGTACCACCACCCAGATGACCAGTAACGGCTCCTTTGCCACTGTCGGCGCTACCGGTCAGCCGAGCTCGATCTCGGTCAACACCGCCGCGGGCGTGCCGACCGGCCCCGAGGGCGTGTGGAACGTCACCGCCGCCGGCGCCACCTGCCGGCTCAACCTGCCGCTGACCTCCAAGACCGGCACCAGCTACTACCGCGCTTCGGCGCCGGGCTGCACCGTGCCGCAACTGGCGTCGGTCACCGGCTGGCAGCAGGTCGGCTCGCAGCTGCAGCTCTATGATGAAAACGGCAACATCGCCGCTTTCCTCGCCCCCTCCGGCGGCCGCTATATCGGCACCATGGGCGGCGGCCAGCCCGTCTCCATGCAGCGCTGAGAGTTTTCGAGCCGGTCGCAAGACCGGCTCTTTCGTTGTTCCCCATCATCCACCGCTCCGCCCTCGGGCTTGACCCGAGGGCCGCTATCCGCCAAACGGCGGCCCCACAGACCTCATGGTGCGCTTGTTCAACCACGAGGTCGGTGACCCCGAGGCTTCGGCGCGCACGACCTCGTCCTTCGACAGGCTCAGGATGAGGTCTACTCAGATGCCTCAGGCGACGAACACCCCCGTCCGCTCCGCTTACGACGCCCTGGTGAGCCGCGGCGCCATAACGCCTGATGCGGCGCAGCGCGACGCCGTTGCCGAACTCGACCGCGTCCTCGCCGACCTCACCGCCAGCAGGCCCTCCGGCTTCTTCGCGCGTCTCTTCGACAAGCCCGAGCCGGTGCGCGGCCTCTACCTCCATGGCGAGGTCGGGCGCGGCAAGACCATGCTGATGGACCTGTTCTTCGCCGCCGTGCCGCTGGCGGAAAAGCGGCGCGTGCACTTCCACGAATTCATGGACGAGGTGCACGCCGGGATCGCGGCTTTCCGCAAATCCGCCAAGGGCCGTGACCATGATGCCGACCCGGTCGAGGCGGTCGTCCGTCCCATGCTCAAGCGCGGTCTGCGCCTGCTCTGTCTTGACGAATTCCACGTCCACGACATCACCAACGCCATGCTGCTCTACCGGCTGTTCTACAAGCTGTTCGCCGGCGGCGTCACCCTGGTCGCGACTTCGAACGTGGTCCCCGACGAACTCTACAAGGACGGGCTGAACCGCCAGCTCTTCCTGCCCTTCATCGAGCTCCTCAAGCAGCGCACCGTGGTCGCCGCCCTCCCCGCCGCGCAGGACTACCGGCGCCTGAAATTCGCCGGCCAGCACGTCTATGCCTTCGGCACCGGCCCGGACGTGCGCGCTGCCATGGACCGGCTGTGGCTGAGGATCACCGGTGGCGAACCGGGCGAGCCCGGCACCGTGGAAAGCATCGGCCGCCACATCCACGTCCCCCTCACCGCCATGGGCGCCGCCCGCTTCGGCTTCGCCGACGTCTGCGACAAGCCGCTCGGCACCCGCGACTTCGTCCGCATCGCCCACCAGTTCGACTCCGTCATCATCGACGACGTCCCGCAGATGGATCACACCCGGTCCGATGCGGCCAAGCGCTTTATCCTCTTGATCGATTCCCTCTACGATCGCGGCGTCAAGCTCGGCGCCAGCTTCGCCGTCCCCCTCGACCAGCTCGGCAAGGACGACAGGACCGCTTTCGAGTTCCAGCGCACCGTCTCGCGCCTGACCGAGATGCAGTCCGAGGAGTACCTCGAAAAAGCGCTCCGCGACTCTCCCGCCGACACCCCCACCTAACCTCCCCCGCACGCGGGGGAGGGACCGATCTGCGCGTGGGGCGAGATCGTGCCCCAACCACGATCCGCCCCTCCCCCTTCAGGGGGAGGTTGGGTGGGGGTCCGGCAACCCCACTTTGCCCATCCGGCACCACCCCATCGCCCATCGGCAAGGGCAATCGGACCGCTTAGACCAACGGTTCACTTGCCCGTGCTTCCCGACAAGGTTAAGACGTGCGCCAATTCAACGCAGCGGGGATGGACTATGGCGCGCAAGAAGATCGCTCTCATCGGTGCGGGTCAGATCGGGGGCACGCTGGCGCTGCTCTCGGCACAGAAAGAGCTGGGCGACATAGTCCTGTTCGACGTGGTGGATGGGGTCGGCGCCGGCAAGGCCCTCGATATCGCCCAGTCCGCCCCGACCCAGGGCTTCGACGTCGCGCTCAAGGGCACCTCGGCCTATGAGGACATCAAGGGCGCCGACGTGGTCATCGTCACCGCCGGCGTGCCGCGCAAGCCCGGCATGAGCCGCGACGACCTGCTCGAGATCAACCTCAAGGTGATGGAGCAGGTGGGCGCGGGCATCGCCAAGTACGCCAAGGACGCCTTCGTCATCTGCATCACCAACCCGCTCGATGCGATGGTCTGGGCCCTGCAGAAGTTCTCCGGCCTGCCCACCAACAAGGTGATCGGCATGGCGGGCGTGCTCGATAGCTCGCGCTTCGTACACTTCATCGCCAAAGAGCTCGGTGTGTCGACCGAAGACGTCTCCGCCTTCGTGCTCGGCGGCCATGGCGACACCATGGTGCCGCTCGCCCGCTACTCCACCGTTGCCGGCATTCCGCTCACCGACATCGTCAAGATGGGCTGGATGAGCAAGGAGCGCCTCGAAGAGATCATCCAGCGCACCCGTGACGGCGGCGCCGAGATCGTCGGCCTGCTCAAGACCGGCTCTGCCTTCTACGCCCCGGCCGCCTCCGCCATCGCCATGGCAGAGAGCTACCTCAAGGACAAGAAGCGCGTCCTGCCCGCCGCCGCCTATCTCAACGGCGAATACGGCGTCACCGGCACCTATGTCGGCGTCCCCGTCGTGATCGGCGCCGGCGGTGCCGAGAAGGTCGTCGAGATCTCGCTGAACTCGGCCGAGCAGAAGGCCTTCGACAAGTCCGTCGGCGCCGTCGAGGGGCTGATCGAGGCCTGCAAGAAGATCGCGCCGAAGCTGGCATAGGCACCGAGCGGAGCCGGTACTCCCCGGCTCCCTCACGGCGTCATCCCCGCGCAGGCGGGGATCCACTCTTCGGAGCGGCGCCAGAACATGAAGAATGGATTCCCGCCTTCGCGGGAATGACGCGGTGGGGGTCGAGGCCCCGTGACCGCGATGGATTTCCCACCCCAAGGGGACTGACATGAACATCCACGAACACCAGGCCAAGGCCCTGCTCAAGAAGTACGGCGCCCCGGTGGCCGAAGGCGTCGCCATCTTCTCGGCCGACGAAGCCGAAGCCGCCGCCCGCCAGCTCCCCGGCCCGCTCTATGTGGTCAAGTCGCAGATCCACGCCGGCGGCCGCGGCAAGGGCAAGTTCAAGGAACTCGGCCCCGACGCCAAGGGCGGCGTCCGACTCGCCAAGTCGGTGGAAGAGGTCGTCAGCAATGCCCGCGAGATGCTGGGCAACACCCTCGTCACCAAGCAGACCGGTGACGCCGGCAAGCAGGTGAACCGCCTCTATATCGAGGACGGCGCCGACATCGCCCGCGAACTCTACTGCTCGCTGCTGGTTGACCGCGCCACCGGCCGCGTCTCCTTCGTGGTCTCCACCGAAGGCGGCATGGACATCGAGGCGGTGGCCGAAGCCACCCCAGACAAGATCATCACCGTCGCCATCGACCCGACCGCCGGCGTCACCGACGCCGACGTCGCCAGCATCGCCGATGCGCTCAAGCTCGATGGCGCCGCCCGCGAGGACGCCGCCAAGCTGTTCCCGATCCTCTACAAGGCCTTCGTCGAGACCGACATGAGCCTGCTCGAGGTCAACCCGCTGATCGTGATGGAGAACGGGCGCCTCCGCGTGCTCGATGCCAAGGTCTCGTTCGACAACAACGCCGCCTTCCGCCACGACGAGCTCAAGGACCTGCGCGACCTTTCCGAGGAAGACGCCAAGGAGATCGAGGCCTCCAAATACGACCTCGCCTATGTCGCCCTCGACGGCAATATCGGCTGCATGGTCAACGGCGCCGGTCTCGCCATGGCCACCATGGACATCATCAAGCTCTACGGCGCCGAGCCGGCGAACTTCCTCGATGTCGGCGGCGGCGCGTCGAAAGAGAAGGTCACCGCGGCCTTCAAGATCATCACCGCCGACCCCAACGTGGAAGGCATCCTGGTCAACATCTTCGGCGGCATCATGCGCTGCGACGTCATCGCCGAGGGCGTGATCGCCGCGGTCAAGGAAGTCGGCCTCGAAGTGCCGCTGGTGGTTCGCCTCGAAGGCACCAACGTCAAGGAGGGCAAGGCCATCCTCGATTCAAGCGGCCTAAACGTCATCTCCGCGGACGATCTCGACGACGCCGCCCAGAAGATCGTCAAGGCGATCAAGGGCTGAGCGCCATGCGCGCCTGGCTCGCCGCCACCGCTGCTGCCCTCGCACTCTGTGCCAGCCCCGCGCTGGCACAGAAGACCAAGAGCCCGGCTGCGCCGCAAAGCGTTGCGGCCCTCGAGGTCTGCGAGCAGTTCGCCAGGGGCGACGTGCTGGCCGTCGACAATGCCAATGCCAAGGGCTGGGACGCCTACGCGACCGACACCGAAAGCCCTTATGTCCGCTCCTACTCCGCCAGCCGCGACCTGCCGGGCATCGGTCTCGCCAACCTGTTCGCGCTGGTCGAGGACTATCCGGAGACCACCTTCGGCTACTGCCGCCTCGACGTGATGGAGCCCACCGGCAGGAACGGCGCGCAACAGATCGAGGCCATTCAGGGGCTCGACCGCTACGAGGGCACCGGAGAAACGGTGTCCGATGGCACCTTCGCCAGCCTCAAGGGCACCAGCGAAACCGCGCAATCGCTGCTGCTGGCGCACTGGACCGAGACCAGTTTCGTCATCCAGTTGACCGTCATCACGCCCACCGCAACGGCGGAGACCGAGTGATGGCACCGCAAAAACTCAACCTCGTCAGCGCCGCTGCCCATCAGATCAAGGGCGTCTGGCAGCCCCATATCGCCGGCGATGTGAACGACGCTCAGGTCAAGATCGCCAGGTTCGGCGACGTCTTCGACTGGCACGCCCATGACGCCGAGGACGAAGCCTTTCTCGTGCTCAAGGGCCGCATCGCCATCGACTTCCGCGACGGCACCGTCGAGCTCGACGAGGGCGATTTCCTGGTCGTGCCCCGCGGCACCGAACATCGCCCGCGCTCGCTCACCCACGAACCCATCGTGATGATGGTGGAACCCGCCACCACGCTCAACACCGGCAACGCGGTCACCAACAAGACCGTCACCAAACTCAATCGACTTCATTTCTAGGAAGCGCCATGTCGATCCTCGTCAACAAAGACACCAAGGTTCTCGTTCAGGGCCTGACCGGCAAGACCGGTACGTTCCACACCGAACAGGCGCTGGCCTATTACGGCACTAAGATGGTCGGGGGGACGCATCCCAAGAAGGGTGGTGAAACCTGGTCTTCCGGTGTCGACGGGACCGAATTGCCGATCTTTGCCTCGGTTGCAGAAGGCAAGGAAAAGACCGGTGCCAACGCCTCGGTCATCTATGTGCCGCCTCCGGGTGCCGCTGCTGCCATCGAGGAAGCCATCGACGCCGAGATCCCGCTGATCGTCTGCATCACCGAGGGTGTGCCGGTGCTCGACATGGTGCGGGTCAAGGCCAAGCTCGAGAAGTCGAAGTCGCGCCTGATCGGCCCCAACTGCCCGGGCGTGCTTACCCCGGAAGAGTGCAAGATCGGCATCATGCCGGGCTCCATCTTCTCCAAGGGCTCGGTGGGCATTGTTTCCCGCTCCGGCACGCTTACCTATGAGGCAGTGTTCCAGACCACCAATGAAGGCCTTGGCCAGACCACTGCCGTCGGCATCGGCGGCGATCCGGTCAAGGGCACCGAGTTCATCGACGTGCTCGAGATGTTCCTTGCCGACGAAGCCACCAAGTCGATCATCATGATCGGCGAGATCGGCGGCTCGGCCGAGGAAGAAGCGGCCCAGTTCCTGATCGACGAGGCCAAGCGCGGCCGCAAGAAGCCGATGGCTGGCTTCATCGCCGGCCGCACCGCGCCCAAGGGCCGCACCATGGGCCATGCTGGCGCCGTAATTTCGGGTGGTAAGGGCGGCGCCGAGGAGAAGATTGCGGCCATGGAAGCGGCTGGCATCAAGGTCTCGGACTCCCCGGCCCGCATCGGCCGGACCCTGGCCGAGGTGCTGAAGGGCTGACGCGGTCGGCGGGTTGTGAGGTGAGCAGCGCATCCATCCAAAGTCGGGTGCGTTCCCACCCTAGATCGATGCTAGACCCGGGGCAGCGAGCACGATGAATCCGCGGCGCCTTTGCGGGCGCCGCAAGTCTTAACAGGACCTAAAGGAAAAGCAGTCAGTATCCGGCAAGTTTGACTGACTGCACCACAAGGCCCGGTCCAAAGCCGGCGCCGATGACAAGGATGGCGAGGCGTGGGCCTCGCGACACGAGCGATGACACGACAGGAAAAGAACGACCAGTTCTTGCTGACCTCCTTCCTCTATGGAGGTAACGCCGACTACATCGAGCAGCTCTACTCCCGCTTCAAGACCGACCCGAACAGCGTCGACGAGACCTGGAAGAGCTTCTTCTCCCGTCTGGATGACCCTCAGGACACCGCGAACCACAACGCCGAAGGCCCGAGCTGGGCGCGGCGGGATTGGCCGCAGGCCGCCGGCGGCGACCTGATCAGCGCCCTTGATGGCAATTGGGGCGAGATCGCCGTCAAGACCGAGAAGGCCATCGCCAAGAAGGCAGAGGCGATGGGCGTGGCCAAGGCCAGCGTCGCCGATGTGCTGCAGGCGACCCGCGATTCCATCCGCGCCATCATGATGATCCGCGCCTACCGCATGCGCGGACACCTGCATGCCGATCTCGACCCGCTCAAGCTCAAGGCCGACGAGCCGGCGCCGGAACTCGATCCCCGCAGCTACGGCTTCACCGAAGCCGACTACAGCCGCAAGATCTTCATCGACAACTATCTGGGGCTCGAATACGCCACCATCCCCGAGATGCTGGCGATCCTCAAGCGCACCTATTGCGGTACGCTCGGCATCGAGTTCATGCACATCTCCGATCCCGAAGCCAAGCAGTGGATCCAGGAACGCGTCGAGGGGCCCGACAAGGAAATAACCTTCACCCCCGAGGGCAAGAAGGCGATCCTCAACAAGCTGATCGAGGCCGAAGGCTTCGAGAAGTTCATCGACGTCAAGTATACCGGCACCAAGCGCTTCGGCCTTGATGGCGGCGAATCCACCATTCCGGCGCTCGAGCAGATCATCAAGCGCGGCGGTGCCCTCGGCATCAAGGACATCGTTCTCGGCATGGCCCACCGCGGCCGCCTGAACGTTTTGACCCAGGTGCTGAACAAGCCCCACCGCGCCCTGTTCCACGAGTTCAAGGGTGGCGCCTTCTACCCCGAGGACGTCGAGGGTTCGGGCGACGTGAAGTACCACCTCGGTGCCTCGTCGGACCGCGAGTTCGACGGCAACAAGGTGCACCTGTCGCTCACCGCCAACCCCTCGCACCTCGAGATCGTCGATCCGGTGGTGCTGGGCAAGGCTCGCGCCAAGCAGGATCAGCACATAGCCCCGAGCGGCAAGCTGGTGAACATGGCGGTCGAGGGCAAGCCGGACCGCTCCATGGTCCTGCCGCTGCTGATCCACGGCGACGCCGCCTTCGCCGGCCAGGGCGTGGTGGCGGAATGTCTCGGCCTGTCCGGCCTCAAGGGTCACCGCACCGGTGGGTCGATCCACTTCGTGATCAACAACCAGATCGGCTTCACCACGGCGCCGATGTATTCGCGCTCGTCGCCCTACCCGACCGACGTGGCCAAGATGATCGAGGCGCCCGTCTTCCACGTCAACGGCGACGATCCGGAAGCGGTGGTGTTCGCCGCAAAGGTGGCCGTGGAATACCGCCAGCGCTTCGGCAAGCCCGTCGTCATCGACATGTTCTGCTATCGCCGCTTCGGTCACAACGAAGGCGACGAGCCGAGCTTCACCCAGCCGCTGATGTACTCCAGGATCCGCGGCCACAAGTCGACGCTCGAGCTCTATAGCGAAAAGCTGATCGGGGAGGGCCTCGTCACCGCCGAGGAAGTCGACCGGCTCAAGGCCGACTGGCGCGCCAAGCTCGAGGGCGAGTTCGAGGCCGGCCAGAACTACCGTCCGAACAAGGCCGACTGGCTCGATGGCGCCTGGAAGAGCTTGCGCCCGGCCGAGCAGGAAGGTCCGCGCCGCGGCGAGACCGGTGTCGAGATCGACAAGCTGACCGAGATCGGCACCGCCCTCACCCGCGTACCCGAAGGCTTCAACATCCACCGGACGGTGAAGCGCTTCATGGACAACCGCCTCGCCGCCATCCAGTCCGGCGAGGGCATCGACTGGGCCACCGCCGAGGCGCTCGCCTTCGGCACCCTGGTGACCGAGGGCCACCCCGTGCGCCTTTCCGGCCAGGACGTCGAACGCGGCACCTTCTCGCAGCGCCACTCGGTGCTGAACGACCAGCAGGTGGACGGCAAGTCCTACACCCCGCTCAACAACCTGTCGCCCGACCAGAGCCGGTACGAGGTCATCAACTCGATGCTCTCCGAAGAAGCCGTGCTCGGCTTCGAATACGGCTACTCGCTGGCCGAGCCGAATGCGTTGACCCTGTGGGAAGCCCAGTTCGGCGACTTCGCCAACGGCGCTCAGGTGGTGGTCGACCAGTTCATCTCCTCGGGTGAACGCAAGTGGTTCCGCATGTCGGGCCTCGTGATGCTGTTGCCGCATGGCTATGAGGGCCAGGGGCCGGAGCACTCTTCCGCCCGCCTCGAGCGCTATCTGCAGCTTTGCGCCGAAGACAACATGCAGGTCGCCAACTGCACCACCCCGGCCAACTACTTCCACATCCTGCGCCGGCAGGTGCATCGCGAGTTCCGCAAGCCGCTGATCCTGATGACGCCGAAGTCGCTGCTCCGCCACAAGCGGGCGGTCTCCGGCCTGTTCGAAATGGGTCAGGACTCGAGCTTCCACCGTCTCCTGTGGGACGATGCCGAGGCTCCGGGCGCACCGAAGACGACCATCAAGCTGACCTCGGACGACAAGATCCGCCGCGTCGTGCTCTGCACCGGCAAGGTCTACTACGACCTGCTCGAGGATCGCGAGAAGCGCGGCATCGACGACGTGTACCTGCTCCGCATCGAGCAGCTCTACCCGTTCCCGGCCAAGGCGCTGCTGGACGAACTCAACCGCTTCCCCAATGCGGACATCGTCTGGTGCCAGGAAGAGCCCAAGAACATGGGTGCGTGGACCTTCATCCAGCCCTATGTTGAATGGGTGATGGACCAGTTGGGCCGCAGCGGCCAGCGCGTCAGCTATGCCGGCCGCAAGGCCTCCGCCTCCACCGCTACTGGCCTGATGCGCACGCACCTGGCCGAACTCCAGGCCTTCCTCGACGAAGCCTTCGCACAATAAGGGACAAGCCAATGTCGACTGAAATCCGGGTTCCGACGCTGGGCGAAAGCGTCACCGAAGCCACCATCGGCCAGTGGTTCAAGAAGGTGGGCGACACCGTTGCCGCCGACGAGCCGATCGTCGAACTGGAAACCGACAAGGTGACCATCGAGGTGCCCGCGCCGGCCGCCGGGGTGCTGGAGGCGATCGCCGCAGAAGCCGGCGACACCGTCGATGTCGGTGCCCTGCTGGGCGCCATCGGCGGTGATGGTGCCGGGGCTGCTACTACTGCTGCTGCGGGCGAGACCAAGACGCAGGCCCCGGCCAACAATGCCGCCGGTCCCGAGCCGGTTCAGGAGAACCCGGCGCCGCAGCCGGTCACCGCCACCGATCGCGCCCCTGCCCCGTCGGCCCAGAAGCTCATCAACGAGAAGGGTCTCGACGCTGCGAGCATTCCCGGCTCCGGCAAGCAGGGTCAGGTGCTGAAGGAAGACGTGCTCGCAACCCTCAAGGGCATCGCCGCCGCGCCGGCCAATCAGCCGGCCGCCGCACCGCAGGATGCCGCTCCCAAGGTCTACCAGCCGGCTCCGGCCTCCGCCCCGGCTGCCAAGGCCCCCGAGGTCAAGACCCCGTCGGCTCCCGCCCCGGCGCCGCGTGCTCCGGTCGCCGCCGATGACGCCGGCCGCGAGGAGCGGGTCAAGATGACCCGCCTGCGCCAGACCATCGCCCGCCGCCTCAAGGACGCGCAGAACACCGCCGCCATGCTGACCACCTTCAACGAGGTGGACATGAAGCCGGTGATGGACCTGCGCAATTCCTACAAGGAGCTGTTCGAGAAGAAGCACGGCGTCAAGCTCGGCTTCATGGGCTTCTTCACCAAGGCCGTGGTCCACGCCCTCAAGGAGATCCCGGCCGTCAACGCCGAGATCGATGGCGACGACATCATCTACAAGAACTACGCCCACATCGGCGTCGCCGTCGGCACCGACAAGGGCCTCGTGGTTCCGGTCGTCCGCAATGCCGACCAGATGACCATTGCCGAGATCGAGAAGGAAATCGGCAATCTCGGCAAGAAGGCCCGCGACGGCGCCCTCTCCATGGCCGACATGCAGGGCGGCACCTTCACCATCTCGAACGGTGGCGTCTACGGCTCGCTGATGTCGACCCCGATCCTCAACGCGCCGCAGTCGGGCATCCTGGGCATGCACAAGATCCAGGAGCGTCCGGTGGTGGTCGGCGGTCAGGTGGTCGTCCGCCCGATGATGTACCTCGCCCTCAGCTACGATCACCGCATCGTCGACGGCAAGGAAGCGGTGACCTTCCTGGTCCGCGTCAAGGAATCGCTGGAAGCACCCGAGCGTCTGGTCCTCGACCTCTGATTTTCACGACCTGAGGCGTCGGCGGTAACGTTTTGCAAGCAGAACCACCGCCGGCGCTCTCCTCAGCGTGAACGGAAAGCTCACAATCCCTTAACGCAATCCCTGCAGATGCAGAGGGTCGTGTCCAACCTCCGACAGGAGAAATGACGCCCGTGCGCCCCCTGCTCCTCGCCGCCGCGCTGCTCGCCGCAATCACCCCCGCCACCGCCCAGGAATCCGCCCCTGCCGACGCCGCTTTCGTCGGCGAACTCATGGCTTTCCACGGTTCCCGGGCGATCGTCGACGTGATGACCACCCACTGCTACGAGACCACTGGCCTCGACGGCGCCTACCGCACCGCCTACGACAACTGGTACCTGCGCAATATCGGCTTTCTCGACCTGGCCGACCGCGTCGCCCGCCAACTCGGCGGCGGCAGTGAAAAAGAGATAGCTGCCGCAGAGACTTACGGCGGCACCCAGATCATGAGCGCCTACAACCAGGCCGACGACAAGACCTCGTTCTGCACCGCTTTCCGCGAGCGGGTCGACGCCGGCGAACTCGACATCGACAAGCAACTCCCCGACACCCTCCGCCGCGCCCAGCAGATCGCGGCGCAGTAGCGCAGCGGTCCGACGGAGGATTCATTGCCCCGGGCGGCCGGCTGGTGTAACTCGTGACCGATGCGGTTGACGGGCGCGCCGGCGCCCGCTCCAGTGTCGCCGCACACCCATAAACCGTTCGCACCACACCGGGACTCTTCACCATGGCAGACAGTTTCGACCTTACCGTCATCGGCTCGGGGCCCGGCGGCTATGTATGCGCCATCCGCGCCGCGCAGCTCGGCATGAAGGTGGCTGTGGTCGAAAAGTGGCCCACGCTCGGCGGCACTTGCCTCAACATCGGCTGCATCCCCTCCAAGGCCCTGCTGCACGCCTCCGAACTGCTCGAGGAGGCCACCCACGGCTTCCAGCAGCTCGGCATCGACGTGCCGCGCCCGCAGCTCAATCTCGGCCAGATGATGGTCCACAAGGCCGACACCGTGGCGGCCAATGTCGGCGGCGTCGACTACCTGTTCAAGAAGAACAAGATCACCGTCTTCCGCGGCATCGGCTCTATCCCGGCAGCCGGCAAGGTGCTGGTGACGCCCCAGTCCGGCGCGCAGCAGGAGATCAGCTCCAAGAACATCGTCATCGCCACGGGCTCCGTCTCCGCCTCCCTGCCCGGCATCGAGATCGACGAGAAGCAGGTGGTGACTTCCACCGGCGCGCTCAGCCTCGAACAGGTCCCGTCCAAGCTCCTGGTCATCGGCGCCGGCGTCATCGGCCTCGAACTTGGCTCGGTCTGGCAGCGCCTCGGCGCGCAGGTCACGGTGGTCGAATATCTCGACCGTATCCTGCCCGGCATGGACAGCGAAGTCGCCCGCCAGTTCCAGCGCATGCTGCAAAAGCAGGGCATGGAGTTCCGCCTGTCCAGCAAGGTCGCCGGCATCGATCGCGACGAGAACGGCGCCCTCAAGGTTCGCATCGAGCCAGCCAAGGGCGGTGACGCCGAGGTACTCGGCGCCGATGTCGCGCTCGTCGCCATCGGCCGCAAGCCCTACACCGACGGCCTCGGTCTCGACCTCGTCGGCGTTGCCCTGGACGAGCGCGGCCGCGTCCGCGTCGACGCGCACTACAAGAGCTCGGTGGACGGCATTTATGCCATCGGCGACGTCATCGCCGGCCCGATGCTGGCCCACAAGGCCGAGGACGAAGGCATAGCGGTTGCCGAAATCCTCGCCGGCCAGGCCGGTCACGTGAACTACGGCGCCATCCCCGCGGTGGTCTACACCAACCCGGAAGTGGCCACCGTCGGCAAAACCGAGGACGAACTCAAGGCCGAGGGCATCGACTACAAGGTCGGCAAGTTCCCCTTCACCGCGAACGGCCGTGCCAAGGCCATGCTGGCGACCCAGGGCTTCGTGAAGATCCTCTCCGACGTCAACACCGACCGCGTCCTCGGCGCCCACATCATCGGCAAGAACGCCGGCGAGATGATCCACGAGCTGACCGTCCTGATGGAATTCTCCGGCTCCTCCGAAGACCTCGCCCGCACCACCCATGCCCACCCGACCCTGTCGGAAGCCATCCGCGAAGCCGCGCTGATGCTGGGCGACGGCGCGATCCATATCTGAGCCGGTTCAGGCACCGGAACCGTCCACAAGCACGATGTCACCCCGGCCTTGAGCCGGGGCCCATCCTGAGATCTCAAGATGGATCCCCGCTTTCGCGGGGATGACACTGCGGTTGGGGCGAAGGTCGCGTATACGTACCCATTCCCCGCCCCACGCCCTTGCCAATCCGTCATCGAAGTGTTGCACTGCCTCTTGAGCTAACCTGCTGATTTGCAGGCTGGAGAGGTCATTGGGCGCCTATATCCTTCGCCGCCTGTTGCTGATGATCCCGACGCTGTTCGGCATCATGGCCGTCTCCTTCGTGATCACCCAGTTCGCGCCCGGCGGGCCGGTGGAACAGGCGCTCGCCAACCTCTCCGGCCAGAACTCCAGCTTCATGGACCGCTTCACCGGCAGCGGCCAGGGCGACGCGGCCGGCATCCCTCAGGGTGGTCAGGGCAGTGGCTACCGTGGCAGCCAGGGCCTGCCCCCGGAACTGGTGGAGCGCATCGAAAAGCAGTTCGGCTTCGACAAGCCACCGCTCGAGCGCTTCGTCACCATGATCGGCAACTACCTGCGCTTCGATTTCGGCCGCAGCTATTTCCGCGACATCTCGGTGATCGACCTCATTCTCGAAAAGATGCCGGTGTCGATCTCGCTCGGGCTGTGGATGACGCTGATCGCCTATGGCGTCTCCATCCCGCTCGGCATCCGCAAGGCGGTGCGCGACGGCTCGCGCTTCGATGTGTGGTCCTCGACCATCGTCATCATCGGCTACGCCATTCCCGGCTTCCTGATCGGCATCCTGCTGGTGGTGCTCTTCGCCGGCGGCAGTTTCCTGCAGATCTTCCCATTGCGCGGCCTCACCTCGCCCGGCTGGGAGAGCTTCCCCTGGTGGCAGCAGATCCTCGACTACCTGTGGCACCTGACCCTGCCGATCATCGCCATGGGTCTGGGCGCCTTCGCCACCACCACGCTCCTCACCAAGAACAGCTTCATCGACGAGATCGGGAAGCAATACGTCACCACCGCCCGTGCCAAGGGGCTGACCGAGCGGCAGGTGCTCTACGGGCACGTGTTCCGCAACGCCATGATGCTGGTAATCGCCAGCTTCCCCGTCGCCTTTGTCGGCGCCTTCTTCGGCGGCTCGCTCCTCATCGAAACCATCTTCTCGCTCGACGGGCTCGGCCTTCTCGGCTTCCAGTCCGTGGCACAGCGCGACTACCCCGTGGTGTTCGCGACGCTCTACATCTTCTCGCTGATCGGGCTGGTGCTGAGCCTCTTGTCGGACCTCGCCTATATGTGGATCGACCCGCGCCTCGATTTCGAGAGCCGCGCCGTATGACCGAGATGATGGCCGAGGCCGCCGCCCTCGAAACGCCCCGCAACCGCCGCCTCTCTCCGCTCAACCGCCGGCGCTGGCAGAACTTCCGCGCCAACCGCCGCGGTTGGTGGTCGCTGTGGCTGTTCCTGGCGCTGTTCCTCGTTGCCATGGCGTCCGACTTCATCGCCAACGACCGGCCGATCGTCGCCTCCTACAAGGGCGAGTTGCTGTTCCCGGTGTTCGTGAACTACCCGGAAGCCAAGTTCGGCGGCTTCCTCGCCACGCCGGACTATCGCAGCGACTACATCGCCAACGAGATCGAGACCAATGGCTGGGCCATCTGGCCGCCCGTGCGCTTCAGCTATGGCACCATCGACCGCTACCAGCCGGGTCCCGGCGCCACGCCACCGAGTTGGCTGCTCTCCGGTGACCAGATCTGCGCCCAATATCGTCAGGGCACGGCCGACCCGAACTGCCACTGGGGCAATTTCCACTGGCTCGGCACCGACGATCGCGGCCGCGATGTGCTGGCCCGGCTTCTCTACGGCCTCCGTATCTCCGTCCTTTTCGGCTTCATCCTCACCATCCTGTCCTCCGTCGTCGGCGTGTTCGTCGGTGCGGTGCAGGGCTATTTCGGCGGCTGGGTCGACCTGCTGGGCCAGCGCCTGATCGAAATCTGGACCTCGATCCCCGCCCTCTATCTCCTCCTCATCATCTCGAGCGTCATCACCCCGAGCTTCTGGGTGCTGCTCGGCATCCTGCTGCTGTTCTCCTGGGTATCGCTGGTCGGAATCGTACGCGCCGAATTCCTGCGCGCCCGCAACTTCGAGTATGTGGCCGCCGCACGCGCGCTCGGCGTCTCCAACCTCGCCATCATGGCCCGACACCTCCTGCCCAACGCCATGGTGGCCACGCTCACTTTCATGCCCTTCATTCTGTCCGGTTCGGTGGTGACTCTGACCTCGCTCGACCTGCTCGGCTTCGGCCTGCCGCCCGGCTCCCCGTCGCTGGGAGAGTTGCTGGCTCAGGGCAAGAACAACCTGCAGGCGCCGTGGCTCGGTATCACCGGCTTCGTCACCATCGCCACCATGATGACGCTGCTGGTCTTCATCGGCGAGGCGGTGCGCGACGCCTTCGACCCGCGCAAGACCTTCGCATGACCGCCCCCCTGCTCACCGTCCGCGACCTCACCATAAGCTTCGGCCAAACCGAAGTGGTGCACGGCGTCGGCTTCGAGATAAAGCCTGGGGAGGCGCTGGCGCTGGTGGGCGAAAGCGGCTCCGGCAAGTCCGTCACCGCCGCCTCCATCCTCCGCCTGCTGCCGCCGCAGGCGCATGTGGCTGGCTTCATCTCCTTCGAAGGCACCGACCTCGCCGCCTCCACCGAGCCGTCCCTCCGGGGCATTCGCGGCAACCGCGTCGGCATGATCTTCCAGGAGCCGATGAGTTCGCTCAATCCGGTGCACACCGTCGGCCGGCAGGTCGGAGAGGTGCTGGCGGTGCATCAGGGGCTCCGGCCCAATGCCGCCCGCGTCCGGGTGGTCGAACTCCTCCGCAGCGTCGGCATTCCCGACCCCGAACGGCGCCTCGAGGACTACCCGCACCAGCTCTCCGGCGGCCAGCGCCAGCGCGTGATGATCGCCATGGCGCTCGCCAACGACCCGGCACTGCTGATTGCCGACGAACCCACCACGGCGCTCGACGTCACCGTCGAAGCCCAGATCCTGGCGCTGCTCAAGGCCGAGCAGCAGCGGCGCAACATGGCCATGCTGTTCATTACCCACGATCTTGGCATCGTCCGCCGCCTCGCCGACCGGGTGGCGGTGATGACGGATGGCCGGATCGTTGAGACGGGGCCGGTCGCCGACGTGTTCTCCCGCCCGCAGCACGAATATACCCGGCATCTGCTCGCCGCTGCTCCGCGCGGTACTGCCGCGATCCCTGCCGCCGATGCACCGGTCGTCGCCGAAACCCGCGACCTCAAGGTCTGGTATCCCATCAAGCGTGGCCTCTTCCGGCGCACCGTGGGCCATATCCGCGCCGTTGACGGCGTGGACCTCACCGTCCGCGAGGGCGAGACCGTCGGCATCGTCGGCGAAAGCGGCTCCGGCAAATCCTCGCTCGGCTACGCCCTGCTCCGCCTGCTGCCCTCGACCGGCAGCATCGTCATCCTCGGCAACCGCATCCACGATCGCTCCGCCCGCGCCCTGCGTCCCCTGCGCCGCCAAATGCAGGTGGTGTTTCAGGACCCTTACGGCTCCCTCAGCCCGCGCATGTCCGTGGCCGAGATCGTCGGCGAGGGCCTTGGCGTTCACCGCCGCGAACTGTCCAGGGCCGAACGGGACCGCCGCGTCGCCGCGGCGCTCACCGAGGTGGGCCTCGATCCGGCTGCCGGCAATCGCTACCCGCACGAATTCTCCGGCGGCCAGCGCCAGCGCATCGCCATCGCGCGCGCTCTGGTTCTGGAGCCGCGGCTGGTGGTGCTCGACGAGCCGACCTCGGCGCTCGACGTGTCCATCCAGGCGCAGATCGTCGACCTCTTGCGCGAGATCCAGCAGCGCCGCAACCTCTCCTACGTGTTCATCTCGCACGACCTCCGCGTGGTGCGAGCCCTCGCGAACCGCGTGCTGGTCATGCGTAGCGGCATGGTGGTCGAACAGGGGCCGACCGAGGCCATCTTCTCCGACCCGCGGGATCCCTACACCCGCGAACTGATGACAGCCGCCTTCGGCCTCGCGCCCATCGAAACCCTGTCACCGGCCCCCGAACCGGACTAGTCTTGCCCGAAAGCCTGCGGAGACCATCATGAAGCTCGCCTCCTTCCTCCTTGCCGGCCTTGCTGCCGTGGCACTCGCCCTCCCGGCCGCCGGCCAGAGCCCGACCGGTGTGTGGCTGCACGGCGACTCCCTGGTCGAGGCGCCGAAATATCCCGAGGGCTTCGCCCATTTCGACTACGTCAATCCCGATGCGCCGAAAGGCGGTACGGTCCGGATCGGCAATCAGGGCAGCTTCGACACCTTCAATCCGATCCTGCCACAAGGCCAGCCGGCCTCGGGCCTCGGGCTGGTGTACGAGACGCTGATGACGCCTTCGCTAGACGAGTCGTCGACCCACTATGGCCTGCTGGCCGAGGCGATGATGGTGGCCGACGACTATGGCTCCGTCACCTTCCGCATGAACCCCGATGCCCGCTGGCATGACGGCGAGCCCGTCACGGCCGAAGACGTGGTCTGGTCCTTCAACAAGACCATCGAACTCGACCCCGACTACGCCGGCTACTATGCCGACGTAGAAAGCGTCGCGGTGACCGCGCCCGGTGAGGTCACCTTCACCTTCAACACCACCGACAATGCCGAACTGCCGCACATCCTCGGCCAGGTGCTGGTGCTGCCGCAGCACTGGTGGGAAGGCACCGACGCAGAGGGCAACCAGCGCGACATCTCCCGCTCGACGCTGGAGCCGCCCATGGGTTCGGGCCCCTATCGCGTTGCCGAGTTCGACCCTGGCCGCACCATGGTCTATGAGCGGGTCGAGGACTATTGGGGAGCCGATCACCCAACCCGCATCGGCACCAACAATTTCGACGAGTACCGCATCGAGTTCTTCCTCGACGAGACGGTGCAGTTCGAGGCCTTCAAGGCCGATCAGTTCGACTGGTGGTTCGAAGCCTCCGCGCGTCGCTGGGCGACGCAGTTCGACTTCCCGGCTGTGCGCGAAGGCCGCATCGTGATGGAACGCTTCCCGCAGGATTTCGCCGGACGTGGTGCCATGGTCGGCTTCGTGCCCAACCTTCGCCGACCGATCTTCCAGGACGAGCGGGTCCGTGAGGCGCTGAACTATGCCTTCGACTTCGAGCAGCTCAACGCCACCCTGTTCTACGGCGAGTACTACCGGGTCGACAGCTACTTCTTTGGCCTGCCCTTTGCCTCTGATGGCCTGCCACAGGGTGAGGAACTCGAGATCCTCGAAAGCGTCCGTGAGCTCGTCCCGGAGTCGGTCTTCACCGAGGAATACACCAACCCCGTCGCCGGAAACGACACAGCGCTCCGCGAGAATCTCCGCCGCGCCCTCGAACTGCTGAACGCTGCCGGCTACACCCTCAATGGCAACCAGTTGGTCGACGCCAGCGGGCGCCAGCTCGCCTTCGAGATCCTGCTCAACGGCCCGACCATCGAGCCGGTGGCGCAGAACCTCGTCGACAACCTCGCTTTGATCGGCGTCGCCGCCACCATCCGCATCGTCGACGGCGCGCAATATATCGAGCGCCTGCGCACCTTCGATTTCGACATGATCTACGGGAGCTGGGCGCAATCCTTCTCACCGGGCAACGAGCAGCGCTTCTTCTTCGGCTCATCCACGGCCAACCAGCAGGGATCGCGCAACCATGCCGGCATTGCCGATCCCGGCATCGACGCCCTGATCGAGCTGCTGGTCGCCCCGGATGATCGCGAGACGCAACTCGCCATCACCAGCGCCCTCGATCGCGTGCTGCTGCACCACCACTACGTCGTGCCCACCTACATGGCACAGAACAGCCGCTATGCCCGCTGGGACCGCTTCGGCCGCCCCGACCCGCTGCCGGAGTTCAGCAACGGCTTCCCCACCATCTGGTGGTGGGACGCGGAAAAGGCGGCAAAGGTGGGCGGCGCCAACTAGTCCGCTGCCGCTCCGAGTGTGTTCCCAAGGCATCGGTAGCGGGCCGAAGCAGAATGATTTTGCCTCAAAGGCTATGATCGTTCGCCAGCCCGCCCTAAACTCACCACGCTCGTGCCGCCTCTGTGGCAGCACGAGCGAGCTGGGCGAGCTGCTTAACGAAATCTTCTCGCCCGCGTGATGGAATGCGGCTTCTGCTTCCGGGCGGAGCATCAAGGGCGGGACCGAGTCAACTGCGAAGCGCAAGGCAGGTAACGAGTATCAGCGCTGTGTGCCTGGCCGTCGGACTTGCTCTGGCGGCCCCTGCCGCCGCGTTCGAAATCTTCGGCTTCCGTTTCTTCGAAGACGAGACGGAAGACGCCGTCATCGCCGATCCGCAGCCCTACACCATCGAGGTGGTGATTGCCGGCGACGGTGATCTCGAAGGGGTTGTCCGCCGGGCCTCCACCCTGGTCCAGGATTCCGCCGATCCTGCCTCCGGCGCCGCCGGTCTGCTCGCCACCGCCCGCGGCGACTACCAGCGCATCGTCGCCGCCATGTACGGCGAGGGCCGTTATGGTCCGGTCGTCAGCATCAGCGTTGGCGGCCGCGAAGCCTCCACCCTGCCGCCCGACGTCTCCCTGCCCGACCCCGTGCCGGTGGTGATCACCGTCGATCCCGGTCCCGAATTCCGCTTCAGCCGCCTCGCCATCGCCAACCAGGCGCCACCGACGGCCGACCCCGACGACTATGTCGACCCGCCCTTCGAGGTTGGCTTTGCCGCCGGCGAAGTCGCCCGCTCCGGCCTGGTGCTGCGCGCCGAAAGCCTGGCGCTCGAGGCCTGGCGCCAGCTCGGCCATCCCAAGGCCGCCGTGGCCAGCCGCGACGTCGTTGCCGACCACGCCACCAACACCGTGGACGTCACCCTCGTGGTCGATCCCGGCCCCCGCGCTGCCTTCGGCGCGGTGTCGGTCACCGGCCACGAGCGCATGGACCCCGAATTCGTCGCCTGGATGACTGGCCTCACCGTCGGCGAGGAATACGATCCCGACGAGATCGAGCAGGCCCAGAAGCGCCTCGACCGCCTCGAAGTCTTCCAGGTCGCCCGCCTCGAAGCGGCGCAGAATGTCGGACCCGATGGCCTGCTGCCCTTCACCGCCATCGTGCAGGAACTGCCCGGCCGCCGCTTCGGCGTCGGCGCCACCTATTCCAGCGTCGACGGCCTCGGCGTCGAAGCCTTCCACCTCTGGCGCAATCTCTTCGGCCGCGCCGAGCGGCTGCGGCTCGACGCCCGTGTCGCCAGCATCGGCTATCCCGTCGATACCTCCCAGTTCGACTACTTCTTCGGCGGCACCTTCACCAAGCCCGGCGTGTTCACCCCCGACACCGACTTCATCGCCGCCGTCTCGGCCGAGCGCAGCATCTACCCCACTTACACCGAGACCTCGCTGAGCGCCCGGGCCGGCCTGAACCACGTTCTCAGCGACCACATCGCCTTCGAGGCCGGTGCCCAGTTCGAGCGCAACCGCTTCGACGACGTCTTCGGCACCCGCGACTTCGCCGTGCTCGGCCTTTATGGCAGCGCCACGCTCGACTTCCGCGACAACCCCACCAACGCCACCGAAGGCTGGTACCTGCAGGGCACCCTCGAGCCCTATTACGAACTCGTCTACGGCAACCCGCAGGCCCGCCTCGTGGTCGAGGGCCGCACTTATTTCGGCTTCGGCGACGACGATCAGTTCGTGCTCGCCGGCCGCTTGCGGGCTGGCGCACTGGTCGGCCCGTCGCTCGACCAGATCCCGCCCGACAAGCTGTTCTTTGCCGGCGGCGGCGGCTCGGTTCGCGGCTACGGCTACCGCTCCATCGGCGTCGATGACGGCAATGGCAACATCACCGGTGGCCGCTACCTGCTCGAAGGCTCGGTGGAAGCCCGCGCCCGCGTCACCCAAGACATCGGCGTCGTCGGCTTCGTCGATGGTGGCTATGTCGCCGCCGACGTCTTTCCCGCCATCACCGACCTCCGCCTCGGCGCCGGCATCGGCGTCCGCTACGAGACCGGCTTCGGCCCGCTGCGCGCCGACCTCGCCATTCCGCTCAACAAGCGGGCGGGCGATCCGGACTACGCCGTCTATGTCGGCATCGGGCAGGCCTTCTGATGCCCAGGTTTACCACCCCTCTCCGCGCCCTGACCCTCGCCACGCTGTCGGCGGCGACGCTGGCTCTTGCCGCCCCCGCTGTCGGGCAGCAGGACGTGCTCGCCATGAGCAACGAGGAGCAGAAGGACTGGCTGACCAACTTCGTCCAGGACCGCCTGTCGACCCCGGAGCGCCAGATCCGGCTCTCCAACATCGACGGCATCCTCGGCTCCAACGTCTCGGTCCGCGAGATCACCATCTCGGATGCCGATGGCGTCTGGCTCCGCGTCAACAATGCCAGCCTCAACTGGAACCAGGCCGCGCTCTTCCTCGGCCGGCTCGAGGTGAACTCGCTCACCGCGGACTCGATCGAGTACTTCCGCAACCCCGTCCCCTCGGACCAGCCGAACCTTCCGGCGCCGGAAGCCGGCAGTTTCCAGATCCCCGAATTCCCGGTCGCCATCATCCTCAATGAGCTGAGCGTGCCGACGGTCACCTTCGGCGAGAACGTGTTCGGCCTCGGCTCCGAGATTTCCCTCGCCGGTGCCTTGCAGCTCGAAAGCGGCAATCTCGACGCCAGTCTCGACATCGTCCGTCTCGACGGCCCGGGCGGCACGCTCGACCTCGACCTCGACTACCTGGCCGAAACCAACGTCCTCGACCTCGGCTTCGTGCTGGAAGAGCCCGAGAACGGCGTCATCGCCAACCTGCTCAACATCGAGGGGCGCCCCGCCGTCTCGCTCACCCTCACCGGCAGCGGTCCGGTCTCGGACCTGCAGGCCGATCTGACCCTCGCTGCCAACGGCCAGACGGCGCTCGCCGGCACCACCACGATCAGTCAGGTCGCCGAAGGCTACACGGTCGATGCCGACCTCCGCGGGCCGCTCTCGACCCTGATCGCCGAGCCCTACCGTCCCTTCTTCGGCGCCGAAACCGCGCTGACGGCTGACGCCCTGGTCCGCTCCGAGGGCGGCTTCACCGTCGACGCCTTCCGCCTCAGCGGCGGGCAGCTCTCCGTGTCCGGTAGCGCGGCGACCACGGCGGACAACTTCCTCACGCGCCTCGATCTCGACGCGGTCATCGCCGATCCGAGCGGTGCTGCCGTCACCCTGCCCGTCCCCGGCGCCGCCACCCGCATCGGCTCGGCCCAGCTGTCGATCGACTATGGCACCGAAGCCGGCGACACCTGGTCCGCCACGCTCGCCGCCTCCGGCTTCGAAAGCACCGATTTCGCCGCCGACACCCTCCGCTTCGACCTCGGCGGCGTCGCGGCCAATCTCTCCGATCCGGCTACCCGCCGCCTCACCTTCAACGGCGATGGCGCCCTCTCCGGCATCGCCGCCAGTCCGGAAGTCGAAGCGGCCCTCGGCGACAGCATCGGCCTCGGCATCGCCGGACTGTGGAATGCCGGCGAGCCGGTGCAACTGGCTGAACTTCGGATTGCCGGCGCCAACCTCACCGCCGCCCTGACGGGGCAGTTGGACGGGTTCGACTTCAAGGGCGATATCGGCCTCGAAACCTCCAGTATTTCTCCCTTCTCCGGCCTCGCCGGTCGCGACCTCGACGGCGCCCTGTCGCTCGACGCCACTGGCCTGATCCAGCCGCTGAGCGGCGGCTTCGATCTCGTGCTCGACGGCACCGGCACCGGTCTCAGCATCGACGATGCCGTGGCCGACCGCCTGCTCGAAGGCACGGTTGAACTCTCCGGCCGCATTGCCCGCACCGAGACCGGCCTCGAAGCCGACGCGTTCCGCCTCGGCAACCAGCAGTTGCAGCTCACCGCCGACGGCACCTACGCTTCGGCGGTCGCCGATTTCGGCTTCACCCTCGATCTCGCCGACCTGGCGCTGGTCACCGATGCCGCCTCCGGCGCCGTCCGTGTCATTGGCACGGCCCGCGGCGAAGAGGGCATTGTCGACCTCTCGCTGGTCGGCACCATCGCCGAGGGCCAGCTTGTCGATCGCGCCCTGCGCGATGCCACCCTGCGCTTTGATGGCAGCACCACCGATGCCGGACTCACCGGCACCATCTCCGGTGAAGCCGCGCTCGATGGCTACCGCACGCTTCTGTCCGCCAGCCTCGCCGCCGACAGCGACGCCCTGGCGCTGAGCCAGATCGACTTCCAGGCCGCTGGCACCCGCGTCACCGGCGCCGTCACCCGCACGGCCGCCACCGGCCTGCTCGATGGCTCGCTGTCGCTCGTTTCCCCGGATGTCTCCATCCCTGCCGCCTTGCTGCTGCTCGATGCCGAAGGCGCCATCAATGCCGACGTGACCCTCGCCGCCACCGATGACCGGCAGTCGGCCACCGTGCGCGCCGATGTTTCGTCGCTCCGGCTCGACGCGATCCGCATCGGCTCCGCCGACGTCAGCGCTACCGTCGCCGACCTGTTCGGCGTCCCCGCGATCGACGGCAGCGCCTCCGCCACCGACGTGGTGGCCGGCGGGGTCACGGTGGAAACCCTCACCGCCCGCGCCAGCCAGACCGGCGGCGCCACCAGTTTCGACGCCCAGGCCCGGCTCGCCACCGGCACCGATCTCGACGTCGCCGGCTCGCTGGCCCCGGTCGAGAACGGCTTCCGCCTCGCCCTCGAGCGCGCCGACCTCGACCAGGGCAGTCTCTCGGCACGGCTGGCCCAGCCCGCCACCCTGGAAGTGATCGGCGAGAGCGTCCAGCTCGACGCCATCCGCTTCGATGTCGGCTCCAGCTCGATCACTGCCACCGGCACCGCCGGCAGCACGCTCGACATCACCGCCGACATCCAGTCGCTGCCGCTCTCGGTGGCCAATGCCTTCGCGCCCGATCTCGCCTTGAGCGGCACGCTCAGCGGCCGTGCCAGCATCAGCGGCGCCTCGTCCGACCCGCAAGTTCGCTTCGAAGCCTCCGCCAGCGGCGTCAACGCCGCGGCGCTTAGCGATCTCGGGGTCAACAACGTCTCCGCCACGGCCAATGGCACCTATGCCGGCGGCACCGTCCAGCTCGCCGCCCTCTCGGCCCAAGGCGGTGGAGGACTAAGCCTCTCCGGTTCCGGCAGCGTCCCCCTTTCCGGTGGCGGTCTAGACCTCCGCCTCACCGGCTCGGCGCCACTCGCGCTCGGCAACCGCTGGCTTGCCGATCGCGGCGGGCAGCTCAGCGGCGTCCTCGACCTCGATGCCCGCGTCGGCGGCAGCCTCACGAGCCCCACCTTCGGCGGCACCGTGTCCACCACTGGCGCCGGCTATGTCGACCCTGAACTGAACCTGCGTCTGGTCGGCGTCTCCGGCAGCGCCACGCTCGACGGCACCAACCTTGTCATCCAGCGCCTGAGCGGCAGCTCTGCGACCGGCGGCACGGTGTCGGCGTCCGGCTCGATCGGGCTGTCCGGCGGCTTCCCCGCCAACCTGACCCTGGCGCTCCGCAATGCCCGCTATGCCGACGGCAACCTGTTCGTCGCTACACTCTCCGGCGACCTGGCCCTCACCGGCAACCTGGCCGGCAATCCGCTCCTCAGCGGCGATGTGCTGGTCGAGCGCGCCGACATCACCGTGCCCAACAGTTTCGGCGGCGGTACGCAACTGATCGATGTCGACCACCGCAACACCCCCCGCCCCGTTGCCATCACCCTCGACCGCGCCCGCATCGACACCGCTCCCGGCGCACCGGTGCCGCAGACCCGTCCCGCCGGCCTCTTGCTCGACGTCACGCTGAACGCGCCGAACCAGGTCTTCATTCGCGGTCGCGGCCTCGATGCCGAAGCCGGCGGGTCGGTACGCCTCACCGGTCCGGTCAACAACATCCAGCCGGTCGGCGGCTTCTCGCTGATCCGCGGCCGCCTGTCTGTCCTCGGCCAGCGCATCACCTTCGAATCCGGCACCGTCACCCTTGTCGGCGACCTCGATCCCTTCCTCAATCTCGTCGCCCGCACCGAGGGCGATGGCATCACCGTGTTCGTCACCGTCTCCGGCCGCGTCTCGGAAGTGGATGTGAGCTTCACCTCCAACCCGCCACTGCCGCAGGATGAAGTGCTGAGCCGGCTGATCTTCAACCGCTCCCTCGACGAACTCTCGCCGCTCCAACTGGTCCGCCTCGCTGCGGCGGCTGGAGAACTCGTCGGCGGCGGTGGTGGTGGTCTGGTTGACGGCCTGCGCGGTGCCGCCGGTCTCGCTGATCTCGACGTCGTCACCGACGACCAGGGGAATCTCGCGGTTCAGGCCGGCACCTATATCCAGGACAATGTCTACCTTGGCGTCACCGCCGGGGCGAACGGGCAGAGCCGGGTGAACATCAACCTCGACGTCACTAACGACCTCACCGTGCGCGGCTCGGCTGGCCAGGACGGCGACACCAGCCTCGGTGTCTTCTACGAGCGCGACTACTAGCCCCTCAGAGGTTGACGCCCCTCGCCCGCCGACGCACCCTTGTGGTCTCCCCAACCGCAAGTACCCGCATGTACCAGCTTCTCGATCCTACCCGCTTCGTTGTCTTCATCACCGGCGCCACCTCCGGCTTCGGCGCCGCCGCCGCCCGCCGCTATGTGGCGGCCGGTGGCAAGGTGATCGCCACCGGCCGCCGCGGTGATCGCCTGGAGGCGCTGCAGCAGGAGCTCGGGGCGGACAACTGCCACATCATCGAGCTCGACGTCCGCGACCGGGCCGCGATGGAGCGGGCGATCGCCGCAATCCCGGCGCCGTTCGACGGCATCAACGTGGTGCTCGCCAATGCCGGTCTGGCCCTCGGCCTGCAACCCGCTGCCGAGGCCGACCTCGACGACTGGCAGACCATGATCGACACCAACATCTCCGGCCTCGTCTACACCGTCCGGCTGTTGCTCCCCGGCTTGATCGAGCGCGGCGGCGGCCATGTGGTCACGCTCGGCTCCGTCGCCGGCGAATTCGCCTATCCCGGCGGTTCCGTCTATGGCGCCAGCAAAGCCTTCGTGCGCCACTTCGCCCTCAATCTCCGCTCCGATCTGCAGGGCAAGAACGTTCGGGTCACCGACATCGAGCCGGGCCTGACCGAGACCGAATTCTCCCTCGTCCGCTTCAAGGGCGACGAGGACAAGGCATCCAAACCCTATTCCGGCACCAAGGCCATGACCGCCGAGGACATCGCCGAATCGATCTTCTGGGTCACCTCGCTGCCGGAGCACGTCAACGTCAACAAGATCCAGATGATGGCAACGACGCAGGCGATCGGCCCCTTCGACATCTATCGTGAGGGCTGATCCGCCGCCGGCAGCGAGACTGCCGTCAACTATGACAGGGATCGCTGCGTTGCTCTCCCAGAGCCAGGAGAAGCACCATGACCAAACCCGACGACCAGCAGGTGAGCCGCACCAACGAGGAGGCCAACCGCCGCTTCAACGGCGAAGGCCGGCAGACACCCAATGATGGCGAAACGGCTTCCGAGGTGGAGAAGACCAACCGGAAGGCCAATGCCGAGTTCAATGACGATACGCCCGAGCCGGGCATCGGCAACACGGTCGGCGGCATCAGCGGCAGCCCCGACTAGAGCTCCCGCCGCCGCTTGATCTCGAGGATGCGGTCGGTATCGCTGGCCTGGAGAAACCGGCCGCGCTCGAGGATTTCGAGCGCATATTCCTCATAGGTGAGGCCGAGCTTGGCCGCGCGGCAGGCGCGCATCACCGCGATTTCGACCGGGATGCCATGGTAGGCGTCGTGAACCGCCGCCTTCCATTCGAAATATTTGCCGAAGGGGCCGTTGCCCCACTCATGTGCCGGCTCGTCCAGCGGTGGCCCGCCATTGTGCCCGATCTCTGCCATGTCGCTCAGTGTGACGGGAGCGAGGGAAGCCGGCAATGCGTCATTCACCGGTGTAGCGGTGTTCCTGTCCCTGCCAGTCGCGAATGGTGAAGCAGCCGTCGCCACGGGTGACCGCGCTTTCCCCCAGCACCGACTTGCCGTGCCCACCGGGGATGTCGAGTACATAGGTTGGCTGCGCCAGGCCCGAGATTCGGCCCCGCAGCGCCGCCACCAGCTTCTGTCCTTCCTCGATACCGAGGCGGAAATGGCTGGTGCCCGGCGCCAGGTCCGGATGGTGCAGATAGTAGGGCTTGATGCGGTTCTCGACGAAGGTCTTCATCAGCGCCGCCAGCGTCTCGACGTCGTCGTTGACGCCCCTGAGCAGCACCGACTGGCTGACCAGCACCACCCCGGCATCGGCCAGCCGCGCCACGGCCTCCCGCGCCGCCGGGCTGAACTCGCGCTTGTGGTTGGCGTGGACGGCCAAATACGTCGCCTTGCCGCTGGCCTTGAGCGCCGCCACCATCGCCGCATCGACGCGTTCCGGCTCCACCACCGGCACCCGGGTGTGAAAGCGCACCACCCTGACGTGCTCGATCTCGGCCAGCCGGCGCATGATCGCCTCGAGTCGCCGCGGCGACAGCACCAGCGGATCCCCGCCGGTGAGGATCACCTCCCACACCTCCGGATGCGCCGCGATATAGCCGATCGCAGCGTCGAGTTCGGCCGAGGTCAGCGTCCCCAGCCCCGCCGGTCCCACCATCTCGCGCCGGAAGCAGAAGCGGCAATAGACCGGGCAGACATGCACCGCCTTCAGCAGCACCCGATCGGGATAGCGGTGCACGATCCCCTCCACCGGCGAATGCGCCAGATCCCCGATCGGATCGGCGCGCTCCTGAGGCTGAGTCACCAATTCCTCGACGCTGGGCACGAACTGCCGCGCAATCGGATCGTCAGGATCGCCGCGGTCGATCAACTCTACCAGCGCCGGGCTGACGGCCACCGCATAGCGCTCCGCCACCTGCTCCAGCGCCGGATCGCGCTCGGTCAGCCCCGCCGCCGCCAGGTCCTCGATGGAGCGCAGGGTCATTCCGCCACCGGTGCCCACAGCACCTGCTCGATGCGTTGCGCGCCTGTCGCCAGCATCACCAGCCGGTCGAACCCCATCGCGACCCCACTCGCGTCGGGCATCAGCGCGAGTGCTGCGAGGAAGTCCTCATCCAGCGGATAGGTCTCGTTATAGAGCCGTTGTTTTTCGTTCATCTCGGCGGCAAAACGGCGGCGCTGCTCCTCGGGATCGGTGAGTTCGCCGAAGCCATTGGCCAGCTCCACCCCCGCCGCATAAATCTCGAAGCGCTCGCTGACCCGCCGGTCGCCCGGCACCCGCCGCGCCAGCGCCGCCTCGGCCGCCGGATAGCGGTCAAGCACGGTGATGCGGCCATTGCCCAGCCGCGGCTCCACCTTCTCGACCAGGATCCGGCTGAAGAGATAGCTCCAACTCCGGTCCTCCGGCACCTCCAACCCGCGCCCAAGCATTTGAGCCGCCAGCATCTCCCCGTCCGGCACCCCCTCGGCGTCCATGGTCGCCAACAGGTCGATGCCGGCATGCGCCAGAAACGCCTCCGCCACTCTCACCCGCTCCACCTCGGCCCGCGGATCGCATTCCCGCCCGCGGAAGCTGAACCGCTCGACACCGGTAACCTCCGCCGCCAGCCGGATGATCGCCACGCAATCGGCGATCACCGCATCATACGGCTCCTCCGCCCGGTACCATTCGAGCATGGTGAACTCGGGATGGTGCAGCGCACTGCGCTCGCGATTGCGCCACACATGCTGCAGGCTCGCGATCCGCCGTTCCCCCGCAGCGAGCAGCTTCTTCATGGTGAATTCGGGCGAGGTATGGAGATAGCGCCGCTGCCCCACCCCGTCATTGCCGATCATCTCGGTGGCAAAGGCATGCAGATGCGTCTCGTTGCCGGGCGAGCGCTGCAGCCCCGGCGGATCGACGATCAGAAAATCCCGCTCGGCGAGATAGGCCCGCACCGCCGCCTCGATCCGGTTGCGCGCAACCAGGATCGGCCGCCGGTCGGCATGCACCGCCGGCGTCCACCACGGCGAAACAGGGCTGGAGCGCACAGGGTTCATTTGACCTTTGTCGCCGTCGAGTCTGGCGGATTTGCGTGGAATGCGGTATCGGGCGCACGACAACCAGATGCCGGCGCGGGGACGGTCCAGCCTCTACGACGCGCTGCCGATACGAACAAGGAAGAATTCATGGTCAAGGTCATCGCCTCGTCGCTCCGCAAGGGCAACGTCGTCGAACAGGATGGCAAGCTCTATGTCGTGCTGACGGCGGAGAACATCCACCCCGGCAAGGGCGCCTCGGTCACCCAGGTCGACATGCGCCGCATCGTCGATGGCGTGAAGGTCTCCGAGCGCTGGCGCACCACCGAGCAGGTGGAAAAGGCCGACGTGGACGACCGCGAATACGACTTCCTCTACGAGGACGGCGAAGGGTTCCACTTCATGAACCCCGAAAACTACGAGCAGATCACCGTCCCCAAGGACGTCATCGGCGATCAGGCGCCCTATCTCACCGATGGCATGAAGGTGCACCTGATGACCCATGAGGGCGTCGCCCTCTCCATGGAACTGCCCCAGCGCGTGACGCTCGAGATCATCGACACCGAGCCGGTGGTGAAGGGCCAGACCGCTTCCTCCTCCTACAAGCCGGCGACGCTGAGCAACGGCCTGCGCGTGATGGTGCCGCCCCATATCGGCACCGGCACCCGCATCGTTATCCTCACCGAGGACAACTCCTACGTCGAGCGCGCCAAGGACTGATCCGGCACATCCCGGATGTGAAAACGGGCCCCGCGGGGCCCGTTTCTATTTGTCGTCTTCGATCTCTTCGGCGGCTTCCAGCCAGTTGGCCTCGGCGCGCCCGATCGGCGTGCCCTCGGCCAGCCACTTGTCATAGGCGAGCTGGCGCTGATGCATTTCCTTGGCCTTGACCCAATAGGAAAAGCTCTGCCCCTCCGGACGGCCATCCTGTTCCCACAGGAAATAGGCCGTCCGTCGGATCGCCTCGGCGAGGCTCGAGTTTTTCAGCATCGTCGCCGTGCCGCCCCACAACAGAGATGCGCTTACGCCGCCTTCTGGTTGGCGCTGGCTTCAGCCACCTGGGTCAGCTTCTTGTCGGTGGCGATCTCTTCCTGCAGGGTCTGGTCCAGGAGCTTGACGGCATCGTTGAGGCCGAGCTGCTGTGCCCAGGTCTTCAGCGTGCCATAGCGGGCGATCTCGTAGTGCTCGACGGCCTGTGCCGAGGAAACGAGACCGGCATCCAGGGCCTGCGTGCCCTTGAATTCCTGCATGATTTCCTTGCCCTCGTCGATGATGCCGAGGATGGCCTCGCAGGTCTTGCCGCGCGGAGCCTTCCCGATCATCTCGAACACCTGTTCGAGGCGCTCGATCTGGCCTTCGGTTTCCTGAGCGTGCTGCTCGAAGCCGGCGCGGACCTCATCCGACTCGGCCGCCTTGGCCATCTTCGGCAAGGTCTTCAGGATCTGCTTTTCGGCGTAGTAGATGTCCTTGAGGGTGTCGAGAAAGAGATCTTCAAGGGTCTTTTCGGTAGCCATTGTGTCGTTCTCCAGGTCAGAGGGGGGACTGCCCCTGCAACGGAGAGACCAGACGGTGGTTCCTGCGGACGCGCAAAGATGGTCGAATCAGGGCTGGAATCTTTCTCCCAGCCAGGTCATCTGCCGGGCGTCCTGGAAAGGTCCGCCCCCTTCGTGGTTGTTGTAGTCGTACTCAACGATCGTCTTCTTGCCCGCGAAGGCCTGATAGGCGCCATACACCGTCGACGGCGGGCAGACGTCATCCATCAGCGCCACCGAGAACAGCGCTTCCGCCTGTGACTGTCGGGCGAAGCAGACCCCGTCGAAATACCGCAGCGTCTCGAGCACGACATCAGCCTTGTCGCGATGCTGGGCGAGGAAGCGAACGATCTCGAGATAGGGGTCGCGCCCCGCCTTCTGCAGCGCCCGCGGAAAATCGCAGAGGAAAGGCACGTCGGGCATTACCGCCTTGACCGCCGGGTGCAGCCCCGCCACCGCCAGCGCGATGCCGCCGCCCTGGCTGCCGCCGCAGACGGCCACCCGATCCGGATCGACGAAGTCCTGCCCCAGCATGGCGTCGACTGCCCGCACCCCGTCCGTGAACACGCGGCGATAATAGTAGTCCTCCTTGGCCAGCACGCCCTTGGTCATCATGCCGGGAATGGAGGGTGTGGTCCCCACCGGGTCAGCCGTCGCCCCGGTGCTCCACCCGCTGCCCTGGCCGCGCGTGTCCATGCGGAAATGGGCATACCCCGAGGCTGCCCAATGCAGGTTCTCGTGCGGAAAGCCGCGCCCGCCGCCATAGCCGACATACTGAACCAGCAGCGGCAACCGCCCCTTGCGCTCGCGGGGGAGATACAGCCATCCCTTGACCGGTTGGCCGTCGAAGCCGGGGAAGGTGACATCGAAGACCTCTACCAGCTTCAGCCTGGTCTTGGCGGGCACCATCTCCACTGCCCCACCGGCAGTTCTCGCCGCGGCGATGGTGGCGTCCCAGAAGGCGCTGAAATCGGCCGGCGTCTCGACGCTGCTGCGATAAGCCCCGAGTTCGGGCTGGATGAGGTCGGGATAGGGCATGGTCTGCTCTGGTGCTGCGTTGGCGCGGTGGATGGGCCGCAGCACTCAAGCACGTTATCGCTGCGCGAAACTACTGGTGCTTCAAGCTAATCCACACCGGCGCGTGATCGCTCGCCCCTTCGCGCCCCCGCACCTCGCGATCCACACCCGCGCCGTTGAGCCGCCGCAACAGCTTTTTCGAGAGCAACAGATGGTCGAGCCGCAGCCCGGCATTCCGCTCCCATCGCTGCCGCATATAGTCCCAGAATGTGTAGACGGTCTCGTCGGGGAAGCGCTTGCGGATGGCGTCGGTCCAGCCTTGCGCCAGCAGACGCTGGAACAGCTCGCGGCTTTCCGGCTGCACCAGCGCATTGTCCTTGTAGGAACTGGTCGGGTAGATGTCGCGCGGCTCCGGCACGATGTTGTAGTCGCCCGCCAGCACCACCGGCAGGCCGGTCTCCCACAACTCGGCTGCGTGCGCCAGCAGCCGCTCGGTCCAGGCCAGCTTGTAGTCAAACTTCGGCCCCGGCTGCGGATTGCCGTTCGGGGCATAGAGGCAGCCAATGAGAACGCCGTTGACCGCCGCCTCGATATAGCGCGCTTGCTGGTCGCCCGGATCCCCCGGCAGTTCATCCCGCGTCAGCACCGGGTCGGCGCCCTTGGCGAGGATCGCAACCCCGTTCCAGCTCGACTGGCCCTTCCACACCGCACCGTACCCGGCATCGGCCAGCGCCGTGACCGGGAACATCCGGTCCGTGCATTTGAGCTCCTGCAGGCACACCACGTCGGGCGCCGCGTCAGCCAGCCAGTCCATCAGATTGGTCAGGCGCTTGTTGATGCCGTTGATGTTGTAGGTGGCGATCTTCACGAGCCGAGGCGCGACGCCCACTCGTCCACCTTCTCCGCCATGGCCCTGAGGTGATCGGCGGTCGAGAAGCCGGAAATCGCCTTGCGCGGTTTCAGGTCGTGATCGCCGTCCTCGAGCCAGAACACTTCGATACTGTCCGACAGGCCGTACTCGCCGACCTCGTAGCGATCGCCCATCTCGTCGCGCGTGCCCTGGCAGATCAGTGTCGGCGTCTTGAGCTCGATCAGGTGCGCCGTGCGCAATTGTTGCGGCCGCCCCAGCGGGTGGAATGGGTAGCCGAGACACAGCAGGCCACTGATCCGGCGGGCATCGAACAGCGCATCGGCCACCATGCTGGCGACGCGCCCGCCCATCGACTTGCCGCCGATGATCAGCGGCCCGTTGGTTGGGCCCAGATCCTCCACCGCTGCCAGGTATTCCGGGATCACCGTCTCCGCCTTGGGCGGGGGCTTCTTGCCGGCAGAAGTCCGCCGGCTCGCCATATAGGCGAACTCGAAGCGGGCGACACGGAAGCCCTGTGCCGCCAGCGCCTTGGTCGCCGCGTTCATCGAGGCCGAGTCCATCGGTGCGCCTGCACCATGCGCCAGCAGCAGCGTCACCCGCGCGTCTTCGGAGCCGTCGAACAGGAATTCCGTCGTCATCTCAGCTTGCCGTCCGCCGCGCCAGCCGGTCGGCGAGCCCCACCCCGGCACGGGCACGACGCGCCCAGTCCGAGGTCGAGTCGTGCTCGAGATATTTGAGCCAGTATTGCCGGGCGGCACTCAGATCGCCGGCTTCGTATTCCAGCGCGCCGAGATTGTAGGCCGCATCGGCATAGTCCGGGTCGATCCGCACGGCCGTCGCCAGATGCTGCCGGGCTGCCTCGATGCGCCCCATCTCCCGCAGCACGCCCCCCTGGTTGAACCAGGCTTCAACGAACAGCCGGTCACGCTTCAGCGCCGTCGCATACGCCTCCATGGCGCCCTCCAGGTCACCCAGGCGGCGCAGGCAGTTGCCGAGGTTGAAGGCGGCAGTCGCATCGGTCGGGTCGATGGCGACGCAATGGGCGTAGAGCCTTGCGGCCTCGGCAAACAACTCTGCCTCCTCCGCCACTTCGGCATGGCCGAAATAGTCCTCGGCGTCTTCGACCGGGTCCTCGAGCGGCAGCAAGCGCTGCCCGTTGAGTTCGGCGCGCGAATGGATGTCCCGCGCCACGATCCGGTCCGGCCCGGCAACGTCGAGCGTCAGCGCCGTCAGCGAGCCCACCGGTCCGATGCTGTGCACGGCCCGCGCGATCGCATGCCAGTCCGCGCCGCTGGCGAGCAGACCGGCATATTTGCGGGCGAGGATCACGTCGCGAAAGGAGAATGGCTCCGCATGGTGCTCGAAGGCGTCGAACAGCGCCAGCAGGTCGAACACAATGGAGTCGAGCCGGGACTGTTCGAGCACAGAGTCCCGCGAAATCGTCGCCGGCGGCAGCGCCGGCAGCGTGCCCATGGCGCGCAGCAGCCCGTTCTCGCTCAACAGCCGCACCCCGGCCTCACGGGCTGCCGCAACCTTGGCCTCGATACTGGCTGCATCGCTGCGCAGCAGCAAGTTGCGCCCGAACACGGCCACGGTCGTGCCGCGCATCAGAGAACGGTGCAGCCGCCCGCCCATGGCGTCGATCCGGCGAGCAGCGAGGCGCAGCGGCAGGGCCTGCAGCGCCCCGATCACCCCGTAGCTCTCGCCATGTGCAGTCATGCGTTACGCCTTTTTGCGTGGCGCCTTCGGTTTGGCCGCTGCCTTGCTGGCTTCCACGGCCGCCTTGAGCGACACCTTGGCCGCGGACTCCTTCGGCGCCGCCTGCTTGGGTGCAGCCTTCGGCTTGCTCTTGGCGGCCGGCTTGGCCTCACCCAGACTCGCCTTCAGCGCATCCATCAGGTTGATGACGTTACCACGTTCGGGCGCCGCTGCGATGATCGGCTTGTGGCCTTTCAACTTCTCCTTGATCATCGACATCAGGGCCGCCTCGTAGCGGTCCTCGTATTGGCGCGGATCGAAGTCGGTCACCTTCTGGTCGATGAGCTTCTGGGCGAGATCCAGCATCTCCTGATCCGGATTGCCGACCGGAATGCTGTCGAAATACTCGGCCGTGCCGCGCACCTCGTTGGGGTTGCGCAGCGTGGTCACGAACATGCCCTTGTCGCGCGCGCCGATGGTCACCACCCGCTCGCGGCTCGACAGCACCAGCCGCGCGATCGCCACCTTGCCGCTGCGGCGCATGGCTTCGCGCAGCACGATGAAGGTTTCCTCGGCCATCGCCCCGTCCGGCGCCAGGTAGTAGGGGGAGTCCTGGTAGATGACGTCCACCTCGCTCTCGTCGACGAAAGCCTCGATGTTGAGGGTGTGGTTGGATTCGATCCGCACCGCCTCGAGATCGCTGTCCTCGACGATAATGTATTGCTTGGGCTCGTACTCGTAGCCGCGCACCAGGTCCGAGCGCTCGACCAGCCCCAGCTCGGGGTCGACCGGCTTCATGTTGATACGATTGTGGGTGTCCTTGTGGAGCTGGTTGAAGCTGATGCGCTCGGAGGCGCTCGTGGCGGGGAACAGCTTCACCGCACAGCTCACCAGGCTCAGACGCAGATGCCCCTTCCAACTGGCTCGTGGAGCCATGACCGCCTCCTCAACGCGCTTACTACGTGCAACCGGGCAGTAATCATGTGGGAAGGTCGCGTGCGGACTCGTTAATCTCCGCCCACGGGTCTCCCGCAGTGGTTAACAAACCTGGAAGCGAAGAGTAGTTGAGGTCAGCCGGAGAGTCGATGGACTCCAGATCCTCCCAACTGACCGGCGTCGAAGCCGGCAGGTGCGGCCGCGCCCGGAGGGAATAGGCCGACACCGCCGTGGCGCTGCGGGCGTTGCGGTGGAAGTCGATGAAGATGCGCCGCTTGCGGTTCTCGGCGCCCATGGTGGTGACGAAGGTATCCGGCCCCGACTTCGCCAGCAGCGTCGCCATCCGCGCCGTCGCCTCATGCGCCGTCTTCCAGTTGAGCTTGGGGTTGATCGGCACCACCAGGTGCACCCCCTTGCCGCCCGAGGTCTTGACGAACGGCACCACCCCCAGCGCCTCGAGCTCGCCCCTGAGGTGCACCGCCGCATTGACCACATCGCGCCACTCGATGCCCTCGCCGGGGTCGAGGTCGAAGATCACCCGGTCCGGTTTCTCGATATGGGTGCGGCGCGTGCCCCAGGCGTGGAACTCCACCACCCCGAACTGCGCCAGCGCCAGATAGCCCTTGGCATCCTCGACCGAAAGATAGGTCTGCGGCTCCCCTTCCGAGGTCTTGCTGGCGACCGTTTTCAGCGTCGTCGGCATCCCGGTGAACGGGTGGCGCTGGAAGAAGCAGTCGTTCGGCCTGCCCGTCGGACACCGGAACAGCGACACCGGGCGCCCGATCAGGTGCGGCAGCATGAAGTCGCCGACCGCGGCATAATAGACGGCGATATCGAGCTTGGTCGGCCCCGAGCGGCCGAACAATCGCCGCGTCGGGTTGGTCACCCAGATGCCGGCAAGGTCCGCGTCGGAGATGAAGCGCTGGCGAGACTGCTGCGGCGCTGCAGTCAGTTCCACTTCCCGCAAGCCTTTGAACACACCGTGCCGGATCAGGCCGTCGGCGGTAACGTTAGTAAACCGGATTTTTGCAGAAAGTACCGGTTTCACCGCCAGAATGTCCCGCGGTGCACCCTCGAACTTGTCCTCGATCCGCAACGCCTCCAGCCGCTGCAGCAGGTCCGCCATGGTCGCCGCATCGAAGCCGGTTCCCACCTTTCCCCGGTACACCAGTTCCCCATCGACCCACTCCCCCATGCCCAGCGCGCCGATGCCTCCCGCCGCTGCGGAGGGAGTGTAACCTCCTATTACATATACCTTTTCCTGCGGCGCCTTGATCTTGAGCCAGCTCGAACTGCGCCCCCCGATATAAGGTCCATCAGCTCGCTTGGAGACGATTCCCTCGAGCCCGATCTGCGCCGCCTGCTCGTAAAGCCCGGTCCCGTCCCCCTCGACATGGTCGCTGTACTGGATCGGCGAGCGCCCACCCAAGCTTCCGGAAAGAAGCTGCGCCAACAAGGGCTTACGCTTGACCAGCGGCACCTGCCGCAGGTCCCAGCCGTCGAGGTACAGCAGGTCGAAAGCATAGAAAACCAGCCGGCTACCCGCCCCCTCCGAGAGCGCCTCCTGCAGCAGCCCGAAGCGGCTGATGCCCCGGGCGTCCGGCACCACGATCTCCCCGTCGATGATGGCCTCCTTGCACGGCAGCGCCCCGAAAGCCGCTGGCAGGTCGCCATAGCGGCGGCTCCAGTCGAGCCCGCCACGCGTGATCAGCCGCGCCGAACCTCCCGACAGGTAAGCCATGGTGCGATAGCCATCGAACTTGATCTCGTGCAGCCATCGCGCATTGCGCGAGGGGGCCGGCGGTTCATCGGCGGGGCTCGCGAGTTGCAGATCCACCTTGTCCGGCATCGGCGCCTTGACCGCACCACTGACGCGCCCGGGCTGCGGCTTGCTGCGCTTCACCGGCTGCGCCGGCACCGGCGTTACCAATTGCTCGATCCGCCGCCCGGTCTTCACGCTTTCCGGCCGCTCTTCCAGGATATCCCGGGCCGGATCGGCGCTGGTGTCCCGTTCCTTAAAGAACAGCCAGTTCTTCTTGCCCTTGTCTTCCGGTTTCGCCTTCAACCGCGTCAGCATCCAGCCGCCACCGAGCTTTTGGCCCGCAAGGCGGAACTTGAAGGCGCCCTTTTCAAGGTCGGCGTGCGGATCGCCCATGGGCGCCCACGTTCCGGTGTCCCAGACGATCATCGGCCCGCCGCCATACTCGCCCTCGGGGATCACTCCCTCGAAGTCGATATATTCCACCGGGTGATCCTCGGTCTGGACCGCCAACCGCTTCTCGGCGGGGTCAAGTGACGGCCCCTTGGGCACCGCCCAGCTCTTCAGCACCCCATCCAGTTCGAGCCGGAGATCGTAATGATCCGCCGTCGCCGAGTGCTTGTGCACCACGAAGCGGTTGCCGCCTTCCCCCTCGCTGCCGGCCGGTTCACTGGTGCGGGAGAAATCGCGCTTGTTGCGATAGGGCTCGAGCTTGCCGCGCGCCATGGCCGGTCAAACCATCGCGTCGATCGCCTGCCGCTGCCGCAGCATTTCGAGGAAGATGCGATAATCCTTGTCGTACGCTGCTCTCAGCGCCGGGTCGGGCGCGCGCTCGCGGCCGCCTTGCTGCATGGCGGTGCAGGCTGCATCCAGGCTCGGGTACTGCCCTGCGGCCGTTGCCGCCACCATGGCCATGCCGAGCAGGGTGGCGTCCGGCGCCGCGGATTCCACCACACGGCAGCCGGTCGCATCGGCATAAAGCTCCATCAACAGCGGGTTCTTGGTGTGGCCCCCAGTCACGTGGAGGGTGTCGATCGCATAGCCGCGCGTGTTCAGCGTTTCCAAAATATGCCGCACACCCAAGGCGATGCCGACGCAGGCGCGCCAATAGAGCCGGCACAGCGAGTCGAAGTCGCTGTCGAGCGTGAGGCCGGAGATCACCCCCAGCGCATTCGGGTCGGCCAGTGGCGAACGGTTGCCGTGGAAGTCCGGAAGAACATGCAGGCGCTCAGCGAATGCGGTGCCCTCGGCAGCGCGCAGTTCTCCGACCCGCAGGGCGATGGCCGCATGCCGGTCCGGTGTCGGCTGGCCTCCGGCGGCATGCCAACTGATGATGTGGTCGAGCAGCGCTCCCGTGGCGGATTGCCCGCCTTCGTTGAGCCAGGCACCGGGCAGCACCGCCCCGCAATACGGCCCCCAAACGCCGCCGATCGGCCGCGCCTCGGCCGACAGCGCCATGACGCAACTCGAGGTGCCGGCGATCAGCGCCAGATGCCGATCGATGGTCTCGACGTCGCCGGCGAAGGCGCCGAGCACCCCGAGTGCTCCGGCGTGAGCATCGATCAGCCCTGCTCCGACGCGCACCTTCGTCGTCAGCCCCAAGTCAGCGGCGGCCTTGGGCGTCAGTGCACCCAGATCGTCGCCGACAGGGCTCGCTCGATCCGGTAGCGCCGCCCTCTCCCGCAGGTCTTCGAGCCCCACCTGCCCGAGAAAATCGTCCTGCCAGCCGGGTGTCTCGTGCCCGAGATAGGTCCACTTGCACACCAGCGTCGATTGCGACCGGGCCAGCGATCCCGTCGCCTTCCAGGACAGGCAATCGGCGAGGTCGAGCATGATGCCGGCCCGGCTCCAGCTCTCCGGCAGGCGCCGCTTCAGCCACATGAGCTTGGGCGCTTCCATCTCCGGCGACATCACGCCGCCGATGAAATCCAGCACCCGGTGACCGGTGGCGGTGCATTCCTCCGCCTCCGCCAGGGCCCGGTGGTCGAGCCAGACGATGGTGTCCCACTGATCGCCGCCCTGACGGGAAACCGTCACCGGCCGCCCTTCGGCATCGCGGATTACCAGGGAACAGGTGGCATCGAAGCCGATGCCGACGACCTGCGCGGGCTCAGCCGCCGCTTCCCGCATGGCCCCACGCACCGCGGCACAGACGGCCTGCCAGATCTGTTCGCTATCGTGTTCGGCGTGATTGGCGTCGGTGCGCCGCATGCTGATCGGGTGTTCGTCGCGGCCGAGCAGGGTGCCGGAGGGCGTGAAAACGCCGGCCCGGGCGCTGCCCGTGCCGACGTCCACTCCCACCAAGAGGCTGTCCCTCACCCGTCCGCCGTACCTTTGTTGCTTTGGAGCGGAGCTTACAGGATCGGCAGGTTCCGGCAACTCACTCGTCGGAAGCGAGGTAGTGTTCCAGCGTAGCGGCGGTGCCGGTGGACCACAGGCGATCGAGCCAAGTGCCGAAAGAACCAGCGAAAATCGTGCTGTCGGAGAGTTCGCCATAGATGTCGCGCATGGCGAGCCAGGCCCGGGGGTCGGTGCGCGCCAGCCGGGCCTGGGCGGTCAGGCGGTCCCAGTTCGGATCGTTGGGTGCGATCTCGGCGCCGCTGTCGGTGACGCCGTAGCAATAGCGGCACCACAGGGCACTCACCAGCGACAAACCGGTTGCTTTCCGTTCCCGTTTCACCCGGTCGAGAGCAGAAGGAATGATGAATTTCGGTTGTCTATTGCTACCGTCGAGCGCCAATCGGCGGATGGTGTCGCCGATCTTGGGATTGGCGAAGCGACGCTGGCAGAGCGCGAGGTATTCGAGCAAGTCGGTGCCGGGCACCGGTGGCACCACCGGGATGATCTCCTCGGTCTCGACCTTGGTGAGGAAGGCGCCGACCAGGGGATGCTCCATGGCCTCGTGGACGAAGTGAATGTCGAGCAGGCCAGCGGGATAGGCGATCGTTGCGTGACCGCCATTGAGGATGCGGATCTTCATGTGCTCGTAGGGGGCGACGTCGGGCACGAACTGCACGCCGACCTGCTCGAGCGCCGGGCGGCCGGTGGGGAAATTGTCCTCGAGCACCCATTGGCGGAAGCTCTCGCAGAACACCGGCCAGTTGTCCTCGATGCCATACTCGTCGCGCAGCACCTGCTTCTCGCGGTCGGAGGTGGCGGGGGTGATGCGGTCGACCATGCCGTTGGGGAAGGCGACGCTGTCGCGCACCCACTGCGCCAGGGCTGGATCGACGAGTTCGGCGAGGCCCACCACGGCGTTCGCGGTGACGTGGCCGTTGCCGGGGATGTTGTCGCAGCTCATCACCGTGAAGGGCTGGATGCCGGACTGGCGCCGCCGCACCAGCCCGGCAAGGATCAGTCCGAACACCGTTTTCGGGCTGTCGATGTTCCGCGCATCCCAGGCGATGTCGGGATGGGTCGGATCGAATTGTTGCGAGGCGGGGTCGATGTAGTAGCCGCCCTCGGTGATGGTCAGCGACACGATCCGGATCGCCGGATCGGCGAGCCGGGCGATGATCGCTGCGGCATCGCCCGGGCGAAGATAGTCGATCATCGCCCCGGTGATGCGCGCCGAGCTGGCCTCGGCCTCCTGCTCCACCACCGTGGTCAGCCAGTCCTGCGCCATGAGCTGCTGGCGCATCGCCTCGTCGGTGTCGCGCACGCCGGCGCCGACGATGGCCCAGTCATGCCCGGCGCCGGTGGCGAACAGGTCGTCGAGATAGACCGCCTGGTGGGCGCGGTGGAAATTGCCGACACCGAAATGAACGATCCCGGCGGTGAGGCCACTGCGGTCATAAGCCGGTCTTGCGGCAGTGGTGATGGCATCGAGGCTGCGGGCGGAGAGCTTGGTGGTCATTCTGTGATTCCGGACAAAGCACCGGCACACCGGTTCGTCGTCATTGCCGGGCTCGTCCCGGCAATCCAGGTGCACCGGCCGCGGACTGGATCACCGGGCCACGCCCGGTGATGACGAAGGAACGATGGGTCAGTGTGGTCATCAGAGTGCATTGCCGGCCTGATCGAAGCGGTAGATGCGGGCCGTGTCGGGGGTGAGCCACACGGCGTCGCCGTGAGAGAAGGTCTGGTCGCCATCGGTGCGGACGGTGACCAGCCCCAGCCCGTCGGTATCGACATGAAGGAAGGTGTCCGAACCGAGCTGTTCGGCGACCGTGACCCGACCGGACCAGGTGCCGGCGCCCTGGGTGGTCGAGAGGGCGATGTGCTCGGGGCGGACGCCTATCGAATGGGCGTTGTGCTTCTGCGCCTCGGCGCCATCGACGAAGTTCATCTTGGGCGAGCCGATGAAGCCCGCCACGAACCGGTTGGCGGGCTGTTTGTAGAGTTCGAGCGGCGAGCCGAATTGCTCGACGCGGCCGGCATTCAGCACCACGATACGGTCCGCCATGGTCATGGCCTCGACCTGGTCGTGGGTGACGTAGATCATGGTGGTCTTGAGCTGCTGGTGGAGTTCGGTGATCTCGAGCCGCATGTTGACGCGCAGGGCGGCATCGAGGTTGCTCAATGGCTCATCGAACAGGAAGGCCTTGGGCTCGCGAACGATGGCGCGGCCGATGGCGACGCGCTGGCGCTGGCCGCCGGACAGGGCACGCGGGCGACGGTCCAGATAGCTCGACAGGTTCAGCGTGCGGGCGGCGTATTCGACCTTCTGATCGATGACCTCCCTGGGCGCCTTGGCCATCTTCAAGGGGAAGGCGATGTTGTCGCGCACGGTCATGTGCGGATAGAGCGCATAGCTCTGGAACACCATGGCGAGGCCGCGGCGAGCCGGCGGCGCCTTGGTGACATCCTGCCCGTCGAGGAGGATGCGGCCCTTCGTGGTGTCCTCGAGTCCGGCGATCAACCGCAACAGCGTGGACTTGCCGCAGCCCGACGGGCCGACAAAGACCACGAACTCACCATCGCGGATGTCGAGCGAGATGTCGGGGATGACCTGGACCTCGCCGAAGGACTTGTTGACGTTTTCGAGGGTGATGGAGCCCATGGTGTCCTCTACCGGCAGGAGGTCGGAGATTGTGCCTCCCTCCCCCCTTGAGGGGGAGGGTTGGGGTGGGGGGTCGTGCGGTGGCCCACTAAGGGACCCCCTCCCTCGGTCCCTCCCCTCAAGGGGGAGGGAAGGGCAGGAACTGATGCAGCTATGATGGGACAGGAGACCATCACTTCACCGCTCCAAATGTCAGGCCGCGGACGAGCTGCTTCTGGCTGAACCAGCCGAGCAAGAGGATCGGGGCGATGGCGAGCAGGGATGCGGCGGAGAGTTTTGCCAGGAACAGGCCTTGCGGTGACGAGAACGAACTGATGAACGCCGTCAGCGTGCCGGCGCGGCCCGAGGTCAGGGTGATGGTCCAGAACGCCTCGTTCCAGGCGAGGATGACGTTGAGCAACAGGGTCGAGGCGATGCCGGGAATTGCCATCGGCACCAGCACATGGGTGATCTCGTTCCAGAGCTCGGCCCCGTCCATGCGGGCGGCTTCGAGGATGTCGACCGGGATTTCCTTGAAGTAGGTGTAAAGCATCCAGATGATGATCGGCAGGTTGATCAGCGTCATGATCACCGTCAGCCCGTGCAGGGTGTCGAGCAGCCTGAGGTCGCGGAAGATCAGGTAGATCGGGATGAGGACGCCCACCGCCGGCATCATCTTGGTGGAGAGCATCCACATGAGGACGTCCTTGGTGCGCTTGGTGGGCGCGAAGGCCATGGCCCAGGCGGCGGGGATAGCGATGATCAGCCCGATCAGGGTCGAGCCGACCGAGACGATGATCGAGTTGGTGGCGTGCTTGATGTAGTCGGACCGCGCCTGCACCGCGCCGAAGTTCTCGAGCGTGAAGGTCTCGGGCAGGAAGGTCGGCGGCGAGGCGATGGCCTCGGCCTCGGTCTTGAAGGCGGTGAGGACCGTCCACAGGATGGGCGAGAACAACAGCAGCGCGATGGCCCAGGCGAGAAGGGTGAAGCCGGTCTTGGTGGCGGTGGAGGCGTTGCGAGCCATCAGTGTGTCTCCGCCGAGATTTCGTGGGTGTGGAGGGACACCCCCCTCCCGGCCTCCCCCGCAAGGGGGGAGGTGCTGCGACGGTGCGGGTGGCAAGATCGTGCCACGGAGTGGAGGTCCACCTCCCCCCTTGCGGGGGAGGACGGGAGGGGGGGTCTCGTCACGACCTCAAGCATCGAGGTTCCTCCCCACGGCGCGCATCAGGAAGATGGCGACGATGTTGGCGAGGATCACCGCCACCACGCCGCCGGCCGAGCCGGCGCCGATGTCGTTCGAGAGGATGCCGGTGCGGAACACCAGGAAGGTGAGGTTGGTGGAGGCGTAGCCCGGGCCGCCGCCGGTGGTGACGCGGATTTCGGCGAAGATGCCGAGCAGGAAGATGGTCTGGATCAGGATGACGATGGTGATCGCCCGGGCCATGTGCGGCAGGATGATGTACCAGAAGCGGTTGAGGGCATTGGCGCCATCCATCTCGGCCGCCTCGCGCTGCTCTTCCGACAGCGACTGCAGCGCGGTCAGCAGGATCAGCGTCGCGAACGGCAGCCACTGCCAGGCGACGATGACGATGATCGAGAACAGCGGGTACTGGTTGAACCAGTCGACGGGCTGGAGGCCCAGGAAGTCCCAGAGGTGCCCCAGCATGCCGTAGCCGGGGTGCATGAAGCCGTTCTTCCAGATCAGCGCGGCGACCGGCGGCATGACGAAGAACGGGGAGATGACGAGGATGCGGAGGATCCCCTGCCCCCAGATCGGCTGATCGAGCAGCAGCGCGAGGAAGGTGCCGCCGACGACGGTGATCAAGAGCACGCCGCCCACCAGCAGCAGGGTGTTGACCAGCGCCTGGGTGAAGCTCGGATCGCCGATGACGTAGAGGTAGTTCCCCCAGCCGGCAAAGCCGGTCATCATCGGGTTGAGCAAATTGTAGTTCTGGAACGAGAACCACAGGGTCATCGCCAGCGGCACGATCATCCAGACAAAGAGCAGGATGACCGCCGGCGCCATCATGACGCGGGAGAGAGTGCGGGTCTGCTGGGTTGCCATGTGGTGATCCCGTATCCGTGGAGGGAACCCCCTCCCTGGCCCTCCCCGCAAGGGGGAGGGTGGCTTCGGCGTGTGTGGCGAGATGGTGCCACCGAGTGGAGATCACCCTCCCCCTTGCGGGGAGGGATGGGAGGGGGTGCGCATTGCATCCCCTCCCGCGCCCCCGGGAGGAGGTCTCTACTTGATGTAGCCGGCGCGGGTCATGTCGCGGGTGGCGGCGTCCTGGGCCTGGGCCAGGGCATCATCGGCACTCATCTGGCCGGCGAGAGCGGCGGAGAAGAGCTGGCCGACATTGGTGGCAATACCGGCGAATTCCGGAATGGCCACGAACTGCACGCCGGTATAAGGCACCGGATCGACCGTCGGCTCGGCCGGATTGGCGGCGTTGATGGAGTCGAGCGTCATCTGCGCGAAGGGCGCCGCCGCCTGATATTCCGGGTTCTCGTAGAGCGAGGTGCGGGTGCCGGGAGGCACGTTGGCCCAGCCTTCTTTCTCGGCCACCAGGGCGAGGTAATCCTTGCTGGTCGCCCAGTTGATGAACTGCTCGGCGGCTTCCTTGTTCTGCGAGGAATTCGGAATGGCGAGCGACCAGGCCCAGAGCCAGTTGCCGCGCTTGCCGAGCCCGTTGTCGGGTGCGAGGGCGAAGCCGACCTTGTCGGCTACGGTGGAATCTTCCGGATTGGTGACGAACGAGGCGGCCACGGTGGCGTCGATCCACATGCCGCATTTGCCCTGCTGGAACAGGGTCAGGTTCTCGTTGAAGCCGTTGGAGGAGGCGCCGGCCGGACCGGCATCGGCCATCAGCGACAAATACGTGTCGAGCGTTTCCTTCCACTCGGGCGAGTCGAACTGCGGCACCCAGTTCTCGTCGAACCAGCGGGCACCAAACGAGTTGGACATCGCCGTCAGGAACGCCATGTTCTCGCCCCAGCCGGCCTTGCCGCGCAGGCAGATGCCGTTGATGTCGTTGTCGCGATCGGTCATGGCGCGGGCCGCTTCGCCGATGAACTCCCAGGTGGGCTCGTCCGGCATTTCGAGACCGGCCTCTTCCATCAGGTCGGTGCGATACATGATGAAGCTCGACTCGCCATAGAACGGGGCGGCGTAGAGCTTGCCCTCATAGCTGAGGCCCTCGCGGATCGGCGGCAGGATGTCGTCGACATCGTATTCGGGATCGGCGGTGAGCGCGTCGAGCGGGGCCAGCCAGCCCTGGCGCGCCCAGATCGGCGCCTCATAGGTGCCGATGGTCATGATGTCGTACTGCCCGCCATTGGTGGCGATGTCGGTGGTGACGTTCTGGCGCAGGGTGTTTTCTTCCAGCACCACCCAGTTGAGCTGGATGCCGGTTTCGTCGGTGAACTGGCTCGACAGCCCCTGCATGCGCACCATGTCGCCATTGTTGACGGTGGCGATGGTCAGCGTCTGGGCCGAAGCCGAGGCCGCGAGCGCAAGGGTGAACGCGCCCACGAGAACGGGTGTGAGTTTCATCGATATCCTCCCAAGCCGAGGCGAGCAAATGCCTCAGTCATGGGCAAATGTTCACCTTCTTTGCGCACGGAAGTCAAGCCGGGTTGTGCAGGACCCTGCCAATCCACGGCTGGGTGGGGAAAGTCAGCCGGCGAGCAGCGCTTCGGCGGTCAGCTCGTCGGTGATGAGTCCGTTGGCGAGGCGCCGGTTCACCACTGCGCGGATACCGGGCAATTTCTTGCTGCCCTTGGCAATTGCCACCACCAGGGACTGCTCGCGGGATGGAATCGGGGCGGAGGCCACCCGCTCATTGGTCTGTCCGTCGATCAGCCGCCCGTCGGCGTCGAAGGCCCAGCCGCAGATCTCGCCCACGGCACCGGCCTTCTGCAGCGCCTTGAGCTCGGCTTCGGTGATGAACCCGTCGAGATAGAGCGGCGCCTCGGGGCCCATTTCGCCGACGCCGATGAAGGTCACGTCGGCGTGGGCTGCCAGCGCCAGCGTCGGCCGGATCATCGGCTGGGCGTGGAGCAGCTCGCGCTCCTGTGCGGAGGAGGCGATCACCGGCAGCGGCATAGGGAAGCTGCGCGCCTTGACGCTGTCGGCGATGTTGAAGATGACGTTGTAGTAGGCCGCCGAACCGTCCGGGGCGATATTGCCGGTGAGCGACACCACCTTGTGGTGCTGGCACTCCATCGGCATCAGCTGTTCCACCGCGGCCTTGAGCGTGCGGCCGGTACCGACCGCCATGACGATGGGGTCGGTGCGCTTCAGCCAGCGCTCGATCTCGGCGGCACCGGCTTCGGCGACCCCGATGGTGGTCGAGGCGCTGGCGGGATCGGACGGCACCACCTCGACGAGGTCGAGCGCGAAGCGCGACTTGAGCCGAGCCGCCAGATCCATGCAGCGCCCGATGGGGTGATCGAGCCGCACCTTGATCAGCCCTTCGCTGACCGACAGCGACACCAGCCGCTGCGCCGACTGGCGCGAGATGCCGAGCTTGGCGGCGATTTCTTCCTGGGTGTTGCCGGCCACATAGTAGAGCCAGCCGGCGCGCGCCGCGTCGTCCAGGCGGCTGGTGGAGCTATCCGTCTTCTGCGCCATTGGTGGTCCTGCGATTTGGCCGGAGTATTCGGCCAGCGGCCGCCATGGCGCAAGTCCCCGATAGCCGCGGGGGCTCTCCCTTGACCCAGATCAAGACAACAGGGGCGCAAAACCGGCTTAGTGGGCTCAGCTCCGAGGGACCGCCGGATCGACGTGGCGGCCGACCCCACGAGGGGAGGAAAAACCGATGCCCACAGCCGATCAAGCCCGCCACATGACGGAAAACCACGACTGCCTGATCGCCATCTGCGACGCGCTGGAAGCGGTGGCCGACAGCCTGCCGCACAATGTCGACCGCCAGCAATGCCTGTGGCTGTCGCGCGCGCTCGGCCCGATGCTGTTTCGCGCCCAGGAGCTGGAGGAAAAGCAGGTGTTTCCGATGTTGCTGGGGCTCGACCAACCGCGGCCGGAGCTGAGCGGCACCCTCGAGCGGCTGCGCCTCGAGCACCAGGTCGACCTCTGCTATGCCGAGGAGGTGCAGGAGATGCTGAAAGCCTATGGCGAGGGGCGGCAGAGCATCGCCCCGGACACCGCCGGCTTCATGCTGCGCGGCTTTTTCGAGAGCCTCAGGCGGCACATCGCCTTCGAGCAGGAATTGCTGGCGCCGCTGCTCGAAGCGCCGCCGGAGCAGCCGACGCTGAACTGAGCCTCAGCCGCAGAGCGTCTGGAGCCGGTCGAGGTCCGGCACGTCGACGGTGCGGTTGTTGGTGACCTGGATCACCCCCATCTGCCGCAGCTTGGTCATCTGGCGCGACACCGTCTCGATGGTGAGGCCGAGGAAATCGGCGATGTCGAGCCGGCTCAAGGGCAGCTCGAAGCGGGCGCCGCCGACCACGACATCGGCTTCCGGGTCGGTGTGGGTGGCGATGAGGTGGAGGAAGCTCGCGACCTTTTCGAGCGCGGTCTTGCGGCCGAGCGTCACCATCCAGGTGCGCGCTTCGTCCAGTTCGCGCAGGGTCTGCTGCATCAGCTTGTGTTCGAGTGCCGGGTTCTTTTCGACCAACTGCTCGAGCGTGGATTTCGGCACCACGCAGAGGTCGACCGAACTGGCCGCTTCGGCGGTCACCGAGCTTTCCTGGCCGAACAGCCGGCCCAGGAAATCCGGGGCAAACTGCAGGCCCACCAGTTGCTGGCGGCCGTCTTCGAGGACCTTGGAGAGCTTCACCACCCCGCGCATGACATTGGCGTAGGAGTGGATTTCGGTGCTGTCGCCGATGAGTTCGGTGCCGGGCTGGTGCCGGGCCTTGTGGGTCGTGCGGGCCAGTTCCACCAGTTGCTCGGGATCGAGCACGCCGCACATGCCGCGATGCCGGGCCTCGCAACTGCGGCACAGCACCGGCACGTCGGAATTGTGGATGTCTCTGCGGTCGGACGCCATCTCGGCCCTCTTTGTCGCACCATAGCCGGATGGTCTCGCGGTGCCAGCGGACAAAGCGACGCGGAGCAGTGTTTTTGGGAGTTTTGGGTGCGTTTCCGGTAGCGACGGCAGTTTCGCTTGCTTTGCTCAAGAAACGCAAATATTGCGTAAGCAGAGCAAGGAACCGAAATGGCCCCCACCAAACGCGCCAGCCAGGCCGACATTGCCGAAAAACTCGGGGTTTCCGTGAGCACGGTGTCGCGGGCGCTCGCCAACGAGATCGGCATCAGCGAGGCGGTGCGCCAGGAGGTGCAGCGGGTGGCGCGCATGCTCGGCTACCGCAGCAAGCACCCCCCGCTCGCCGGCAAGCTCGACAAGCGCGCCGTGGCCTTCGTGCCGCTCAACAGCGCCATGGGGAGCCTTGCGAGCTTTTACCACGGCATCGTCGAGGGCATGCGGGCGCAGGCGGAACAGGCCGGCATCGCACTCGATGTGCGGCTGGTGAACGAGGACATGGTGACGCTGGACTTCGTGCGACGGCACGTCGCCAAGTCCTCCGCGGACGGGCTGATCCTCGCCGGCATCGACCCCGATGACGAACTCGCCGCCTGGGCACAGGAAGCCGGCATCGCGATCGTTCTCGCCAATGGCAGCGACCCGCAGATGCGCTTCAACAGCGTCGCACCCGCCAATTTCTACGGCGCCTACATGGCGACCAAGCACCTGCTGGACCACGGCCACCGCAAGATCCTGCACTATACCTATCACCATCGCCCCACAATCCGGCAGCGGCGGCGGGGCTTCGAGGCAGCCATTGCCGATTGCCCCGATGCCGTGGGGACGGTGGTCATCTCGAACGAGCATTCGAGCCGCGAATTGCTGGCCGGCCTGATGGCCGGCAAGTACGACGTGACGGCGGTGTTCTGCTGGAACGACGGCGTAGCCGTCACCATGGTGGAGACGTTGCTGGGCACGGATTCTCCGCTGCCGGCCGGGTTCTCGCTGGTGGGCTTCGACGACCTGCCGATCGCCGGTATCGCCAGCCCGCGCCTGAGCACGGTGCGCGTGGATCGCGAAGCCATCGGCCGCGGCGTGGTAAGGCTGTTGGCCAACCAACTCGACGGTGATCTGGCGGTGCAGCAACTGGAGATCGGCCTGACCCTGGTTGAAGGCGAGACCGTCCACACGTTGGCCTAACGGCTCCGACCTTTTTTCTGTTGCGATGTGCATAACCGCTGGCTTGAGCCGCGGACCAAGGCAGCTATCCTCAACACTGCACAATGCAATTCCTGCAATATTGCATAATTTGCGTGAATTGCGCAAAATCCTTGAACTTACGCAAGATCATGCGTAGTCTTGCGCTGCAAACAGAACTCGTGCGGCAGAAATCGGATTGCGTTCCGTTACCGCCGAAACGAGAAGCGGGAGGATTTCGTGAATCTGCGGCGGTGGAACGTCAGACATGTGGAGTCGGTGCTCGCCGCAGCGCCCGACTTCGCGCCGTTCCCCCGCAGCGACTCGTCCGAACTCGAAGCGCTGAAGGCAGGGTTGGGAGCCGAAGCGCTCCCCCGCCTGCTCGCGGATGCGGAGCTCGATGCCGTCGCCGAGATCCCTGCCCTGCCGGCGCGGCTCTACCACGAGTTTCGCGAGACGGGCCGGCGCGAAGGCTACGAGGACGCCCAGCGCGACCGCCGCAACATGCTCTACCGGCTGGTCATGGCCGAATGGCTGGAGGCGAAGGGGCGGTTCGTGCCCGCCATCGAAGACCTCACCTGGGCGCGGCTCGAGGAAACCAACTGGGCCTGGCCGGCGCATGCGCGTGACCTCGACCATCCCGACCGGCCGACGGTCGATCTCGCTGCGGCAATGACGGCGCTGGACATGGCGGAACTCGACTACCTGGTGGGCGACCGGCTGGCACCCAATCTCCGCGCCCGGCTGCGGGCGGAGGTGGAGCGGCGGGTGGTCGGGCCCTTCCTCAACCGTTCGGATCATTGGTGGCTGCATACGACGCCGGACAAGCAGGTCAGCAACTGGACGGCGGTGTGCGTCGCCGGCGCCGTCGGGGCAGCCCTTTATCTCGAAACCGATGTCTCCAGGCTGGCGGCAATCATCACCCGAGGACTTCACAGCCTTGCCGACTATCTCGAAACCTTCGATCGGCAGGGCGGCTCTTCCGAGGGGCCCGACTATTGGACCTATGGCTTCGGCAACTATGCGGTGCTGGCCCATCTGCTGTACCAGCGCACGGGCGGGGCCATCGACCTGCTCGCCGGTGAGTTCGTGCGCGACATCGCGCTGTTTCCGGTACGGACCATGCTGGCGCCGGGCGTCTGGGCGAGCTTTTCGGATTCCGACAGCAACCCGGTGTTTCACCCTTCGCTGCTGACGCTGCTGGCCCGGCACCTGCACCTGCCGGAGCTGCTGGGGCTCGGCATGGGCAACGACTTCACCGTTGCCGGCTTCAACCAGTTCATTTGGCCCCTGCGCCAGTTCGCCTGGCCGCTGCCGGAGAACCCGGAGCCTGTCCGGCTCGCCCGCCACGACTGGTATGACGAGATGGGCTGGATGATCAGCCGGCTCGAGCCGGACGATCCCGCTTCGCTCCGGCTCGCCGCCAAGGGCGGGCACAATGACGAGATGCACAACCAGAACGATGTCGGCGCCTTCATGGTGGTCGCCGGCGGCAAGGTGGTGCTGACCGATCCCGGCCGGGGCCGCTACTCCAAGAGCTATTTCGGTCCGGAGCGCTACGGCAACCTGATGGCCTCTTCGCGCGGCCACTCGGTGCCGGTGGTCAATGGTCACGAACAGGCCGCCGGCCGTGCGCACGCCGCGCGGGTGCTGCACCATTCCCACGGTGACGACGCCGACCGGCTCGAACTCGAGATGGCGGCCGCCTACCCGGCCGAAGCCGGGCTCGAGCGGCTGGAGCGTCGCATCACCTTCGACCGCTCGGTGCGCGGTGGGCGGGTGCTGCTGGAGGACAGCTTTGCTTTCGCCGCCGGCGACGGAGAATTCCAGTCAGTGCTGGTGACGCCGCTTGCGGTGAGTGCCGGCAATGGCACGGTCGAGATCGGCCAAAGCGGAGCCGGCGTGCGGGTCGACTACGACGCCGCCGGCCTCGCCGTCACCCTCGACCGGCACGAGCAGGTGGAAAAGCAATACCAGCCTGCCGTCGATCTCACGCGCGTGCTGTTCACGCCCCGGCAACAAGGCCGGGAAGGACGGGTCGCGCTCGAAATCTCGCCGCTCGGCTGAGCGGGAGTGCGCCTCCGAGGAGGGAGGCGAACCATCGTGGTTCCGGCAACGTCCGGAGCTTCATTTCACCTCCGGAGCAGGGGCTCCGGACAAGGGAGGGACGACAATGAGGAGAGACCATCTCAGTGGCCTGACCGGCGCCGTGGCCCTGGCGGCCATGTTCGCCGCGGCGGGACCGGCACTTGGTGCCGGCCAGGCGCCGGCACTGGAGGCACTGGTGGAGAGTGGCGAACTGCCGCCGCTCGAGGAACGCCTGCCGGCCAACCCGCTGGTCGTGGAGGGCGACAGCGTCGGCAAGTATGGCGGCACCTGGCGCATGGGCATGAACGGCGGCAACGACAACGGCCTGATCGTCAAGACCGTCGCCTATGAAGGCCTGGTCCGCTACGACCACGAATGGAAAAACGTGCTGCCCAACCTGGCCGAAAGCTGGGAGGTGAACGAGGACGCTACAGAATACACCTTCAAGCTGCGCGAGGGCGTGAAGTGGTCGGACGGCACCCCGTTCACCACCGAAGACATCGCCTTCGCCGTCGAGGTCTACCAGGACCCGGAATATCCTGCCGGCAGCTGGATCGACAACGCCAACAACCCGGTGAAGCTGGAGGTGATCGACGAGCACAACTTCACGTTCAGCTTCGACAAGCCGAACGGCATGTTCATGGAGACGCTGGCCAGCACCGACGGTATCCACATCACCTCGCTGCCCAAGCACTATTGCGGTCAGTTCCACCCCAGCCACAACGAAAATGCCGATGCCGACGCGCAGGCCGCGGGCTTTGATGGCTGGTCGCTCCACCTGCACGATCGCTGCGCCTGGGGCTGGGAAATGATCCGCTTCTCCAATGCGGACCTGCCGACCATCTACCCGTGGATCCTGGAGACGGGGCTGACGGCGAATACGCAGCGCCTCAACTGGGTGCGCAACCCCTACTACTGGAAGGTCGACGGCGAGGGGAACCAGCTTCCCTATATCGACAATCTCGAGATGCGCGTGAGCCAGGGCGGCGTCGAAGACCTGACGCTGGCGGCGCTCAATGGCGAGATCGACTTCCAGGAACGTCACATCGCCACCACCGTCAACAAGCCGCTGTTCTTCGACGGCCAGGAGCAGGGCGACTACCATCTCGGCGAGGTGATCCCCTCCGCCTCCAACACGCTGGTGCTGCAGCTCAACCTGAACCATCTCGATCCGGTCAAGCGCGAGCTCTACAACAACAAGGACTTCCGCATCGGTCTGTCCCACGCGATCGACCGCATGGAGATCATCGACGTGGTGTTCACCGGCCAGGGCGAACCCTTCCAGGTCGCGCCGCGCCCGGAGTCGGCGTTCTATGACGAGGAACTGGCCAAGCAGTACACCGAGTTCGATCCTGACCTCGCCGCCCAGCATTTCGAGGCAGCGGGCCTGACAGAACGCAATGGTGACGGCTTCTACCTCATGAGCGACGGCAACCCGGCCAAGATCACCGTCGACATGATCACGGCCCTTCGGCCCGAGTGGGTCGACATGCTGGAGATCATGCAACTGCAGCTTGCTGCTGCGGGCATCGATCTCGAGATCAACAGCATCGACCGCACGCTGTTCTACGAGAAGCGTCCTGCCGGCGAGTTCGACGCCCAGGTCTGGGCCGGCGACGGTGGCATCGAAGCCTTGCAGGAGCCCCGCTACTACTTCCCGTTCAGCGATGAATCGGTCTGGGCCTTCCGCTGGGCACAGTGGTTCAATGGCACTCGGCCCGAGATCGCCGAAGAGCCGGCCGACTGGGCCAAGCAGCAGATGGAGCTCTACAACCAGGTCCGCGCCTCGGGCGACCCGGAACAGCGTGCCGAACTGTTCCGCCAGATCCTCGCCATCACCAAGGAAGAGTTCCCCGTGATCGGCGTCAGCCTGTCGCCCAACAGCTACTCGATCATCAAGAACAACCTCCGCAATGCGCCGGAGACCATGTTCAACGCCTGGCTGTTCCCCACCCCGGCGCCGATGGATCCGGTGGTCTGGTACTTCGAATAGCGGGGCCACCTCCCTCCCGCTCTCCCCTCGCGGCCGCGGCGGCCGCGGGGGGACCCCCAAGCCTGGAACAGGGTCTCTACCATGATCGGTTTCATCGTCCGGCGGCTGGTCGCCATGCTGCTGACACTGGTGGCGGTTTCCATCGTCGCCTTCGCCATCATCCAGCTACCGCCGGGCGACTATCTCACCGCCTATATCGCCCAACTGTCCTCGACCGGTGACCAGGTCGACCCGCGCGTGATCGAGAACCTGCGCCGCCAATACGGCCTCGGCGAACCCTTCTACGTCCAGTACTGGAAATGGGTCACCGGCCTGGTGCAGGGCGACTTCGGCCAGAGCTTCGAATGGAAGCGTCCGGTGACGGAACTGATCTGGGAGAGGCTCGGCAACTCCATTCTGGTGGAAGGTATGGCAGTGATCGCCATGTGGCTGATCGCGCTGCCCATCGGCATCTACGCGGCGGTGCGCAAATATTCCCTCGGCGACTACCTGGCCACCATCGGCGGCTTCATCGGCCTCGCCATTCCCAACTTCTTCTTCGCGCTGATCCTGATGTATCTGGGCTTCATCTGGTTCGGCACCACCATGGGCGGGCTGTTCTCGCCCGGCTTCGAGAATGCCCGCTGGAGCCTGCCGCGCATCTGGGACTTCCTGAGCCATGCCTGGGCGCCGGTGCTGGTGCTGGCGACGGCCGGCACGGCCGAGCTGATCCGCATCCTCCGGGCCAATCTGCTCGATGAACTCAAGAAGCCCTATGTCACCACGGCCCGCTCCAAGGGGCTGCCGGAGTGGCGGGTGATCCTCAAATATCCGGTGCGGCTAGCGCTCAATCCGCTGGTCTCGACCATCGGCTGGCTCTTGCCGGCGCTGGTCTCGGGCTCGGTGATCGTCTCGGTGGTGATGAACCTGCCGACCGCCGGCCCGATGCTGCTGCGCTCGCTGACCACGCAGGACATGTATCTGGCCGGCGCCATCATCCTGCTGCTCAGCGTGCTGACGGTGATCGGCACGGCGGTGTCCGACATCCTGCTCGCTCTGCTCGACCCCCGCATCCGCTACGGGAGCAAATAATGGCACTCGACAGCGTACAGACGTCCATTGTTCCGGTGCCGGCCCGGCGCCAGCGCGAAACCCAGTTCGGCCTCTTGTGGCGGCGCTTCCGCCGGCACAAGCTGGCGGTGGTGAGCCTGTGGGTGGTGGCGGCGTTCTACCTGATCGCCTTGCTCGCCGAGTTCCTGGCGCCGGTGGAGCCGGCCACCTACAGCGCCCGCTACACCTATGCGCCGCCGCAGGGGTTGCATTTCTTCGCCCGGAACGATGACGGGAGCCTGCATTTCGGCCCGTTCGTCTATGGCTACAAGACCGAAATCGACCCGGTGGCGCTGAGGCGCACCTTCGTGATCGACGAGAGCGTGCGACTGCCGGTGCGGTTCTTCGTGCCGTCGGACCCGTATCTGCTGGCCGGCGTGATCCCGATGTCGGTGAAGCTGATCGGGCCGGAGAACCCGCGCGACCCGTTCTACATCCTCGGTGCCGACCGGCTGGGGCGCGACCTCCTGAGCCGGCTGATCCACGGCACCCGCATTTCGCTCTCGATCGGGCTTGCCGGCGTGACGCTGAGCCTGTTCTTCGGCATCATCATCGGCGGCTTTGCCGGCTATTATGGCGGCTGGTTCGACGGCGCGGTGATGCGGGTGGTCGAGTTCATCCGCTCGATGCCGACCATTCCCTTGTGGCTCGGATTGGCGGCGGCGCTGCCCAAGGACTGGAGTGCGCTCCAGACCTATTTCGCCATCACCCTCATCCTGTCGCTGATCGGCTGGACCGAGCTGGCGCGGGTGGTGCGGGGGCGGTTCCTGAGCCTCCGAACCGAGGATTTCGTCACCGCCGCGCAGCTCGATGGCGCCAGCGACTGGCGCATCATCACCCGGCATATGGTGCCGAGTTTTACGAGCCACATCATCGCCGCGGCGACGCTCGCCATCCCCGGCATGATCCTCGCCGAAACGGCGCTGAGCTTCCTCGGGCTCGGCCTGCAGGCGCCGATCGTGAGCTGGGGCACGCTGCTGCAGGACGCGCAGAACATCCGCACGCTTGCGACCGCGCCGTGGCTGCTGGCGCCGGGCGTCTGCGTGGTGGTGGTGATCCTCGCCCTCAACTTCTTCGGAGACGGCCTTCGTGACGCCGCTGATCCCCATGGCCGCTAAACCGCTCCTTGCCATCAACGACATGTCGATCGTCTTCACCTCGCCCGACGAGCCGGACGTGAAGGCGGTGCGGCAGGTGGATCTGACGCTCACACCGGGCAAGACGCTGGCGCTGGTGGGCGAAAGCGGCTGCGGCAAGTCGGTGACGGCGCGGGCGGTGCTGCGCCTGCTCGACAGCAATGCCGAAATCCGCACCGGCGAAATTCACTTCGAGGCCGATAGCGGGCCGGTGGACATCGCCCGGCTCAAGCCCGACAGCCTGGCGCTGCGCTCGATCCGCGGCGCGCAGATCTCGATGATCTTCCAGGAGCCGATGAGTTCGCTCTCGCCGGTGCACACCATCGGCGACCAGATCGACGAGATCATCCTCCTGCATGAGCGGGTGAGCCCCAAGCAGGCGCGCGAGCGCACGGTGTCTCTGCTCGACCAGGTCGGCATTCCCGGCGCCCGCGATCGCGCCAATGCCTATCCGTTCGAGCTTTCGGGCGGATTGCGGCAGCGGGCGATGATCGCCATGGCGCTCGCCTGCACGCCGAAGCTCCTGATCGCCGACGAGCCGACCACGGCGCTCGACGTCACCACCCAAGCGCAGATCCTCGACCTGTTGCGGCAGCTGCAGGCCGACTTCGGCATGGCCATGCTGTTCATCACCCATGACCTCGGGGTGGTGGCCGAGATCGCCGACGAGGTTGCGGTGATGTATCTCGGCGACGTGGTGGAACAGGGCGACGTCTACGAGGTGTTCCGGGCACCGAAGCACCCCTATACCCAGGCACTGATGAACTCGGTGCCGCGGCTGCAGCGAAAGTCCGAGCGGCAGCGGCTGTCGCCGATCAAGGGCACGGTGCCCTCGCCCAAGGACCGGCCGGAGGGATGCGCCTTCACCAGCCGATGCCCCTATGCCTTTGCGCCCTGCCCCACCATCCGGCCGGAGCCGACCGTGGTTGGCGATGGGCATGTCGCCCGCTGTCACCTCTTGACCCACGCACGCGAGGAGGCGGTGGCATGACGACGCTGCTTTCGGTCGAGAACCTGTCCAAGGTGTTCACGCTGGGCGGCGGCCTGTTCGGGCAAACGCGCGAACTGGTGGCGCTCAATGACATCAACCTGACGGTGGAAGCCGGCGAGACGCTGGCCATCGTAGGCGAGAGCGGCTGCGGCAAGACCACGCTCGGGCGCTGCATCATCAAGGCGCAGCCGGTGACCGAGGGCAAGGTGCGCTACTACCCGCCAGGGCAGGCGCCGGTGGAGCTGACGACGCTCGGCAAGCGCGAGATCAAGCCGTGGCGGCGCGACATCCGCATGATCTTCCAGGACCCGATGAGTTCGCTCAATCCGAACATGCGGGTGTTCGACATCGTCGCCGAACCGCTGCGCATCCACCGCATCGCCCGGGGCCGCGAGTTGGAAGACCGGGTGCTCGATACGCTCGCCAAGGTTGGCATCCCGGCCGATGCGGTGGGGCGGTATCCGCATGCATTCTCCGGCGGGCAGCGGCAGCGCATCGGCATCGCCCGGGCGCTGGTGCTCGAGCCCAAGCTGGTCATTGCCGATGAGGCGGTGTCGGCGCTGGACGTGTCGATCCAGGCGCAGGTGCTCAACCTGCTCGACGACCTCAAGCATGAGTTCGGGCTGACCTACATCTTCATCAGCCATGACCTCGGCGTGGTGAACTACATCGCCGACCGGGTGGCGGTGATGTATCTCGGCCACCTTGTGGAGACGGCGCCGACCGAGATGCTGTTCGAGCGTCCGCGCCACCCCTATACCGAGATGCTGCTCGAGGCGCTGCCGATCGCCGATCCGACGCGCCGCAAGGGTCGCCGCACCGAACTGAGGGGCGAAATCCCCTATCTCGGCAATCGCCCGCAGGGCTGCCCCTTCCACACCCGCTGCCGCTATGCGCGGGACATCTGCCGCGCCGAAAAGCCGCCGCTCAGGCCCATCCACGGCACGGCGCAATCCGCCGCCTGCCACTTCGCCGAAACCCTCGATCTCAAGGGCGCCTACGAAACGGCCCCGCAACAGGTTCCCGCTTGATGACCTACGACCCCGTGAGCGCCAACCCGCTGGCCGGCAATCCGCTCAAGACCCGCGCCGACGTGGAGCGGGCGCTGCGCGACCTATTCCAGCCGCTCCTGCCCTATTTCTCGGAGGGCGGAGCCCGCGTGCGCCTCGATGGTGCCGCGGCGCATTTCGACCGCGCCGCCGCCGACCTCGAAGGTTTCGCCCGCCCGCTCTGGGGGCTGACGCCGCTCTCTGCGGGTGGTGCGGAGTTCGACCACTGGGAGCTCTATCGCCGCGGCCTCGCCAATGGCACTGACCCGGAGCACCCCGAATACTGGGGCACGGTCAACGGCACCGACCAGCGCCAGGTGGAACTCGCCGCCATCGGCTTCACGCTCAAGATGCTGCCGCTCCTCGTCTGGGAGCCGCTGCCGCAGAAGGCCAAGGACAACCTCGCCGCCTACCTGCTGCACGCCCGCAAGCACGACTTTGCCGACAACAACTGGAAGTTCTTCCGCATCCTGGTCGATCTCGGGCTGGAGGAATGCGGAGTCGAGTTCGACCGCTCCTATACCGACCGGTATCTCGAGGAACTGGACGGCTTCTACCTGGGCGACGGCTGGTATCGCGACGGCAACATCCGCCGCATCGATCACTACATTCCCTTTGCCATGCACTTCTACGGGCTGATCTATGCCCGCCTCGCCAGGGGCGACGCGCAGCGGGTCAGCGACTACAAGGAGCGGGCGCGGCTTTTTGCGCAGGACATACAGCACTGGTTCGACGAGGATGGCGGCACCCTCGCCTTCGGCCGCTCGCTGACCTATCGCTTTGCCTGTGGCGGCTTCTGGGGCGCCTTGGCCTTTGCCGATGTCGAGGCGCTGCCCTGGGGCGTGGTCAAGGGGCACTTCCTGAGGCACCTCCGGTGGTGGAGCAAGCTGCCGATCGCCCACGGCAACGGCGTGCTCTCTATCGGCTACGGCTACCCGAACCTGTTCATGTCCGAGAGCTACAACTCTGCCGGCTCCCCCTATTGGGCGCTGAAGGCGTTCCTGCCGCTGGCCCTGCCGGAGGATCATCCCTTCTGGCAGGCCGAAGAGCTTCCGGCCGATTTCGGCACCGAGCCGGTGCCGCTGAAGCACCCCGGCATGGTGATGCAGCACACCGCCGGCAATGTGGTGGCGCTGTCGAGCGGCCAGCAGAACTGGCAGATGCGGGCGGGCACCGAGAAATACGCCAAGTTCGTCTACTCCTCCCGCTACGCCTTCTCGGTGGAGGTGGACGAGCGCGCCTATCATTCCGGTGCCTTCGACGGTGCGCTGGCGCTGAGCGACGATGGCCGGCACTACCGCGTACGCGAAACCAACGAAGTGGCGCAGATTGCCGGCAGCAGCCTCTACTCGCGCTGGAAGCCGTGGCGCGACGTCAGCATCGACACCTGGCTGGTGCCGGCGGGCGACTGGCACATCCGGGTGCACCGCATCGACACCCCCCGTGCCCTCCACACCACCGAAGGCGGCTTCGCCATCGCCCGGGCCGATCAGAATGCCGACCACACCGAGGCCGAACCAGGCCGCGCCCTGGCGCGCAGCCGGACCGACCTGAGCGTCATCGTCGATCTCTCGCCCGGGCTTAGCCGCGACGGGCGGGCGCATGCGGCGCTGCCCAACACCAATCTGATCGCGAGCAAGACGCTGGTGCCGCAGCTACACGGCGAAATCCCGCCGGGTACGACACTGCTGGTGACCGCGGCCATGGCGCTGCCCGCCGGCACCGCCGCCGATACGGCGCTGGGCGAGGTTCCGGCGGCCCCGGACGTCGCCGCGTTCGAAGCGCTGATCGCCCGCGAGGGCATCGATGTCAGCGCCATTCTGGTGCCGGAGCGGTTCTGATGCGGCCCAAACTCGCGCTGGCGATGAACCCGGACAAGACCCGGCACGTGCTCGACGATGGCCTGGTGGCGCGCCTCGCAGGCTGCTGCGACGTGCTCTCGCCCGAGCCGATGGAGGAGTTCGCCAGTCGCGAGAGCCGCCGGCTCCTCGCCGAGGCGGAGGTGCTGGTGACTGGATGGGGCTGCCCGATGATCGGGCCCGACGTGCTACGGGCTGCGCCGAACTTGCGGCTGATCGCCCATGCCGCCGGCACGGTGAAGTTCACCGTCGACCCCAGCGCCTATCAGCGCGGCATCCGAGTGACCCATGCCGCGGACGCCAATGCCGTGCCGGTGGCCGAGTTCACGCTGGCGGCCATCCTCTTTGCCAACAAGCGCGCCTTCGGCTTCCGGGACCTTTATCGCGAAGACCCCTCGCGCCGCAGCAGCTACGCGCTGATGGACCAGCCCATTGGCAACTACCGCAGGACCGTCGGATTGATCGGAGCCTCCCGCATCGGCCGCAAGGTCGCGGCCATGCTCGCCGGCTTCGACATGGCGGTGCTGCTCTACGATCCGTTCGTGAGAGCCGGCGATCCGATCACCGAACAGGCGGAACTCGTGGAGCTCGATGCGCTGATGGCGCGCTCGGACGTGGTGTCGCTCCATGCCCCCTCGCTGCCAACCAACAACGGCATGATCGGAGCGCGACAACTCAAGCTGATGCAGGACGGCGCCACCTTCATCAACACGGCGCGCGGGGCCCTGGTGGACGAAGCGGCGCTGCTCGCGGAACTGGCCACCGGCCGCATACAGGCGGTGATCGACGTCACCGACCCCGAGATCCCGCCTGCGGATTCTCCCTTCTTCACCCTGGCCAACGTGTTCCTGACGCCGCATATCGCCGGTGCCATCGGGACCGAGCGCGCCCGACTGGGGCTGATGGCGGTGGAAGAGGTGGAGCGTTTCGTGCGCGGCGAACCGATGTTGTACGAGATCGAGCCGGAATTGCTGGAGCGATTGGCTTGAGCGTGAACACCCCTCACCCGTCTCGGCCTGCGGCCGATCCACCCTCTCCCGCAAGGGGAGAGGGGCGCACCGAGCCTGCCGCAAGCGCGGTGCCCCCTTCTCCCCTTGCGGGAGAAGGTGCCCGAAGGGCGGATGAGGGGGACTGGCACCACCAGCGCCTGCAATTCCTCACCTGGGACCGGACGCCGGAGGACATCGCGAGCGCCGAACACCAGGCGCGGCTCGAAGACTTGCGCCGCCGGGCCGGCGCCAGTTTTCACCCCACCGCCTATGTCGCGGCGGAAGCGGCGATCTTCACCACGCGCCTCAGCCTTGGCGCGCACAGTTGGATCGCCGGGCACGCGCTGGTGCGCGGGGAGGTCAGCTTTGGTGCGCATTGCACGGTGAACCCCTATGCGATGATTTCCGGCAAGGTGACGTGCGGCGATGGCGTGCGCATTGCCAGCCATGTCTCGCTGGTCGGCTTCAACCACGGCTATGACGACCCCGACACGCCGATCCACCAGCAGCCCCATGAGAGCCGCGGCATCGTCATAGAGGACGATGTGTGGGTGGGCGCCAATGCCGTGATCGTCGATGGCGTCCGCGTCGGGCGCGGTGCGGTGATTGCGGCGGGCGCCGTGGTCAGCAAGGACGTGCCGGCGATGGCCATTGTCGGCGGCGTTCCTGCCCGCGTGCTGCGCTACCGCGGACGCGGCCGCATTGGCGACACTCGCACGCAGCTCAAGGCGTTGAGCGACCGTGCCGCAGCGCAGTGGACCGATATGCTGGCGCGCAACCAGATCGACGGCCAGTACCGCTCGCGCGAGGCCAGTGGCGAGACGCGGATGAGCATTCGCCATCTCTGCGATGCCATCGAGATCGCCGCCGGCTTCGGGGCGGTGCCGCCGGGGCTGGACGTCGCTGCGGCGATCGACCGGCTGCAGTCGGTGCAGGACCCCACCACCGGCCTGTTCCCCGACCCCTACCAGCCGCCCGCTCCCGGGGGTGCCTTGCGCGAGGACGGACTGGCGCTCTACAACGTGCTGGCGGTGGGCTATGCGCTGGAAGTGCTGGGCAGCCGACCGCTCCATCCGATCGCTGCCGTGGAACTGGGCGCAGCCGAGCTCTGCCGCTGGCTCGAGAGCCTGACCTGGCGCGAGCGCGCCTGGGGCGCCGGGGCCGCCGTCGATGCCATCGGCACTGCGCTCTATTTCAACGCCCGCTATTTCAGCACCGGCCGCGCCCGCGAAACCCTGTTCGGCTGGCTGGCCTTGCACCAGGATCGCGGCAGCGGTTTGTGGGGCTCGCCCACCGCGGCGGAGGGCCTGCTGCAGCCGGTCAACGGCTTCTACCGGCTGACCCGCGGCACCTACGTCCAGTTCGGCATCGCCGTGCCGCAGCCAGAAGCCGCGATCGATTCCGTGCTGCTCAACCACCGCAACCATGGCGGCTTCAACGGAGCGACCTACACCGCCTGCAACTTGCTGGATACCATCCATCCGCTGCTGCTGTGCCTCGGGCAGACCGACCACCGCCGGTCCGAAGCAGAGCAGATCGCCCGCGATGTCATTGGCCGCGCCGGGGAACGGTGGGTGGATGGAGAAGGCTTTGCCTTTGCCGATGGGCAGCAGCCGGGGCTGCAGGGCACCGAGATGTGGCTGTCGGTCGTGCACCTCGCCGCCAAGCTGCTGGGGCTGGAGAGCGAGTTCGCCTTCTTGCCCAAGGGCGTGCACCGAACCGAGGCGGTAGGGCTAGGGCTGTAGCGGGAAAGGGTACAGTCGATGACACCAAAAAAAGCCCTCGTCGTCTGGGGCGGCATGGAGTTGCATACGCCCGAGCGGGGCGCCCATGTCGTGCGGCAGCTGCTGGAGGAAGAGGGCTTCGCCGTCACGGTTACGCCCGACTATGACGCGCTCGGCGGCGAGGATGTCGGCAGCAACGACCTCGTGGTGCCGGTGATCACCGACGGCACACTGGCGCCCGAGAAGATGAACAACCTAATTGCCGCCATCCGGGCCGGTACCGGGCTTGCTGGCTACCATATGGGGCTCGCCACCAGTTTTCGTGCCAGTGTGCCGTTCCGCTATGCGGCGAGCGTCTACTGGGTGCAGCACCCCGGCAACATCATCACCTACCGCGTGGACGTCACCCGGCCCGACCACCCGATCATGGCCGGCATCGAGAGTTTCGAGCACACATCAGAGCAGTACTATCTCAACTACGATCCGGCGGTGGAGGTGCTGGCGACCACCACCTTCTCCGGCGAGTTCCACCCCTGGCGCAAGGGTGTGGTGATGCCGGTGGTGTTCACAACCACCCATGACCGCGGCCGGGTGTTCTATTCCTCGCTTGGGCACACCGCCGATGAACTCGAGATCCCGCAGGTCCGCACCATTCTCAAGCGCGGACTGCTCTGGGCCGCACGGTAGCTAGTGCTGCTCGGACGCTTCCGCACGCCGGCGCAGCACCTCGGATTCCGGCAGCGCATTGGCATAGCCGAGTTCGCGATTGGCGCGGGCCCAGAAGGCCGGATGGACGACGTCGAGCCGGGACGGATCGGTGGGTGTGAGACCCAGGTCGGCCGCCAGCGTGGGCGCAAGGTAGAGCACCGTGTTCTGCCGGTACCAGGCGGGAATCGCCTCGTCGGTCCAGATCGCGGGGCGGACGAGGTCGTGGGCCCCGTAGCCATAGGCGGCGAACAACTCGGCCCAAAAGCTCTGCCACTGTTCGTTCACGTGCCCGACGCCGCCCTGCCCCGGAATGGCGGCGCTGAACAGCACCGCCGGCGCCATCCGCACCAGGTCGGCGATGAAGCCACTGGCCCGCTCGGGGGAGAGGTGCTCCGCCACTTCGAGCGAGATGGCGAGGTCCGCTGCGATGCCGGTGAGCGGCTGTTCGAGGTCGCGCTGCGCGAAGCCGATGCGCGGGTCGTCGAGCATGTCGGGGGTGACCCAATCCCCCTCGACGCCGAAGGCCGACTGCGCGCCGCGCTCCAGCGCCGCAGCCAGGAAGGTGCCGGTGCCGCAGCCGATATCGGCAACCCGCTCCATCGGAAGGCCGGCCGGCAGTACCGCGAGGATGCGCCGCGCCGCCGCGGCGGTGTGCTCGCGGCGGCGGGCGTAGAAATCGGCGGGGTAAAGGCTGGTGCTCACGCGTTCGGCCCTCCTGCCGTTCGATAGCACACCGTGGCGGCGGCCGTCAGGCCACCGCGATACCCAGCTCGCGCGCCACCGTCTTGATGTGCGCGAGGCCGCGCCGGTATTCCGGCACGCCGAAATGCTCGAGCATCAGCGGCACCTCGCGCCCGAGCTTGTGAATCTCGGTGAGATAGGCGCGGTAGTCGAGGTTGCCCTCGCCGGGCGGCACTTCGTCCATGTGGAACGAGATCGTGCCCGGTCCACCCTGCATGACGATGTCCTTCGCATGGCAGGAGACCACATAGGGCCCGAGCAGTTCGAAGGCCTCGCGGATCATGCGGCCGGTGTTGAAATAGAGCCGCGGCGTGATCACCAGGTTGGCCGCATCGATATGGGCGCCGAACTCGGGCCGGTCGATCGCCTTGAGCAGCTTGAGGTAGTTCTCGGGCGTGTCGGTCACCAGCCAGGGCACCATTTCGAGCGAGAACTTCGCCCGCTTCGGCTTCACCGCATCGATGACGTAGCGCGCGGTGTCGACTGCCCGCTGGAAGCCCTCTTCGGTCTGGTTGTCGGGGTGTGGGCCGTAGTCGTAGTTGTCGCTGAGCTGCCAGGGGTCGCCGGGGTGGCCGACCGTGCCGTGAAAGGCGACGCAGGTGCGAGCGCCGAGTTCGTCGGCGAGCGCGAGCTGGTGCACCGCGTAGTCGAGGTTGGCCTTCCGCTGCTGCTCGTCATGGGCGATCAGGTTCCGCCAGGCACCGCCCTCGGCGATGATCACGTCCGCATCGGCCATCGCCTTGTTGATCGCGGCGATCTCGTCGCGGTTCTCCAGGCTGATATTGGGCATGTAGGCGGCGTTGTAGCCGAACTCCACATGCGCCCGGGCATAGGCCTCCGGATCGCCGGTATAGTCGATGCCGTAGCCGCCGAGCCTGAACGTCATGATGCCACCTCCGGGTTGGCGGGCACGCCGCCGGGATAGAGCAGGACCTTGCCGCAGCGACCGGTCTCCTGCAGCGCAAAGGCCTCGCTGACATCGGCCATCGCGAAGCGGTGCGTGGTCAGCTTGTCGAGCAGTGGACGAGCGTCGCGCACCCGCTGCATCATCTTGTCGCCATGGCGCTCGTGGTTCCAGTGCCAGCTGCCGAAGATGTCGACGCCCTTGCCGGTGATGCGCTTGACCGGCAGATCGCCAGACCAGGTGACGAAGGCGAGGCGCCCGCGCGCCCGCACCAGTTCCAGCACCACGGGCGGCGCCGCCTCGTTGTTGCTCGTCTCGAGCGCCGCATCGACTCCGTAGCCACCGGTGAGAGCCCGAACCTGATCGACCAGGTCAGCGGCCCGCGGGTCGAGCACCTGCTCGGCGCCCAGCGCTCGCGCCAGCTCTGCGCGGAACGGGTTGAGCTCGAGCGCGATCACCCGCGCGCCGATGGTTCGGGCGTTGATGATGGCGCCAAGTCCGACGGCGCCGCAGCCCGAAATCAGCACCGTGTCGTCCGCACTGACCTGCATCCGCTCCATGGCGGTGAAGCTCGGGCCCAGGGCGCAGATGGCCATGGCCGCATAGTCGGTCTCGATATCGTCCGGCACCTTGTGCAGCAGGTAGTCGGGCTTCAGCAGCGTGTCGGCATAGCAGCCGATGCCGCTGGTCGAGCCGGTTTCGGCCAGGAGGTCACGCTGCTCGGTGCAGTGGATATGCTCGCCGGCCGCGCAGGCCGGGCAGGTCCCGCAACCGGCATGCGGCATCACCACCACCCGGTCGCCGACCTTGAGGCGGCTGGAGTGGGCCGCATCCACCACCACACCCACGGCTTCGTGCCCGAGTTCGTTCGACGCCTTGCCGGCCCGCCACTGTTGCCACTCGGTACACATCGGCGCCACCAGCACCTGCACCTTGACCACGTCACCCGCAGCACGCGGCTCCTCACGCTCCGACACCACAGCCTGGCGCGGACCGGTAATCTCTACACTAAGAATTTCATCCTCCTACCACCATCGGCTCCGGGCGGAGCCGCTCACTCTCGGCGGTGAGTCATGGGGGATGCTAGCGCGGTTTCGCCGCCAAGCACAACGACTTGCCTGCCGCCGGAACGCGATCTCTCCCTTCACAAAGACGCGCAACACCAGACTAGCGCCGGGGCGCTGTGGGGGACGAAATGCCCCCGGCACGCATCCGGGAGAAACATCCATCCAGAGAGTTGAAACCCTTCCTCCATCGGCGCAGTTTCGGCCCAATACCGGGCTCCGGACCTGCCGGTGCTCACAGAGTTGGAGAACAACAAAATGAAGCTCGCAACCGCCCTCGCCGCCGTCGGCCTGATGACCCTCGCCACCCCCGTCGTCGCCCAATCCGCCCTCGATCAGATCAGGGAAGCCGGCGCGCTGAGGATCGGTACCGAAGGCACCTACGCGCCCTTCACCTTCCATGACGAGAGCGGTGAACTGGTCGGCTTCGACGTCGAGATCGGCCGCGCCATCGCCGAGCATATCGGTGTCGAGGCCGAGTTCGTCGAAGGCCCCTGGGACGGCCTGATCGCCGGCATCGACGCCAATCGCTACGACGTCGTTATCAACCAGGTCGGCATCAACGAAGAGCGCCAGGCCAAGTACGACTTCTCCGAGCCCTATATCGCCTCCAAGGCAGCGCTAATCGTGCGCGAAGACAATGCCGACATCACCACCTTCGAGGATCTCGAGGGCAAGCGCTCGGCCCAGACCCTGACCAGCAATTTCGGCAAGCTCGCCGAGAGTTATGGCGCCGAACTCGTGCCCACCGAAGGCTTCGACCAGTCGATCGCCCTCGTGCTGCAGGGCCGCGCGGATGCCACCATCAATGACAGCCTGTCCTTCTTCGACTTCAAGACCCAGCAGCCCGACGCGCAGGTAAAGGTCGTCGCCACAGCCGAGGATGCCGACTTCTCCGGTGTGCTGCTCGCCAAGGGCAAGCCGGAACTGCTCGCCGCCATCAACGAAGCTCTGGCTGCCATCCAGGCGGACGGCACCTATGCCGAGATCTCCCAGAAGTACTTCGGCGAGGACGTCTCCCAGTAGCCGACGCCTCCACCCGCGTTTACAAAGGATCGGCCAGACCCCTGGCCGATCCTTTTCCTATGAGGCTCCATGCCGCACTGGCTGAACCTGATGATCGAGTCGCTGCCCTCGCTGCTGTGGGCATGCCTCCTGTTCACCATTCCCCTGACGCTGCTCTCTTTCATCTTCGGGCTGACGGTGGGGTTCGTGGCCGCCGTGATCCGGCTGTTCGCGCCCGGACCGCTCGCGGCGATCGTCCGCTTCTATGTCTGGATCATCCGCGGCACGCCGCTCCTGGTGCAGCTCTTCCTGATCTTTTATGGCCTGCCGAGCGTCGGCATCGTGCTCGACGCCTTCCCGGCGGCGCTGATCGGGTTCACCCTCAATGTCGGCGCCTATACCTCCGAGATCATCCGCGCCGTGCTGCTGTCGGTGCCCAAGGGCCAGTGGGAAGCGGCCTACTCCATCGGCATGACCTGGAGCCAGGCCATGCGGCGCACCATCCTGCCGCAGGCGACGCGCACCGCGGTGCCGCCCTTGTCCAACACCTTCATCTCGCTGGTGAAGGACACCTCCCTCGCCGCCGCCATCACCGTCCCGGAGCTGTTCCGCGCCGGCCAGCGCATCGTTGCCACCAGCTATGAGCCGCTGATCATCTATGTGGAAGTGGCGCTGATCTATCTGCTGGTCAGCTCGGTGCTGTCCTCGCTGCAGGCGCGGATCGAGAAGCGCTTCTCCCGCTATGGCGGCTATATGGGTGCGGCCTCGTGATCACGCTCGAACACATCCACAAGAGTTTTGGCGACAATCATGTGCTGAAGGGCGTCAGCGTCGCCGTCCCTGAGGGCGGGGTGACGGCGCTGATCGGCGCCTCGGGGAGCGGCAAGAGCACCCTGCTGCGTTGCGTCAACCTGCTCGAGATCCCGCAATCCGGCGAGGTGCACATCGACGATACGGTGGCGCGCTTCGCTCCCAGCCAGAAGGTCAGCCGAGAGCTCATCCTCGCCCTGCGACGCAAGACCGGCATGGTGTTCCAGAATTTCCAGCTCTTCCCGCATTTGACGGCGCTGGAGAACGTCATGGAGGGGCTGGTCACCGTGCTGAAATGGCCGCGCGAGAAGGCCGAGACCCGCGCCCGCGACCTGCTGCACAAGGTCGGCATGAGCATCAAGGCCGATGCCTGGCCATCGAGCCTGTCCGGCGGCCAGCAGCAGCGCGTCGCCATAGCCCGGGCATTGGCGCCATCCCCCAAGGTCCTGCTCTGCGACGAACCCACCTCGGCGCTCGACCCGCAGCTGGCGGCGGAAGTGGTCGACGTTCTCGCCCAGCTCGCCCGCGATGGCACCACCATGCTGATGGCGACCCACGATCTGCGGCTCGCTGCGACCATTGCCAGCAATGTCGTGTTTCTGGAGCATGGCGAGGTGGTGGAAGCGGGGCCTGCCCAACAAGTGTTCCGAGCACCCGCGGACGAGCGCACCCGCCGCTTCATCTCCATCCTGACCGGCGAGCAGTAACTCAGGAGAGCCGGTCGAGGCGCTTCTTCTTCATGATGTTCTTGTAGTCCCACTGCACGGTCCGCGCCTCGTCCAGCCAGCGGATCAGCAGGTCGCGATCGATGTCCGAGGCCGAGGTATAGCGCGCCTCGGCCGCCTTGAACGTGCCTTCCGGCTTGAGACCCGGTGTCTCGAAGGACTGGCCGCTCCAGAACAGCAGCCGCACGCACCCCTTGAGCTTGCTGTAGCCAACGATCGGATTGCCATCGAGGAACCAGACCGGGTGGGCATGCCAGATCTTGCTCTCGGCGCCGGCGAGATGTTCGTCGATGATGGCGGCAAGCGCCCCGCAGATCTCGCGGTCTCCCTGCACCTGTGCGGCATTGTAGCCGTCGATGGTATCGATCCTGCCGCCCAACTCGGCCTTCATGGCTCCCTCCGCTATAGCTGGTTCCGAATACCGACGACCGGCAGACCACCGTTTCGACACAGGACAGAGGAGGATATCGGTTTGCGCAACTTCGTCATCATCTCGGGATGTTCGGGCGGAGGCAAATCCTCGATCCTTGCCGAGCTCGACCGGCGTGGCCACGCCACCGTGCCCGAGCCTGGCCGCCGCATCGTGGAAGAAGAGACGTCATCCGGCGGTAGCGCACTGCCGTGGAGCGACCTTGGCGCCTTCCTGCGGCGGGCGTTGGTCCTCTCCAGAGAAGACGTCGCGACAGCGACGGCGCAAACGGGGTGGGTCTTCTTCGATCGCGGTTTGCTGGACGCCGCGTCCGGCCTTGCAAAGCTTACCGGCGAGTGGCCCGATCTCGGCGACGTGCGATTTCATCCCAAGGTCTTTCTCACCCCACCGTGGCCGGAGATTTACGTGCAGGATGCAGCCCGGCGCCACGGACTGGAGCAGGCAACGGAAGAATATCGCCGCCTGCTTCGTGACTATCCGGCACTGGGCTACCAGGCCGTCGAACTGCCGCGCATGCCGGTCGCAGATCGTGCCGACCTGATCCTGCGCGAGCTGGAGAGCCGAATGTGACTACTCCGTCGCCGGCGGTTGCGACAGGAACCAGGCAACCAGTTCCGCCGAATTGGCGACCCCTGCCGAGCGCGCCAGGCGAAGCCGGTGCGCTTCCACCGTGCGCGGGGAGAGGCCGACCTCGCCGGCGATGGCAGCATTGGTCTTGCCCTGCGCTACCAGCGTCAGGATCTGCCGCTGGCGCCCGGTCAGCTTCAGCGTCGTTTCCGTGACCGGCCGGCTCATCGGCTCGAAACAGTAGAGCGCCGCCGCGAAGGGATCGGCAGCATCGCGCGACCGTCCATTCACCCGGCACCAGAAGCGCTTGCCCCCGGCGCCCGCCATGATCCGTTCGTCATAGTAGACGGCGCCGCCCGGCAGATGCTGCCGCCACATCTCGCCGGTCCGCACGAAATCGGCGACGGCGGGATAGAGCCGCGAAAAGCTGGTATCGACCAACTCCCCGCGCCGATAGCCGAACAGCCTCGCGAACTCCTCGTTGCAGTCGCGGATGATGCGGTGCGTGGCGTAGACCATGGGCACCGGGATCTCGGCTAGGACAAAACTGAGCGGTGCAGACATGTCGTAGAAATACGACTAACGGGGCCCTCCGGACAAGACTTAGCGTCTCCTCAACAGCCCACCGGAGTGGGGGAGGAGCAGATGCAGAAAGTCCAATCCACCGTGGCGGAGGCCCTTTCCGGCCTGCTCCGCGACGGCATGACCATCATGTCCGGCGGCTTCGGCCTGTGCGGCATCCCCGAAGCCTTGATCGAAGGTATCGAGCGCTCGGGCGCCCGCGACCTGACCGTGATCTCCAACAATGCCGGCGTTGACGGCATCGGCCTCGGCCGCCTGCTCGCCACCCGCCAGATCCGCAAGATGATCTCCTCCTATGTCGGGGAGAACAAGCTGTTCGCCGAGCAGTACCTGTCGGGGGATCTCGAGCTTGAGTTCAACCCGCAGGGCACGCTGGCCGAGCGCATCCGCGCCGGCGGTGCCGGTATTCCCGCCTTCTTCACCAAGACCGGCGTCGGCACCCTGATCGCCGAAGGCAAGGAAGTGCGCACCATCGATGGTGAGGACTATGTGCTGGAGACCGGACTTGTGGCCGATCTCGCCATCGTCCACGCCCACAAGGGCGATGCCGAAGGCAACCTCGTCTACCGGATGACGGCGCGAAACTTCAATCCGATGATGGCCACGGCGGCGCAGGTGACCGTGGCCGAGGTGGAGCATCTGGTTGAAACCGGCAATCTGGACCCCGATCAGGTCCACACCCCCGGCATCTTCGTGGATCGCATCGTGCACGTGCCAAGCCGGGTGAAGCACATCGAACAGCGCACCGTGCGCCCGCGCCAGAAGGAGATTGCCTGATGGCCTGGCCCCGTGAGCAGATGGCCGCCCGCGCCGCCCGTGAGTTGCGCGACGGCTTCTACGTCAATCTCGGCATCGGGATCCCGACGCTGGTCGCCAACTTCATCCCCAAGGGCATGGATGTGCGGCTGCAGAGCGAAAACGGCATGCTTGGCATGGGCCCCTTCCCCTTCGCGGGTGAGGAAGATGCCGACCTGATAAATGCCGGCAAGCAGACCATAACCGCCCTGCCGGAAACCAGCTTCTTTTCCAGCGCCGACAGCTTCGGCATGATCCGTGGCGGCCATATCGACCTGTCGATCCTCGGCGCCATGCAGGTGGCGGAAAACGGCGACCTCGCCAACTGGATGATCCCCGGCAAGATGGTGAAGGGCATGGGGGGCGCCATGGACCTTGTGGCCGGCGTCAAGCGCGTGGTGGTGGTGATGGAGCATGAGGCCAAGGGCCAGCCCAAGCTCCTGCGCGAGTGCACCCTGCCCCTCACCGGCAGGCGCGTCGCCGATCTTGTCATCACCGACCTTGGCGTGTTCACCATTGCCCGCCGCGGCGACGTCGACATGCGCCTGATCGAACTGGCGGACGGCGTTTCCATCGAGGAGATCACGGCCAAGACCGAGGCGCGGTTCACCGTGGCACTCGAGGAGAAGGCGGCATGAGCGACATCGTCATTGTCGGCGCTGCCCGCACCCCGATCGGCAGCTTTCTGGGCCCGTTGAGTTCGGTTCCGGCGCACGATCTGGGAACAATTGCGATCAAAGCGGCACTCGAGCGCGCCGGTGTCGGTGCCGACGAGGTCGACGAGGTTATCCTCGGCCAGGTGCTGACCGCCGGCGCCGGCATGAACCCGGCCCGGCAGGCGGCGATCGCCGCGGGCGTACCCAAGTCGGCGACCGCCTTCGGCGTCAACCAAGTGTGTGGATCCGGCTTGAGGGCCGTGGCTCTTGGCATGCAGCAGATCGCGTCCGGAGACGCCGAGATCGTGGTCGCCGGTGGTCAGGAATCGATGTCGCTGTCGCCGCACTGCCAGGTGCTCCGGCAAGCTCATCGCATGGGGTCGGTCAGCCTCGTCGACACTATGGTGGTCGACGGCCTCACCGACGCGTCCGGCGGCTACCATATGGGTGTCACCGCCGAGAATGTCGCCCGCGAATTCGGCATCGACCGCGACCAGCAGGACGCCTTCGCCCTCCAAAGTCAGCGCAAGGCCGCCGCGGCGCAGGCGGCCGGTCACTTCCGCGCGGAAATTGCGCCGGTCACCATCGAGGGCCGCAAGGGTACTACGGTCGTCGATGCCGACGACCACCTGCGCCCCGACACCAGCGCCGAGGCACTGGCAAAACTCCGCCCCGCCTTCGACAAGGGCGGCACGGTGACTGCCGGCAACGCCTCGGGGCTCAACGATGGTGCCGCTGCCGTGGTGCTGATGACCGAAGCCGAAGCCAGCCGCCGCGGACTCACGCCGCTGGCCCGCATCGCCAGCTGGGCCACGGCCGGCGTTGATCCGTCGGTCATGGGCACCGGTCCCATCCCGGCCTCGCAAAAGGCGCTCGCCAAAGCAGGGTGGTCGGCGGACGATCTCGACCGGATCGAAGCCAACGAAGCTTTTGCGGCTCAGGCCTGCGCGGTGAATGCCGGCATGGGCTGGGACCCGGCCAATGTAAACGTCAATGGCGGCGCCATCGCGCTCGGCCACCCCATCGGTGCGTCCGGTGCCCGCGTGCTGGTGACGCTGATCCACGAACTCCGCCGCTTCGGTCTGCATCGCGGCCTTGCGACCCTCTGCATCGGCGGCGGCATGGGCATCGCCATGTGCATCGAGGCCTGATCGACGGCGATCAGACCTCGGGCGCAGCCAGGTCGCCGATATGGTCGGGGACCACGAGTTCGGCGCCGGTCACCGCCTGGAGTTGATCGACGCTCATCGCGGCAAGCTTCTCGCGCAGCACGAAGCGGCCATTCTCGATGTCGATGACGGCAAGGCTCGTATAGACGCGGGTGACGCAGCCGACCCCCGTCAGCGGCAGTGTGCAGCGCTTGACCAGCTTGGGACGCCCATCCTTGGTGAGGTGATCGGTGATCACCGCGACCCGTTTGGCGCCATGGACGAGATCCATCGCCCCACCCACGGCCGGCACGCCCTTGGGGCCGGTGGACCAGTTGGCGAGATCGCCATTCTCCGCCACCTCGTAGGCGCCGAGGATGGCAACGTCGAGATGGCCGCCGCGCACCATGGCGAAGCTGTCCGCATGATGGAAGAAGGCCGCGCCGGGCTTCAGCGTCACTGCCTTCTTGCCCGCATTGATGAGATCCCAGTCTTCTTCGCCCGGCGCCGGCGACTCGCCGAAATTCAGGATGCCGTTCTCGGTGTGAAAGATCGCCTGCCGCCCCGGCGGCTGGAACTTGGCGACCATCTCCGGAAAGCCGATGCCGAGATTGACATAGGCGCCGTCCTCGATGTCCTGCGCCGCACGCCAGGCGATCTGGGCGTTGGAGAGCTTGTCAGACATAGGCCACGCCCTCGCGCATCAGGTCTTCTTCCTGCCGGGCATCGGGCACCTCAACGACCCTGTCGACAAAGATCGAGGGCGTGACGACGTGCTCCGGATCGATCTCGCCGGGTGAAACGACCCGGCTGGCCTGCACCACGGTCACCGCGGCGGCGGCCGCCATCAGCGGCGAGAAATTGCGCGCTGCGGCCCGGTAGGTGAGATTGCCCATGCGATCCGCCAGTTCGGCCTTGATCAACGCCACATCGGCCTTGAGCCAGCGTTCCTGCACATACATGCGCCCCTCGAACTCCGCCGTCGGCTTGCCCGTGGCAAGATCGGTCCCATAGCTGGTCGGGGTGTAGAAGGCCGGAATGCCGGCCCCGCCGGCGCGGATGCGCTCGGCCAAGGTGCCCTGCGGGACCACTTCCAGTTCGATCTCGCCGGCGAGGTATTTCTCGGTGAAGGCACGCGGGTCGGCCGACCGCGGAAACGAGCAGATCATCTTGCGGACCATGCCCACATCAATCATGGCGGCGAGCCCGACGCGGCCATTGCCGGCATTGTTGTTGATGACGGTGAGGTTGCCCGGACTGCCGGTCTGCCGGAAGCGGTCGATGGTGGCGTGGATCAACTCGATCGGGGCACCCGAGCCACCGAACCCCCCGATCATCACCGTCATGCCCTCTTCGACGCAGTTCACCGCGGCGGCGACATCCGCAACCGTCTTGTCCATCCTCGGTCCTCTATTCGGTGCCGAACCGGAGCTGGTCTAGCAACTGCAATGCGAGGCGGAGACCCGCCCCCGCAGTCACCGCCATCTGCGGCAGCACCATCCACTCCAGCGTCCAGGCGGCGCCGGAGCGCTCGTTCTCGTGCACCATCGCCTGATTGAGCGTGCCCGACAGACCCGCATTGAACCGCGCGAGGCTCACGAGCACCTCGGCCGCGACCGGATTGTTCTTGTGCGCCATGGCGGAGGAACCCCCTCCGCCAGCGATATGCACCGCAGCAAGTTCCGACTGCGCCAGCAAGGCGATATCTGCGCCCATTTTGCCTAGCGAACCGCTGATCAGCGCCAGCAGGGAGCCAAAGGCAACGACCGGGTCGCGCGTCGTGTGCCAGGGCGACGCCAAGCCGAGATCGAGCTTTTGCGACAGCAGGCGGGCAATGGCGTTCCCCGTGCCCGCGAAGCTGCCGCGATCCCCCACCGGACCGCCCAGTTGCACCACCAGCAGGGTGCGGCGAGCGGCGGCAAGGCTCGCCTGATAGCGGACCAGAGGCTCGCTCCAGTTGCGGAACTTCTCCGCCCAGGTCGTCGGCAGCGCCGCCTGCATTCGCGTATGGGCCATCAGCGGCCGGATGCCATGCTCATCCCGAAGCGCGTCGCCTCGACGGCGCCACCCGGCTGGCGCCGACCTGAGAAAACTGCGGCGTCCGCTGACGCCGCATCGGCTATGCCTGAAGCGGCTCTCGATAACCCCGGGCAGCGGCGATCCGCGCCCTGCGGTCGAGCAGACCGGCGCGCTCCGCCGCAGCGACCACATAGTCGCGCGCCGACTCCGCCGAGGCCAGATTGTCCAGCGCGCTTTGGCAGATCGCGTAGGCGCGGCGATATTCACGGGTCCGGTCTCCCCGCCAGAACCGCTCCAGATAGGACAGCGCATCCGAGGCATTGTCCGCGCGGAAGTTGCCGCCACGTCCGTGCTGCAGAAAAATCGGCTTGTTGAAGTTTCTTCTACCCATTTCCTCTTCTCCTTTTCTTTCTGGAAAGTACTTCCAAGAACCTATGTGGCACCGGTCAGAACAAACTCAACAAACCTGCGACGAAATGGCCAATTTTGTACAAGGAATGAAAGCAGCACCACAAGCGCCCGCCGGTAGAGATTTGACAATCCGGCAGAATAGTCCATGATCTCCCCCATGTCGCAGCACAGTTTCCTTTCTCGCCGGATGATGGCCCTTCGCCACACCTCAGGCTGATTGCCTGGTGCCGCTACCTGCCATGGGCAAGAGCGGCACCAGGGTGCTCGGACTCACCACTTGTTTTGGCTTCACCGACCGCAGGCTCCGGCAGGCGGTTGGCGGCATTCGTTTGACGCGTTGCTATGGTCTTTCAGTACTCTGTCACCCTTCCGGTCAGCGGCCCCAACAAGGTGAGGCGGTTCCGGGAATGGGCCGAGGCGCACGTGCCGGCCCTGAGCTACAGCCTGCCGGCTGAAACCCTGCTCAAGAGCGAGACCGTGACTATCCGGCTCCTGTCGCGGGAAGATCGGCAGCTCCTGCTCGAAGCCATCGCCGCGTCCCGCATCTAGGAAGGACGCCATGCAGCATCTGAGATTTTGCCGCTCATGCGCGGGGCCGGGCCCGCGCGGGGCACGTCGATGCCCCTGGTGCTCCCGGGAATATGACAGCCGCAAACGACCGGCGAGCACGAGGCAAATCGCGCTGGGCCTGTCGGCAGGCGCGACCTCGACCCGCCCACCGGAACGGGAAGGATCAAGACAATGACGATCACCGCTCGTGACGACTGGCACAGATCTCCCGACATCCTGATCGGCGAGAGGGAGCACCGGCGCCTCACCATCGCAGCGCTGACCGACACCACCAGCCATGCCGAGGAGATCGACTTTCTTCTCTATGAACTGGACCGCGCCCAGTTGGTGGACGACAGATCGCTGCCGGCCGACATCGTGCGGCTCAACAGCATCGTGCGCTATCGCCCCGAGAGCGGCGAAGAACGCACCGTCAAGCTGGTGCTTCCCGATGACACCCTCCTCGACGAACGCTTCCGCCTGCCCGTAACCTCTCACCACGGCGCCGCCCTCCTCGGCCTCCGCCCCGGCGACGCCCTCTTCTGGCTGAACCCCGACGGAACCAGGGGCGCGGTTGAAGTGGTCAGGGTCGCCAACTCGCCGAGTCGCTGAGCGCGTCGCGGTCAGCCGGGAACGGCTGACCAGCGGCCCGGGAGCGATCTTGTGCTGCCTGACAATGGCCCTGCCCTGCCGCATGGCATGCACGAACTACACCGCCTTGGAGTATCGGGCTTTGTCCTCGGCAAGGTAGGCATCGAGGCTGGCGGCCACAGTACGCACGAAGGGGCGCCCCTTGTCGCTGACCATCAACCGGCCGGGCAGCAGATAGGCAAGTTCGTCGGGGTCGTCGCCCGCGAAGCTGATGGCGTCCTCGATCACCGGCTCGGCGGCGGCGCCGAAGCGGTGGCGCAGGTCGCTGAAATCGAGCTCGAACTGGCACATCAGCCGTTCGATGGCATAGCCGCGCACCCGGTCGTCCTCGCTCAGGCCGACGCCGCGCTCGAGCGCGCCTTCGCCAGCAAGGATGCGGCGCTGGTATTCGTGGGTGGCGACGACGTTCTGCACATAGCCCTGCGGCAACCGGCCGATGGCAGAGGCGCCGAGGCCGATCAGGGCATCGTGCCGGTCGGCGGTGTAGCCCTGAAAGTTGCGCGCCAGAGTACCGGTGCGGGCGGCGATGGCCATGGAATCGTCGGGCATGGCGAAGTGGTCGAAGCCGATGCGGTCATAGCCGCCATCGGTGAAGACCGCAGCGGCCGCCAGCGACTGCCGGAAGCGCTCGGCGGCGTCCGGCAGGTAGTTCTCGTCGATCATGGTCTGGTGCTTCTTCATCCACGGCACATGGGCATAGCCGAACAGCGCCACACGGTTGGGCCCTAGCGAGCGCACCTGCCGGGCGGTTTCGACCGCACCGGCCTCGGTCTGGTGCGGCAGGCCGTAGAGCATGTCGATATTGACCGACTTCACCCCGCGCTTGTGGACGGCATCGACCACGCCCTTGGTGTGCTCGAAGGTCTGGATGCGGTTGATGGCCTGCTGCACCTTGGGATCGAAATCCTGCACGCCGATGCTGGCGCGGGTCATGCCGGCGAAGGACCAGGCATCGAACCGCTCCTCGTCCATATCGTTGGGATCGAGTTCGACGCTGAACTCGGCATCCGGGGTCAGCCGGAAGGCGGTGCGGAGGCACTGGTTGACGGCGACGATGTCTTCCGGGGTCATCATCGAGGGCGAGCCGCCGCCCCAATGCACGGCGGTGACCGGCCGCTCGCCGACGATGGCGCCGATCGTGCGGATCTCGGTGGTCAGCGCCTCGAGATAGACCGCGATCGGATCGTAGCGGTTGACCTGCTTGGTGTGGCAGCCGCAGAACCAGCACAGCCGGTCGCAGAACGGCAGGTGGAGATAGAGCGAGACATGCGCGTCCGGCGGCAGCGCTGCGAGCCAGCCGAAGTACTGCTCGGGGCCGATGCCCTTGTGAAAATGCGGCGCCGTCGGATAGCTCGTATAGCGGGGGACGGGCTTCAGCAGTCTGGACATGTCGGTCATGGGGGCGCCTCTTGATGCCCCTCAATAGCCGCGGCGCCGGCCAGCCACTTTGACCTTGGTCAAACTGGAGGGTTTTCGTCGTCCTCGATGAGGATGCGCTCGGCGGCGCCTTGCAGGTCTTCGTACTGCCCGGCGCGTACGGTCCAGAAGAAGGCGGCAAGGCCGACCGCGCCCATGCCCACGGCAGCGAGGACCACGAGAATAAGGCCGCCGCTCATGCGGATACTCCGGCGTTGTCCGACGGCACACGCTCGAGCCTGAGGCGCAGGGCGTTGAGGACCACCAGGATCGACGAGGACGACATGGCGACTGCCGCGATCAGCGGCGTCACCAGACCGGCCATGGCCAGCGGCAGCACCACCAGATTGTAGGCGAGCGACAGCGCCAGGTTCTGGCGCACCAGTCGATCGGCGCTGCGGGCGATGCGGATGGCGAAGGGCACGCCGTCGAGCCGGTCGCGTGTCAGCACGAAGTCGGCGGCGGCGCGCCCCACATCGGCAGCGGCGGCGGGGGCGAAGGAGACGTCGGCGGCGCGCAGGGCGGCGGCGTCGTTGATGCCATCGCCGATCATCACCACCGCGCCATGACGATCGCGCAGGGCATTCACCGCCTCCACCTTGCCGGCAGGGTTCAGTTGGGCGCGGGCACAATCGGCGCCGATCGCCTCCGCCACGCGGATCACCGGACCGGCCGCGTCGCCGGACAGGACATGAAGATCGAGGCCGAGTTGCCTGAGTTCGGCCGCCGTGGCGGGGGTCTCAGGGCGCATCCGATCGTCGAAGGTGAAGCGGGCCACCGGTCGGCCGTCGCGGGCCAGCCACACGGTGGTGCGGTCGTCGGTGTCGGAGGCGCCGCAGAAGGCCGGAGAGCCGAGCCGCCATAGCGTGCCGTCGATCTCGGCTTCCACTCCGGCACCGGGATGTTCCTGGACGTCGGCGGGCGCCTCGGCCGGGCCATGGGCGGCGACGATGGCGCGCGACAGAGGGTGGTTGCTGCTGGCGGCAAGTCGGGCGGCGACGGCGAAATGTTCGGGGTTGGCCGTGGTGTGGGCGAGGCTTGGCCGGCCTTCGGTGAGCGTGCCGGTCTTGTCGAAAGCCGCGGCCCGCACCTCGGTGAGCCGTTCGAGCGCGGCGCCATCACGCATGACGATGCCCTGGCGCAGGAGGCGCTCGGCGGCGATGACATGGACCATGGGCACGGCGAGGGCCAGGGCGCAGGGGCAGGTGACGATCAGCACCGCCACGGCATTGACCAGCGCCGCATGCCAGCCGCCACCCAGAATTCCCCAGCCGAGAAAGGTCGTGGCGGCAGCGAAGTAGATGACCGGCCCGTACCAGCTTGCGGCGCGGTCGGCGATGCGGCGGTAGCGGGTGCGTGTACCCTCCGCCGCTTCCATCAGCGCAGCGGCACGGGCGAGGAAGGAGTCGCTGGCCGGCCGAACGGCCTCGACCCGGGCGGCGAAGCCAAGATTGGTGGCACCGGCCGGCAGGCTCGCGCCGGTTTCGAGTTGCACCGGCAGGGGCTCGCCGGTGACCAGGGCAAGGTCGAGCTCGGCCCGCTCGGAGCGGAGTACGCTGTCGGCCGGGACGCGGTCGCCGGGGCGCAGCAGCAGTTCCATGCCCGGCTGGATGCGGTCGAGCGGGGTGTAGGTGGTGCTGCCGTCCGCATCGATCACCTGAGCGCCGCGCGGGGCGAGCCGTGCCAGTGTGGTGACGACGCTGCGCGCCTGTGACCGCATGACATGCTCGAGCGTCCGGCCGGCGAGCAGGAACAGCAGCAGCATGGTGGAGGCATCGAAATAGGCGTGCTCACCGCCGCGAATGGTCTCGAACAAGCTGATGCCGCAGGTGGCGATCAGACCCACCGCGATCGGCACATCCATATTGCTGCGGCGGGCGGAGAGTGCCGCCCAGGCGGAGCGGAAGAAGATGCGCCCGGCGTAAACGGTGGCCGGGAGTGCGACCAGCGCCGAGATCCAGTGGAACAACTGGCGGGTGGTCGGATCCGGATCGCCGTTCCACACCGCCTCGGAGAAGAACATTACATGCAGGGTAGCGAAGGCAGCCACCGCCAAGGCCCGCAGCAACTCGCCGAGTACCGGGTCCTTGCCATCGAGATCGCGGGCGTCGACGGGATGGTTGCGGTACCCGCTCGCCCGGATGACCTCGGGCAGCCGCCGGAGTACGCCCTCGCCCGCGAAATCGACCTGCACCGTGCGGCGGGTGAGGTTGACGCGCGCCTGCCGGACGCCATCCAGCGCCCCGAGGCCACGCTCGATGGTGTCGATGCAGGCGGCGCAATAGGCGTCGGGTACGGAGAAGTTGATGCGGCAGACCCCGTCTTCGAGCCGCTCGACGAATTCGATCAAGTCCGGTGCGGCCCGGCCGATGGTGTCGGGCGGGGCAACCGCGATCTCGGTCATGGCACCGTCACCCGCCGCTCGAATTCGATCGGACCGAGGCTGGTTTCGCCGGTGGTGACGATGACGTCCCACACGCCGGACGGCAGCGCCACTGCGGCGGCGTAGCCGCTTTCGCTCGGCGTGAGCGGCAAGGTCTGGTCGTCATGGCCGCCGACCGGGCGGTGGATGAAGGCGGAGACTTGTTCCAGCGGCAGCACTGCCCCGTCGGCATCGCTGGCGCGGAAGACCAGCTTGCCATCTTCGTAGCTGGTGGCGAAGCGCCAGCCCGCCTCGACCTGGGCGCGGATGCGATTGTGCTTGTCGTCGAAACGCTGGCTTTCGACATAGCTGTTCTGGACCACCAGCCCCGTCCAGGTGCGGCTGGCCGATATGGCCATCACCAGGTTCACGCTGATGATCACCCCGAAGAAGGTGCAGGTGACCAGCAACATATGCCGCCCGGTGAACTCGCGTGGCTTGCTGGCGCTCATCTGGACACCTCCGGCGCTTCGAAACGGGTGAGGGTGCGGGCTTCGTCGCCATCTGCGCTGCGCACCGCCACGGTGAAGTCGGTCTGCGAGGCGAGATCCTCGCCGGGCATCCGCACATAGAGCCGGACCGGCAGGACGGCATCCGGTTCGAGCTCAAGCCGGAGTTGGCTGACGGGTTCTTCGGCGAGGTTCGGCGAAGTGAGCGTCGCGCCCGGCAGGCCCTCGAGCGTGAGCAGGACCTCGCGTGGCGCCGCCGTCATGTTCAGCACCTTGACGTCGTAGCCGTTGCGGATCGAGCCGTCGGACAAGAGCACATATTGCGGGTTGCGGTCGTGCAGGACGTTCACCCCGAGCGGCACCCGCATCGACAGGGTCACCAGCATGGCAACGCCGATGGCGCACCAGAAGGCGAAGTAGACGAAGGTGCGAGGGCGCACCACGGAGCGCCAGTCGGTGCGGCGAACCTTGTCCGAGAGTTTGCCTTCGGGCGTACGCACTGCGGCAGGGTCGATCCGGCCCGATGCGGTGGCCAGCGCCATGTTGGTGTCATAGTCGCTGAGCGTGGCGTAGCTGATCAGCCCGCGTTCGCGCCCGAGCTTGTCCATGACATTGTCGCAGGCATCGATGCAGAGCGCGCAGGTGATGCATTCGAGTTGCTGGCCGTCGCGGATGTCGATGCCCATGGGGCAGACGGCGACACAGGCATTGCAGTCGACGCAATCACCGAGGCTGTCGCCGGTCTGGGCCGCCTTCTTGGCGTGCTTGCCGCGCGGCTCGCCGCGCCAGTCGTTGTAGGTGACGGTGAGCGAGTTCTCGTCGAGCATCGCCGCCTGGATGCGCGGCCAGGGGCACATATAGGTGCAGACCTGTTCGCGCATGAGCCCGCCGAAGGTGTAGGTCGTGGCGGTGAGAATGGCGATGGTGGCATAGGCGACGAGCGGCGCATCGAGCGTGAAAAGCTGCGGCAGCAGGGTCGGTGCGTCGGCGAAATAGAATATCCACGCCCCGCCTGTAGCCATGCCGACCAGGATCCAGACGCCGTGCTTGGCAATGCGCTTGGCCAGCTTGGTGGGGCTCCAGCGGCCGTTGTCGAGCTTGATGCGGGCGTTGCGGTCGCCCTCGATCAGCCGTTCGATGTGGATGAAGAGGTCGACCCACACGGTCTGCGGGCAGGCATAGCCGCACCAGGCGCGGCCGATGGTGGAGTTGATCAGGAACAGCCCCACGCCGGCCATGACCAACAGGCCGGCGACGTAATAGAATTCCTGGGGCCAGATTTCGATGAAGAAGAAGTAGAAGCGCCGGTTGGCGAGATCGAGCAGCACCGCCTGGTCGGGCGCATGCGGCCCACGGTCCCAGCGCAGCCACGGCAGCAGGTAATAGACGCCGAGCGTCACCGCCATGATGATCCATTTGAGGCGGCGGTAGCGGCCCTGCACCGACTTCGGAAAGATCTTGGTGCGCGGCGCGTAAAGGGGTTGATCGGCAGGCGCCGGCTTGCTTGCGCCCGGCTGGGAGCGCGGCGCGACGCCCTTGGTGTTGTCGATGATGATCATTCTGTCCGCCCTGACTGCAGCTTCGCTTGTGCCCGAAGCGGGCGGCGAGGGGTTTGACCTGGGTCAAACCGCAAGGGGAAAGGGGGCGCCACGACGCCCCCTTCAGTCCGACCATCCGCTGTCTGCATGCCGGACGGACGGAAGCTCCTACTGCCCGCCACCAAGTCCGTGCACATAGACGGCGAGCTGCTTCAGCGTGACCTCGTCGAGCTTCTCGCTCCAGGCCTGCATCATGCCGTGCCGAGGCTGGTGAATCTGGGCCTCGATAGCGGCGAGCGAGCCTTCATAGAGCCAGATCGGATCGGTCAGGTCCGGCGCTCCGAGTTCGGCCATGCCGAGCCCTTCGTCGCCGTGGCAGCCGGCGCAGTTGTCGGCATAGATTTGCGCGCCTTCCGGTGTGGCGGCTCCGCCCTCGAGCCCCGACAGGCTGGCGACATGGGCGGCAACGCTCTTGATCGCAGCCTTGTCGAGCATGCCGTCGGTCCCGAAGTTGGGCATATAGGCATAGCGGGTGTCCGGATCGGTGGGCGAACGCACACCATGGGCGATGGTCTGGTAGATATCGTTGACCGTGCCGCCCCAGATCCAGGCGTCGTCGTTGAGGTTGGGATAGCCGGCAGCGCCGGTGGCGCCGGTGCCGTGGCACTGCGAGCAGTTGACCTTGTAGGCTGAGTTGCCGGCCGCGGTGGCGAAGCGCGCCAGTTCGGGATCGGCCATGATCTCCTCAAGCGAACTGCCGGCGATCCGCCCGATGACGCCCTGGCGGGCAGCGTCGGCCTCGGCCAGGGTCTGCTGCAGGTCGGCACGGCTCGAATAGCCGAGCAATCCGCTGGTGGCGGAACTGACCAGCGGCCAGGCGGGAAACAGCACGGTGTAGCCGACCGCCCAGACGATGCAGCCGTAGAAGGTCCACAGCCACCAGCGTGGCAGGGGATTGTTCAGCTCCTTGATGCCGTCCCACTCATGGCCGGTGGTCTCGACGCCGCTGAGCGCATCGATGTCCTTGTGATGGGGAGCCTCGGGTTTCTGGCTCATTTGTCGCGTCCTTCTTCGGCATGGTCGCGCAGCGGAATCATCGCGGCGTCTCGCGCGCGCTGGCGAGCACCGGGGCGGAGCAGGAACACGGCCACGCCGATGAAGATGGCGAAGAGGTAGACGAGACCCCAGGAGTCGGCGAAGTGCCGCAGGCTGTCATAGGTCATGATCGGTCCTTAGCGCTGGTTGGCAGCTTCGTCGTAGGTGTCGAAATCGACGAGGGTGCCGAGCATCTGCAGGTAAGCGACGAGCGCATCCATCTCGGTGATTTCCATCGGCTTGCCGTCGAACCCGCCGGTCACCGCCTTCGGATAGCGGGCGAGCAGATCGCCGGTATCGGCGTCGGGCGTCGCCTGGGCGACGACGTCCAATCGGGCCGCCGCGATGGCTTCGTCGCTATAGGGCACGCCCACCGCCGCATTGGCGCGCAGCATGCCGTCCACCGTGTCGAAGTCGAGCTTGGCATTGACCAGGAAGGCGTAGCTCGGCATGATCGATTCCGGCACCACCGAGCGCGGATCGATCAGGTGCTGGACCTGCCACTCGTTGGAGTAGCGGCCACCGACCCGGGCGAGGTCCGGGCCGGTACGCTTGGAGCCCCACTGGAAGGGGTGGTCGTACATCGACTCCGCCGCCAGCGAGTAGTGCCCGTAGCGCTCGGTTTCGTCACGGAAGGGCCGGATCATCTGCGAGTGGCAGACATAGCAGCCCTCGCGGACGTAGATGTCGCGCCCGGCGAGTTCGAGCGGCGAGTAGGGCCGCATGCCCTCCACCTTCTCGATGGTGTTCTGGAAGTAGAACAGGGGCGCGATCTCGACGATGCCGCCGATGGAGACCACGATCAGCGAGCCGATCAGCAGGAGCGAGGCGTTGCGCTCGATGATGCCGTGTTTGGCAAGAATGGACACCGGACGGGCTCCTTACTCTGCAGGCTGAAGTTGTGCGGGGACGGGCATCGGCCGTTCGGCCCGGACCTTGCCGGCGATGGTCATGGCGACGTTGTAGGCCATCACCAAAGCACCAGCGAGGTAGAGCAGGCCGCCGAGCGCGCGCATCACGTAGTAGGGGTGAAGGGCCGCGACGGTTTCGGCGAATGAGTAGACCAGGAAGCCCTGGCTATCGTATTCGCGCCACATCAGGCCCTGCATGATGCCCGACACCCACATCACCGCGGCGTAGACGACGATGCCGAGGGTCGCGAGCCAGAAGTGCCAGTTGACCATGCGCATCGAGTAGAGCCGCTCGCGGCCCCACAGGCGCGGCACCATGAAATAGACGGCGCCGAAGGTGATCATGCCCACCCAGCCGAGCGCGCCCGAATGCACGTGCCCGATGGTCCAGTCGGTGTAGTGGCTGAGCCCGTTGACCGACTTGATCGACATGACCGGACCTTCGAAGGTCGACATGCCGTAGAAGGCGACGGCGATCACCATCATGCGGATGATGGGGTCGGTGCGCATCTTGTCCCAGGCGCCGCGCAGGGTCATGAGGCCGTTGATCATGCCGCCCCAGCTCGGCATCCACAGCACCACCGAGAACACCATGCCGAGGGTCTGCGCCCAGTCGGGGAGCGCCGTGTAGTGCAGGTGGTGCGGGCCGGCCCAGATGTAGAGGAAGATCAGCGCCCAGAAGTGGATGATCGACAGCCGGTAGGAGTAGATCGGCCGCTCGGCCTGCTTGGGCATGTAGTAGTACATCATGCCCAGGAAGCCGGCGGTGAGGAAGAAGCCCACGGCGTTGTGGCCGTACCACCACTGCGTCAGCGCATCCTGCACGCCCGAGAACAGCGAGTAGCTCTTGGCGCCCAACAGCGACACCGGCATCGTCAGGTTGTTGACGATATGCAGGAGCGCGATGGTGACGATGAAGGCGAGGTAGAACCAGTTCGCCACATAGATGTGTGGCTCCTTGCGGCGCAGGATGGTGCCGAAGAAGACCAGGAAATAGCCAACCCAGACGACCGTCAGCCAGAGGTCCACATACCATTCGGGCTCGGCATATTCGCGGCTCTGGGTGATACCGAGGAGGTATCCCGTGGCGGCCAGCAGGATGAAGAGCTGGTAGCCCCAGAACACGAACCAGGCGAGATCGCCGCCGAACAGGCGGGCCCGGCTGGTGCGCTGCACCACGTAGAAGGACGTGGTCATCAGCGCCGTGCCGCCGAAAGCGAAGATCACCGCGGAAGTATGAAGCGGTCGCATCCGGCCGAAGGTGAACCACGGACCGAAATTGAGGTCGGGATAGGCAAGCTGCAGCGCCACCACGAGGCCGACGGTAAAGCCCACCACGCCCCAGAACACGGTAAGAATGGTGCCGATGCGGATCGGCCCATCCATGTAGCCGGTCTGCTCGGCCGCCACTGCCTCGAGGCTCGGCTGCGGCAGGCGCATGGCGACGATGGTGCCGATTCCCAGCACGAAACTCAGCAGACCCATATGGACGCGGAACGCATCGTCCACGGCCAAGCCGGACAGGAGCAGCGCCGCGACGGTCCCTGCTCCCAGCCCGATTATCCAACCCGTATATCTCACCGGAGCCCCCGAAAATCTGGCGCGGCCACACTGCCGCCAAGCGTCTGGATAGTGGCGCCCCGCCCGACCGGCCTTGATCTAGGTCAAGGCAGCAGCGGCGGCCCCGCCGCAGGGTTCGGCAGGTTTTCTTTCGTGGTTTGGCATGATCCCGTCGCCCATCATCTGGGGCCTGCTGCTCGGCCTGGGTTCGAGCCTGCACTGCGCCGGCATGTGCGGCCCCATCGGCTGTACGCTGATGATGGCGATGCCCGGAGCCACCGACCGGCGGTCGCTGCTGGTGCGCATCGCGAGGATGCAACTGGGACGGGTGACGGCCTATGCCGGCCTGGGGCTGGTGTTCGGCCTTCTCGGAGCCTCGCTTTATGCGAGCCTCGATCTCAGTGCGCTGCACCAGGCAATGCAGTGGGTTGCGGCTCTCGTGGTCATCTGGATGGGATTGGCGACGGCTGGCATGGTTCCGGCGCTGGCCGGTGCCGACCGCCTGCTGGCGCCGCTTGCCAGTGGGCTGGCGCGCTATCGCATGGCCGCCTCCGCTGGAGGGCCCGAGGCGGCGTTGGCAGCCGGATTGATCTGGGGCCTGACCCCGTGTGCCATGGTCTATGCGGCGATCTTCAACTCGCTGCTGACCGGCGATGCCTGGATGGGCGCGTTGCTGATGCTGTCCTTCGGCATCGGCACCATCCCCGCCGTGGTGATCACAACCTTGGCGTTGCTGAAAGCCGCGGGCCGCCGCCACCGGCCCGGTCGAGTTGCTGCCGGGGCCATGCTGATCGGTGCCGGTGTGCTCGGCCTGCTGCTGACGGTGCCCGGCAGCCCCCTCTGCATCACGCCGGCCTGGCCGCCGGGCTGACGTCCGCCAAGCCGGTCAGCGGCCCAACTGCGCTGTTGGCACCAGGGAACAGGCACCCGCCTAGAGGGGTCCGTCGCGCTCGAACTCTTCCCAGCCGATCAGTTGCGGACGCGGACTGCCGTCAGCGTTGAGCCGAGGCGCAGATGAAGCAGCAGCGGACTTCTTCTGCTCCCGCCGCAGCTTCGCCTTCCAGACAGCTTGCCGCCGGTTCTCTGCAGCCGTGATCGCATCGTCTTCGCGCCAGGCGTCGACGAGGTCACGGTCCAGGATATCCTCGACCGTGCGGGTATCGAAAACGTGGAAGGTGATTTTCTTGGCCCGTCCACGCAGCTTCACCGTCCGCGTTCCTGCGCTCGGCAGGCGGCCATCCTTGAGCCAGCGATGCCGTTCAGTGGTCGAGATGGAGAGGATGTCCTCGATCTCCCGCGGGATGACCGGCAGACTCCCGATACCGATCAGCGCGCCGGAAACGATGGCCTCCGCCGCCTCGAACGCGGCATTCGCGCCTTCCGGCATCCGCAGGGTGAGCAACCCTGCCGCCTGGTCGAGCGACTTCTTCATCGCCGAAGGCAGGCGGGCGCGGATTTCGAGCAGGATTCCTCTTGCCCGAACCAACGAGCCGAGTGTGGCTCCAGCCGGCAGCGCCCACTCCCGAACCAGGTCAGTGGGGCTGTCATCTCTCTGTTTTTGCTTGCGTGACACCGGCCTTAGGTGGGCCCTCGATGCTCGAGTGCAATGGCTGGCTGCATGTGCTCCCACAAAAGTGCGGCAATGGCTCAGCCCACCCGGGTCGGGTGCCGGGCAGCGCCCGAGGCATCGAAGAGTACGGCATCGGTCGGCTCGAAGCCGAAGACGATGCTGTCGCCGGTGCGCAGGGCACGGTCGCCGTCCAGGACCGCCATGATCGCCTGGCCGCTCGGCAGGCTTACGCTGACATTGGTCTCGCTGCCCAGCCGCTCCACCAGGTCGATGCGGCCCACCAGCGAGCCGGTGTCGCCGGCCGTGAGCACCTGCGGCCGGATGCCGATGGTGACCTGATCGCCCGGCTTGAGGCCCGTCGTGTCGGCAAACACTTCGGTCGCGGTGAGATCGACGCTGCCCACGCGCACCGTGCCCTCGCCGATGGCTTCCACCTTGGCCGAAAGGAGGTTCATCTTGGGCGAGCCGATAAAGCCGGCAACGAACAGGTTGGCGGGGCGCTGGTAGAGTTCGATTGGCGAACCCACCTGCTGCACCACGCCACCATCGAGCACCACGATCTTGTCGGCCAGCGTCATCGCCTCGACCTGATCGTGGGTGACATAGATCATGGTCGAGCCGAGGTCATGGTGGAGCTTGGCCAGTTCCATGCGCATGTCGACCCGCAGCGCTGCATCGAGGTTGCTGAGCGGCTCGTCGAACAGGAATACTTCCGGCTGCCGCACGATGGCGCGGCCGATGGCAACGCGCTGGCGCTGCCCGCCCGAGAGCTGGCTCGGCTTGCGATCAAGCAGGTGCTCCATCTGCAGGATACGCGCGGCGTCGCGGATCTTGCGGTCCCGCTCCTCCTTCGGAGTCCGGGCCAGCTTCAGCCCGAAGCCGACATTGTCGTAGACCGTCATGTGCGGATAGAGCGCATAGTTCTGGAACACCATGGCGATGCCGCGGTCGCGCGGCTCGACGGTGTTGCAGAGCTTGTCGCCGATATAGAGCTCGCCTGCGGTGATGTCCTCGAGGCCGGCGATCATCCGGAGCAGCGTGGACTTGCCGCATCCGGAGGGTCCGACGAAGACCACGAACTCCCCATGTTCGATCGTCAGATCCACACCCTTGATGACCTCGACCGGGCCATAGCTCTTGCGCAGCGATTTGAGGGCCAGTCCGGCCATGGTCATTACCCCTTGACGGCGCCCGCAGTCATCCCCGCCACGATCTGCCGGTTGAAGAACAGGAAGACGATGAGCGGCGGGATGGTGATCAGCAGGATGTTGGTGAACAGCAGGTTGTAGGACGTGTTGAACTGCGACTGGAAGTTGTAAAGGGTGAGCTGCACCGTCGCGTTCTGGTTGCCCGGCAGATAATAGAGCGGGTTGGTGAAGTCGTTGAAGATGCCGACCGACTGCACCACGATATTGGTCACGGTCACCGGCCACAGCAGCGGCAGGATCACCCGGAAGAAGACGTCCAGCGGCCGCGCCCCGTCGATGATCGCCGCCTCGTCCAGTTCACGCGGAATGGTGGCGATGAAGGCGCGATAAAGGATGATCGAGAACGGCAGGTTGTAGGCCACTTCGATCAGGATCATGCCGTGCAGCGTGGCATAGAGTTGCAGGCCCTGCAGCAGCCAGATGGTGGGAACCACTGCGGGCGGGATCATCAGGCCGGCGAGGATCAGGAACTCCACCCATGGGTTCCAGCGCGAGTCCCGCCGCGCCAGCACGAACCCCACCATGGCGGCCAGGATGACGATCAGGGTGACGCTGACCACCGTCAGGATGGTGGAGTTGACGAAGGCGGTCACCAGCATCCAGTTGCGGGTGGTGACCACCTCCACCACGTTGTCCCACAGGTGGAACTCGGTGGGCCAGGAGAAGTCGCGTTGGCCGGCCTGCCGACGATCCTTGAAGGCCGTCAGCACGATGAAGATGAACGGAATGACGAAGACGACGAAGGTGGCAGCGATCGCCGCAACGCCGCCGACGACGGAAGCGCGCGATTTCATTCGTGGCCCTTCTTGCGGTTGAGCAGCATGGTGAGCGGCAGGACCAGTACGCCGATCATGACGAACAGCACGACGTTGCCGGCAGTGGACAGTCCGAAGAAGCCGGCCTGGTACTGCTTGTAGATCACCGAAGCGATGGTGTCGGAGGCAAAGCCCGGCCCGCCTTTGGTCATGGCCCAGATCAGGTCGAAGGTCCTGAGGCCGCCGATGAAGCTGAGAATGATGACGGTGTTGGTTGCCGGCCGCAGCAGCGGCAGGGTCACGTACCAGAAGTTCTGCCACTTGGTGGCGCCATCGATACGCGCAGCCTCATAATAGTCCTGCGGAATGGCGACCACGCCGGCGATATAGATCACCGTGGCGAGGCCCACGCCCTTCCAAACGTCGACCAGCGCCACCGAAATCAGCGCCAGGCGCGGGTCGGTGAGCCAGCCGGGGCCGGTGATGCCGAACAGGGCCAGGACCTCGTTGATGGCCCCTTGGGTCGGATGCATCAGCACCGTCCAGGTGATGCCGACGCCCACGGTCGAGACCAGCACCGGAAAGAAGATCACGGCGCGCAGGTAACCGCGCGCAATGATCTGGCTGGTCAGCATCAGCGCCAGCAGCATGCCGATCACCACCTTCAGCCCCGAGGTCAGCACCGCATAGATGACGGTGTTGGTCAGGCCCTGGACCAGAAAGGGTTCGCGGAAAAACTGAACGAAATTGTCCAGGCCGATGAAGGTGGCATCGAACAGGCTCCAGCGGGTCAGGCTGAAGTAGAAGGATGTCAGGGTCGGCCAGAGGAAAAGCAGACCATAGATGATCGCCGCCGGCAGGAAGAACCAGACCGGATAGGGAGAGCGGCGTTGTACGGCAGCAGCGCTTGAAGCGGCTGGCATCTGCACCTCCAGCAAAGAGTTGGCTCGCGGCGGGAGGGGTGCCGCGAGCCGTTCGGGTGTTGCTTAGCTTACCAGCCGGACAGGCCCAGCTGCTGCGCCTGCTTGCGCACATCCTCGTCATAGAGGGCTGCGGCATCGGCGGGCTCGCGGAAGCCGGAACCGACCTCCACCGTCAGCTGCTCGAGGATCGGGCCCTTGATCGGGGACAGGAACTCGAGAGCCGGCGCATTCTTGCCGCCTTCCTGGAAGTAGGGAAGCAGGTCGGCCACTGGTGCCGCTACATCGTCGGGCAGGGTGCAGCCGTCGATGAGGTACGGCCCGTTCACTGCCACTGCCTGGCTCTGCGCCTCACAGCCTTCAGGGCTGGCGACAAAGGCCAGGAACTCCTTGGCGACCTCGATGTTCGGCGAGCTCTGCGGGATGTAGAAGCCGGCGGGCATCCACACGGTCAGGCCATTGTCCTCGGCGCTGTCGCCCGGCTGGGCGAAGAAACCGACATCGTCCATCAGCTCCGGATAGCCGTCCGACAGGGCCGGGATCGCGAAGCTGATCATCGGATAGTGCGCGCCCTCCCCTTCGGCGAGCATGCGCAGGCCGTCCTCATAGGTGGCGGCACCGAAATCGGCGTTGAAGTAGCCGCCATCGGCCACGGCCTTGAGGCGCTCGAAACCGCGCAGGGCCGCCGGGGTGGTGGCGAACTTGGCTTCACCGGCGGTGTACTTCTCGGCGAAATCCGGCACTTCGGACTGCACGTTGTAGAAGTCGGCCAGCACCAGCACCTGGCTGGTCCAGGGCTCACCATAGGTCTGGATCACGGCCGTCTTGCCGGCAGCCTTGATCTTTTCGTTGTTGGCCATGAACTCGTCCCAGCTGCGCGGGACTTCGAGGCCGAGTTCTTCGTAGATCTTGCGGTTGTAGAAGATGCCGCCGGCCTCTGCCGGACGGGTGGGAACGGCGTAGACGCCCTCGCCGGCCGTCACCACCTGCTTGAAGCTGTCGGCGACGTTGTCCATGAACGGCTCGTCGCTGAGGTCCACCAGCGTACGCTCCGGAGCCAGCGCCTGCATCAGCGAGCCCGTATTGTACCAGAAGATGTCGGTCATTTGGCCGGTGGCCAGGCGGGTCTTGACGATGTTGTCGCCTTCGCCGCCGCCCGGACGGGCTTCGATGTCGATGGAAACGTCCGGGTTCTTGGCCTCGAAGGCCTCGGCCAGAGCTTCGGAAATGGCGAGCGTGTGGGACGCGTTGTCGACCAGCATGGTCAGGTTGACGCTCTGGGCCATGGCCACGCCCGACAGGGCGGTCATGCCCAGCAGGCCGGCGGCAATGCCACCCAGCGCGCGCTTGGTTGCAAGTTTCACGGTAGGTACCTCCTCATTGTTTGCCGCACCATGCGGCATTCACTAGGCACGCCGCGGGTCACGGCGTGCGGGCGTTGATCTCCACCTTGTCCAGCGCCAAGCCGGGCACCGGGGTGAAGGTGAACTCGATGGTGTGACGGCCCGGGCCGACCTCGCTCGTGCCGCCGACCGCCTGACCGTTCACGGTGATGTCGGCATAACGATCGAGCCGAAGCACGCCGCGGCTGCCCGCCGGCACTTCGATGTCGTAGCGAACCCGATGGCCCTCGACGGTCCAGGCAGCGCGGATCGTGCCGCGCGGACTGTCGTGGTGGGCCTTGACCGGCGAGAGCTCGGGGATGATCACCGGCTCGAACAGGATGCGTTCAAAGCCCGGCGCCTCCGGATCCGGCTGGAACCCGGCAACACCTTCCAGCAGCCACTGGCACACCGCGCCATAGGCGTAGTGGTTGTAGGAGTTCATCTGCGGGTTGTAGATCGAGCCATCCGGCTGGATGGCATCCCAGCGCTCCCAGATGGTGGTCGCGCCCATCTTCACCTGGTAGAGCCAGCCGGGCACCTCTTCCTGCAGGAACACCTGCGCGGCGATACCAGGCTCCCCGATCTTGACCAGCGCTGGCAGCAATGCCGGCGTGCCGATGAAGCCGGTGCCGATCCTGCCATCGGTCCGCACGATTGCGGACTTGAAGTACGCCTTGGCCGCCTCGCGCTTGTCCTCGGGGATCAGGTCGTGGAGGAAGGCCAGCGCATAGGAGGTCTGGTCGTCATAGGCGAGACGCCCTGATGGGGTGATGAACTCGCGCGCGAAGGCTGCCTTCACCTCGTCCGCCATCCGGCTCAACCGTTCGGCCGTCGCGGTGTCGCCGGTGATGGTGGCGATGCGCGCCACCAGACTCGAGGTGATGAACAGGTAGATGGTTGCCGCCGCATCGTCGCCGATGGTCGGCAGCGGCTTGGCGCTCGGCCCGCTCGGCTGCAGCCAGTCCCCGAAGCTGAAGCCGCGCGCACCCCAGGCGCGGGGCGGCTTGACGATCGGGCCGTCGCTGATCGACCAGACGAAATCGACCCACTTGACCATCGCCGGCAGCGCTTCGGCCAGGAATGCCTTGTCGGCGTAGTGCAGATAGAGCTGCCACGGCACCATGGCGATGGCGTCGCCCCAGCCGGTGGAGCCATAGAAACCGGGATAGCCTTCCGGGTACATCCGGGTCGGATCCGGCACCACGTGGGGAACGGCGCCGTCCTCGCGCTGATCCGCCATGACGTCGCGCACCCACTTGCGGAAGAAGCCGTGCACCTCGCCGAGATAAGCGGCCGTGCCGGCAAACACCTGCGCATCACCCGTCCAGCCCAGGCGCTCGTCCCGCTGCGGACAGTCGGTCGGCACTTCGATGAAGTTGGCGCGCTGCGACCAAACAGTATTGAGGAACAGCCGGTCGACCAGCGGATTGGCCGAAGAGAAGCCCGCCTTGAGTTCCGTGACGGAGCTCACCGGCACCGAGACGATATCGGAGAGCGTTGCGTCGCCCTCGATCGTCACGCGGACATAGCGGTAGCCCTGGAAGGTGAAATACGGCCAGTAGTGCTCCTCGCCGGTGCCGGCGAGGATGTACTCGATCCGAGCGGCAGCGGTGCGGTAGTTGCCGTTGTAGAACTGCCCGTCCTTGTCGAGCACTTCGCCGTGCTCGACGATGACCCGCGCCCCGGCCGCACCCTTGACGGTGATGGCGACATTGCCGCCGGCATTCTGGCCGAAGTCGTAAACAGTGCGGCCCTCGTCATCGCGCCAGCTCTTGACCACCGGCAGCGGCTCCAGCTCGCGCACCGGCGTTGTTTCGTGCGGCACGAGAATGCTGGTGTCGAAGTCGAGCACCTCCGTACCGGCGGTGACGGTGGGCGCCAGCCGGGCGTCGAAAATCTCGCCGAAATAGATGCCCGACTTCAGGATCGGCAGCGTGCCGCTTTCCCAGCTGTCGTCGGTAAGGAGCACTGCCTCGTCCAGACCGGGGGCGGCACGCAACTCGACAATGGCTGCGATGTCCTTGCCCCAGGTGTTGAAGATCGGCGCCTTGCCCCACATCAACTGCGAGCGCATCCAGCCATCGGCCAGCCAGATCTCGACGCGGTTCTCGCCCGCCACCAGCAGGTCGCCCACGGCGTAGCTCTGATAGCTGAGGCGCTGATCATAGACCGTCCAGCCGGGCGTCAGGAGGTCGTTGCCCACCCGCTTGCCGTTGATGAAGGCGCGATAGAGCCCAAGGGCACTGATGTGGAGGACTTCGTTGCCACTCGGCACTGCGACCGTGAAGCTCTTCGCCACGAAGCTCGCCTGCGTACCCACACCCGCGTCGGCCTGCGGACGCACCATCCTGGCGCTCCAGCGGATGGGTGCCGTTTCGGACGCAGACATGCGCAGTACCGCTGAATCGTTCACGCGGAGATCTCCCTGGGATAGTCGCCCCTGAGCGGGGTGTAGAATGTTCTACGTGCATCGTTCTACAGAAAGCCGCCGATGGCAATGCCCATTTTGCCGCGCCCCTGCTGAAATTTGTGCCGTGTTGCGGCGCGCAGGAAATCCGGCCTACAACGCAGATGATCGGGCACAAGAAGCGGGACATGACTGCAACAGGCGCAGAGAAGAAGAACGGCCGCGTCACCATCCGCGAAGTGGCGGAGGACGCCGGTGTCTCGGTGGCTGCCGTTTCCAAGGTGCTGCGCGATGCCTACGGCGTCTCGGACGCCCTCAGGGCGAAGGTCCGCGCCTCCATGGATCGGCTCGGCTATCGGCCGCACACGGCGGCACGCGGCATGCGCGGGCAGACCTACACCATCGGCCTGGTGCTCCCCGACATCCGCAACCCATTCTTCGCCGACATCATGGTGGGCGTGAACAATGCCCTCGAGCGCACCCAGTACCGTGCCATGATCGGCATCAGCGAATCCTCGGTGATCACCGAGATGGCCATCGTCGATTCCATGATCGACCGGCAGATGGACGGCATCGTCCTGATCGGTTCCACCGAGGACCGCGGCAACCACGACCGCATTGCAAGTCTCAAGCCGCTGGTGACCATCGGTCACCACGATCCGGAGGCGACGTCGTTCGACACGGTCAACAACAACGACCAGCAGGGCGCGATGCTGGCGGTGCAGCACCTGGTGGCCGGCGGCTATCGCTCGATCGCCATGCTCAGCCTCTCCAGCGGTACCTCGACCATCCTGTCACAGCGCGAACTCGGCTATCGGCGCGCCATGATCGAGGCAGGCCTCGGCAAGGCCATCAACATCGTCCAGATTCCCCAGACCCTGCGTGAAGTACAACTGGCCGCCCGCCGCCTGCTGGAGGGCTCACGGCGGCCCGATGCGATCTTCTGCTGGACCGATTTCATCGCGCTCGAGGTCATCAGCGTGGCCACCGAACTCGGCCTCTCCATCCCCGCCGATCTGGGCATCGTTGGCTACGACAACACCGTCTACTGCGATTTCGCCCAGAACAGCCTGTCGAGCGTGGACCAGTCTGGCGAACAACTAGGCCTGCAGGCCGTGCGCTTGTTGATCGAACGCATCAAGGGACGCAGCAAGGCCGAGCACCTGGTGGTCACCCCCCGCCTCGTCACCCGCGGCAGCTCGACTCGCGCGGGCTGACCATCCGTTCAGAGGACCCCGCAGGCCGCACAACGGCTGGCGCAGATTCAACAGGCGATCACATCGGAGTTCGCCAGCGCTGCGGAGAGCACCCAGCGCCTGCGGCGGGCCAAGGCTCAGCCAAAGGCAAAGCTGGCAGACGTCCGGATTCCCCGTTTCGAAGAGCTGCCGCTCACTGCTTCTGCCCGCAGCTTCGGCGAGGCGGTCCTGGATGACCTGGAGAGCCTGCGGCGAGGCGAGATCTACCCGTCACAACTCCAGAATGCGGTTCTGACCGGCCCGCCCGGAACGGGCAAGACGTTGTTGGCCGGCTCCATCGCCCGGAGCGCCGGCTGGCCTTTCGTCAGCACCACTATCGGTAACTGGTTCACCAGCACCGATGGGTACCTCGGCGGCGTAATGCGCGGAGCGAACGACTTCTTCGAGGAACTGCTGAAGCATCACCAAGTTATTGGATTCATTGACGAACTTGACAGTTTGCCAGATAGGGCAGCCATGTCGGAAAAGGACCGGGAATGGTGGGGGCCCGTCGTCAATGGGGTTCTGACGGGCATCGACCGGGTGAAGGCATCCGGACGCCCGGTCATCCTTCTGGGTGCAAGCAATTTTGCCGAGAGGCTGGACGCAGCTCTCGTCCGCCCCGGACGTTTCGATCGGCTCGTGCCGTTGCTGCCGCCGTCTACCACCGAGGAGATCGTTGCCGTCTTCCGTTACTATCTCAAGTCCGACCTCGCCGAGGTGGACCTGGTGCCGCTTGCACTCCTCGCAGATGGCGCCACGCCCGCCGCGATCGAGGCATGGGTGAAGCAAGCGCGCAGGTCAGCACGAAGGAGCAACAGACCACTCGCCCTGCTTGATCTCACGGAGGCCGTAGCGCCCAAGGGCAACACCCCCCTGTCCCTGCTCGGGGCGTGCGCCGTTCATGAGGCCGGCCATGCGGTCATCGCGCACGCGCTTGGTATTCCTGTCAGGCGCGTGACGATCGTTCCGACTGCCCATGCCAGAGGCACCACCTCGCTCGATACCGCCACCGTACCGCAGACACGGGGCGGCATCGAAACCCTCGTCATGGTCAGCCTGGCCGGAAGATCCGCCGACGAGGCGCTGGGTAGTGGCGCGAGCGCCGGTGCGGAGCAGGACCTGCGCAATGCCACAACTCTGCTGGCTTCGGCGCATGCGGCATGGGGCCTCGGGAGTTACCTGTCACACCGTGTCGGTACCGGCGATCCCCTTGAGCTGATGCGCCAGGACCCCGCCCTGGAACAGCAGGTCGAACAGGACTTGCAGCGGCTCAAGGGCAAGGTGGACAAGCTCGTATCCGCTCGACGGGACGCGGTCTTGTACGTCGCCAAGGCTCTCCTTGAGGCGCGGGTCCTGAACTCGGACGACCTGGAACAGGCTATTCAAGCAAGCGGAAGCACCCCTGCCCTCTTCAGTGACGGTTTCCTGAGCGGTAACGCGGCCAATCACCCGACGTCCATTGGCTGATGGTCAGAACTCTCACTTCCATACTGTCACTTCCCATGCGGGATCCTCGGATCCCGCATGGACTGCGGCCGTCTGTTGATAACTCGGTGACCGCCCCACTCTGAAGGGCAAATGGGAACACGGCCCGCACAATTTAGGACCGGCCGGCATGCTGAAGACAAGCCTCGCATTAGCGGATCGCGGTATCCACCCTACCATGATGGGTAGGTAGCCGGTTCCACGGGCAGAGCGGACCTGGCCAAAGGCTGCTCTCGATATCTGGGGAGTTGAACCGTGATGTAAACATCGCCGCTTCTGAGCACCCACGGATGCGATAGCATCAACATGCGCGGCAATACGCAACTCCAGAGTCGGCGCCGCCGTGAACTTAGACATCGCCCGCCGAGTACGTGCTCGTGATCTATGCGAGGCTGAAGATATCGCCAGTTCATCAAACGCCGGTCGAGAGACGGCTGTTAAGGAATCTCGCCATAGAACAAGCAGCAGGCCTCGCTCGTCAGGCCTGAAGATCGCTGCGAATTAAGGGCTCATCCGTGCTCCTCTACCATTTCACCGCCGCCGAATAACTCCGGGGTATCGCCAAAGAGGGGCTCACCGTTGTCGACGTCCCCACTGATCTGCAAAAGATGGAAGGTCAAATCGGCGTCTGGCTTACGAGCGCGACCGAGCCGCACGGACATGGGCTCCTTGGCAGCCGCTTCAACAAAAAGGCCTTTCGTGTCGAGGTCCAACTCGACGAAAATGCGTTGCTCTGCCGCTGGCCTGAGTGGTCGCTCCGGAATGTCACGACGGAGACCCGCCGCATTCTGAACGGTGCCGCCGCCGAGGAGATCGGTCAGGACCTGACTCATACGTGGTGGATCTATTTCGGTTGGATCAGGCCGAGACAGATCGTCAGAGTAACCGAGATGGCAAGTGGTGAAGAGGTCGAGAACTGGGCCACCTTCTGGCCTGAACACCTGATCGTTCCGGCGGTTTCGTTCCGACGCAAAATGATATGGCAAAAGAAGATGCTCAAGGAAGTACGCCGCGCCCTGGCGCAGAAGCGGCCATAGTACTGGTTTCGGCATTCTCTACATCCTGGAGAGTCTGGTGGCGACCGATTACCGATGGCCGTCTAGCTCGACTGCTGGAGCCATGGTGCGAGCCGTTTGCCGGCTACCACCTCTATTACCCTGATCGGCGAAACACGACGGCTTGCGAGCTGTTCAAGGAGACACTCCGAGCAAGCAGGGTCTTGTGAAGGACTGGTCAGGCGTCCCCTGCGCAACCCGGAACTTGATCGGTTTCGGGACGGTGGAGCGCACCCCATTTTGACCGGACAGGCGGCGGTTGGGTTTAGGCACTGAGGCGCAGGAACTCGCGTGGTGAGCGGTACTTGAGGCCGGAGTGCGGGTGGACCTCACAGTAGTCGTCGATCCATTCGGGCAGCAAGGCCAGGATTGTGTCGGCGTCTGGGAGGATGACGGTTGAGGCGTAGTCCCTCTTCAGGGTTTTGACGAAAGCCTCGGACATGCCATTGCTCTGCGGGCTTCGGACCGGGGTGAAGAGCAGGTCAATGCCCAGTGCCGCGGCCACTTGTGCTGTCTGCCTGGCGACATAGGCGCTGCCGTTGTCGGAGAGCCATTCGAGCCGGTGTGGGACCTTGAGTGTGCGGAAGCGGCGCTCGACAGCCGCGATCATCAGGTCACACACCATCTCGCCAGAGATGCCGGCATTGGCAACGGCCGACCAGGCGATGATCTCGCGATCGCAGGCATCGATGACGAAGACGATGCGAACCACCTCGCCATTGCGGGCATGGATCTCCAGATGATCGGAGCACCAGCGGATATTGGAGCGCAGGGCAACGACAACACCATCGTGGGTGCGGGCAGGCCGCAGAGCCGTATGCTTTTGAAGGGTGAGGCCGTTCTGCTGCATGATCCTGAGAACGCGCTTGGCGTTGACCACGGGCTTGCCGTCTTTACGCCGCTGCCGGTTGAGCAATGCTGTCACACGGCGATAGCCATAGGTGGGGCGCTGGTCGATGATCGGCCGCAGTTCAGCAAGAACGACCACATCATCGGCCTTGCGGTAAGGTCCGCGTGACTTGGCAGGCTTGCTGGCACGCTCGACCAGGTTGGACCTGGAGACGCCCAGCGTACGGGCAATGGCACTCACTGGGTATCGTCCTCTGGATTGCTCCACGACAGCAAGGGCGAGGTCCGTTTTTTTGGGCGCGCGAGATCAAGGGCTTCCTTGAGGATCTCGGCTTCCATCGTCTTCTTGCCCAGCATGCGCTCGAGATCGCGCACACGCTTCTCCAACTCGCGGACCTGGGAGGCGCCAACAACATCCTCGTCGGCCTGAACCGCCGCGTGGCCGCCTTCGAGCATGCGGCGCTTCCAGGCGAAGAGCTGGGACGGGGAAATGCCGGCGCGTCGTGCCACATAGGACACGCTCATCCCCGGCTGCATGGCCTCCTCCACCAGCCGCACCTTCTCGGCGACGGACCAGCGCCGCCGGCGCTGCACGGAGGTGATGACTTCGACGCGTCGAAACGGCTCGTCGGGACTCTTGGACATAGTCGTACTCATAGGCGCATGCCTATGCCTTATCGGCTATGCCGCCTGTCCGGTCAAAATGGGGTGCGCTCCACGTCGAGCCAACGCCCTCTATGCTGCAAGCACGGAGGTAACGCGATGACAAACCAGCGAGAGATCAAGCGTCTCATCAGCCAGTTCCTGAACGGGGTTGCCCTTGCGGTGATCTCCGGCACCATCATTCTTCCGATGGTCAACGGTACGGCACAACTAGGACCAGCGATCGTCGGTGTCGCGGTTGTTGTGCTGTGTCTGCTATCCTCGTGGGCGCTATGGAGCAGAACCTAGGGATGTCCGTGCCCCAATGGCAGCTTCCGACCCCATGGTTGCCGTTCAGTCTCTGAGGTCGGCTTCCCGAAAGCTGCCGCAAGGATGCGGGACGCAGGATTCAAGAGAAAGCCTTGTTGCCGTCCCGCCGCGATATGGACAGCTGACGCGAATTCGGGCTCCGCGAGTCAGCTCGTTGCGCACTTCGAGAATGTCTGCGGCTTCGTAGAGCCAATGAAGAAACTGCCCCTATTGCTCGCCACCACAGCCCTGCTCGCCGGCGCGCTGCCGGCCCAGGCCCATATCGTGCTCCAGGAGGCCGAGATTGGCAAGACCTTCCGCGCGGTATTGGTGGTCGACCATGGCTGCGGCAAGGCGGCGACCACGGCGGTGCGCGTGCAGATCCCCGAAGGCTTCTACAACGTCCGCCCGATGCTGAAGGCCGGCTGGACGGTGGAAACCGTACGCGGCCCCTACGAGACCCCGTTCGAGAGCCACGGCTCCATGCTCGAGGAGGGTGTGAAGGAAATCACCTGGACCGGCGGCGAACTACCCAACGACTTCTTCCACGAGTTCGTCTTCCGCGGCACCTTCGGCGCCGATGTCCCGACCGACCAGCCGTTCTATTTTCCGGTGATCCAGACCTGCGGCAACACCGAAGACGCCTGGATCGACACCTCGGGCGGCGAGAATGCCGAGCTCCCCGCTCCCTCCGTGACCCTGTCCCGGGCCGAGGCGAGCGACGGCCATCACCATGGATCCTCCTCCAAGGCACCGGTATCTGCCGGTGCGCTGAAGCGCCGCCGCTAATCAGTCACCGATCTCATGGGTCTACCTGGATGAGGCTGTGATCGGTGAGATCGCAGGCAAGGCTGCTGGTGCCAGCGTAACCACGGGACCGCACGGGAGGATGGGACTGACTTGCCCCTTGTGCTCCTCGGCCTGGCAGCGATCACCATTGCTGCGTGCTATTCCTGCTTTGGCTGATCGCACACTTCTGCATCCAACACTCGCCGCACTTTGTGGGTGTTTTTATCGGCGAGTCAGGTGCTTCCCGTTGAGGTAAGTAGTTGCTCCCATGTCCACCATCTGGCGACCTCAGCAGAACTGCAGCGTTGGCATTTTACGCCCGCGCGCCTGCAACAACCAGTGCGTCTGGAGTCGTGCGGAGCTCGAACCGAATTCCCTCGACACGATAATCAACAGAAGCAGTACCCTTGAGCGAGGCCGCCAGCGCTCGTTCGATCATGCGGCTCCCGAACCCAGTGCGGGTAGGTTGGTGAACCTTCGGCCCACCGCTCTCGGTCCAGCGGAGCACGAATTCGCCGTCTATCTCCCATTGGATCTGCACCGTGCCCGTATCATTGGACAGTGCTCCATACTTTACGGCGTTAGTTGCGAGCTCATGCAGGGCCAAGGTCAGGGCGCTGCTGGCCGCGTGTGAGATCTCTACATCCGGACCGGACAGTGTGATCCGAAGATCGTTGTTAAACGGACGGACCGCGCGTTGCACCGTCTGGCGCAATCCAGCAACATCCCAATCCTTACCAGTAAGGACGTCATGAGCACCGCCGAGTGCCTCAAGGCGTCGCGCCACCACGTCTCGCAACTCGTGGGGCGGCAGGTCGGAGCGGAGTGATTGGCTCACAATCGATTGGACGGTTGCAAGGGTATTCTTGATGCGGTGGCTCATCTCCTGGTTCAACAGCGAGCGGTAGGCCTCGGCCTCCTTTCGCTCCGTGATGTCCATCGAAATGCCACTCATGGTTAGTGGTCGGTGCTCCTTATCGAACCGCGTCTGCGAGCGGATTTCGATCCATCGTTCTTCGCCAGTCGGAGTGGTGATGCGGTACTCGATGTTGAACTCGCCATTCCCTGCCAGGGCGGCATCCAGTATCTCGCGCCAACGCTGAATGTCGTCGGGATGTATCGACGCTTGCAGATCCTGGTAAGTGAACGAATCCGAAGCGCCGCGTCCGAAGTTCAGCTTGCACAGTGTGCTTACGACCAGGCGCTGTTTGGGCACGTCAAGCGTCCAAGTCCCCAAGCCGCCTGCCTTGAGTGTGAACTGGAGGCGCTCTTCGGCTGCGGTTAGGTCCGCAATGCGCCTGCGCATTTCGTCGTTGCTGTCCGCATCGGCCAGCGGGGCGCCCAGCTTGTCCCTGGTGACGTCAAGCTGCGAGGCAAAAAAATAGGTGAGTTCGCCGCCATCGAACACCGGTGAGATCAGCACTCTGTTCCAGAAGATGTCGCCGTTCTTCTTGTAGTTGAGCAGTTCGACTTCAATCGGCTCGCGCTGCTCGATGGCCGTGCGGATTCGCGCCACGTCTTCGTTGTTGGTTCCAGGTCCTTGGAGGAAACGGCAGTTTCGGCCCAGCGTCTCTTCCCGAGTGTAGCCGGTGAGCCTGTGAAAGGCGTCGTTGACGAACACGATCGGGTTGTCGGGAAGGCGAGGGTCGGTGATCAACATGGGCATCCGGGTGGCCCGCATCGCGGCTGCGAAGGGGTCGGAACCAGGATTAGCGGCATGGATTTCGTCGTTGATCCGACGATCTTCGTTGGGATTACTCATTGTCGGTCGCGTGTAGCAGTGGCCGTCACAAAACGCTTTTTGCGACAAGAAGCTGCCACTGCCAACCCTTAAGCAATATTTTGATAGATATGTTGTGATACCCGCATCGTTACTCCGACCTGATCATTCCTCCACTGAGGCGTCAGTCGCCTGAGGATGGACGATGCCTTCTCCCATCACTGTGCTGGTCGTCGAGGACGAACCGCTTGTCCGCATGGACATCTCCGAGCAAATGCGGGATCTCGGCTTCATAGTGTTGGAAGCGGCCGACGCCGATGCGGCGATCATTCTGCTGATGAGCAACTCAGACATACAAGTTGTGTTTACGGACGTGGATATGCCCGGCAGTATGGATGGCCTCAAGCTCGCAGCCGCGGTACGAGACCGATGGCCGCCTGTCAAAATCATCGTAACATCCGGCCATCGCAAGGTGCAACCCGCAGACATCCCGCAAGAAAGCCGCTTTTTCCGCAAGCCATACGTGGCGAGGGATATTGCCGCGGCGGCGGTGGAGATGGTGAACGCCTGACTGGGGTATTCGGGGCGCAAGCGCCAACCAGCAATATTTCGGACCGCCGGCAGCAACGCCGACCGGTTCTATTTCGGCTGCTCTCCACCTTTGACGTTGCCTCCGACCATGGAAGATTCCCGGCCGCCGATCGAATTGAGCTGCCCCGCTCTACGCTGGCCCAATATGAAGAGGGTAGAGGCGTTCGCCTCCCGGCGCTTCGGCAGTCAAGCCATACACATCTGGTACGAAGACCATGGCATGGTCATCCACCTCGACAACGACGCCATGGGACCAGCGTGATCCGACGGTTGACATGCCTGACTCCTACCAGACCCGGCACAGCAACGAGACCGGAAAATGGGAACACGATGGCGCTTGGTCACAACAGCCGCCGCCCATACCTTGCAACTTTGGTCGCTTCCGTTCCGTATGTTTGCAGTAGAGTGGTAAGTTACGAGGCTGCCCTTCTGGCTAAGGCTTAGTGCTAGTGTTCGGTAGCGGTGGTGAAGGGTTGGGTTCGACAGCGTGGGATCAGTCAAGTCAATCGTCACACCAGAGGGTGACGCGCGGTTGATCGTGGCGGGCGGAGGGCTTGCGGCGGCGCTCATTGCACGTCGGCTCAGCCTGCACTCGAACGACCGCGTTCTGATCCTCGAAGCCGCTCCAGAGCCGTTCGGTGAGCATACATGGTCGTTCCACCTGCACGATGTCGGTGAGGACGATCTCCCTTGGCTGATTCCGATGATGGCGTACCAATGGCCAGGACAAGCGGTTCGCTTTCGGAACTACCGACGTGATCTATCCTCCGGCTACGCCACCCTGACATCCGCCTCCGTCCGCGAGAGCATGAAGCAGCTAAGGAACGTCGAAATCCGCTGCGGTGTACGCGTGGAATCGGTGGGCAGTGACCGTGTTTGGCTGAGCAACGGCGAGACGCTGGACGCGAATTGCGTGATCGACGCGAGAGGATACCGGTCCAGCAGCGCGCTCGTGCTCGGCTATCAAAAATTCGTCGGTCTCGAAGTGGAAACGTCCGCTCCCCATGGCGTCCACAATCCGGTGATCATGGACGCTTCGGTCGACCAGCATGACGGCTATCGCTTCGTCTACTTGCTGCCCTTCTCCCAGACCCGCATCCTGATCGAGGATACGCGCTATGCCGATGGCGAGGCGCTGGACGATGCGGCGCTGGAGCGTGACATTCACGGCTACGCCGCTCACCAGGGCTGGAGCATTTCCCGCGTCGTCCGCCGTGAGCGGGGAGTGTTGCCCATCTCGCTGGCCCATGATGCTGACCGGTTCTGGGCAGAAGTGCCGCCCGACGTGCCGCAGGCCGGTATGCGCGCCGCGCTGTTTCATCCAACCACCGGGTACAGTCTTCCCGAGGCGGTCCGTGTTGCCAACCTCGTTGCGGAAGCCTGGCCGATCGGCAGTGCAGCACTGGCCGGCAAGCTACGGGAGCACGCGGTGCGCCGGCATCGGGAGCAGCGCTTCTACCGTTTGCTCAACCGCATGCTGTTTCTGGCCGCGGCCCCCCACCGCCGGCACCTGGTGCTGCAGCGATTCTATCGTCTTCCCGAGCCGCTGATCGAGCGGTTCTACGCCGGTCGCACCACTTGGGCAGACATGGCTCGTATCCTGGTGGGCAAACCGCCCGTTCCCGTTCATCGCGCGCTGGCCTGCCTGCGCGAGAGGCCACTTTTTACCCCGGAGAGATCGTGAGTTCCGCCAAGACCGCAGCCGTGATCGGAGCTGGCTTCGGGGGCCTGGCCCTCGCCATTCGCTTGCAGAGCGCCGGCATCCAAACGACCGTGTTCGAGAAGCGCGACAAGCCTGGAGGCCGCGCCTATGTCTATCATGACAACGGCTTCACTTTCGATGCCGGGCCCACGGTAATTACCGACCCCGACTGTCTGGAGCAGCTCTGGGCGTTGTCGGGCCGGCGCATGTCGGATTACGTGACGCTGCTGCCGGTCTCGCCCTTCTACCAGCTTTGCTGGGAAGACGGATACCGGTTCGACTATGCCGACGACCAAGCGCGGCTCGACGCACAGATTGCCGCCAAGTCACCGGAAGACGTCGAGGGATATCGGCGCTTCCTGGCGTATTCGTACGAGCTTTATCGGGAGGGATATGAGAGGCTCGGAACGGTGCCGTTCCTCAACTTTGGCTCAATGCTCAAGGCAGCGCCCCAATTGGTGCGGCTCGAGAGCCACCGCAGCGTCTATTCCAAGGTCAGCCAGTTCATCAAGGACGACCACCTGCGTCAGGCCTTCAGCTTCCACTCGCTGCTGGTCGGCGGCAATCCGTTCGAGACCTCCTCCATCTACGGGCTGATCCATGCCCTAGAGCGCAAGGGCGGCGTGTGGTTTGCCAAAGGCGGAACCGGAGCGCTGGTCGCAGGCATGGTGCGCCTGCTCGAAGACCTCGGCGGCAGGCTCGAGGTGAATGCCGAGATTGATGCGATAGACGCTTCGAGCAAGAACGCCACAGGGCTGCAGCTGAAGGATGGTCGGCGCTACCGGTTCCACCAGATCGCGTCCAATGCCGATGTAGTCCATACCTATCGCGACCTGCTGCGGGGCACGGAGCGCGGTCGGAAGAACGGCAGGGCATTGTCTAGAAAGCGCCATTCTATGTCGCTGTTCGTCATCTACTTCGGCCTCAAGACCACCCATCCCGAGTTGAAGCACCACATGGTCCTGTTCGGCCCGCGTTATCGCGAGTTGATCGCGGAGATCTTCAAGTCGGATGGCTTGGCGGACGACTTTTCCCTCTACCTGCACGCACCGTCCGTGACGGACGACAGCCTCGCCCCTCCAGGCCACAGTGCCTATTACGTTCTGTCCCCGGTGCCCCATCTGGGCACCGCAGACATCGACTGGGCGGTTGCCGGGCCGAAATACCGCGATCGAATCCTCAAATACCTCAACGATCGCTACATTCCCGGCCTGCTGGACGATCTCGTCACCGTACGGCACTTCACGCCGTTCGATTTCCGCGATGAACTGAATGCCCATGTCGGCTCGGCGTTTTCGATCGAGCCGATCCTTACGCAGAGCGCCTGGTTCCGGCCGCACAACCGCGACGACGTTATTCCGAACTTCTACATCGTCGGTGCCGGTACGCACCCGGGAGCCGGCATTCCGGGTGTCGTCGGATCGGCCAAGGCGACGGCGGGCCTGATGATCGCGGATGCGAGGGCATGAGCGACAGCGTCGTTGACCAGAGCGAGCAAGCGATCGCACAAGGATCGCAGAGCTTCGCCGCTGCCGCCCGTCTGTTCGACCGGCACACACGTGATGACGCGGTGATGCTCTACGCCTGGTGCCGGCACTGCGACGACGTGATCGATGGCCAGACACTCGGCCATGACCAGCATGTCGAATTTCGAGCCGGACAGCAGGAGCGGCTGACCGAGCTCCGCAAGCAGACTGCTCGGGCGCTGAAAGGGGACGCCGGCGAGGACTACATCTTCACGGCCTTACAGCGGGTGGTCGCTCGACACGATATCCCGCACCGCCACCCGCAGGAACTGCTGGCCGGCTTCGAGATGGACGTCACTGGCCGCCGCTACAAGACGATCAACGACACGCTCGACTATTGCTACCATGTAGCGGGCGTCGTGGGCGTGATGATGGCGATGATCATGGGTGCGCGTGACCCGCTGGTCCTGGATCGTGCCAGCGACCTGGGGCTCGCCTTCCAGCTCACAAACATCGCTCGGGATGTGGTCGAGGATGCCCGCGCCGGGCGCGCCTACCTGCCCGCTGAACTGCTGGAGCGACACGGCATTGGCGGGATCGATCCGGACGACCGGGATCAATGGCCGAGGCTGCATGCTGCGGCGCTGGAACTGCTGGATCTCGCCGACCGCTACTATGCCTCCGCGTATGCCGGCATCTCGGCCCTGCCTCCGCGTTCGGCTTGGGCCATCGCGGCGGCACGCCGCGTTTATCGCGCCATCGGCATGAAGCTGCGGCAGGGTGGACCGGATGCCTGGCAGGCACGGGTCTCGACAACCCGGAGCGAGAAGTTGGCAATGCTCGGTCTTTCACTGGGCGACGTTGCCGCCACCCGTTTCCTCAAGGCCACAGGGCCCCGGACGGAACTCTGGCAGCGGCCTCACTAGCCTGCTTCGGGCCGATCTTCCTCCTTGAGGGCTTCCGGGTCATACGGGCGCTGGTTCTCGTGCAGTTGCTTCACCAGCTTATCGACCGGCTGAGCGTAGACGAAGCCGAAGGACACACATCCCTCCTTGCCCTGCACGGCATGGTGCAGCCGATGCGCCTGATAGACTCGTTTGAGGTAACCTTTTCGCGGGACGTATTTGAACGGCCAGCGCTGGTGCACCAGCCCGTCGTGGAAAAAGAAATAGAGAACGCCATAGATGGTGACGCCCAGCCCGATCCAGGTGAGCGGCCACCACAGGAACTGACCGAGCGCGAACAGAGCGATGGCGACGCCTGCAAACACCACCGCATAGAGGTCGTTCTTTTCGAGCGCATCGTCATGCGGCTCATGATGGGACTTGTGCCAGCCCCAGCCCCAGCCGTGCATGATGTGCTGGTGTGACCAGGTGGCGAACCATTCCATGAAGGCCACCGAGCAGAGCACGATAAGGACGGGGATCAAGAAGTACAGTATGGCATCCATGTGAACCTCCCGGGTTCAGAAGTCCGGTCCCGCCAGATACTGGCGGGCGCCATCACGATAGCCGCAGCCGCAGCCGCGATACAAACAGCGCCACCAGCACGCCCCCTGCCCCAACAAGAATCAGGCAGGCCAGCGGCGGCAACAAGGTGGAGAGGGCGTCACTCCGCCACAGCGCCCCGTGATAGGCCTCGATTGCCCAGGCATTGGGCGTATACCAGCCGATATCCTGCATCCATGGCGGCATCATGAAACGCGGCACCATCGAGCCGCCGATCGCCGAACATACGAGCACCACGAAGGTGGAGATTGTCTGGGCCTGCTGCTTGGTGGTGCATGCCGAAGCAACGGCGAGTCCAAGGCCCGCCGCGGCCGCAGAAGCCGCCAGCGTCGTCAGCATCCACGGGCCCAACCGGGCCAGCACGCTTACGCGGTAGACCAGCGCCGCCACCAGAAAGATCAGGCTGACCTGCAGCACGCCCTGCAGGATGAGAAACAGAAATTTGCCGATCACCACGACATCGATGCCCGATGGCCCGACCGCCAAGCGATCGAGGATGCCGGCATGACGCTCCTCGATCAAGGTCGCGGCGCCCTGCATGCCTGAAAACAACAGAAACAGGATGGCGATGGCGCCGGCGTAGTAGCTGACGGTCACGCTGGCACCACCAGCCATACCGATCGTCTGGCGTTCTACGAGCCCACCGGTGCCACTGTCCTCCTCGGGATCTTCACTGAGGGCGTCGAGCCCGGCTGCAAGCTGCGCTGACTGCGCCGGCGTGAAGCCACCCGCCAGGCTCTCGATTACCGGAGCCGTACGTGCCAACCCGACGTCCGGCAGGCTCTCTCCTAGCACCCGCTGGACCTGTCCTGACAGGATCGCCCCCGCTACGGCCTTGCCCGGGTCCACAATGACGCGAAGCGGTGTGGGGTCGTGCCTGAGGTCACCGGAGATGACCAGCCCGACATCGGCCTCACCGCCAGATACCATTCGTTCCACAGCTTCCGCCGACCTGCGACCGGGCAACAGCAGCAGCGACTCCTCGGCGCGGAGTGCCGACTCCAGCCGATCCGCGAGCAGGGCAGTTTCCGTCACCCCCAGTGCAACCCTGAGGCGCATCTCGTCTCCACTGATGCCCAGAAAGATCGTGGCGAAGATCACAAAGATCACCGGCGGGAGCAGGAAGGCCATAGCGAGGGCGCCGCGATCCCGGATGACGCTAAGCGCCATCACCCGCAGCATGGCGAAGATCACGCTGCACCCTCCGCATCGCGCGAAAGTTCGACGAACAGGTTCTCCAGTCCTGGTTCGCGCAACCTGATCTCCCGGGTCTCAATGCCCAACCTCGACAGGACCGGCTCCAGCCTCTCCACGGATTGATCCCCAATCGAAGCCATCATCATCCAAGTATAGCCGGCATTGGCAGCGGTGAAGCCTGCCTTGTTCAAAGCGCCCGACTGGCTCTCCGAGGCGGGCTGCCGCAGTTCGAGCACGATCTGCTTCTTGCTACGGAACGCATCGTCCACAAGCTGCCGCGGCGCTCCCTGTGGCGCGATGACTCCATGACGCAGGAACCCTACCCTGGTGCAGAGCGCATCGGCCTGAGCGAGGTCATGGGTCGCCAGCAGGATGCCCATGCCAGCGTGACTTAACTGGATGATCGCCTCGTGGATGCTATTGCGTGCGTCCAGCGCCACGCCCACGGTTGGCTCATCCAGGATAAGCAGCGCCGGCCGGTGCAGGATGGCCGCGGCAATGTTCACCCGCCGCTTCCATCCACCCGAGAGGATATCGACACGCTCATCAAGGCGATCGGCGATGTCGGTGGCACTGCTCGCCCAAACCAGGGCCTGCTTCGCCTTGTTGGAGGAGAGACCGGAGAGCTGTCCGAACACCTCCAGATTTTCACGGATGGTCATGTGTGGGTAAAGTGCCAGTTCCTGCGGCACGAGGCCGATATGCCTCAGGCTCAGGCGGCCGCTATGGCCGGCAATGGTGATGGATCCCCCACGCGAGCGCACCCGGCCACAGATTGTGCGGATCAACGTGGTTTTGCCGGCGCCGTTCGGACCGAGCAGGCCGTAGATGTCACCAGCACCAAGGGTGAGGTCGAGACCTTCCAGCACGCGCCGGTCGCCGTAACCGACAAACAGTCCCTCAACACGCAGGGGCAGCGCCTCAGCGGTCATTCGGAGCCGATCTTGGCACGAAGATAGGTGTCCATCACAGCCTGAATTGGCCCGACCGAAACGCCGCTGTCCAAGAGCGCACGCTCTGCTGCCTGCAAATGCTCGTTGCAGGTCAGGCGCGCCCGTCGCGCTCCGAACAGCGAGACCAGCGTAGCCTTGTCGCCATCCTTGAGCGTGTCCTTTCCGATTTCGGAGGTGCTGGCCGTCTTGTCCAGCAGATCATCTGCAGTTTGGAACGCCAGCCCTAGATGACGGGCGAAGCGGCGGACATGCTCAACCCGATTACCGGGGAGGTCGCGCAGAATAGCCCCCATTTCGGCGGCAGCAACGAACAGGCTGCCGGTCTTGAGCCAATTGAGATTTTCGATCTGCTCCTGATCCACCAAGGTTTCGCGGGCGTTGAGATCGATCTCCTGGCCCGCCACCAAGCCCTGGTGGCCTGAAGCAGTCGCCAAAACCGCAGCAAGACGTGTCCGCGTTGCAGCGGGGACTTCCGCCAGTTCGGCGATGATGCCGAAGGCGCGGGTCAATAGGCCAATGGCACTGAGGATAGCAGTTGCCTGGCCGAAAGCCTTGTGGGTCGTCGGCCGCTCACGCCGCATGTCTGCATCGTCCATGCACGGCAGATCATCAAGGATCAGGGAGGCTGTGTGAACCATCTCCACAGCTGCACCCAGACACAAGGCGGTTTCTGTTAAGCAGTCGTCGGGTTCGCTGACCAGGTAGAGCAGGATCGGGCGGAGCCGCTTGCTGGGCGCCAGCAGGGCATGATCCATGGCGCTTTTCAGGTTCGCCGGTGTCGGGCCGGTCTCGAGCAGTTCCGCCAGCTTGGTTTCAAGGCGGGCTCGAATTACCGCGATATCGCTCCGCCGGCCAACGCCGTTGCTGAGTTCGATGCTGGTCAGGCTCACAATGCGGCCTCCGGTCGGCTCGATATTTTGTAGTGAAACAGAAACTCACCGGGGGCGTAAGCACGTACTTTCTCCCCAGAAGGATATTTTCTTCGTGCCTTGCGAGGGCTTTTTGGACACGTTGAACAGTGGAGAGGGAGCATCATTGACCATCAACCGGAAAAACGAACATCTCGACATTGTGCTGAAGGGCCAGGCGAAATCTTCGGTCCATACGGGTTTTGATGCGATTGTTTTCGAGCATGCGGCCCTCCCTGAGATCGATATGGATACGATCGATCTGGGCACAAAGTTTCTCGGCAAGTCGATCAAAGCGCCGATGCTGGTGAGTTCGATGACCGGTGGACCGGCGCGCGCCGCCACCATCAACCTTCACCTCGCAACAGCCTGTGAGGCAGTAGGTATTCCACTGGCGGTTGGCTCACAGCGGGTGGCCATCGAGGATGAGGGCAGCGCCGGCCTGGGACTCGAGCTGCGCCGCCACGCGCCAAACATTCCATTGCTGGCGAATTTCGGCGCAGCCCAGCTCAACAAAGGCTTCGGGGCGGACCAAGCCCGTCGCGCCATCGACATGATCGACGCGGATGCGCTGATTATTCACCTCAACCCGCTGCAGGAGGCGGTGCAACCAGAAGGTGACCATGACTGGCGTGGACTGCTGAACGCGATCGCTCAACTAAGCAGGCATTCGCCGGTGCCGCTGGTGGTGAAGGAGGTCGGATCAGGTATTTCCGGGCGCCAGGCACGCCGACTGGTGGATGCTGGTGTTTCCGTGATCGATGTAGCCGGTGCTGGTGGCACCAGTTGGGCGGCCGTTGAGGCTGGGCGAGCGCAAACACTGCGCCAAGCCGCGATCGCGAGGGCCTTTGTTGGATGGGGGCAGCCGACGGCCACAGCGATCGCCGAGGTTCGCGAGGCATGTCCAGACGCGGTGCTGATCGGGTCCGGGGGGGTGCGAGACGGCGTGGACGTCGCCAAAGCCATTCGCCTGGGTGCCGATCTGGTCGGTCAGGCTGCCGGGATTCTCGATGCAGCAATCCTGTCTTCGGAAGCCGTTGAAGAGCACCTTGAGACCGTAATCGGCCAATTACGCGTGGCGTGCTTCTGCACCGGCTCGATCGATCTCGCCGCTTTGCGGAACGCGCGGCTGCAGGGAGATTTGGGGTGATTGGAAATGCGCCAACCACGTCACCGCACCCATCGCCATCCGCCGCAGCGATCCCTTGTTCGTTGTGCGACATGCTGCTGGTCTGGAGTGCAAGCGAGATGATGAACGCGGAGAACATGTTCGCAACCATCGCAGCCCGAGCTCCGGAACGGCGATTGCAGAACAAGTTCCCCACCAACAGCATGCCCTGTCGTGACTGGGCTCATGGCGAACAGGACGGGTGGCGCCTGGACGTTCGCCTAGGGTTGTTCAACCAATATCACGAAATCCAGATCACCAGCGGACCAGAGACGGTCGCGGCGGCGCTGAGACGTTTGCAACCACTCTACAACTCCTTCGATCCGGGGAGCTTCTGTGAACCGGTGTTGAAGCTGAAGATCATCTCCGACCGGATAGCGACAAATGGGTCCGCGCGGCGTTGGAACGACGCCAACGCAAACCCGCAAAGCACCTTGCCGCGCCAACCCTTCGGCCACACAGGCCGTTGTGCTGTAACGGCGAGGTCAAGGAAGTTCACTGCTGGCCCTCGCGATCGTCTCTTAACGATCATAAAGGTTCAGCCTCTATTCGAAACCAGTTCCCCCTCACTCGCTGATCTGGTGGACGCAAGCAGCACAGCAATGCTGCATTTGGGCCAATGCAGCCTGAGTCCCTGCGGTAAACGGCGCCTCTACCGCAAGTGCATCTGACCGCGTCGCATAAGCCGCTGGCTTTGCCGGTGGTCCCTTCACACCTGAGCAGGCTTGGCTAACCAGCCATTCAGCGGGGCGCGATCTTCTCAATCGGCTGACCTTGAACATCTTACTTGTTAGCTATACAAGCAAGAACAAAGAGGAGCACTTCTATGCATGCGATCATCGTGAAGCAGTTCGGTTCGGCTGATCAGCTGTCCTTCAGTTCAGTCCCTGAGGTTGTCCCTCAAAGCGGTGAGGTGGTCATAGAGGTGGAGGCGGCAGGGGTCGGACTCGTGGATGTCCTGGCTCGGAAGGGGTTTCTGGGAGTTACTGTCCCGGGGTTCATCCCTGGCGTCGAAGTCGGTGGTCGTATCGTGGCCGTTGGTCCGAACGTCGACCGCAATCTCGAAGGTACAAGGGTATTTGCCCAGGGGCAGCGCGGCTATGCTCAGCAGTTTGTGGCCAGTGTCAACGGACTGGTCCCCTTGCCGGAGGGCGTATCTTCGGAAGCAGCCGTAGCTCTAGGGGTGAATGCCCTGGTGGCATACTTCAGCCTCTCGCGGACCTCACTTGCAACGGGAGAGCGCCTGCTGGTGCGTGGCGCCAGCGGTGGCATTGGCGCCATGGTGGCCCAATTGGCCGTGCGGCACGGCGCGGTCGTTACCGCCATGACAAGCCTCGGCATGGCCGACAGGGTTGCGGCCTTGGGTGTGCAGCACGTGCTGCGGCGCGGCACCGACCCGGAGCCTGCAGGTCCGTTTGACGTGATCATTGATCCCGTGGCGGGTGAGGAGATGCTGGCCCTGGTCGGAACGCTTGCCCCCAATGGCCGCTACCTCGTGAACGGCGCTGCAGCTGGGTTCCCATCTGCCCGCATAAGTCAGGCACTACTGCAGGGTTTTCCTAAATCACCGACCTATTCGCTGCTGAGCCTCGATTCTGTGCCGCTGGAGCAAAGGGTCGAGGCGGCCAAGGCGCTGTTTGCCGAAGCTGCCCTCGGTGAGCTTACGGCGCCGATTGCCAAGGTCCTGCAACTGCGTGAGGCCGCCGAGGCTCACAGGATGCTCGAGGCCGGAGGAGTTTTTGGTAAGTTGGTGCTCAAACCATAAGGGCGAGACGGGCCAGTGAGTACACAATGATGAGAGCGAGCCAGACGCGGCGCACCCAAGAGGAGCGAAGGGAAGAGTCCGAACAGCGCATGCTGGCAGCTGGGGTGCATCTGGTCGCTCAACACGGACCCGAGAAGCTAACGCTGACCGAGGTTGGCAAGAACGCCGGCTATAGCCGCGGTCTTCCCGCGCACCATTTCGGTTCGCGCGAAAGCTATCTCAAGGCGCTCGCCTCCTACGTCGCGATTGAGTTCGACAAGACGCTTCCTGAGGTGAACCAAATATCGGGTCTGGAGGCGGTGCTCGAGATCACGCGGGCGGTGCTGGATCAGCTCGAAGCAGACCGCACACGTGGCCTGGCAACGCAAATCGTCCTGGCCGACCCAAGGAGGGACCGAGCCCTATCCAAGGACATTGCAGAGTTGCGAGACAATACCTTGGCGCTCCTTTCTCGACACATTGCCGATGGCATCAGGAGGGGCGAGATCCGAGCGACCGTGATGCCAGATTTCGCCAGCCTGTTTATCGCAGCCGGTATTTGCGGGCTCATTGACAGCCTCTTGGCCGATGCTCGGTTCAATAGTGCCGCGGGCGGGAAGCAACTGCTCGAACTGATCGAGAATGCGCTTTCTGCGAAAACTAACAGCAGCTCCAGTCCGTGAGAGTGCCGGAGTGTGCCGCCGCCCATAGGCGTCTGCTAGACAGTCGCCGCGCATCCACCGGGTGCGGCAACCAACATCAACTTGGGCAGCTCCTGCGCGAGGAAATCCAGCCAGACACGAACCGCCGGAACGAGCCCGCGGCGCGACGAGAAAACCGCATGGAGGGTACTAGGAGCCGTGTGCCAATCGGGGAGCACGGGCACAAGCGAGCCCCTGTTCAAGGCAGAGGCGGCAACGAACTCGGGCAGCAGCGTCAAGCCGATTCCGGCCTCGGCGTTTGTGCGCAGCACATCGAAGCTCGTGCACATGAGCCGCGGATGATGGACAACCGACGCCACCGCATTCTTCGGCCCGATTAGGGTCCAGGTCACCTCGCCTCGTTCCTCATATTGGGTGAGCGTCGGAATTCTGGCGATGTCTTCGACCCTCAGCGGCGCGGGCCAAGTCTCCAGAAGCGCTGGACTGGCAACCAAGACGCTTCGTGTCTCGCCGAATTTTCTCACGATCAGGTTCGGGTCGGTGTCGAGCCGCGCCCGGGCGCGCAGGGCGACGTCGACGCCGTCCTCGACGAGGTCCGCTGGGCGGTTGATCACCTTCAGTTGCACCTTCACCTTCGGATAGAGCTGCAGAAAGCGCGGCAGGAGGTTGATGACCAAGTCCTGAATGAGGCCCTGTGGGCAGGCGACGCGCACGAAGCCGTTTGGCTCCGCCTGCGCCTGTGCCGCCGAAGCCGCTGCCGCGTCCGCGCTCGCCAGCATGGCTTCCACCTGAGCGAAAACCTCGACCCCAACCTGCGTCAGGCGCAGGCTGCGCGTCGTTCGTTCCAGCAACCGGACGCCCATTGCCTCTTCCAGCATGGCCACGCGCTTGCTCAGCGTTGCCTTGGGAATGCCACTCGCTCTCGCTGCGGCGCTGAAGCCTTTGTGCAGCGACACCGTGTGAAAGAAGTAGAGATCATTCAGATCGAGCATGCAGATGCCTGGCCATGGTTCGGAAGCTCGCAAGGCCTCCAAGCGATGGAGGCCTAACGAGTTTGCAGGCTATTGCAGAACCTGAAAAACCCGCAACGAGTATGCCCATTGCGGGCTCGTCCGGAGCGGTCAGGCAGCCTGGCGGGCGTCGGCTTCCCGGGCCGCCTTGAGGACGCGGGCATACCATGAGAGCTGGCCGAGTGTGTCCTTGACCGAATTGGCGAGGATGGGATCCAGCGCCTCGATGGGCTCCATCTGCGGGTTGTTCGGAATGACCCGGTAGAAATCGGAGCCGCCGATGTGAACGGCCGAGCGCACGGGCACCATCTGCAGTTCCACGGCGATCGGCCGAAGGTGCTCGGCAGCGCGTGCGCCGCCCGTCGTGCCATAGGCGACCATGCCCATGGGCCTGTTGTTCCAGCCTACATAGTCCTGGTCGAGGGCGTTCTTGAGTGCTGCAGTGATGGACCGATTATATTCGGCAACGACGAACACATAACCATCGTAGCTCTGGACCTTATCCTGCCAGCGAAGGGCGCGCGGGTCCTTGGACGGGATCCACATGTTCGAGGCAGCTTCATCGAAGAACGGGAGCTCGTAGTCGCGCAGGTCGACCAGTTCGGTGTCAAAATCGTCGCGCGCCTTCATCTTGGAGAGCATCCAGCGAGCCGGGACATCTGCCCAGCGGGACTGACGTGTCGAGCCGATGATGAGGGCGATCTTGGGTTTGTGTGTCATGTGTGTTTCTCATTGACAGGGGGGCTGGCGTGGCGCCTGACGCCTCCGGGCCCAACTAATCGGACCGGTCCGGAGGTCAGAAGATGGCGCCCGTGGAAGCTTTGTCTCCGGAGGAGACAAAGCTTGCGTGGTTCTGCGCAGAGGCTAGCCGATGGGGCGCAGCGTATCCTTGTCGACAAAGAGGATGGTCCGCTTGCCGGCGTCGTTCCTGGTTTCGACGCGGACGACGTCGCCCCACTCGCACGACGCGCAGTGTGTCCTTGACCGATGCGGGACGCCTCTTCATCGAACGGGTCGGCCCCGCAGTCGCCGATATCAGGGGGCGATCGACGCCGCACAATCGCTTCAGGATGTTCCCTCGGGAACCCTGCGCATCAACGCCTTCGCCTCCGCTGCCCGGGAGGTGATGGCGCCGCTCATCCTCCCATTCGCCAAACGCTACCCAAAAGTTCACATCGATCTCGTGACCGAGGGGCGTGTCGTGGACGTCGTCGCGCAGGGATTCGACATGGGTATCCGCCCAGCCGATCTCGTGCCGAGCGACATGATTGCCATTCCCCTTGGTCCCAGGAGAGCCAATGCCGTCGTCGCCTCGCCGGAGTACTTCCGGCGTCACGGTCGCCCCGAAGCGCCGGCTGATCTTCTCGATCATTCCTGCATCAGGGTTCGGTTGCCGAACAACGCCCTCTACCGCTGGCGCTTCGAAAAAGGCGGCAAGACCGTGCAGGTGGATGTCACCGGCCCAATGACACTCGATGAATCGAGCCTGGCCCGCCTTGCCGTTCTCGATGGCCGTGGCATCGGGTTCTTCATGGAAGCAGACGTGCGGGACGACATCGCGGCTGGCCGGCTCGAGCAGGTATTGGCGGATTGGATGCCGGAGGTCGCGCCTCTCAGTCTCTACTATCCGGGTCGCAGGAATCCCTCCGCTGCCTTCAGCGCCTTCATCCAGGCCGCCCGGGAATTCGGGGCGAGGCCAAGGCGCTGAAATCTGGTGGTGCAGGCATCAATGAGTTGGCGGCGATCACTACGACATCGAACTTGGCACCGAAATCGAGAGTCTCGCATGGTCACTTCCGCTATCGCGGAGCCGTGCGCCAAAAGCAGAATGTCCGCCTCCCACCCCTTCCCTGCCGACGACCGATCTGAGTGCATCTGACGATGCAAGCTCCGCATGCGCCTGACAAAGACAACGGCAAAGCAATGGTAGTCCATGGCACACTGTGCGCCGTACGTGACTTGGCTAGGCTGGGCTGCTTCGGGCCACTTCTAGCTCGAGACCAAGGATCCCCGTACCGTTTCTCAAGCAATTGGTCGCAACGACAAAAGCAGAGCCCATGGGCTGCTCGAGCGCGTCTTCCGGTGCGCCGACAAGCAGAATCCACAAAGCTTCCTTCATCTAGAAAAGCGTTACCAATCTGCGGAAAACTGTCACAAAGTGATAGAGTAACGGGGGTGTTTAGGGGGTACTTCCCATCGGACTTTGAGTCTGATGGTTTCCGTCCTTGATTTGTTCCATTGCACACTTAGCTGGGGGCGTAGTTGCACCAAAGAAGCTCTGTGCCTCCAGCGGTCCCTCGGTACGGACTCGCGGCGACCAGGGGGCCGTAAGCCGACCGCCCCCTTAAGCATCACAAGTGGAGAAGCTTCAACTACACGCGCTCGAGCGCGACTGCGATACCCTGCCCCACACCGATGCACATCGTGGCGAGGGCTCGTCGGTCGCCGGTGAGGCTCAGTTGCAGTGCAGCGGTGCCGGCCACACGCGCCCCGCTCATGCCGAGCGGATGGCCCAGCGCGATGGCGCCGCCATTGGGGTTGATGTGCTCCGCATCTTCGGGCAGGCCAAGTGCCCGCAGCACCGCGATGCTCTGGCTGGCGAAGGCTTCGTTGAGCTCGATATGGTCGAAGTCCGTCGGCTTGAGGGCCAGGCGTTCGCAGAGCTTGCGGGTGGCGGGCGCCGGTCCCATACCCATGATCCGCGGCGGCACACCGGCAGCGGCCCCGCCCATGACGCGGGCCAGCGGCGTCAGGCCATAGCGGGCAATGGCGGCCTCGCTGGCGATCAGCAGCGCGGCGGCACCGTCGTTGACGCCGGACGCGTTGCCGGCGGTAACGGTGCCGCCCTCCTTGCGGAACGGCGTCGGCAGCCTGGCCAGAGCCTCGAGCGTGGTATCGCCACGCGGGTGTTCGTCCACCTCGACCAGTTTCGGGTCACCCTTGCGCTGCGGGATTGCGACCGGCGTGATCTCGCGCGCCAGACGGCCATTCGCCTGTGCGGCAGCGGCGCGCTGCTGGCTGCGCAGGGCGAACCGGTCCTGGTCCTCGCGGCTGATGCGGTACTCTTCGGCCACGTTCTCGCCGGTCTCCGGCATGGAATCGACGCCGTAAAGCGCCTTCATCCGCGGATTGACGAAGCGCCAGCCGATGGTGGTGTCATAGATCTCGGCGTTGCGGGAGAAGGCCGTTTCTGCCTTGGGCATGACGAAAGGGGCGCGCGACATGGACTCGGCGCCACCGGCGATCATCAGCTCGGCTTCCGCGGCACGGATGGCCCGGGCAGCCGTGATCACTGCGTCGAGCCCCGAGCCGCAGAGCCGGTTGATGGTGGTGCCCGGCACGCCGGCGGGCAGGCCGGCCAGCAGCAGGCTCATGCGTGCGATGTTGCGATTGTCCTCGCCCGCCTGGTTGGCATTGCCGAAGATGACGTCGTCCACCGCCTCCCAGTCGACCTGGCGGTTTCTCGCCACCAGCGCGGTGAGGACAATGGCTCCCAGATCGTCCGGCCGCACCGACGACAGCGCCCCGGCAAAGCGGCCGATGGGGGTGCGGATATAGTCGCAGATGAAGGCTTCGGCCATGATCAAACCTCCGGGGCGACGAGGTCGCCAATATGGTCGGGCAGAACGAGTTCGGCTCCGGTGAGTGCCTGGAGTTCATCCACGCTCATGCCCGCCAGCTTCTCGCGCAAGACGAAGCGGCCATTCTCGATGTCGATGACGGCAAGGCTCGTATAGACCCGGGTGACGCAGCCGACGCCGGTCAGCGGCAGGCTGCAGCGCTTCACCAGCTTGGGCCGGCCATCCTTGGTGAGGTGATCGGTGATGACGGCAACGCGCTTGGCGCCATGAACAAGGTCCATCGCACCGCCGACCGCAGGAACGCCTTTCGGCCCCGTCGACCAGTTGGCAAGATCGCCATTCTCCGCCACCTCGAAGGCGCCCAGGATGGCGACGTCGAGATGCCCGCCGCGCACCATGGCGAAGCTGTCGGCATGGTGGAAGAAGGCTGCACCCGGCTTCAGCGTCACCGCCTTCTTGCCGGCATTGATGAGGTCCCAGTCTTCCTCGCCCGGCGGCGGTGACTCGCCGAAATTCAGGATGCCGTTCTCGGTGTGAAAGATCGCCTGCCGGCCCGGCGGCTGGAACTTGGCGACCATCTCCGGAAAGCCGATCCCGAGATTGACATAGGCGCCGTCCTCGATGTCCTGCGCGGCGCGCCAGGCGATCTGGGCGTTGGAGAGCTTGTCAGACATAGGCCACGCCCTCGCGCATCAGGTCCTCTTCCTGCCGGGCATTCGGCACCTCTACGACCCTGTCGACGAAGATCGAGGGCGTGACGACGTGCTCCGGATCGATCTCACCGGGTGAAACGACCCGGCTGGCCTGCACCACGGTCACCGCCGCGGCGGCCGCCATCAGCGGCGAGAAATTGCGCCCCGCGGCACGATAGGTGAGATTGCCCATGCGGTCCGCCAGTTCAGCCTTGATCAACGCCACATCGGCCTTGAGCCAGCGCTCCTGCACATACATGCGTCCGTCGAACTCCGCCGTCGGCTTGCCCTTGGCCAGATCGGTTCCGTAGCTGGTCGGCGTGTAGAAGGCAGGAATCCCCGCCCCACCGGCGCGGATGCGTTCGGCCAGCGTGCCCTGCGGGACCACCTCGAGTTCAATCTCGCCGGCCAGGTATTTGTCGGTGAAGGCGCGCGGGTCTGCCGATCGTGGGAACGAGCAGATCATCTTGCGCACCATGCCGGCGTCGATCATTGCCGCCAGCCCCACACGCCCATTGCCGGCATTGTTGTTGACCACCGTGAGGTTGCCCGGGCTTCCCGTCTGCCGGAAGCGGTCGATGGTGGCGTGGATCAGCTCGATCGGGGCACCCGAGCCGCCGAACCCGCCGATCATCACCGTCATGCCGTCTTCGATGCAGTTCACCGCGGCGGCGACATCCGCAACCGTCTTGTCCATCGTCAGTCCTTCTATTCGGTGCCGAACCGGAGCTGGTCCAGCAACTGCAATGCGAGGCGGAGACCCGCCCCCGCAGTCACCGCCATCTGCGGCAGCACCATCCACTCCAGCGTCCAGGCGGCGCCGGAGCGCTCGTTCTCGTGCACCATCGCCTGGTTGAGCGTGCCCGACAGACCCGCATTGAATCGCGCCAGGCTCACGAGCACCTCGGCCGCGACCGGATTGTTCTTGTGCGCCATGGCGGAGGAGCCCCCACCGCCGGCGATCTGCACCGCAGCAACTTCCGACTGCGTCAGCAAGGCGATATCTGCCCCCATTTTGCCTAGCGAACCGCTGATCAGCGCCAGCAGGGAGCCAAAGGCAACGACCGGGTCGCGCGTCGCATGCCAGGGTGAAGCCAACCCGAGGTCGAGCTTTTGCGACAGCAGGCGGGCGATGGTGTCTCCCCTGCCCGCAAAGCTGCCACGATCGCCGACCGGGCCGCCCAGTTGCACTACAAGCAGGGTGCGGCGGGCAGCGACAAGGGCCGCCTGATAGCGGACCAGAGGCTCGCTCCAGCTGCGGAACTTGTCGGACCATGTCGTCGGCAGCGCCGCCTGCATCCGCGTGTGGGCCATCAGCGGGCGGGCGCCATGCTCATCCCGAAGTGCATCCAGTCGCGACTGCACGGCGGCGAGGCGCTGTTCCAGCACATCGAGCACCTTGGCCAGCTGCAGCATCAGCGCCGTATCGATCGCATCCTGGCTCGTTGCCCCCTGGTGGAGCGCAGCCCGATGCTCTTCGGGCAGATGCGCCCGCAACTGCTTCACCAAGGCAGGCACAACCACACCGTCGCGCCGCATGCCCTCTGCAAGGTCAGCCCAATCCGCTTCGAACCCTGCCGCCGCACCAGCAACGGCAGCAGCAGCTTCGGCGGCGATCAGCCCGGCTTCGGCCGAAGCGTCCGCCAGGGCCACTTCGAAACGCACCATGGCGTCGACCTGTGCCGCATCCGACAGGAGCGCTGCGATTTCGTCGTCACCGGTGAGGGCCGATAGGATGCTCATACGTCGAAAAACACCGTCTCGTTTTCACCCTGCAGGTGGATGTCGAGAGTGTAGCGCGGCACGGCACCATCCTCACGCTGCGCAATCAGCGTCTGGCGCCGACGCGGATCGGGAATGCGGTTGAGCACGTAGTCCGTAGCGTTGGCTTCGGCCTCGTCTGCGAAGTACAGCCGGGTCTGCAGTCCGATATTGATGCCGCGAGCGACGATCCACAGCAGCACATGCGGGGCCTGCAGCGACCCGTTCGGCCCAGGCGCCGGGCCGGGCTTGATGGTTTCGAAGGCGGCGACCCCCTGCTCGTTGGCCGGCTGGCGGCCCCAGCCGGTGAAGGCCGGCACGGAATTGCTGTTGGGCGACATCGGTGCAACGAAGCTGCCGTTCGCATCGGCCTGCCAGATTTCAACGACACCATCGCCGACAGGAGCTCCCGCACCATCGATGATGCGAATGGCGAGCGCGATCCGCTCCCCCTCGACAGCGCCGTTGATCATCGTGGCGCCCGGATCGGCGGAATAGACACCAGTGATGCCGCAGAAATTCGGCGTCATGCCGATATGAACATAGGGGCCCGCTGTTTGCGACGGCGTTTCCCTGAGGCTCGGCGTCTTGTGCAGCATCAGTTCCCCTCCAGCTTGTTCTCGAACATGGTCGAGCGACGACCGCGCAGCACGATGTCGAAGCGATAGGCCAGCGCGTCCATCGGGGTGGTGTTGTGCCGATCGAGCCGGGCGATCAGCTGGTCGATGCCAGCCGGGTCCGGAACGGTGCGAACAATCGGGCACTGCCAGATCATCGGATCACCCTCGAAATACATCTGGGTGATCAGCCGCTGGGCAAAGGCATGGCCGAAAACCGAGAAGTGGATGTGGGCAGGACGCCAGTCATTGCCCCCATTGGGCCACGGATAGGCGCCGGGCTTGATCGTGCGGAAGTGGTAGAATCCGTTCTCGTCGGTGATGGACCGACCGAAGCCGCCGAAGTTCGGATCGAGGGCGGCGAGATAGCCTTCCTTCTTGTGGCGATAGCGACCGCCGGCATTGGCCTGCCAGTATTCCACCAGCGTGTTCGGCACCGGCCGCGCATTCTCGTCCAGAACCTGCCCATAGACGATGATCCGCTGCCCGATAGCCTCGGTGCCGTCCTGGCTGAAGTTGCGGATCAGGTCGTTGTCGAGCGGACCCAGCTTTTCGTGACCGAAGGTCGGCCCGGTCATCTCCGATTGCGTCGGGCCGAGCGCCAGCAGACTGTGCTTGGGCGCCCGGAAGGTTGTGCTTTTGTAGCCGGGCGTGTCCGCCTGCGGATGCCACGCGCGGTCGCGCTGGAACAGAATCCCGTCTGCTCCCGGCAAGATGATTCCACTCATTCCGCCGCCTCCTGAAGCTTGGCCAGTTCCTGCTTGGCGATGCGGAAGGCCGCATTTGCAGCGGGCACGCCGGCATAGATCGCCACGTGCAGCAGCGCCTCCTTGATGTCTTCGGCTGTCGCCCCCGTGTTGGCTGTCGCCCGCACATGCATCGCAAATTCCTCCTCGTGTCCAAGCGCCGCCAGCAGCGCCAGCGTCAGCAGCGAACGCTCGCGGCGCGGGAGCCCCGGCCGCGACCATACCGATCCCCAGGCACCCTCGGTGATCAGGGTCTGGAAGTCATCGTCGAAATCGGTCTTTCGCGCCGTCGCACCATCGACGTGCTTGTCGCCCAGCACGGCACGCCGCGTGACCATGCCGCGCTCGAACAGGGGCGATTTAGCCATGGCCAAGCTCCTCAAGAAAGCGATTGATGATGTCCGCCAGCGCCGCAGGTTGTTCGATGCTGGGAACGTGACCCACTCCCGCCATCACCTCGAAACGAGCGCGCGGGATGGCGTCAGCACAAGCGCGTACGAGTTCGACCGGCGTCGCCAGATCCGCGTCACCTGCGACGACCACCGTCGGCCGATCGATCCTGCCGATGTCTCGGCTGAGGTCGGTGTCGCGCAGCGTGGCGCAGGTGCTCACATAGCCCTCGCGGTCCGACCGGAGCAGCAGGTTGCGCCAGCCGGCGAGTTCGACGGGGCGGCCGCTGCGGAAACCCGGGCTGAACCAACGTTCCATGATGGCATCGGCAATGGCGGCGACCCCGCCCTGCGTCACGGCATCCATGCGAGCATTCCAGAAGGTGGCGTCGCCAATCTTGGGAGCGGTGTCGCAAAGCACCTGCCCCACCAGTCGTCCGGGTGCGCGGAGCGCGAAGCCTTGGCCGATCAGGCCTCCCACCGAGACGCCGATCAGAACGAGCTTGCCGGCTCCACAATGATCAAGCAGCCCCTCGAGGTCGGCCAGGTGATCGTCGAGGCTGTACGGCCCCGGGGGCGTATCGCTGAGGCCATGCCCGCGCTTGTCATAGGTTAGACAGCGGTACCGGCCGGCAAGATGGGTCACTACGTCATCCCAGATGCGCAGGTCAGTGCCCAGCGAGTTCACGAACACCAGCAGCGGCGCATCGGCCGGCCCGCTGAGCCGATAATGCAGCACGACATCGTTGATGCGAGCAAAAGCCATGAGATCCCCCTCCGCGGCAGTTCTAGAGGGATGGCGTCGGGACTGTAAAATGATATGTCTCCGGAGACACATAACCCTGAGATTATCGAGATGCGGTCCCAAGCCGACCATTGGGCCGGATCGGCAGCAACACATAACCGGCAACGGCATGAGCAAGCCCATCATCGATCCGCGCATCCGGCTGAGGCACATCGTGTGCTTTCTCGAAGTGGCGCAACGGCGCTCGATGGCCGGCGCGGCCGAGGCCCTCAACGTCAGCCAGCCTGCCGCCACCAAGACCATCCAGGAACTTGAGGCGCTGTTGGAGGGCCAGCTCTTCGACCGCACGCGGCGCCGGCTCTCCCTGACCACCTTCGGCGAAGTGTTCCTCCAATATGCCTCCACCAGCCTGGCGGCCCTGCGGCAGGGGATCAATGCGGCCCGCGGAGTCGGTGAAGCAACCGTCGTGCGTGTCGGCGCCCTACCCACGGTGTCGGCGCGGGTGCTGCCCGAGGCGGTGCGGGCCTTCTCCGAAAAATCCACCGGCGCCGTCACGCGCATCGTCACCGGACCAAACGGCTATCTGCTGTCGCTCCTGCGCACCGGTGACGTCGATCTGGTGATCGGCCGCATGGCGGAGCCGAACGCCATGGTGGGGCTCGCCTTCGAGCATCTCTATTCTGAGCGCGTCGTGCTGGCGGTTCGTCCGGGTCACCCGGTGCTGCAGCAGCCCGATTTCAGCCTCCGCATGATCGAAGGCTACCAGACTCTCATGCCGACGCCCGACTCCGTCATACGGCCGCTGGTCGAACGCATTCTCCTTGCCCAGGGCGTGACGCAGTTGCGCACCGAGATCGAAACGGTGTCGAACGCCTTCGGCCGGTCCTATGTTCGCCAGACCGACGCGATCTGGATCATCTCGGAGGGCGTGGTGGCCAACGACCTCGCCGAGGGGCAACTGGCGGTGCTGCCCGTCGACACCAGCGAAACCATGGGCCCGGTTGGCTTCACGACCCGCATCGACACCGCGCCGAGCCTTGCCGCCACCGAGTTGATGCAGGCCGTGCGCAACGTCACCCGCGAGTTGCGGGGCGAAGACGACTAGCGTTTCAGGATTTGCCGGCGCAGATGGGCAGGGGACACCCCGAACAGGCGGGTCATGTAGCGGGTGAAGTAGGCCGGATCATCGTAGCCGAGCTGCGCTCCGATCTGCTTGATGGTGAGCGTCGTGAACAAAAGCTGCCGCCGCGCCTCCACGGCGATGCGCTGCTCGATCACGGCAAGCGCCGCCTGGCCGAAGACTTCCCGGCAGACCCGATTGAGATGGGTGTGGCTGACTCCCAGATCCGCTGCATAGTCGGAAACGCGCCGGGTCTGTCGAAAGCGGTGCTCGACGAGATCGCGGAAGGCATGCGCGATCTGGCGGCTGCGAACACCGCCCTGAGTTGGGACATCGCTCCTGACGACGCGACGCAAAGCGACGAGCAGCAGCATCAGATGCGCGCGCATGGCGACGTCATGCGCAACGCCGGGCCGGTCCGCCTCCTCTATCAGCCGCTGCAGCGCCGCTCCGATCTGACTGCACTCTCCCGTCACAACAGCGGCCTCGGGGCGGGGCAGGCCCAACCCTTCGAGGTCTCGCTCGATCAGGGTCACCACCACGCCGCGCACGTCACGGCTGAAGCTGTAGGCGTGCACCGTTCCGGCAGGCACCACCACCACGCTTTCCGGCAGCAACGCCGTTCGATGGCTATCCAGCACCACCTCTCCGTCGCCGTAGGTCAGATGCAGTACCTGCAGGAACCGGTCATGCCGGTGCGGAGAGATGCGGTAATCGTGCAGGCGGCTGCGGGCCTGGATGGTTTCCCAATGCAGCCAATCCTGTTGCCGCTCGCCTGCCGCTTCGCCGTATAGGGCGTAGGTGGGAATCTCCTGCATGTTCAGATAGTGCAAGAGATTGTGTGCCGAGTCCATTCAAGCCCGCCCCTGTCCGTGCATCCTAACATGCAAGAGGGGGAGGAAATGATGCGCACGCAGGTGGCAATCATCGGATCAGGCCCAGCCGGCCTCATGCTGGGGCAGTTGTTGACCCTGGCCGGAATCGACAATGTCATTCTCGAGCGCAAGAGCGCCGACTATGTCCTTGGCCGTATCCGCGCCGGCGTTCTCGAACAGGGTTCGGTCGAGCTGTTGCAGCGGGCCGGAGTGGCCGGCCGCCTGCACCGCGAAGGGTTGGTGCACCATGGCACCGACCTGAGCTTCGACGGGGACCGGCTGCGCATCGACTTCACCGGCCTGGTCGGGCGCCATGTCACCGTCTACGGGCAGACCGAGGTCACCCGCGACCTGATGGCCGCGCGAACCGCCACATCGGTCTATGAGGCCGAAGACGTCGAACTGCACGATTTCGATGGCCAACCCTGGGTCACGTGGAAAAAGGACGGCGTCACCCACCGCCTCGACTGCGACTACATCGCCGGCTGCGACGGATACCACGGCGTCAGCCGCGCCAGCATACCCTCCGACGCGCTGACGACATTCGAGCGGGTCTACCCCTTCGGTTGGCTCGGCGTGCTGGTCGACAAGCCACCGGTGGCCGAAGAGCTCATCTATGCTCACCACGAGCGCGGCTTCGCCCTGTGCTCGCAGCGCTCTCCGACGCGCAGCCGCTACTATGTGCAGGTGCCGGCGGACGAGAAGGTCGAGAGCTGGAGCGATGATCGGTTCTGGGATGAGCTGCGGCGGCGCCTCGATCCGGCTACAGCCGAAGCGATGCAGACCGGTGCGTCGATCGAGAAGTCGATCGCGCCGCTCCGCAGTTTCGTCGCCGAACCGCTCCGCTTCGGCAAACTGTTCCTGTCTGGTGACGCCGCCCACATCGTGCCGCCTACCGGAGCCAAGGGGCTGAATCTGGCCATGAGCGATGTCGCCATGCTGGCCGATGCGCTGATCGAGTTCTATGCCGAGCGCTCATCCGCCGGGTTGGACAACTATTCGGCCAAGGCGCTGTCACGAATCTGGAAGGCAGAGCGCTTCAGCTGGTGGATGACATCGCTGCTGCACACCTTCCCGGAGAATGGCCCGTTCGGCCGCCGTATCCAGCGGGCCGAGTTCGATTATCTCAGCGGCTCGGTCGCCGCCCAGCAGAGCCTTGCGGAGAATTACACAGGCCTGCCCGCCTGATCGTGGCGCTCCCCCTCTAGGCTCCCTCGTTCCACAATGTTATACATCATAGCAATGTGAGGAGGAGATCACATGGAGAACCCGAACTACCCACTGAACGTGTGGTACGCAGCTGCGTGGGATGTTGAGGTCAAGCGCAGCCTGTTGCCGCGGACCATCTGCAACAAGCCGGTGGTTCTTTACCGCAAGCAGGACGGGACGCCGGTCGCTCTTGCGGACGCATGCTGGCACCGTTTGCTGCCGCTCTCCATGGGGGAACTGCACGGCGACAACGTCATCTGCGGCTATCACGGCCTTGAGTTCGATGACACCGGACGCTGCGTCTACATGCCGTCGCAGGACACTATCAATCCCTCGGCCTGCGTGAAGTCCTACCCCATTGTGGAGCGTCACCGCTTCATCTGGGTCTGGATGGGTGACCCAGCACTCGCCGACCCTGCGCTGGTGCCGGATCTGCACTGGAACAAGGACCCCGAATGGGCCTCGGATGGCAAGTACATCCACGCCAAGTGCGACTACCGCCTCGTAGTCGACAACCTGATGGACCTCACCCACGAGACCTATGTGCACGGATCGTCGATCGGCAACCGCGCGGTGGCTGAAGCACCCTTCGAATGCACGCACACCGACAAGACGGCGACGGTGACGCGCTGGATGCTGGACATCGACGCTCCCCCATTCTGGCGGGGTCAGTTGGGCAAGCCGGGCAATGTCGATCGCTGGCAGATCATCAACTTCGAGGCCCCATCCACCATTGCCATCGACGTGGGCGTGGCGCCGACCGGCACTGGCGCCCCACAGGGAGACCGGAGCCAGGGCGTGAACGGCATGGTGCTCAACACTATGACGCCGGAAACGGACAAGACCTGCCACTACTTCTGGGCCTTCGCCCGCAACTACAAGATCGACGAGCAGGCCCGCACTCACAACCTGCGCGAGGGTGTCTACGCCATTTTCGGCGAGGACGAGATCATTCTCGAGGCGCAGCAGAAGGCAATCGACGCCAACCCGGACCACGTCATCTACAACCTTAATATCGACGCCGGCTCGATGTGGGCCCGCCGCCTGATCGACCGCATGATTGCCGAGGAAACTGCCATGCGCAGTGCGGCCGAATGAGCGCTGTAGGCAGGGAGGCGTGCTAGATGCGCAACCGGGTAGAGTGGCGGAATGCCCGCGTGTCGGACATCCGCGCCGTTGCCGACGATGTGCGGCGCATCGCCTTTGCAGTGGAAGGGAGCCTGCCGCGGTTTGATCCGGGCTCCCACACCAATGTACGCGTTGAAATCGGCGGACAGGCGGCCAACCGCACCTATACGGTCGTGCCCTCCGCGCCCTCCGAGATCGCTGTCGCGGTAAAGCTGCATCCGCAGAGCCGCGGCGGCTCCCGCTACATGTGGGGCCTCGAGCCAGGACAACCGGTCAGGCTGACAGTGCCGGAAAATCGCTTCGAGCTGAGTTTCCGCACCGACCACTACCTGCTTCTTGCAGGAGGGATCGGCATCACCCCCATCTATGGGATGGCCAAGGCGCTGACGGCGCGGAACTGCTCGCTGCGTGTGGTCTATGCCGCGCGGACCCGCGGGTTGATGGCCTTCACCGATGAACTGACCGAACTCCTCGGCGACCGGCTGGTGTTGCGTGACAACTCGGTTGGGGAGCACATCGATCTCGCGGCAGAGTTTGCAAATCTTCCGCCCGATGCGGAGTGCTACCTCTGCGGGCCAATTGGGATGCTGGAGGCCGCGAAGGCCGCCTGGGCGGCAGCAGGCCGTTCCACCAGTCGTTTGCGATACGAGGTGTTCGGCGACAGCGGGCTCTTTGCCGAAGAGGCGTTTACCGTCGACGTGCTCAACCGCGACATCTCAGTGTCAGTCCGGCCGGATCAGACGCTTCTGGAGGCGCTCACGTCTGCGGGCGTGCAGATGATCTTCGACTGCCAGCGCGGCGAATGCGGGCTTTGCGCGGTGAAGGTCGTCGAGACCAGCGCCACCATAGATCACCGTGACGTCTTCCTCTCCGCCGAGGAGAAGAGCCATGGTGATCGCCTCTGCGCCTGCGTGTCACGGCTGGCCGGTGGACGTGCCCTCATCGACGTGGGCTATCGACCTGATTAATCGAGGTGACGATCAAGTCAGGCGTTGCAGCAGGTCAAGCAACTGCTCGCGCTTGGCTGGTCCGCCCAGTCGCTCGATGAACTCTCGCTCCAGCTCGTCATGAAGAGCGCGCGCTCGAGCGAGAAAGCTGCGCCCCACCGGCGTCAGATGCAGTGCATTGGCGCGCCGATCGCTCGCAATGTTCAGCCGTTCGATCAGCCCCCGGGCTTCTAGGCCTTGGGCGAGGGCAACGAAGTTGGCCCGCTTGATCCCGAGTGCCGCTGCGATCTCGCTCTGCTTGCGGCCGGGTGAATCGTCCACCAGCACCAGCACGGCGTATTCGGCAGGCCGGATAGCCAGCGTCTCGAAGACTGCCGCGAACCGCTGGAAAACGCTCAGCTGCGCGCGCCGGAGGCGGTAACCGATCAGCCCAAGGCTTTCCTCGAGTTGGACCCCGGCTTCATCCGTCAGTTTCGCTGCAGCTGTTGCTGGCGACATGCTGTTCTCCGGAGTTGGTGACTGCTTGCTGCAATCTGAAGGCGTTGTTATACAACATAACAGTTTGGGGTCTGGTGTCATCAGGCAGGACTGCGAAGCACTGCACGGCGCCGCCTCACCCGAAACACCCTGGCAGATCGGCCGAAGTTTTAACGGCCGGCCGCCAGTCTGCTATCTGGCACGCCACTGAGGATCTGGTGTGTGGGAGTCAAGGACCGGGCATCACTCGGTCACCCTTAGGGAGGAACTATGAAAAAGATCAGTCTTGTACTCGGTGCGCTGGCCGCCCTGGCCATGTCCACCACCAGCTTTGCCCAGGAAGTTACCCTGCGCATTCACCAGATGCTGCCGGCCCAAGCCACCATCCCTGCCCAGGCGATTGTGCCGTGGGCGGAAATGGTGACGGAAGCTTCGGGCGGCCGCATTGCGTTCGAACACTACCCGGCGATGCAGCTCGGCGGCGTTCCGGCCGACCTCTACGACCAGGCCAAGGACGGCGTCGTGGACATCGTCTGGACCATTCTCGGGTACACGCCCGGCCGCTTCCCCAAGTCCGAAGTGTTCGAGCTGCCCTTCATGCTGACCACCGGCGAGCAGTCCTCGGCCGCGTTCTACAACTACGTGATGGAATACGCCGCCGACGAAGTGGCCGGCACCAAGGTCCTGGCGCTTCACACGCACGGCCCGGGCCTGTTCCACTCGCAGGAGCCGATCAACTCGCTGGAAGACCTCAAGGGCATGAAGGTCCGTGGTGGCTCGCGCATCATCTCCAACATGCTGCAGCTGCTTGGTGCCGAACCGGTCGGCATGCCTGTGACGCAGACGCCGGAAGCGCTGTCGAAGGGCGTGATCGAAGCGACGACCGTGCCGTGGGAAGTGACCCCCTCGCTGCGTATCGCCGAACTGGTGCGGAACCACACCGGCTTCACCAGCGAGCATGGCCTCTACAGCCAGACCTTCGGCATGTTCATGAACTGGGACAGCTACAACAACCTGCCCGATGACCTGAAGGCAATCATCGACGAGCACTCCGGTCTTGAACTGTCGCGCCAGTTTGGCCGGGTGATGGACAACGGCGATGCCACCGGCCTCAGCCTTGCCGTCCAGGCAGGCAACAACATCGTTCAGCTCGACGCTGACGAGACCGCCCGCTGGATCGCTGCGGCTGAGCCCGCCTACGACGCCTGGTATAAGGAAATGGAAGCCATCGGCGTCGATGGTCCCGCCCTGGTCGAGGCCGCTCGCGCTGCGATCGCCGCCGAGTCCAACTGACGCATTCAGGATGGCCCTGCCCCGCGGGGCCATCCTTTTTGATCCATGCTTCTGGCAGGTGCTGCCAATGCGATACAGCGACATTTCGCCTAGCCCCGAGCCTTGAGCAGGCCCAAACCAGCACCACCCATCACCAGCAGGACGCAGAACCCGGCAACTACGGGAACGTAGGAGCCGGTGAAATCATGCACGTAGCCGGCAACGATCGGCGCCAGCATGGTTCCGGGCACCTGCACCATCATCAGATTGCCCTGCACGGTTGCAAAGCCGGAGCGCCCGAACAGTTCGGCGCACAGGATCAGCACCAGAACCATGGGCGCGCCAGCAGCGACACCCAGCGCCCCGATCACCACCAGCATGGTGCCAAAACTCGGCGCCAGCGCGAAGCTGCCGATGGCAAGTCCCTCCAGAACCAGCAGGGCACCAAGGACGATCGGCAGCGTCGCCGGTAGCACGTGGTCCGCGATATAGCCGGCGAGCAGCCGCACGGGCACCGTGAGCAGCACCATCCCGCCGAACAACGTGGCGGCAAAAACGGGATCCAGCCCGAAATCGGTCATCAACGGCACAAGGTGAACCGACAGGCCGGTCGTCACAGAGGCCTGCGCGGTGAGACCGCCGGCAATGATCCAGAATGCCGGCTGGCGCAGGACGGACCTGGCCGGCGCCGCGGCTTCCCCGCCATCCTTCACTGCGGATGGCGAAACATCGGTCCCCGGCTTTATGCCGAAGAACAGATAGGGGATCGGGATGAGCAGCAGGATGATGCCGCCCCAGATGACGCAGGTCTGCCGCCAGCCGAGATGCTCTATCATGGTCGTGACCAATGGAACGATCAGCGTTGCCACGACGGCTGAGATCGAGAAACGGACCGCCAGCGCCATCCCGCCCTTGTCGGCCGCCGTGGCCACGACGAGCTTGTCGAGCGCCACGGTGAATCCAGCAGCAATGCCGACGGAAAACACCAGCGACCAGACGATGTAGAGCTCGATTTCGGAGCGAACGGCGGCCAGCAGGAACAGCCCGATGGCAGACACCACCATCCCGGCAATGACGATGAGCCGCGTGCCGTAGGCGTCGGTGATCCGGCCGATGGACGGCGAGGCCATGCCAGCCACGAAACGGCCCAGCCCTATGGCTGTGGAAATGGCGCCGCGTCCGGTATCGAGGTCCAACGCCATGGGCTTGAGCAGAGCCGACACAGCGAAAGCCGCAAAGCCATGGCCGAAGCCGGTGAGCACGCCGGAGGTGGAGACCAGGCCCCAGCGTGCCCTGTTTGACCGCGTCATAGATTGGGCAGCCACAGCACCAGGGTCGGGAACGCGATCAACATGGCCACGTGCAGGGCGTCAGCCCCCACGAAGGGCAAGGCTCCCCGGAACATTGTCGTCAACGGGATGTCCTTGACGATGCCGGACAGCACGTAAACGTTCATTCCGACCGGCGGCGTGAGCAGCGCGATCTCGGTCATGCGCACCACCAGCACTCCGAACAGGATGGCATCGAAGCCGAGCGTGGTGATGAGCGGGAAGAACAGCGGAATGGTCAGCGTCATCATCGCCGATGCGTCGAGAACCATTCCCAGAAGGAAATAGACTCCCAGGATCATCAGCAGCACCACCATTGCCGGGAAGCCGCCTTCGGTAACGAAGTTGACGATGTGGAGGGGGATGGTGCTGGCCGTGATGAAGCTGTTGAAGACCATGGCCCCAAAGAGGATGCCGAAGATCATTCCGGTGGTCTTGAGCGTCGAGTAGATCGCAATCTTGGCGTTCTCCACGGTCAGCCGCCGGCGGATGATCGCGATGACCAGCGCACCGGCGGAGCCGATCGCGCCCGCCTCTGTCGGAGTGAACCAGCCGGCGATGATGCCGCCCATCACCAGGGCGAAGAGCGCCACCACCTCCCCGATCTGCAGGAAGCTGCGCATCTTCTCGGCCCAGGTGTATTTGGGCCCGCGTGGCCCTGCCTTGGGATCGACCCGGCACCAGATCGCGATCGCCGTCATGTAGAACAGCGCCAGCAGGATCCCCGGGATGATGCCGGCAGCGAAGAGCTTGCCGATCGAGGTCTCGGTCAGAATGCCATAGATGATGAACATGCCCGACGGCGGGATGAGCGAACCGATTGTGCCGCCGGCAACGACACTGCCGGAGGAGAGCGCGTTGTCATAGCCGTGCTTGCGCATCTCCGGCAGCGCGACGAGCCCCATGGTGGCGGTAGTGGCCAGGCTCGACGCGTTGACGGACGCAAAGCCGGCAGAGGCACCGATAGTTGCCATGGCAAGGCCGCCCCGACGCCTGCCTACCCATTTCGAAGCGAAGTCGAACAGATCCCTGCCGATCCCCGCAGCAAACAGCAGATGCGCCATGAACAGGAACAGCGGCACTGTGCCGATGGCGTGGTTGGTAGCGAGGCTGAAGGTGGTAACGCCGACGCGCACGATGGCAGCGTCGAAGTTGACCAGGATGGCGAACCCCGCTGCCCCCACCAGGCCCATGGCGAAGCCGATCGGCATGCCGAAGCCGATCATGGTGAAGAGAATTGCGAGGCCGATGAAGCCGACGGTGACCGAGGTCATGCTGAGGTGTCCAGATTGTGCTGTTCGTCCTCAGCGGGGATGCCGCGCAGCAGCTTGTAGCCCTGCCACACCAGAATGACGCAAAGGAGAGCGACTGCAGCGGCCATGCTCCAGCGGAACGGCGCGACAGGAATGTTGATGATGGGCGATAGCTCGTTCTGCGCGCCGCGGCGAATGGCTTCGCGGATGGTCGCCCAGGCAACGACGACCCAGAACAACGACCCGAGAAGCAGCACGGTGCCGTGGATGCCCCGCCGCAGCCGATCGTTCTTTATCAGGTCGACGAACAGCACCGCGCGCGTGTGCTCATGCTGCATGGCCGCATAGGCCAGTGAGATGCTCACCGCAGGGATGAGGAGTAGTTCGGCGATGGCGTAGGTGCCCGGAAAAGCGATGTGCATGGCGCGGAACACCACGGTGACCACGGTAAGCAGCATCAGGCTGAAAATGGCCAGCACACCTATGATGCCCGCGGCTTCACAGATGCGGCGCAGTATGCGGTCGACGAGTTGCATGGTGTGCCCCTGGATCGCGGCTCCCCGCCACCTTGGTGGCGGCGGGGGCCGTTGCTAGTCGCTACTGCTCGAGGGCGGCGCGAATCTTTTCGAGGATCTCGGTGCCGGGCAACCCGGCGCTGTCCAGCTTGGCCGCGGTTTCACGCGCTGCCGGCTCGAAGGCGCTGGAGTACTCAGCGACCACTTCAGGCGCGACGGCGTTGAATTGGACGCCTTGCTCCTCGCCATAGGCCCGGCCTGCATCCTCGGCTTCCTGGGCATAGTCGTAGGTTGCCTGGGTCAGCCAGTCGATATTGTCGAGGAAGACCTGCTGGATGTCCTCGGGCAGGCTCTCCCATGCCTGGGCGTTGATGGCCCGGGAGGGGTAGGCGCCGCGGCTATGCGGCAGTTCGGAATAGTAGTTGATGACTTCAGCGAAGCTGAGCGAGCGCAGCGCTTCATAAGGCGCGATAACGCCGTCCAGCACCCCGCGCTGCAGGGAGGGATAGGTGTCCGTCATCGGCATGGTAACGCCCTCGGCGCCGGCGGCCGACAGGGCACCGATGTAGTCGGCGGCGGAACGAATGCGCAGCCCCTGCAGGTCCGAAACCTGGGTGAACGGCTTCTCCCGTAGCATCAGATGCATCGGCGTGCCGACATTGTAGCCCAGCACCTGTGCACCACCGAGTTCTTCGGCGAACTGCGGGTACTCGTTCCAGAGGTCCAGGTAAACCTGCAGGACATCCTGCGCATCGTCGTAGCCGTAGAAGAACTGCGGCGTCATGCGGTTGAGGTCGTACCCGGAGGTGGCGTAGATCGGCGCGATATAGGCCATGTCGGCCACACCGGCGTTGAGTTCATCGATGCCTTCGCGGCTGGTGATCAGCGAACCTCCCCAGAAGGCCGTGATCTGAACTCGTCCATCAGTCTGCTCGTGGATGCGCTCGATCCATTCCTCGTCCGCCCGCCCATACGGGTGCGTCGGCGTGTAGGTCGTCGAATAGGTGAGTTCGAATTCGGCGGCGAGAACCACTTCCGACGCCAAACCCAGACTGGACGCCGCAAGCAGCGCCAGTGTCAGCTTCTTGATACCCATAGTCTTCCTCCCTCATTGATCCTGTTGCGCAGATCAGGCGATTTGCTCCACCAGCTTGCTCCGCAGCCCCGGCTCGATCCCGAGCTCGGCCAACACCTCCTCCGTGTCGGCGCCTGGCAGGCGTCCCAGATTGCGAACCTCTGTTGTTCCCTGGAGCCGCACAGGCTGGCCAAGCTGGCGCAGCGGCGCGTCCGCTGCCCCGGTCTCGATGACCATGCCGCGGGCTCGATTGTGCTCATTGTCCAGTGCCTCGCCGACCTCCAGCACCGGAGCGAACTGCGTCCCCGCTGCCCCAAGGACATCGAGCCACTCGGCACGGCCGCGGCTGGCAAAAAGCTCTTCGAGTGCCGCCCTGATTTCCGGCCGCCGGGCAATGTCGTTCTGGCTCTCGATGAAATCGGGCCGTCCCACCGCTTCGCAGAACGCGCGCCAGTAGCGTGGCTCCATGTCGGTGGTGCAGATGAACTTGCCGTCGCGGGTGCGCCACAGGCCGAGATCGGCTCGCCGCGTGCCACGCGGCGGAATCCTGGATGTGTCGGGGTAGCGGGACAGCACGTTGACCAGAAGGCTCATCGAGCAGTCGCTCATCGCCACATCCACATGCCTGCCGGACGCCGTCCTGCTGCGTTCATGCAGGGCTGCCAATGTGGCGAATGCGGCATGGGTGCCGGTGACCACGTCTGCGGCGGGAATGCCCGGAAAGCTCGGCTCCTCGGGGTTTTCCCCGGTGCGAGACAACACACCGGCAATCGCCAGGGCGATGGGATCGTGGCCCGGCTTGTCGCGATAGGGCCCGGTTTGGCCGCAGAGGGTGATGCTGGTGTAGATCAGGTCCGGCTTCACGGCGCGCAGGGCATCGTAACCCAGACCAATCTGATCCATGACGCCGGGGCGATAGTCCTCGACCACAATGTCGGCGGTCGCCACCAGGGCCTTGATCGCTTCCTGCGCGTCGGGGTCGCCGATGTCGAGCATCACCGACCGCTTGTTGCGCGCCAAGATATCCCCCTCGCGCAGCCGCTGCCGCTCGGCTGTGGACAGCTTGTCCCATCCGAACACTTTGGCCTGCTTCGCAATCTCGCGGGGGTTTTCGATCCGGATGACCTCGGCACCCATATCCGCGAGGAGCCATGTGCAATACGGCCCCGGCAGGAACTTCGAAAAGTCGACGATACGGACGCCCTCGAGCGCGCTCATCGCTGGCGCTCCGCGACGTAACGCGATGCCGGGATCGGCGCCGCCAGGATCCGACTGGGCGCATCCATGACCGCCGAGTGGAAGAGCGGGCCCGGCACCTCGACCCGCGCGCCCGTCTCCTCGTCGAGCACGGACACGAACAGTCCACGGGCCTTCAGTTGTTCGCTCCTGCGGACATCATCCGGATCGAGGATGACCGAAAGGCCCCAGCCCCGTTCGAGCGACCACTGGCCGAGTTGCGCACGCGTGTGCCGGGCAAAGAAGCGCTCGAACTCCGCCTGCCAAGCCTCGATGGTTTCCTGTGCGGTGTCGGCGACCAGGATCGCATCCCAATCGATCGACGCGACCTCGCCCGTCTCTCCCTGCTCGGTCATCACCGCCACCACGGCGCGCATCATCGACGGGTTGTCGATCATCGACCATGTCACATAGCCGTCCTTGCAGGGCCAGATCTGGCGCACGCCGGACTTGCCGCGCACCAGCATGTTGCCCTGGCGCCGACCGATGCGGCCGGTCCACTCGTACATGACGGCTTCACGGTAGTTGGCGAGCGTCGCACTCTGGAGGGCGGACAGGTCCGCAGCCTGACCCTTGCCGGTCTTCCAGCGCGCATGGAGCCCCATAAGGGCAACAGTCGCGGCCTGAATGCCAGTGAGCGCGTAAGCCTGCTGGCCCGGGAATTTCAGCGGCGGCTCCTGCGGCTCGCCGGTGACGTGCATCAGCCCGGACAGGGCGAAAAGCGTGAGATCGGTCGCCGGCCGACCGGCATAAGGTCCTTCGGCACTGAAGGGCGCCACGCGGACATAGATGGCCTGTGGGGAAACCGCATCGGCAAGGTTGAAGCGATCTCCCAGGCGCTGGCCGTCGAGCACGATGTCAACCTTGCCCGCCAGCTCGCGTATGGCCGCATCATCATCGGCGAGCAGCCGCACCTTGCCATGATGCCAGGCCAGGTCGCGGGCTTTTTCCTGCGGGGACGCCGCCAACACCACTGCGACCTCGGCGCCCAGCTCCGCCAGCATGCGTCCACCGAAGTCGGTCAGGCCATCGGCTATCTCCAGCACCCGAACACCGGAAAGCATGCTCATGAGAGAACCCCTTCGCTGACCAGGGCCTCGAATTCGTCGTCAGCCAGGCCCACGGTATCGACGAACACAGCCCGGTTGTGTTCCCCGAGTAGCGGCGCCCGGCGAACCTCACCCGGCGTACCGTGAAGCCTGTAAGGCGGCGCCGGCATATTGGCCGGCCCGAGGACAGGATGGTCCACCTTCCGGAAGTGTCCGGCCGCCGCAAGTTCGGGATTTTCGGAGACCCCCTTGCCATCCAGAACGGGGCCACAGGGAACGCCGACGGCGCTCAGCCTGTCGAACAGCTCGGACTTGTCATAGCGGCCTGTCGCAGCGCTCACCGTAGCGGGCTCGATATCGGCGATCGCGAGCGCCCCTTTCAGGGCCTCGGCCTGCTCCGCGTTCTCGAGGACAATCGCGACCCACTGATCCTCACCTGCAGTGGGGAACACCCCGTGAAGCAGGAAGGCCGAGTCGGCATTGCCCGTCTTCTCGGCGCGCTCCTGCGCATAAAGATCGCTGATGACATGTACCATCGGCTCGATCTGTGAGACATCCAGATGCTGGCCCTGCCCTGTCCGGGCGCGATGTTCCAGCGCAGCCAGAATGGCGACGGTCAGGAACATCGGCGCAACGACGTCCCCATAGGCCAGCGGCGGCATGTGTGGCGGCTTTCCGGCACTGCCTGTCAGCCAAGCGTGTCCGGAATGCGCAGCGGCGGAGTTGCCATACCCTCGAAAGCCGCTCATCGGGCCCGTCTTCCCGGCGACGGAGACGCTGGCGAGGATGATGTCGGGCTTGATTTGCCGAAGCACCGAATAGCCCAGCCCGATCCGATCCATGAAGCCGGGCCCGAAATTCTCTACCACGACGTCGGCCCAGGCTACCAGCCGCTTGGCCACCTCTATTCCGCGCGGATCGGACAGATTGATGGTGACGCTGAACTTGGAAGTATTGGTCTGGGCGAAGAAAGCAGAGCCGTTGAAATCCCTCGGATCGCCTGCAAATGGGGGCGAAAGCCGACCGAGGTCGAGGCGCTTGCGGGATTCAACCTTGACCACGATGGCGCCATTGTCGGCGAGGTCCTTGGTGGCACGCGGTCCAGCGCCCACCCAAGAGAAATCGGCGATCTTCAAATCGGCCAACGCGCCCACAGCGCACCTCCCCTATGCCGACAACGAGTGCCGATCTTATTGTCGACAATAATGGTTCAGCGAATGAACTATGTCAATTGCTTTCCGGCGAGAACCGCATCCAGTTCGGGCACGATCCGCGCCAGCATTTCGCTCCGGTTCCACTGGCGCGGATCGACCATGTCGGACCACACCTCGATCACCCTCACACCGGCTTCCTCGAGCGCCTGCTTGGCAAACAGCGAGCCATGGCCCGAGAACCGGTCGTGCTCGGGAATGAGCATCAGTGCTACATCGATGCGGTAGCGCCTGGCCTGCTCCACCATCCAGCTGTTGATCCAGGGCGGCTGGTGGAGTTGCTCATTCATAGCCGACACCCGGGCAGCCAGCGCACGCAACGGATCGCCGTTGCTTTCGCGGATGTACCCGTCTGCCGCGAACGGCAGATACATCGACCAGGCAAAGACGGCGCCGTGACTTTCCTCGAAGGCGGAATAGAAGCTGGTGTCGAACCACAGGCCGGCGCCGATCCACATCATCCGGATCTGCTCCTTCTCAACCACCGAAACCCCTGCCCTGACGCGCTCCGCCACCCCGTCGCGGAAGCGCGTCGCATGGCCGATGGCCCAGTCCGAGCCGCGATGCCACTGCGGGATCATCACATTCGGAATCTGCTCGGAGATGCGGATCGGACAGCGTGGGGCATTGGCGATCAGTTCGGATGCTTCCTCGTAGATCCGCTCCTGCAGGTTGATCCGATCCATGTAGTGCGCGAAGCCTTCATGGTCGAAGCGGCGGCCGGTGAGCGCTTCCAACTGCTCGATCAGCGCCTCGAACTCGGCCACCATCAGGTCGAGCCGATCCGTTTCGTAGAGGCTCTCCCAGCCGGTACGCGCAAGGCGCCACCAATTGGGCTGCGGTGACGGCACGGCCGGAGAGGAGAGCAGCGCCAGCGGCGCCCCGGTCTTTTCGGCCCACAGCGAAAAGATCTTCTGGTGATCGTCAGCGCTTTGCCGCGCGCACAGGATCGAGGGCGTCGGCAGCCCGCCCCAAGGCTGACGGGACGTGTCCCCTTCCAGCTCGGCGATCAGCGGCAGGCTGGAATAGCGGGCCAGCCGTTCATGAAAGCCGGCCGCCTCCATAAAGTCGAAATAGTATTCCGACAGCTGCTTGGCCGCGATGATGGCAGACCACCACTGGTTGGTGACGATGGGCAAGCCGATGTGGTGGAACAGTTCGTGGGGGGTGTCGGCGTTGACGAAGGCATACTGCGCGCCAGAGGTAATCTGCGCCCGCAGGCCCTTGGCCCACTCGCGCTGGTACTCAGTTGCGGCGGCGGTCGATTGCAAAGGCGAGTATTCGTGGCTCACGAGCGTGCCTCCAGGGCCTGGGCAATGGTCGAAGCCGCCCGGTCGAGCCAAGCGGCGGGCGGCTCAGGGTCCCTGAACCCAAGGTTCACGCACGCGATGCCGTGCCCGGAGAGTTCGGCGAAGAGCCAGGGCACTTCCCAGCCGAAGGTGTCGTCGGTCTGGGCAAGCTGGCACACAACCAAATCGCAGCGGGCGTCGAGGATGCTCTTCACGATACCAGCCCGGTGTGCTGCTGTCGGGCTGATGCGAGGGCACGAGGCGTCCGCGGCTGAAGCACTCAGGATCGTTTCCAAGTCGCTGGAGGTGTTGCCGGGACCGGGCCATACGCTGCCGAGGGGCTGCAGGTCGCACACGATCGACCCGAATGTCTCCAGCACGGCATAGGTCCTGGGGCACGCCAAAGGGGACCCGACCAGGGCAATCCGCCGGCCGGCAGAGACTGGTCCAGTCCCTTGGGTCAGCGCCGACGTCAGCAGTCTTGCATGCTCTGCGGCCTGCATGAAGCGACCTGCATTGCGCCACTGCATTGCACTGGCACCCGACACCGTCACTCCAACGGCTGCCGTCAGATCTCCGAGCGCTGCTTGGCGGCGAACTTCATCCGCAGCGGCGCGCTGAAGAGCAGCAGGATCCGGCTGGGCAAGGCCGATCGAGACGAAGAACGCAAAGAGCTTCTCCGCCTGCACGGCGTTGAAGGCCCGCACCGGGGCACTGTCGGTATGCACGAGGTTCCACAGGAACAATGGCGGCGTGTCCCCCCGAGGCTTGCCCTGGCGTATCCACTCGGTCGCGTACTGATAGGCGATCAATGCCGGAGCGTCATCGCGGGAGAAAATGATGCCGCGATAGTCGGCAAACTCCCCGTTCATCAGCCGGACCAGGAACGTCCGTACCTCGTCGTCGACAAACGGTTCGATGACCGACGCAACCGGATGCTCATCGTGGGTGAAGCCCATCGACAGGTGGACGGGGACAGCCCCGGCGGCCGCCACCAGCGTCTCCGGCATGCCGTTGCCGAAGATGCCGACCAGCGGCTGGGCAGACGAGATTGTCCAGCGATCTCGCTGCTCGAACGCGCGGGCGAGCACCGCCCCGGCATCGGCGCTGACGTCATCGACTTCGCGCAATCCATCCCCCTCCAAATTTAGTTCACAATATGAACTGATGTGTAGGCGACAGGCAAGTGCCCTTTGACAGGGCGGCGAATGCGGGGTTAGTCACCGCAGCACAGGGCGGGGTTGTTGATATGGCGGACGGTACGGCGGAAGCAGACCAGCACGGTGTGGCCCTTGGCCCTCTCCGTGAGAACCTGCCCTTCCTGACGCGGGCCCTTCGCGCCTATATCCGCGCCGAAAACGCAGCGTTTTACGCCGCGCTGGGAGCAGAGCAGGGTGAAATCGTCGTGCTCAGCGTCATCGGGCTGAACCCTGGCATGTCGCAGAACGACCTCGCCGCCACACTGGTGTTCAAGAAGTCCGCGATCACCAAGCTGGTGAAGGATCTCGAAGCACGCGGTCTGATCGAACGGACGAGGGGGCAGACGGACAAGCGCTTCAACGCGCTGCACCTCACCGCCGCCGGACAGGCCCGCTATGAGCAGATCAACGACCTCATCGCCCAACAGAACGCTGCCTTGCTCGAGCCCTTCAGCGAGCAGGAACGCGCGCAGATGTTCACCTTTCTCAACCGGCTCTACACCCATCTGGGCCAGCGCCAGTTGCAACGCACCGGTCAGCTTTCCGCCATCGAGACCGGGGACGACTGAACACCTTGACAGGGATCACCTCAGGTAGTTCATTTACTGAACTACTTGGGAGGGGCCAGTGGCACGACCACTCGCGGGCGTTCGCATCGCCGATTTCAGCCATGTGATCGCTGGGCCATTGGCAACTCACTTCCTGTGCCTGCTGGGCGCCGAGGTCATCAAGGTCGAGCCGCCAACGGGCGACGTGCTGCGCAACTACACGCAGCGCCGGGAACTGCGCGGCATGTCGGAGGCCTTCATCGGCGCCAATGCCGGCAAGAAATCCATCGTGCTGGACCTCAAGAGCGACGTTGGCCGCGAGGCTGCGTCCCGGCTCATCAGGTCGTCCGACATCCTAGTCGAGAACTTCCGTCCTGGCGTGATCGACCGGCTGGGGTTGGGCTACGAGACCGTGCGGAAAACCAATCCCGGGCTGATCTTCTGCTCGATCTCCGGCTACGGACAATCGGGCCCCATGCGCGACTATCCCGCCATCGACCAGATCATTCAGAGCGTGTCCGGACTGATGGGACTGTCAGGTGAACCCGATGGGGGCCCGATGCGGGTGGGTTTTCCAATCGTTGACACCTACAGCGCCCTGCTCGCGGCCTTCGCGATCCAGTCGGCCTATGTGCAGCGCCTGCGCGACCCTGAAGGCCGGGGCCAGCACATCGACATGTCGATGCTGGATGCCTCGCTGGTGATGATGGCGTCGGTGATCCATCCGCTGATGATCTCGGATACCAGCCCCAAGCGCACGGGGAACCGCGGGTTTTCGCTGGCTCCGACGGCGGACACCTTCGACACCCTGAAGGATCCGATCACCATCGGTGCCGTGCAGCAGGGCCAGTATGAACGACTATGTACAGCACTTGAACGCCCGGACCTACTGACTGACCCCCGCTTCGCCGACCCGGACAGCCGCATGGTCCATGATGACGCTCTCCAGGCAGAACTTGCTCGCACCTTCGCAACGCGCACGGCGCTCGAGTGGGAGGTGATCCTCTCCGAAGCCGGCGTGCCTGCGGGTGCCGTACGCCCGGTGCGCGAGGTGCTCGAACTCGAGCAGTTGCAGGGGCGCGACCTGATGGTCAAAATCCCGGTGCCCAACCCGGCAGTCGAGCAGGCCAGCATCCTCAACGCGGGGTTTCGGTTTGCCCATGATGGTCCGGGCGTATCCGGCCCTCCGCCGCTGCTGGGGGAGCATACCGAAGCCGTGCTGCGCGACTTGGGCATCGAAGTCCCGGCATCCACCGGGCAGGCCTCCGCAGGCTGAGGATTTCAACCGACGCCTTGCCACCGTCAACTTGCCAACGTAATTGTCGACAAAATAGCCGACAGCACCCTGGCTGAGGCGAGCTGACCGGAGAGAGTGATTGACCGAGGCCCATCGCCCACCACCCAAGACCTTCGTTCCGCCGAACAACGACCTGCACGAGTTCAGTGCCGATGTGGTGGAGTCGTTCGACGACGCCCACGCCATGTTCAAGGACCTGCGCGGACGCTGCCCCGTTGCCCACAGTGCCGACTTTGAAGGGTTCTGGGTCCTCACCAAGTATGATGACGTGATCCGCGCCCTTGCCGATCATGAGACCTTTTCGACGGCCTACCAGAACGTGGTGCCGCGCGTGGCAACCTCCGGGCGTCGCCCGCCACTGCATCTCGATCCACCGGAACACACCCCCTACCGGCGAGCCATCACGCCGCTCTTTTATCCGGAGCGGATGGCTTTCTGGGAACCCGTGGTCCGCGGCATCGTGGCTAAGCTGCTGGAGCCACTGGTCGCACGCGGCAGTTGCGACATCTGCGTCGACTTCTCGTATCGTCTGCCGATCTTCGTGCTGGCCGAGTTCTTCCATATCCCGCCTGAACAGGCGGAGAAGATCCGCAACATCGGTGCCGACTTCAATCGTGCCCTGCAGGTCCGCGACACCGCCACGCTGGAGCGCACCAGCCTGTTCCTCTACGACGTGGCGCGCGACATCATTGCCCTGCGCAAGGCGGAGCCGCTCGATCCCGGTGTCGATCCCACCAGCGCCATGCTCGCAGCGCGTGACGACAACGGCAACGCGCTGCCTGACGACATGATCCTTGGGACCATCCGGCAATTGCTGGTGGTCGGCATCATTGCGCCCACCACCTTCACCGGTTCCATGGCGATCCATCTGGCGCGCCACCCGGAGCATTTCGCCATGCTCAAGGCCGACCCGGCACTGATACCCGCTGCCCTCGAGGAATTGCTGCGTCTCTACACGCCCTACCGCGGCTTTGCCCGCACGGCCAAACGCGACATCGAGATCGGCGGCAGGAGCATCAAGAAGGACGAGCCGATCGCCCTAGCCTTCACCTCGGCCAACCGTGATGCGGACGCCTTCGAGGATCCCGACAGCTTCCGGCTCGATCGGCAGGGGCACAAGCAGCACATGGCGTTCGGCCGTGGTCCGCACCAATGCGCCGGCGCGCCACTGGCCCGGCTGATGTTGCGGGTAACACTGGAAGAACTGATTGCACGTACGGACGGATGGGAGCTGACAGGCCCCACGCCAATGACCACCTGGCCCGAATACGGTCCGCTCAGCGTGCCGGTGCGCTTCCGCGATCGAGGCGAGGGCTAGCGGAAATGCTCTTCGGCCAGCCGGATGACGTGTTGATTGCCGGCGTGGACGTGAGCCCGCATGGCGGCCTCGGCGGCATCCGGTTTGCCGGCAAGGATGCTGCTGGTGATGACCTGGTGGTCGCGGTTGGAACTGGCCATCGAGTCGCTGGAAAAGCTGCGCGGCAGTTGCAGCCGGTAGAGCGGCAGGCGCACCCGGGCGAGGGATTGCTCCACATGCCGGTTACCGGCAATGCGGCAGATGGTGGCGTGGTAGTCGAAATTCTCGGCGTTGTACCGGTCGACGTCGTTGCTGGCCTCGGCCTCGTCGAGCCGAGTCTGATGCGCCCGCAACAGGTCCCGCTGGGTCTGGTCGAGCTCCTTTTCAGCCGCCAGCCGCGCCGAAAGCCCTTCCAGCACTTCGCGGACGCGCCCCATCTCGAGGATTTCGGCACGGGTGAAGCGGCGGACGTAGACCCCCCGGTTCCGGACGAACTCGAGGTATCCCTCTCCGACCAGGGTCTTGAAGACCTCTCGGATGCGGCCCCGGCCCACAGCAAACTCTTCCGCCAGGTCGACCTCGATGAGCCGCTGCCCTGGTGCGTACGCACCTCGGTGGATCCGGTTCTTGATGCCGTCGCCGATCGCTACCGCGGAAATGGGTTCGCTCATCTTGCTGCTGTTCCTGACGCCGCGCATGCCCACCCTCGGTGCCACCGGCGCCGAGTACATATGAAGCGGCAGGTGTCGCTGTCAAATCGGGCGACCATTTTCGTCGACAATCCTGTTGACTTATTAGTTATGTAACATAACTGTTCCGCAAAGTCGGGAAGGGAGGATCCTATGACTAAGCCTATTTTGAGTACCATGCGCAGGACGGCGTTCGGGCTGATGTGCGGGGTGGCGCTTGCCATCGCCCCCACTTTGCCGGCATGGGCGCAAGCCGATGACCTAATCGTCGCTGTATCGACGTTCTCCGAGGAGACGATGACCCCCTGGGGCGGCAGCGGTCAGCGCAAGACCTATCTCGACGTGGTCTACGAATACCTCACCTATGTCGAACCGGGCACGCTCAAGACCGTCCCGGGGCTCGCCGAGTCCTGGGAGGTCAGCGAGGACGGTCAGAAGTGGACCTTCAACCTGCGCAAGGGCGTGGAATTCTCCGGCGGCTATGGCGAGATGACGTCTGCGGACGTCGCATACTCCATCGAGCGGCTGATCCGTGACGACTCCCGCGCTGGTCCGGCTTCGCCGATGCGCCGGCTGATCGCTTCGGTCGAGACTCCCGATGACTACACTGTCGTCGTCAACCTCAACTTCCCCGATTTCGAACTGGCTCAGGGCTATTTCGGGGCGACCCAGCAGTTGGGCATCGTGTCCAAGAAGCACTTCGACGCGCTGGGTGAAGCTGACGCAGAAGCCACCCCGATCGGAACCGGCGCCTATGAACTGGCCAGCATCACCCCCGGCTCCGAGATCGTGATGAAGCTCCGTGAGGATGTGGAGGACCACTGGCGCGTCGCGCCTGAGTTCGAGACCATCGTGTTCAAGGTCGTGCCCGAGGAATCCACCCGCGTCGCCATGCTGCGCACCGGCGAAGCGGACATTGCGCCGATCGGTTTCGACTCGATCCCGACCGTGCGCGATGCCGGCCTGAGCATTGTTTCGGCAGAGGCGACCTGGTCACCGGTGGTCCGCTTCGGCGGCCTGATCGAAACCTCGGAGAACCGCTACAACCCCGATGCGCCATGGGCCATCAAGGAAGTGCGACAGGCCCTCAACTACGCCGTCGACAAGCAGACCATCATCGACGAACTGTTCCACGGGGAAGGCACGGTGGCGTCGAGCGACACCCCGGTTGCTGCCTGGTCGAGCGTCGAGCCCTACCCCTACGATCCCGAGCGCGCCCGCGAATTGCTGGCCGAAGCAGGATACGAGAACGGCTTCGACATCACCATTCGCACCTTCACCACCGCCCCCGGGGCCGAGCTGCCGCTGATGGCGGAAGCGGTCGCGCTCTACTGGCAGGACATTGGGGTCAACGCCTCGATCGAGCCGGTCGACTGGCCTTCCCTCCGGTCCGAATGGACGGAAGGGCGCGCCAACAACTATGTGTGGACCCACCGCGGCTTCCCGTTCGCAAGCGCTGCGAACGGCATGGAAGCCGGCTATCTGGCTGCCAGTGTGTTCGCCAGCTTCAGCACGGCTGAGCTGGAGACGATGATCCAGGACTTCTCCACCGAAGTGGACCCCGAAGCCCGGGAAGCAAAGTTCACCGAAATCGGGCAGTATCTGCGTGACGAGGCCGCGGCCGTGTTCATCGCCCTTGCCAATGAGCCCTACGGCATCAGCGACAAGGTCGGCGAGTGGAAGATCACCACGGCCTATGTGTGGAACTTCGACCAGGTCACCCGCGCCGACTGACCTCTTTCAACTCCCGATGCCGCGTCCGCGCGGCATCGGCCTACCACCGGGCGCCGGCCATGCTGAAACTCATCGCTACTCGGATAGGTGAAGCGCTGATCGCGCTGCTGCTGATGAGCCTGGTGATTTTTCTTCTCAGCCGGCTGACCGGAGATCCTGTAGCGCTGCTGCTCGGCGACGGTGCGACCGAGGCTGACAAGGCCAAGCTCACGCAGGACCTTGGGCTCGACCAATCCCTGCCGATCCAGTATCTCACCTTCCTCGGCAACGCCCTGACCGGGGACTTCGGCCGCTCCGTCACTGCCGGCAGCCAGCCGGCACTCGAGCTGGTTCTTTTGCGATTGCCGGCGTCGCTGAGCCTCGCGGCAGTGGCGCTGGTGTTCACCGTCACCATCGGCATCCTGTTCGGCGTGCTGGCGTCCATCCGCCGCAATTCCGTGGTGGATATCGCAGCCCGGCTGGTGGCGCTGATCGGCCAGTCGGTACCGAGTTTCTGGCTTGGGATCGTGCTGATGTATGTGTTCGCAGTGCAGCTGGGCTGGCTGCCGACCTCCGGCTATGGGCAATGGCAGCACTATGTGTTGCCTGCCGCCACATTGGGGCTGTTCACCCTCGCCGCTATCACACGCCTGGTCCGCTCCTCCATGCTTGAGGCGATGGGCAGCGAGTACATCAAGCTGGCCCGGATCAAGGGCCTTTCGGAAGCAGCGGTGATCTGGAAGCATGCGCTGGCCAACAGCCTGATCCCGGTGATCACCTTCATGGGCACGTTCTTTGCGGTGATGATCACCGGTGCGGTGATTGTCGAGACGGTCTTCTCCTGGCCCGGTATCGGTCGTCTGGCCTACGAGTCGATCCTCTCGCGCGACTTTCCCGTGGTGCAGACCGTGGTGCTGGTCATCACCTCTCTCTTCATTCTCGCCAACCTCGCCGTCGACCTGCTCTACGTCCTGGTCGATCCACGCATGCGGATCCGGAGCTGATGGTGGATGCGAGCTCAGGTACCCGCGCGCGCCGCGCGGGGATCATCACCAGCGTTGCCGGACTATGGCGCTCGCTGGACTGGCCTCTGCGGATTGCGGCAGCGCTGCTGGTCCTCTTTGTCGTCGTGGCGCTTTTTGGTCCATGGCTCACGCCGTACGACCCGCTCACCGGATCCCTGCGCGCCCGCCTGGTGCCGCCGGCCTGGCAGGACGGCGGAAGCTGGGCGCACCCCTTCGGGACCGACCGGTTGGGTCGTGACATCCTGTCCCGCATCATTGCTGGCGCGCGCATTTCGTTGACCGTGTGCGCCTTGGTGATCGCCATTTCCGGAGCGCTGGGCACCGCGGTCGGCACAGCGGCCGGCTACTTCGGCGGCTGGACCGATCGCATCCTGATGCGGCTCGTTGATCTCGCCCTTTCCTTCCCCGTCATCCTTCTGGCGCTGCTGCTGGGGGCAATCTCGGGGCCGAGCTTTGCCAACATCATCATCGTCATCTCGCTGGTGTTGTGGAGCCAATATGCCCGTATGGCGCGCGGCGAGACCCTGAAGATCCGCAACGAGGACTATGTGGACCTCGCCCGCACCTCCGGCCTTTCCGACTGGAAGATCATCTGGCGGCATATCCTGCCCAACATCGCGCCCGCCCTTATCGTGATCGCTACCCTCCAAGTCGGCGTGGTGATCGTGCTCGAGGCCTCGCTCAGCTTCCTCGGTGTCGGCGTGCCGCCGCCAGCGCCGTCCTGGGGATCGATGGTCGCCGACGGTCGCTCCTACATCGCCTCGGCCTGGTGGCTCTGCATCGTGCCGGGCACCGCGATCCTGCTGACGGTTATGGCCGTGAACCTCGTCGGTGACGCGCTCGCCGACCGCATCAACCCGGCGCTGAGGGGCCGCAACATCTGATGACGACGACTCCGCCGCCCCTTCTCCAAATGCGCAATGTCAGCGTCCGCCTCGGCGGTGATCGCGACGCCCTCAGCCTGATCGAGAACATCGATCTTGCGATCGGGGCCGGCGAGACTGTCGGGCTGGTGGGGGAAAGCGGCTCGGGCAAGACCACGCTGGGCATGGCGCTGATGCGCCTGCTGCCGCCGCTGCTGGAAAAGGGTCTCTCGGGCGAGATCATCTATGACGGCAGGGACGTCGCAGCCCTCTCGGCCGCGGAGATGACTGCCATCCGCGGCGGAGAAATCTCGATGATCCTGCAGGATCCCATGGCCTCCCTGAACCCGATCTTCACGATCGGCAACCAGCTTAGGGAAGGACTGCGCCTGCATGCGACCGGCGAGGGCAGTCTCCGGGAGCGCGCCATCGCCGCCCTGGAAAGTGTCCGCATCCCCTCCCCCGAAGCCCGTTTGTCCAACCACCCCCACCAGATGAGCGGCGGCATGCGACAGCGGGTGGTCGGAGCAATCTCGCTCACGCGCGCGCCACGGCTGCTGATCGCCGACGAGCCCACCACCTCCCTCGACGTGACCATCCAGTACCAGTTCCTCGAACTGCTCAAGGACCTGCAGAAGCGGCTCGGGATGGCGATGCTGTTCATCACCCATGACTTCGGCGTCGTCGCTCGGATGTGCGACCGGGTGGCAGTGATGTATGCCGGCCAGATCGTCGAGGAAGGCCCGGTCCGCGACATTTTCCACCGCCCGGCACACTGGTACACCCGCGCCCTGCTCGACAGCATCCCCACGGTCGATCGGCCGCCGAGGCGGCTTCCCACCATCCCCGGCTCACCCCCACCCGTCTCGGCCCGCCCACAGGGCTGCCGTTTCCACCCGCGATGCGCCAATGCCCAAGCCAAGTGCCTCGAGCCGCCGAAGGCGTTCGAGGTAGGTGTCGACCATACCACCCGGTGCTGGTTCCCCCTGCAGGCGCAGCGAGGCGCGGCATGAGTGGCGCCATCCTGTCCGCGCGCGGCCTAAGCCGCGTGTTCAAGGTCAAGCACAACGGCCGCCAGCAGGATCTTCATGCGGTCAGCGAGGTCGACATAGACCTCCTGCCGGGGCGAACGCTTGGCGTGGTTGGCGAGTCCGGCTGCGGCAAGACCACACTCAACCGCCTGCTCCTGCTGCTCGACACGCCCACTGCCGGAGAAGTGCAGTTTCAGGGCGAAGCCAGCGCTACGCTGCCGCCGCAGGCCAGGCGCGAGTTCCGCCGGGCGGTGCAACCGGTGTTCCAGAACCCGTTCTCCTCGCTCGATCCGCGCATGCGGGTTGGACGAATCATTGCCGAGCCGCTCTCGACGATCCCCGAGCTAACCCGCCAGCAGATCGAGGACCGGATCGGCGAGGTGCTGGAGGCGGTTGGCCTGCGGCGGGAGGATGCCCGGCGCTTCCCGAACGAGTTCTCCGGGGGGCAGCGCCAGCGCATCGCCATTGCCCGCGCCATCGCTTCGCGGCCCCGCGTCCTGATGCTGGACGAGCCGGTGTCGTCGCAGGACATTTCCATCCGGGCGCAGATTCTAAACATCCTCAAGGACCTGCAGGAGGAGTACGGTCTCGGCTGCGTGTTCATCTCGCACGACCTCGCCACGGTCCGGTTCATGGCCGATGACGTCATCGTCATGTATCTCGGCCGCATCATCGAGCGCGGCTCTGCCGAGGCGATCTGCACTACGCCTAGCCATCCCTACACCCGCGCGCTGCTGGCCGCGGCCCTGCCGCCCGATCCGGACGCCCCGCCGCCCGACCTGCCGCCGCAGGGCGAGATCCCTAGCCCGCTCGACCCGCCGTCGGGTTGCCCCTACCACACCCGCTGCCCGCTGCGCTTCGATCGCTGCGATAGCGTTCGCCCGACTATGTTTGCGGCGCCCCATGGCGGCGGCGCCGCGTGTCACCTGCTTGATCCGGAGTTGCGTCGTGAGCATTGACTTCGTCGCCGTCGGCGATGTCGCGCCGGACCGCGACCGCCCTGCCACCATCTTCGATGCCGTGCGCGACCGCATCGGCCGCGCGGACCTCGGTTTTTGCCAGCTCGAGGTCAACCTGACGGAGCGCGGCGTACGACTGCCGCAGGCGCGCCACACCATGCGCGGCGACCCCGCCATCGCCGATGCACTGGTTGATGTTGGTCTGGAGGTCGTCTCCTTCGCTGGCAACCACTGCATGGACTGGGGCCCGGAGGGGCTGTTCGATACCCTCGATCACCTAGATCGGGCCGGGGCCACCCAGATCGGCACGGGCCGGGATATCGCGGAGGCGCGGCAGCCGGTCTTTTTCACCCGCAACGGGGTGACCCTCGGCTTCATTTCGGTCAATTCCATCCTGCCGATGAACTACTGGGCCGAGGAGAACCGCCCCGGCTGTGCGCCGATGCGCGCGCACACGATCTACGAGCAGATCGAGCACGACCAACCCGGCACGCCGGCCCGCATCCACACCTACGCCTTCCGCGACGATCTCGAGGCGCTGCTGTCCACCATCCGGCTGGTGCGGGATCAAGCTGATGTGGTGGTGCTGTCGCACCATGCCGGCATTCACTTTGTCCCGGCGGTGATCCCCGACTACCAGCGGCAGGTGGCGCACGCCGCCATCGATGCCGGCGCGGACCTGGTCCTTGGCCACCACGCACACATCCTAAAGGGCATCGAGGTCTACAAGGGCAAGACCATTGCCTACAGTCTCGCCAATTTCGCCATCGACCTCAGGATGGACGAGGCGCATGCACAGTCGAAAGGCTTCAAGGAGATCCAGAAGCTGAACCCGGACTGGGTGCCGGATTTCTCCAGCCGCTACAATTTCCCGCCCGGCTCCGAGATGAGCGTGATGCTCGAGGCGAAACTGTCGCGCGAAGGCGTGAGCGATGTCCGCTTCGTGCCGATCATGATCGGGCGCGACGCCGATCCGAAGATCGTTGCGCCCGACCATCCCGATTTCGACCGTATCCGAGCCTATCTGCAGACCATTGCCGACCAGGCCGACCTGGGCAGCGTCGTCGCGGCGGATGGTGACGTGCTGCGCATCGCTGCCCGGCAATGACCCTCACACGAGCACTGCTGGAGGACTATGTCGCCCTCCGCGACATCACCCCTGCGGCCAAGGCCGCGGTTGCCATCGCTTTGGCCGACGGCCTTTCGGTCATGGTCGCGGCCAGCGGCCTCGAGCCGGCCGTTGCTCCCATGCTCGCTTATGCTTCCGCCTCGGGTGCCGGGCCGTCGACGCTGATCGGAACTAGCCGCAGGGTGTCTCCGGTTATGGCAGCTCTCGGCAACGGAGCCCTGGCCCATGCCATCGACTTCGAGGACACGTTCGAAGAAGGCAAGATCCACCCCAACGCATCGCTGATCCCCGCCGTGCTGGCCCTCGCGGAGGCTGAGGGTGCGACCGGTGCCGAGGTGATCAGGGCGCTGGCCCTCGGGTGCGATTTTGCGTGCCGGTTGTCCCTGGCACTCGACGGAGGCCCGGCGGAGCGGGGTTGGTACTATCCACCCATTCTGTCGGGGCTCGGTGCGACCCTCGGTTGCTGCCTGTTGCTCGACCTGGACGCGGACACCGCGCTGAACGCCCTTGGCCTTTTCGCAGCGCAATTCATGCTCGCGGACGAACTCAAGCGCAGCCCGCTCTCACACCTGCGCGCGGTCCGAGAGAGCCTTGCGGCGCGCGCAGCGGTGGAGGCAGCGTTGTTGGCCCGCGCCGGCGTCGTGGCGGTGGTGCAACCTCTCGAAGGACCCGGTGGAGTGTTCCCGATCCTGACCGGCAATGGCCCCCGGCAGAGCGCCTTTGCCGGGATCGGCAGGCATTTCTACGGCCCGGAAGTCGGCGTGAAGCAATGGCCATCCTGCCGCGGCACCCACAGCGCCATTGTCGCCGCCCAGCGGCTCCGCAATAGAGGGGTGGCGCCCTCCGACCTGACGCAGGTCACCGTTTCCGTATCACCGCCCAACGACATGCTGTTCGTGCCGCGCCAGCAGCGAATTGCACCGCGGACGGCCATTGATGCGAAGTTCTCGATACCCTTCGTGTTCGCGACTGCGCTGGAACATGGAGCCGTGGACCTTGCCAGTTTCACGCCTGAAAGGCTGACCTCGGCCGACACTCTCAAACTCGCCAGCCGCATCCACATGGACGCATCGCCCCTCCCTCCAGGCATCGAAGCGGTTTACACGCTACGAATTGCCAACGGTACATCGCTCACCGAAATCGTTAACGCGGTGCCTGGTCTGCGCGCGGCGGACACCAAGCTCGAGGCCATCGCGCCCAAGCTGCAGGCATGTCTTGCGGCGGGAAGGAAGCCCGTGGATTGCCGCGAGCTGCTGGCCGCTGTCACCAGGCTGGAAACCGACAGCCCCGGCGACCTGATGCGTTTGTTCTGAGGCGGCACCGGCGAGGAACGCCGGCTCCTCCTGTCAGTAGAGCACCCACACCAGCCAAAGCGTAATGGGCGGGAACATCACCAGGATTGCCGTCCGGACCAGGTCGCTTACTACGAACGGGATCACCCCGCGATAGGTCTCCGACAGCCGCGTCTCCGGCGCCATCGAGTTGATGATGAACAGGTTCATCCCTACCGGCGGCGTGATCAGCCCCACCTCCACCACGATCAGCACGATGATGCCGAACCAGATGCCGAACTCATCCGGCGTCAGGCCGAAGTCGAGGACGGACATCATCGGGTAGATGATCGGCACGGTTAGTAGGATCATGGAGAGCGAATCCATGAAACAGCCCATGATCATGTAGAAGACCAGCACAATTATTAGCACGATCCAGGGGTTGAAGCCCTGGTCGGCCACCCACGCGGCTGAAATCTGCGGCAGTTGCGAGAGCGCGAGGAAGGTGTTTAGCGCCGCTGCGCCGAGTACGATCAGGAAGATCATGGCGGTCGAGGTAGCCGTAGCCAGGCACGCATCGATCAGCCGCTTGCGATCGATGCCGCGATACGCCCAGGCGATGATGCCGGTTCCGGCGGCGCCGACCGCTGCCGCCTCGGTTGGGGTGAAGATGCCAGCATAGATGCCGCCGATCACCAGCAGGAACACCAGCATGACCGGCCAGGTCTGCCCCAATTGCCGGAAACGCTCGCCATAGGGCACCCGCTCACGCAAACCACCCGCACCGGGCTGCAAACGCACATAGAGGGCGATGACGATGATGTAGCCGACCGCCGCCAGAATACCGGGCACCATGGCGCCCATGAACAGTTTGGCGATGTTCTGCTCGGTCAGGACGGCAAAGATGACCAGGATGACGGAAGGCGGAATCAGGATGCCCAGCGTACCACCAGCAGCCACTGTGCCGGTCGCCAGGGCGCCGGAGTAGCCGTATTTCCGCAGCTCCGGCAACGCCACCTGCCCCATGGTCGCGGCAGTCGCGAGCGACGATCCGCAGATGGCGCCGAATCCGGCGCTGGCACCGATCGCTGCCATGGCAACACCGCCCTTGCGATGCCCGACCCATGCGGCAGCGGCATTGAACAGCTTGCTGGAGAGGCCCCCGAGGGTAGCGAACTGACCCATGAGCAGGAACAGCGGCACCACCGACAGCGAGTGCGACGCGAAGGTGGAATAGGTCAGGTTCTTGAACTGGGAGGATACCGGATTGAAGTTGCCGGTGATCATCCAGCTGCCGAAAACGCCCACGCCCAGCATGGCGAGGCCGATGGGCACCCGCAGGAAGATCAGGACGAGAACGACGGGAATCGCAAACAAGCCGATGACGAACGGGGTCATGTATGGGCTCCCGCACCCGGTGCCTCAACGCGGCCGGCCACAGCATTGCCGATGGACCGACCCAGCACATAGACGGCCACGATCACCATGACGACCGCTCCGACAAATCCCATCGCATAGGCCCATCCGAGCGAGAACCGCAGCATCACCGTCGTCTCACGGTAGGCGAACTTGTCCATCATGCCGAAGTACAGCCGCCAGGCGATGAAGGCCGAGGCGACCAGCATCATAAGGTCGGTGACTACCACGATCCAGGAGTTCACCCGCGGCCCGAACGAGTCGGTCACCAACGAAACCAGTGCGTGCCCGCGCACCAGATGCGTCCACGGCAGGAACGCGAACACCGCAAAGCCCATGCCGATGGAGATCAGTTCGTAATCGCCGATGATGGGCTTCAGGCCCGCCCATAACAATGCTCGTCCGATGATGCTGACCACCGACATCACCACCATCGCAATGAGCACCAGCCCACCCGCGATCGCAGTCCATCGGGCAAGGCCGACTACCACGCGTCCCAGCGCCGAGTCGTCACGAAACACTGTCACTACCCCCCCTGTCGAGGCACAGTCCCCCATGTGCCATCTCTCTTCCGTCTATTCTATTTTGCCAGCACGGTGAAATGACAGTTGAAAGAAAACCATAACCTGGAGCTTATCGGCTACTGCACGCCGCACCGCATCCAGGATAGTTATCTTCGTGAACTATAACCGTGACGACGATCCGGCTTACGCGCCCAGCAGCCGGCGTGCGTTGTCCTTCAGGATCAGCGGCCGCACTTCGGGCCGAATATCGATTTGCTCAAAGTCCGAGAGCCATCGATCCGGCGTGATCGCCGGCCAGTCCGATCCGAACAGCATCTTGTGCTTCAGTAGCGTGTTGGCATAGCGCACCAGGATCGGCGGAAAGTACTTCGGCGACCAGCCACTGAGGTCGATATAGACGTTGGGCTTGTGCGTCGCTACCGCCAATGCCTCCTCCTGCCACGGAAAGGAGGGGTGCGCGAGGATGATCGGCATCTCCGGGAAATCGGCTGCCACATCGTCGATCAGCATTGGATTGGAATAGCGCAGCTTCATGCCCATGCCGCCCGGCATGCCCGCACCGACGCCGGTCTGGCCGGTATGGAACAGCGCCGGCTTGCCCGTCTCGGCGATGGCTTCGTACAGCACATAGGCCGAGCGGTCGTTGGGCTCGAATCCCTGCATGGTGGGGTGGAACTTGAAGCCCTGCACGCCATGGTTCTCGACCAGGTCGCGCGCCTCACGAGCGCCGATCTTGCCCTTGGCCGGGTCGATCGATGCGAACGGGATTAGGATGTCGGAGTGCTCGGCCGCCTGTTCGGCCACCTCGTAGTTGTTGAAGCGCCGGAAACCGGTCTCGCGCTCCGCGTCCACCGGAAAGATGCACGCAGCGATATTGCGCTCGCGGAAATACTGCGCCGTCTCCGCAACCGTGGGCTGCGGCGAGTGGCCCATGCGGAAATACTGCTTCATGTGCTGCTGGAAGTCGTCGTAGCCATCGTCAGCGTGCGTGCCGCACGGCTCTTCCGCATGCGTGTGGATGTCGATGGCGCGAACGGCGTTGAAATCAACCATCGGCAAGCTCCATGGAATTCGGGGCATGGCTGGCGCTCGAGGCCAGCAATTTGTCGAGCAGCCGCAGCAATTCCACCTGCTCGGGCCCGTCCAGGGCCGATGCCGCTAGCCGGTCATTGCGCTGCATGCGCGAAGCCAGCTGCTGCCGCAGAGTCTCGCCGGCCTCGGTCAGGGTCAGTTCCACGGCCCGCGCATCGTCGGCCGGAGCCGCTCGGCTGAGCAGCCCGCGCTCTTCCAGTCCGCGCATGACCTTGGTCATGTTGGAACGCTTGATGCTGAGCGCCTCGGCCAACACCCCCTGGCGCGTCCGCGGGTTCTCGGCCACCATTTCCAGGATGGCGTATTCGGCAGGCGTGATCCCCAGCGGCCCGAACTCGGCGTAGTAGACGGCAAAGAAGTGCAACTGCACCAGCCGCAGCTTCAACCCGATCAGGTCGTCGAGGGCACTCCTGCTCAGCCCCATCAGGCCGGATCCTTGGGAATGAGCCGTTCGGCCCGCCCTTCAAGAAAGGCCCGCAGACGCTCTCGCGCTTCCGGCGTCGCCGTGGTGATGGAGGACATCAGCGACTCGACGAAGAGGCCGTCGTCCTGCCCCATGTCCTGGATGCGCGGCAGCGCATTGATTACCGCGAAATTGCTCAGCGGCGCATTGCCCGCAGCCCGCCGCGCCAGTTCCTTGGCCTTGTCCAGCGCTTCGCCGGCACCCACCAGGTACTGGCAGAGCCCGATACGGTGCCCCTCCTCGGCGGTAAGCACCCGCCCGGTCAGCATCATGTCAGTCATGTTGGCATGATTGATGAGGCGCGCGATCCGCACCGATCCACCGCCCCCCACGAAGATGCCGCGCTGCCCTTCGGGCAAGGCGAACTTGGTGGTGGCGTCTGCCACGCGAACATGGGTGGCGGCCGCAATCTCGAGGCCGCCGCCGACCACCGCACCATGAAGGGCCGATATGAAGGGAATGGCGCCACGCTGGATCTGGTCGAAGACCTGGTGCCATCGACGGGAGTTCCTGATCGCCCCGATTAGGTCGCGCTCGGAATGCTCGGCCAGATCAAGGCCGGCACAGAAATGCTTGCCGTGTCCGTGGAGCACCGCCGCCCGGGCTTCATCGGCGGCGCGGTCGACCGCCCTGGCCAGCTCTTCGATCACCGCATCGGAGATCGCGTTGCGCTTTTCCGGGCGGTTGAAGCCGATAACGGCGACATCCCCGTCGAGGTCATAGGTGATCAGAGCCGCCATCCGTCTTTCCCGCTAATTTAGTTTACTAGTGGACAATTCCAGTGTTGAATGTCAAGCACCGGAAGCGAACCGGAACTCATGGAGGGGTTAGTGACGGCGCTGAAACAGCAATCCGCAGAAATGGCGTCCGCGGCGCTGCGCCAGGCGCGCTATTGGGAGCCGCAGATCGAGGTGGACCGCCGTCCGGACGGTACCATCTACGTCCGCCAGCTGGGCGAACTGCCCACGCCTCCGCAACGAATCTCAGACCGATTGCGGCACTGGGCCGATACCACGCCCGACCACACCTTCATCGCCGATCGCGGACCCGACAGCGAATGGCGCCGCCTGTCCTACAAAGAGATGCTGGAGCGCGCTCGCCGGATCGGGCAGAAGCTCCTCGACCTCAACCTGTCGACCGAGCGGCCGGTTCTCATCCTTTCGGGCAATGACATCGAGCATGCCCAACTGGCGCTGGCCTGCATCCTGGTTGGCATCCCCTACTCTGCCCTTTCCGAGGCCTATTCGCTGGTCTCGTCCGATTTCAGCAAGCTCAAGGACATCAAGAGCCTGCTCAACCCCGGGCTGGTCTTTGCTGCCGACGGAGAAACCTTCGCCCGCGCCTTGGACACTGTTTTCGACGACGTCACGGTAATGGTGGCTCGTCGGCCGAATCGGCCGGACGCCCTGCTGTTCAGCGACGTGCTGGCGACGGAGGCCACCGTGGCTGTCGATGCGGCAGCCGCAGCCGTGCGGCCGGACACCATCGCTAAGTGGCTGTTCACCTCCGGTTCGACCGGCTCGCCCAAGGCTGTGATCAACACCAACGGCATGATCGCGGCCAACCAGATGATGGTCCGCGACTGCTACGCCTTTGTGCAGGACGAGCCGCCGGTGATCCTGGACTGGACGCCCTGGAACCACACCGCGGGCGGCAACAAGGTGTTCTTCCTGGTACTGTTCAATGGCGGCACCCTGTATATCGACGACGGCCGCCCCACCCCGTCCGGCATTGGCAAGACGCTGCGGAACCTGGCGGAGATTGCCCCCACCTGGTTCTTCAATGTGCCGCGCGGCTACGAAGAAATGGTCCACGCCTTCGATCGCGACCATACGCTGCGCAACACCTTCTTCTCGCGTGTGAAGATGCTGATGTATGCAGGCGCAGGCCTCGGCCAGCACACCTGGGAAGCCCTGCAGCGCCAGTCGGTGGAAGCCACCGGCGAACGCGTACTGATCGCGTCCGGCCTCGGCTCCACCGAGACGGCGCCGTTCTCGCTGATGTGCACCATCGAGGCCGAGCGCGCCGGCAATGTTGGCATCCCCGCCAAGGGAATTACGCTCAAGCTCGTGCCGGTCGGCGACAAGCTCGAAGCCCGTCTCAAGGGGCCCAACATCACCCCCGGATACTGGAAGCAGCCGGAACTGACGGCCAAGGCATTCGACGAAGAAGGCTTCTACAACCTGGGCGACGCCTTGCGCTTTGCCGACCCCGACGACGTCTACCAGGGATTCTATTTCGATGGCCGCACGGCCGAGAACTTCAAGCTGCGCACCGGCACCTGGGTGAATGTGGGGCGCCTGCGCACCGGCTTCATCGATCACTTCGATGGCTTGGTGAAGGACGTTGCCGTCACCGGTCTAGACGAGGAATTCCTGGGCGGTCTGGTCTTCCCTGACTTGCGCGCCGCTCGCGACCTTGCCGGCGACGACACGCTCGAAGGGGAAGCGCTGATGGCCCACCCCGCGGTCCGTGCCGCGTTCGCTGACAAGCTCCGCAGCCTGGCCAGCACCAGCACCGGGTCTTCGACGCTCATCCGGCGCATCATCCTTATGGCCAGAGCGCCGGATATCGACCGTGGCGAGGTGACCGACAAGGGCTCGATCAACCAGCGCCAGGTGCTCTCCAACCGCGCCGCGGACGTTGCCGAGATCTACCAGGGCAGCCCCCGCGTCATTTCGATCGAGGAGTAGGATCAGGTGCAAGTCAACGGACAAACCGCGATCGTCACCGGTGGCGCTTCAGGCCTCGGCGCCGCCGTCACCGCCAGGCTCCTTGAGGAAGGCGCGCGGGTGGCCGTGCTCGACCTGCATCCGGCGGACAACGGCACGCTGAACCTCAGCTGTGACGTTGCCTCCGACGCCAGCGTCCGCTCAGCGCTGGAGCAGGTCCACGTCGAACTCGGCACCCCGCGTATCCTGGTCAACTGCGCCGGCATAGGCCCCGCCAAGCGGGTCGTCGGGCGCGACGGACCGATGGACCTCGAGTTGTTCGAGCGCGTGCTTCGGGTCAACCTGGTCGGCACCTTCAACATGATCCGCCTGGTTGGTCATGCGATATCGGTGGCCGAGCCCCTGCCCGATGGCGCCCGTGGTGTCATCATCTCGACGGCATCGGTGGCGGCTTTCGAGGGACAGGTGGGCCAGGCGGCCTATTCGGCCTCCAAGGGTGGCATCACCTCGATGACACTGCCGATCGCCCGCGAGTTCGCCCGCTTCGGCATCCGGGTACTGACCATTGCGCCCGGCATCTTCGAGACGCCCCTTCTCGCCGGACTGCCCGAAGAGGCCCAACGCTCGATCGCAGCGTCCATCCCCTATCCTGCCCGGCTCGGACGGCCTGACGAATTCGCGCATATGGTGGCGGCTTGCATCGGCAACGACTATCTCAACGGCGAGGTGATCCGCCTCGACGGTGCGACCCGGCTGGCGGCCACCTGAGATCACGCTCCCAACGCGGCCGCGGTGGGTGCTGCCCTTACGACTCGAGCTGAGAATGCCGGGCAGTGGCGATGCGCGGACGTCGGTCCAACAGGCCGGCTCGTTCTGCTGCGGCGACCACCTCGCGCCACCTCCGCTGACGCCAGGTTATGCAGCGCACTCTGGCAGATCGCATAGGCGCGTCGGAATTCCCGTGTCCTGTCGCCTCGCCAGAGACGCTCCATATAGGACAGAGCATCCACGCATCGTCGGCGCGGAAGTTACCGCCACGCCCGTGCTGCAGGAATATTAGCTTTCCGAAGTTCTTTCGGCCCACGCCCAACCACTCCTTATTCTTGTTCTACATCCAAGAATTTGGGGGAGCGCACCGTCAAGCTCGTGCTCCCTGATGACACCTTCCTGGATGAACGGTTCCGCCTCTCTGTGACATCGAGGCATGGCGCCGCCCTGCTCGGCCTGCTTCCCAGTCAGGCGTTGTCTTGGCTCGGGCCCGACGGATCCAAGGGGCGGGTGGAGGTGGTCGGCGTTGCCAACGCGCTGGCGGGATAGCAGTTCGGCATCCGGCGCGGGCGGCTGGCTAGATCGGCCCGTCGCGCTCGAACTCTTCCCATCCCAGCAGCTGCGGGCGCGGACTGCCGTCCGCAGCGACCGGCGAAACGGCCGTCTTCTTCTGCTGTCGCGTCAATTTGGCCTTCCAGCCGGCACGCCGCCTGTTTTCGGCAGCCGTGATCGCATCTTCCTCTCGCCAGGCGTCGACGAGGTCACGGTCAAGGATGTCCTCGACGCGACGGGGATCAAAGACGTGGAAGGTGACCTTCCTTGCCCGCCCGCGCAGCTTCACGGTGCGCGTTCCGGCGCTCGGCAGGCGGCCATCCTTGAGCCACCGATGCCGTTCTGTCGTAGAAATGGACAGGATATCCTCGATCTCCCGGGGGATGACCGGCATGCTCTCGATTCCCCGCAAATCCTCAGAAACGGTGGTCGCAACCAGGTGGAACTCAGCATCCGAGCCTTCCGGCATCCGCAGGGTGATCACGCCCGCAGCCAGATTCAGCGATTTTCTTACCGACGAAGGCAGGCGCGCCCGGAGCTCGAGCAGAATGCCCCTGGCACGAACCGAGGAGCCGAGCGTCGCCCCCGCTGGCAGCGCCCACTCCTGAACGAGGTCGGTGGGGCTGGCAGGTATCTGTTTTTGCTTGCGTGGCACCAGCCTTAGGTGGGCTCTCGCCGGTGAAGTTCAATGCTGCAGGTTTGCCGTGATCAGCCTTTCACCGCCCCACCGGTGAGCCCCGAGATCACATATCGTTGCGCCAGCAGGAAGAAGGCGACGGCAGGCATGATCGACAGCGTCAGGAATGCCAGGATGCGCGGCCAGTCGGAGCTGTATTGCCCCTGGAACTGCATGATGCCCAGGGGCCAAGTGTACTTGGCCTCCGTGTTCAGCACGATCAGCGGCAACAGGAAGCTGTTCCAGCTGCCGACGAAATTGAACACCCCGACCGTCGCGATGATCGGCAGGCACAGCGGCAGCGTCACATACCAGTAGATCCGGATGTAGCCGCAATTGTCCATGCGCGCGGCATCGACGAGTTCCTTGGGCAGCTCCTTGAAGAAATTGTGGAACAGGAGCACCGAGAAGGACACGCTGAACGCCACCTGCACGATGATGATGCCCCAGTGGCTGTCGAGCATGCCAAGGTCGCGCATCTTGATGAAGAGCGGCAGGATGCCGGTGGCCGATGGGAACAGCAGCCCGAGCATCAGGTAGCCCAGAAGGAAGCGGCTGCCGAAGAACTTGATATGCGCCAGGGCAAAGGCGGTCATGGAGGCCACCAGTGTGGACAGCACCACCGTGCCCCCGGCAATCAGCAGCGAATTACCCAGCGAAGAGAAATAGCGCGGCCCACCGAGGACTTCGACGAAACGCACCGGGTCCCAGCTGGCCGGCAACCCGAATGGATTGACCCGCAGTTCCCCGATTTCCTTAAAGCCGCCGAGCGCCGTGGTGTAGAACGGCACGATGACGAAGGCAGCGACCACCAACAGGGTCAGCCATTGGATCATTGAGATCGCCGGGCGCCGGCGCTTCCTGGCCATGGTCGACATCAGTCTTGCTCCGCCTTGAAGAGGACGCGCCGGTAGGCCAGCGCGACGACCACGCAGGCGATGAACAGCAACACGCTCACCGCGCCACCGAAGCCGAGATTCATGCGCAGAATGCCGAACTGGTAGAGGAAGGTCACGATGGTGTGGCTGGAGTGCGAGGGTCCACCATTGCTGAGCGGGATGATCAGGTCGAACAGTTGCAGCGCACCGGTGATGGCAAAGAACACCGAGATTACGATTGCCGAGCGGATCATCGGGATCTGGATATGGCGCACGATCTGCCAGCGCTTGACGCCGTCAAGGCGCGCCGCCTCGATCACCTCGCTGGGGATGGATTGCAGCCCGGCGATATAGATCATCATGTGGAAGCCGAAATACTTCCATGTGATCACCAGCATGATCGCCGGCATCACCCAGAACCGGTCGCCAAGCACGAACGGCATGTCGACGCCGATGGCGCTACCGACGGCCGGCAACAAGCCGTAGTTGCCGTCATAGACAAACTTCCAGATCAGCCCGGCGGCCACTTCGGCCAACATATACGGCAGAAAGAACAGCACCCGGATCAGGTTGATATGGGCCCCGCGGCCGGCCAGGGCGATGGCGCACCACATCGCCAGGGGCAACTGGATCAGCAGCGACACCGCCACAACGATCAGGCTGTTGCGTACGGCCGTGCCGAAATTACGATGGGTAAGAACGTCGTCGTAATTCTTGAAGCCCACGAATTCGGTGATCGGCCCATACCCGTTCCATTTGAAGAACGAGAACGTCGCCGCATCAATCATCGGCAGGACGACGAAGACCGTGAACAGGATGATGGACGGCGGCAGGAACAGCAGCAGCGGCACGAGGCTCTTGCGCTCGACATAGCGTCGGCGGCGAACTGCCGGCGCCAGGGATGGGCTGGATGCGGTGGCAATGCTGGTCATCGGAGTCCTCCGCCTCCCGGCCACCCCGTCTCCCCTGTTCTGCCAGGCGCCCTGTCTAGGGCGACTGGATCAGGAATCATGGCGGCCGACGGACCGGGATCGAGTTGTTCAAGTGATCCGGCGGGCGGTTTCCGCCGCCCGCCGGAAAGCCTTGGAGACTACAGGGAGTCGTCCACGGCCTCCTTGATCAGCTGGGCAGCTTCCTCGGCGCTGATGGCGTTGGCAGCCAGGTCAGCGGAGACGTCATTGACGACGCCGCCGACATTGGGACCCAGGGCCTGGTCGAAGAACAGGGCGTGCCAGTGCGCACCGCTGATGTTCTGGCCAATCTGCACCTTAAACGGGTTGGTCATGACATCCGCAGCGCCCTTGGCGATCGGGATGTAGTAGGCGGCTTCGGCATACTTGCGCTGCTGTTCGGGCGAGTTGAAGAACTCGACCCACTTCACCGCCGCATCTGAAGCGTTCTTGGAGAACAGGATGCCGCCGATGCCGCCGAGTGTATCGGTCGGGTCACCCTTGCCGCCCTCGATGGTGGGGAAGGGCAGGATGCCCAGCTGGTCGTCCGGGATGCCCTCCTTGGTGGCGGAGTTGTCCTTCATGGCGCCGTAGTCCCAGTCGCCCATCAGGTGCATCGCCGCCTTGCCGTCGCCGAACAGGCCCGAAGCGTCGCTATAGCTGGCGGCAAGGAAGCCGTCCTGCCACGGTTCCATTTCCGCCAGCTGCAGGAAGTACTCGCCAGCCTTGACGAAATCCTCGCCGGCAAAGCCGTCGCCGTCGCCCCGCGCGGCAGCCTCGAAGCCTTCCTGGCCCGCCAGGCGGACAACGAGCTTGGACCACCAGAAGTGAGCGGGCCACTTGTCCTTGGCACCAACGGCGATCGGGGTGATGCCGGCATCCTTGAACGTCTGCACACCCTCCAGGAACCCCTCCCACGTCTGCATGCTCGCCGGATCCACACCGGCCTGCTCGAACAGGGCCTTGTTGTACCACAGCACGACTTCGCTCACGTCGCGGGCGACGCCATAGATCTCGCCATCGGGGCCGGTGAAGGCGGAAACGCCGGCGGTCCCCTGGTTGTCCAGCGCTTCCTGGCTCAGCACGTCCCCGACGGGGCGCAGGAATCCTGCCTTGGCCTGCTCATAGAACACGCCGCCGCCCCAGGAATGGAATACGTCCGGCGCATCCGCCGACTGCAGTAGCGTGGTCAGCTTGGCCTTGAACGCCTCGTTCTCGAGGAACGGCAGTTCCACCTTGATGTCGGGGTTCTGAGCCATGAACTCTTCGGCGATGGAGTTCATCAGCTCCACTTCCGCTGGGATCGAGGTGATGTGCAGGTGTTTGACGACTGTCTGGGCCTGGACCGGCATGATGACGGCCAGGCCGAGCATTGCGGCAAGCGCAATACGCTTCATGGTATCCTCCTGTTTTGGCGGCCGATAACCAACTGGTCTCCTCCCGGGCCGCAGTGGTCCGCAGCTTGCTGCAATCACCACTTGCCACTTTGTAGACGCGCCTTGTGAACGGAGGCAAGAGGAACGTACCTCACAAGACTGATCATCAAGGACAAAGTTGCACTTTACTGACGCAGCGTTTCAGAGGACCATCGCCACTCAAGGCATACTCATAAAGCCGATACGAACTACTAAGAGCTTCAGAAAACCTGATAGATAATACTTGTATGGTAGAAAGCGCTGCCATAACACTGGTGCGGGCCGTTCCACACGCGGCGCAGCGCCGGAACCATCGGCAAGGAGGAAACGGTGGCCGAACTCAAACTGCGGGGCATCAACAAGAGCTTCGGCTCGGTTAAGGTCATTCACGACATCGACCTCGACGTCGCCGATGGCGAGTTCGTGGTGTTCGTCGGGCCTTCCGGCTGCGGCAAGTCCACCCTGCTGCGCACCATTTCCGGTCTCGAGGAGCCCAGTTCGGGCCAAGTCTTCATCGGCGGCGAGGATGTTACCGAGTACGACCCGAGCGAACGGGGCGTAGCCATGGTGTTCCAGTCCTACGCGCTCTACCCGCACATGACTGTGGCGGAGAACATGGGGTTTGGCCTCAGGATGGGCGGCGCGCCCAGGGAGCAGGTCGCACAACGCGTCGCCGATGCCGCGCGCATTCTGGAACTGGAAGACTTGCTGGACCGCAAGCCCCGCCAGCTCTCCGGCGGGCAGCGCCAGCGTGTGGCAATCGGCCGGGCCATCGTGCGCCAGCCTCGGGCGTTCCTTTTCGACGAGCCGCTCAGCAACCTCGATGCCGAACTGCGCGTGCAGATGCGGATCGAGATTGCCAACCTCCATCAGCAACTCGGCGCCACCATGGTCTATGTCACGCACGACCAAGTCGAGGCGATGACGCTGGCCGACCGTATCGTCGTGCTGCGCGCCGGCCGCATCGAGCAGCAGGGCAGCCCGATCGAACTCTACGACAATCCGGACAACATCTTCGTGGCCGGCTTCATCGGCTCGCCGCGCATGAACTTCCTAGAAGGCGTGATCCGCGCCATCGACGGCAACACGCTGTCGGTTTCACTCGCCGCCTTCGAGGGCCGGGACCTGGCTGTGCGGCGGCGCGGAACAGGTGGTGCGGTCGGCGAGACGATCAGCATCGGCATTCGCCCCGAGCATTTCACCGAGTCGGATGCTGCCCGAGCCGCCCTGACCGCCACGGCGCAGGTCATCGAGCAGTTGGGTGGCGTTTCCCACGTCTACGCGATCGGCCGAGATGGACAATCCAAGGTAACGATCCAGCAGAAGGGCCACTCCCGCGCGAGCAACGGCGCCCCTATCCATGTCGGTATAGAAGCGGGAGCCGCCCTAGCCTTCGACGCCGCTGGACTGCGCATTTGACCCCTTCAGCGCCACCACTGGCATCAGAACAGGCTTTGGGTGGCCTTACCAGTTCGTCACGGAACCGTCCTGTCTTCGTAGGTGGGAAGCCTCCCAGAATTCGAAGCTCTGTCGCGCGAGCAGGTCCTCGTTCACTTCGACGCCGAGGCCGGGTGTGTCGCTGACCGGGTAGACAGCGCCCTCCAGCCGTGGCTGCACGGGGAAGAAGTCGGCGTTGTCGAAGCCCAGCGCAATCTCGGGGGCCCGGGTTTCCAGCCAGGCGAAGTTCGGCACCGCGGCAGCAAAGTGGATCGTCGCGGCCGTACACACGGGACCGAGGGGGTTATGCGGCATCAGGTCCACATAGTGCGCCTCGCTCCAGCCGGCGACCTTCATCGCTTCGGTGAGACCGCCGACATTGCAGACATCGATGCGATTGAACTGGTGGATGCCCCGCTCGATGTAGGGCACGAACTGCCACTTGCTCGCAAATTCCTCACCGATGGCGAAGGGAATGTCGGTCATCGTGCGCAGCGACTCGTAGGCTTCCGGTGTCTCATCGCGGATCGGCTCCTCGAGGAAGTCGAGTACGCCGGGGTCAAGCTTGCTACAGAAGCTGGCAGCCTCGGCGACGGAGAGCCGGTGGTGGTAGTCGATACCCAGGACCACTTCGCTGCCCAGTTCCTCGCGTGCCCGGTTGAGCAGGCGAGCCGTCGCGGCGATGGACTGACGCGGCTCGAAGATGTCGCGGCTGTCCTGGCCTATGGGAAAGAAGCGGATGGCGTCAAAACCCATCGCCATGAGTTCGTGCGCCCGCTGGACAGCGCCCTCCCCTGCACTATCACCAGTCGAAGCGAAGGTGGGTATGACGTGTCGCTGCTTTCCACCGAGCAGGTCGTAAACGGGGACGCCGAGTGCCTTGCCCTTGATGTCGTGGAGGGCAATGTCGATGGCCGAGATCGCCGCCTGCAGTACGCGCCCGCCTTCGAAATACTGGCTGCGATAGAGCTCCTGCCAGATGCGGCTGATCTGCATGGCGTCCCGGCCGATCAGAAATTCACGGTAGTGTTCGATGGCACCGACCACTGCCCGCTCGCGCCCGGTTAGGCCGCTCTCTCCCCAACCGAAGATGCCCTGGTCGGTCTCCACCTTGACCAGCAACTGATTGCGGATGCCGACCCGCACTGGGTACGGCTTGATGGCGGTGATCTTCAGCTTGGGGGCCATGATGGTCTCGGGGGCGCCTGGTTCAGGCGGCGCGCAGGGCCTGTTCGCTCTCGGCGTCGAAGAGGTGGATCCGCTCCTGATCGAACTCCAGCCACACCATCTCGTCGGGTGCCACCACTATCGAGGGCGGCAGGCTGATATTGACGATGGCTCCGGAAAGGAACGCCTGCACGAAGGTGATATCCCCGGTGGGCTCGACGGTGTAGACCCGCGCGGGCACCGAATCCGCTACCTGTGTCTTGTGCAGGCGAATGGTTGAATGGCGGGCACCCAGCACCACACGGTTCGATTGCGCCCCGGCCACCTTGCGGGCGTTGAGATCGGAAAGCGGCAAGTTCCACCCCTCGCTGCTGGTGAGCACGGTGCGGCCGTCACGCGCGGACACTTCCAGCGGCACCAGACTCATGGCGGGGCTGCCGACGAAGCTGGCGACAAACATGTTGACGGGATCGGCGAAAACCTTGGCGGGCGCATCGTATTGCTGCAGCAGGCCTCCGTTCATCACCGCCATCTTGTCGGCCATGGTAACCGCCTCGAGCTGGTCATGGGTGACGTAGATGATGGTGGCGTTGAGGTCCTGGTGGAAACGCTTGATCTCGGAGCGCATCTGCACCCGCAGCTTGGCGTCGAGGTTGGACAGCGGCTCGTCCATCAGGAACACGGCAGGGTCGCGCACCAGCGCCCGGCCCAGCGCCACGCGCTGCTGCTGGCCGCCCGACAGTTCGCGGGGCTTGCGCTCCAGCAGGTGGGTGATGTCGAGAACCTTGGCGGCTTCGGCGACCTTGCGCTCGATATCCGCTCTCGGCAACTTCCGCATCTGCAGCGGAAACGCCAGGTTCTGGAACACGGTCTTCTGCGGGTAAAGCGCGTAGTTCTGGAACACCATGGCGATGTCCCGGTCTTTTGGATCGAGATCGTTGACTACCCGGTCGCCGATGACAATGTCCCCGGAGGTGATGGGGATCAGCCCCGCCACCAGGTTGAGCGTCGTGGTCTTGCCGCAGCCAGAGGGGCCGACTAGGGCGACGAACTCGCCATCGTCCACGGTCAAGGACACATCCTTGGCCGCAAAGATGGAGCCGTAGGTCTTGACCAGATCTTTTAGGACCACCTGGGCCATCGGCAAATTCCCCTAGTGTTTGACCGCGCCTTCGGTGAGCGCGCGCACGAAGTATTTCTGCAGGATCAGGAACAGCACCACGACCGGCACGCTCATCATGAAGCTCGCGGCCATCAGGCCTGGAAAATCCGTGGTGTTCTCCGAGAAGAAGCGCTGGATACCCACCGGCAGGGTGAGCTGTTCGTTCTTGGTGAGGAAGGTCGCGGCATAGATGTATTCGTTCCAAGCCCCGATGAACGAGTAGATCGCCGTGGCGATAATCCCGGGCACCGATAGGGGCGTGACGATCAGGAGAAAGGCCTGGAAGCGCGTGGCGCCGTCGATGCGGGCGGCCTGTTCGAGCTGAACCGGAATGTTGTCGTAAAAACCTTTGAGCAGCCAGATGGCGAGTGGCAGGCCGAAGGTCAGGTAGGTCAGGATCAGCGAGCCGTGCGTGTTCACCAGCCCCAGCACCCGCATCAGGATGAATAGCGGCACGAGGAAGATCACGGCCGGAAACATGTTCCTGAGCAGCACCGAGAAAAACAGGAACTTGCGCCCCGGGAAACGGAAGCGCGAGAAGGCATAGGCGGCGGGCACCGCCACCACCACTGCGAGGATGGTGGTGCAGAACGACACAAACAGGCTGTTCCAGAAGAAGCGCAGGAAGTCCTGCCCGACACTGTTCTGCGGATCGAGCAGTTTCTGGTAACTCGCCAGAGTCGGTTCGGTTGGCCACCATTGTGGCGGGAACTGCATCGCCGCAAAGCCCGATTTGATCGAGGTCAGCAGCATCCACACCATCGGTACGGCGGCGTAGAGCAGCATCAGCACCAGGAAGATGCGTCCAGCCCAGCGCCAGCCGTCGATACGCTTGCGGCTGCGCGGCACGATCGGGTCGGCGGTCGCAGTCATGCCCCCTGCTCCTTGCTTTCGTTGCCGCTCAAGGCGCGGACATAGAAGTAGCCGAGCACCATCAGGATCAGGAACAGCAGCACCGAATAGGCCGCTGCCACGCCCCAGCGCTGGCGCCCAAATGCAAGCTCGTAGATGTGGGTGATCCAGATGTGCGAGGCGTTGGAGGGACCGCCGCCAGTCATGATCCAGGGGATGATGAACGAGTTGAAGTTGGCCACGGCCAACAGCAGGATCGTTACCGTCGACACGCTTCGCAGGTGCGGGAAGGTGACGTGCCAGAAGCGCTGCCATGCAGACGCGCCATCGACCTTGGCGGCGCGCAACAGCTGCTCTGGCACCGTCTGCAGCCCCGCCATCACCATGATCATGGCGAAGGGGAACTCGCGCCAGATGTTGACCACGATAAGCGATGGCAGAACCGTGTTGACGTTGTCGATGAAGTTCGGCTGACGGTCGACGATCCCCATCTGCACCATGACGGCGCCGATGATGCCAAAGTCCGAATGGTAGATCCATTTCCAGATGTAGGAGGCGGCAACCGCGCTGATGACCCACGGGATGATCAGGATGGCGCGGAGAACAGCGCGGCCGGCGAAATCCCGGTGCAGGGCCAACGCCGAAGCGTAGCCCAATACAAAGGCGATGAGGGTCGAAGCCAGCGTCCAGATGGCGGTGTTGACGGTAACCTTCCAGAACACGTCACTCGACAGGATTGCGGTGTAGTTCTCGGTGCCGATGAATATCTTGTCGCGCAACTGCAGGCCGGGCGGCGTTTTGAAGAACGACAGTTCGATCGTGTAGTAGATCGGATAGGCGATGACGACGAGCATCACCACGATCGCCGGCAGGACATAGAGATAGTCGGCACGGCTGTTCCACATCTGCTGCAGCACGCCGGGCTGCCTGGTTGCGGTCTCGCGGGACGCCATGGCTTCGCCGGCCAGCGTGGTCATCCTTTGTGCTCCTTGCCCTGAACGGAGAGGGTGACCGGCGGGTTGGGGCCGCCGGTCAAGCTTTGCGGATAGCGGCTAGAGACCGCCGCCGTCGGTGATATCTCTCACCTTCTGCGCCGCGTCCTTGGCTGCTTCCTCGACCGTCATGGCGCCGGTCAGGGCGTTCTGCAGCATGTCCGGGATGATGATGTTCATGATCTCGGGCGTTTCCGGGAGCGTCGGGAACGGCACGCCGTAGGGCAGCATCGAGGTGGTCACGTCGAGGAACTCAATGGAGTCCAGACGCTCCTTCATCCAGGTGGTCTTGAAGCCATTGAGGTTACCCGGATTGGAGCCGGCATAGGCCATTTTCAGGGACCATTCGGGGCTGGTCCAGAAGCAGATCAGCGCCTTGGCCGCGGCTTCGTCCACCTCGCCGCCCTCGACATATTCGGGGTTGAGGATGTGGATGTTGGAGCCCCCGAAGACCACCGCGCGCCGCCCGTCAGGACCGGTCGGAATCGGGCCGTAGCGCATATTGTCGATGACCGTCTGCGCCGCTTCCTTGTCGGCGCCCGTCGCCTTGGCCTGAAGGTCGAGCATCACGTCATAGTCTGACGGGTGCGAGATCATCATGGCCAGCTGGCCGGCGAGGAATAGCGGCTGGTTGTCGGCCTGCTGGTTGGTCAGGGCCGAGACCGGTACCGACTGGTCGCGGACATACATGTCGTAGGACGCTTGCAGCGCCCGGATACTCTCGGGGCTGTCGAGCCGTACCTCCTCGTAGGTCGGGTTCGCGTCGGCCTCGTCGAAGACGCCGCCGCCATAGGCCCAGAGCTGGGGCATGAAGCGATAGGGGGTGTTGCCGGCATTCTTGCGAGCCACGAGGCCGTAGCCGGCAATGCCGAGTTCATCGTGGATCTGCTTGGAATAGGCGACGACGTCATCCCATGTCGCCGGCGGAGTCTCGGGGTCGAGCCCGGCCCGCTCAAAGATGTCGGCGTTCCAGATAAACGCCATGGTCTCATTGTTGGTGGGGATGCCGTAGGTCTTGCCTTCCCACATCACCGACTTCATGGCGCCCGGCCAGAAATCCTCGCGGCTCCAGCCGACATCCTCCGGGCTCAGCTCCTGCAGGTAGCCCTTGGACGCGAACTCCACGCCACCCAGTATCTGCAGGCGGACGACCATGGGCCCGGCATTGCCGAGCAGCGCGGTGCGGAACTTGTCGAGCAGGTCGTTGTAGGTAAGCGCCTGCTCCTCCAGGTTGATGTTCGGGTAGGTTTCCCTGAACGCTGCGAAGAAGTCGCGATAGTACTGACGCAGCAGTTCGGGATCGCCCTCGAACACGCCCTGGTACCAGAAGGTCAGGTCGCCCTCGTAGTCGAGCGGCGTGACCGCGCCGCACTGTTCGGCGGTATTGTATTCTTCGGTCCCGGCAATGGACCGAACGTATTCAGGCGTCCATTGGCTGATGTCGACGCTCTGAGCCACCGCCGCGGAATTCATCGACACCGCGAGCGCAGAGACTGCTGCACCGTGCGTAAGCGCACGGGTCAACCGGTAGTTCCTCATGAAGTCCTCCTGTCTGTCCTGCCCGGCTCTCCTCCCGGCAGGTCCTCTCCCTCCCGCATCGCACACCGGGCTTCGCCTCTTATGTGCAGGTGCAGCAACAAACAGCGTTGCAGAAGACATATTGAGTGTCAACCGCGTTGGATTATACATTATCCGGCAATCATTCCGTGTAGTTCATTGAAAGACCGCACGACAAAGACCGCTACGGGCGCTACAAGGCGGGAACAAAAAAGTGGGAACCACGGGACTTTAGATGAACGACTACACGGCGCAGCCGCCACAAGGGATGGAGCCGAGCGGAGCATCGCAGGCGGGAGACTCGGTCTACCGCCATATCCGCGAGGACATCATCTCGGGACGCCTGCGAGCCAACGAACGCCTGATCGTTGCCGATCTGGCCAAGCGCCACAACACCTCCACCAACCCGGTTCGGGAAGCGCTGCAACTGCTGCGTGGCGAGGGCTTCGTGCTCATTTCACCCAATCGCGGGGCACGGGTGCGCCCGATTGACCAGAACTTCGTGCGCGACATCTACGAGATCGGCGTATTGATCGAGCCGGCGCTCACGCGATGGTTCGTCGGCATGGCCACGGACGCCGACATCGCCGAACTCGAAGCCGTGCAGGCAGAAATCGAAGACAACAACTTCGCCGACCCGGTTCGACACAGCGAACTCGACACGCGATTCCATACCATCATGTACGAGCGTCACTATAACCGGCACGCTGCCGAGTTGTGGTGGAAGCATCGCGAGGTGCTGCGTGCAGTCGGGCGGCGCTACGATTTCACACTGGCCCGGCGCGCGCAGGTTATGCGCGAGCACCGTCAGCTCATTCAACACATCAAGGATGGCGAAGCCGACAAGGCGGCGGCGCTGGTGGCCCAGCACGTCGAGGGGTCAGGGCGCCACATCCTGGAACACATGCGGGCGGCGGAGGCGGCCCGGGCAAGCTAGCCGAGAACTCACTACGGCTGGCGGAGGGGGAAACGATGAGAATAACCGGGGTCCAGCCGTGGCTGATCAAGTCGGATGCGTCCTATTGGGGCGAGTTCCTGTTCGTGGAGGTGACCACCGACGAGGGGGTGAGCGGCTGGGGCGAGATCACCACCACCACCTTCGTTGCCAACCGGGCGCTGTGCGTGATGCTGCGGCAGATCGGCAAGATTATCGAGGGCGATGACCCTGCCAATATCGAGCGCATCTGGCACAAGATCTTCCGCAACTTCACCTATATGGGCAGCCGCGGCGCGGCGGTGGAATGCGTCAGCGCCATCGACATCGCGCTATGGGACATTCGCGGCAAAGTGCTCGGCCAGCCGATCTACGAGCTGCTGGGTGGACCGGTGCGCGAGGAGATCCTGCTCTACACCCACCCCGACCAGCGCAAGTTCACCAGCAAGGATGGCGTGGTCCAGGAGATCCGTGACATCATCGCTTCGGGTCACACCGCCCTCAAGTTCGACCCGTTCGCCCAGCAGGGTGCATTCGACAAGAACGGGATTGCCCGGGAGCAGTCGGAGGGCTACCTGGACGGTGCGATGAGCCGCAAGGACGAGCGGGAGGCAGCAGAACTTACCGCGCTGATTCGCGACACTGCGGGGCCGGACGTGGACATTCTCATCGATGCACACGGGCGCTTCGACGTGCCGACCGCCATCCGCCTCTGTCGCAGCCTCGAAGAAGCCGGTGACATCGATTGGTTCGAGGAGCCAGTTCCACCGGAAAGCGTCAATGCGCTGCAGCAGGTGCGGGAGAAGGTCAGCGCCGCCATATCGTGGGGTGAGCGCGGACACACCAAGTGGGATTTCGTCCCCATCCTCGAACGGAAACTGGCCGACTACATCATGCCAGACGTCACCTGGACCGGTGGCATCACCGAACTCAAGAAGATCTCCGCTCTGTGTGAGGCTTACTACATTCCAGTATCGCCACACGACGCTGCCGGACCCATCAACCTCGTCGCGGGGGCTCAGGTGATGATGACGGTGCCGAACTTCTATCGGCTCGAAACCTCGGAGTGGAACCTCGGCAAATACGATCACCTGATCGACAGGCCGCTCGACAACTCCAACGGCAGCCTGAAACTCAACAAGACTCCCGGGCTCGGCATCGAGATGAACCGCGCCTACCTCGAAGCCAATCTGCTGGAGCTCGACTGATGGACGCGGATCTGGCGACCAGCATGGTCGAGGACAATGTCCGCATCGCTTCGCGGCCAAGTGCACTGCGGATCACCGACATGCGCGTGGCCGAGATCACCGGCGCGCCGTTCCAGTCGGCGCTGCTCAAGATCTACACCAATCAGGGCATCGTCGGCCTCGGCGAGGTACGGGACGGTGCCAGCGCCACTTATGCGCTCATGCTCAAGAGCCGGCTGCTGGGCGAGAATCCCTGCGACATCGACCGGCTCTTCCGGCGCATCAAGCAGTTTGGAGGGCACGGTCGACAGGGCGGCGGGGTCTCGGCCATCGAGATCGCGCTATGGGACCTCGCAGGCAAGGCCTACGGCGTGCCGATCTACCAGATGCTGGGCGGCAAGTTCCGTGACCGGGTGCGCATGTATTGCGACACCGATGCCAGCGTGCCCAGCGGCACCGAAACCGGCCGGCGGCTGAAGCAGCGCATGGACCTCGGCTTCACCTTCCTCAAGATGGACCTCGGGCTGATGCAGGTGGTGGATACCCCCGGATCGGTGGTGGCGCCCTCGGGTTCCCTCGAAGGCTACCGCACCCACCCGGGCTGGGGCGCTGGCAAGACGCTCGAAGATCGTCGCGCCCGCCATGCGGTCTATGACATCCACAATGTACGCCACCCGTTCACCGGACTCGCCTTCACCGAGAAGGGGCTCGACACGCTGGAGCAGTACATTCACGAGGTGCGCGAAGTCATCGGCTACGAGGTGCCGCTGGCCATCGACCATGTCGGCCACATCTCCTTGCAGAGTGGCATCCGGCTGGCCCGGCGGATTGAGAAATATGCCCCCGCCTGGCTCGAGGACGTCATCCCCTGGCAGTACACCGACCAGTACCGGCAGCTGCAGCAGGCCACGACCGTGCCGATCTGCACCGGCGAGGACATCTATCTCAAGGAAGGCTTCGAGCCACTGCTCAAGGCCGGCATCTCGGTCATCCATCCGGACCTGCTGACATCGGGCGGCATACTCGAAACCAAAAAGATCGGCGACATGGCGCAGGACCACGGCGTCGCCATGGCGATCCACATGGCCGAGAGCCCCATCGCCTGCATGGCCGCAGCGCACGTGGCCGTTGCCACAGAGAACTTCATGGCGCTCGAGTACCACTCGGTGGAAGTTGACTGGTGGGACGACATCGTGAACGGGCTGCCCAAGCCGCTCGTGAAGGATGGCTTCATCACCGTTCCCGACAAACCCGGTCTCGGCGTCGACGATGTCGTCGACGAGGTGATCAGCCAGCACCTGCAAGAGGGTGTGGAGGGCATCTGGCAGCCCACAGAACAGTGGGACCACGAGTACTCCTGGGATCGCACCTGGAGCTGACCACGGAGGCCCGAGGGGAAACACATGAAGATAACGGACCTGCGCTGCGCCGTGATCGGACGCCATCCGATCGTGCGCGTGGTCACCGATGAAGGACTCTACGGCCTCGGCGAGGTGGAGTTCACCAAGCCGTACCTCAAGCCGTGGGTGCTGCACTTTCGTGGCGCGCTGATCGGCGAGGATCCGACCGACGTTGAGCGCTGCATGCTGAAAATTCGGCAGCGGGGCTCCTTCAAGCCCTACGGCGCCGCGGTCAGCGCCATCGAACATGCGCTCTGGGACATCGCCGGCAAGGCTGCCAACGTGCCGGTCTACAAGCTACTGGGCGGCAAGGTGCGCGACAAGGTGCGGGTCTACAATGGCTCGATCCGGCAGAAACGGACCGGCGACCGCCCGGAGGACTATGCCGCCGACGTCAAATGGATGATGGAACGGCCGGAAAACTTCTTCATGGTGAAGCAGGGCATCAGCTTCCACTCCAACATGAAGGATGCAGTAGACGACTTTCACTACGGCGTGCGGCAAACCAATTCCGGTTACCACGGCGCCATGGACCAGGGGCAGATCAGCGAGCGCGGCTTCAATCACATGCTCGATTGCGTCGCCGCGATGAAGGAAGTGCTTGGGAACAAGGTGAGCCTCGCCCTCGATTGCGGCCCCGGCTGGTTCCTGAACGACGCCATCCGTTTCGCTCGAGCGGTCGAGAAGCACGACCTCATGTGGCTCGAGGACATGCTGACCGGGGACTACGTTCCCTGGGTCAATCCACAGGCCTATCGCGAACTCACCGTGTCGACCTCGACCCCCATTCACACGGGGGAGCAGATCTACTCGCGGCACAACTTCAAGGAACTGATCGAGACGCAGGCGGTGCGGGTGGTCGGGCCCGACCCCGCAGATGTTGGCGGCATCGCCGAACTGAAGTGGGTCGCCGAACACGCCTACATGCACTCGATCATGATGGCACCGCACGGCACCGCCAATGGCCTGCTGGGGCTGGGAGCGTTGATCAATGTCTGCGCCACCCTGCCTGCCAATTACATCGCCTTCGAATATCCCAGCGCCTCGGACCCCTGGTGGGAAGACATCATCATCGGCCTTCCGGAGGGCCGTATCGTCAACGACAGTCATGTCGACCTGTTGCCCGGCCCGGGACTGGGGCTCGACATCGACCCTGAAGCAGCAAGACCCTATCTGCGCGAGGAAGACGAGGGCTTCTTCGATTAAGCCGGCCGGGCACGAACCTCCTGGAGGAGAACACAATGATTACGACGGCAGACATCCAGCGGCCGCCAACGCACCTCGTCGAGGGGCTCAAGAACCTCGGCGCGGCAACCATCGCCGGCACGCTCGGACACATGGGCTTTCGCAACCCGCACATGACCGGAATCCTGCCCCAGACTAGGGGCAAGTCGATCTGCGGACCTGCGCTGACCCTGCAATGCCTGCCGCAGCGACCGGACCTGTTCAGCGAAGGCGAGTACGCGGATCCCGAAACCCAACTGCACCGGCACGTGCTCTACCACGTCCAGGAGGGCGACGTGGTGGTGGTTGACGCGCGCGGCGACATGCGCTCGGGCATTTTCGGGGACATGATGTCGACCTACTTCAAGGGCCGGGGCGGCGCCGGGATCATCATCGACGGCGTGATGCGCGATCGTCCTAATGTCGAAAAGCTGGACCTGGCGCTATGGCTCAAGGGCTGGTCGCCCAACTATCACGTGCAGACCGACATCTTTCCCAATGCGGTCAACGTCACGATCGCCTGCGGCGGCGTGACGGTGGTGCCGGGGGACATCATCGTTGCCGATGACGACGGGGCAATCGTGGTGCCGGTGTCGATGGCCGAACAGGTCATCGAAGAAGGCCAGAAGCACGCGGAATGGGAAGTCTTTTCCCGAATGAAACTGATGGAAGGCGCCCCGCTCCAGCGGTACTACCCGCTCCACCCTGACGCCAACGAGGAGTATGAGGCCTGGCGCAAGCTCAACGGCCAGAGTAAAGCGCTAGGTTAGCCGCAGCCCGTCCCTGCCGAAGAGATGGGCTGCGGCAGGGTCGATGGTCAGGGCGATGGGCGCGCCGGTGGTGTGGGTGGCCTGGCCGGGGAGAACGGCGGTGAGTTCGTGACCTGCGGTCAACCGGACGCGGAGGACGGTTTCGTTGCCGAGCTGCTCGACCAGCTGGACAGTGCCCCTGAGGGGGCCCTGGGGGTCAGCCACGAGCGCGTGGGGGCGAATGCCGAGGGTGACCATATCGCCAATCTGAACGGATTCTGGACGAAGCTGAACCGGCACTGACGCACCGCCGGCCGCCAGCTGGGCGACACCGCCATCCACACCGGTAACCGTGGCTTCGATGAGGTTCATCGTGGGTGCGCCGATGAAGCCGGCGACGAACAGATTGGCTGGATTGTTGTAGAGTTCCAGCGGCGAGCCGACCTGCTGGACCACGCCGGCATCGAGGACGACGATCTTGTCGGCGAGGGTCATTGCCTCGACCTGATCGTGGGTCACATAGATCATGGTGGCGTCGAGATCCTTGTGGAGGCGCGCCAGTTCCATGCGCATGTCACCTCGAAGGGTGGCATCAAGGTTGGAGAGCGGCTCGTCGAACAGGAAGACGTCGGGCTCGCGGACGATGGCACGGCCGATGGCGACGCGTTGGCGCTGACCTCCGGAAAGCTGGGCCGGCTTGCGGTCGAGCAGGTGCTCCATCTGCAGGACACGGGCAGCATCGCGGATCTTGCGATCGCGGGTGTCCTTGGGGGTGCCGGCAAGCTTCAGCCCGAAGCCGACATTGTCGTAAACGCTCATGTGCGGATAGAGCGCATAAGACTGGAACACCATGGCGACGCCGCGGTCGCGTGGCTCCACTTCGTTCACGACACGCTCGCCAATGGCGATGGTGCCTTCGGTGATGTCCTCGAGGCCCGCGATCATGCGCAGCAGGGTCGACTTCCCGCAGCCGGAGGGGCCGACGAAGACCACGAATTCACCGTGCGCGATGTCGAGGTCGATGCCCTTGATGACCGGGACATCGCCGTAGTTCTTGCAGACGGAACGGATGGTCAGGCCAGCCATGGCATAACTCCTTTAGCCCTTCACCGCGCCCTGCATCAGGGCGGCGACGAACTGGCGCTGGAACATGAGGAAGAGAATGATGGTGGGCGCGAGGATCAGCAGTGCCCCCGCGCAAAGCAACGGGATGTCCGTACCCCACTGGCCCTGGAAGGCGCCAAGGGCACCGGCCATGGTGCGCTGCATCGGGTCCTGCACCAACACCACGGGCAGCAGGAACTGGTTCCAGGTCCACAGGAACAGGAGGATTGTCAGCGACATGATCGCGGGCCGAGCGAGCGGCACCTGCACCAGCCAGAATTCCTTCCAACGGGTGGCGCCGTCGAGTTGGGCGGCCTCGGTGAGGTCATGGGGTACGTTGAGAAAGTGAGCCCGCATCCAGTAGACGCCAAAAGGCATGTAGAGCCCGATCAGCGGCAGGATGATTGCGAAGCGCGTGTTGAGCAGTCCCATAGCCCGCACTTCGTAATAGAGCGGGGTGATGACGGCTTCGAAGGGCAGCGTCAGGCCGAACACGAAGACGAGGTAGAGCCAGCGATAGCGGTTGGTGGTGAGCTTCGCCAACCCATAACCGGCCATGGTGGCGATAAGCACCGACACCGGGACGACGCCAAGCACGATCAGCACGCTCGACAGCAGCAGCTGATCCATCCGGGCGACTTCAAAGGCCTTGACGAAATTGCCCCATTGCGGATCGGCCGGCCATTGCAGGCCGTTGGGATAAGAACCCTGCGGCGCCAGGGCCGCCGACAGCATCGACACGAACGGCAACAGCGTCAGGATCATCAGGATGACGATCAGGCCCCGCGCCAGCAGGGCGTTGGGAGCAGTGGTCTTCATTTCTTTTCCCGGGCGAACCACTGGATCGGTGCGATGGAGATCAGCACCAGCACCATGAGGACGATGGCGAGCGCCGAGGCGAGGCCCACCTGCCGATGCGCAAAGGCGAGCCGATAGATCTCGAGCCCCGGCACGGTAGTGGTGATGCCCGGCCCACCTTGGGTGGCGATATAGACGATGTCGAAGCTTGCCAGGGCCGAGATCACGGTGAGGGTGACGCAGACGGCGATCTCCTGCCGTAGGCCCGGCAGGGTGATGTAGCGGAACTCGTGCCACGGGCGGGCGCCGTCGAGACGGGCCGCCTCATAGAGGCTGGGGTCGATCTTGGTGATACCGGTGACCAGCAGCATGGTGCAGAGGCCGAGCAGCACCCAGGCGCCGATGATGCCGACAGCCGGCAGCGCCCAGACGAAATCGCCAAGCCAGCCGCGCGCCCAGCCGGACATGCCGATGGCGCGCAGGCCCTGGTTGACGACACCGGTCGAGGCGAACATCCAGCTCCAGGCGATACCGGCTGCCACCAGCGGAATGACCTGCGGCAGAAACAGGATGGTACGCGTCGCGGTGCCGAAGGGGCCGGCCATGTGCCCGCGGATCACCGAGGCCACGGCAAGGCCGAGCGCCACGGGGATGATGGTGAAGTAGGCGACGAGCTGGAAAGCGTTGCCGATGATCTGCAGCAGCTTGGGGTCGGTCAGCACCGTGACGTAGTTGGTGATGCCGTGAAAGCGCGCTTCGCCGATGCCGTCCCAGCGAAGGAACGAATAGTAAAGGCTCATCGCCAGCGGCACGAGCACGAAAGCCGCGTAGGCGATGAAAGCCGGGGCGACGAACAGCCAGGCCCCCCGCCTGGTCTTGCGGCTCCCCCGCGATGGGGAGAGCCGCTGGTCTTGCCGCTGCGCGACAGGTGTCGAGGTCATGTGTCGGTCCACTATCACTCAGGCGCTGTCGCGCAGCAGGGGAGAAGCCTCAGCGCGACAGCTGAGTCTCGTATTCGCGCTGGACAGTCTCCAGCAGACCGGCAGCGTCCTGCTGGCCGCCAACCATCTTCTGGAGCTCGGGTGTCCAGCCGGCCGCAAAGATAGCGCCGGTGGCATTGGCGATGAAGTCCATCGCCCCGTTGTCCTGTGCGAGAACGGCACCGGCAGCGAGCGAGGCTTCGGTCACCGAGCCGGGTTCGACAGGGGGGATCGGCAGATCTGCCGGACCGCCGGGGTTGGAGCCGCCCACGGCAACGTTGATCTTGCGGGCTTCTTCATTGGTGGCGACCCAATCGAGGAAGAAGGCAGCGCAATCGGCATTGTTGGCATTGGCGCCGATGCCGAAGGTCAGCGGCGCAGACATGGAGGCGTGGCGACCACCCTCCTCCAGCGGCGGCATGATGAAGAAGCCGAACTTGCCGGGAGCATTGCTGTCGAAATTGCCCGACTCCCAGTCGCCGTTGAACATGAACAGGCCTTCGCCGCCCATGAACCGGCTCATCATCTGGAAGTACTCGATGGCGTTGGCATCGGACGGGAAGTAGCCCGACTTGATCCAGCCTTCGAGATGTTCGGCGGCCTCGAGGTTGTCCTCGGTGTTGATGGTTGCGCCTTCCTTCTGGAAGATCCAGTCGTTGATCGGCTCGGGTGCGCCATAGGCGCCCATCAGGTTCTGCAGCGGGAAGGCAAGGCCACCGGTGCCCTTGTTGAACTGCATGATCGGCTGGATGCCGGCTTCCTTGGCCTTGGCCATCAGCGCGTCCAGTTCGGCCACGGAGTTCGGCGGCTCGGTCATACCGATCTGCTCGGCCAATTCCTTGTTATAGAACACCCCGGTCATCGAGTAGTTGAGGCCCATGGCGTAGAGCGAGCCGGTGCCGCGGGGGCGGCCGCCGTCCTCAACACGAAGCTGCACCAGCTGGCCCGCGGGGAACTTGTCCCAGCCGAACTCGTCGAAATAGCCGTCGAGGTTCTTGAGCAGGTTGTTGGCTACCAGGTCGGTCAGCGAGGGTAGGCGGATCAGGTCCGGCGCGTTCGGCTCGGACAGGATGCGCGGCGAGTTCTCCATCATGTTGGCGAACTGGTCTTCCTTGATGTCGAAGGTGACATTGGGAAACTGCCTGGTGAACTCTTCGGCCAGGCGCGTCGGCAGCGGGAAGCCGGTCTCGAAGTAGGAATTGAGCACGACCGGATCGGTGCCGCAGCTTGGGGCGGCGAGTGCCGTGCCGGCGGTTGCGGCAACGGAAAGGGACAACGCGGCAATACGAAGTGCGTGGCGGGACTTTTCTCTCACGACTACCTCCTCCAGGGGTAAATGCAGTGGATGTTACCCTCTGCTAAATGGATTTAGCGCATGAGCGCTGGGACCTGTCAATACGGCCTTGTGCCCATCACGGAACGCTAGAGGACCGAGCGCAGCGCCGACAATATGTCGGTTGCGCGCTGGTCTTCCGGCCCCATCATCCAGTTGGTGACGAAGCCGAAACCGACCTGGCGGGTGGGATCGGCGAAGCCGACCTGTCCACCGGCGCCATCATGTCCGAAACTGGCAGCGCCAAGGTAGCGGCGCGCTTCGGAATCGAGCTGGAAGCCATAGCCCCAGCGGGAATATGGCGGTTCGCCCCCGAAGACCGTGGCCCCTTCGCTCTGGGGCCGGGTGGCATCGGCAATCACCGCGTCATCGATCAGCCGGACGCTGCGCGTCGGGGTGACGGTGGCCGACCAGATCGTGGCCAGTGCCTCGGCGGTGGCGACGCCGCCGGCGCCTGGGATTTCCACGGCGCGAATCCGCTGCTTGTTGAACCCGCTATCGTCGCTGACGAGGTCCGCCGGCAGCGCATCGCCAAGGGTCATGGCCTTGTACGGCCAGTTCGGGGCCGGCTTGGCGGCTTCCTCGGCCCACAAGGCGGTAAGCGGCGGGCTGACCTGCAGATGGGCGGCACGTTCCGCCATGTCCTCCGGCAACCCGATCCAGGCGTCCGCGCCGAGGGGAGCGGTGATCAGCTCCTGGAAGTAACTGCCCACGGACTTGCCGGTGACGCGGCGGATGATCTCGCCGGCGATCCAGCCATGGGTCAGCGCATGATAGGCATAGCCGGTCCCCAGCGGCCACAGCGGCTCCTGCGCCGCCAGCGCTGCGACCACGCGGTCCCAGTCGACGATATCGTCCTCGACGAGATCGGCGCGGGGCGCGGACAGCCCCGCCTGGTGGGCCAGAGCCTGACCGACCGTTACCCGATCCTTGCCGGCCGCGGCGAATTCCGGCCAGTACCGGGCCACCGGAGCGGAATAGTCGAGCCGCCCCTCCTGGACCAACCGCGCCGCCAGGATGGAGACGAGACCCTTGGTGCAGGAGAAAATGACGGACGGGGTATCCCGAAGCCAGGGCCGGCCGGTCCGGGCATCGGCCACGCCGGCCCAGAGATCGACCACCGTCTCTCCCCCGACCATTATGTTGAGGGCGGCGCCCATGGCGGGCCGGCCATCAAAGGCGCGTTCGAAAGCGTGCGCCACCGGCTCGAAGCCGGCCTTCACTTCGCCCGCAACGGAAACGGTCATCGCTGCGCCTCCACGACGAGATACCCATCCTGCCCGACCCGCACGAGGAGCGGATCGCTGATGCCGCCTTGGAATTCACCGTCGGCCGTCATATTGTTGAACGCGAGCAGGTGCGCCCTGCCCTGGCGATCCTTGGCGATGCGACCGGCATAGAGCCGCTCATCGACCAGCAGGCGCGCCTGGCTGAAGTCCACCCTGCCCGGCATCGGCCCGACCGGCAGGCTCCACACGCCCCCGATGCCCCCGGCACGGGCGCCGCAGAGCTTGGCGGCATCGCAGCAGAAGACGAGGTGGCTCTGGCCCTCGATTTCGACGACCTGGAACACCTCCAGGTGAGCAAAGCCGCCGCCGGGCGCACTCAGCGCCGGCTGCACGGTCCACTGCTCGAGATCGGGCGAGGTGGCATAGCCCATCACGCCGCGATCCGGCCCCGCACCGGTCCGGGAGCGGGCGGTGATCAGCATGTGCCAGACATCGTCGCCCCGATTGCGGAAGACCCAGGGGTCGCGCCAGGCTTCTTCCGGCCAGGTGGACGTGCCCAACGTCTCGTAAAGCGCGGGATCGGCGACGCAGAGGGGACCCGGCTGCTTGGTCCAGGTAAACAGATCGGGTGACGTGGCGACGCCGATGGTCTCGACATTGGCGGCCGTCACCGGCGAAAGGAAGCGAGAGCCGGTATAGAACATCCGCCACAGGCCCGCCTCGTCGCGAACGATGCTGCCGGTCCAGGTGGCACTGCCATCAAAGCTCTCGGGCTCGCCGGCCTCGAAGGCGCGGCCGTGATTGGTCCAGGAGACGAGATCCGAGGAGGTCGCGTGGCCGATGCGGGCGTTGCGATGGCGCAGGTCCGGATTGCCCAGCGACTTCGGCGCGTGCAGGTAGAACAGGTGGTACTGCTCGCCGTCATCGGCCAGCCAGAAATCCCAGACCCAGTGGTCCGAAAGGTTGAAGCCCATCCGCCGCCCCTGCTAAAACCATTTAGCGGTGCAACGGGCCTGAGCCATTGTCAAGACGGAGTGGTCCGACTATCCCAAAGGGACTGCCCCAGGCGCGGGCGGGAGAGCGAGGTCACTTGCCGAAGAAGCGCGTAACCCTGGCTGATGTCGCCCGGCTGGCGGGGCTTTCCACCACCGCCGCATCAATGATCCTCACAGGCAAGCCCGATACGCGCCTGTCGGCGGACGCGCACGCCAAGGTGCACGCCGCCGCCGCCAGCCTCGGCTATCGCCCCAATGTCGCGGCGCGCGCGCTGCGGACGGACAAATCGCGCTCCATCGCCTTCATCTCCGACTACGTCGCCACCACCCGCTTCGCCAGCGGGCTCATCCGTGGCGCCCTCGCCGCAGCCGAGGAGGCCAAGCACGTGATGCTCGTGCTCGAGACCGGCGGCGAGCCGGCGCGCGAGATCCAGGCGGTGCAGGCGGCGCTCGACCGCCAGGTCGACGGACTGATCTTCGCCGCAATGCGGGCGCGCGAGGTGTTCGTGCCCGATGTGCCCATCAACGCGCCGGTGGTCATGCTGAATGGCACCAGCGCGCGCTTTCCCCTGTCGGTGCTGCCCGATGAATATCAGGGCGGGCGCGACGCCGTTCGGCTGCTGACCGAGGCCGAGGTCGATAGTAACATCGTCCTGCTCGGGCACAACGCCGATGACGAGGCGGGCCTGTTCCGATCCGAGATGATTACCCGGCGCCTCGCGGGCATCCGCGATGCCATGCATGAGGCGGGGCTCACATTTGCCGCTGAGCTGAGCTGCTGGAACTGGGAGCCCGATCAGGGGTACAAACTCACGCGCCAACTGCTGGCCACGAAGCGACCAAGTGCGCTGCTCTGCCTCAATGACCGTCTCGCCTTCGGCGCGTACCAGGCCCTGGCTGAGACGGACCTTGCGATCCCCGACGACGTCGCGCTGGTGTCGTTCGACAACGACGAAATCGCCTCGTATCTCAGGCCCGGCCTGACGACCATCGCCCTGCCGCACGAGCAGATGGGCAGGGCTGCGGTCGAGTTGCTGCTTCGGCCGGAGGTCACCGCGGGGGCCACCCTGCCCATGCCGATCATCCAGCGCGGGTCCATCCGCAATGCGGTAGCATAGACCCACTGGGCGATACGGCTTGCAGCAGCTTCAGACGCATGGCAGCCCGGGGCTATCCTTGTTGGCGGCGCGCATGTTTGACACGCCTGAGCCTTATGCACGGCTGGTCACTACCTTCCCTGCAGCCCCTCCCCCCGTTACGAAGTGCTAAGGCGGACTTGGGGCCGACAGCGGACCGGCGGCTTTCGGCAGCGGTTACAGCCTTAGCGGTCGCCGGCCGTGGTGACGTCACCACAACGAACACGACTAGGCATACAACGACTGTCTTAAGGTGAACCGCCTTACGGCCGCTGTTCGACCCGCTCGGTCAGGGTCACCCGCTCCGAAGCGATCGGGGTGACCGCATCGGTGGCGACAGTCAGGGTGTAGTTACCGGGTGCAGCGACCCATAGCTGCGCATCGACATCGAAATACGAGAAGGCCCGGGCGTCGAGATCGAAGCTGGCGCGGCGGCTCTCACCGGGCTCCAGCGCCACCTTAGCAAAGGCCTTGAGCTCCTTCTGCGGCCGCTTCAGAGGCGGATTATCCGGAGTGATGTAGAGCTGGACCACTGTCGAGCCCGCCCGGTCGCCGGTGTTGCGGACATCAAGGGTCACGTTGACGGCGGCGGCTGCGATCCGGCTCCGGTCGATGGTCAGGTTGTCGTACGCGAAGCTGGTGTAGCTGAGCCCGAAGCCGAAGGGGAACAGCGGGTCGATGCCATGGTTGTCGTAATGGCGATAGCCGACGAGCAGGCCCTCACGATACTCCACCCGCCCGTCCTGCCCGGGATAGACCAGCGGGTCCTGGCTGAAGGCCGGATTGTCGGACCAGCGAACCGGAAAGGTCTGCGGCAGCCGGCCGCCCGGTTCGGCAGCGCCGGTCAGCACGTCGGCGATGGCATTGCCCGCCTCCTGCCCGGGGTACCAGGCCTGCACGAGGCCGGCGACCCTGTCGATCCACGGCATCTCCACCGGGCCACCTGACTGGAGCACGACTACGGTCTTGGGGTTCGCCTCGGCGATAGCGGCAACCAGCGCGTTCTGGTCACCAGGCAGCGCGATTTCGGGTAGGTCGCTGCCCTCGGTGTCCCATTCGCCGTTCCGGCCGATGAATACCAGGGCGACATCGGCTTCGGAGGCGATCGCGGCGGCGTGGGTGATGTCGTCGGCACCGAGTGGCAGGCCGATCCCCATGCGCAGCGCAGCCAGACCCAAGACCGAATGATCCTTGGTGGCGAAGTCGATGGTGATGTTGGCCGGCTTTCCGGCTTCAAGCTCGATCTCGCCGACGACTTCGTCGCAACCTTCTTCGAAAAAGGTGCGCCCCTTGGTCCAGTTGGTCCAGGCATCCGCGATCAGCCTGCCATTCACGAAGACCCGGGCGAGGCCGGCGGAGGCGATGCCGACCCGGTGGGTGCCGGACCGCTCGGGGGTGAACTGGCCGGTCAGCCGGGCTGAGAAGTAGGTCGCCGGGATCTTGCCGTCGGCAACCGCCCCGACCCAGAAAGTCTCAGCCGCCTGGATCGTCTCGGTCGCGACGACCGGCCCCTCGAGGGTGCGGTTGTCGAAGAACTCCACCGTCAATGGCGCCTGCAGCAGCGGTTCGAACCGGTTGTTGCCGCAACCCGGGGCGTAGCTCAGCGCCTCTTCCCCCAGCGCCTCCACCAGGCCCTGCCAGGGGGAAACGCGGTAGTGCGGATTGAGCTGGGAGGACCCGCCACCCATGATCTGTGCCGCCTTGGCGTTTGGCCCGATAACGGCGACCCGCTGGCCCGGCGCGAGAGGCAGGATGTTCTGGTTCTTGAGCAGCACCATGCCTTCAGCGCCCGCGCGGCGGATCAGCCGGCGGTGCTCGGGACGATCCTCGGCACGCTCTTGGAAAGGACGGTGGTCGTTCAGGGCGCCGGTCCACTCCATCACCGACAGGATGGACCGCACACGGCCACGGATGGTGTCGCGTGAGACCTCTCCGGCCTCGACGGCGGCCACTAGCTTCTCGCCGCGATCGCGCGGCGGGCCTGGCATCTCGAGATCGAGCCCCGCATTGACCGTCGGCGCGGTGGAATGGGAGCCGAACCAGTCGGACATCACGATGCCATCGAAACCCCACTCGCCGCGCAGCACTTCGGTGAGCAACCAGTTGTGCTCGGAGGCATAGGTTCCGTTGACCTTGTTGTACGCAGTCATCACCCCTTTGGTGCCGGCCTTCTTGACCGCCCACTCGAAGGGGATGAGGTAGACTTCGCGCAGCGACCGCTCATCGATCTGCGAACTCATCGTGGTCCGCTCGATCTCGGACTCGTTGCCGGCGAAGTGCTTGATCGTGGCGGCGATGCCGTTTTCCTGCAGGCCCCCGATGTAGGCCACCGCCAGTTCGGCAGTGAGGATCGGGTCCTCCGAATAGCATTCGAAGTTGCGGCCATTGGTGACCGAGCGCTGGATGTTCACGGTCGGTGCCAGAAGCATGTGGGCGTTCTTCGACTTGGTGTCTTCGGCCAGCGCGGCGCCGACTTCGTGCAGCAGCTCAACATTCCAGGTGGCACCGAGGCTAATGCCCACCGGGAAGGCCGTGGCCTTGACCCCGCCGACAAGCCCGCCCCCGCCCCGCGCACCATTGGGACCATCGGTGACGCGCAACTTGCCGGTCCCCAGGCGCTCGACAGCCGGCAGGGACCAGAAGTCCTCGCCGGAAAGCAGGGATACCTGCTCCTCGAGTGTCATGGCGTCGATCAGATCGTCGATGGTGCTGGTCATGAATGCACTCCGGTTGGAGACCACAAGGCAAGTACCGCCAGTGGTAGGTGCTGTTTGATAAACGGCAATTGGCCCTTTGGCCGCAGCGTCCGACCGATCCGGATCAGGTCCAGCGCTGGATCGCGTCCTCTGATCCGACGAAGGCGGGCCAATCAACGGAACCGTTTCTGGCGAAAGCGACCAACTGTCCCATCATGCGTTGGCTGAGCTCCCGCGCCTGGAGATCACCTGCCGCCAGCGGCATGTTGTCGAGGCTGCCGAACACGAAAGGTTCGTCGAACCCGTGGGCCGCGCCGAGCCGGCCGGCCTCGAAAGACGGTACCCAGGCGAACTCGTAGCCGTAACCCGCGCCACCGGCTGCAGCATGCGCTTGGAGGGTCCGGATGGCGGGCTCCCGGTAAACGGCTCGGGACAGGAATACTTCCTCGTACTGCGTGAGGCTCAGGCGGGGTCGTTCCGCTTCCAGTGCCGCCAGCACGGCTTCGGCGTCAGCGGGACGGAAGCGGCCGATCGAGGCCAGCAATTCGGCGCGACTGCTCACTTCCGGCATGGCGCCAAAGGCGTACCACATCCGCGCCTCATCGCGGGTCCAACCGGCAACGATCTGGTGGTGCTGGAAGCTGCCTGATGCCAGACCGTCCAGCGGGTGGCGCTGTAGGCTGGTGCCGTCATGGACGATGCCAAAGGTTCGGCCACCCGGCGCGTTTCGCTCGCCCAGATGGGTGGCTAGAACCTGTTCCTGCAGCGACAGGATGGTCTCGACCGGCAACGCCTCGAGGGCGGCCACGTCGCCTGGCGCCACAGCGGCCCTGGAGAGGAAATCCGCGGTCACAGCGGCTGCCGCCTCAGGGGCAATGATCCGGCTTGCCGGCCCACTCATCAGCCAGGCGCGCCGGAAGAGCTGCGAGACGCCATCGACGCCAAAAAGGGCGGCGATGGTGAATGAGCCGGACGACATTCCCGCAAGCGTTACGTTGTCGGGATCTCCCCCGAACGCCGCGATATTGTCGTGCACCCACCGCAGCGCAGCGATGAAGTCGAGCAGGCCACGGTTTGCTGCAGCGCGCTCCGGGCCGAAGACGCCACCCAGCGCCAGAAAGCCCAGAGCCCCTACCCGCATGTTGGGACGGACCAGCACTACGTCCGCTGCCCTGGCGAATTCGGCGTCCATGTGGAACGTGCCGTGTGCGGCGCCGGTCTGGAAGCCCCCGCCGAAAGCATGGACGATCACGGGACGGCGCTTGTCATCCGCTGCAGGCGTATAGACGTTGAGGTTCAGGCAATCCTCGCCCGTCTGGTAACCGTCACCACGAGGCGCCCAGCCGGGCATGGGGCGTCTGACCTGCGCCGGCGCGAGGCCGAAATGCGTGGCGTCGACGAGGCCCCGGTTTTCATGAGGCTGGGGTGGTTTGAACCGGAGGCGACCAACCGGTGGTTCGGCATAGCGGATGCCGAGGAAGCGATCTCCCCTGCCGTCGCGCAATCCACGATAGGTGGCATCGCCACTCAGCGCGTCCACGGTGCACGTCATGCTGCGACCGCCGCCCTGTCCAGCAGGTGGCACGCCCCCTTCTGCCCCCCTCCCACGTCGCGCATGGCCGGCTTTTCGCTGACGCAGCGGTCAAAGGCATAAGGGCAACGGGTGCGGAAGGCACAACCTGATGGGACGGCATGCGCGCTGGGGATTTCACCCTGCAGACGCGCCCGACGGCCACCACCCTTGCCGGGCGCGGAGGCCAGCAGAGCCTGGGTGTAAGGGTGCGCCGGTGCCCCATAGATGCGTTCGCGCGGACCCTGTTCAACGATTTCGCCGAGATACATCACGCCGATCTCGTCGCACATGAACTGAACAACCCGCAGGTCGTGCGAGATGAAGAGCATGGTCGTGTTGTGGCGGTCCTGCAGGTCCCGCATCAGGTTGAGAACCTGCGCCTGGACAGAAACGTCGAGGGCGCTTACCGGCTCGTCAGCGACGATGAGTTCGGGATTGGTGGCGAGGGCGCGGGCGATGGCGATGCGTTGCCGCTGACCACCCGAGAATTCATGGGGGAAGCGATCAAGTGCGGCGCGTGGCAGGCTGACCTCACCCAACAGCCGCTCGGCGGTGCGCAACTGTTCGGCGGGCGTGCCGATGCCATGCACAAGTTGCGGCTCGACCAGCGTATCGCGCACACTCATGCGGGGGTTCAGCGACCCGAACGGATCCTGGAAGATCATCTGCATGTGTCGCCGCTCGGCGCGGAGGTCACCGGCGGACAGCGATGCCAGGTCACGTCCGCGGAAGGTGATCGTGCCTGCCGTGGGCTCCACCAGACGAAGCACAAGGCGGGCCGTGGTCGACTTGCCGGAGCCCGACTCGCCAACAAGTCCGAATGTCTTCCCGCGCGGAATGGAGAAGCTGACGTCGCGCACCGCCTTGACGGCCTTGAACGACTTGGACAGCCCGGCAACGGTCAGCATCGGCTCGGTGCTCATGCGCTTGCCTCCAGCGGGTACCAGCAGCGGACATCGGTATTGCGGACGGTCTCCAGCGGCGGCCTTGTCTGACACTTGCCGTCGGCGCGCGGGCAGCGCGGGGCGAAGCGGCAACCTTGTGGCCACTGCCCCACGGGAGGAACCGTGCCGAGGATGGGAGTCAGCCGCGTGCGGCCGTCATCATGGGAGGGCACGGCATCGATGAGTCCGCGGGCATAGGGATGGGCCGGGCTCTGCACCACGTCTGCACTGAGGCCACGCTCCACCACGTCGCCCGCATACATGACGACGGCGCGATCGCAGAAGTCACCCACCACTTCGAGGTCGTGGGTGATGAACAGCATGGCCAGGTTGAGCTCGCGGCGCATGTCCTCGAGAAGGTCCAGCACCTGGGCCTGGATGGTCACATCGAGCGCGGTGGTCGGCTCGTCGGCAATGATCAGCGACGGACCGCAGGAAATGGCCAGAGCGATCATCACGCGTTGCCGCATGCCGCCGGACAGCTCGTGCACATAGCCATTGAGAATGTCCCGAGCGCGCGGAATGCCCACACGGTCGAGAAGTTCCGCGGCGCGGTCGGTGGCCTCCCGCTGCCCGATCCCCAGATTATGCCTGAGCGTATCGGTCATCTGCCGCCCGATGCTGAGCGTGGGGTGCAGTGCCGTCATGGGCTCCTGGAAGATGAAGCCCATGTGCCGCCCGCACAGCCGGCGGCGCTCCCTGGGTGACAGGCCCGAGATGACGTTGCCGTTCAGGGTGATCGTGCCACCGATCTCGGCATTGTCGGGCGCGATGCCCATGATGGCGCTGGCGGTGATGGACTTGCCGCAGCCGCTCTCCCCCACCAGCGCAACCGCCTCACCCGCCCGGATGGAGAAGGAGATGTCGGTCACGATCGGCAGCAGGCCATCGGCATTGCGGAACGACAGGCTGAGCTTGTCCACCTCGAGAATGGTGGGCGCCTCGGCGAGCAGCGAAACCCGTTCCTCGGGCATGGGAGCGATCTGCGCTGTCATTGGTAGCGTATCCGGGGATCGAGGAGCGCGTAGATGAGGTCGATGAGCAGGTTCAGCACCGCCAGCACCAGCGAAATGGTGAGCACGCCGCCTTCCACCAGCGGATAGTCGCGCCTGCCGACGGCCTCAACGAGCATGCGGCCCAGCCCCGGCAGGGCGAAGATGATCTCGATGGCTACAGCCCCGCCCAGCATGTATCCGGCGGCCAGCCCGGCGACGGTGACCACTGGCATCGCGGCCGTGCGCATGGCATAGCGGCCGATTACGGTCTTCTCCGGCAGCCCCTGAGCGCGCGCAGTGGTGATGTAGGGCTCGTTGAGCACGTCGAGCATGGAGGAGCGCATCATGCGCGTCATCAATGCCGATTGGCGGACGCCCAGGGCGAGCGCGGGCAGGAAGATGGTGGCGCCGAAGGCAATAATGCCGGCCTCGGGAGGGTTGTACCCGGCGACGGGTAACCAGCGCAGGGTCACCGCGAAGATGAAGATCAGCAGAAGCGCAAACCAGAACTCGGGCAGCGAGATTCCAAGAACAGCAGTGGTCACCACCCCCCTGTCGATCGGCTTGTTGCGGTTCATCGCCGAGATGAGGCCGAGGGTGATGCCGATTGCTATGGCGAGCGTCAGCGCCACGAGGGTGAGCAGAATGGTGACGCTGGCATAGCGCGGGATGATCTGCATCACCGGCTCACGGAAGAAGATCGAGTTGCCGAGATCGAGCGTCAGGATGCCCTTGAGCCAGAGGAAGAACTGGACCCAGATGGGCTGGTCGAGCCCAAGCTGGGTGCGGAGCGCAGCAATCTGCTCGGGCGTCGCCTGGTCGCCGAGCATCATGCCCGCCGGGTCACCAGGCGAAAGGCGCAGCAACAAGAAGACGAGGATCAGCGGCACGAAGATCGTAGGCAGGATCAGAAGAAAGCGTTTGCCGAGATAGCGCAGCATGTCAGCGCCTCCGTGCCAGGCGCGGATCGAGAATGTCGCGCAGACTGTCGCCCAGAAGGTTGAGCGCAAGGATGGTGAACATCAGCGCCAGGCCAGGGAACAACACGATCCACGGCGCCTGGGCGATGTAGTTGCGCGCTTCGGTGAGCGCATTGCCCCAGCTCAGTTCCTTGGGACCGATGCCGACGCCGATAAAGCTGAGACCGGCTTCACCGAGCACCGCAGCGGAGAAGATGAAGGACGCCTGCACCAGAATGGGCGAGCTGACCGCAGGAAGGATGTAGCGCGTGAACAGGCGCAGCGTCGGCACCCCGACCGAGCGTGCGGCCTCGATCATCTGCAACTCACGGACCACGAGCACCTGCCCGCGCACCACGCGCAGGGACGGAGCGATCAGCACGATCGAAAGCGACGTGATCACGGTACCCATGGAGGGGCCCATGATGCCGGCGGCAGCGGTAGCCAAAACGATGCCGGGGAAAGCCATCAGGCCATCCACCAGCCGCATCAGCACCACGTCGACCTGACGGTAGAAGCCGGAGATAGCGCCCAGCACCACGGCGACAGACATCGAGATGACCGTGACCACAAGGCCGACGAGCAAGGAGGTGCGACCGCCGTGCAGGACCATCTTGAACATGTCGCGTCCGAGATTGTCCGTGCCAAAGAAGTGTTCGGCGCCAGGGGGTATGAATCGGTCGGCAGGGCTCACCTTCAGCGGGTTACCCGGCGCCAGCAGGGGCGCCAGGATCGCGCTGAGCGAGATAACCAGAAGGATGGTGAGGGACACCATCGCGGTGGGATTGGCGGTAAGCCGCTGCCAGACTGACTTGTTGGTGGTGACGAAGACTTCTTCGTCACCACCGGCCAGGCGGTCGGGAGATATCGCCTGAGTGTTGCTCATGCTCAGTTCGCTGCCGGGGGTGCGACGTTGTAGTAGTCGTAGCCACGTGCCGGGACGCGTGCCGGGTTACCGACGCCGGCACGGATACCGTACATGTTGGCTTCGGTGCCGTACTTCACCCACGGGAACTGGTCGTAAGCGAGAGCGTGGACTTCCTCGAAGATGGCCTTGCGCTCGTCCGGATCGATGGTCGAGGCGAGCTTTTCCATCAGCTCCATCTTGGTCGGGTCGGTCCAGAACCCGGGATAGGTGGCATTGAGGTAGGCGATCGACGTCGGATCGACATAGGTCGGCAGGAAGCTCGAGAACGCGTCCATCTGGGCGGAGTCGGCGCGCGCCTGGATGTAGTTCGCCATCGGCGACTCCACGATCTCGACGTTGATGCCGTATTCTTCGAGCTGTTGGGAGGCGGTGATCGCCGGCAGATAGTGCTTCTGATATTGCTCGGAGGCCACCAGCCAGCGGATCGGCTCGCCGTTGTAGTTGGAGGCGGCGAGGTATTCCTCGACCTTTTCAGGGTTCGGCGAGCCGAAGCCTTCGGGCACACCGGCGGTGGTGTACCAGAACGAGTTGGGATCTGGGATCCAGCTCGGGTCGAGGGTGTAGAACTCGGGATTGCCCACCGACGCGAGCATGATGGGTTCCATTTCGAGAGCGTAGAAGAAGGCGCGACGCAGATTCACGTCGGCCATCGGCCCGTCCTTGGTGTTGAGCACCACGGCCAGCGACTGGTTGTTCGGCACCACAACCGCTTCGGTGTTCGGGTCGTTCTGCAGCGCGTCGTAGAAGTCGGTGGGAAGTTCCATGGCGATGTCGATCTCGCCGGTGATCAGCGAGTCGCGGCGGACCGAGGCCTCCGGCATCAGGCGGAGCTGGATGGTGTCGGCATAGGCATGCTTGGTGCCGGCCGCGGCCGAGGAGGGTTCGGAGCGGCTCTGGTACTCTTCCCAACGGGTGAGCGTGGCGCCCTGGTCTGGCATGTAGCTCGAGATCGTGTAGGGGCCGGTGCAGTCGAGCGAACGGGCGGCCTCGGTCGGGCTCGCGCCCTCAAGCGAGGCCGGCGACAGGATGATGGCCTGCTGGCCGGCGAGGATGCCGGGGACGATCGGCGTGGGCGTGGTGAGGTTGAACCGGACGGTGCGTTCGTCGACCGCTTCGATCGACTCGGTCACGCCCTTGAAGGAAGCGCCGATGCCGGCGGACTCCCGGAAGCGCTCCAGCGAAGCGACCACGTCGGCCGAGGTCAGGTCGGCGCCGCTCTGGAACTTGAGCCCCTCGCGCAGCGTCACGGTGAGCGTCTTGCCGTCGTCGCTGTATTCGAAGCTCTCCGCGAGCATTGGCTGCGGCGTCCAGGTTTCGTCGGTGGCGAACAGCCCTTCGCAGGCGATCGAGGCGGTGAGCCAGTTGACGCCGAAGGTTGTCACCACCGGGTCCGGCGACGGTGCCATCTGCGAGATGCCGATGCGCAGCGTACCACCGCGCTCGAACTCCTGGGCCAGGGCCGGCTGCGCGGCCACGATGGCCAGCGAAGCACCGGCCAGCAGCATGCGCTGCAAGGTCTTCAATTTGGTCATATGTTCCTCCCTTGGTCCTTTAGGGGACAGTTTGCAATGCAGGTTTGGGCACAAGGCCGTGACCCGGGTCGACCGGCACTTGGACGTCGAGGTCCAGCACCAGGTAGCTGAGGCACTTGCCGTGTGTGTCGGCGGCAAGGCTGGAGTTGACGCCCCCTTCGAGCGCGTCCTCGATGACGAAGTTGAGCGCGCCGAGATTGGGCAGTTCGTAGCGCTGCACCTGCGTGACACCACGATGGGCAAAGAGCGCCGCCACCCTCTCCGCGGTCACCTGCTCCAGCAGCACCGGCCAGTGCCGCTGGTCATAGGCGATGACATTGACGTTGAGCCGATTGCCCTTGTCGCCCGAGCGGCCATGAGCCAGTGCGTGAAGCTTCATGGTACGAACAGCGCCCTTCATTGCGCGGAGCCGGCAAAGTGGAAGCTGGAGGCCACGATTTCGCGCGGCACGAGATAGGACAGGGTGCGCACCCGCGGGCGAACGCTGACGCGCACGCCTCCGCCACCGGCGGGACCACAGCAGTAGAGGGCATTGACCTCTTGTACGGCACGCTCCACGTCGCGCTGCGAGGATGCCCCGAAGGCAAAACGGACGCGGTAGTCGCCGGCACCGGCGTCCGAGTAGTCGAGCAAGAGGTTGCCATTGTCGGAATCGAACGCACTGACCGTGCCCACGATGTCGGCGCGGTGCCGCACCGGCAGTGCCCGGCGCATTATGCGCTCGTTGATGGTGGTGATGGCCAGCCGTGCACGTGCCAGTGCGTTGGCCCCGGCATAGGAGATCTCGGCTTCCCCCAGCCAATCGCCAAAATAGCTGACGGTCGCCTTGAGTTGCGGCGGAGCGGCTCGGCCGCGAGCGCCGGTGACGCGGACCCGATTGGCGCCCACCTGCTCCAGTTCGACGCCGGTTATGTCCAGCGTCACATCGGGGGTGAGATATGCGGCCGGATCATGGATCTCGTAGAGCAACTGCTCCTTCACGGTGCGCAGGTCGACCAGCCCGCCGGTCCCTTCCGCCTTGGTGACGACGAAGCTGCCGTCGGCGGAGACCTCGGCAATGGGAAAGCCGATGTTGGCCGGGTTTGGGACGTCCTTGAATCCGGGGTCGGCGAAGAAGCCGCCGGAAACCTGGGACCCGCATTCCAGCAGATGCCCCACCAGCGTGCCGGCGGCGATCAGGTCAAGATCGTCCCAGGACCAACCGAAATGCGCGACCAGCGGCCCCAGGGCCAAGGCAGGATCCGCCACGCGGCCGGTGACCACCACCTGCGCGCCGGCCATGATGGCCTCGGCGATTGGAGCCGCACCGACATAGGCATTGATGGCGATGACTTCGCCCTCGATGTCCGGCAGCCGGCCATCGCCGTCCCAGCGCTCGGCAACACCCAGGTCGAGCTGGCCGACAAGGTCATCGCCCGTCACCACTGCGATCTTCAGCGCGCCGAGGCCAAGGCGGTCCGCAACGGACTGAATTGCTGCTGCGGCCGCCTGTGGGTTCGCCTGGCCGAAATTGCCGACGATTGTAATCCCTGCCTTCACGCAATCTGCAAGGACCGGCTCCAGCAGATCTTCAAGCAAAGGCTCATAGCCGCGCGCAGAGTCCTGGCGCTTGGCGATGTGGCCAAGAGCAAGGGTACGCTCGCCGAGCGTTTCAAAAATGAGGGCGCCACCCTCTCCGGCAGCAGCGATCGCGGCCACCACCGATTGCGGGGCGTCGACACGGTCGCCTGAAAAACCAGCACCACTGCCAATGCGAAACACGACGATCCTCCTTGATCACCTCATTCATCGGCAAGATTATCGATAATGTCAACGATGATTGTGTGATGGGCGCGTTGCCGCTATCCTGTGCCTGTGCAAATCAGTGGAGAGTCCCACGTAGTGCCAGCCGCCAAGCCATTGCAAGTGCAGACGAAAAGCTGGGATGCGGTATACCGTGACCTGCAGCGCCAGATCATTGCTGGGCAACTGCGCCCGCGGGAGCGACTGGTCGAAGACGAAATCATCGCCCGCACCGACGCGACCCGCCATGCGGTGCGCCGCGCCTTCGACGAACTCGAGCGGATGGGCCTGGTCATCCGCCAGCCCAACAAGGGCGTGCAGGTCCGTGACTACTCGATCCGGGAGATCGAGGAGCTCTACGAAATCCGCGAGTGCCTCGAGCGACAGGCTGCGTCGCGCTTTAACAAGCCGGCCGATCTCGCCCTGGTGGAGGAGCTGACCGATATCGCCTCCCGTCACCGCGACGCCTCACGCGCTCAACACTTTGCCGAGGTGTTCTCGCTGAACAACACCTTCCACGAGGTGCTATACCGGGCGGCCGGCAACCAGCAGCTGGCGAGCGCGATCCTGCACTACACCTTCGCCACCCACCCCATCCGAACCCGCGCTTTCCCCAGTGACGAGTTGCGCGAAATCGCCATCTCCGAGCACTTCGAAATGATCGATGCGATCGCCAAGGGAAACGGTGAGCAGCTCGGCTCGGTTATTGTCCGCCATATCACCCGCCCCAAGGACTTCTATCTGAAGGCGACCTACATCGAGGCCTCATTCTGATTGCGCCTTATTCTAGCTGGCTCCAGCTTTCATCGTTACTGCCGCAAGGGGGCCAATAGCGGACCGGCGGGTTTATGCAACACGTGTTAAGAAGCTGACGTTCTGCCTTCGCTCCAGCAGATGCCCACTTAGATCTTGCCTGAGGGACGAGGCGCCGGTGTGGCCGATCTGACGGCTCACGTTCCCCGGGGTCCCGATGATGGTGCGTGCCTTTGAGCGTCCTCAGTGATTGCAGGTTTGCCCGCCAACTGCTTCAATCCCGGCGTTGAGGGACAACATGCGCGTACTGCTTTTCTTGCTGCTGTTCATTGCGGCCTCCGTTTTGCCGGCAGTTGCCGATGAGCGTATTGGCGCATTTATCGTGTCCGACCAAAGCCAGTCGGCGATCCTACTTGATGGTGAGATCGGGGTTGGTACGCCTCTGGAATTTCGGCGCGCTTTGGCGTTGCGACCCGATGCAAAGGTGGTTGTACTCTCGAGCGATGGCGGCCTGGTCGCCAGTGCCCTGCTCATTGCAGACGACATCCATACCAAAGGCTTGAGCACTGTCATCCCAGAAGGTGCGCGATGCTACTCTGCGTGCGCATTCATCTTCTTCGCTGGCAAGGAACGCTTGGCGGAGGGTGAGCTTGGCGTGCATCAGATGTGGTCAGAAACGCCTGACCCATCGGGGGTGCAGTCGTCGGTGTCCGACATTCTCGAAGTGCTCACCCGGTTCGATACCCCCACCGAGGTATTCACCCGAATGTTCAGAACTCCTAGCGAAGAGATGTACGTCTTCACCCAAGCGGAGCTCGATAACCTCGCCATCAACCGGGGAGGCAAGGCGCTAGGTAAGACGAACTACACAGCCTTGACTGAATTGGTCGAGCCGAGGTCTCCCGACCCGGTGGTGCCGCCGGCGACCAGTACGACGCCGGAGGACTTCGGTTTGCGCTTGGCGTTGTATGAGGGGCTGGACTTCTACGGCCAGGACATCTCGTCTGAACGTGAAGCCGACGTCGTAGCTTGTGCTGCCGCTTGCCTAAGTGACAAGCAATGTCTGGCCTTTACTTTCAACGCTAACCCTGCCCTTACACGCGGCCCGAACTGCTTCCTTAAGAGCGGCACCGATCGGCTCGAAGGTTATGCGGAAGCCCTTTCAGGCGTATTCCTCCCCCCGAACATTTCACAAGCGCCGACTTTCCGCATTGGCGTCATCGATCCCACCGTGGATGTGTCGCCGCGGACTGACTATGTTGGAGGTGATCTCAGCACTTCACCTTGGCCCGGCATCGACACGCCTGGAGAGTGTAGAATGGCCTGCGTGGACCACGACCAGTGCGTGGCATTCTCGTTTGCGAGTGGACCGAAACAATGCTGGCTTAAGGGTGAGATTGGCCAGTCACGTTCCGCAAACGCCGTTACGTCCGGCGTTAAGCGCTGGATGACCTTTACTGCAGTGGACGTGCTAAATCTGTCGGAGTGATAGATCCAGTTGCAGTGTGGTCGATGCCAACTCCCCTGATTAGCTCCTCCGCAAAGGCGTGCTGTATTGCGAGCAGTCTTCGCTGCCACTCCAGCTTGTAGACGCCGGCGGGGTCTCTTTCGACCAAGGCGGCTGTAGCAAGCCGGTCGGGAAATTCATCAGCAAGGCCAGAGCTGGCTGACAGAGCGAAAAAGAGTCCGATGATTAGGCAGTGTTTTGCAAGCATGACTGACTCCATTGGCGTCATTTTCGCAGCAGCAGGTTAATAGCCGATTAAGGTTTACGCTTTGGTAACTCCCGGATCCGGACGGAACGATCGCGGTCTAGATCCGAGCTTGGCCAATCAGGGTTCAGCACTTCGCCTCCCCTAGCGGTGGCTTTCTACGTCAGGGGGCGCGTTTCTGACCGGTGGCTACCGGTCCCAACGGAGCCACTCGGTAAGCAGGTCTCGCCAGCTGCAATGGGGCCGTTTGCCGACTGTCCGCTTTCAGGCAGTACCACCTGCAAAGCTGCCGGCTGCCTCTGTTCCTAGGTTCCGCTCAACCAGCCCTCCACCGACATGCCGCCGGGTCATTTGGGTTCTGCCGCGTGGCCCTAAAGATCCTTGACGCGCTGCTTGGTCGCTTGTGGCAGCAACCATCCCGCTAGTACGTCGCACGACCACCTGATAGGTCGAAGACGGATGCGGTGGTGAAACTGTTCTCTTGGCTCACCAGCCAGGCGATCATGCTCGCGGCTTCCTCCACCTCGAGGAAGCGCCCGCGCGGAATGCGACTTAGCATGTAGTCGATGAATTCGGGCTTGAGCTCATCGAGGATGCGGGTCTTCGCGGTGGCCGGGGTGACGGCGTTGATGGCGATGTCGTAGGCGGCGCATTCCTTGCCCACGGCCTTGGTCATGCCGATGACGCCCGCCTTGGCGGCTGCATAGGCGGCGGCGTTCGGGTTACCCTCCTTGCCGGCGATTGAGGCGATATTGACGATACGCCCGTAATTGCGCGCCTTCATGCCCGGCAGCACCGCCCGGTTGACGTGGAACGCACCGGTCAGATCGATATCGATCACCCGCCGCCACTCATCGAGATCGTATTCGTCCATGGGTGCGTTCTTGCCGGCTATGCCCGCTGAATGCACAAGGATATCGAGACTCCCAAGGGTGCCCTCAACGGCCGCGGTCGCTGCAGCCACTGCAGCGTAGTCGGTGATGTTGACGGGAATAGCGGAAGCACCTGCACCGAGGCTCTCGACCGCGCTGTCGAGCAGTTCCGCGTTCATGTCCCACAGGCTCACGGTAGCCCCGGACGCGATTAGCCGGCGGGCGACCGCAAGGCCGATGCCTTGTGCACCACCGGTGACGACGGCAATTTTTCCATTCAGATCGATCTGGTTCATGCAAATCTCCCTTGCGCTGCGTCAGTCAGCAGCTGCATCATGTTGTTCCCCCCGACCGCCATGCACTCCGCGTCTGAAAAAGGCCCATGCCGCTTCAGCAGCATCAGGCTCTGCCGGTAAGTCATATATCGTTGCGACACCGGCCAGTCCGAACCCCACAGCATGCGGCTCGACCCGAAGGCTCTGGCCATTTCGAGCGGCAGCCAGCCCAAGGAGGCATAGGGATAGTCGTGTTCCGGCGCTGCCACATTGCCCATCCCCGAATATTTGACGTGGATGTTGCCGCAGGCCGATGCGGACGCGAGGGCGGCACGGAGGTCCGGGCCGGTACCGCTGCGAGGGCCAAAAAAGGCAAAGTGGTGCAGCAGCAGCACGAGCGTAGGTAAGCGCTGAGCCAGGTCGACCACGGCAGCAAGCTGATGCGGCCAAGCAGAAAGGCTGACAATGAGACGACGCTCGGCCGCCAGCGTGAAGAACGCTAGTCCGTCCGGTGCAGTAAGGCGGGAGCCGTCTTCATCTTCGGCTAGATAAACCGTGAACCCAGCGAAGTCCCACCGCTCGAGCGCCTGCTGAAGACGGCCGGACGCACCCGCTTCGCCGTAGTCGGGCGACCAGAAACACTCAAGGTCCGGAAAGACAACGAAGCGGCCGGGATACCGCTGTGCGGCGGCAAAGGCAAAGTCCGCGTTCCTGGGATTACCGCCGATCGCGGCAGCGATTAGCACCGCCGTCTCGACGCCCGACTGATCCATTTCGAACAACAGCTGTTCGGGGGCTGCACGCGTTGCAGCATCCGGAACCAGCGGCTGATAGGGCCACCGCTCCCAGACGTGGCAATGGCAGTCGAGGATCATTGCTGTGCCTTCTGAGCCATAACAGCGCGTTGGATGCTGGCGGCAGTCACTGCCGGTTCGGAAGACCTCCTCGGAGCAGCAATGGCGCGGTCAGGTTCGGTGGCATAAAGCGCAAGGTCTGCCCCAGCCGAAAGAAAGGCATCGGGCGAAGGAGGCTCTTCCTCTAGATTCCAGGGCTTGTCAGGATCGGGTGAAGGCACCGCTTCGATCAAGGCGCGGGTATAGGCGTGCCGCGGATCATGGATCACTTTCTCAGACGGCCCGACCTCCATGATGTGCCCGCCGTGCAGCACGACAATAGTGTCGGCCACCTGGTAGGCCGTGGTCAGATCGTGGGTGACATAAACCAGCGAAATACCCAATTCCTGTTTGAGGCCATAAAGGATGTCGAGGATTGTCGCACGCAATGAGGCGTCCACCATCGAGACCGGTTCGTCGGCGAGAACTATCTGTGGGTCGAGCAGCAGCGACCGCGCGATCATTACGCGCTGCCTTTGCCCACCGGAGAGCTGATGCGGGTACTTGCCGAGTGTATTGGCCGGGTCGAGGCCGACGCTGCGAAGCGTTCGTTCGATCCGTTCATAGGCCTCGTCCCGTGATGCTACGAGACCGAAAGCCTTGAGCGGAGTTACTAGGGGATGGTCGATCTTGTAGAATGGATTGAAGGCGTCGAACGGATCTTGGAAGATCGCCTGCACTTCCCTCCGAAAGGTCCGCGCCGCGCTCGAAGACAACGTAGCAACATTCTGCCCGTTGTAGGAGACCTCTCCGTCAGTGGGGTGCTGGAAACCAAGCAGGAGCCGGATCAACGTGCTCTTGCCACTGCCGCTTTCGCCGACCACGGCCGTGATAGAAGGTGTCGGGCCACCGATTTCCAGCGAAATGTCGTCTAGCGCGCGCTTGCTGGAGCCCCCACCTGTGTCGAACACGACGCTCGCTGACCTGACCTCGAGGAGCTTGCTCATGCCGAGCTCACTTCCGCCGCACGGGCACGGCGTTCAAACGAGGGCAAGGAGTTGATCAGCATGCGGGTGTAGTCGTGCTTTGGGTTGGTGAAGAGCTCGCGCACCGGACCCATCTCCACGATCTCGCCCCGATACATCACACCCAGTGTGGTGACGAAATGCGCCATCAACGCCATGTCGTGACCGATCAGAATGATGGCGGCGTTAAGCTCGCGCTGGACCTTGCTTAGCGTCGCCAGCACCTGCTTTTGCACCATGACGTCGAGAGCACTAGTAGGTTCGTCGGCCAGGATAAGGCTGGGCGTCAGCGCGATGGACATGGCGATGCAGACCCGTTGCTTCATGCCACCGGAAAGCTCGTGCGGAAAACGATGGCGCACATCGGCAGGCAAGCCGACGCGTGCCAACAGGTTCTCGATGATGCGTACGCGTTCGCCCTGTTTGTGCCGGACCCCGTGGTCTTCGAAGATGTCGTCTATCTGCCTGCCGATGCGAATAACGGGGTTGAGCGAGCTCATGGCTCCTTGGGGTACCAGCGACATTTCCGCGAAGCGTAGATCGCGATAGGTCCGGTCAGGCACCTGCGCGAGGTCACGACCGTTGAGCAGCATCTGCCCGTTCGACACAAACCCTCCGCGCAGCATTCGCATCAGCGCCAGGATGGTCGTCGACTTCCCAGAGCCCGACTCTCCGACCAGCCCGAAACGCTCGCCCGCGCCGACCGAAAAGCTCGCATTCTTTACCGCGACGAAACTGCCCCTGGCGGTCGGGTACTCGATCGTGAGGTTGCGGATATCCAGAACCGGTTGGCTCACGTATTGCCTCCCAGGCGCTTGTTGACAAAGGCGTCGAGGCCCATCGCGATCAACATGAGTCCGACGAAGATGGCTGAGATCACAAGGATCGGCGGTCCCCACCACCACCACATGCCGCGCAGGATGGCCCCATAGAACTGCGCCCAGTAGATGGTCATGCCGAGCGTCAAATCGTTCTGAGGTCCAAGCCCAAGGGCCTCCAGCCCGATGGTAGCCAGCATCGCGCCGGAAACGGTGATGACGAAGCTGGCGGCAATGAAGGGCAGCAGATTCGGCAGTACCTCTACAAACACCAGCTTCAACCCGGTGCTGCCGTTGAGCCGCGCGACCTGAATATAGCCGCGCTCTCGCAATGACAGCGTTTGGGCCCGTATGGTGCGCGTCGCCACCATCCACGAGAGGGCAGCAACAATAATCGCCATCAGCTCGACGGTCATCTCACGCACATTGGCGGCAACCAGTACCAGGATGGCAATCCCCGGAATGGTCATCATGACGTCCGAGGCAAGGCGGATCGTCGTATCGATGATGCCGCCGATAAACCCCGCGAGAAGGCCAAGGGTTACGCCGACCGACAGGCTGATGAGGCCGGCGGCGAAGCCGATCTTCAGCGTATTGGGCAACGCATGGATCAGCACAGTCAACATGTCGCGGCCTTGACCATCAGTGCCGAGCAAATGCTCGGCCGAGGGCGGCTGCCGCGGGATGGTAGCGCCCACCCGTGCGCCGGTCGGATCGACCACCAACGGCCCGATGACGGCAAGCAGACAGATGGTGCCGAGGAGAGCCAGGCCGAAAAACAGCGGACGGTTACGAACGAGGTCGGCGGAGCGGAACAGTGGCGATGCCATTCTCACTTCTCCTTGGCCGTGATCCGCGGATCGATGAGCGGATAGATGAGGTCGAGGATGAACATCGCGACGGCGATGGAGACCGACAGAATGAGGACGATGCCCTGAATCACGAAGTAGTCCTTGGACTGGATCGCCTGATAGAGGCGAAAGCCGATGCCGGGATAGGAGAAGATGACCTCCACCAGAATGGCACCGGAAACGATGTGACCCATGGCCAATGCCAGCTTGGTCAGTTGGGGCAGCAGCGCGTTGCGCATGCCATACCAGAAGAAGATGCGGCGTGGCGTGAGGCCCTTTGCGTCTGCCAGCGCGATGTAGTCTTCGCCGAGCACACTCACCAGCATGCCGCGCATGCCCAGTGCCCACGCGCCGATCTCAGCAAGGATGATTGATGCCGCCGGCAGCGTGGCATGCATGGCAATGGCCGAGATGGTTTCCCAGTTGAACCCCGTCTGCAACCCGAAAGGCAGCCCCCCACCGGCGGGGAAAATGCGCCACACGATGGCAAACAAGTAGAGCAGCACCATGCCGATGAGGAAGTATGGGATCGATGAGAAAAGCACGACGGACGAACCGAAGGGCTGCAGCCACCGTGGGGAACGGGGCCAACCCATGAGGCCGCCGAGAAGTGTCCCGAGCGCGAAGCTTACCAGAGTCGCAAAACCAAGAAGGCCAATTGTCCACGGCAGTCCGGCGCGGACCGCATCGATCACCCGTTCCGGATAGGCAGCCAGGGATACGCCGAGGTCAAGACGCAACGTTGCGCCCCAGTAGTTGAGATACTGCTCCCAAAGCGGGCGATCCAAGCCGAAGCGCGCCCGATAGGACTCGACCATCGCCGAAATGTCGCCGCCACCTCCGCTTCCTGTCGCCAGCAGTTGGTTCAGCTGGGCCTCGATCGGATCACCGGGCATGAGGCGGGGCAGCAGGAAGTTGATTGAGACGGCAAGAACGATGACGGCGAGCATCAAGCCAAAGCGCTGGGTGGCGTAGCGCAAGTACATGGGCAAGCTCCCTACACGCGCATGGCTTCGAGGCGGGCCTCGGTGAGGCCCAGGCCAAAGCCTGGCTCGTCGTTGGGAATAAGCCGTCCGGCTTCAGGAACGCTCATGCCCGGAAACACCACGGCCTCGCGGAGCGGTACACCTGGTGCAGAGCCGAGGAAGAACTCGCCCCACCGCATATTGGCGCTGGCGTGGGTGAGGTGCTGTCCATAGGGCGTGTTCATGCCGGCATGAAGGATGACTTCGATGCCCGCGGCCTCTGCGATGTGGTTGATGCGTAGACAACCCGTCAATCCGCCGGCCCAGCAGATGTCCGGCTGAAAGATATCGGCGAGTTGCCGGCTAGCCGCGTGGAGGAAATTTGCCGGGGTGTACCAGTGCTCGCCAGTCGCCAGAGGCAACCACGGCAGTCTGTTGCGCAGGCTTGCATGAGCATCGAGCTGCTCGGGCAGCAGGCAGTCTTCGATCCAGCGCAGGTTGTAGGGACGAAGGCGCTCTCCGAGCCGAACGGCGTACTCGACATCCAGAGCCAGCCAGCAGTCCAGCATGAGTTCAACGTTTGCCCCCACCAGCTCTCTGGTCCGAGCGACGAGTTCCTCGTTTCCCGCGAGCCCAACAAGGCCGTCGAAAGCTCCGAAGGGACAGGCGAGCTTGGTCGCCTCAAACCCGAGTTCCATGTGCCAGTCGGTGTCGTTGCCGGTGGCATAGCAAAAGATGGATTCCCTCGCCGGGCCGCCAAGCAGTTCGTAGACAGGACGCTGCAGGATTTTGCCCTTGAGGTCCCAAAGGGCCAGATCGACGGCACTGATGGCATAGGAGGCAATGCCCGCAGTGCCATAGGGTGAGGACGCGCGCGTCATCATGTCCCAAGCCCGTTCCGTGGCGACGGCGTCCTGCCCCTCGAGCAGCGGTGCGAAGTGCTCGTTGATCAGGCCTATCACGGCCTGGCCGTGGCGGCTGACGCCAAAGCCCCTCGTACCATCCTCCGCGGTGACAAGGCAGCCGACGGAACCATCGAGCCGCCAGCTCGATCGACTGGCTTTGAGATGCGAATAGCCGGACATGGGGCCTGCAACCTGTGCGTTCCGGTTCCACGGGTCGCGTCGGGGTGGCGTGGAGGAGGTCGAACCCTCTTTGTAGAGCGCCCCGACCATCTCGCTGCGGATGGCGAAGGCCTGAATTTGCTTGATCTTGACCACGGCGAAAACTCTGCCTGCTGCGATGGGAGGCTGCGAAGCCTCCCATCTGGAGGAACTATTGGGTTGGCTGCAGGCGATGGATTACCAGCGCGAAGCCTTCCCAGGGCAGCGGCTGAGCGACGTACGGATCGCTCGAGGACGGGTAGCCGGTCCAGAAAGTGGTGTTGAACGGCTGAGTCTGGATTTCCTCGAACAGCGGGATCTCCGGCAGGTCGCGGGCAAAGATGGCTGTGGCCTGCTCTGCAAGGGCGACATACTCTGCGTCGTCCGGGGACGGCTGCGATGACTCCATTTGATCGAGAAGCGCATCGAGCTCCGGGTTGGCATAGCGGGTTACAGCACGAAGATTTGTCGCTGCCTCGCCTTCCGGCGCTGCGTACTTGGAGTGGAAATGCTCGAGAGTCTGCCAGGGATCGTAGAGGCTACCGCAATGCGGGTACACGCTGAGTTCGAAATTGCCCGCTGTTAGCGCTTCGGTCTGCGCAGTCGATTGCTGGACATTGACGATAGCATCGAAGCCAGCGGAAACGAGCTGCTCGCCCAGCACCGGGCCAACCGGGTCACCCTGGCCGACCTGGATGGCAATCTGCAGCGGCGAGCCGTCTGCGTTGGTCCATTTGCCGTCGGTGCTGGTGTACCCTGCCTCGGCCATCAGTTCAGCCACACGGTCTAGGTTCCGCGCATCGAGCTGGCTCAGGTCTACGGTGTCTGCGATCGCATCTACATAGTCCAGCATACCCTGATAGGACGAGAACGGCAGCACGGCCTTTTGGACGGATCCCTCGTAGGCGAGGTTGATGATCTGGTCGCGGTCGATCGCGGCGTTGATGGCCTGACGCAGCGCTACGTCGTCGAAGGGCTCCTTCTGAGTGTTGAAGCGGATGCCGACGACACAGCCGTTGGGCGCGCCCCAGACCGGCCCTTCGCTATTCCAAGCGGCCAGATTGGGGTTCTGAACGCGAATGGCTTCAAACACGCCGGACTGAATATTGCGGCCGATGTCAATCTGGTTAGTGGCATAAAGCTGCGGCATGGCTTCAGCTGTCGCCGGCACGTAAATCACGCGTTCGACCTTGGGCATCTCGGCAACGACACCGGCGTCCAGAGCCCACCAACCATCGCGAAGATCAAAGAACAGAGAACTCGCATCGGACTTGACCAGTTCGTATGGTCCGGTCCCAACGGGCCAGCCCTTTTCGAGGTCGAAATTGGCGAAGGTCTTCGGATCCTGGCCCTCCCAAATGTGCTGGGGCACGATGACGAACCGGGTGGACTGACCGGTGGCCAGGAAGTCGGCAGCCCAACGGGGACCCGGCTTGGTCAGCGTCACTTTGACGGTGAGCGGGTCAACGGCTTCCGCTGAGGCCACCCACTCGGCTATGGCGCTGGAGAACAGCAGGTCCGGCGCCGCACCCTTGAGCATGTCGAAAGTGAAAACCACGTCGCCGGCGTCGAGGGTCTCCCCATCGCTCCAGGTCACCCCTTCTCGCAGGTTGATGGTTATCTCTGTGTAGTCGTCGTTATAGCTGTAGCTCTCGCCGATCCAAGGGATCAGCTCGTTGGTGAAGTGGTTGGTGTAGAACAGAGATTCATTGACCGTGTAGTGCAGGCTGTTGCGCTGGTGCAGCAACACGCCGGCATACGGGTTGAAGTTGTCGATTGATGGGACTGAATTGTAATAGTCCCAACCTTGGCTGACGAGCGTGCGGTTACGGGGTACGTCTGGCAGGTCTTGGGCGCCTACTAGCGCGGTACCCATCATCATGGCCGCCAGAGCCGTTAGGCCTGCACGGGTGTTGCGTTCAAGTTTTGGCATGGTCTCCTCCCAATTTGCCGATGGGCCTTGTCGCCTCGTTCGGCCATCCTCAAGAACTGTCTATCGCCATATCCGATTATTGGAAAGCGCTTTCCATTGAAATTTGACCCATTCATGTGCCGTAGTCAATGGAGGCCCGTGAGACGACCGATCAGTCACCGCGGAGCTGGAAAACATGCACAAGAGGCTCCCGGCTGGGCTGACCCCCGTCCATCTCCAGCACGTCGGCCATGTAGGCGCGCCATTGGAGGATCACCGGGTGCTCCGGTACCAGAGGTTCCTGCGGCCTGTAGAGCATGTGCCCGAACACCAAGCCCAGCGGCTCGTAGACATGAATGTCGTAATGTACGCAGCCGGCCTCTCGCAGGGCGGAAAGCATCTCCGGCCAGATCGCTGCATGCCGCCGCTTATAGTCTTCAAGCTTGCCCGGGCGGATGCGTAAAAGGAAGGCGCGGGACGACACTGCATCGAGGCCGGTCATAGCGCGCCCCGCACACGCTGCAGAGCACCGCCAGATCTCGCCGATGACAGCAGTCCGGAGATGATGCTGACGCTTTGCGCCCCGGAGATGCCTGAGGACCGGTTCTGGCCGCGTCCCTGCGCCAACTCTACAAGGGCATTGACCGGACCCTTGCAGTTGTAGACCCAGTCGCCCTCCTCCAGCGGCAACATGTCGACGGTGCCGTCAGCGTGCCGGATGGATGCGTGATCCATATCGAAGTCCGCCGTGGCCATACCCTCGCTTCCGGCTAGGTAAAGGCGCATCAACGCCCGATTTCCCTGCGGCATCGCAGCCGCCCCCGACAAGCTGACGACAGCGCCGTTGGCCAGCGCGAGACTGCCGGAATTGGCAAGGTCGATGCCGTCGCGGCCAAAGACATGCCCGGCGATCGACCGCGGGGCTAGACCCGTGACGTAGAGCAACAGAGACAGTGCATGGCTGAGTTGGCCATAGGCAAATCCGCCGCCACGGGACGGATCCTGCCAGGTTCCACGGTCCGGGCGGAACATGGCGGTTTCCCATTGTCGCAAACCGCGGTGACCTTCAAACACGTCTCGAGTGGCGGAAATGAAACTCACCACCGCATGCTCGATCTCGCCGATGGCTCCGGAGGCGACCCGCTCCGCGAGTACGTTTACCTGCGGCAAGTAATTGTAGCCATTGGCAATCAGCAGATGACGATCGTGTTGCTGCGCTAGACGAGCCAACTCCCACGCTTCTTCAGGATCGAGCGTCATCGGCTTCTCGCAAAGCACATGTGCTCCAACCTCGATGGCAGCGCGGGCGTGCTCGAAATGCAGATGATGTGGCGAAGCGACCACGACCACGTCCGGTTTCCGGGAAAGCACCTCACGATAATCTTCCGACGCAAAGGCGAAGCCGAAGTGATCGCGGACAAGCGTAAGTTCGTTAGCGCCAAGGCGCGATACGCCATCCAGGACGACGTCATCGCGGGCCGCCAGCGTCGGAATGTGATTTTGCGCGGCATACCACCCAGCGCCTATCACAGCAGCACGGACCTTTGCAGGCATCCTGATCCTCAAAATTGGCAAGCGCTTTCCATTGGTGTAGGATCGCGCTTCCACGCCGTCAAGTCGAGCTTGTTGCCGCCACGGCACGGGGCTAGACAGGAGGAGGATAGCCCTTGCCGGATCCCGCTGTGCCAATCGCTTCGCCGACCTCGATTTCAACCGTACGCCTTCAGGAAGTCGCTAAAGCCGCAGGGGTCTCGACCGTCACCGTCTCGCGTTGTATGACCAATCCCGATCGCGTCTCGGCGCGCACGCGCGAGCATGTGCTAGAGGTAGCGACCAGGCTCGGCTATATCCCCAATCGTCAGGCGTCGAGCCTTGCCTCCTCCCGCACGCGGGTCATTGGGGTCGTTGTGCCCACCAGTGCCAACCCCATCCATTCAATGGTAATGCAGGGGGCTGCCGACGTTCTTGAGCCCGCCGGCTATCAGATCCTGCTGGGGCATTCGCACTTCTCTGCCGAGGCCGAGTGCAATCTCGTCCGCACCTTCCTCGGGCATCGCGTGGACGGCATCCTGCTCACGGGCAAGGATCACACCGACGAATGCCTCTATTTGCTTCAGCGGTCAGGCATCCCAATGGTCGAGATGTTCGACTACAACCCCAATCCGCTCGATATGAGCGTCGGGTCATCCAACGTTGATGCCGGCGCGGCGATCGGGCAATACCTCATTGGCAAGGGGCGGAACAACCTGGCGTTTGTCGGCCATCTCGGCCTCGATGACAGCCGCATGACTGACCGTCTCGCTGGTCTACGCCTGGCAACGCGTGAGGCCGGGCTTCCCGATCCGATCTCATACAACATCGCTGCGGTACCCGGCACCGGACAGGGCGGCGAAATCATCGGCAGCATCCTGCGCCAGCATCCGCAAGTCGAAGCGGTGGTTTTTGCTGGCCATTACGTCGCTATGGGCGCGATTCGGCATGCCGCGGATCTGAACATTGACGTTCCAGGCCGCGTTGCCATCGCCAGCTTTGGCGACACCATAATGTCCGGGTGGATACGACCAGGCCTCACGACCATCCGCTTTCCGGTGCGCGAAACCGGCATGGAGGCGGGGCGCATGATCCTGGCCCGCCTCAACCAACGAGAGCCGGCGGCCAAGTCGGTTCGCCTTGGTTTCGAAATCGTCGCCCGAGAAAGCGCCTGATCAAGGCATCGAACAGGGCCTAGCAGTGCACCCAGGGTGGAACGCCGCCGGTGTGAGCGTGCGGCTTCAACGCTCACGTTTACTGCAGCGGGCGGTTACCTTGGGGCCGAAAGCGGACCGGCAGCATAGAGGTGCTGTTTCCAGAGAAGCTGCCGTTAGACCACTGCTCCATCCAGGCGGCTTTCGACCCCATTGCGTTGCCACCGAAATGGCATCCGAATAGGGGCTGTGTCCATTCTCAAGAGATATCCGGCGAAACGCCCTTCTTCAGCAGCAGGTTTCGTCAGACCGAAAAGCTTTGTCGTCTTGGCTAGTCTAGAAATTCGCCGCAGTACCATCACGCCTGCGCTGTCTCGCCGCGGCCCAAGGATTGTCTGGCGCGGGCGGTTCGCTGCTTTTCTCGGTAGCGGTTGAACTGCTGGTCGGCGAGCACGCCGACAAGGATGACGCCGCCCATCACTGCGAAATTGAGCGAGGAGGGAATACCAAGCAGGTTCACGAGGTTCTGCAGTTCCTGCAGGAGCACCGCACCCAGAACGACACCAACGATCGATCCCTCGCCGCCCCGCAGTGAGAATCCGCCCAACACGGCTGCGGCGATGGCGTAGAGCTCGTAGAAGTTCCCGTGCGACGATGGCTGCACGGATTTGGTGAACATGGCGAAGTAGATCGCCGCCACCGCCGCCAGAACGGCGCTGATGACATAGGCGACGGTGATGACCCGCCCTGTGCGGACGCCGGAATAGCGGGCAGCTTCTTCGTTCCTGCCAACCGCATAGAGGTGGCGCCCGAACACGGACCGGTGCAGCACCACCCACGCGATCGCCGCCACCAGCAGCATGGCGAAGAAGGAATGCGGCACGCCGAAGGACCGCCCGAGGGTCAACCACTCCAGTTCGGGATAGCTGGCGCCGAACGGAAATCCGGCGGTGGCCTCACCGGTATAGCCCCGCGCCAGGCCGCGATAGATCAGCAACCCGCACAGGGTGACCACGAAGGGTTGCATCTTGAGCCGGGTGATCAGGATGCCATGGGCGAGCCCCATGATCGCTCCGAGCCCTAGCGTGATGAGGATGGCCAGCGGCCAAGACACGCCGAACTTGCCGACCATCTCGACGAACAACACGCCGAGCAGGGCGATCATCGACCCCACGGCAAGATCGATGCCCCCGGTCATGATCACGAAGCCCTGCCCGATGGCGAAGAGCCCGAACAGGCCGATCAGATTGGCCGTGTTGCCAAGGTTGATCGGGGAGAGGAACAGCGGATTGCGCAGGTAGACGACGGCGCCAACCACGATGATCAGGACAGCGAGTCCCATATCCTTCTTGTGCATGAGCGCGTCCCTTCAGTTTGCGCCGACGGCGAGTTTGAGCACGTTGTGTTCGGAAAAATCGCTGCGCTGGAGACACCCGGCGACCTCGCCTTCGCGCAGCACCACGATACGATCGGAGACGCCGATAACCTCCTCCATGTCGCTGGAGATCATCACCACGGCGACGCCGTTGTCGGCGAGCCCCCGCATCAGGCCGTAGATTTCGGACTTGGCACCAACATCGATGCCGCGGGTCGGCTCATCGAAGATGATCACGCGCGGCCGCATGGAGAGCCACTTCGCCAGCACCACCTTCTGCTGGTTGCCCCCGGACAGGTTGGCGGCGAGCTGCCGCACATTGGGCGCTCGAATGCCGAGCTGGCGCCGCTGCTCATCGGCGCGCGCCAGCACGGCCGGGCCCGAGACCAGCCCTGCCCGGCTGACGGATCCCAGGTCGGGGAGGCAGACATTCTCGGCGATCGTGCTCTCCAGCACGAGCCCGGTGTGCTTGCGATCCTCTGGCACGAGGTAGAGCCCGGCTTCGATCGCATCCCGCGGGGAAAGCACCCGGTAGCGCTCACCGGCAAGCTGCATGTCCCCCGCCAGCACCGGCGCGGCACCGAAGATGGCCTCGGCAATCTCCGTCCTTCCGGCCCCCACCAGCCCGGCTATCCCCAGGATTTCAACGGCGTGAATATCGAGGTCGACGCGCGCGCCGGGATTCGCGGCGATCTCGACCTGTCGGAGGGACAGGACCACCTCACCCACGGGGCGCGCGGGCGGGATGTAGAGGGATCTGAGGTCGCGCCCGATCATCAGGCGGATCATGTTGTCGTGGCTGATCTCGTCGCGGTCGAGATGTCCGGCGACACGGCCGTCCCGCAGGCCGACGACGCGGTCGGCACATTCCTCGACCTCCGATAGCCGATGGGAGATGTAGATGACGGCGATGCCCTCGGCCCTGAGGTCGGCGATCACCTTCATCAGTGTACGGGTTTCCGCCAGCGTCAGCGATGAGGTCGGCTCGTCCATGATGACGATGCGGGCGTCGATGGACAGCGCCTTGGCGATTTCGAGCAACTGCCGCTCGGCCAGCGACAGGTCGGCTACCGGTGCGTGCGGTGGAAAATGGGCGCCCACACGGGCCAGCAATGGCGCGGCTGCCTGGTGCATGGCTGCAAGGTCCAGCAGGCCAAGCCCGCTGCGGAGTTCCCGCCCCAGAAACATGTTGGCCGCTGCATCGAGATTGTCGAAGACGTTCAGTTCCTGATGGACGAAGGCAATGCCCGCCGCCTGCGACTGGGAAACCGACAACCGGTCATAGTCCACGCCGTCCACAAGGATGCGACCTGAGTCGGGTTCAGTGACGCCACCGAGGATCTTCATCAAGGTGGACTTGCCGGCGCCGTTCTCGCCGATCAGGGCGAGGACCTCGCCTTTCATGAGGGACAGCGAGACATTGGAAAGCGCCATCACGCCAGGATAGGCCTTGGAGATGTTCTGAAGGCTGAGGAGCGGCGTGGACTGAAACTGCGACATCCGAAGCCCTGCTATGTCGACCCCGTAAGACCACCGCACCGGGCATGAGGTCGTCTGCCCGGTGCGGCCGCACTGGCCTGGGAGGATCACCCGCCGATGCGCTCCTTCAGTTCCGCCTCGAAGGCATCGACATTGGCCTGGTCGATGACCTTGGTGGGAACAATGATCAGCTCATTTTCGGGGATCTCGGAAGTGTCCCCCTCGAGATATTTCGCCATCAGGTGCATGCCCTGGTAGCCCCACTGGTAGGGGTCCTGCACCACGGTGCCGGCAAAGCTGCCTTCTCGCACCGCGCCGAGCGTGATCGGGTCCTCATCGAAGGCGATGACCGTGATCTCGCCCAGCTTGCCGGCAGCCTGCAGGGCTTCATAGATCTTGGGCGGGTTGTAGGAATAGAACCCGACCATGCAGTTGATGTCGGGATTAGCCGCCAGCACGTCGTCCACATTGGACCGGGCTCGGGCGAAGTCGACGTCGTCGCCGCGAACATCGACCAGTTCGACCCCCGATCCTTCGACAGCCTCGCGGAAGCCGGCGATGCGCTCGACGGCATTGTCCGCCCCAAGGAAGCCGACGAAGCCCATGCACTTGCCGCCGTCGGGCAGCGCCTTGACGGCGATCTCACCCGCCTGCACGCCGGCATCGGTGTTGGACGATCCGAGATAGGCGATACGATCGCTGTCGGGGGCGTCGCTGTCGGTGGTGAACAGCGGCACCTGGGCGGCGATGCGGTTGAAGGCGTCGATGGAGTTCTTCGGATCCGCCGACGAGATCATGATGGCGTCCGTGCCTGCAGCGACCAGGTCATCCATCAAGGCATTCTGCAGCGCTGCAGTCCCCTGGGCAGGGTAGCGGAATTGCAGGTCATAGCCCGGCAGTTCCTCCTGTGCCTTGGCGACACCCGCTTCCGCCAGCTTCCAGAAGTCGGAAGCGGCATTCACCACAAAGGCGAGCTGCGGTTTGTCCTGGGCCACGGCGGTGCTGGCGAGAACGGCGGCCAGTGCAGCGGCCGAGACGGCTGTTTTCAGTTTCATACGTTCCTCCCTGTCGGCCCGCGCACACGGCGTCACCCGACCTCTCCAAGAAACCCGGGGCACTCCTCTGCCTTCGGGCTGTACCTGTCCGGGCCGACTGCGGCCTCAGCCACATCGGCGGCACCGGACATTCAGTGGCGCACTAGCCTGGGTACCAGACGATGCGCGGATCATCGGGCGCGCGCTGGTAGGTCCAGGCGCGCTCCACGAGTTCGACGAAATCAACCAGCGGCCGCCAGCCCAGCAGGAGCCGGGCCTTGGCATTGTCGAGCCAGTTGCTGTGAAACGGGGTGGCAATATCGACGACGGGGACGCCGCGAGTTGAAGCCAGGTGCTCGGCGATCTCGGCGTAATCCACGGGCGCATTCATGGCGATGTTGAACAGCTGGCCCTCGGCGGCCGGGTTATCCAGCGCCGCCAGAATTGCGGAGACTAGGTCGCTGACATGGATGAAGTTGCGCCGCAGGGGCGCACCCTTCCGATCCCGTAGCAGGGGTACGGCATCCAGTTCGGCGTAGCGGGCCACGTCGGCCTCGCTGAGCAGATCGGTCCAGGGCGGACCGCCGAACTGCGCCCTGAAGCTCAGTGCGTGCCGGAAGTCGTCCTTTTCCATGATCCAGGGTGCGCGCAGGCAGCAGGTATTGATGCCGTACTGGACGCGGCACGTCTCGAGCATTGCCTCCTCCAGCGCCTTGGTCAGGGCATAGGAGCCGGGATAGGGCCGAAGAGGCGAGAGCTCGGTGATCGGCTCCTGATAGGGGTGCATGATGTGCCCGACGGTGCAATCGCCGCTGATCAGCATGAACTGGCGCGGGGTGCCGGACTGGCGGAACGCCTCCAGCAGGTTGAACATGCCCTTTACGCCAACATCCATCGCCAGCTGTGGGGTCTCCTTGACGGATGCCAGGTGAAGGACGTGAGTGACACCCTCCATGGCCGAGCGCATGGCACCGGCATCGGCGATCGAGGCGCGCACGACTTCCACGTCGGGATCATCTACCACCCGGTTGTTGCAGATCGCCCGGACCTGCCAGCCCGCGAAGCGCTCGTCAGCCCGGAATGCAGGCAGAAAGCTCGCTCCCACCTTCCCGGTCAGGCCAGTCACTAACAGTCTCAACTTGAAGCCCCTCACCCCTGATTGGTGACGGGCATGTCGCATTGCGACACGCCCGCCCATCGTCACATCCTTTACTGGGCGCAGAAGCCCGGCTCTTCGCGGGTGCAGACATCGAGGCCCGTATAGATCGGGTCTTCCACCGTCTCGCCGTTGATAAGCTGGATCATGACGTCGGGCGCACGCTGGCCCATTTCAAACGGCCGCTGGCCGACTTGTACGTGGCTGCGACCCTCGTTGAAGGCCTGCACCTGCGGCGGCAGGGTGTCGCCGGCGATGATGATGAGCTCATCGCTGGAGAGCCGATCCCTGACCTGATCGGTGACTTGGGCATAGGCCTGCGGGGCGAACTGGGCCCAACCCCCGATCAGGATGAAGGCATCGAGATCAGGATTGGCGGTGAACACGTCGGCCATTTGCTGATTGGCGAGATCCGCCTGGTCGTTGGTGAAGACCGGGCAACCCTCTATCTCGGTCCAGCCACCCTCCCCGGCCAGCCGATCTGTCCCCTCGGTTCCGGCAACCGTGTCACGGAAGCCGGCGGCGCGGGCATTGATGTTGTCAGCCGCCACGTTGCCCAGCTGCAGGCACACGGTGCCACCCTCCGGCTTCAGCCGCATGGCCTGCTCGGCCATCATCACGCCCATCAGGTAGTTGTCGGTGCCAAGGAAAGTGGCCCGTAGCGACCGGTCTGCCTCGGACAGGTCCGCGTCGACGGTCATGACGGGGATTTCGGGCGCGATCTCGCGCAGCCGGTTTGCCATGGCCGGCGCGTTGGACGGGGAAATGGCGATCGCCGCCACCCCGCGCGTGATCAGGTCGTCCACCAGTTGCACCTGCCCCGCCTCGTCGGCGCTGGAGGCAGGACCGGTGTAAAGGCATTCATACTCGGAATCGAGATTGTTGGCGGCCCAGTCCTGACAGCCGAGGTTGATCTGTTCAAAGAACGGGTTGTCGAGCCCCTTCACCACGATGGCCAGGGTCTGCTTGTCCTGCGCATGCGCGGCCCCTGCCGCCAGTGACAGGACCGCGGCCGCAACGGCCAGTCGGCTAGCATAAGTCATTGTTGTTCCTCCCTTTGCGCCGGATCGTCCGGCGGTCGTCATCGCTTGGCGACGCAACCTGTTGATTTGCTGCTCGGTGGCGGCTGCGCGAACGGATTCGATCAGGCACCGAATAATATCAGCGCGCCGCTCTAGCAGCTACGTTCATATTATGTGATAATATCATCATTCATTTGGCTGGCCCGTCAAGAGGCCATGTGCCGAACGCGGCGCACAACGTGGAGGGGGCGCATGAGCGCATTGCGACTAGAGGATGTGAGCAAGCATTTTGGGGCCATTCAGGCCCTCAACAACGTCTCGCTGGCGATCGAGCCGGGCGAGGTGGTCGGGCTGATGGGGGACAATGGAGCCGGCAAGTCGACGCTGGTCAAAGTCATCGCCGGCAATTTTGCGCCCACCGGCGGATCCGTTTATGTTGGCGGTCGCAAGGCGGAATTTCACAAGCCCCGCGACGCACAGCGAGCCGGCATCGAGGTCGTCTACCAGGACCTCGCCCTGTGCGATAACCTCTCGGCGGCTTCCAATGTATTTCTCGGCCGCGAACCCACCCGCTCCTTCGGGCCACTGCGGCTGGTCGACTACGCGACCATGCGCACCCGCTCGGCGCAGCTTTTCGCGCGCCTCAAGTCGGAGACACGCCCGCGGGACCTGGTCCGCCGCATGTCCGGTGGTCAGCGGCAGGCGGTCGCTATTGCCCGTACGCTGCTGACAGACGCACGTATCGTGCTGATGGACGAGCCCACCGCCGCCATCTCGGTGCGGCAGGTCGCGGAGGTCCTCAACCTGATCCGCAACCTCCGGGACCACGGCATTGCAGTGGTGCTGATCAGCCACCGCATGCCCGACGTGTTCGAAGTGGCAGACAAGATCGCCGTGCTGCGCCGGGGACGCCTCGTGGCCAGCAAGCGCGCCGCCGACTCATCACCAGAAGAAGTCACCGGTCTGATCACCGGGGCTATCGAAGCCGCCTAGCGACTGAGGACCACAACATGTCGACCAACAACTCAACCCTGGACCAGGTGATCGAGACCTCGCAACACCGGGGCGTCTTCTCCCGCCTTTCCAGCCACCAGACCTTTTGGGTGTTCCTCGCCGCCGTGGCAGCCTGCCTCGCCCTGAGCCTGCTCACCGATACCTTTGCGACCGAGAGAAACCTCTTCAACGTCGCACGCAATTTCGCCTTTGTTGGCATCATCGCCATCGGCATGACCGCGGTGATCGCTTCGGGCGGCATCGACCTTTCCGTCGGCTCCACGGTGGTGCTTTCCGCCATGACGGTTGCGGTGCTCATGGAAAGCGGGATGCCCATTTGGGTCGGCATCCCCGCTGCACTTGGGGCAGCCGTGCTGGTCGGGCTCGTGAATGGGGTGCTGATTGCTTATGTCGGCATGCCAGCCTTCGTGGTCACGCTCGGCATGCTCTCCATGGCTCGAAGCCTCGCCATGGTGCTGTCCAACAACAAGATGATGTACGAGTTCGGGCCCGACCACGCCCTGCTCCTGGCGCTGGGTGGGGGCTCCACGTTCGGTCTGCCTAATCCCTTGATCGTGCTTGCCGCCGTGGCCCTTTTCGCCGGCTTCGCTTTTCGGTGGACACGCTGGGGGCAGCACCTGTTTGCCATGGGCGGCAACGAGCAGGCGGCGAAGCTGACCGGCATCGCCGTCAAGCAACTCAAGGTCTCGGTCTATGTCTTCTCGGCGGTCACGGCCGGCATTACCGGCATCCTGGAGGTCGGCTGGCTCGGTGGCGTCACCACCAATCTCGGTCAGGCCATGGAACTGTCGGTCATCGCGGCAGCCGTGATCGGCGGAGCCAATCTGGCGGGCGGCGTGGGCACGGCCTTCGGCGCCGTGGTCGGTGCCCTGCTGATCGAGGTGATCCGCAACAGCCTGATACTGCTCGGCATCAGCACCTTCTGGCAGGGGGCGTTCGTCGGATCCTTCATCGTCATAGCGGTCGCTTTTGACCGCGTGCGGAACTTCCGCTCCCAGGACTAGGCCCTTTGCGGAGGCCGCCCCGCGCGGCCTCCCTACCCTGCTACGGCAACCGCAACACCCGACTGCTGGCTCACCGCAGTAGAGGCGCGGGGGACCAGTTCGCACTCCACCTTGATCCGGGTTCCCTTGACGTTCAGCCCGTTGGCCCGGTCGAGAAGCATCTCCGCGGCCACCCGGCCCATTTCGTACTGGGGCAGCACTAGCGTCGTCAGCGGCGGGTGCATGGATCGCGCGATCTCGCGATCATCGAACCCCACCACGGCCACATCGTCTGGGATCGACAGCCCCAGCTTGCGAAGCGCATCGTAGCAGCCCACCGCCATGAGGTCGTTGGCGCAGAAGATCGCGTCCGGCGGATTGTCGAGCGCCATGAGTTCCATGGTCATGGCGTATCCGGCGGACGGCTCCCAGTTGCCGGGCCGCACCAGAGCAGGATCGAAGGGGATGTCGTTGCTGGTCAGTGCCTGCCGATAGCCCTTCAGGCGATCGCGCGGATTGTCCAGTCCCTGCTGGCCGTTGATCAGGGCGATGCGCCGACGGCCGATGCCGATCAGGTGTTCCGTCGCCACCCGCCCGCCAAGCAGGTCCGCCGGGATCACCGACGGCAGCACGCCCTGCTCGTCATAGCAGTTCACGAGAACGGTGTTGTGGGCATCGAACGCCTCCGGCAGGTGGACCTGCCGGGTCAGGATGGTGCCGTATATCACCCCCACCAGGTCAGGCCTGGCGAAGCTTGCCAGCAGGTCGGCCTCGATGTCGGCATCCGCATGGCTGACTGCCATCAGCACATTGGTGCCGAGGTTGAGGGCCCTGTCCCGCGCGCCTTCGAACGCCAGCGACATCCAGGGGTCGGTGGAGACCTCGTCGGCGATGAACAGAATGGTGGAGCGACCGGCCGGTGCACTCTTCTGGCTGCGGCGAACGAACTTGTAGTTGAGCCGCTCCGCCGCCTCAGTCACCCGTTGACGGGTCGCATCGCTCAGGCGGGCCAGCTTGCTGCCGCTCAGCACGAGCGAGACAGTCGCCTGAGACACGCCTGCAGCGGCCGCAACGTCCATCATGGTCGGACCCGTGCCGCCGGACCGCCGTTTCGCTTTCGTCATGAACCTAGATGCTTCCCAAAGACATAACAGCATCGCTGCCCGTCTCATGAATATCAAGAGATGGCGTGACGAGCGCTGCCCATGTAGCGATCTGCGGCCCTAGCGGCAACCGTAGCGCCGTAGATGGGACGCACTGGGGCCGCAAGCGGACTGGCAGCTTACAGGCGGCATTCATGGAGAACCTGCCCTCAAGTCCGCTCGAGTGCGACTGCGATCCCCTGACCGACGCCGATGCACATGGTGGCAAGGGCTCGCCGGGCGTCGGTGAGGCTCAGCTGCAGGGCGGCGGTGCCGGCGACGCGGGCGCCGCTCATGCCGAGCGGGTGGCCCAGCGCGATGGCGCCGCCATTGGGATTGATGTGCTCCCCATCCTCGGGCAGGCCGAGGTCCCGCAGCACCGCAATACTCTGGCTGGCGAAGGCCTCGTTCAGCTCGATATCGTCGAAGTCCGTCGGCTGAAGGCCGAGGCGCTGGCACAGCTTGCGGGTGGCGGGCGCCGGTCCCATGCCCATGATGCGCGGGGGCACGCCCGCCGCGGCCCCGCCCACAATGCGGGCCAGTGGCGTCAGACCGTAGCGGGCGATTGCCGCCTCGCTGGCGACCAGCAGCGCGGCAGCACCGTCGTTGACGCCGGACGCGTTGCCGGCGGTAACGGTGCCGCCCTCCTTGCGGAACGGCGTCGGCAACCTGGCCAGAGCCTCGAGCGTGGTATCGCCACGCGGGTGTTCGTCCACCTCGACCAGTTTCGGGTCACCCTTGCGCTGCGGGATTGCGACCGGCGTGATCTCGCGCGCCAGACGGCCATTCGCCTGTGCGGCAGCGGCCCGCTGCTGGCTGCGGATGCCGGCCACTGCGGCGGCGACATCCGCAAACGTCTTGTCCATCCTTGGTCCTTCTATTCGGTGCCGAACCGGAGCTGATCCAGCGACTGCAGTCCGAGCCGGAGGCTCGCCCCTGCGGCGGTGGCCATCTGCGGCAGCACCAGCCATTCCAGCGTCCAGGCGGCGGCACCGAACGCTCGTTCTCATGCACCATCTCCTGGTGATCGGGGCGAGAAAGCCACCAAAGGCAGCAATCGAATCGCGGCTGGTGTGCCAGGCAAGGTCAGGCCGAGATCCAGGTGCTGCCCAGTCACATCAGGGTGAGGCGGCGAGCGGCGGCAAGCCGCCCACGCTAAATGGGGTAATGCAGAGGGCCATCCTGAACAGTCACCCAGCGTAGCTCGGTGAATTCTGCGATGCTCCAGTTTCCGCCGAACCGCCCATAGCCAGAAGCCTTCACGCCGCCAAAAGGCATCTGCGCTTCGTCGTGTACGGTGGGGCCGTTCACGTGGCAGATGCCGCTTTCGATGCGGCGGGCCACCGACAGCGCCCGGTTGACGTCCTTGCCGAACACTGCGGCCGACAGGCCGTATTCGGTGTCGTTGGCAACACGCACCGCCTCGTCCACGGAGCCGACACGCACCACAGTGACCACGGGGCCGAAGGATTCCTCACCATAGATCCGCATCGAGGGAGTGACCTTGTCGAGCAGCGTCGCGTCCATGATTGTGCCATCGATACGGCCGCCGGCGGCGAGCACGGCACCCTTGTTGGTGGCGTCCTTGATCAGTTGCTCAAGGCGCTGGGCGGCGCCGGCATCGACCACCGAACCGAGCGGGGTGTTGCCCTGGGTCGGATCACCGGCGACCAGCGTGCTCGCCTTGGCCGAGAGTTTCTCGACGAACGCGTCGGCAATCGTGTCGAGCACAACGATGCGCTCGGTCGACATGCAGATCTGGCCCTGATTCATGTAGGCCCCAAAGGCTGCCGCGGCGACGGCTTCATCGAGATCGGCATCGTCGAGGACGACGAAGGGCGCCTTGCCGCCGAGTTCCAGCAGCGCCGGCTTCAGGTGACGGCCCGCCTTCTCGGCGATAATGCGGCCGACACGAGTGGATCCGGTGAAGTTGACGCGCCGCACGGCCGGATGGGCGATCAGCGCCTCCACGATCTCACCGGCATCTTCCGGAGAGTTGGAAATGGCATTGAGCGCACCCTTGGGCAGGCCGGCTTCGAGCAGGGCTTCCACAATCAGGCGGTGGGTGCGCGGGCAGAGCTCGGAGGTCTTCATCACCACCGTATTGCCGCAGGCGAGCGGGGTGGCAAGCGACCGTACGCCGAGAATGACCGGAGCATTCCACGGTGCCATCGAGAGCACCACGCCGGCGGGCTGGCGGATCGCCATGGCCAGGCTTCCGGGCCGGTTGGAAGGAACGATCTCGCCCTTGATTTGGGTGACGAGGCTGGCCGCCTCGCGCAGCATGTCGGCCGCGAGCATCACGTTGAACATGGCCCAGCCGGCCGTGGCGCCGATCTCCGCACCCATGGCCTCCACGAACTGCGGGCCCTTGCCTTCCAGCACGTCTGCCGCTTTCAGCAGCACCTTGCGGCGCTCCTTGGGACTCGTGCTGGACCATTCCGGAAACGCAGCAGCGGCGGCGTCGGCGGCGCGACGGGCGTCCTCCACCGTGGCCGCAGCGGCGCGCGTGGCAACCTGGCCGGAAATGGGATTGAGACGCTCAAACACGGCACCACCGGATGCCTGCTGGTCTTCATTCGCTATGAGCAAGCCGAGCTGATCCATCGGTAAATCTCCTTCTGAGTGTCAGACGGCGGTGCCGCCAAGGAATGCCTGTTGCACCGCTGCGTCCGTCTTGAGCGCTTCGGCCGTGTCCGACCCGACGATCCGCCCTGCCTCCATGAGGTAGCCGCGGTCCGAGATCGAAAGGGAAATTGATACGTTCTGCTCGACGAGGAGCAGGGCCACCCCGGTCTGCTGCACCCGCTTGAGCGCTGCAAACAGTTCGGTGACGACGATGGGCGCAAGCCCGAGGCTGGGCTCGTCGAGCATGAGATATCTGGGGTTGCTCATCAGGGCGCGCCCGATGGCAACCATCTGCTGCTCACCGCCCGACATGGTCCGCACGATCTGCCGCTTGCGCTCCGCCAGACGCGGAAAGAGCTCATAGACAAGGTCGAGGCGCTGGGCCTCGGTGGCGCGGGCGCGGCGCGGATTGGCACCGAGCAACAGGTTTTCGCCCACATTGAGATCACCAAACACCCCTCGTCCCTCCGGGACCAGGGCGATACCGGCTTCCGGGATTTCGTGCGGCGGCAGGCCGAGGAGGGATTTGCCGTCCAGGGTCACCCGCGATCCGCTGTCGGGGTTCGCGAGACCGGCGATCGCTTTCAGCAGCGAGGACTTGCCGGCACCGTTGGCACCCAGGATGACCACGGTTTCGCCTGAAAGGACGCGGACGGAGACATCCTCCAGTGCCAGATGACGCCCGTAGCGCAGAGAGAGCCTGTCGATCTCAAGCATGGCCGTCTCCGAGATAGGCGGCGATCACGGCCGGATCGGCCAACACGTCGGCGGTCGGTCCCTCGGCGATCTTGGTGCCCACATTCATGACAACCGCCCGGCCGCAGAGCGCCCGCACCGCCTCCATGATGTGTTCGACGAGGATGATGGTCATGCCCCGATCGCGCAGCGACAGGATGAGGTCGATCCCCACGCGCAGTTCGGTCGGATTGAGGCCCGAGAGCCATTCATCGAGCAGCAGCAGGCGCGGCTCGGCGGCGAGGGCTCGGGCGAGTTCCATGCGCTTCTGGTCGATATAGGTCAGGTCGTCGGCGTGCTCACCACCACGGTCAGCCAGCCCGACCTGGGCCAGCAGCGCATGGGCCTGGTCGCGCGCAGCACTGCCCCAAAGCGGACTGGGCCGGAAGGCCAGCGCCGCGATGACATTTTCGGCCACAGTGAGAGAGGGGAGGATCCTGACCAGCTGGAAGGTACGCGCCACGCCGTGGCGCGCGATCTGGTGCGGCGGCAGGCTGGAGATCGTTTCGCCGCCCAGGGCGATGGTGCCCCGGGTGGGCGCCAGGGCGCCGGAAATCATGTTCAGCAGGGTCGTCTTGCCAGAGCCGTTCGGGCCCAGCAGCGCAGCCACTTCACCAGCATCGACCGAGAAGCTGACATCGTTGACGGCGGTGAGGCCGCCAAATTGCTTGGTCAGGCCCTTGATCTCGAGGAACTGGTTCACTGTGCCCGCTCCTTGCGCCGAACCCGCCCCATGAGCTCTTCGCCCAGCGCCAGAAGACCACGGGGCACCACGAAGACAATGGCGATGAACATGAGGCCGAGGATGATGGAATAGTGGTTGGGGAAGTTGGCGCTCAGCCACTCGAACAACAGGAACAGCGGTACGGCGCCCAGCAGCGGCCCCCACAGCCGGTTCGCGCCGCCCAGCAGAGCCATGATCACAGTCAGGAACGAGACAGTCGGATTGAACACGATGGCCGGCTCGATATAGGTCCAGCGCGGCGCCTGGATGGCCCCGACGAGCGTGATGATCGTGGCACTGATCGCAAACAGGGCCAGTTTGACGCGGGAGATGTCGACGCCGATATGGGCGGCCACGGTTTCGTCGTCGCCGATGACCTTTAGGGCCAGCCCAAGGCGCGAGCGAGAAATCCAGAAGCCGATAGCGAGGGTTGCCGCGGCCAGCGCCAGCAGCTGCCAGTAGATCTGCTCGGCAGTGATCGGCAGGAAGATGTAACGCCCGAGTGTGCCGGTGACGTTGACTTCGTACCAGGTGACGAGCTGGCGGACGAGTTCGGCGAGGCCGAAGCTGAAGATCACGAAATAGACGCCAGCCAGCCGCAGCGTCGCGAGGCCGACCACCAGGGCCACCACAAGGCCGATCAGCCCTGCAACGAGCAGCACGACGGGGTATGGCAGGGTCTCGGAGAGCACGGCCACCGTATAGGCGCCGATGCCGAAGAAGGCGACCGTAGCAAGCGAGATATAGCGGGTCGGCCCAGAAAACAGTGCCCAGGCGCTGGCAAGGACGACGTAACCAGTCATCCCCAGCAGCAGCCCGACGCCATAGGCGCCCAGTTGGGTGGGTGCGAAGGCGAACGCGAGGAGGGCGAGCCCGATCAGTCCGAAACCCATAGCGGTACGTCTCATCGGCCCGCGACCTTTCCGAACAAGCCCGAGGGTCTCCAGAGCAGGACCACGAGGAAGATGACGTAGGTAGAGGCGAGGGTCAGGCCGGGGTCCACATAGGTGGCGACCAGCGTCTCCACCACCCCGAGCAGCAACCCGGCGACGAGCGCACCCATGAGGTTGCCGAGACCACCCATGATCACGATGACCAGCGCCTTCATGGTGAAGACCACGCCCATCGAGGCATTGAAGGTCTGGTACATGGAGATCATGACCCCGCCCGAGGCGGCCAGCAGCGTGCCCAAGGCAAAAGCGAATCGGGCCGTGCGGTTGACGTTGATGCCGACGAGCGGCGCCGCCTTTGGCGCCACGGCGATGGCGCGAATGGTGGTGCCCCAGCGGGTGCGGGTCAGCACCAGAAACAGCGCTCCCCCGATGATCACCGCGAACGCGAAGGCCAGGAGCCGGTTCGCCGCAATGTTGGCGCCGAGCACGTTTACGCCGAAGTTGAGGTAGCTGTAGCTGGTATAGTTTGAGCCGAAGGTGACCAACATCACGCCCTGGATGACGAACAGCAGACCGAAGGTAGCGAGTATCGAATCCACCTCCAGGGTCCCGCCCTTGGCCGAGCGCCGCACCAGCGGCTGCATCATGATGCCATAGATCAGGTAGCCAAAGGCAAAGGCCCCGGGCAGCACGACCAACAGGCCGAGGAGTGGATTGATGCCAAGGGTCGAAAACAGGAAAAAGGCAGCAAAAGCGGCAAAGATGGTCACCTCGCCATAGGCGAGGTTCATGATGCGCGAGATGCCGTATTGCAGGGTGAGCCCCATGGCGACGAGGGCATAGGTGCCCCCCAGCACCAAACCCGATATGAGCGCTGTCAACAACATGGAGTACCCTTCCCTCGCCTTCGATGCGGTGAGGTGGTCACGAACATAAGTTCCAAAGCAGCATGGGCCCCGCGCTCAGGAGCGCGGAGCCGGTGATTGAAGTTATTGTGCCTTCCAGGCCTGCTTGGGCAGCACGATATCGCTTGCGCCTTTGCGTCCGGACGGCTCGATCGCAACGAATACGCCATTCTGCCACTGGCCGGTCCACCACAGGTCGCGAAGCTGGTTGTTCTCGAGCTTGGTCTCGCCGAGGATCGTGGTGAACGTGCCGGTCGAGAGCTCTTCGGCCACAGCGTCGCGGTCGAGGCCGACGCGCTTGATTGCTTCCTCGAGCATCTCGAGCCCGGCATAGGTCATCTGTGAGGCCCAGAAGTCGGGGGCCTGGCCGATAAAATCGCTATGGCGCTGGCGGTAGTCCATCAGCGCCTCGTTGGAGGTGTCGATGCCGCCCAGGCTGAGCACGCCTTCGGCATTGTCACCATTGGCCGCAAGATAGGTCGGGAATGGCGTGCCGACGCCGAGATAGAAGACATCCGGGTTGTAGGCTGCAACCTGCGCCTGCTGGGTCAGGGCGAAGGTCTCGGGCGGGTAGGAAAACGCCACGAAGCTGTCGGCACCGGAGGCCTGAGCCTCGTTGAGCATGGGCGTGAAGTCGGTGGTGCCGGGCGGATAGGTCCGGTCCATGACGATGTTAAGGCCGGCCTCGCCGAATGTCTCGCGCGCGGCGTTGACCAGGTCGATGCCAAAGCCGTCGGCCACCGAAATGATCGCAACGTCGCCGTTGATCTCGCCCGATTCATGGGCGGCGCTGAGCACTTCGGCGAGGGCGCCGGCATAGTCGGCACCACCACCGAGGAGCCAGAAGCTGCGCTTCCAGCGCTCGGCAAACTCGGGCGCCTTGTCGGTCACGGCAGCCGAGGCGATCAGGGGGTAGCCGAAGCGGTCAAGCAACGGTGCCACTGCAAGGTTGAAGCCGGTGCCCCAGGGAGAAAGAACGAAATCGACCTGGTCCTGCGTGACCAACCGCTCCACCGCGCGCACCACTTCCTCAGCCGACGAGCGGTCGTCATATTCGATCACTTCGATGGGCAGCCGCGAACCATCGGGCAGTTCAAGACCGCCGGCCTCGTTCACCTCGTGGACCCACAGCTTGTAGTTGGGGATGGTGGTGATGCCGGCGCCGCCCGCATTGCCCCCGGTCATGGACACGGCATAGCCGATCTTGACGGAGTCGCGCTCCTGCGCGCTCACCGCGATTGGGCTGACACCTGCCAGAAGCGTGGCGCCCACACCGAGAAGACACAGGGCAAGCCTGCGCGATACGAATGTCATGGATAACCTCCTCTTGCCCCAAGATCGAGGCGTCGGAGCGCTGCAGGTTTTTTCCCTGTTCAAGCGCCTGGGCCAAGGCTAGCCAACCTGCCATGTGCATGAAATAGACTATTTGCGGAGAAACTTGTACTTTTAAGGCATTCACGCCATGCGCGGATCAGAACATGTCGCCCGCCAAAAGCTTGACCTCGCCCAAGAGGTGGAGAGCCAGGCCATTGCGACTACCCTCGACAAAGGCCAGTGGATGCTTCAGGGCAGGCGCAATCGCTTGTTCGTGCTGATGTCCGGAGCCGGCGAGGTCAGCTACCGCGGGGAAGCGACCACGCTGCAGGCCCCTACCCTGCTCTGGATTCCAACCGGTACACCCGCTCAGTTGACCCTGCAGGCGGGCTCACGCGGCGCCTGGATGGCAGCGTCGGATACGGCACTTGGGCAGGTCGGGCTCCCCGGCAACATTTCCGAAGATGTGCGCTGGCTTTCCATACGACCCCAGCTCGGCACACGGATCGACCGCAAGGCAGCAGCGCAGTTGATGACCCTCCTCGGCGACATGGAAACCGAGCTGCGCGACAATGGCGGCGCCGCGGCAGAGATGGTGCGCCACCAACTGGCCATCGTGTCCATCCTGCTCTGGCGCAATTCGGACCTCAGCGCCGCAGTGCGGCAGCCGGCACCGCGCGCGCTGGTCAGCAGCTTTCTCCACCTGGTCGATCAACACATGCGCCGCCACTGGTCTGTGGCCGACTACGCACGCTCCTTGCGGGTGAGCAGCGACCGCCTCAACAGCGCCATCCTGAGAGCAACCGGTCAGACCCCGCTTGCCCTCATTCACGCCAGGCTGATGAAGGAGTCGAGGCAAATGCTGGAAGATTCCGGCCTGCAGATCGCCGAGATCGCCTCGTCGCTCGGTTTCGAGGACCCCGCCTATTTCTCTCGTTTCTTCAAACGGCACAGTGGACGTTCGCCCAGGCAATTCAGGGTTGAAGCCACCCGAGAGCAGGTGAACTCTGCAGGCTCCTTTGCAGCTTGGCCTTAGCCGGCTTGCCGGGCGGAAGCGGCCTGACCGGTCTTGGCGTCGCCCTGATTGAAAACGCCATTCGGCATGCAGGCGTGCGGTGGCTCATCTGGGGGCCGGAAGCTGCCGTTGGTCCCCATGCCCTATCGATGCGGCTTTCAACCCATTGCGGTTGCTCGGAAACGGCTTTCGTCTTGGAGGGGCGCCCATTCTTGGAGAATATCCGGCGAAGCTCCCCTAGTTCAGCAGCTTTCGTCAGACGGAAAAGAGCGTATGTCGTTTCTGGTCGTTCTAGAGGTCCATCACTCGCGCTGTGACGCCGCGTTGTCTGGCGCGGGCGGTCCGTTGCTTTTCGCGGTAGCGGTTGAACTGCTGGTCGGCGAGCACGCCGACAAGGATGACGCCGCCCATTGTCCAGCCCCTGCTGTCCATTGATCACGCCGATGCGCCGGCGGCCGATGCTGATCAGGTGTTCCGTAGCCACCCGCCCGCCGAGCAGATCGGCCGGTGTCACCGAGGGCAGCACCCCCTGCTCGTCGTAGCAGTTCACCAGCACGGTGTTGTGGCCGTCGAACGCCTCCGGCAGATGCACCTGCCGGATCAGGATGGTGCCGTGATGACACCTACAAGATCCCGCATGCCGACGCTCGCCAAAAGGTCCAGCTCGATGTCCGCATCGGCATGGCTGCCCGCCATCAGCACATTGGTGCCGAGGTTGAGGGCGCGGTCCCGAGCCCCTTCGAACGCCAGCGGCATCCACGGGTCGGTAGACACTTCATCGGCGATGAACAGAATGGTGGAGGGACCGGCCGGTGCACTCTTCTGGCTGCGGCGAACGAACTTGTAGTTGAGCCGCTCCGCCGCCTCATTCACCGTTGACGGGTCGCATCGCTCAGGCGGGCCAGCTTGCTGCCGCTCAGCACAAGCGAGACAGTCGCCTGAGACACGCCTGCAGCGGCCGCAACGTCCATCATGGTCGGACCCGTGCCACCGGACCGCCGTTTCGCTTTCGTCATGAACCTAGATGCTTCCCAAAGACATAGCAGCGTCGCTGCCCGTCTCCTGAATATCAAGAGACCGCATGGCGAACGCTGCCCATGTAGCGATCCGCGGACTTGGAAGCAAATGTGAGCCCCTTCCGCGGCCGCCGCAAAGTGGGTGCGGAGAGGGCGATCCCTCGGTGGGGCTCAGAAGACATCCCCAACGGCCAGAGAGCCGGCACAATGACGTTGCACCACCAAACTGCCAAAGCTAACGTCCCGGCAAATCGAGGAGGAAGCATGCTGGAGTTGAAGGTGCCTGGTCTGCACCCTTTCTGCACCCTGGAAGTGGAAGCTGGACCAGTTCGAACCATGGGTACAGGGCGCCTAGGGCAGCGGCGGATCGTTCCCATTGTCGGCGGAATGGTCAGTGGGCCCAGGCTCAACGGCCGGATTCTTTCGGGCGGAGCCGACTGGATGACCACCAGTCATGATGGTGTGGCGCTGATGGATGCCCGATACGCCCTGGAGACAGACGATGGCGCGATCGTGGAGGTGGTGGATCAGGGGTATCGCCACGGTCCCGAGCAGGTGATGAAGAGCCTCGTCGCCGGCGAAGCCGTGTCGCCCGAGTCCTACTACATGCGTTCCACCCTTCGCCTTGAAAGCGGCCATGCAGCCTACGCTTTCGTCAATCGGCTGGTCTTTGTGGGGACTGGTGCCAAAACCCCAACCGGCGTCCAGATCGCTGTCTATTCAGTCGAATAGCGAAAACGACTTTGCGGAAAGCAGCAGCATTGCCCTGCCGCCGGTACATCGGTAACACCGGGTACGGCACAAACCTGAGCGAACGACCTTGACCGAACCACATGTGATCATTGCCGGCGGCGGTATTGGCGGGCTGGCGACGGCGTTGACCCTTCAGCAGCTCGGCGTGCCGTTCACCGTCTACGAGTCGGTACGTGAACTGGGGCCGCTCGGGGTAGGCATCAACATCCAACCCAATGCCGTGCGTGAGCTTTATGATCTCGGCATCGGACCGGACGAGCTGGACACGGTGGGGCTTCCCGCCCGGGAATGGGCGCTAGTCGGCCTTAATGGCAACGACATCTATTCCGAGCCTCGAGGTTTGAAGGCCGGCTACAACTGGCCCCAATATGCGGTGCATCGCGGCCGCTTCCATATGCTCCTCCATCGCACGCTGGTGGAGCGCGCCGGACCGGAAGCTATCCGGCTCGGGCACAAGGTCACCGCCTATGAGCGGAACACGGACGGCACCGTCACCGCCCTCCTGCTGAAAGCCGATGGCACCCTGCTCCGCGAACAGGGAACTTTGCTGATCGCCGCCGACGGCATTCATTCGGCCGTGCGCGCGACCATGTACCCGGATCAGCCGCCGATCCACTGGGGCGGGGCGATCATGTGGCGGGGCACCACGTTGGCGCGGCCGATCCGCTCCGGCGCCTCATTCGTCGGTCTCGGCACGCACAGGCAACGGGTCGTCTTCTACCCGATCTCGCATCCCGACAGTGTGACAGGTCTGGCCATGATCAACTGGATCGCCGAAGTCACGGTCGACAAGGACGAGGGGCGCTACGGCAGCAACTGGTTCCGGCCGGTCGACATCGATGAGTTTGCCCATCACTTCACCGGCTGGACCTACGACTGGCTTGATGTGCCGGACATGCTCCGGCGCTCCGACGTTGCCTACGAAAACCCGATGATCGACCGCGATCCCGTGCCGACCTGGCAGGATGGCCCGGTCGTGCTCATGGGCGACGCGGCGCACGCGATGTACCCCACCGGCTCCAACGGCGCGAGCCAGGCTATCATGGATGCCCGGCACTTAGGCGCGGCGATGCTCGAGCATGGCGTGACCCCCGCAGCGCTGCAATACTATGACCAGAAGTTCTGCGGCCCCGTCTCCGAACTGGTCCTGCGAAACCGCGGCGCCGGTCCGTTCGGCCTGCTGAACATCGTGGACGAACGCTCTGGCGGCGAGTTCGACAATATCGACGACGTTGTGCCGGCCGAAGAACGGAACGCCTTCATGGCGCGGTACAAGGCCGCCGCCGGCTTTGCCATCGAGCAGTTGAACGCTGCACACCCCACCATTGCCGAAGGCGCCACCGTACGGACCCTGATAGAGGTCTAGCCCACGCCGGGAGAGGCTCCGAGGTCAGTGGCGGCGGACCTGTGGTTGGATGTGGACTGCAAGCGCGCTAATGGCCCGAATGTAGTCGGGAACAATGTCGCTGCCGTCCCGTACCGGCACCCCTGTTTCCACAGGCACGGACCGGATGCCGCTCTTTGTGCCGTCAGGATATCCGTTTCAAGCTGATCGCCGATCAGGATGCTATCCTCCGCGTACGCCGACCCGCGCTAGCGCGACGTGCGCGATCTTCAGGGAGGACTTGCCGAGGACAAGAGGCGCCGCACCTGCCGATGCGGCGATGGACTGCAGGATCGCCCCCGCCCCAGGTTCGAACGTGCCGGCGATCGGGCGGAGCAGGTCCGCGTTAGTTGCGGTCAGGCTCGCGCCGGCAAGCATGTTGCGCACCGCGATTGCCATCTTGTTATAGCTGAACTCCCGATCCAGCCCGACCAGCACCGCCTGCGCCCCTCGCCGGCTAGCGAAAATCCGTGTGCCGCGACGCGCTCACGAAGGGAGGCGGAGCCAACACAGAAAACCTCGGTTCCGGCCGCATACCGAGCCTCGAGATGCGCAAACGCGGCGTCGGCCGAGGTAACCACTTGCTGCGGCGTGCAGGACACGCCAGCACGCATCAGCTTTTCCGCGAACTGCTCGGCCGACTTCTCGGCGTTGTTGGTCACAAAGCTGTAGAGAACACCGCGCTCGTGCCATGACCGCACCCCTTGAGTGCGCAGCGGGCATTACCGACCTCTATGAAGCCCACGTCGTCACAGTTTTCAGTTCCCCGAAGTCGGCACGCAGCTTCGCGGTGATCAGGATCTCGGCAACCTCCTCTTCGACAGAGTTCGTCTTCGAAAACACCAGCGCAGTCTCTTCGGGAGTGATGTGCACCGCCCCGTAAGTATCCGCCACGTCCGTTGGCTTGTGCCCAAGAAGCCTGAGGCGGATACGACGGGGGATGCCGGCCTCATCATACCAGCTGGCCCGGGTGTGCCGCCCCCCGTAAAGCGTCACGTTCTCACGGGTGAAGCCAAACTTGGTCTTGATGTACTGCCACGATTTCGAGAACTCGTGCCCCCACATCTCACGGCCGGACTTCTTGTGAACATACACCTTCCATTCAGGGAACAGACGATCCTCCCCAGCTCCCAGCAGAGCGTCCCTGCGATCAAGCAGCCCCAGATCGATCAGCAAACGCGGAATGGGCACGAGCCGCGCTGAGGCCGACTTTTTGACCTTGCTCGCTCCTTTTGCCCTTTCTGACTTCGAACGGTAGTCGAGGTACCAAACGCCCTCGATCAAGGCGAAGTCTTCGAGCCGCGTGCGCCCGATCTCGGATGGCCGGAGCCCTGCGAAAAAGATCAGCAGGTATGCCCAGTACAGGTGGTTCTGAACGAACACATCGCCAGATTCCCAGTGCCACGCCTTCGACTTCGCGCCGGTGAACAGGGGCAGGGAAAACAGTTTGACGATCTCACCGGGCTGCCAGGCGTCCCGTTCCTGGGCTTCGCTGTTATCGGCACTGACCAGGTTGAACTTGTAGTCAGGCCCCGCATAGAAGCCCTTTTCGCGGGCCCAGGTCAGGAAAGCGTGCAGCGAGCGGTGCCAGCCGTTCTTCAAGTGGGTCTTGGAAATCCGCTTGAGCCCGCCCCAACCATGAGCCTGAGCATACTGCCAGCGCTTGTGGAGCGATACAGTGTACTCCTTTGGCACCCCATACGGGTGAGGGACGTCGGGAAGGGCGTTCTCGATCTTGAACCATTCCCGTTCCGACAACGACGACATCGGCCGGTCTCCCAGGAAGTCGACCACAAAGTCCAGGACGATGCCGGCGTCTTCCTCGGCCCGGCCGTCGCCATCATTGGTGCGCCTTTGGTCAAGATATGCGCGCCGAACCTCCGAGATCATCGGATCAGCCGCGTCAGAGTTGCCGGAGTGTTCCGCCGACATGTCAGCCACCGCAGAGCCCACTCGCGTCGAGGCGCGCAAAGCACTGCGCACCCTGGCGAGCGCCATCCCGGTGCGATCAGTTGCAGCAGGAGGATGGTCCGCCTGGGCGACCATTTCCTCGAAACGCTGATTGCCCTGGGCGAATACCAGCCAGGTGTGCCAGAAGTCCGGCGGATCGCTGGTCAATGGGTGGTCGCGCCAGCGCGCCTCGTCAATGAGACGGCTTACGAGAAGTTCCAGCGCCCGCCGCTCGACGAGTTCGTCATGGCCGGGCGCGGAAAGGCGCGTGTTGAAGCGGCGCATCTGCGCCATCAGCGCCTCAGCGCGGCCGACCAGATCGGGTTGAATCTCGTATTCGCTGACTGAATCCAGCACCCTTGCCATCCGCCGTACTGCCACATGGTAATCCCCGGTGCGCAGGGCGAGCCGCATGTGACTTGCACCCTGCCTCGACCGGCTGACATGCGCCGCGAATCTCTTCTGAAACCAGTATCGCCCGTCTTTTTTGACGATGTAAGCAGCCCGTGCCAATTAACGAAATCCTTGCGTCTGGACGGTGTCACATTGCGGTGACACGTATCCGGCGCCGCGACTACCACTTCTTGGCAGACGCCAGGATTTCTGGGACTTTTCTGCTATCGAATAGATTGGTAGCGGAGGAGGGACTTGAACCCCCGACACGCGGATTATGATTCCGCTGCTCTAACCAACTGAGCTACTCCGCCCCAGCAAGGGGCCCGGCAGGGAGCCGGCGCGGGGCCCTAACTAGGGGTGCGGCCTCGTGGTGTCAAGCGTTCGCCGGCACTGGATTCAGCGCTTCTTGTTTGCTGCGGCGGCATCGCGCACCAGCACCAGGTCAGCCTCGAACTTGGCGCGCTCGCGCGCCCTGCCCTCGGCGTCCGGAATGCGCAGCAGGTAGGAGGGGTGGTTGGTGACGAACAGGGTCGTACCGTCCTCCATCTCGATCGGGGCACCGCGCAGCTTGCTGATGGTCGCCGTCTTGCCCAAGAGGCTGGTGGCGGCGGTGGCGCCCAGCGCCACGATCACCTTGGGCTTGACGAAGCCGATCTCGAGGTTGAGCCAGAATCGGCAGGCCGCAACCTCTCCGGCGTCGGGCCGCTGGTGGATGCGGCGCTTGCCGCGCGGCTCGAACTTGAAGTGTTTGACTGCATTGGTGACATAGACCCGTCGCCGATCGATGCCGACCTTTTCAACGACATCGTCCAACACCTGGCCCGCCGGGCCGATGAACGGCTTACCGGCAAGATCCTCCTGATCGCCCGGCTGCTCGCCGACAAACATCACCTCGGCGTGCGCCGGCCCCTCCCCGAACACCGCTTGCGTGGCGTGCTCGTAGAGCGGACAGCGGCGGCAGCCGTCGATCGCTGCGCGCGCATCGGCGAGCGACTTGATCTCCTCGGGCGTTTCGTCTTCGGCAAGGGCACGCGCCTGCTGCCTCAGGTGCCGTGCGGGCGGTTCGGTGGCGGCGCGGGCAATCATCTCCTGCTCCATCTGCCGGGCATTGCGGATCAATGGCGCAATGCGCTCGGCTTCCGGCAGGTTGCGCCAGTATTTGACCGGCATCTCCGATTTCATCATCGACACTTTGAGCCGCGCCGGGTTGAAGATCGAAGAAAAATAGGTCTTCCAGTCCTCCTCGACCGCATCCTCTGCCGGCACGTCGCTCTTGTGGCCACCGGGGCCGAACATCAGGGTTTCGGTGTCCCAAAACGCGGAGCGATAAGGGGTTACGACCGCCCAGACCATGCCGGCGAAGCGGCGGGCGAAGAAGGGCGCGGTCATCTCGAGGGTATAGTGTTCGGGCTCGAACCAGGCGGCGAAACGCTCGCCGCCATCGGGTCCGGCGATGGAGCGGAAGCGGACGAACGCCTTCATCTTGTGGCTGTCGCGGCGCACGGATTTGCAGAATTCCGACAGCTTTCCGTTACCGGCATCTGCCGCATCGGCAAGCAATCCGGGATCTTTCTGCAACCGCCACAACTGCCGGTACAAAAGCGCGAAGCGTTGCGGGTCGGAATGGTTGATGGCGATCTCCGCCGCCTCGATGAACTGGCGCGGCACCGTCCCCACTGTGCCCGGCTTCGCCTCGGGCAGCATCGAGTCGCCGGCTTCGAACAGGCCGTTCTCGTCGCCCTCGGTGCGCCAGACGACCTGTTCGGGCGGCACGCCCGCGGCGAGCAGCTGGCGCGCCTTGCCGCGCCATTCGGCAACGTCGTTGATCGACTGGAGGCGGACCGACAGCATCAGAACAGCGCCAACTGCTCCGGCGGCGGCGCCAGCTTCTGGCGCAGCTTCGCGTCGTCGGTCAGCCCGCCCGGCGACCAGTCGGCCGCGGCGATGAAGGGGCGCGCCTTGTCGATCGAGCCCGCCATGCGCGCCACGTCGTCGAGCCGCAGCCGGTGGTGGCGGCGGGTGGAGAGAATGCGGTCGACGGTCTTCACCCCCAGCCCCGGCACCCGCAACAGCATCTCGCGCTGGGCGCGGTTGACGTCGACCGGGAACTGGTCGCGCCGCTTCAGCGCCCAGGCGAGCTTGGGATCGACGGCAAGGTCGAGATGGCCCGCCTCCCCACCCTCGACAATCTCCGGCACGTCGAAGCCGTAAAAGCGGATCAGCCAGTCCGCCTGGTAGAGCCGGTGCTCGCGCATCAGCGGCGGTGCCGCCACCGGCAGGCGGGAGCTGGCATCGGGAATGGGCGAAAAGGCCGAGTAGTAGACGCGCTTCAGCCGATAGCCGGAATAAAGCCCCGCCGCCCGCGTCAGGATGGCGGCGTCGCTGGCGCCATCGGCCCCCACGATCATCTGCGTCGACTGCCCGGCGGGGGCGAAGCGGGCTGGCCTCGCCTTGCTGTTGAGCGCACCCTTTTTCGGCGCCGCATCTTCGGCCTCGTCTAGCTTGCCGCGCAGGCGCGCCATGGCGGTGCGGATCTCGCTCGGCTTCTTTTCGGGGGCCAGGGTCTCCAGCGCCCCGTCGGTGGGCAGCTCGATATTGGTGGAGAGCCGGTCGGCCCAGCGGCCGGCTTCCGCCAGGAGGGCCGGATCGGCATTGGGGATGACCTTGAGGTGGATATAGCCGGCAAACCGGTGCGTCTCGCGCAGCGTGCGCGCCACCCGCACCAGTTCCTCCATGGTGTGGTCGGGCGAGCGGATGATGCCCGAAGAGAGGAACAGCCCCTCGATATAGTTGCGCTTGTAGAAGTCGAGCGTCAGCCGCACGACCTCTTCCACCGTGAACCGCGCCCGCTGCACATTGGAGGACGAGCGGTTGATGCAATAAGCGCAGTCATAGATGCAGAAATTGGTCAGCAGCACCTTCAAGAGGCTGATGCAGCGGCCATCCGGCGCGTAGGAGTGGCAGATGCCGTGTCCCTCGGTCGAGCCGATCCCGCCCGTGCCTGCGCTGTTGCGCTTCTCGCTACCACTGGAGGCACAGGAGGCGTCATACTTGGCGGCGTCGGCGAGGACGGCGAGCTTCTGGCTGATGGTGAGGGCGACCATTTTGTTCTTCCTTTGTTCGCCAGCTGTAACGCAGCGGAACGGCGGACGGAAGCGGGTTCGGCAAGATGTGATCGGTGGGAGCGCTGCAGCTTCAGTAGACCTCATCCTCAGCCTGTCGAAGGACGAGGTCGTCCGCGCCGGCTTCGGTGGCCGCGACCTCGTGGTTCGACAGGCTCACCAGGAGGTCTACGGGACGATGGCACCGTTCACCAATCGGCACCAGTGCGTTGCCATTGTCCACCTGCACAACCTTTCCCCGGCGGACTACATTCTCCTCAACAGCGCCGCGCCGCGGCTTCAGGAGACACGCCATGACCAAGCTCGAACTCGGAGGCATCCACCACCTCACCGCCGTCACGGCGGAGGCGAAGAAGAACGTCCAGTTTTACACTCAGACGTTGGGCATGCGGCTGATCAAGAAGACCGTGAACCAGGACGACACCACTGCCTACCACCTGTTCTATGGTGACGGCGTCGCCTCCCCCGGTGCCGACCTGACCTTTTTCGACTTCAACACCCTGCGCGAGCGCCGCGGCAACCACACGGTGAGCCGCACCGGGCTGCGCGTCGACAGCGAAGAGACGCTGAACTGGTGGAAGGAGCACCTGCAGACCCACGGGGTCGGCACCAGTGCCATCAAGCCGCGCAACGGGCAGCTCTCGCTCGACTTCGAGGATTTCGAGGGCCAGCGCTTCCGGCTAGTGATCGACGAGCAGAACAAGGTCGTGCCCTGGGCGAAGTCGCCGGTGCCGACGGAGCGGCAGATCATCGGCCTTGGGCCGATCAGCCTGGCGGTGCCGTCGCTGGAGCCCACCGAAGTCATGCTCACCGAGGTGATGAACATGCGCAAGGTGCGCCACTACCCCGCCGCCAACGGCATGGCGGAAACCCATGCGTTCGAGATGGGCCCCGGCGGCCCGGCGGCCGAACTGCATGTGGTGGTCGACCCGAACCTCTCGCGCGCCCGCCCCGGCGCCGGCGGCGTCCACCACGTCGCCTTCCGCACCCCCGATCAGGATACGCTGGCGCAGTGGATCCAGCGGGTGAACCGCTTCGGCATTCGCTCGAGCGGTGAGGTGGAGCGCTTCTATTTCACCTCGCTCTACTTCCGCGAGCCCAACGGCATCCTGTTCGAGATCGCCACCGACGTCCCCGGCTTCACCGCCGACGAGCCGCTGGAAACCCTGGGCGAGAGCCTGTCGCTGCCGCCCTTCCTCGAAGGGCGCCGCGCCCAGATCGAAGCGGGCCTCAAGCCGCTGGACTGATATTGTACCAAAGTCGCGACCCACTTACGGGTCGCGGCCTACCTATGCCGCCCGCTGCCGCTTCTGCACGATCTGGGCGACCTCATCGGTGTGACGCGTTCCCCAGGCGCACAGCGGCGCCAGAACTTCGGCGAGGCTGCGGCCGAGGTCCGTCAATTCGTACTCGACATGCGGCGGCACTGTTTGGAAGTCGATGCGGCGGATGATGCCGTCATCGGCCAGTTCCCTGAGATGCTGGATCAGCATCTTTTCGCTGACATTGGTCACGAGCCGCCGCAGTTCACCCGTCCGTTTGGCGCCGCCGGCGAGGTGGTAGAGGATCAGCGGCTTCCACTTGCCGCCGAGAACCGCGAGCACGGCTTCCAATCCGCAATGGAATATCGGGGCCATCAATGGGTCTCCTTTCCGACACTTACCAAATAGTCCGTACTGGTGGAGAGGTTTGCTTCGCCCTAATTGAGCCCGGCGTCAATGTCGACGTGAAAAAAAGGACCGGACGGAAACACCATGACCAAGATCCTCGTCACCGGCGCCACCGGCAATATCGGCCGGTCGACCCTGAAACACCTTCTCAAGCGCGTGCCCGCGAACCATCTCGCCGGTCTTGCGCGCAACCCCGTTCAGGCCGCCGATCTCATCGCCGAAGGCATCGATATCCGCCAGGGCGACTATTTCGACCAGAACAACCTCGTCCGCGCCTTCGCGGGTATCGACAAGCTGATGCTGGTTTCGGCCACCGCTTTTACCGACCGGAACACCCAGCACCACAACGTCATCAGCGCGGCACGGCAGGCCGGCGTCGGGCACATCGTCTATATGCCGATCATCCGGAAGGCGGGCTCCGCCTTCACCCTGCCTGAAGTCACCGGCGAGGACATATTCGCCGAGGACCGGCTCAAGTCCTCCGGCCTGACCTACACCCTGGTCCGCCATCCGCCATTTCTCGAGAGCATTCCGTTCTACTTGGCGGGCAACGCGTGCGAAACCGGCGTCCACGTCCCAGCCGGCTCGGGCAAGGCCGGCTTCGCCTCGCGCGACGATCTGGCGGAAGCCCATGCCGTCGTGCTCAGCCAGGCCGGCCACGAGAACAGGACTTACTCGCTGTTCGGCGGCCCAGCCGTGTCCTTCGCCGATGTCGGCCGCATCCTGTCGGAGATCAGCGGCAACCCGGTGCCCTTTGTCCCCGGCGCGGACGAGGACTACATCGCTCACCTGATGGCAGCCGGTTTGCCCCAGCCCGCGGCTCGCTTCGCCCTCGCCTGGGTGCAGGGGATCAATGCCGGCGAATGGGATCGGGAACCCGGCGATCTCGAGAACCTCCTCGGCCGCAAGCCCGTAACGCCGACCGAGTTCCTGCGTGCCAGCTACGGGGCGGCGGGGGCGTGAACAGCCGCGACAAACAAAAAGCCCGCCGGTCATCCCGGCGGGCCTTCTTGCATGAACTCGGCGCAAAACCTCAGGTTTCGCGGTAATGCTGAATCCAGGTGGTGCGCAATCCGGCGAGGCCGTGCTTGTCGATGGCGGCCTGCCAGTTGAGGAATTCATCGACGCTGAGGGTGTAGCGTTCGCACGCTTCCTCGAGGCTGAGCAGCCCGCCGCGAACGGCGGCCACCACTTCGGCCTTGCGGCGGATGACCCAGCGGCGGGTGTTCGCGGGTGGAAGATCGGCAATCGTCAACGGACTGCCGTCCGGCCCGATAACGTACTTAACGCGTGGACGCATTTGTACGGTCATTTTACTCTCTACTCAACCTGACCATATGCAGACAAGAGTAGGAGAGCGGCCTTAAAATTCGGCTAAGGGCTTGCTTACAACCCGTTAAGAAAAGCCATGAAATTCAAAGAATTGATCTAAACTGTACCGGCTCGGGCCAGTTGTGCTCCGGGCCAGGGCGGGACCGAATGGAGGCCTCAGGCCTCCTCGTCCTCGCCGCCGTCGTCCTCGACCGGCGGCGTGACGACCTCGGGAATGCGCACATCGGTGACGTCGGTGATCGCCACCTTGGACCGCCCAACCTGCAGCACCGGCACGCTGCCGGTGAAGTCGACGCCGGTGACGATCCCCACCGACGAGGTGCTCACCTCCACCGGCTTGCCGGCGAGGTTGGTGCCGGTGATCTCGATGGTGTAGATGCCGTTGGGCTGCACATTGCCGTCGCTGCCCATGCCGTCCCAGCGGAAGGTGCCCGGCCCGGCATTGAGCGAGCCCATCTCCGTATAGACCACCTGCCCCTGCGCATTCTTGATGGTCACGGCCGCATTGGCGACGTTGGATGCCGCATTGTAGCTCCAGAACACGGCGGAATCGTCGGTCAGTTCGCCGGTCTTGCCGGAGGCCGTCACCTGCTTGCCGATATAGCTCACCGCATCGGACTTGGCGGTGTTCTGGCTCGACAGCATCAGCGTTTCGAGGAACTCGTTGGTCTTGAGCTGCTGCTCCACCCCGGTGAACTGCACCAGTTGCGCGGTGAACTGGTTGGTGTCGAGCGGATCGAGCGGGTTCTGGTTCTTGAGCTGCGTGGTCAGGATCGACAGGAAGGTGTCGAAATTGCCCGCGATGGTACGCCGCGAGGTGTCGAGACCCGAGGTGGCGGAAGTTCCGGAAACGCCGTCTATGGCCATGGCTCAGTTCCTCACGCGATGATGTTGACGCCGCTGGCCGTCAGGCTGCCGCGGTAGAGATTGACGGTCGGCTGCGGCTCCTCATGGGCCTCGGTAGCCGACGCGCCGAACCCATTCCTGCCCTGCCCCTGCCCGTCCTGGCCCTGGTTGCCCTGGCCGGCGAAGGGGTTCTGCTTGAGCGAGAATTCGAGATTGGTCTTCTGGCTGTCGAGCCCTGCCTGCTGCAGCGCCCGTTCGAGGCCGCGCTGGTCGCGCTGCATCAGGTCGAGCGTTTCGGCCTTTTCCACCGTCAGGCGCGCCGTCACCTGCCCGCTGCGGTCGATATCGAGCCGCACGTCGATCTTGCCGAGTTCGGGCGGATCGAGCCGGATCTGGAAGCGGGTATTGCCGTCATTGACCTGCCGCACGATCTCGAAGGCGAGCTGCGGCAGGTTCAACTGCTGCTGGCTGGTCTGGTAGCCGGCCTGGATGACACGCGGCTGCGCCGGCGCATCCACCCGCAGGCTGGTGTCGGGCGTCCCGGCGGCCGCCGTCGGAGCCGCCTGCTCCCCTGCGGGCGCGACCGGTGCCTGCGGGGCGGGTTCGGCAGTGCGCACCGGACGCTCCGCAGCAGGGTCCGTCCGTTCCGACGGTGGCTGGACCTTTGCCTCTGCCGCTGGTGTCGGCGGCGTCGCGGTCGGCTTGTCCGGTTCCGTCGCCGGCTTGCCAGCCAGCACAGGCTCGCTGAGCTTCAACACCGGTGCCGCCAGTTCCGGCTCCTCCGGAACCACCTCGGCCGAAGCCGCGCCCTTCAGCAGGCGCTCGATCGCCTGCCGGAGGTCGTCGCTGGCGGCGGCGCCGTTCTGCAGCGCCTCGGGCAGGTCCGCATCGGCGCCGCTGAGGGCGTTGGCGAGCGCTTCGAGGCGGACGCCGAGCTTGCGCGCGGCCTCCATGGCAGCGGCATCCTGCTGCGTCGCCGCCTGCTCGGCCATGCCCTGGCCGAGCGGCAGCAGCGCCGCAGCCAGTTGCTGGAAGAGACCTGCACCGGCGGTGCCGTCGGCCTCAGACAGGTCCGTGGAAGGAGCATCGAGGTCGAGGCCCAGGGCCTCGCCCAGCTTGGCCAGCAGGCCGTCGATCTTTTCGATCAGTTCGGGGTCAATCGGCTCGCCGGCATCGAGCGCCAACTTCAATGCCGCAAGGCTGTCGACGAACTCGGTCAATTCCGTCTCGATGTCAGCGAGGTCCGTTTGGGTGACGGGCGCGGCGATCACGGCGGCGACGGCATCGCCGGCTTCCGGTTCCTCGCCTTCGGCACCATCGCCCGGCTCGCCGAACCCGAGTGCGAGCTTGACGAGGTTCGCCAGGTCCGTGGGCATCCCGCCGCCGCTGCGCGTGGTCGAACTGGAGGTGCCGATTGCCGGCTCGTTGCCGTCGAGCAGCGCCGCAAACCCGCCCAGGGCGTCGGTATCGGGCTCGCTGGCGCCGAAGGGGCGGGCGGTACCGGTTGCAGCAGGAGTGACGGTTAGCGCGGATGCCACGGCAGCGGCCTCACAGAACAGATGAATCCATCCGCTTCGATGCAAAGGCAGTGCCAAGCAGGAAAATCTAGCTACGGCTGATACTTAGCAGCAATCAGCGTGTTCCCATCTCCGCCCCTGCCCGGCAAAAGCTGCCGCCTCCCGGGCAGTTTCGTTGCGGCTGGCCACCAAAACCGGTATGAGCGGGGCTTGTCCGCTGGCCCTTGACCCCAACCGGATTGAATTGGTGATGCTGAACTCGCTTGATCTGCCCAAGCGCCCCGAGGACACGCGCGTTGTTGTCGCCATGTCCGGGGGCGTCGACTCCTCCGTCGTCGCCGGCCTGCTTGCCCGTCAGGGCTACCAGGTCGTGGGCGTAACACTGCAGCTTTACGACCATGGCGAGGCCGTGCATCGCAAGGGCGCCTGTTGCGCCGGCCAGGACATCCACGATGCCCGCCGCGTCGCTGCCGCCCTCGGCATCCCGCACTATGTGCTCGACTACGAGCAGCGCTTCCGCAACGCCGTCATCGAGCCCTTCGCCAATGCCTACCAGCAGGGCGAGACGCCGGTGCCGTGCATCGCCTGCAACCAGAGCGTCAAGTTCGTCGACCTGATGGCGGTGGCGCAGGACCTGGGCGCCGATGCGCTGGCGACCGGACATTATGTACAGTCGCGGCTCGGCCCGGATGGGCGCCGCCAGTTGCTGCGGCCGGTCGACGGGGACCGCGACCAGACCTATTTCCTGTTCGCCACTACGCGCGAGCAGCTCGACTATCTGCGCTTCCCGCTCGGGGGCATGTCGAAGCCGGAAGTGCGCGCGCTGGCGCGCGAGATGGGGCTCGAGATCGCCGACAAGCACGACTCGCAGGACATCTGCTTCGTGCCGCAGGGCAAGTACACCGACATCATCCGCAAGATGCACCCCGAGGCCCTGGCCGAGGGCGAGATCGTCCACATGGACGGCCGGGTCCTCGGAAAGCACGACGGGATCGTCAACTACACCATCGGCCAGCGCAAGGGCCTCGGCATTGCCGCGGGCGAGGCGCTCTACGTCGTCAAGCTCGACCACCGCACCGGGCGCGTTATCGTGGGTCCCCGCGAAGCGCTGAAGACCCATACGGTTCGCCTGCGCGACGTGAACTGGCTCGGCGCCCGACCCTTGGCAGAGGCTGCCGCCGGCAATGGCGCGCCGGTGGAGGTCAAGGTGCGCTCCACCCGCGGCCCGCAGCCGGCGGTGATCCAGATGGTGGACGGCGCGGTGATGGTGACGCTGGTCACCGGCGAATACGGCATCTCGCCCGGCCAGGCCTGCGTGTTCTACGCCGACGACAGCGACACCAGCGAAGTGCTCGGCGGCGGCTTCATCGCCGAAGCCGTGCCGCAGGCGCTGGTGGCCTGAACCTCACCGCCCTCTCGTAGACCTCATCCTGAGCCTGTCGAAGGACCGAGGTCGCGGCCCCGGTGTTACCGGCCTCGTGGTTCGACACGCTCACCATGAGGTCTACGAGGTTTCATGGGTGCGTTACCGCGTCGTTGTCTCCGGCGCCGCACTCGTCGCTTCCGCATTGGCCTGCTTCAACTGCTGGTAGGCATTGATCCCACCCATCCAGGTGGAGACGGCAATCAGCACAAGCACTACGCCCATCACCAGCAGCAGGATGCGGCCACGGTTGAGCTTGAACGGGCTATCGGTCGGCTTGTCCTCGGACACGGCAAAAAATCCTGCGTAAAGGGCCAAAGGCTTGCTCGGGCAGCGGCGTCTTAGCACTACAATGCCGCTCACAGTATGGCGCGAGTTGACCCACCCGTGACAGCACAAACCGCCATCTCCTCCAGCGACACCCCCGCGCCTGCGGCGGATGCGCTGGCGGTTCGCGCCCGCAATGGCGACCACGAGGCCTTTGCCGAACTGGTGGAGCGGCACTACGACAGCATCTACCGCACCGCCTGGCGCTGGTGCGGCAACCCGAGCGATGCCGAGGACGTGGCGCAGGAGGTCTGCATCAAGCTCGGCGCCGCCATCGCTGGCTTCGACGGGCGGAGCGCCTTTTCGAGCTGGCTCTACCGCATCACGCTCAATGCCGTGCGGGACATGCAGCGTGCCCGCTCCCGGCGCAGCCGGCACGTCGATGCCTATGCCAAGGTCGCGCCATCGCAACAGGCGGCCGACCAGGAGACCACGGCAACCAGCCGGCAGTTATGGGCGGCGGTGCGACAACTGCCCGAGCAGCAGCGCGACGCGGTGCTGCTGGTCTATGCCGAAGAACTCAGTCACGCCGATGCCGCCCAGGTGATGGGCATCAAGGAGGCGACGGTTTCCTATCATGTGCATGCGGCGCGCAAGACTTTGAGGGGGCTCCTATGAGCACCGAACATCCCGACGATCCGCTTCGCCGGCTCTCCGGCGTCGAGCCGCCCCCGCCGCGGCCGGATGCCCGCGCCGCTGCCGTCGCTGCTGCCCGTGCTGCCTTCGAGGCGGAGCAGACAAAGAAATCTGCACCCGCAACCAAAGGTGCCGGCTGGCGCCGCCGTCTCACGTCCATCGTCTCGTCCTTCAGAGGGATTTCGATCATGGACATGCGTATTCCGGTCGGCACCGCCGCCATTGCCCTGTTGATCCTGCCGCTCGGCTGGCAGCTTTATTCCACCACGGCCCTCAGCCCTGCCGACACGGTGGTCGCGCCGCAGCCGGTGCGGGAAGAACTGGCCCAAGCCCCCGCTCCGCAGAGTCCTGCCAAAGTCCAGCCGCGGGCACCCGAACCGGTGGCGGATGCCGCAACCAGCACGGCGGAGATCGCCGACACCGCGCCGCCGCCACCTGCCGTGCTGATGGAAAGCGAAGTGGCGCCTCAGGGAATCGTCATGCCGGCGCCCTCGAGCCCGCCGGTAGGCGGCCTGACCCGCAGCGCCGACTTCATGGCGCCGGCCGAGCCGAAGGGCGACAGCTTCACCAGCTTCGATGAGCAGCGGCTCAAGGTTGTGGCGGAGGAGCCGGTCTCGACCTTCTCCGTCGATGTCGACACGGCCAGCTATTCCTATGTGCGCCGCATGCTCGAGGACGGCATGGTGCCCGAACCCGACGCTGTGCGTGTGGAAGAGCTGATCAACTACTTCCCCTATGACTACCCCGCGCCGGGAAGCGCCGAGGTGCCGTTCCGTCCGTCCGTCGCCGTTTACCCGACGCCATGGAATCCGGCGACGCAACTGATCCATATCGGCATCAAGGGCTATGAGCCGCCGGTGACCGAGGACCGCCCGAGCAATCTCGTCTTCCTCATCGACACCTCCGGCTCGATGGACGAGGCCGACAAGCTGCCGCTGCTCAAGCGCGCCTTCTCGCTCTTGGTGGAACAACTGTCGGGCAACGACACCATATCGATCGTCGCCTATGCCGGCTCGGCCGGCGTGGTGCTGGAGCCCACCCGCGCCACCGAGAAGGCGACGATCATCGCCGCGCTCGACGGGCTGTGGGCCGGCGGCTCCACGGCAGGTGCCGAGGGGATCGAGCTCGCCTACCGGCTGGCCGAGGACAACCTAGTGCAGGGCGGCGTCAACCGCGTCATCCTCGCCACCGATGGCGACTTCAATGTCGGCATCGAAGACCCCGAAGAACTCGAGCGCTTCATCGCGGCCCGCCGCGATCGGGTGAGCCTGTCCGTGCTCGGCTTCGGCCAGGGCAATCTCGGCGACGACACCATGCAGGCGCTGGCCCAGAACGGCAACGGCAATGCCAGCTACATCTCGAGCTTCAGCGAGGCGCGCAAGGTGCTGGTGGAGGAGATCGGCGGCACGCTCCAGACCATCGCCCAGGACGTGAAGATCCAGGTCGAATTCAACCCGGCTGTCGTGTCGGAATACCGCCTGATCGGCTACGAGACCCGCGCCCTCAACCGCGAGGACTTCAACAACGACAAGGTCGATGCCGGCGACATCGGCGCCGGCCACACGGTGACGGCGCTCTACGAGATCACGCCCGTCGGCTCAGATGCCGCCCTGGTCGATCCGCTCCGCTACGGCACCGAGGCGGAAACAGCGGCAGCGAGCGACGAGATCGCCTTCCTCCGCATCCGCTACAAGCAACCGGGCGAGACCATCAGCCGGTTGATCGAGCAGCCGATCACCCCGGATCTGGTTGCAGCCGATGTGGACGAAGTCGGCGAGGACTTCCGCTTCGCCGCCGCTGTCGCCGCCTTCGGCCAGAAGCTGAAGGGCAGCATCCATGCCGGCATGAGCTGGGACGGGATCGTCGAGCTTGCTCAGGGCGCCCGCGGCAAGGATGAGGGCGGCTACCGCAGCGAGTTCGTGTCCCTTGCGGAAACGGCCGCGCTGCTGAAGCCCGACACACATACGGACCCGTGCCAGTCGTCCAGCGAGGGGTGTGAGTAGCACCCCTCATCCGCCCCTTCGGGGCACCTTCTCCCGCAAGGGGAGAAGGGGGCATCGGGGCTGTGGCGCACTCGGGACCTCCCTCTCCCCTTGCGGAGCGTGCGGCAAACACGGAGCCTCCCTCTCCCCTTGCGGGAGAGGGTGGATCGGGCGCAGCCCGAGACGGGTGAGGGGTTCGGCAGGAGTGGAGCCCTACGGCGTCTCCGCCCCCATCCACGTCGCCCCCGCCGGCCGCTCCTTCAGCCGCATGTAATAGGCCGATACCGCCGGGAAATCCGGCTTCACCTCCGGCACCGCGTACCAGCGGTGCAGCGACAGCCCGAGAGCGATGTCCGCGACCGAGAACGCGCCATCGACGAACTCCCTGTCCACCGCCATATGCTCTTCGAGTATCTGCATTTTCGCCGCCCAGCGAGCGATCGACTCGCGCACCTTGGCAGGATCGTCATAGCCCGGCGTGTTCCTGATCCGGGCATTGACCGCATAGCCCCAGGTTGGGTTGAGCTCGGTCGCCTGCCACACCAGCCACTGCAGCGCCTGTCCCCGCCGGGAATGGTCGGTCGGCAGCAACAGTCCGGTTCCGTAGCGGTCGGCGATGTAGATCAGGATGGCGGTGCTCTCCCACAGCGTCACATCGCCGTCGCGGATCACCGGGACCTGCCCGTTGGGGTTGAGCGCCAGAAACTCCGGCACCTTGGGATCGCGCAGCGGCAGCCCCCAGTCCTCCCGTTCATAGGGCAGCGCGAGTTCGTCCAGGGCCCACAGGACCTTCCTCACATTGATCGAAGTGACCCGTCCGAGAACCTTCATCCTTCGTTCACCTCCGTTCATCTTTGCGGCCGAAATGGTGCCTTCATGGGGCAGTTTCTGCCCAGATTTTGCAAACTGCAACGGTCGGTTAAGAGCTTGTTTACCATCCACTAGGTAATTCTTGCCCACCAACAGAGCCCCGCTTCGGGGCCGTAAAGTGGGACGGGGCGTGGATAATTTTACCCAGTTGATCAACCGCATTGGCCTGCCGCGGCTTGCCGCCATGGCCACGGTGGCGGTGCTGATGCTGGGCTTCTTCGCCTTCCTGATCCTGCGCGCCCAGACCCCGACGCTGTCCCCGCTCTATACCGGCCTAAGCCTCGAGGATTCCTCGGCAATCGTCACCGAGCTCCAGACCCTCAACGTCCCCTACGAGCTCCGCGGCGAAGGCGACACCATCCTCGTTCCGCGCGACCAGATCACCACGCTGCGCATGACGATGGCCGGTGAAGGCCTGCCCACCCGCGGTCAGGTGGGCTACGAAATCTTCGACCAGCAGTCGACGCTCGGCGCCACCAGCTTCGTCCAGAACGTCAACAATATCCGTGCCTTGGAAGGCGAGCTCGCCCGCACCATCACCTCGCTCAATCGCATCAAGGCGGCTCGCGTCCACCTCGTCCTGCCCGAGCGCGAACTGTTCCGCCGCGAGCGCAAGGACCCCTCCGCCTCCATCGTCCTGTCGGTCCGCGGCGAGCTCTCCGCCGGTGAAATCCGCGCCATCCAGCACATGGTGTCCTCCGCCATCGAGGGCCTCACCCCATCCCGCGTCGCCATCGTCGATGACCGCGGCAACCTGCTGGCCGCCGGCACCGGTGACGACACTGCCGGCCTGCTCGCGGGCGAAGCCGACGAGCGGACACTGGGCTACGAGAACCGGCTGCGCACTCGCCTCGAGGATATGCTGGCCAATGTGGTCGGCGCCGGCCGCGCCCGCGTCGAAGTTGCCGCCGAACTCGACTTCAATCGCTCCACCACGACTTCGGAGACCTTCGATCCGGAATCCCAGGTAGTTCGCTCGACCCAGACCCGTGAAAGCGAGAACCTGTCCGCAGGCGCTAATGGTCAGGTCACCGTCGCCAACGAGTTGCCCGGGGCTAGCGAGAATGCCGCTGCCGGCCCGAGCGAGCAGGGCACTTCGAGCGAGGAAGTCGTCAACTACGAGATCAACAAGACCACCCAGACAGCCGTTACCGAGGCCGGCGCGCTGAAGCGCCTGTCCGTGGCCGTGGTCGTTGACGGCAGCTATGTGACCGACGAAAGCGGCAGCACCACCTACACCCCGCGCAGCGCCGAAGAAATCACGCAGATCCTGACGCTGGTCCGCTCTGCCGTCGGCTACGACGCGGCGCGCGGCGACACGGTAGAAGTGGTGAACATGCAGTTCGCCGAGCGTCCTGAACTCGCCCCGCCGGGCACCGACGCCAGCGCCGGCCTGCTCGACTTCACCCGCGACGACCTGATGAACGGCGCCGAAATGGCCGTCACCCTGCTGATCGCGCTCGCCCTCATCCTGTTCGTGATGCGGCCGCTGCTCAAGAAGGTGCTGACCCCGGAACAGGCGCCGCTGGCGCTGCCAACCGCAGCCGAACTCGGCCACCATGGCGTGCTGGCGGCCAATGGCGAAGTGGTGCCGGAAGTCGTCGAGGAGCCGAAGGACAAGACCCCGGCCTGGGTCGCCAACGCCAAGTCCATGGGCGAGACCCAGCTCCAGACGCTCAAGACCGTCGGCACCCTGGTCGAAGAAAACCCGAAGCAGGCCGCGCTGATCGTGCGCGACTGGCTCTCTAGCGCTGCATAACCCTCATGGCCCTCGTTTCCCAATCCGCTGAACCCGAACCCCAGGCCCTCGCCGGCAAGCAGCTGACGATCGGCAACGAAGCGTCGAACCAGCGCGTGCTGAAAGGAGACGAGAAGGCCGCAGCGTTGTTGCTGGCGCTCGGACCGGACTATGGCAAGCCGATCTTCGACGAACTGGACGAGCTGGAGATCAAGCAACTCTCGCGCGCCATGGTGCGCCTCGGCCCGATCACCCAGGAAATGCTGGACGACCTGATGATCGAGTTCGTCACCACCATTTCCTCCAACGGCTCGCTGGCCGGCAATACCGACTCCACCGAACGGCTGCTGCTCAGCTTCCTCTCGCAGGAGCGGGTGGACGCCATCATGGAGGAAATCCGCGGTCCGGCGGGCCGCAACATGTGGGAAAAGCTCAGCAACGTGCAGGCCGATGTGCTGGCGGCCTATCTCAAGAACGAATACCCCCAGACCATTGCCGTGGTGCTGTCCAAGATCGCCACCGAGCATGCGAGCAAGGTGCTCGCCGTGCTGCCGGAAGAGCTGGCCATGGACGTCGTGCAGCGCATGCTCGGGCTCGACCCGGTGCAGAAGGAAATCCTCGAAAAGATCGAGGCGACCCTGCGCACCGAGTTCATGTCGACGCTGAATCACACCAAGCGCCGCGATAGCCACGAGCAGATGGCGGAAATCTTCAACGCCTTCGATCGCCAGACCGAAGCGCGGTTCCTCACCACGCTCGAGGAAACCAGCCGAGACGACGCCGAGCGCATCAAGGCGCTGATGTTCACCTTCGAGGACCTTGCGAAGCTCGAGGCCTCCGCCATCCAGACCCTGCTGGCGCGGATGGACAAGAAGGAGCTGGCGATCTCGCTCAAGGGCGCCAGCGAACAGGTCAAGGAAACCTTCTTTGCCAACATGTCCTCCCGCCAGGCCAAGCTGCTGCGCGAGGACATGCAGGCCATGGGCCCCGTGCGGCTCAAGGATGTCGACGAGGCGCAGGGTCGCATGGTCGCGACTGCCAAGGACATGGCGGCCAAGGGCGAGATCGTCATCCTCAAGACCAAAGCCGACGACCAGATGGTGGCGTAAATGGCAGCCCGCGTCGCCCGCTTCAATTTCGACCTCGACCTAGCCCAGCGCCCGGATAGCGCTCCGGCGCGACCGGCGCCGGTTCCCGTCCCGACCATTCCCGAAGAAGTCGCCATGCAGATGGTGCAGCAGGCCCGGGAGGAAGGCTACGCCGAGGGTCTGGCCGCGGGGCAGGCCAATGCCGCAGCCATGGCGGCACAGACCCTTGCGGCTGCCGCCGGAACGCTGGCGACGCGCAGTGTCGAGATGGCCGCCGCGCTTGATGATGCCAGCGCCGAGATACGCCGCCAGGGCATAGAGCTGGCGTCTTCGATCGGCCGCAAGCTGGCGCTGCACCTGCTCGCCCGGTACCCGACCGTGGAACTGGAAGCGCTCATCGCCGAGTGCATGCAGAATCTTGCCGGCGTGCCTCACCTCGTCATTCGCTGCCACCCCGAACTCGCCGACGGCATTCGCGACATTGCCACCGCCCACATGCAGACCTCCGGCTTTGCCGGGCGCCTGGTGGTGATGGGCGACCCCGACATTCGCCTCGGCGACGGCCGCCTGGAATGGGTGGATGGGGGACTCGTGCGCGACATCGCCGCCATCGCCGGCGACATCGACAAGACCATCTCAGCCTATCTAGCCGGGCGGCAACGCCCCAGCTCCCATGAGGAGAGCCACCAATGAGCACCACCGATCAGGATCTCACCGGGCAGGAGCCCGTCGGCTTCGAGGAGATGGAGGCGCCGCAGCGCGCCCGGCCGGAAGGCCATGGCGAACGCACCGCCGCCGACCTCGAGGCGGTGTTCGACGTTCCCGTCCGGATCTCGGTGATCCTCGGCCGCACCCGCATGCCGGTGAGCGAACTGCTGAAGATGGACACCGGCACGGTGATCGAGCTCGATCGTCAGGTCGGCGAGGCGGTGGAGATCTTCGTCAACGACCGGTTGGTGGCCCGCGGCGAAATCGTCCTCGTCGAGGACAAGCTCGGCGTCACCATGACCGAAATCATCAAGCCGCAATAAGGAGCCAGACCCATGCGCCTCCTCATCATCGGTGCCCTCGAGGGCCAGCTCAGCCAGGCGACCAAGATGGCCATGGATGGCGGCGCCAAGGTGGCGCATGCCCCCACGGTCGAGATCGCCCTGGCAAGCCTGCGCGCCGGTCGCGGCGCCGATCTGCTGCTAGTCGATGTGATGGTCGACATCGGCACCCTGATCGCAGGGCTCGAGGCCGAGCGCATCGCCGTGCCGGTGGTCGCCTGCGGGGTGCAGACCAACGCTGCGGCCGCGGTGAACGCAATTCGGGCCGGCGCCAAGGAATATATCCCCCTGCCCCCCGATGCCGAGCTGATCGCTGCAGTCATTGCGGCGGTGGCGCGGGAGTCGTCGGACTTCCTGTTCCGCGATCCGGCCATGGAGCGGGTGGTCAAGCTCGCCGAACAGGTTGCCGCATCCGAAGCGTCGATCCTGATCACCGGTGAGAGCGGCACCGGCAAGGAAGTGATCGCCCGCCACGTTCACCAGAAGTCGCGGCGCGCCAACAAGCCGTTCATTTCGGTGAACTGCGCCGCGATCCCCGAGGCGCTGCTCGAATCCGAACTGTTCGGCCACGAGAAGGGCGCCTTCACCGGCGCCGTCGCCCGCCGCATCGGCAAGTTCGAGGAGGCCTCTGGCGGCACGCTGCTGCTCGATGAGATCAGCGAAATGGATGTGCGCCTGCAGGCCAAGCTGCTGCGCGCCATCCAGGAGCGCGTGATCGATCGCGTCGGCGGCACCAAGCCCGTGCCGGTCGACATCCGGATTCTTGCGACCTCCAACCGCAACCTCGCCGAGGCAGTGCGCGAAGGCAGTTTCCGCGAAGACCTCCTGTTCCGGCTCAATGTCGTGAACCTCAAGCTGCCGGCCCTCAGGGACCGGCCCGGCGACATCGCGGTGCTGAGCGAGCACTTCGTCGCCAAATACGCCAAGGCCAACGGCCTGCCGCCGCGCTCGCTCTCAGCCGAGGCGCGTGACGCGTTGCTCAAGGCGCCCTGGCCAGGCAATGTCCGCGAACTGGAAAACACCCTGCACCGCGCCGTACTGCTCGCCAGCGGCGACGTGATCGGGCCTGAAGCCATCGTCCTTCCGGATGGGATGGGACTGGCCGAGGCCGCGCGGCAGTCGAGCCCTGCCGCGCAACTGGCCCAAACCGCCGAAGCCATGTCGCGGGCGCTGGTCGGTCGCACCGTGGCCGATGTCGAGCGCGACCTGATCCTCGACACCCTCGACCATACCCTGGGCAACCGCACGCATGCCGCCAACATCCTCGGCATCTCGATCCGTACGCTGCGCAACAAGCTCAACCAATATGCCGATGAGGGGGTGCATATTCCTGAACCCGGCGAACGCCGCAATGTGGCGTAAGCTCTAGATGACCGACCTGCCCACCAACCCCGCACGGAGCTTCAAGCTTCCCTCCGTCAGCGGCGTGCTCGACATGCTGCGCTCGGGCGACATCGCGCTCGCCGTCGGGGTAATGGGGCTGATCGTCATCCTCATCCTGCCGCTGCCGCCGATCCTGGTGGACATGCTGCTGGCGATCTCCATCGTGTTCTCGGTCATGATCCTGATGACCGCGCTGTTCATCCAGAAGCCGTTGGAGTTCTCGAGCTTTCCCACGGTTCTGCTGATCGCCACCATGCTGCGGCTGGGCCTCAATCTCGCCACCACCCGCCTGATCCTGAGCGAGGGCCACAATGGCTCCAGCGCCGCCGGGCACGTCATCGAGGCCTTTGGCAACTTCATCACTCGTGGCAATTTCATCATCGGCGCGGTGATCTTCATCATCCTGGTGATCGTAAATTTTATCGTCATCACCAAGGGTTCGGGCCGCATCGCCGAAGTCGCGGCGCGCTTCAGCCTCGATGCCATGCCCGGCAAGCAGATGGCGATTGACGCAGATCTCTCGGCCGGCCTGATCGACGAAGACACAGCCAAGCGGCGCCGGGCTGAACTCGAAGGCGAGAGCGCCTTTTTCGGCAATATGGATGGCGCGTCGAAATTCGTGCGCGGCGATGCCATCGCCGGGCTGATCATCACCTTCATCAACGTCTCGGCCGGCATGCTGATCGGCATGATGCAGGAGGGCCTGAGCTTTCAGGAGGCGGGCAACGTCTACACGCTGCTCACCATCGGTGACGGGCTGGTTTCGCAGATTCCGGCCCTGATCGTGTCAACCGCCGCCGGTATCCTGGTGTCGAAGTCCGGCGTGACCGGATCAGCGGACAAGGCGCTGTCTTCGCAGTTTTCGGGCTATCCGCGCGCGCTCGGCATGTCTTCGGCCGTGATGGCGGCGCTGGCGCTCTTGCCGGGCATGCCCATTGTCCCCTTCCTCGCTCTCTCTGGTGGCATCGGCTATGCCGCCTGGCGGGCCGCCAAGGGTAAGGCCGAGCGGGAAGTCGAAGAGGCGGCGAAGAAGATGGCGGGAGCACCGGGTGCCCCCAACCCGGGCGCACCTGCGCAGCCCTCGGAGCCCCCAATCACCGACTCTCTGAAGATCGATGAACTCAAGCTCGAGCTTGGCTATGGGCTCCTGAGCCTCGTGCGCGAGGACGAGACCGGCACCGACCGGCTCACCGAGCAGATCAAGGCGCTGCGCCGGCAACTGGCGCTGGAACTTGGGTTCGTGATGCCCCCCGTGCGCATCCTCGACAACATGCAGCTCGAGCCCAACGCCTACAAGGTTCGCATCAAGGAAGTGGAAGCCGGTGCCGGCGAGATCTACGCCAACCAGCTGATGGTGATGGACCCCTACGGCAACCCGATCGACCTGCCGGGCACCCACACCACGGAGCCGACCTTCGGCCTGCCGGCAACCTGGATCGAGCCGGCGCTGCGCGACGAGGCGGAACTGCGGGGCCTCTCGATCATCGATCCATCGACGGTGATCTCGACCCATCTCACCGAGGTACTCAAGGCCAATGTCGCGGACCTGTTGAGCTACGCCAATGTGCAGTCGCTGCTCTCCGGGTTGCCGAAGGATCAGCAGAAGCTGGTTGAGGATATCGTCCCCAGCCTGATCTCGGTGTCTGGTGTGCAGCGCGTGCTCCAGGCCCTGCTCACCGAGCGAATCTCGATCCGCGACCTCTCGACCATCCTTGAAGGCATCGCCGAAATCGCCGGCCCGGGGCGCACGGTGCAGTCCATAGCCGAGCACGTCCGCACGCGTCTCGCCCGCCAGCTCTGCGCCGCGAACCTCGGGCCTGACGGTACGCTGCCGCTGCTGACCCTTTCGCCGCAATGGGAGCGCGACTTCGCCGAGGCCATGGTCGGCGACGGCGACAACCGTCATCTCGCCATGGCGCCGAGCCGCTTGCAGCAGTTCATCGGGGCCGTGCAGACCGGGTTCGAACGCGCTGCCCAGCAGGGCGAGTTGCCGGTGCTGATCACCTCGCCCGGTATCCGCCCGCATGTTCGCTCGATCATCGAGCGCTTCCGTCCACAGACGGTGGTGATGAGCCAGGCCGAGGTGCACCCGCGCATCCGCCTCAAGACCGTGGGCAGCATCTAGCGTGGCCAAGGTGTTCCTCGACGGCTACCTCGAAGTACCTCCTGAGCAGGTCGACACCGTCGCCGCTGCTCTGCCCGAGCACATCCATCTCACTCGCACCGAGCCCGGGTGCTTGCGGTTCGAGGTGCTGCAGGATCCCGAGCAGCCCACCCACTTCGTGGTGTCGGAAGTGTTTGCGGACCGCGCTGCGTTCGAGGCGCACCAGCATCGTGCCGCGTCTTCGCCCTGGGCGACGGTCACGGCCGGAATGCCGCGGCACTACACCATACGCGACGAAGGCTAGCCTTCAGCGCTCGCGAAAAGCGAGGTCCGTCAGCGGCGCTTCCGGTTCTCGCTTATGCATTTCCTCGGCGCGACTGACGGCGGAACCATCCATGAAGCTCCGCTCGGCCTCGAGCCAGAACTCGAGGTCCCGCCCGTCGGGCTTGCCTGCCTCCGTCCAGAACCAGCGCGCGCGTTCGCGGATCTGATGCTCCACCAAGTCCATGTCGGCACTCCATAGGTCGTGAGTTTGGCGCCGGTCCTACCGGCACCTCCGCAACGAAGCAGGACAGGTTCCGTTCGGCGCCCAACGTGCAGCAGTGCATTGCGCGCAACGGGAAGCTAAGTCCCGGGGCGGACGCCGTATCGCTGATAGGCTTCTGCGTGCCGTTCCTTATCGGTCCGCTCCGGCACCAGCGTGTAGCTCGGCGCCCAGATGCGCGAGATGCGGGCGACGTGCACCACGATGGCATGACGGACTGGAAAGGTCTCACCCGCCATCGCCAGCAGCGGCACTGCGAAGATCCGGAAATCGGGCGCCTCGGGCGCGAGCACCCTGGCATCACCCTCCACCTTGAAGCCGCGTTGCGCGAACACGTCGACGAAGCTGACGCAAACAAGCGGATTCGCCTGGATGTTGCGGACGCTGTTGGTGGACAGGACGTCGGCGATGACCAGCGTCTCGTCGTCATGGATGGCGAACAGTTCCTTGGGCGTAACGTTCGGCTGCCCATCGGCGCTCACCGTCGCGAGCCAGCACAGGACGGCCCGCTGCGCCTCTTCGCGAAAGGTCTGGTTGATCCGCGCCAAGCTCAGCGCTCCGTCAGTGCGAGCCTGGCGCCGAGCAGCACGAAGGCACCAGCGAAGGTGCGGCGCATCCAGGTCATGATGGAAGGCCGCGAGATGACGTGCCCGCGCACCGCTGCGGCGAACAGGCCATAGGCGGCGAAGACCAGGAAGGTCAGCAGCATGAACACGCCGCTGAGCTGCAGCATCTGGCCGACGGCATTCGGACTATCCACCGGTACGAACTGCGGCAGGAAGGCGAAGAAGAAGATCGACAGCTTCGGGTTGAGGATGTTGATCAGGATGGATTCAAGGATGACCGCGCCGGCGGATTTGGCTGGCGCATCCCGTGCGTTGAGGCTCAGCGAGCCGGTCTCGCGCAGCGTTGCCCAGGCCATGTAGAGCAGGTAGGCAACACCCAGATACTTGATGATCTCGAAGGCCAGCGCGCTGGCATGCAGCACAGCCGCCAGACCCGTGATGGCAGCAAGCATGTGCGGCACGATGCCGACCGTGCAGCCGAAGGCCGCCCACAGGCTGGCGCGCCTGCCGCGGGAAAGACCCGCAGCAATGGTGTAGAGGGCACCCGTTCCGGGCGAGACCACCACGACAAGGGTCGTGATCAGGAATTCGATGCTCATCGTTCAGGCTCCCGCAGGCGCGGCAGCATCCACCGCCGGGCTCGTCGCCGCAAGTGGCACCGCATCATCTTCACCAAACCATGGCGCGTTGAGCGGCGTGCTCAGCCGCGCTAGAAGCGGGCCATGCTTGATCTTGTCATCCTCCGGGTCCCCGTCTTTTCCACCATCTGCAACGCCGCCTTTGCGCTGCGGCGTGAGGTTTTCGTGGTGGAACAGAAGGTGCCGGAAGAAGAGGAGCATGATGCCGACGACCTGACGGCCACCCATTTCGCGGCGATCCTTGAGGGGGAGGTGGTCGGCACGCTGCGGCTGATCGACAAGCCCGAGCACATCAAGATCGGCCGGGTAGCGGTGGCCCGGAACTGGCGCGGCAAGGGCATCGCCGGCCGGATGATGGAAGCGGCCATGGCGCATGGGCGGGCCTGCGGACAGGATCGGTTCTTCCTGACGGCGCAGTCCGACAAGATCGGCATGTACGAAAAATTCGGCTTCGTCGCTTTCGGGCCGGAGTTCCAGGACGGCGGCATGCCGCACCGCGCCATGCGGAACTACGACCGCGAGACCGCAAAACTCTCGGACTGAGCGGCACTCCTGCCACGTGAATGAACGAACATGAACGGTTTCTGACCGCCTTCTTGCCCAAATCGCGGCAAGGGGGTCGGAACGACTGCCGGGCTATCACGTTGACGAGACATCAGGCCGTGCAGCGTGCGTACCGGCAAAGTCCTCGCGCCACACGGCCTTGTTCACCTTAACGATGAACCTGGAGCCTATAATGATCCGCACACTGCTGACTAGCACCGCCCTGTCAATTCTGTTGACCGCAGGCGTTGTGGCGCAGGATGCGCCGGCCAACAGCCAGGCGCCCGCCACCACCACCGAGACCCCTGCCGAAGGCGGCGCCGCCGCTCCTGCCACCGGCACCGACACCACAACCACCACCACTGACACGACGGCGACTGACGCCGACGCTGCCGCTGGTTCCACCGATGCTGGCGCTGATGCTGGTTCCACCGACGCTGGCGGCTCAGCCACTGGCACGGCTGGCGCGGCTGGTGCCGCCACCACCACCGATCCGACCCAGGGTTCGGATGTGGAAGCCGGTGGTGCCGAGAACACCGACATCAACGAGCCTTGGGACATGTCGGCCGGCTATGTTGCCGCTGATACCGACAACCTCGGCTCGCAGTTGATCGGCCAGCCGGTCTATTCGTCGGCTGGTGACGATGCCGAGAACATCGGCAACATCGACGACATCGTGTTCAGCCAGGACGGCCAGATCGAAGCGGTCGTGATCGGCGTTGGCGGCTTCCTCGGCATTGGCGCCAAGGCTGTGGCCGTCGACTTCAACTCGCTCGAGTTCACGCTGGCCGCCGACAACACCGAACGCTGGGTGCTGCCGACCACTGCTGATGCTCTGAATGCAGCTCCCGAGTTCGTCTGGGAAGAAGATGAGCCCGCCGACATGAATGCCGAGGGCAACGCCACCGATGGCGGCGCCATGGCTCCGGCCGATCCGGCTGCAGGCGGTGCGATGGCTCCGGCTGACCCGGCCATGGCCCCGGCCGACCCGGCTGCGGGCGGTGCGATGGCTCCGGCCGACCCGGCGATGGCCCCGGCTGACAACGCCATGGCACCGGCCGCCGGTACCGATGGCGCTGCCATGGGCATGCCGCGTGAAGGCTACAACACGGTCGAGGTCGACGCCCTGACCGCCGAGAACCTCACCGGCGCGACCGTGGTTGGCCCGGACGGCGAGGACATCGCCCAGGTCGGCGACATCCTGCTCAGCCAGGACGGTCAGGTCGATGCGATGCTGATCGACTTCGGCGGCTTCCTCGGCATTGGCCAGAAGCGCGTGGCTGTCGGCATGGACAATCTGGAGTTCGCCGCCAACGAGAACGGCGACCTGCTGATCTACAGCGACTTCACCCAGGAGCAGCTGGAAGCCGCTCCGGAATATGACGAAGCCGCCTACACCAACGATCCGGAAAGCTTCCGCACGCTCGACCAGTAGTCGAGCCGGTGCAGCGCACCAAGCGGAACTGAGTGCTTAATCAACTAGGGGTCGACCTGCGGGCCGGCCCCTTTCTCGTAGAGGAGATCGCCATGCTGCGCCTTGCTGCCACCGCCGCCGTGCTGGCGCTGGTTCCCACTGCCGTGTTTGCCCAAGCCACTCCGTCGAGCTCGAGCCAATTGGAAGCGAGCGGGCTGACGCCGCCGACAGTGTTGTCGCAGGGCTACTCGCCGCAGGGCGCCGACGTGCTGGTGACGCAGTTGCTCGGCCAGACCGTGTGGACCGCCGTGGGTGACGAGGGCGAGGAGGTCGGCACCATCAACGACATGGTGGTGACCTCGGGGGTCGGTTTGTCCGCCGTGGTCATCAGCGTGGGTGGCGTGCTGGGCGTGGGAGCCAAGGACGTGGCCGTTGCCTTCGACCAGTTGACCTGGGCGGAGCGAGAGGACGGCAGCCGCCGCTGGGTTCTTGCCACCACGCCAGACGCCCTTGTCGACGCCCCCGCCTTCATCTGGGGCGACAGTGAGGCTGTGACCGGCGAGCCGGCGCTCTCGCCGGAAGAGGAAGAGGCCCAGCTGGAAGAGGGGGATCCCAACGCGGCATCGGTCGATCCTGAACTGACCACAGACCAGCCGGAAGCCCGCGCTACGCCGGGTGATCGCGAAGGGCTGACGGCCATCAACGCGACCGAGTTCCAGCCCGAGCAGTTGCGGGGGATCGGCGTCTACGGCATCAACGACGAACTCATCGGCTCGATCGGCGACGTTGTGCTCAATCCCGACGGCTCGGTCGACGCGGTCATCGTGGATGTTGGCGGTTTCCTCGGCCTTGGCGCCAAGCCGGTGGCCGTGGGCTCGGACAATCTCACCATCTCGGAGGACATCGCGGGGCAGCGCTACCTGTTCATCAGCACGACGCGCGAACAGCTCGAGGCGCAGCCGGCTTTCGATCCGACGACCTACGAAGCCGAGCGCAACACGCAGCGGCTGGTGGTGACGCCCTGAGAGGGATGATCACTTGCGGGAGAAGCGCAGGCGAGCGATCTCGTCGTACTGGTCCTGCTCGACCTTGAGCTGCTCGGCGGTCTCACGCTGGTGCTCGCGCTGATCGAGAAGCTCGACCTTCTTGAGGTCTTCGAGCGCCTCGGCAAGCGCGTCCTGCGCCGCCTCGAGCTTGCTCTTCATGTCGTTGGCTGAAGCCAGCAGATTGTCGCGCCGGGTCGACGCTGCCTTGGCAAAGGTCGAATAGGCGAAGTGGGCGACATCGGAGATGCCGGTCTTCTGGTGCTCGATTTCGATCTGCTGGTCGAGTTCGCTCGCCATGCGCTCGAAATCGTTGATCATCATCTCGATCTGCGCGACCTGTCGGCGCTTCTCGTCCACCTGGAACTTCTTGAGCCGGATGAGGCTTTCGCTGCGCGATTTCAAGACCTGTACTCCTTACACACCAAGTCAGTCCGGGGCGCCGATCCCATCGCGCCCCTAGTTCCCCGCACCCGCCTCGCCCACGATCGCCGACAGCATCTGATAGCCTTCGGCAATAGTGGAGGTCTCCTCCCGGTCCTGGTTCAAGAACGCCTCCAGGGCCGGATGGAAGGCAATGGCGCGGTCCACTTGCGGATCTGACCCTTTCCGGTAAGCCCCCAGCCGGATCAGTTCCTCCATGTCCGAATAAAGGGACATGAGTTCCCGCGCCCCCGCCAGCACCGGCCGCATGTCAGGCGGCACGCATCCGGGCATGGTTCGCGAGATGGACCTCAACACGTTTACCGCCGGGTAGCGACCCCGCTCGGCAATGCCGCGCTCCATCACGATGTGCCCGTCGAGAATGCCGCGTACGGCATCCGCAATGGGCTCATTGTGATCATCACCTTCGACCAAAACGGTAAAAAGACCGGTAACGGAACCAGTCGAAGGCGTGCCGGGCCCCGCCCGCTCCAGCAGTCGCGGCAATTCGGTGAAGACGGTCGGCGGGTAGCCCTTGGCGGTGGGCGGTTCGCCGATGGCGAGACCGATCTCGCGCTGCGCCATGGCAAAGCGGGTCAGCGAATCCATCATGCACAGCACGCGCCGGCCCTGGTCGCGGAAATACTCGCTGAGCGCGAGCGTGAGATAGGCGGCCTGGCGGCGCATCAGGGCCGCTTCGTCCGAGGTGGCCACGACCACCACGGCTCGCTCGAGGCCCTTGTCGCCCAGATATTCCTGAATGAACTCGTGCACCTCGCGCCCGCGCTCGCCGATCAGGCCGATCACCGCAACATCGACATCGGTATTGCGGGCCAACATCGACATCAGCACCGACTTGCCGACGCCCGATCCGGCGAAGATGCCCATGCGCTGCCCCTCGCACATGGTGGTGAAGGTGTTTAGTACACGCACGCCGAGATCCAGCGGCTCGCCGACGCGGACGCGGTCATGGGCGGCGAGGGGATCCTGCTTGAGCGGATAGGCGCCGGCCCCGCGCGGGAGGGGCCCTTTGCCGTCGATAGGTTCACCCTCGGCATTGATCACCCGACCGAGCCAGGCACTGGATGGAAACACGCTGCCGTCGTGGCGCAGGAACACCGCACGGCACCCGAGCCGCACTCCCGCAACCTGCCCAAACGGCAGACAGAGAGCATGCCCATCGCGGAAGCCGATGATCTCGGCGGCAAGCTGCTGACAGTCCACCGTGTCGATGCGGACGCGGCCGCCCACGCGCAGTTCGCGCACCGGGCCGACGATTTCGAGCAGCAGCCCCTGCACCGACTTGACGCGGCCGAACACCTCGATGTCGTCGATGGCTTCGATCGCCGAGATCAGCGATTTCATTCCGCGTCGGGTCCCTGCCCCAATTATGGTTTCCGTGGCCGCTCGAATCGTTGTGAGCAGCGAATCACACGGTAACCCAGCGTTAAGCAAAAAGCGCTATTCCGAGGTTTGGGCCCTTCCGGACGGCATTGCCGCGGCGCTGCGCTCAACCCCCTCACACCGCCACAATTGCTTGAGTCCGCAGAATCGCATGCAGGGCTTTCTTAAACCATTTTATTAAGATGCGAACGACCCTTTTCTATAGCATTTTCAACAAGTTATACTTAATTCACCCTAACGGCTTTTGCACCTTGCCGAAGCGAATTAAACTTTGTTAACTATTTGGGCTTAGGGTTCAGTCATATCCAGTACGGGTTCGGCATGAGGCGGCTCCCTCATGTGTTCCAGCAGGAACGAATGACAAGGGGAATATAATGCGGGTACTCCTTATCGAGGACGACAGCGCGACAGCGCAGAGCATCGAACTGATGCTGAAGTCCGAGAGCTTCAACGTCTACACCACCGACCTCGGTGAAGAAGGCGTCGATCTCGGCAAGCTTTATGACTACGACATCATCCTGCTGGATCTGAACCTGCCGGACATGAGCGGCTACGAGGTGCTGCGGACCCTGCGTGTGGCCAAGGTGCAGACGCCGATCCTGATCCTTTCCGGCCTTGCCGGCATCGAGGACAAGGTCCGCGGGCTCGGCTTCGGTGCCGACGACTACATGACCAAACCCTTCCACAAGGACGAGCTCGTGGCCCGCATCCACGCCATCGTCCGGCGTTCCAAGGGGCACGCCCAGTCGGTCATCCAGACCGGCGAGCTCACCGTCAACCTCGACACCAAGACGGTGGAAGTTGTCGGCCAGCGCGTGCACCTGACGGGCAAGGAATACCAGATGCTGGAGCTGCTTTCGCTCCGCAAGGGCACCACGCTCACCAAGGAAATGTTCCTCAACCACCTCTATGGCGGCATGGACGAGCCGGAGCTGAAGATCATCGACGTCTTCATCTGCAAGCTCCGCAAGAAGCTCTCGGTCGCCACCGGCGGCAAGAACTACATCGAGACCGTCTGGGGCCGCGGCTATGTGCTGCGCGAGCCCGACGAGAGCGAAGTCTACAACGAGAACGTCGCCTGATCTGAGGCAACGCTCGCTACTTAACGCTCCCTCTTCAAGCCCCGTGCCAGCGCACGGGGCTTTGTCGTTTGGGCGCGGTCGCCATGGGCTGGCCCGGAACTCCCTTTCCGGGCTAGCGTTCTCGAAGGTGAACGCCTTGGGGGGAAATCATGGCCACCGACCTGTCCAAACGCCTGCGCGAACCGCTGGTCCTCGTCATTCTGGTCATCGCGATTGCCGGCTGGCTGGCGTTTCTCGCCATGTGGATCAATTCCGGCAGCCAGCTCAACAATCAGCAGGAGCAGCTTGCGGCGGTCACCGCCGAGCGCGACCAGGTGGCCGCTCAACTGACCGAGTTGCAGACAGCGGCCGGAGACCTCGAGGCACTGACCACCCAAAGGGCCACGGCGCAACGGGAGTCCACCGCCGCCACGGCAGCCGCCGAAGCGGCACGAGCCGATCTTGCGGCGCGGACGGGTGAACTCGACAGCGTCACAGCCGATCTCGAGGCACGACGCCAGGAACTCGCCGCGCTCGAATCTCAGATCGCTGACACCAACACCCAGGTCTCGACTCTGGCGGATCGGCAGGCGAGCCTGCAGGCCGAGATCGACACCGCCAACCGGCAACTAACCGATGTCGGCGCCCGGCTCGAGGACGCGCGGCGGCAGGAGCAGACCGTTACCGCCAACGTCGCCAAGCTGACCGAGGAGGCGGCGGCCAACACGGCATCACTGGCCGACACCCAGACCAATCTGCAGGCGGCGCGCCAGCAGCTCACCGAAGCGCAGACGCAACTCGCCGATCTCGCCAGCCAGACCGAAACGGCCGGGGCGGATCTCGCCAATCTGCAGCAGCAGGTCAGCGACCTCGAGGGCCGCCGCGAGCAACTGGCCCGCGAAGTTGCAAGCTACGAATCCCAGCGCGCCGACCTGCAACCGCAGGTCGAGACGCTGACACAGACGCTTTCGCAGCGCAGCTCCGAACTGGAGGCGCTCGAACAGCGCATCGGCGAAGCCATTGCCGAAGCGGATGCCACTGCCAGCACCGGCACCTTCCGTGTGTCGGGTGACGGTCAGGCTCGCGGGTTGGCGCTGACCCTCGCTGAAGACGGCAGCTTCACCCTTGAGGATCGGGTGGGGCGTCAGGTGAGCGGCAGTTACACGCTCGAGGACGACCAACTCGTGCTTTCGGATGCGACCGGCCCCACCGGCAGCGCCACCTTCCCAATGACGTGTCCCCTCACCCGCACCGAGACCGGCTTCTCGATCGACGAGGCGGAGGGCTGCGCGTTGTCGGGGCTGGAATTCGGCCGGAACTGATCGCAAGGCAGGGGCTGTCGAATCTCGCGACAGCCATCCGTCGTCTCTCCGACAGCGCATTCACGCACAGAGGAGAGACGACAATGCTTCGCACCGTCATCATTGCGGGCGTTCTTGCCAGCGCCACCACCGCCTTTGCCCAGTCCGAACCCGTGGGTGACTATGCCGAGGTGAACGGCATGCGGATGTACTACGAGGTCTCGGGCGAAGGCGATCCGCTGATCGTGCTTCACGGCGCCTACATGAATATCGACACCATGGGCGGGATCATCCCGAAGCTCGCCGAGACCCACAAGGTCTACGCCCTCGAGTTCCAGGGGCACGGCCGCACCAACGACATCGACCGGCCGATCACCTATCCCAACCTCGCCAGCGACGTTGCTGCCTTCATGGACGAAGTCGGGCTCGAAAGGGCCGATGTGTTCGGCTACTCGATGGGCGCTGCCGCCGGCTTGCGGCTCGCGATCGACTATCCGGAAAAAGTGGACCAACTGGTCGCCGCCTCGGTCGCCTACGACGCCTCCGGTTGGCAGCCGGAATTCACGGCCATGATCCCCACCATGTCACCTGACATGTTCGTCGGCGGACCGATGGAGGAGGAGTGGAAGCGGCTGGCACCCGATCCGGAAGGCTTCCGCGCCTTCGCCGAGCGCCTGATCCAGCTTGAGAAGGAACCGATGGCCTGGGAGGACGAGGTCAAGGCTCTGGACATTCCCGTACTCATCATCGCTGGCGACGCCGACGTCTCGACGCTGGAGCATTCGGTGGCCATGTTCCGGCTGCTGGGTGGCGGGGTGATGGGCGATATGGGCGTGCCCCTGCCCGCCTCGCGCCTGGCCGTCCTGCCGGCAACCTCCCACACCGCCGTCATCAACCAGGTGGACTTGCTGCACCTCATCATCGAGCCGTTCCTTGAGGGCGAGACACCCAAGGGCATGTTCGAGCAGTAGGGTCTTGACGACCCGCGCCCGGCGCAGTGCATCTTGGCTGCATGAGCACTGCCGCCGAGACGCACCGCGCCATCTCCACCGTGTTCAAGCTCGAGCAGGCCCGGCTGATCGCTGGGCTGACGCGGATGGTACGCGATATCTCCCTTGCCGAAGAGTTGGCACAGGAGGCGCTGGTCGTCGCCCTCAAGACCTGGCCGGAGACCGGCGTACCGCGCAATCCCGGCGCCTGGCTGACCCAGGCTGCCAAGCGCAAGGCGATCGACTATTTCCGCCACCGCAAGATGGCCGCCAGCAAACTCGAGGAAGTCGGGCGCATCATCGAGGACGACGCACCGGATACGGAGGCGGAAATCCACGAGGCGCTCGATGATGATGTCGGCGACGATCTGCTGCGGCTGATCTTCACCTCCTGCCACCCGGTCCTGCCGCCGGAATCGCGTGTGGCGCTGACGCTGCGGCTGTTGGGTGGGCTGACCACCGAGGAGATCGCCCGGGCTTTTCTTGCCAATGACACCACGATCGGCCAGCGCATCGTGCGCGCCAAGAAGACCATCGCCGATGCCGGCGTGCCGTTCGAAGTACCGCGCGGGCCGGAGCGCAAGGAGCGCCTCGCTTCGGTGCTGGGGGTCATCTACCTGATCTTCAACGAGGGTTATTCGGCCACCGCCGGCGAGGATCTGATCCGGCCGCAGCTCTGCCAGGAGGCGATGCGTCTGGGGCGCGTGCTGGCAGGGCTGATGCCGGACGAGTCCGAAGTGCATGCCCTAGTGGCGCTGATGGAAATCCAGGCTTCCCGAGCCGCCGCCCGCACCGACAGCCGGGGCGAACCGGTGCTGTTGCTGGACCAGGACCGATCGCGTTGGGACCAGTTGCTGATCCGCCGCGGCCTTGCGGCGCTGGAGCGGGCCGAGACCCTTGGCGGCGCCGACCAGCCTTACGCCCTACAGGCCGCTCTGGCTGCCTGCCATGCCCGCGCGCACCGCCCAGAGGATACGGACTGGCCGCGGATCGCGAGCCTTTATGCGCGACTGGCCGAGGTGATGCCGTCGCCCGTCGTGGAGTTGAACCGGGCCGTGGCGGTGTCGATGGCGGAAGGGCCGGCCGCGGCCCTGGCGATCGTCGACGCTATCCGGGAGGAGCCGGCACTCAGAAATTACCACCTGCTCTACGGCGTGCGTGCTGACCTGCTCAGCAAACTCGATCGCCGCGAGGAGGCAGTTGCGGAATTTCGCAGGGCCGCGGAACTGACGCGCAATGAGCGCGAGCGGGCGCATCTCTTGGCACGGGCCGAGGAGATGCGGGTCTAGGCGGCCTGGGCCAGTTCGAACTTCGACTCCAGGATCTGCCGGTCAAAAGGCTTCATCATGTAGTCGCTGGCCCCGGCCTTGAGTGCCATGGCGATGGCGCCAATGTCGTTCTCGATGGTGCAGTAGACAACATGCGGCTTCTCGCCGCCGACAAAGGCGCGGAGCAGCTTGAGGAATTCAAGCCCCGTCATGATGGGCATGCTGGCATCGAGCAGGATGGCGTCCGGCATCTCCTGCCGGCACTTGTCGAAGGCCTCCTGCCCGTCCTCGGCCTCCTCCACGATGTAATCGAGGTCCTCAAGAATGCGGCGCGCGACTTTGCGCACCACGCTCGAGTCGTCGACGATCAGGCAGGACTTCATCTCGGGGACGGGCTCCGCAGAGGCTAACGCTCGCCCCCAAGATGACAGCAACCTGCTACGGAATGGTTAGCAGGTTGCTGACGTTTTCCGCGCTACTCGGCAGCCTCGACCTCGGCGGCAGCCGGCTTCGGCGTGGCGCGGAAGAAGAACTGGTCGTTTTCGAGCCCGATCTCGATCTCCATGTCGGTCATGCGGGCGAGCAGGCCGGTATAAAACGGCTGGATGCCCCGGGCGTCGACCGCGCCCTCTTCGGGAATGCCCGAGAGCAGGCCCGCGGCACCGGAAGGGACCAGGGTCTTCTGGCGCTTTTCCGGATCGGAGCGGGAGGTGAACTCGAACTTCTCCTGCCCTGCCTCGCCGGTGATGCTGGCGGTGACCACGCCGCCGCGCGGCACGGAGCCGGCCGCAATCAGCAGCATGTTCATGAACAGCTTGGCCTTGTGCTTGGGCAGCAGGATCAGGGGCGCGTTCCACTCGAGATCGGCCTTTTCGATCTCGAACAGGAGGCGCGCTACCCGCTCGCATTCACGGGTGTCGATGTCGGTGCCGGTAGTCGAGGACGCGCCATAGGCGAGACGGGCGAACTCGAGCTTGGCGCGGCTCTGTTTGGCGGCGCTCGCGATCAGGTCGCGCGCCCCTTCGGCCATTTCGGACTGCGACGGGTCGGTCAGCACTTCCAGGCCGTTGCCGATGGCACCAATGGGATTGATCAGGTCGTGGCAGACGCGGCTGCACAGCATGGCGGCGAGGTCGGTAGCCTTGAGCTCGATGATGTCGGCCATCGGCAGCATCTCCAGAATCAGTTCGATCAGACGTTAGAAACACGCTTAGCCGATTTGGACAGCAATTTCCTGCCCGGGTCTCAGTTGATCGACAGGTTGCGCGACAGTTCCGGCCAAAGGCTCTCGGCCCGCGCCGCAGCCGCGTCAGGCGCCATCAGGAAGGCCTCGCGGTTGGCCGCCGAGAAGAACAGGTAGAGCCGCTGCTTGAACACGGTGAAGAAGCGCGGGTCACTGTCGGCCACGAAACCCCTGGCGACTCCCATACCGTCATGACCCCCGAACTGGGGAGCGTAGACCTCCGGCGCGCGCGCGAAAACATCGCGGTTGGCGGCCGAGGAGAAATACCACGGCACATTCTGCCAGGTGAAGGCGTACTCGGCCCGGCCGGGCACCAGCGCATTTTCGGTGAAGTAGGCGACGGGATCGGCACCGCCAAGGGCAATGCCGGTCAGCGGATCGGTGACGATGAGCGTCACCACCGACTGCGCCCGGACCGGTGAGATTGCGGCAGAAACCGCGCCCAGAAGCGGCAAAAGCAAGGCGATCATGGTTAAGATTTGTTTAGACGTTTGCGTCATCATCGTCTCGAATGATCGGCACCGCGCCATTCTGGCTGACAGACCCTTAGGCTTTGTAACCGGCGGGCGATCACCGGGAGATCCACAATGCTCAACCGTTTCGCCCTTGTTCTCGCCCTCCTGTTCGGTCTGGCCGCGCCCGCCATGGCCCAAGGCTCGCTCAGCGACAGCTATTCCGGCGAGGAACTGGTCGAAAGCGGCCGCGAGTTCTTCGGCTCGGCGGCGCAGGGCCTTGCCTCGGTGGTGGAGCGGGCGGTGTCCCAGTTCGGCTTGCCCAACGGCTACATTCTGGGCGAAGACGCCGGCGGCGCCCTGTTTGCCGGCGCCCGCTATGGGGAAGGCACACTATTCACCCGCAATGCCGGCCAGTATTCGGTTTACTGGCAGGGGCCTTCCATCGGCTTCGACATCGGCGGCGACGGCTCCAAGGTCATGGTCCTGGTCTACAACCTCAACCAGATCCAGGACGTGCTCGGGCGCTTTGCCGGCGTCGACGGCTCGGCCTATGTGCTGGGCGGGTTCGGCATGACGGTGATCAAGCGCGCCAATGTGGTCATGGTGCCGATCCGCTCCGGCGTCGGCGCCCGGCTCGGCCTCAATGTCGGCTACCTGAAGTTCACCGCCGAGCCCACCTGGAACCCCTTCTGAGGCCCGGGCGTCTAGCCCGCGGCCGGCGCAAACGCTGGCGCCGGGCGCTGCAGTCTGGCAGATAGGGACCAAGGCGCGGCGAAGCGCCGTCCGGAGATCGGCGGATGCTCATCGAGAACATCATGTATTTCGCGCTTGGCTTCTTCGCCGCCGGGCTGCTGGCACTGGTGGTGCTACCGGCGGTGTGGAAGCGCGCTGTGCGGCTGACCCGCCGCCGCATCGAGGCTGCCACCCCGATCACGCTCGCCGAGTTCCGCGCCGACAAGGATCAATTGCGCGCCGAGTTCGCGCTGACCATCCGCAAGCTCGAGCAGACCATCGAGACCCAGCGCGCGCGCCTTGCCGAGCAGTTGGCCGAGGTCAACCAGGCGCGGGCCGATACCGGCGCCATGAAGCTCGAGCGCGAGCGCTTTGCCGCAGAGCTGGCGGAGCGCGACGTCCGTGAGGATGCGCTGCGGACCGAACTGGCCGACACCGAACGTCAGCTTGCCGACCTCGCGCAGCAATTGCGCATGCGCGAGCGCGACCTTGAAGCGCGGGCGGCGGAACTGGCCGAACTGCGCGAGACCATCCGCGGCGATGCTCCGGCGAGCCTCGATGTGGACGGCGAAACGCTGACCGGAGACTATGACGATGATGTCGAGCGGCTGACCACCGCCCTCGCCATCGAACGCAAGCGCAGTTCGTTCCTTGAGGAACAGGCCCGCGACCTCGTGGCCCGCCTGGAAAGCTCGGACCGGCGCAGCGCCGAGGCCACCGCCGCCATCGCCCAGATGCGCGGTGCATTGGCCAGCCGCGACGAACGCAAGGCCGCCGCCGAGTTGGAGGCTGCAGAAGCGCGCATTGCCAGTGCCGAAACGCGGCTCAACGAAATCCTCGGAGAGGAGCAGGCCCCCACCGCCGACGCCGCCCCCCTGCTCGCCGAAACGCTTGGGCAAGCCGATGCGCTGGCGGCGCTGCGCGAGATGGTGGTGGGCGTCGAGAGCAGCATTCTGTCGGGCCCGCCGTCGGACAAGGCCGAACTTCGCGATCGCCTCAGCGAGATCGCCAGGCGGGTGAGCCGGGTCGTCTATGCCGCGGACTCCGACACGACGGCGCCGGAGCCGGAAGAAAGTCTGTTCGATCGCGTCCAGCGGTTCGCCGATGAGGACCTCGATCACGTCGAGGCCGAGGAACCGCAGCGCCGCGTCTCGGAACGGATGACGGCGCTGCAGGAGATCCTCGGCCGGTAAGCCACCCGCATGCGTGTGTAGACCTCGTCCCGCCCTGAGCTTGGCTAAGGGCGAGAGGCGGGCACCGTGCCACCGACCTCGTGGTTCAAAGGCTCACCATGAGGTCTGAGAGGGCCTTACTCCGCGCCGATAACCACGCGGCGGAGTTCTTCACCAGTGACATGGTCGAACAGCACCAGCACCGTCTCACCCCCGGCGCGGTAGGTGACGTTCACCGCGCCATCGGCAAGTACAGCCGAAACGACTTCCGCACCGGCGGGCAACACGACCGACTCCGCCACCACCGTCGGCGGTGCATCGCGCATCACCCGATAGACAAGTGCGAAGCCAATCGCCATAAAGCCCAGCAGCAGGACGCCGATGGCCACGGCAAACGAGCGGCGGGCCCTGCGCATCAGCGCCATCGCCTCGGGCGAGAGCGCTTCGACTTCCGGCCCGGTGCCGGTCTTTTCAGGATCATGCATGGCGGAAGACACCGAATTCGAGTTCGAGGGCGAGCCCGTAACCATTACGGTCGACGAAGCCCTGGCGGGGGGCCGGCTTGATGCGGTGCTGGCGGGCGAGCACACGCTGCTGAGCCGTAACCGGATCAAGGATCTGATCCTGAACGGCGCCGTCACCATCGACGGCCGTCCGGTCAGCGAACCCAAATACCGGCTGAAGGCGGGGGAGACAATCGTGCTTCTGGCTCCGCCGCCGGAGGATGCCGAACCCGAGCCGGAAGATATCCCGCTCGATATCCTGCACGAGGACGACCAACTCATCGTCGTCAACAAGCCGGTGGGCATGGTGGTGCATCCGGCACCAGGCTCACCCAATGGGACGCTGGTCAACGCGCTGCTGTTCCATTGCGGGGACTCCCTAAAGGGCATCGGCGGCGTCAAGCGTCCCGGAATCGTGCATCGGCTCGACCGCGACACCTCCGGCGTCATGGTGGTGGCCAAGACCGAACAGGCGCATCGGCATCTTGCCGAGCAGTTCGCCGATCACGGTCGCACCGGGCCACTCCACCGCGCCTACACCGCCTTTGCCTGGGGTATGACCGAGTCCGCGCGCGGCACCGTCGATGCCCCGCTCGGCCGCGACGGCAACAATCGCCTGAAGCAGGCAGTGCGCAAGGATGGCCGCGAGGCCATCACCCACTACATGGTTGAGGCGCGCTATGGCGGCGAGGGCTGGGACATCACCCGGCTGGTCTGCCAGCTCGAGACCGGCCGCACGCACCAGATCCGCGTTCACATGGCGCATATCGGCCACCCTTTGGTCGCGGACAGCGTTTATGCTTCCGGATACGCCACCAAGGTGAACAAGCTGCCGGAGGACGTCGGCGGACGGGTGCGCGCACTCGGCCGTCAGGCGCTGCACGCAGCCGAACTGGGCTTCGAGCACCCCAAGACCGGCGAGGAAATGTTCTTCGAAGCGCCGTTGCCGGAGGATCTCGCGGCACTGGAGGAGTCGCTGGAGCGGTACGACCGCGCCTTTGCCTGAGCCGCCCTAAAGTTTGAAGGCATGGCGGAACCAAACTCGCACGGTCCGCATTATCCCTCCCCTTACAATCGCCTCATTGCGTCCTATATATAACCATCGTCAATTGCCGATGGGCCATTCCGGCCATCGGCAACAGACGGCATCTGCCCGCGTTGCGGGGGAACATGAAAGGGGGTGCGTCCATGGCCCAGCAGTCCAATCTTCCGGTTCTCTCTTCTGAAGGTGGCCTCAGCCGCTATCTGCAGGAAATCCGCAAGTTCCCGATGCTGGAAGCGGACGAGGAGTACATGCTCGCCAAACGCTATCAGGAGCATGACGACCCCAGCGCCGCCCACAAGCTCATCACCAGCCATCTCCGGTTGGTGGCCAAGATCGCCATGGGCTACCGCGGCTATGGCCTGCCGATCTCCGAAGTGATTTCGGAGGGCAATGTTGGCCTGATGCATGCGGTGAAGCGGTTCGAGCCCGAAAAGGGCTTCCGTCTGGCCACTTATGCGATGTGGTGGATCCGCGCCGCGATCCAGGAATACGTCCTGCGCTCGTGGAGCCTGGTCAAGATAGGCACCACCGCCGCGCAGAAGCGCCTGTTCTTCAACCTGCGCAAGGTGAAGGGGCAGATCGCTGCGCTCGAGGAAGGGAGCCTGCATCCCGACCAGGTGAAGCAGATCGCGACCACGCTCAACGTGACCGAACAGGACGTGGTGCAGATGAACGCCCGCTTGAGCGGCGATGCTTCGCTCAACTCGCCGATGCGCGCCGACGAAGGTTCCTCGGAGTGGCAGGACTGGCTCGTCGACGATACGCCGAGCCAGGAAACCACGCTGGGCGAGTCGCAGGAGTTCAGCGAACGCATGGGACTGCTGAGTGAAGCCATGGATGTGCTGAACGAGCGTGAACGCGCCATCTTCCAGGCCCGTCGCCTGCAGGACAATCCGTCGACCCTTGAGGAGCTGGCACAGCAATACGACGTCAGCCGCGAACGCATCCGTCAGATCGAGGTTCGAGCCTTCGAAAAGGTGCAGGATGCGGTGAAAAAGGCAGCCGCGGCCAACTAACGCTACCATCCGCGCGATCTGGCTGCCCGGCTCCGAGCCGGGCAGCTTTGTTTTGGGCAGAGCTCAAGCGGCGGCTACCAGGTCCCACAGCCGCTCTCGCGCGAGGATCAGCAGCCACGGCACGGTCTCGGCGGGGATGATCTCCACCGGCCCGCCAAGCCCCTCATTGGAAGTACCGAGCAGCCCGCCCGGGCGCAGGTGCAAGCCGTCGAGCGGGTAGAGCAAGCCGGTCGATCCGCTGAAGCCGATCGGCTCCAGCGGGTGGATGGAGACACGTTCGCGGGAGGCCGCTTCGAAGCGGATCGGCCCTACCACGGCCAGCGCCACATCCACCTCATCGACCAGCAGCAAGCGGCGGCGCGGTGCATATTCCAGCACGGCGCTGAGCGCGGCGAGCGTGTGGTCGAGGCGCTTGCCCGTCATGCCGAGCGCCAGGGTCACCGGAGCGGCAGTGGAGTAGAGCGCTTTCTGGAAGTCCGTGGTGATCTGCTCGGGGATGTGGCGCACCACCGTGCGCTGCTCCCATGCCGCGCGATGGGCGAGGGAATCGAGGTCTCCCACCACCGCCGCCGGCATGAGCCCCGCCGCTGCGATGGTATCGGCACCGCCATCGGCGCCGACCAGGGCGACACCTCTGCCGGCGAGTTCCTGCAGCATGTCGGCGTCAACGGCGCCGCCGCCAACGATGGCCAAAGGGCCGTCAAACCGCAGGATTGGGGCGGTCGCCCCCGATCGGACTTGCACTGTCACGGAACGCTCATTAAACGTGGGCTCGTCTCGCTGGGGTGTTCCGGATCTGCCGGAGCTGAGAGTTACCCATTGAACCTGAACCAGGTCATGCTGGCGGAGGAAGTTCGAGATGGCAAGGGCGCCTCGGAGCGCTCCAACCATTGACGCATCCCTCAACGCATGACCGCAACACGAAGGGATGAGCCATGCTCAACGCCACCCGCCTCGCTGCTGCGGTCCTTCTCGGACTGGGCGCCACGCCGATCGCTGCCGAGGAGGTGCCGATCCTCACCATCTACACCTATGACGGCTTTGCCGCCGAATGGGGACCGGGCCCAGGGCTGAAGGCCGGCTTCGAGGCGATCTGCGGCGGCTGCATCGTCGAGTTCGTCGCGGCGGATTCCTCCATCGGCACGCTGCGCCGCGTGCAGCTCGAAGGCGAGACGACCGAGGCCGACATGATCGTCGGGCTCGATACCGCCATTGCCGGCGAAGCCCGCGCAACGGGGCTCTTTGCCGACCACGGCCTCGAACTCGAGGGGCTGACCGTGCCCCGCGGCTGGAGCGACCCGACCTTCGTGCCGGTAGACTATGCCCACTTCGCCTTCGTCTACGACACCGACACCGTGACCACCCCGCCGAAGTCGTTCGAGGAGCTGATCGCGCTGCCGGAGGACTTCAAGATCGTCATCCAGGATCCGCGCTCGGCAACGCCGGGGCTCGGCCTGGTGCTGTGGGTCAAAGCCGCCTATGGCGATCGCGCCGCCGAGATCTGGGAAGGGCTGAAGCCGCACATTCTCACCGTCACCCGCGACTGGAGCGAGAGCTACAACCTGTTCCTCGCCGGTGAAGCCGACATGGCGCTGTCCTACACCACTTCGCCGGCCTACCACATCGTCGCCGAAGACGACGACACCATTCACGCCGCGCTGTTCGAGGAAGGACACTTCCCCCAGACCGAGGTGGCCGGCATTCTGGCCTCTTCGGACAAGCAGGAGTTGGCGAGCGAGTTCCTGGCTTACCTCGCCTCGCGCCAGGGCCAAGCGATCATTCCGACCACCAACTGGATGTTCCCGGTGGTCGACCTCGGTGACGAACTCGATCCGGCCTTCGCAGGCCTGCCGCAACCGGAGAAGACGCTGAGCTTCACCGACGAGGAGATCGAGGCCAATTCCGATGCTTGGATCGACGAGATGCTGACCGCGATCCAGTGATGCTCCAGCCTCGCTCCCGGTTCCGGGGGCGAGGCCACTCAATCCGGACCAATATGCCCACCCTGCCCCGCCGCCCGCTCCGAATTGCCGCCGCCGCCATGCTCGCCGTGGCGATCGCCGGCCTCATCGTTGCGGTATTCTGGTCGATCCTTGACGCCGCTTCGGGCGCGAGCCAGTCGCGCATCGACATCCCGCATCTGTTGCGGATGACGTCTCTGCAGGCCGCCCTGACCATGCTTCTGTCGCTGGCGGTGGGCATGGCACTGGCCTGGAGCCTCAATCGTCTCCGCTTCCGCGGGCGCGAACTGGTGGTCGGGCTGTTTGCGGCGGCCATCGTTACGCCGGGGATGGTCATGGCCTTCGGGCTGCTGGCCATCTGGGGCCGCAATGGCTGGATCAACCGGGCCAGCGAGGCGCTGTTCGGCACCCCGATCGGCAATCCGGCGTTCGGACTGTCGGGGATCCTCTTGGCTCATGTGGTGCTCAATGGAGCCTTCGCCGCCCGCATTCTGCTGGCGCGGCTCGATGCCATTCCTGCGGCGCGTCTCAAGACCGGGCAATCGCTGGGGCTCGGGGCCTGGCAGCGCTTTCGCATCGTCGACTGGCCGGCCATGCGCGGCACCCTGCCGGGTTTGGGCGCAATCATCTTCCTGCTGGCCTTCACCAGCTTTCCGATCGTGCTGATGCTGGGCGGTGGGCCAGCCAACCAGACGCTGGAAGTAGCGATCTATTCCGCGGTGCGGCAGAATTTCGACCTCGGCGGGGCGGTCGCCCTGGCGCTCACCCAGATCGCCGTATGCGCCGTCGTGATCCTGACTGCGTCCATGCTCGCGCCGGTACCGACCGCGCTTGGGCGCTCCATCGCGCCCCGCTGGCGTGACGGCACCGGGGCGCGCCTGATGCAATGGCTGGTGCTGCTGGTGGCGGTGACTGCGTTCGTGTTGCCGCTGCTGTCTGTGCTCAGCGACGGTCTGACCGCAGGGATCGTGGAGCTGCTGGCCCGGCCGGTCTTCTGGTGGTCGGCGCTCAGCAGTCTTGTCATCGCCTCGGCGTCGGCCTTGCTCACGCTCGTGCTGGCGCTGGGGCTGGCACTCGGCAGGGCCGCTACAGCACAGCCGCTGGCGCGCACGCTGCTCGGCATGCCACCCTATGCCTATCTCGCCGTGCCGGCAGTGGTGCTCGCTCTGGGTTTCTTCCTGCTGGTCCGCAATGCCGGCATCGCGCCGGCACAGGCCGCCCCGGTAGTAGTGATCGTCGGCAACAGCCTGTTGGCCCTGCCTTTTGCGATCGCCACGCTCGGTCCGCCGCTCGAAGCGATCGCGCGCACCCGGGGCAAGCTCATTCGGTCACTGGGCCTCGGCGGCACCCGCCAGTTCCTTGCCATCGAATACCCGCTGCTCGGGCGGGACATCGGCATCATGCTGGCGCTGGCCTTCTGCTTCTCGCTGGGCGATCTCGGCGTCATCGCCCTGTTCGGCACGGAGAACTTCCAAACCCTGCCGCTGATGATGTTCCGCAGTCTCGGCGCCTACCGGACCAACGACGCGGCCGCCATCGCCGCCATTCTTCTGATCGGCACCATCGTGGCCTTCACTGGCCTGCCGCGCCTCGTCGAAAGGATCGCCAATGCTCGCCGCTGAAGCGCTGACCTTTGCCCATCCCGGGCAGACGGCGCCTTACCGCTTCTCGTTCACGGCTGCGCCCGGTGAGGTCACCGCGATCTCTGGACCCAGCGGCTCCGGCAAGTCGACTTTGCTCGATCTGATCGCCGGTTTCCTCAAGCCCTCAACCGGACGCCTGCTGCTCGACGGGACCGACCTGCTCCCGCTCGAACCGGAACACCGGCCCGTGTCGCTGCTGCTGCAATCCGACAACCTGTTTGATCACCTGAGCGCGGGCCGGAACGTTGCGCTGGGACTGCCACACGGTACTGCCCGATCCGACGCAGAGCGCCAGGTCCGGGCTGCCCTGGAAGAAGTGGGCCTGACTGGTCTCGCCGCCCAACCGGCTGCCACGCTGTCCGGCGGCCAGAAGCAGCGCGTGGCGCTGGCCCGGACATTGTTGCGCGCACGTGAGGTGTTGCTGCTCGACGAGCCATTTTCCGCGCTGGACGATGAGACCCGGCGCTCAACCCGCGCGCTGGTCGGCACACTGACCGAGCGCCATGGCTGGCACACGGTTCTGGTAAGCCATCATGCCGACGATGTGGCCGCGCTGGCTGCCCGCCACTACCGGATAGAGGCGGGAGAACTGGCCGAGGAGCAGGTTGTCTCCTCCCCCTGAGGGGAGAAGAGACTACTCAGCCCAGGTGGTAAAGACCTCGCCAAAAAGCGCCTGCGCCTCTTCATCCTTTTCCAGGGTGATGATGGCGTTGCGGCCCGTACCATAGACGATCGCCAGGTCAAGCCAGCGCCGGTTTTCCAACAGTTCCGTGTTGGTGGCGAGGTCGTTCTCCGCTGCACTGAGCGCGAACAGGAACGAGTTGCCGACAACACGCGCGGAGGCACCGACCAGCGGAGTGCCGGTCACCAGTTCCTCGTCCTTGAGCAGGACCCCTGCGACGCTGGCGATGCTGCCGCCCACGAAACTGTCACTGACCTGGAAGTCCACTTCCATCAGGTGACTGGCCGGAAGCGCCGGATCGGAATTCTTGCGGATCGTGACATCCACGGACAGGTTTCGTGCCGGGATGCTGGCAGTCCCTTCCAGGGTCGGCAGGCCGAGTTCGTCCTCGCCGCGCGACCACTCCACCGAGCCCGAGAACGGCACGGCGCCGGAGCGCCCATCGGCGCTGGCTTCGAGCAGCAGCGACTGGCTGCCCGCAAGGACAGCCGGATCCACGGAAGCGGCAATGTCGTCGGTGCCGGGGAGCGCCTCTTCGGCGGCAGGAAGCCGTTCCTCGGACTTGATCTCGCCATTGGCGCCGATGTCCGGCAGCACGGTCTCGTTGCCCTCCGGCACCACCGGCTCGGGCGTCGGCTCCAGCCGATCATCGATCTCGAGACCACCAATCTCGCCCGCTGGATCGGGCGTCGCAATGGGTGTGGTATTTCCGGGGCCGGTGGTTTCTTCGGTGGGCTGAACCGGGGCGTCCAGTGTTGGTGGCGGCAGGGTGGGGGTCGTGGTTTCCGCCGTCTCGGTCACCTGCGGCTGACCCTGACCAAACATCTGTTCAAGATCGACATAGCCTTCGCGCCAGGCCCAGTAGCCAGCACCGCCAACACCGGCCAGCAGCACGGCGAACACCACCAGGAAAATTGTGAGGCCGGCACCAGAACGGCTCGGTGCGTCACCGGTATCGAAAGCGGTCTCGGCGTCGTCCTTGCCGGGCGGCACCATGGCAAAGCCATCGCCCGCGGCTTCGGGCGGGGCCTCGGCAGTCTCGCCGCGCGCCTCGCGATCCAGCGTCTGGATGGCGCGCTGAATGACGCCTTCGGCCTCGCTCGCCTCGTCGGGAGGCGTTTCGACCTCCACTTCGCGCACGGCCGACAAGGCTGCCTCGACGGGTGCCGCTTCGGCCATGGCTAGCGGCGAGCCTGCCTGGCGCGCGACGGCATGCTGAACGGCTGGCTCGACGCGGGGACCAAACCGCACCGGTTCGCTCGCGGGACGGTTGGGAGCGACCGGCGTCGCGTCGCGCCTCGTGTCGCCGCCGGAGGGGCGGACAGGCTCGAAGGGACGCACATTGGATCCGCCGGGCTCGTTCCGCGGAGTGATCGCCGGAGCCGGTGTTTCCCTCGGCTTCGGCACGACCGGAGTCACCTCGGCGCCCGACGTCTCGGCAGCCTTGGCGATGATCTCCTCGATCGAGAGCTTTTCATTACCCGAGTCGGGATTTTCCTCAGGCTGCTGCTCCGGCTCGGCAACGGGGAGTTCCGGTTCTACAGGCTCGTCCGCCTTCGCTGCCGCAACCGGCTCCGGTGCTGGAGGCTCCGGCTCGGGCGCGGCAGGAGCGGGCGCCGGAGCTTCCGGCTCCGGCTTCGCAGGCTGTGCCGGCGTGGTGCTCCAGCCGGACCGCACGGCGGGAGCCACTGTGGGGCTGGTGCCAAAAGCAGCATCGCGGCCGAGCTGGATGACCGCTTCGCTGGCCTCTTGCTCGACCTGCCGGATACAATCCTCGAGCTGCAGCCGATGCTGGGTGATCTCGCGGGCCGGCAATGGCGGCTGGATCGCCCGGAGCTGACCGACCAGAGCTGAGCGCGCCTTCTCGTAGACCGCGCGGCGCGCAGACCCGTTATTTTCCGGTAAGGCCGCGATGGCCCGGCGCAACAGCTCTTTGTAATCCGCCATCGGTTACTTGGTACTCAGGTTTCGGTGGTGTTGTAACAAAAATTCTCAGTCTTGGAACGGGTCAACCACCAGGATGGTGTCGGCCCTTTCCGGGCTCGTCGACAACAGCGCCACCGGAGCGCCGATCAGTTCCTCGATATGACGGACATACTTGACGGCCTGCGCCGGCAGTTCGGCCCAGCTTCGGGCCCCGGCCGTCGTCTCCGACCACCCTTCCAGGGTCTCGTAGATCGGCTTAACCCGTGCCTGTGCCCCCATTGAGGCAGGCAAATAATCAATGCGTGAACCATCGAGCTCGTAGCCGACGCAGATCTTGATCTCCTTGAGCCCGTCGAGCACGTCGAGCTTGGTGAGCGCGATGCCGGTGATCCCCGACGTCTTCACCGTCTGGCGAACCAGGACGGCATCGAACCAGCCGCAGCGCCGCGGCCGACCGGTGTTCACGCCGACCTCGCGCCCAACCGTCGCCAGGTGCCGCCCGATCTCGTCGTCGAGCTCGCACGGGAACGGGCCCTCGCCCACGCGGGTGGTATAGGCCTTGGTGATGCCGAGGACATAGCCTATGGCGGTCGGTCCGAGCCCGGAACCAGCGGCAGCCTGCCCTGCCACGGTGTTGGAAGAGGTCACGAACGGATAGGTGCCGTGATCGTTGTCGAGCAGCGCGCCTTGCGCCCCTTCGAACAGAATGCGGGCGCCTTGCCGGCGCTTGTCGTCGAGCACGCGCCAGACCTGGTCCATGAACGGCAGGATCTGGTCGGCAATGGCGGTGAGTTCGTCATGGATCGCCTGAGCCTGGATCTCGGCCAGGCCCATGCCGCGGCGCAAGGCGTTATGATGTGTCAAGAGGCGCTCGATCTTGCTCATCAGCGTTTCGGGCTCGCTGAGATCGACAAGACGGATGGCGCGGCGGCCGACCTTGTCCTCATAGGCCGGACCGATGCCGCGGCGAGTGGTGCCGATCTTGAGGCCGGAGTTGGCGTCCTCGCGGATCGCGTCGAGTTCGCGATGCAGCGACAGGATCAGCGGCGCGTTGTCGGCGATGCGCAGCACTTCGGGAGTGATGGTCACGCCCTGCCCGCGCAGCTTCTCCATTTCCGCGACGAAATGGTGCGGGTCGACGACAACGCCATTGCCGATGACGCTGAGCTTGCCCTGCACCAGACCGGACGGCAGCAGCGCCAGCTTGTAGCTGACGCCATCGATCACCAGCGTGTGGCCGGCATTGTGGCCGCCATGGTAGCGCACCACGACGTCGGCGCGCTCCGAGAGCCAGTCCACGATCTTGCCCTTGCCCTCGTCGCCCCACTGCGAGCCGACGACAACCACATTCGCCATTACCTAGTCCTTCTCAACCGTTCGGCGTGACGCGACCAGCCCGACGCCCACGGCCCCGAACTGCCACTGATTCTTGGACGTCCGTCCTCCCGGTCGCCTTTGGTTGACGTTTGATCGCGACCGAATAACTGCTAAGTCCGCTTGTCCTTACATCACCAAGGCGACGATGACAAAGCCGCTGGAAGTCGGAAATCGCGGCATTTACGCCCGTCTGCTCGATCAACCCTATCTGTTGCTGGTGCTGGCCCCGCTGTTCTGGGGCGGCAATGTCGTGGCGGCGAAGCTCGTGGTCGGCGAGATCGACCCATTTCTGCTGCTGGCCAGCCGCTGCGTACTGGCGACCGTGGTCATCGTGCCCTTCGCCTGGCGCTTTCTCGGGGCCGACTGGCCGGTCATCCGGCGGACCTGGCCGCTGCTGATGGCTTATGGCGCCATCGGCTACGCCCTGTTCAACGTGTTCCTCTATGTCGGACTGCAGACCACCACGGGGGTCAACTCGGCCATCGAACAGGCCTCGCTGCCCATGCTGATTCTGGCCGCCAACTTCATCGTTTTCCGCGTGAGGCCGCGTTTGCTGCAGATCGTCGGCGTGCTGCTGGCGATCTTCGGTGTGATCCTGACCGCAACCCACGGGGACGCGACCCGTATCCTAACCCTCGACGTGAACATCGGCGACGGCTTCGTCATCCTCGCCTGCCTCGCCTATACCAGCTACACGCTGGCCCTCCGCTTCCGCCCCAGGATGCACATCATGAGCTTCATGGCGGTCTCGTTCTCGGGAGCGGCGATCACCGGCGTGATCATGCTGGCGCTGTTCGGCGGCGGTCTCGGCAAAACGGCGACGCTCGCCACCGCCTCGCCCACGGTGTGGGCGGTGATCGCCTATGTGGCGATCTTCCCCTCGATGTTCAGCCAGGTCGCCTATGCCCGTGGGGTGGAACTGGTCGGCGCCAACCGCGCTGCGCCCAGCCACAACCTCATCCCCGTCTTCGGTACGCTCGGATCGGTGCTGATCCTGGGCGAGCGGCTCGAACTCTACCACTTCGTCGCCGCCCTGATCATCATCGGCGGCATCGTTCTGGCAGAGTGGGCGGCTCGGCGGGCCTAGACGGTGGCGGGAATAGAGACTTCGTAGACCTCACCATGAGGTCTGCGGGAGGGCAGTGCCTCCCGCAGAAGGGGTGCTAGAAGCGCAGCGCCTTCGCCTGCTTCACGCCTTCAAGCGCGGCGATCTCGGCCAGTTGCGGCTCGGTCAGCGTACCGTCGATGGACACCAGCGCGATCGCATCGCCACCGACCTCGGCTCGGCCGAGATTGAAGTTCGCGATGTTGATGCCGAGCGTGCCCAGCAGGGTGCCGAGACGGCCGATATGGCCCGGCTTGTCCTCGTTGGTGACGTAGAGCATGGAGGGGGAGAGTTCCGCTTCCATGTTGATGTCCTTGACCTGGATGATGCGCGGCTTGCCGTTGGCGAACAGCGTGCCGGCAATGCCGCGCGTCTGCCGCTCGGTGGTCACGGTCAGGCGGATATAGCCCTCATAGGCACCCTGCTGGTCGCGGGTGGTGGTTTCCACCGTGATGCCGCGGTCCTTGGCGATCTGCGGCGCCGAGACCATGTTGATGTCGCCCAGCGACGGCTTCAGCACGCCATTGATGGCAGCGGCGACCATCGGGCGGATGTTGAGCCCGGCGGGGGTACCCTCGAACTCGATCTTGACGCCCGTGATGGCCGTCTCGGTGAGCTGGCCGGCAAAGGAGCCGAGCGCTTCGGCGAGCTTCACCCACGGCGTGATCAGCGGCGCTTCTTCCGCCGAGATCGAGGGGAAGTTGAGCGCATTGGTGATCTCGCCGGTCATCAGGTAGGCCGAGATCTGCTCGGCGACCTGCAGCGCCACGTTCTCCTGCGCTTCGGTGGTCGAGGCACCCAGATGCGGCGTGCAGATGACGTTGGGCAGTTCGAACAACGGATTGTTGGTGGCCGGCTCCTCGAGGAACACGTCGAGCGCGGCACCGGCGACGTGGCCGGACTTCAGCGCGTCATAAAGCGCGGCTTCGTCGATCAGCCCGCCACGGGCGCAATTGATGATGCGCACGCCCTTCTTGGTCTTCGCCAAGGCTTCCGCATTGATGATGTTGCGAGTGGCATCGATCAGCGGTGTGTGGAGGGTGATGAAGTCGGCGCGGGCGAGAAGTTCGTTCAGTTCGACCTTCTCGACGCCGAGCGTCTGCGCCCGTTCCGGGGTGAGGAACGGATCGAAGGCGATGACCTTCATCTTGAGCCCGATGGCCCGGTCGGCGACGATCGAGCCGATATTGCCGGCGCCGATGAGGCCAAGGGTCTTGTTGGTGACTTCGACACCCATGAAGCGGTTCTTTTCCCACTTCGAAGCGCGGGTGGAGGCATCGGCCTCCGGCAACTGGCGGGCCAGCGCCATCATCATGGCGATGGCGTGCTCGGCGGTGGTGATGGAGTTGCCGAAGGGCGTGTTCATCACGATGATGCCCTTCTTGGTGGCAGCGGGAATGTCGACATTGTCGACGCCGATGCCGGCGCGGCCGATCACCTTGAGGTTGGTGGCCGCCGAGATGATCTTCTCGGTCACCTTGGTGGCCGAGCGGATGGCAAGGCCGTCGTACTGGCCGATGACCTCGAACAGCTTGTCCTTGTCCTTGCCGAGATCGGGCAGGTAGTCGACCTCGACGCCGTTGTCCTTGAAGATCTGGACGGCGGTGGGGCTGAGCTTGTCGGAAACGAGAACCTTGGGCATGGGTGAATCCCTGGAGTGATGTGTTGCAGGAGCCCCCACCTGACCTCCCCCTGAAGAAGGGGAGGGACAGCTCCGAGCGTGTGGCGAAATCGTGCCAGGAACTCGATCAGCGCCTCCCCTTCAGGGGGAGGTTGGGTGGGGGTGGTCGGTCTTAAGCGGCAGGCTTGAGCGCGGTGAGCTCTTCGGCGAAGGCCCAGTCGAGCCACGGCGTCAGCGCCTCGAGGTCGGAAGCTTCCACGGTCGAGCCGGCCCAGATGCGCAGCCCCGAGGGGGCATCCTTGTAGGCGCCGATGTCGTAAGCGACGCCGGCCTTGTCGAGCCGCGACACGATGGCCTTGGCGAAGGCGGCCTGAGCCGCGTCATCCAGCGCGGTGATCGCCGGATCGACGATCGACAGGCACACCGAGGTATTGGAGCGGTTGGCCGGGCTCTTGGCCAGGAACTCGACCCACGGCGTCCGTTCCACCCAGTGGGCCAGCACCTTGAAGTTGGCGTCGGCGCGGGCCTGCATGGCCTTGAGCCCGCCGATCGACTTGCCCCATTCCATGGCGTCGATGGCGTCCTCGATGCACAGCATCGAGGGCGTGTTGATGGTGGCGGCCTGGAACACTTCCTCGAGCAGCTTGCCACCCTTGGTGAGGCGGAAGATCTTGGGCAGCGGGCGATCGGGCTTGTAGGTCTCGAGCCGCTCGACGGCACGGGGGCTGAGGATCAGCACGCCGTGTGCAGCCTCGCCGCCCAGCGCCTTCTGCCAGGAGAAGGTGACCACATCGAGCTTGGCGAAGTCGAGGTTCTGGGCGAAAGCGGCCGAGGTGGCGTCGCAGATGGTCAGCCCCTTGCGGTCGGCAGGGATCCAGTCGCCATTGGCGACGCGCACGCCCGAGGTGGTGCCGTTCCAGGTGAAGACCACGTCGCGGTCAAAATCCACCTGGCTGAGGTCCGGCAACTCGCCATAGGGGGCATCGAGCACACGCACATCGTCGAGCTTGAGCTGCTTCTGCACGTCGGTCACCCAGCCGGCGCCGAACGATTCCCAAGCCAGCATGTCGACGCCGCGCGCGCCAAGAGCGCTCCACAGGAACATCTCCACCGCGCCCGTATCGGATGCCGGCACGATACCGATGCGGTAGTCGGCCGGAACCTCGAGCAGTTCACGGGTGAGATCGATCGCGCGCTGGATGCGTGCCTTGCCGGGCTTGGACCGGTGCGAGCGGCCGACCAGCGCATTGGCCAGCGCCTCAACCGTCCAGCCTGGACGCTTGGCACACGGACCCGACGAAAAATTAGGGTTAGCCGGTTTCACCGCCGGCGCGGTTACGGGCATTTCAGCCATCATCAACGGCCCTCCCAGGCCTATGCGTCTCCCGTTAGGGGGAGATGTCCTGAGGCCGCAGATACGCCTGCCGGCCGGTGCCGTCAACGGGATTCATGAACGACGCAGCGCACGCTTGCTCCCAACAAGGCGGCTCCACCTAAGTATTGCGCCGAATACCGCCGCCGAAAGCTGGGCAGTTTACTTCCCCGACGCAGATCATCTGCGCCAGGGGGTGAGGAAATGAACACTGCGCAGATTCAGACGGCCCTGAAGACGAAGGGTTATGATCCCGGCGAGATCGATGGCATCCGCGGCCGCCGCACCATCGCCGCTATCAAGGCCTTCCAGGCCGCGAACGGCCTCTTGGTCGATGGCATCGTCGGGCCGGAAACCCTTGCGAAGTTGTTTCCCGCGGGTGCGCCGGCCGCCAAGAGCCCGGTGATTCCGGTGGCGCATGGCTGGATGGGCGAAGCTGTGCGGCTGATCGGGGTCACCGAGGACATCTCGGACGCCGACAATCCGCTGATCATTGGCTGGGCCCGCGATCTCGACATCGACTACAACGATGATGGCATACCCTGGTGCGGGCTATTCGTTGCCCACTGCATCGGCTCGCAACTGACCGAAGAGCCGCTGCCGAACTACCCTCTCTCTGCGCGCGCCTGGCGCAGCTTCGGCACGGAATGCTCGCCGCAACTGAGCGCGGTGATGGTCTTCTGGCGTGGCAGCCCATCCGGCGCGCTCGGCCATGTCGGCTTCTATGTCGGCGAGGACCGGGACGCTTACCACATCCTCGGCGGCAACCAGAGCAATGCCGTAACGGTGACACGCCTGGCCAAAGGCCGCTTGCTGGAGAGCCGGTGGCCGGCAACGGCGCTTGAGCCCGAGGGTATCATCCGCAAGCTGCGTCCTGACGGTCGCTTCTCGGAGAACGAGCAATAGCGGCTAGCCGGCACGCCCGACGATCTCGCCGATCACTGCGTCCGGGTCCGCCGGCTGCGCCATCTGCTCGAAGGTGCATTGGCGTGGTGCCTTATCCGGACGCCAGCGGTGCAGGCGCGTTCCGTGCCGGAAGCGGCGACCGGTGACCTGATCGTAGAGTACTTCCACCACCAGTTCCGGCGCCAACGGCACCCATTCGGCCGAGCGCTCCGTCGACCAGCGGCTCGGCCCGCCCGGTGCATCGCCGGTGAAGCCGCTGCCGCCGCGGAGCGCTTCCAGACGCCGTGTCAGTTCCGGCTTATCGGCATTGGCGATGCCGGAGGTGAAGCCGACATGGTGCAGCAGCCCATCGTCGTCATAGAGGCCGAGCAGCAATGATCCGACCTCGTTGCCCCCCGTACCGTAGCGGAAACCGCCCACGACGCAGTCGGCCGAACGGATCCGCTTCACCTTGATCATCGCCTGTTCGCCGGAGCGGTACGGCTCATCCAGTCGCTTGGCGATAACGCCATCGAGCTCGGTGGTCGTCTGCTCGAGCCAGCCCTGTGCCTCCGCCGCATCATGGGCGTAGGGCGACAGCCTCAGGCCGGGCTGCTCCCCTAGGGTCGACAGGAGCGCCTCCAGCCGGCGGCGCCGCTCCCGCAGCGGCAGGGAACGCAAATCCGAACCGCCCTCCTCCAGCAGATCGAACACCACGAGCAGGGCTGGTGTGGCCTCCGCCAGTTTGCGCACCCGGCTCTCGGCCGGATGCAGCCGCGCCTGCAGGGCATCGAACGAGGCAGCGCCATGGACCGGCACGACCAGTTCCCCGTCCAGTACCGTACCATCCGGTATCAGTTCCGACAGCATCGCAAGCACTTCGGGGAAGTAGCGGCCAAGCGTCTTGCCGGATTTGGACCAGAGCGCCACCTCCCCGCCGCGGCGAACCGCAACGGCACGAAAGCCGTCCCATTTGGGCTCGAACTGCCAGCCCTCTCCGGAGGGCAGGCGCTCCGCCAGTTTGGCTTCCATCGGGGCAATGAAACTGAGATCCGGCATGGCGCTCCTCAGGCGAGGTAACGCCGCGCCAGACACCCCGTTGCCAAAAACGAAACCGGCGCCCGCTGGGCGCCGGTTGGATGTCGAGAAGAGCGGCCGTGGCTGCCGCTTCCTGCTCCGTCAGTTGAAGCGGTAGCGGAGGGAGGCGCGGATCTCGTGCAGCCAGTTGTGGTTCGACCACACGGTGTCGGGAACAGGAGTGCTGGTGCTGAGCTGCGGCAGGTAGAGGCCGCGGTATCCGATATCTGCCACCACTGCGCCGAAGTCATAGCCGACGCCAACCATGCCCGCGGCAGCGAGGCTGGTATTGCCACCCGGGGGCACAACGACGCCGGGCGGGGCCGAGATATTGGCGTGGGTAAAGGCGGCACCGAGACCGGCGCCCACATAGGCGAATGCCCCGCCAGCAGCGCCATATCCGCCACCGCCAAAGGAGAAGTCGTAGTAGCCGTTGACCAGGGCTACGGTGGAGCGGAGGCTCAGTCGGTAGTCACCCGCACGGTCGCCGTAAGCCGGCGGCTTGGTGACGGTAGCACCTTCGTTGTTGATGTAGTCCAGAGTCGCATCGAAGCGCAGTCCAGTACCTGTCTCATAGCCGATACCGGCACCGACACTGTAGCCGTAGCCCACCTCGGTGAACGGGAAACTGCTCTCCACCAGACCACCGCAGGGTGCGACGCAATCATATCCGAACGCCTCGCGGCTCCAGAACAGGTTCCCGCCAGCGCTGCCGCGAAGATAGAACGAACCCGCGTAACCGTAATCCACGTCCGGGATTTCGATCACTGGGGGATAGTAGGGCATGTCGGCCGCAAAGGCCTGACCAGCGAGCAGAAGGGTGGCTCCTGCCACCACACCCGCAATGAGCTTGCGCATGATTGATCCTCGGATTGCCACGACTTCAGTCGCTCTCGTGGCAATATTTGCGCAAACTTCTTAAAACCCGCTTAACCCTGCGCCTTAACCCTAATAGTTGCTGTGCGGACAGTCAGGCGACGTCCAGAATGGCCGCTTCGACTTGCCCGACCACGGCGCTCACCAGCGCCGCGTCATCGGCTTCACCCATCACCCGGATCACCGGCTCGGTACCGGAAGGGCGCACCACAAGGCGACCCGATGTGCCAAGGCGCGCCTGGGCATCGGCGATGGCTGCCAGGACCAGCTTGTTCTCCAGCGGCTTGCCAGACTTGAACTTCACGTTCCTCAGCAGTTGCGGAACCTGGGTGAAGCGGGCACACACCTCGGACGCGGGCCGGTCCAACTGCTTCAACACGCTCAGCAGTTGCAGCGCGGCCACGAGGCCATCGCCAGTGGTGGTGAAGTCCGACAGGATGATGTGGCCGGATTGCTCGCCACCCACATTGAAGCCCTTGGAGCGCATGGCTTCGAGCACATAGCGGTCACCTACCTGCGTGCGTTCCAGCGTCAGCCCGATTTCCGTCAGATAGCGTTCCAACCCGAGATTGGACATGATGGTGGCGACGATCCCGCCGCCCATCAGCATTTCGCGGTCTTTCCAGCTTTGGGCGATCACTGCCATGAACTGGTCGCCGTCGACCACCTGGCCTTTTTCATCGATGATGATGACCCGGTCGGCATCGCCATCGAGCGCAATACCGATATCGGCGCGCACTTCCTTGACCTTTGCCGCGACCGCCTCGGGGGCCGTGGAGCCAACCTTGTGGTTGATGTTGAAGCCGTCCGGCTCGACGCCGATCGGCACGACGTCGGCGCCCAGTTCCCAAAGCGCCAGCGGGGCGACCTTGTAGGCAGCACCGTTGGCACAATCGAGCACCACCCGCAGCCCCGCCAGGTCCATGCCGCGTGGAAGCGTCCGCTTGGCGTATTCGATATAACGCGTGCGGGCTTCCTCGTCGCGGTGAGCACGTCCAATCTCGCGGCCATGCGCGAGCATCGAGGTCATGTCGCCGTCGATCAGGCGCTCGATTTCGAGTTCGATTTCATCGCTGAGCTTGTATCCGTCGGGCCGGAACAGCTTGATGCCGTTGTCATCGAAAGGGTTGTGCGAGGCCGAGATCATCACCCCGAGATCGGCACGTAGGGAGCGGGTGAGCATAGCCACGGCCGGGGTCGGCATCGGCCCCAGCAGGTAGACATCCATCCCCACGGCAGTGAAGCCGGCGGTCAGCGCCTGTTCGAGCATATAGCCCGACCGGCGGGTGTCCTTGCCGATCACCACGCGATTGCGATGATCCCCGCGCACGAACTTGACACCGGCGGCCATTCCCACCTTGAGCGCGAGTTCCGGCGTCAGCTTGCTGCCGTTCGCCAGGCCACGGATGCCGTCCGTGCCGAAATATTTTCTGGCCATGTTTCCCTCGCCCCAGCTGGTGCGCACTGGATGATACCACTTTCCAGCGAAATACCGGAGAGGCGGTTAATGCAAAAGGGGCAGCCGCGTCGCGGCTGCACCAATCTGCAGCTCTTGTAGCGAAAGGGCCACCCTGTGGGGTGGCCCTGGATCGCATCAGCCGTTGGGTTGCGGCTCGAGACCAGGCTCCGGCGGAGCGTCGGGGCGCTTCCGCCCCGGCTTGCCGGCAGCGGGAACGCCGCTGGCCTTGGGCGCAGACGGACCAGAATCATCGGGCCGCACAGGCTGCTTGCCTTCCATCAGGTCGCGCAGTTCGTCGCCGGTGAGGGTTTCGAACTCGAGCAGCGCCTGGGCAACTGCCTCCCACTCCTTCTCATAGGTGGTGAGAATCTCGCGCGCCTTGGCTTCGCCCCCTTCGATCAGGAGGCGCACTTCCTCGTCGATCAGCTTGGCCGTCTCGTCGGACATGTGCTGCGACTGGGTCACCGAATGACCGAGGAACACTTCCTGGTCATTGCTGCGATACCGCACACGGCCCAGCCGTTCGCTCATGCCCCATTCCATGACCATGGAGCGGGCCAGATTGGTGGCCATCTGGATGTCGCCGGAAGCGCCGGACGTCACCTTGATCGGGCCGAACTTCTTGATCTCGGCCTCGCGGCCACCGAAGAGCATGGCGAGACGCGCCAGCGCCTTCTCGCGGCTGAACGAGTAGCTGTCGTTTTCCGGCAGGGTCATCACCATGCCCAGCGCACGACCGCGCGGGATGATGGTGGCCTTGTGGATCGGGTCGAGCCCCGCAAGCTTCAGCGCGATGATGGCATGACCCGCTTCATGGTAGGCCGTCAGCTTCTTCTCGTCCTCGGACATGGCCATGGTGCGGCGCTCGGCACCCATCATGATCTTGTCCTTGGCGTCTTCGAACTCCTGGTGGGTGACGAAGCGCTTGTTGCGCCGCGCCGCCATCAGGGCCGCCTCGTTGACGAGGTTCATCAGGTCGGCACCGGAGAAGCCGGGCGTACCGCGGGCCAGCACCTTGAGGTCGACGTCGGGCGCCAGCGGCACCTTGCGGACGTGAACCTTGAGCACCTTTTCGCGACCGGACACATCCGGGTTCGGCACCACGACCTGGCGGTCGAAGCGGCCGGGACGCAGCAGCGCGGGGTCGAGCACGTCGGGGCGGTTGGTCGCGGCGATGAGGATGATGCCCTCATTGGCCTCGAAGCCGTCCATCTCGACCAGGAGTTGGTTGAGGGTCTGCTCGCGCTCGTCGTTACCGCCACCGAGACCAGCGCCACGCTGGCGGCCGACGGCGTCGATTTCGTCGATGAAGATGATACAGGGTGCGTTCTTCTTGGCCTGCTCGAACATGTCGCGGACGCGCGATGCGCCCACGCCGACGAACATTTCCACGAAGTCCGAACCGGAAATGGTGAAGAACGGCACATTGGCTTCGCCGGCTACCGAGCGCGCCAGCAGCGTCTTGCCGGTACCCGGAGGGCCGACCAGCAGCACGCCGCGCGGGATACGCCCACCGAGGCGCTGGAACTTGCCCGGGTCGCGCAGGAATTCGACGATCTCCTCTAGATCCTGCTTGGCCTCGTCGACGCCAGCAACGTCCTCGAACGTCACCTTGCCCTGAGTCTCGGTCAGCAGCTTGGCACGCGACTTGCCGAAGCCCATGGCGCCGCCACGGCCACCACCCTGCATCTGGCGGATAAAGAAGAACCACACGCCGATGATGACCAGGAACGGCAGCCAGCTCGACAGCAGGATCGACCAGAAAGGACTCGATTCCGGCGCCCGCGCGGTGATGGCAACGCCGCGATCTTCGAGGCGCGACACCACGTCGGTGCCTTCGGGCAGCACCGTCTCGAAGCGGGTGCCGTCACGCAGCGTGCCGGTGACGATGTTCTCGGTGATGGTCACAGAGGTGACGCTGCCGGCATCGACGTCGGAGACGAACTGCGAGTAGCTCTTGTCCGATACGGAGATCGACCGCGTGGAGGACTGGAAGACCTGGAACAGGCCCATCAGCATGAAAAGTATGACCAGCCAGATGGCGAAGTTGCGGAAGTTTCCGTTCATCAATCCTGTCCCGGAGATACCGGCTTGGAAGCGGCCAGCGTCGCTGTGTGCCGCAAATGTATGCCTCGCAATGGGGCGTTACAAGGGCAACACCTGCGGTCCAGAGCCGCCCCCGTCCAGTCATTTTATCGCGACGGGGTTAATGCGGTGCACACGAGACGGTTTCGTAGAGAACGCTGGTTAGCCTCCATAGCTAGTCGCGCCGGAGTCGAGACCGCCTACACCGGCTAGTCGATCAGCAGTTGCACCGTCAGTCGCTCGTCGAAGCTCCAGCCGCCGAGCGACACGACGCCGCCTTCTGCATCGCGCACGATCGGCGCGGTGCGGATCGCTTCCGCGGGAGCAGTCACTTTGAACCCGAGCACCTCCTCGAGGCGATGCCGCGGCAGGTAGTCGGCGACGCCGGCGGTGAGGCCGGCCCCGGTGCCGTTGACGATGCGGAAGCGCTCGTCCCACACCAGTTCGCCGCCGGGCGCCAGCACCGCGTCAGGCGGCAGGCTGCGCCCGGGTTCGCGAGCAACGGCCACCGCTGCGTCCTTGAGCCGGACCACACAGCCGCACAGAGTCGTGGAGCGCGGCAAGGAGCCGCCGGCGATCTGCGCCCGCAGACGCTCGACTTGTCCAAGCGCGCGCGGCTTCTGCCGTCCCCCGACGATGTTGAGTACCCGACCAAGCACGCGCGTTCCGACAGCTGCGCCGAGCGCGACGAAACGATCCTGTTCGATCCGCGCCGCGCCGAACCCATCGAGCAGCACCAATTCGCTGAACGCCGCATCCGCGAGTTGCGTCAGCACCTGGTCCGTCTCGGCCATGCGCTCGGCGAAACCCGCCAGCGTATCGGCATCGAGCCCGAGCTCCGCCAGATGCGGCATCAGTTGGCGCCAGCGCACACGTTCATAGCTGCTGTCGGTGTTGGATGGATCCGCGGCCGGCGTGATACCGGCCTCCACGACGACACGCCGCAGCGCCTCGCGATCGACGTCGAGAAACGGGCGGAAGACCCGCACACCGACGACGCGGGACAGCGCCGCGATACCCTTGAGCCCCTCAACGCCGCTACCATGCGCCAACCGCATCAGCACCGTCTCGGCCTGATCACTGCGGTGATGGGCCGTCAGCAAGACCGTGGCGCCGTCCGCTGCCATGGCCTCGCCAATCAGCCGGTAGCGGGCGGTGCGTGCCGCCTCCTGCAGGCCGGTCGTGGGCTTGGTATCGGTCCAGGTGAGGCCCCGCGCCTCCATGCCGAGGCGTTGTGCGATCTCCAGCACCATGGCGACCTCCGCCGCAGCTTCCGGCCGCAGGCGGTGGTCGACCGAATAGACCACCAGCCGCGGTGCAGAACCGCTCGATGCCCAACGGTGGGCGAGCAGCATCAGCGCCAGGCTGTCCGCTCCACCCGACACGGCAAGACCGATCGCCGGTTCATCGGCGACGGGGGCAAAGAGCCGCGCCAGCGTGTCTGCATCACCCAGGTCGGGATTCAGGCGGGCGGGCATTGCGCCTTGGCCCTCTCGGCATCCAATCGCGCGACAAAGGCCGGGGTCACATTGGTGTAGCGATCGCTGACCTGCGAAAAGGTCCGGCAGGCGACATCACGTTCTCCCGCACCGGACAACGATACGCCGAGCTTGAGCAGCAGGTCGGGCGCGCGCGGACTGTCCGGCGCCTTCTGATAGGCGTCCAGCAGCACAGCAGCGGCTTCCGTATAGGCCGCGCGGTAGATCAGCGCATCACCCAGCCAATTGGCCGCGTCCGTTGCCTTGGGATTGTTCGGGTAAAGCTCGAGGAATTGGGTGAGCTGGTCCTCGGCAAAGGCGTAGTCGCCCTGCATCAGGGCCTCATAGCCCGCCTGAAACTGCGCATCCGCATCGGCGTTCCCGGAGGGGTTCGCCGACGGATCGTAGCTCAGGTCGAGCGGCTGGCCCGTGGCGAGATCGACCGCACCACCTGCTCCGGTTCCAACCAGGGGATCCGAGGATTCGCCAACTTCGTCGGTGGGAACCGACCCATCATCAAAGGTCGGATCGAATTCGACCTCACCCGGCAGCGGCACCACGCCCTGCGGCGGGATGTCGGTTTCGGGCACATCGGCTGGGTCCTGCGGCGCCGCCTGGGGCTGCGTCGCGCCGCCCGCTGCCGGTGCCGCATCAGCGTTTCCCGAGCCACCGCCTTCCAGCGCCTGCAGGCGTCCATTGGTGTTCTGCTCGAGGCGCGTCACCAGTTCCTGCATCTGCGTCAATTGGAAGGTGAGGCCCTCCACCTGCCCGTTGAGCTGGCGGATCTGCTCTTCAAGTTGCTGGATGCGCACCATCAACTGCGCGCTGTCGGCTTGCGCCACCAGCAATCGGCCAGGCTCGGTGTTGTTGTAGCTCAGCCCGCCGAGTTCGCCCGGCGGCAGGTTGGATTGTGCCGAGACGGCGGGAACGATGCCGAGGGCCATGGCCACGGCGCACAGCGCGGCCCGGCCTCCCTTCGCAAGTGCGGAAAACGTCAAGCGGTGCCTCCGAGGACAGGGTGTGCTGCCCACACATGGTGATCCCCTGCCAGCCGATAAAGACCAAATTTGGTCAAAACAAAGCGCCCGGGCCGTCTCCGGCACCGGGCGCTCTTGCCTCCAGTTTGCACTGGATCTGGTAGGTGGTCTTACTGGACCACGGTGACGGCGCGGCGGTTCTGCGACCAGCACGAGATGTCGTTACAGATCGCGACCGGGCGTTCCTTGCCGAAGCTCTGCGAGGTAATGCGCTGTGCGTTCACACCCCTGGAGACGAGGTAGTTCACCACAACCGAGGCGCGGCGGGCGCCAAGGGCGATGTTGTACTCGCGGGTGCCGCGCTCGTCGGCATGGCCTTCGATCAGGATGCGGTAGTTCTGGTACTGGTTGAGCCAGGCGGCCTGCTTGTCGAGGGTGGCCATGGCTTCGGCGGTCAGCGAGGACGAGTCGGTCTCGAAGAACACGCGGTCGCCGACGGTGACCAGGAATTCCTGCTGGCTGCCCGGAGCGCCACCGCCCGGGCCGAGATTGCCGACGCCGGTCGGCATGGTGTTGGGCGTCCGCGAACACGCGGCAACGACCACCACGAGGAACAGCATTGCGAGGGCACGCAAGGCGGTATTGAGGGGAGCGGGAATGACCACGACGGGCTCCTGGAAAGGCAACAATCTTAAGCACGGCATTTACCGCGCTTAGTCTTAAGGGGCGGTATGTCTGCGTGGTTAAATCTTTGCCTATCGCGGCGCGAATGTGGCCGAAATCCGGGCTTTTCTGTGACGTTGCCCGGATGCAACAGACCGGTGGGTGGGCGCGGTTAAGGTTACCCTGGGGATCACCGCGCCCTCCTTGTCCTAGGTCCGCAGCCCCGACCAGGCCGGGTCGGACGCGTAGGTCTCGGTGGGAATGGTCAGCAGGTTGCGGCCCCAGATGTCGATGCTCATCAGCCGCGGGCCGTCATTGCCGCCCGGATCCTGGAAGAACATGATGACCCGGCCATTTGGCGCCCAGGTCGGACCCTCGGCGTGAAAGCCCGTATAGAGCAGGCGTTCGCCGGAGCCGTCCGGGTTCATCACGCCGATCGAGAACTGACCGCCACCCTGGCGGGTGAACGCGATGAGGTCACCCTGCGGGGACCACACCGGGGTCGAATAGAGACCCTGGCCGAAGCTGATGCGCTGCGGCTCGCCGCCGCCCGCACCCATCATGTAGATCTGGGGCGAACCACCACGGTCGGACTCGAACACGATGCGCGACCCGTCCGGCGAATAGGACGGGCCGGTGTCGATCGCTGCACCGGAGGTCAGTTGCATCGGCTGCCCGCCACCGCTCGAAACGGCATAGATATTGGTCGCGCCACCCTGCTCCACCGAGAAGGCGACGGTGCCACCATCGGGCGAGAAGCGCGGCGCGAAGGTCATTGCGCCGACGGATGCCAGCCGCTGCTGACGGCCGGTCGATAACTGCAGCAGGTAGACCTGCGGGTTGCCGTCGGCGAAGTTCATATAGGTGACGAGGTCGCCATTGGGGGAGAAGCGCGGCGTCAGTGCCATCGACGAGCCATCGGTCAGGTACTGCGCATTGGCGCCGTCCTGGTCCATGATGGCGAGGCGGCGGACGCGGTTGGCCTTGGGGCCGCTTTCGGCCACATAGATCACCCGGGTGTCGAAATAGCCTGACCCGCCGGTGAGCGCCTCATAGATGGCGTCCGAAATCTGGTGCCCCACGCGGCGATAAGAACCTGGATCGGTATTGTAGCTGCGACCCACCGCCTGCGCGCCCTGGCGGGTGTCCCACACGCGCACCGACGAACTGATGGTGCCGCCGCGTTCCACCGCGCCCATCACCAGGGCGTCGACATTGACCTGCAGCCAGGTGTTGAAGTCGGGGGTGGCGTTGACGTCGCCGACCTGCACCGGCAGCTGCGCCGGATCGAGCGGCACGAACAGGCCGGAGCGGCGCAGATTGTTGCGCACGATCTCGGCGATCTCCCGGCCGAAGGCGGGGTCGGACGAGGCAAAATCCGGGATGGCGATCGGCAGCGGGCGGAAATTCGCGCCTTCCACCGTGATGTTGAGCTGCGCTGCAGCCCGCGTGGCTGCCGCCATGGCGATCCCGCCAGCCAGGCCAAGCTTGAGGGCGTTGCGCCGGGTGAGAAGGGTCATTGTCAATCTCCATTCCTGCCGTTGGCCAGCGATCTCACCGGCACACGGCGCTTTGAGGGCATCACGGACGCAGCGTGACGTTGATATTCTGCCATTGGTCGTAGCTTGCGGCTGAGAGCATGTCGTATGGCCCGCACCCCGCAACGGCGCTCACCGCCTTCTGGGCCACGGCAATGGCTTCCGGCTGCTGGCTGACCGAGACAATGCGCGGCACGTCCGACAGCGTTCCATTCTGGTTGAGGCGCATGTTGACCACGACTTCGACGCCACTGGTCTGCTCGTTCGGCAGCAGCACCCAGCATTGCTTGATCCGCGCGACCAGCGCCGCGATCTCGGTCTGGCTGAGCGTCGCCGCCGTGCCGGTGGTGTCGCCCAGCGTGGGCGAGCCCCCCTGCCCGGTCATTGCGCCGGTGGTCTCGTCGCGGTTGATGATCGAGGAGATCTCGTCCGCGAGGTCCGCCAGTTCGTCCTGCGACGCGGCCTCCTGCGACTCGCGCTCCGCCGCTTCCGCAGCGGCGACGCGCTGACGTTCACGCTCTTCTTCCTCGCGGCGGCGGCGCTCGGCCTCCGCCTGGGCGAACTGGCGGCGCTTCTCCTCCAGATTGCTCGGACGCTGCATCGGCACCGGCGCATTCACCGCCGGCTGCTCGGGCTCGGGCTCGGGTTCCGGCTCGGGCTCGGGCTCGGGCTCGGGCTCTGGCTGGGGCTCGGGCTCGGGTTCAGGCTCAGGCTCAGGTTCTGGCTCGGGTTCTGGCTCCGGCGCAGGTTCGGGTGGCGTCGGCCGCGTCTGCGGCACCGGCGCCTCGCGCGGCGGCGCCGGCACGGGCTCTGGCGTGGGAGCGGGCTCCGGTGGCGGTGGCGGTTCAGGCTCTGGGATCGGCTCCGGTTCCGGTTCGGGAGCCGGCTCGGGAGCTGGTGGCGGCGGAGCGGGAGCGGTATTGGTCACCGGCTGCGGGGTCGGGGTATCGGCCGCCTGTGGGACCGGCTGATTCTCTTCGGTGGTCCCGGTTGGCTGCGCCAGTTCGGCGGGCTGGTCGTCGTCGACCGCCGAAGGCGTCGGTGTTTCCACCACCTCGCTGTCGAGTTGGCCGACGCGGATGTTGGACACTTCGGAAATCGGGATCAGGTCGACCGAAATCGAATCCACCGTCATCTCCAGCGGCTCGGTGAACCCCAGGTTCACGAGGCCGATGGCGATGAGCGCCACATGCGCAACGATGGAAACGGTGAGGCCGGTCCGCATTCGCCCGTCCTACTGCTCCGGTTGGGTGATCAGCCCGATCTTGGTGAAGCCGGCAGACGACAACAGCCCCATGACCCGCATCACCGAGCCATAGTTGGCGGTGGTGTCGCCGCGAACATAGATGCGGTCCTCGGTGCCACCGGTGGCAAGGCCGGTGACCGTGCTCACCAGGTCCGCTTCAGTGACCTGGTTCTCGTCCACGTAAATCGCGCCGGCCGGATCGACCGAAACGGTGATCGGCTGGGTCTGGCTCGGCATCTCGTTCGCCGCCGTCTTGGGCAGGTCGATCGGCACGCCGGCCGTCATCATCGGCGCCGCGACCATGAAAATGATCAGCAGCACCAGCATGACGTCCACCATCGGCGTCACGTTGATCTCGCTCATCACCGCCCGGCTCTTGCGGCGGCGCCGGCGGCCACCGCCGCCTCCCCCGCCTGCTGCTACGCCCATGCCCATCTCAGCGGCTCCGTGCTTCGAGCTGACGGCTGAGAATGGTCGAGAACTCGTCGGCAAAGCCTTCCAGGCGGCCGATCATCTTGCCGGCGTCGGAGGAGAGCTTGTTGTAGGCCACCACCGCCGGAATGGCCGCAACAAGACCGATGGCAGTCGCGAACAGCGCCTCTGCGATCGGCCCCGCCACCACCGCGAGGTTGGTGTTCGACGAGGCGGCAATGGCGGTGAAGGCATTCATGATGCCCCACACCGTGCCGAAGAGGCCGACGAACGGCCCGGCCGAACCCACCGTCGCGAGAAACCCGAGGTTCTTTTCGAGCTGCTCGCTTTCACGCGCAATGGCAACGTCGAGCACCTTGTCGAGCCGCTGCTGCATGCCGACGAAGCTCGCCGCATTCTGCTCGTGGCTGCGCTTCCATTCCTTCATCGCGGCGACGAACACCGACCCGAGCCCGCCCGAAGGCCGCTCGGCCTGCTGCTGATAGAGCTCTTCCAGCGACTGCCCCGACCAGAAGGTGCGCTCGAACTGGTTCATCGCCCGTTCGGTGCGCCGATAGGTAATGGTCTTGTCGATGATGATCGCCCAGCACCAGATGGAGGCGGCGAGCAGCCCCAGCATGACGCTCTTGACGATCCAGTCGGCGGCCCAGAACAGGCCCCATATGGAGAGGTCCGCGTGGGGCGCGGCGGCCCCCACAGCATCCATGGCTTCCATGTCGTGATCCTTTCGGCCCGGCTCCGGCTGTCCGACCCGCATGCTTGCGGCGATGCGGGCGAAATCTGTCAAAATTAAGAGAAATCGGCTGTTTCACGGGGCTGTGCGACGCCCGCAGTTCAACCGACGCTCTTTGCCAGGATTATGGTCAAGAGATGGTTAACAAAGCGTCGGCGGCGTCAGCTTCTGAGCCGCTCGAGCAGGTTCTTCGGCAGCCGGGTCGCCCCGCCGCCGATGCGAACCGCAGCAACCTCCACCCGCGCCCGTGTCAGCACCGTATCGCCCCGCCGGATCGTCTGGTTCAGCACCAGCCGGGCCCCGCTACCGCCCTCGACCGCCGTCTCGACGCTGAGCAGATCATCGATCCGCGCCGCCGCCTCGAAATCGATCTGCATGCGCCGCACCGCGAAGGCAATGCCCTGCTCCGCCAGCTCGGCGTGGTGCACTCCGAGGTCGCGCAGGAACTCGGTGCGGCCGCGTTCGAAGAACTTGAGGTAGGCGGCGTGGTAGACGAAGCCGGAGAAGTCGGTGTCTTCGTAGTAGATGCGGACTTGCAGGTGATGGACGCTCACGCTCGCACCTGCCGGACATCGGTAAGGTGAACGGGCGCTAGGGGTAGATCGGCCAGGAATGGCCGCATCGCCGCGGGATGGACGGGTGCTGCCGACAATGAAGGCTCGTCCGTATCGATCCAGCGGAATTCGAGATCGGCGAATCCGTCCCGAACGCGATGGCAGATGCCGTCTTCGCAGCCGAAGTCGTCGGGGACGCTCATCAGATGATAAAAGCCGATCTCGTGATGGCGTCGTTCACCGGCCGAGAAAATCGTCTCGCAAGTGAACAGCAGTCGTCCCACCGTCACCCTGCAGCCGAGTTCTTCGACCATTTCGCGTTCCAGGGTCTCGACGATGGTCTCGCCATATTCGACACGCCCACCCGGCAGTGCCCAGAAGGCGTCGGTCGTGCCGCGGTGGATCAACAGCTTGCCTCCGCGCAGCGCAATACCGGCCGCACGCAATTGGAAGCGACGATTGTCCTCGTCGTAGCAGATCATCCGGCGTGTCTGGGTCATGGCTCAGCACCGCTAGCGGTTGCGGGGCCGCGCTTGTCGCTCAAAAGCACGAGCCCGACAAGGGCACCCGCAAAAACCGGCGGCCCATGAATGTCGGTGAGGCTCACGACATATCCGGCACCCAATAGGTACACCACCGGCACGCCGAAGCGGAACCATGGAGGCAGGCGCCGGTCGAACAGCCATCCGACCATCAGCAGCCCCACCAGTCCCCCGAGCAGCACCGAGATACCGCCGCCGACCGGGTACCACCAGACTGCGCTCGCCTCCGCTGCGGCAACCCCGGCGATGGCTGCCGCCGCCCAGGCCCGGCAGGACCACTGCTGTTCGGCGAGCCAGCCGATCAGCAGCAGCCCGGTCAGATTGGAGATGATCTGGCCCCAGCCGTTGCTGTGCACGAACGGGCCGGTAAGGATGCGCCAGAATTCTCCTTCACCGACCGCCGCGGCATTCCACTGCAGCGCCGTCAGCACGTCCGGATTCAGCGTCTGCGCCACCACCATCAGCAGCGTCAGCGCGAATACTGCGAGAGTGAGCCATGGCCAGCGCAACCGGTTCAGGATTTTGCCGTCACTCCCCGTTCGTCATGGACGATGTGGACGGGCTCCGCGGGCAGGCTCTCGAGAAAGCCGGGCAGCCAGCGCGGCAACAGGTTCATGGCAGCCAGGGCGCCGCCGGTCAGCGGCACCCAGAAGTTCGACAGCACGTGTCCCTCATCCTCGCGCACCAGCCAGGGCGCCTTGCCGTCCGGAACGGCGTGCTCGGGCAACGAGGCACGGTAAAACAAGCCGATCTCGTGGAAATCCTCGCCTTCACGGCGGTAGAAGCTCTCGGAGGTGGCGAGCAGCGGCCCCACCGCACCGCTCATGCCGAGCTCTTCCTCGATCTCGCGGGCAAGCGCCGGCGCACTGACCTCGCCCATTTCCACGCGGCCACCGGGCAGCATGACATAGTCGTCGTCATCCTCGCGCGACACCAGCACATGCCCATCGGCGATGATCACCGCGGCCACACGATAGTTGAAGCGTTGGCCCTCGATCGGAAAGCTGAGCACGTGGCGCGCGCTCACTCCTCCGGCTCCTCGAACAGGGAGGTCTGCTGACCGACAAAGCCCTGCGGAACGGAGCGGCCGAGATGCTGGAAGGCGAGGCCCGTCAGCATGCGTCCCCGCGGAGTGCGCTGAATGAAGCCCTGCTGCAAGAGATAGGGCTCGACGATCTCCTCGATGGCATCGCGCGGTTCGCTGAGCGCCGCGGCAATGGTCTCGATACCGACGGGTCCACCACCATAGAAGTCGGCAATGGTGGTGAGATAGCGCCGGTCCAACTGGTCCAGCCCGCGCGCATCGACGTCGAGGCGCAGCAGCGCCTTGTCGGCAATGGCGCTGGTGACTTCCTTAGCGCCGTCGACCAGCGCGAAGTCGGTCACCCGCCGCAGCAGCCGGCCGGCAATACGCGGGGTGCCGCGCGAGCGCCGGGCGATCTCCATCGCGCCATCCTGCGCCATTGGCATGCCCAGAAGCCGCGCCCCGCGGGTGACGATCTGCACCAGTTCCTCGGGCGTATAGAAATTGAGCCGCACCGGAATGCCGAACCGGTCCCGCAACGGTGTCGTCAGCAGGCCCGCCCGCGTCGTTGCGCCCACCAGCGTGAAGCGAGCGAGATCGATCCGCACCGAGCGCGCCGAGGGTCCCTCGCCGATGATCAGGTCGAGCTGGAAATCCTCCATCGCCGGATAGAGCACTTCCTCGATCGCGGGGTTCAGCCGGTGGATTTCGTCGATGAACAGGACGTCCCGTTCTTCGAGATTGGTGAGCAGCGCCGCCAGGTCGCCCGCCTTGGCGATCACCGGCCCGGAGGTGGCCCTGAAGCCCACGCCCAGTTCCTTGGCGATGATCTGCGCCAGCGTGGTCTTCCCGAGGCCAGGCGGGCCGACGAACAACACGTGGTCGAGAGCCGCCCCGCGCTGCCTGGCGGCCTGGATGAACACTTCGAGGTTGGCGCGCGCCGCTGCCTGCCCGACAAAATCTGAGAAACCGGAGGGTCGCAGCGACACATCGAGCGGATCGTCGCGACCGGCGGTGGCAGAGGTCAACGAACTCACGCGCTCAGCTCCCGAAGTCCAAGGCGGATCAGCTTCTCGGTGGGCGTGCCGTCACCCTCGCGGGCGACGATCCGCGCCACCGCGGCCGAGGCCTGCGCGTTCTGGTAGCCGAGATTGACCAGCGCCGACACCGCGTCGGCGACGTTGCCGCTGGCGACGCCCTCACCGAGTGCTGCCTGCAGCCCCAGAGTGCCCGCATCGATGCTGCCGATGGCCGGCACCTTACCCTTGAGTTCGGTTACGAGCCGCAAAGCCAGCTTCGGCCCCACCCCGTTGGCCCGGCCGATCATCGCCTTGTCCTGCAGCGCCACCGCACTCGACAGCTCCGACGGCGACAGCGCCGATAGGATCGACAGCGCCACGCGCGCGCCCACGCCCTGCACCGTCATCAGCAGGTTGAACCAAGCCTTCTCGGCTTCGGTCGCAAAGCCATAAAGGCGGATCATGTCCTCGCGCACGACTGTCTCGATGAAAACCACCGCCGCTTCGCCAACCCGTGGCAGCGCCTGCAGCGTACGCGCCGAGCAGAACGCCTCGTAGCAGACGCCACCGCAGTCGATCAGCACCACATCTTCGCCGAAGCTGTCGACGAGCCCCTTGAGCTTGCCGATCATGCCAGTGCCCTCAGCCGCCGCGCCGCCACTCGATGGTGGGCGTGGCAGATGGCGATCGCCAGCGCGTCTCCTGCATCGGCGCCGCTGAAGCTCGCCGTCGGCAGCAGGGTGCGGACCATCATCTGAACCTGTTCCTTCTCGGCGTGGCCGGTGCCGACCACGGCCTTCTTGACCACGTTGGCCGCATATTCCCCCACCGGGATGCCACGCGCCGCCGGCGTCACCAGCGCCACACCCCGGGCCTGGCCGAGGATCAGCGCCGAACGGGCGCCCTGATTGACGAACGTCTCTTCCACGGCCGCTTCAGCCGGCGAGAACCGATCGAGCACTTCCGAAAGCCCCGCCATCAGTGCCGACAGCCGCTCGGAAAGAGCGCCCGTGACCGGCGGTGTGATGGTTCCGGCACCGACAAAGCGCAGGCGTGTGCCTTCGCTCTCGATGATGCCCCAGCCGCAGCGGCGGAGGCCCGGGTCGATGCCGATGATTCGGGTGGCTTCACTCATGTTCCATCCATAGGCCGATGGCACGAACCTACCAAGCCAGAAGTGAACAAACCAGCAACCATCACTATCTTCGAAACAATACCTAAAAATGTCGGGGCTTCGACAAGACGCCCTTCAACCCGCTTGCGCATGGTGGCGACGGGATTGCAGGGAACCACGAATGACCAGAACAAGCAGGGTGTCGTCGCGCCGTGCGGCGCGCGCGAATCCGTCGTTGGCTGGAAGGGGCTTGTTCCGGCCATGAACAGCGACAAAACCGTCAATGCCTGGCGCAGCTGGTCGAGTGTCGGGCGCTGGACCGTGTTCGGAACCGCCGCCTGCGTCCTGATCTCGGTGGCCTTCAACGCCGTCTATTTCGAGGATCTCGGCCGGGACGCCTTCTACCGTGCCATCGTCAGTGCCGTGGTGTTACCCATCCTTCTCGGCGCGCCGCTGTTCTTCTATCTCGGCATGCGCCTTCGCGGCCTCGCGATCACCAACCGGCGGCTGGGGCTCGTGGCGCGTACCGACAGCCTCACGGCCTGCCTCAATCGCGGCGCCTTCGCCTCCAAGGTGACCGAGACGCTTCAGGCACGCGGCACCGGCGCCCTGCTGATGATCGACGCCGACAACTTCAAGACCATCAACGACCTCTATGGCCACGAGTCCGGCGACGAAGCGCTGACCATTATCGCCCGTTCTATCCGGGCCGTGGTCCGCCCCGGCGATCTCGTCGGGCGCATGGGGGGCGAGGAGTTTGCCGTTTTCCTGCCCGCGGTCGACCAGAGCGCCGCCGAGGCCGTAGCCGAGCGCATCCGCCGCTCGGTCAACCTCGCCATCTTCACCCCCGATGGCCGGCAGCGCTCGCTATCGGTCAGCATCGGCGGCGTCGCCTTCGACCGGCCCGCCACCTTCTCGGAACTGTTCCGCATCGCCGACCAGCGCCTCTATGGCGCCAAGCAGTCCGGCCGCAATCGTGCCGCCGTGGTCCACGTCTCCGACCACCCCTTCGTCGAGCTTCGCCAGATCGCCTGACGAAAACACCGCGCTCCTTGCGGAACGCGGTGCCGAAATGCTCACGATGTGAGGGCGCTCAGCTCGCGAGCTTGGCTGCGTCCTCGTCGCTCATGTCGAAGTTCGAATAGACGTTCTGCACGTCGTCATCTTCCTCAAGGGTGGCGATCAGCTTCATCAGCGTCGCGCCCTTTTCGGCATCGATCGGCGTGGTGTTCTGCGGCTTGAAGATCGCCTTCACCGACTCCGCTTCGCCCAGCACCTTCTCCAGCGCCGACGACACTTCGGCCATGCTCTCGAAGGTGGTGTAGATGTAATGGTATTCCTCGTCGCTTTCGACGTCATCGGCACCGGCATCGATGGCCGCTTCCATCACCTTGTCTTCCGAGCCGACCGAGGCCGGATAGGTGATCTCGCCGACGCGGTCGAACATGAAGCCGACCGAGTTGGTTTCACCCAGCGCGCCGCCGTTCTTGGAGAAATACGAACGGACATTGGAAGCGGTGCGGTTGCGGTTGTCGGTCAGCGTCTCGACGATGATGGCGACGCCACCGGGGCCATAGCCCTCATAGCGGATCTCGTCATAGTTCTCGCCGTCATTGCCCATCGCCTTCTTGATGGCGCGGTCGATATTGTCCTTGGGCATGGACTGGGCGCGCGCATTGGCGACCGCCAGGCGCAGGCGGGCGTTGAACGCCGGGTCGGGCATGCCCATCTTGGCCGCCACGGTGATTTCGCGGGCGAGCTTGGAAAAGACCTTGGAACGCGCCGCATCGGACTTGCCCTTGCGGTGCATGATATTCTTGGCATGCGAATGGCCGGCCATCGGTCACTCCGGATAGTTTGGCTGGGCTGAAATGGTGGGGCCTTATAGGGCAAGACCCGCCCGATTGTGAAGCGGCGCTAGAAGGCTGGTTCCGCCTGCGCCAGCACCCCGCCGATGCGCACCGGCATGACCTTGGTTGTGAGCCCCGTCCGCGGACCGGTCTCGATCGCCACCCCGCACAGCGTCGCCTCGCCCTCGGCCGGGGTGAACCGCCCATTGGCGATGCCGGTCAGGAAGCGATTCAGCGGCTCCTCGGCATCCACCCCGATCACCGAGTCGAAATCCCCGCACATGCCGGCATCCGCCATCAGTGCCGTGCCGCCCTTGAGGATGCGGTGGTCCGCGGTGGGGATGTGTGTGTGGGTGCCGACCACAAGGCTCACTCGTCCGTCGAGGAAGTGACCCATGCCCTGGATTTCCGAGGTCGCCTCCGTGTGGAAGTCCACCACGATCGCGTCGGCCTGTTCCCCCAGCGGACAGGCGGCGACCGCCGCCTCCACCGCCCGGAACGGATCATCGATCGGCGGGAGGAACACCCGGCCGAGCGCGTTGACCACCAGCACCCGGTGCCCCTTGCGGCCTTCGACGAACATCGCACCGCGGCCCGGCGTGCCCTCCGGCATGTTGATCGGGCGGATCAGCGTGGTTTCCCGCTCGATATAGCTCAGCGTGTCGCGCTGGTCGAAGGCGTGGTCGCCCAGGGTGACGATATCGGCCCCGGCCTCGCGCAGCATGTGGAAATGCGCCTCGGTCAGCCCGCGACCATGGCTGGCGTTTTCGCCGTTCACCACCACGAAGTCGAAGCCGTGCCGCTCGATCAGCCCCGGCAGGCGCTCCGCCACCGCGTCGCGGCCAGACCGGCCCACGACATCACCCAGAAACAACAGCCTCATCTATCCTCGCCGAAAAACCGCGCGCCATGCTCCGTGATCACGGCATCAAGCGGAACGTCGTGCGGCTCACGCGGGATCGCGTCAAGCTCCTGTGCGGAAAAAGCCAGCCCGATCAGCTTTGGCCGGCGCGGCAAATGCGCCAGCGTGCGGTCGTAATACCCACCGCCATAGCCGAGCCGCGTTCCGGAAGCATCGAACCCCAGTAGCGGCATCAACATCAGATCCGGGTCGCGCCGCGGCGCCAGCTCGGAAGGGGCGAGCGTGCCGAAACCCGCCTCGAACAGCGGAGTACCCGCTTCCCATATCCGCATGTCGAGGGGTTGGTCGGGTCCGGTCACGACCGGCAAGATCACCGTTTGGCCGCTGTCCATCAGCCGGATCAGGATGGGCTGGCAATCCACTTCGTCACGGACACGCCAATAGGCGGCCACCGCCTCGTCCGGCCCGAGCGGCACGCCATCGAAGAAGTTTCGGCAGATAGCGGAACTAGCCTCCGTCCGCGCCTCGGGGCTGAGCGCGCCACGTGCGACTCGCGCCCTCCGCCGCAGCAGGGCCTTGGCCTCTTCGATCGCTGCGTCCGCCATCGCCTTCTTTCGGAAATCAGGTGCCGCCCTGGCCGTGGGAGAATCGATCCCGGGAACCTACTCACGTAGGTGGGCGCCGTATGTCCGAGCCCACGGGCCCGGTCAGGGACAGCTCCCTTAAGATCGATTAAGGCCCCGGGGATATGTGTCTCCAACACGCACCGGGCAGCATGGGCAATATAGGCCCGTTCGCTGGCGCACGAAAGGGGCACCAGCCCCGCAAATCTGCGTGGAGGGATGGAACCCGGCCCTTTGGCATCACGTCTTCGTGGCCAGTACGCCGGTGCCGGTTCACGGCCTGGCCATCCCTGCATAGTCTGGTGCCATGCGTGCCCTGCTCGTCCTGATGGCCACTTTGGCGCTGCTTTATCAACCGGGTCCGGCACGGGCCGAGGCGGTGTCTGAAGACGCCGCCCCCCGCTGCGCTCAGCTCGGCACCGAGCGCGTCTGCATCGGCCAGCAAAGCTATGTCTCCGACGTTTGCGACACGATCGCCCGCGCCGCTCCCTACTACGGGCTGCCGCAAGGCTTCCTTGCCCGCCTGATCTGGCAGGAGAGCCGCTTCGATCCGCAGGCGGTGAGCCCCGCCGGCGCCATGGGCATCGCCCAGTTCATGCCGTCCACCGCCGCGCTGAGATCCCTCGCCGATCCTTTCGACCCCGCCGAGGCGCTGGTCCGCTCCGCCGAATATCTCCGCTTTCTCGAGCGCAAGTTCGGCAATCTCGGCCTCGCCGCTGCCGCCTACAACGGTGGCGAGGGACGCATCGGCCGGCTTCTCGCCGGCACTGGCGGCGTGGCTGGGGAAACCCGGGCCTTCGTGTCCATCATCACCGGGCGCCCGATCGAATACTGGTTGGGAGAAGCGCCCGAGCCGGTGGACTTCACGCTCCATCCCGAGGCGCCGTTCACCGAAGCCTGCACGGACATGGCCAGCGCCGTTCCCATGCCGGATTTTGGCCGCGCCCCGGGTGAGTGGCAGCCTTGGGGCGTGCTGATCTCGCAGAATTTCTCCGCCGAAATCGCTCGCGCTGCCTGGGAGCGCCAGCGCGCCGCCCACCCGGCGATCTTCGGAGAGCACAAGATGCTGCTCGTCACCGTGCGCAATCTGAGCCTCGGCACGCGCCTCCGCCACTCCGCCCAGGTCGGCTTCCCGACCCGCGACGAGGCAAATGCCTTCTGCGCCGACCTGCTGGCCGATGGCGGCAATTGCATCGTGCAGCGCAACGGGGTCAACTCGCCCTAGCACGTCGCTGCATGGGGAACCCCGGTGTTCGCTTTCGTCCTGGTCGTCGTCATCGTCGCCATCGCCCTGAGCGCCATCGCCGAGCGCCGCGGGGGCCAGCCTGCCCTGGTCGTGGCCATCGTCGCATTGGCGGCGTCGTTCATTCCCGGCATTCCCCATCTTGAACTCGATCCCGAGTTCATCCTCGGCATCGTCCTGCCACCGATGCTGTTCTCGGCAGCCCGCGACTTCAGCTTCGCCGAATTTCGCCGTCGTGCCGGCGCCATCGTCAGCCTCGGCGTGTTCCTGGTCTTCGCCACCACGGTGGTTGCCGCCGGCGCAGCCATGCTGGTGCTGCCCGACATGCTGCCGCTCGCCGCCCTGATCCTCGGTGTCGTCATCGCCCCGCCCGATGCCGTCACCGCCATCACCATCGGCCGGCGTGCCGGGCTCCCGGTGGGGTTGATGACGGTGCTCAAGGGCGAGAGCCTGATCAACGACGCCGCGGCGCTCACCCTCTTTGCCGTGCTGGTGGCGATGGCGACCGGCACCCATGCTTTTATCGACAACATCCCGCTCTACTTCCTCTATGCGGCCGGGATCGGCACCGTGATCGGATTGCTCATCGGCAATCTCGCGCAGTGGGTAAATCACCGGCTGCACAGTCCGCCGCTGGCAACCGCCATGACCGTTCTGGTGCCTTTCGTCGCCTACCTCGTGGCAGAAGAACTGCACGCTTCCGGCGTCCTCGCCGTTGTCGCCGCGGGCTTCACGATCGGCCACCATGCGGTTCAGTCAGGATACCGGCAGCGCCTGCAGGAGCAGGCCTTCTGGCGAACGGTCGATACGCTGCTCGAGACCTTCGTCTTCGCCTATATCGGGCTGCAGCTCCGCTTCGTCATCACCGAAGCCGCCGAAGACGGTTATGACCTCGGCGAGTTGCTGCTTGCCGCTGCGGTGATCTTCCTCGCCATCGTTGCGATCCGCTTCGCCTGGGTGTTCGGCACCGCGGCCGTCGTGCGCTGGCGGCGGCGCAGCAAGGCGGCGGCGGTAAAACCCCTTTCTTGGGCCGAACTGACCGTGATCTCGTTCACCGGCATGCGCGGGGTTGTCACCCTGGCCGCGGCGGCCGGCACCCCGCTGCTGGTCGGGGACGGGACGGATTTCCCCGACCGCGAGGCGATCATCTCGCTGGCCTTTCTCGTGACGATAGCAACGCTGCTGATCCAGGGGCTCACCTTGCCCTGGCTGATCAACCGGCTCCGGCTCGACGATCCCGACCATCGCCGCTTCGCCGCCGAGCAACGCGAACGCGCCGAGGCCATGATCCGCGACACCGCCTTGTCGGTGCTCGGCCGATATCGCGAGACCCATCCCACCCATTCGGGACGGCAGTTGGCCGCGCAGATGGAGCAGCGGCTCCGAGCCGACGACCACCAGATGGAGCACCCCGCCGGGCCGGACACCGACGAAGCCCTGGCGCTGGGGCAGCTCCTGCTCGCGGAGCGCCGCATCCGCCTGGTTCGGGCCCGCGATAATCTCGAGCTCGACGACACAGTGGTGCGCGAGATGCTCGAAAAGCTCGATCTGGAGCAGGCCTTCATGGATTCGGTTGCTGCCGGCGACGGCAAGCCCTAGCTCGGTGGCAGCGGCGCCGCAGCGTCTAGGGTGTCAGCGACGCTTTCCAGTCTCGCCGCGGCGGCAGCGAGCCGCTCGGCAAACCGTTGCTCCAGCGTCTCGTACTCGGTGGCGATCTCCTGCCCGGCGCGGGTCAGTTCGCCTACCTGCTCCTCGAGTGCCCGGATGCGGCGCTCGGCCTCGGCGAGCTCATCGAGCACGGCGATCCCCGCCATCACCGTCAGCCGGTTGTCGCCGATTTCCCCGACAGCACCCTTGAGGCCCTCGACCTGGTCGTTGAACCTTTTCGCCAGCCCGATCAGGTGCTGCTGCTGGCCTTCTTCGCAGGCCATGCGATAGCGCCGGCCGTTGATCTCTACATTGACCTCGGGCATCTGCTACTCCGCCTTGGCGAGGACGGCGCGCACCGTCTCCATGGCCTCGACCAGCCGCCGCGAAACTTCATGGGCGCTGTCATCGAGCCGCTTGGCGCGCGCGGCAGTCTTGTCGAGTTCGGTCGCAAGCCGGGCGCGCTCGTGCACCAGACGCTGGGTATCGACTTCGATCCGCTGCTGCTGCCGCAGGCGGCCATTGAGATCGCGCACGCTCTGGTCGAGCCGGCCGAGGGCCCGATCGAACCGCTCCGCCGCCGCTGCCAAGCCGTCTTCCAGTTCGCCCTGATCCATAAGCACTCGCCCACGCGACTCCGCGGGTTTCAGCCTGCCCCAGCCCGCCCGCCTTTGCAACCGCAGCCGGCCCCGTCATTGACAGGCAAACCGAACCTGTTATGCCCTAAACCCGCCTTTTGGGAGGAGGCGCACCCGCGCCGTCGCTCCCCCTGAACAGCCCCGACGAAAGCGCTCGCCCATGCCGAATACTGCCCAGCAGAACGAACTGGCCAATGCCATCCGCTCGCTTGCGATGGATGCCGTCGAGAAAGCCAATTCCGGCCACCCGGGCCTGCCCATGGGCTGCGCCGATATCGCCACGGTCCTGTTCACCAAAGTGATGAAGTTCGATCCGTCCCAGCCGCACTGGCCGGACCGCGACCGCTTCATTCTCTCCGCCGGCCACGGCTCGATGCTGCTCTATTCCGCGCTTTATCTGCTCGGCTACGAGGACATGACGATCGATGAAGTGAAGAACTTCCGTCAGATCGGCTCGAAGACCGCCGGCCACCCCGAATTCGGCCATGCCACCGGCATCGAGACCACCACCGGCCCGCTGGGCCAGGGTCTCGCCAACTCGGTGGGCTTTGCCGTTGCCGAGGCCAAGCTCGCCGCCGAGTTCGGCGCCGATCTCGTCGACCACTACACCTGGGTGCTCGCGGGTGACGGCTGCCTCATGGAAGGCATTTCCCAGGAAGCGATCTCGCTTGCCGGACACCTCAAGCTCAACAAGCTGGTGGTGATCTGGGACAACAACGACATCACCATCGACGGCAAGGTCTCCAACGCCGACTCCACCGACCAGATCGCCCGCTTCAAGGCCGTCGGCTGGAACACCATCGAGATCGACGGCCATGATCAGGACGCGATCGAAAAGGCCCTGAACGCTGCCAAGCAGTCCGACAGCCCGACCCTGATCGCCGCCAAGACGACCATCGGCTTCGGCGCGCCCAAGAAGGCCGGCACCGAGAAGGTCCACGGCGCTCCGCTCGGTGCCGAAGAACTCGCCGGTGCCAAGGAAGCGCTGGGCATCACCTACCCCGCCTTCGAGATCCCGGCCAACATCCTCGACAGCTGGCGCGCCGCCGGCAAGCGCTCGCAGAACCTGCGCGGCGAGTGGGAGGCCCGCCTCTCCGCGTCGGACAAGAGGGACGAGTTCACCCGCCGCATGGCCGGCACGCTGCCGTCCGGCTTCGCCGCGGCGATGGCCGAGTACAAGCAGAAGCTCGCCGCCGACAAGCCGAAGGTTGCCACCCGCAAGTCCTCGCAGATGGCGCTTGAGGTCATCAACAAGGCGCTGCCCGAAACACTGGCCGGCTCGGCCGACCTGACCCACTCCAATCTCACCAACACGCCCGAGACCGTGCCCTTCCAGGCCGACAACCGCCTCGGCCGCTACATGATGTACGGCATTCGCGAGCACGAGATGGCGGCGGCCATGAACGGCGTCGCGCTCCATGGCGGGCTCATTCCCTATGGCGGCACCTTCATGGTGTTCACCGACTATGCCCGACCCTCGATCCGCCTGTCGGCCCTGATGGGCCAGCGCGTCATCTATGTGATGACCCACGATTCCATCGGCCTCGGTGAAGACGGCCCGACCCACCAGCCGGTGGAACATCTCTCGGCGCTGCGCGCCATTCCGGGCCTGCTGGTCTTCCGGCCGGCTGACGCCATGGAGACCGCCGAGTGCTGGGAACTGGCGCTTGAGGCCAGCGCCCCCTCCATCCTTGCACTCTCGCGCCAGAACCTTCCGGCCGTGCGCACCGAGTTCTCCTCGGAGAACAAGTCGGCCAAGGGTGCCTATACCCTGGTGGGTGATGCCGACGCCGATGCGGTGATCTTTGCCACCGGTTCCGAAGTCGCCATCGCCGTCGAAGCCCAGAAGCAGCTCACCGAGCGGGGCATCTCCGCCCGCGTCGTCTCGGTGCCGTCGATGGAGCTCTTCGCCCAGCAGTCCGACGCCTACCGCGCCGAGATCCTCGGCAAGGCCAGGGCGCGTGTCGCCGTCGAAGCCGGCATCGAGATGAGCTGGAACAAGCTGCTCGGCGACAAGGGCCGCTTCGTGGGCATGAACTCCTTCGGCGCCTCCGGTCCGATCGACAAGCTCTACGAGCACTTCGGCATTACGCCCAACGCCGTTGTTGAAGCCGTGACGGCGCAGTTGTAAGAGACCCGCGCCCTCCCTCCCAATTTCTCCTTCAGGAGCGTCAAGACATGGCAGTCCGCGTCGCCATCAACGGTTTTGGCCGCATCGGCCGCAACATCCTCCGTGCCATCGTTGAGTCCGGCCGCACCGACATCGAAGTCGTCGCCGTCAACGATCTCGGTCCCGTTGAAACCAATGCCCACCTGCTCCGCTACGACAGCGTGCACGGCAAGTTCCCGCACGAAGTGGTGGTCGATGGCGACGTGATCACCACCGCCGGCCAGAAGTTCAAGGTCACCGCGGTTCGCGATCCGGCCCAGCTGCCGCACAAGGATCTCGGCGTCGACATCGTGCTCGAATGCACCGGCATCTTCACCTCCAAGGAGAAGGCCTCGGCTCACCTGACCGCGGGCGCCAGGAAGGTCATCATCTCCGCCCCGGGCGAAGGCGCCGACCTGACCGTGGTCTACGGCATCAACCACGACCAGCTCGCCAACGAGCACGTCGTCATCTCCAACGGCTCGTGCACCACCAACTGCCTCGCTCCGATGGCCAAGGTGATGAACGACAGCTTCGGCCTCGAGAAGGGAATGATGACCACCATCCATTCCTACACCGGTGACCAGCCCACCCTCGACACCATGCACAAGGATCTCTACCGCGCCCGCGCCGCCGCCCTGTCGCAGATCCCGACCTCGACCGGCGCCGCCAAGGCCATCGGCCTAGTCCTGCCCGAGCTCAAGGGCAAGCTCGACGGCATCTCCATCCGCGTGCCGACCCCGAACGTGTCGCTGGTCGACCTCAAGTTCATCGCCAAGCGCAACGTCACCGCCCAGGAAGTCAACGACGCCCTGGTCGCCGCTTCCGACGGCCCGATGAAGGGCGTCATGACCTATACCCGGCACCCCTTGGTATCGTCCGACCTCAACCACGACCCGCACTCGTCCACCATCCTGCTCGACCAGACCAAGGTGATGGACGGCAACTTCGTGAACATCATGGGCTGGTACGACAACGAGTGGGGCTTCTCGAACCGCATGGCCGACGTCACCGCGGCCTTCGCCAAGACCCTCTGAATTCACTGACCGGCGGGGCATCACCCCGCCGGTTTCATTTTGGGCACACCCATGCTGCTCAACCGCACCATCCGCTGGCAGGGAATCGGCGACACCGGCACGCTCGAGCACTGCCACGTCATTGCCAACGGCCGCGACACCCGCATCCGCGGCACGATCATCACCCCCAGCTACGGCCTCTTCTACCGCCTCAAGCTCGATGACGACGGCCATGTCCGTACCGTCAAAATCGAACGCACCGATGGCAAAGTGCTCGAACTCTTCTCCGACGGCGCCGGCGGCTGGAGCGACGACCGCGCCGAACCGCTCGCATACCTCCGCGGCTGCATCGACATCGACCTCTGGCCGACACCCCTCACCAATTCCCTGCCGATCTGGCGAACCGGCTGGAGCGATGGCCAGCCGCAGCGCTTCGCCATGGCCTGGATCGACGGCGACGCCATGAGTGTCCAGCGCCAGGAGCAGATCTACACTCGTATCGACGCCACCCGCTTCCGCTACCAGGGTCCCGACAACTTCGAGCGCGTCCTAGAGGTGGACCCCGACGGCATTGTCACCACCTACCCCGGCCTGTTCCAGCAGGTCGGCTGACCGGCGCCGCCGCAACATTTCGCCCTTCCGCACTGGCGCCCCGTCTGCTACGCCACGGCCAACACCGAACACCTGCGGAGGCACAGCATGGGCGCGACCTTCAAGACCCTCGATGAGCTCGATCTCACCGGCAAGCGCGTGCTGCTGCGGGCTGATCTCAACGTGCCCGTCGCCGACGGCAAGGTCACCGACGCCACCCGCATCGAGCGCCTCGTCCCCACCATCCGCGAGATCGTCAAGCGCGACGGCAAGGCCATTCTCCTCAGCCATTTCGGCCGCCCCAAGGGCAAGGTCGATCCCGAGTTCTCGCTCGAACAGGTGGTGCCCGCGATTGTCGAGGCCACTGGCCATCCCGTCGGCTTCATCAAGACCGACTGGAACGACGTCAGCAAGGCGAAGGAAGGCATCGATACCGGCCCCGCCGGCGCCGTCTACGTGATCGAGAACACCCGCTTCCACCCCGGCGAGGAAGCCAACGACCCCGAGTTCGCCCAACGCATGGCCAGCCTCGGCGACGTCTATGTCAACGATGCCTTTTCCGCCGCCCACCGCGCCCATGCCTCCACCGAAGCGCTGGCGCGCCTGCTCCCTGCTGCCGCCGGCCTTGCCATGCAGGCCGAACTCGAAGCGCTCGAAGCCGGCCTCGGCAAGCCGAAGAAGCCGGTAGTTGCCATCGTTGGCGGCGCCAAGGTCTCCTCCAAGATCGACCTGCTCGAAAACCTGGTCAACAAGGTGGATGCCCTGGTGATCGGGGGCGGAATGGCCAACACTTTCCTCCATGCCCAGGGCTATGGGGTCGGCAAGTCGCTGTGCGAGAAGGACCTCGCCGAAACCGCCATCCGCATCCTCGAAAAGGCCGACAAGGCCGGCTGCGCCATCATCCTGCCGATCGATGCCGTGGTCGCCTGGCACTTCAAGGCCGACACCCCGACCCGCCTCTATGGCGTCGATGCCATCGACAAGGACGGCATGATCCTCGATATCGGCCCCTCCTCGGTCGAGCGCATCCAGGCGGCCATCGATGATGCTCACACCGTGGTCTGGAACGGCCCGGTCGGTGCCTTCGAAATGCGCCCCTTCGATGCCGGCACCGTCGCCATCGCCAAACACGTCGCCAAGCGCACCCATGACGGCAAGCTGGTCTCCGTGGCCGGGGGCGGCGACACCGTCGCCGCGCTCGCCCATGCCGGCGTCAAGGATGAGATGACCTATGTGTCGACCGCCGGCGGGGCCTTCCTCGAATGGATGGAAGGCAAGCCCCTGCCGGGGGTCGACGCGCTGAGGAAATAGGCGAAAGGTTCCATCCGCCTTTCGTCCAATAACCGTAGGTCTAATCGCGCGGGCCGTGACGAAAGTCTAACCTCGGGGAGTGTTATTCTCCCCGAGGACCCAAATGACCAAGTCGTTGAACGCTATCGCCCAGAAGCTGGTGGAGCCCGGCAAGGGCATTTTGGCTGCCGACGAATCCACCCCCACCATCGCCAAGCGCTTCGCCAAGATCGAACTTCCGAACACGCTGGAACTGCGCCGCGACTACCGCGAGATGCTGTTCCGCTCCCGCGAGGCGATGACCAGCTACATCTCCGGCGTCATCCTTACCGAAGAGACGCTGGAGCAGTCCGCCGAGGACGGCACGCCGTTCCGCGCCATCCTGGCCGATGCTGATGTGATTCCCGGCATCAAGGTGGACCGTGGCGCCTTCCCGATGCCCGGCGAGGGCGGCGAGAAGATCACCGAAGGCCTCGATGGCCTTCGCCAGCGGCTCGCCCACTATGCCAGCCTCGGTGCCGGGTTTGCCAAATGGCGTGCCGTGATCACCATCAACGACATTGCCCCGACGCGAAACAACATCCGTGCCAACGCCCACTCGCTCGCGCGCTACGCCATGCTCTGCCAGGAAGCCGGCATTGTGCCGATCGTCGAGCCGGAAGTGGTGGGCGACGGTGAGCCGGGCAACCATTCCATGGAGCGCTGCGCCCAGGTGACCGGCGACGTGCTCGAAAACGTCTTCAAGGAACTGCGGCTGGCCGGCGTCGATCTTTCCGGCATGCTGCTCAAGCCGAATATGGTGCTGCCCGGCATCAATTCGCGTGACCGGCCTTCGGTCGACGATGTCGCCCGCCGCACCGTCGAAGTGCTGCGCGAGCATGTCCCCGCCGCCGTGCCGGGCATCGCCTTCCTGTCCGGCGGCCAGACCGATGAGGAAGCCACCGCTCACCTCGCCGCCATGGCCCGCATCCCCAACAAGCCGTGGCCGCTCACCTTCAGCTATGGCCGCGCACTGCAGAACGTGGCCCTGCGCACCTGGGCCGGCCGCCGCGAGAACTTCCCCGCGGCCCAGGCCGCCTTCACACACCGGGCGCGGATGAACTCCTTGGCCGCGCTCGGCGAGTGGAACAACGCTGTCGACCGCGCCGCCTGATTACTTCGCGACGTCCCAACGTCACGACTGGCACGCCTCCTTTGCGGGAGGCGTGCATTTTCTTTGCCTGCCGGGCGCGCATCTCCTATTGGAGGAAACCGTCCTCATCTCGCCAAATTGGCAGTTAAGGAAGCGGTTCTAGCGTCACCTCGCCGGATTGCCATGGCCCCCGAGCTTTACCTCATCACCCCGGCGGAAGCCGATGCGCCCGATTTCGGGTCCCGGCTGATGGCCGTCTTGAGCGCCTCCCCGGCTGCCGCCATCCTCGTCCGCCGCGCCAGCCTCGACGAGCGCACCTATGCGCGCCTGGTTGCCGACGTGGTCAATATCGGTCAGGGCGCTGGTGCGGCCGTGCTGGTCGAGGACGACGTTGCACTGGCGAAGCGCCTCGGCGCCGACGGTGTCCATGTCACTGGCGGGCTCGAGGCGGCGCGCGAGGCTGTTTCCGCCCTCAAGCCGGATTTGATCGTGGGCGCGGGCAACATCCGCAGCCGCCACGATGCCATGAGCTTTGGCGAACTCGGCATCGACTACCTGTTGTTCGGTCCTTTGGGTGGGGACACCGACCCCAAGGCGGCGGAACTCGCTTCCTGGTGGGCCGAGACCTTCGAGATCCCGGCTGTGCTCAGCGACCCCGGCGCAACCACGCTCGATGCGGCTGGTGCCGAATTCCTGGCGCTGTCGACCAGCATCTGGTCCGCACCGGCTCCAGCCGATGCCCTCAAGGCTGTGCTTGCGGAGGCGTCGACATGAAACGCCTGCTGCCGCTTACGCTTTTCGCCCTCCTCACCACCGGAGCCCTGGCTCAGGAGCCGGCCGGCGACGACGGGGCGGCGAACGAGACCATCACCGAGGCCCTGACCGAGGCCGAGGCGGGTGGTGAGACCGACACCCAGGCCGAAAGCATCAGCGAAGCCATCTTCGGCCCCCGCGCACCAATCGACTACGCCTATGGTGCGTTCCAGCGCGGCTATTATCTGACTGCCTTCGAACTGGCCTTGCCGCGCGCCGAGCAGGGCGACCCCGCGGCCCAGACCCTGATCGGCGAGATTTATGCCCAAGGCCTCGGCGTCCCGCAGAACCCCGAGCGCGCCGCTGGCTGGTACCAGCTTGCCGCCAACAATGGCGATCCGCTGGCTGCCTTCGCACTGGCGCTCTACTATCAGCAGGGCATAGGCGTGCCCAAGGATCGCGAGCGTGCCGCGCGGCTGTTCCAGCAGTCCGCCAACGCCGGCTACATCCCGGCCAAATACAACATGGCCCTGCTCCACGTCGAAGGGCTCTTCGCCTCGCCGAGCCTCACCACGGCCGCCGCGCTGATGAAGGAAGCCGCCGACGCCGAGCTGCCCGAGGCGCAGTACGACTACGGCACCATGCTGATCGAGGGCGCCGGCGTCGCCCCGAATCCGGAAGAAGGGGCCCGCTATATCGGCCTCGCTGCCGAACAGGGGCTCATCGAAGCCCAGATCGACTATGCCACCCTGCTCTATCTCGGCGAGGGCATCGGGCAGGACGTTGCCGCCGCCGCCGACTGGTACCGTCGCGCCGCCGAGGCCGGCAATGCCGTGGCGCAGAACCGCTATGCCAAGCTCCTCGCCGTCGGCGAAGGCGTGGCGCTCGATCTCGAGGAAGCGGCCCTCTTCCGCGCCCTCGCCCGCCGCCAGGGTCTCTCCGATCCAAGTCTCGACCGGCTCCTCGTTTCCATCCCCGCCGATGCGCTGAGCCGCGCCGAGGAACGGGCCCGCTTCTGGCCGTCGGTGCCGCCCAGCCCGGCGGCCGCGGAGGCAGCTCCTGCCACCTCAGGCGAGACCCTGCCGACCCCGACCGATGCTAGCGAGGCGCCTGCTGCCGCTGGTGGCGCCGCGGGTACGGAAGACACCGAAGCCGAGGCCGCCCCTCAAAGTCCTTGAACCCCGGGGCGTTCTCGGGCATTAACCCCACGCCCGTTCCCGCCCTTCCCATCGTCTTCAGCCGCGGAGTGATCCCATGGCGCGTTCCGCCATTCTCAACGTCATGGTCAATGCTGCCTACAAGGCCGGCAAGTCGCTGACGCGGGATTTCGCCGAGGTCGAAAACCTGCAGGTGTCACGCAAGGGCCCGGCCGACTTCGTCTCCAAGGCCGATCTTCGTGCCGAGCAGATCGTCTATGACGAACTGCGCAAGGCCCGCCCCACCTACGCCTTCCTGATGGAAGAAGGCGGGGAAGTGGAAGGCACCGACGGCCAGCATCGCTGGATCATCGACCCGCTGGATGGCACCACCAACTTCCTCCATTCCGTGCCGCTCTTTGCCGTCGCGATTGCCCTCGAGCGCGCCAACGAGATCATTGCCTCCGTGATCTACAATCCGGTGATGGACGAGCTCTACACTGCCGAAAAGGGCGGCGGCGCTTGGCTTGCCGACCGCAAGCGCCTGCGCGTCGCCCAACGGCGCCACCTCGCTGATGCGCTGGTCTCCACCGGCATCAAGACGCAGGGCACCAGCAATGACGGGCTGCAGATGCGCCAGCTTGCCGCCATCAACCCGGCCGTCGCCGGCATCCGCCGTTCGGGCTCCATCTCGGTAGACCTCGCCTGGCTCGCTGCCGGCCGCTTCGACGGCCTCTATGAGGCCGGCCTTGCGCCCTGGGACGTTGCGCCGGGTCTGCTGATGGTCAAGGAGGCTGGCGGTTTCGTCACCGACTTCGCCGGCCAGGGCGGCTCGGTCTGGAATGGCCAGGTGGTTGCCGGCAACGAGGCGATCCAGGGCGAGTTGCTGAAGCAGCTCAAGCCAATCCACTAGCGCTTCACGCCTGCTGCGGCGGGCGCCTTTGGCATTGTCACGCTTGGTGCCGCTGACTAGTGTGCCAAGGGGCTGATTTGCTTGGGAGCAGCGCGACAGGACGATGACGCAAGGCTACGATCCCTACCATCTTGCCAGCCCCACGGTTTACCTCGTCAAGATTCTGATCTTCCTGGTGCTGGTCGGGCTGGTCGCCGCCATCCTGTTCACCAACATCATCACCTTCTTCTGGGCGAACCCGTTCATCAACTCGATGATCTTCTTCGCCCTGGCCGTCGGTATCTTCCTCAGCTTCCGCCAGATTTTCCGACTCTTCCCCGAAGTGAAGTGGGTCAACTCCCTGCAGGATGGCAGCAGCGCCAATGTGCGCCCGCCGGTCTTGCTGGCCCCCGTCGCTGGCCTGCTGCGCGAGCGGATCGGCGAGGCGATCATCACGCCCTCGGCCATGCGCTCCATCCTCGATTCCGTCGGCAACCGCCTCGACGAGGCCAAGGACACCTCGCGCTATCTGACGGGCCTTCTCGTCTTCCTCGGCCTCATGGGCACCTTCTACGGTCTCCTCGAGACCGTCAGCAGCGTTGCCGGGGTCATCAACACCCTCGATGTCGGCGCTGGTGACACGGCCTCGCAATTCGCCACCCTGCGCGAGGGCCTCGCCGCCCCACTGGGCGGCATGGGCACGGCGTTCTCGTCCTCGCTGTTCGGCCTTGCCGGCTCGCTGATCCTCGGCTTTCTCGACCTGCAGACCAGCCAGGCGCAGAACGCCTTCTACACCGATCTCGAGGACTGGATGACCTCGATGACCGAGCTCGACCATCCGGTCTCGGCGATGCAGGCCAATGCCGGCGGCCCCGACATGACCGCCGTGATCGAGCGGCTCGGCTCGACCATGCAGAACCAGAACGCCTCCCAGAACGCCATTCGGGCCATGGCCGAACTGGCCCGCGGCATCGATGGCCTCGTCAAGCATATCCGCACCGAGCAGGACGACCTCCGCCGTCACATCACCGAGCAGGGCGAGACCAACCGCAAGCTGCGCGAATTGATCGAGGCGGTGCTGAGCCAGGCCGACAACGACGAGCGGCGGAACTAGCCCATGGCTTTCGCGCGCGCCCGCCGCCGGCAGGAGGCCAATTACTGGCCCGGCTTCGTCGACGCGCTGTCGAGCCTTTTGCTCGTCATCATCTTCATGCTGTCGCTGTTCATGCTGACGCAGTTCTTCCTCGGCCAGGAGATCCAGGGCCGCGACACTGCCCTCGCCCAGCTCAACAGCCAGATCGCCGAGCTGACCGAGATGCTGCAGCTCGAGCGCGCCAATGCCGACGATCTCAACAGCCAGATCGCTGCGCTCACCGCCACCCTCGCGACCGCCCAGTCCGAGAACCAGACCCTGCAGGGCCAGCTCGCCGGCATCGGGACCGGTCTCGACGATCGCGACGCCACCATCGCCGGGCTCGAAACCGAGCTTGCAGCCGCCGAGGAACTCTCCGAAGAGGCCAACGCCCAAGTCGCCTTGCTCAACCAGCAGCTCGCCGCCCTTCGCGCCCAGCTCGGCGCCCTTGAAGCGGCCCTCGAAGCCTCCGAGGCGCGCGACGCCGAATCCCGCACCCAGATCGCCGATCTCGGCCGTCGCCTCAATCTCGCTCTCGCACAGCGCGTTCAGGATCTGAGCAGGTATCGTTCAGATTTCTTCGGCCGCCTGCGTGAAATCCTCGAAGGCCGGGCCGATGTGCGTGTCGTCGGCGACCGCTTCGTGTTCCAGTCCGAAGTGCTGTTCGATCCCGGTCAGGCCGACATCCAGCCCGATGGCCTGCCCGAGCTCGATGCCCTGGCCGACGCCATCCTCCAGCTCGAGGAAGAAATCCCGCCCGACATCAACTGGGTGTTGCGCATCGACGGCCACACCGACGTCCGGCCCATCAGCAACGCCCGCTTCCCGTCCAACTGGGAACTCTCGGCCGCCCGCGCCATCTCCGTTGCGCAATACTTGGTCTCGCGCGGCGTTGCTCCGGCCCGGCTTGTCGCCGCCGGCTTCGGCGAGTTCGCCCCGCTCGACCCCGGCGACAGCGAAGAAGCTTACCGCCGCAACCGCCGCATCGAATTCAAGCTGACCGAGGGCTGAGCCCTACCTGGCCGCAACGTCATCCAGACGGAACTGCAGCCGCGCCAGCTCGGCATAGCGCCCGCCCTTGCTGACCAGCTGGTCATGCGTGCCCTGGTCGATGATGCGGCCATTGTCGAGCACCAGGATCGCATCGGCATCGCGGATCGTCGCCAGCCGGTGGGCGATGACGAGCGTCGTCCGCCCCTGCATCAGGTGCTCAAGCGCCATCTGCACCAGCCGCTCGCTCTGCGCGTCGAGCGCACTCGTCGCCTCGTCGAGCAGCAGGATCGGCGCGTCCTTCAGGATCGCGCGGGCAATGGCGAGCCGCTGCTTCTGCCCGCCCGACAGCGTCACCCCGCGCTCACCCACCACCGTGCGGTAGCCCAGCGGCAGGTCCGCGACGAAATCGTGCACCAGCGCCGCCCGCGCCGCCGCCTCGACCTCGGCATCGGTCGCCTCCGGCCGGCCGAAGCGGATGTTCTCCGCCACCGTACCGGCAAAGATGGTCGGCTCCTGCTCCACATAGGCGAAGCGCCGCCGCAACTCCGCCAGCCGCACGTCACGAATGTCGATCCCGTCCACGCGAATACTGCCGGCATTCACGTCGTAGAACCGCTGCAGCAGCGACAGGATGGTCGATTTGCCCGATCCCGAAGCCCCCACCAGCGCCACCGTCTCGCCAGCGCCGACGGCAAAGCTCAGCTCGCTCAGCACCGGATCCATCCCGCCCGGCGCATAGGAGAAGCTCACATTCTCGAACGCCACCGTCCCCAGCGGCGGCACGGGCAAGGCTTTCGCCTCCGCCGGATCGGTGATCGCCGGCTCCGTCGCGAGGATCTCGCTCAGCCGCTCGGTCGCCCCCGCCACCGACTGCAGCGATCCCAGCACCTCGCTGACATTGGTCAGCGCCCCCGAAGCCATCAGCGCATAAACGAGAAACTGCGCCAGCTGCCCGGCCGTGACCGAGCCCTCGAACACCGAACGCGCACCCCACCACACCAGCCCCACCAGGGCTGCCGTGCCGAGAAAGATCACCATCGCCACCAGCGCCGCGCGGGCGAACAGCCGGCGCGTCTCGGCGCGATAGCTTTCTTCGCTATGCCGATCGTAAAGCTCGGACTGCACCTTTTCCTGCGTGAACGACTTCACCGTCCGCGTCGCACCCAGCATTTCGGTCGCCATCGCCGAAAGATCGGCTAGTGCATCCTGCGTCTTGCGCGACATCCCGCGCAGCCGCCGGGCAAAAGTCACCACCGGCACCAGGATCGCCGGGGCTGCCACCACCACGGCGATGGTCAGCACCGGGCTGGTCAGCAGCATCATGGTGAGAGCACCGATGATGGTCACCATCGAGCGCAGCGCCAGCGAGAAACTCGAGCCAACCGCGCCGCGGATCATCGCCACGTCGCCATTGAGCCGGCTGGTCAGTTCGCCCACTCGGTGGGTGTCAAAGAAGCGCGCATCGAGCCGCAACAGATGCGCGAACACCGACTGCCGCAGATCCGCCAGCACCCGCTCGCCCAGCGACGAGATGAAATAGAAGCGCGCCCCGCTCGCCGCGCCCATGATGGCCGCGATGCCGATGATCAACCAGCCATAGCGGGTGATGCTGTCGAGATTCTGCGCCACGAACCCCTGGTCGATGACCCCGCCCAGCATGGCAGGAATCGCGAGCGACGCGATCGTCGACACCAGCAGGAACAGGAGCGTTCCGCTCAGCCGCCAGGGATAGCGCAGCATGAACGGCACCAGCTTGCGCAAGGGCTGCAGGCGCTTGGGATTGATGGTGCTGCCGGTTTCGAGCTTGACGGGAGCGGCTTCCGCCGGGGCGGCCTGATCGGTCATTGCGTGAACACGCTGTTTGGGCCGCTCATAAGGCGACAAGTGCCCGCTCGATATAGGCCTGTGCCCGCTGCGCGGCAACCGGTGCGGCCCCGGCGATTTTGCCGCGCCCCTGCCCTTGCGGTTTCGGCGGCCATTCTGTATGAAGCCCGCCAACAACCCATTCTGGCTCTCCGGGCGCTGCGGCGCCCGTTTGATTTGAGGCGCATCGCGATGAAGGCTGACATCCACCCGGACTACCACACCATCAACGTGGTGATGACCGACGGCACCAAGTACCAGACCCGTTCGACCTACGGCAAGGAAGGCGACACCCTTCAGCTGGACATCGACCCCAAGACCCATCCCGCCTGGACCGGCGGCACGGGCCAGCTGATGGACCGCGGCGGCCGCGTCTCCAAGTTCAAGGAACGCTTCAAGGGCCTCGGCATCTAAGCCGCTCCCGATCGGAATCGAAAAGCCCGGCCATCGTGCCGGGCTTTTTGTTCATTGTCGGCTTGAGTTCCGAACTTCCCACACCCCCGATGTCACCTCGGCCTTGAGCCGGGGCCCATCCTGAGATGTCGCCACCGCCGCCAGGTGGCTGTGCAGCCATCTCAGGATGGATCCCCGCCTCCGCGGGGATGACACCGTGGATGGTTAAGGCACCGCGCTTCACCAGATGCAGGTGTTCATCGCCTCCCTCCCCTCAATGGGGAGGGAATGACGGTGGGGCCCGTTCGCTCCCCTACATCCGCCCGAACGCCGCCTTCAGCCGCGCCAGCTGGTCGGCGATGCCGTTGGCCGACACTGGTCCCGCCTCTTCCGGCACCGGGCTGCGCTCCAGCCGATCAAGTTGCATCACCCGGTCGAACAGCCGGTCGCCGCGATCGATATACTCGATCAGCCGCGCTGGCAGTTCGTCATAGCCGGGGCCGCCGCGTTGCGATGCGGTGGCGGAAAACCGCACCTTTTCCTTCTCGGTGCGGGCATTCTCGGCGGTGATCTCGCCTTCGTTCACCGCCCGCTGCAACAGCAGCCAGGAGGCGAGCTGCATCAGCCGCGTCGTCAGCCGCATCGATTCCGTCGCATAGACGAAAGCGGCCTCGCGCCCAAGCGAGCGGCTTTCGTACCGCCCATCCCCGTCGAGATAGGCGGCGACTTCCTCGATCAGCGCCATGCCTTCGCGGTAGAGGCCGGTAAAGCCTCCCGATGCAACGATGCGCGGGCCCAGGGCAACTGCTGGTTTCGGTTCGGTATCCGTCACGCGTGCCTCCTTGCCCGTTCACTAGGCTGTTGGGGCTTTGTCGTCACGACACAGCCGCAACGAAATTGAAAAGCCGTTAAGGGCCACAAGGTTGAGGCTGGGGAAAAGAAAAAGAGCCGCCAGCGGGCAGCTCTCGAAGTTAACAGGGAGGCGTCAAACAGAGGGAGAAACCGCTCTGCAAATCCAGAAGAGATCTGAATAACGACAAATTAGCGCGTGAACCTTAATCACGCGTTAACAAGACTCGATTTCTTAACCCTGCCTGCAAGACGCCTCGGAGCGACTACTGCAGCTCGGTCGGCGGATGGTCCAGCAGCGTGCGCCCGGCCAGGGTGATCAGGTGCACCGAGCCCACCGTTTCCACCCAGCCCTTGGCCTCGAGCCGCGCCAGCGCACTGGCATCGCCGGCGCCGCCACGGGCGAGCTGGCGCAAATGATCCACATCGAAGCGCCGAACACCCTCAAGCACAGCGTCCCGCATCATGTCGTCGATCCTCCATACAAGCTCAGGTACCGAATCTGCTTTGTAGTACCTACTGGCACCCCTAACGGATGATGCTGCCGGATGGCTCCCACCTACAACTTGAACGCCGCCTCCGCCGCCTTTCGGGTGCTGCCCCGCGCGTCCACCGCTGCGCGGAGGCGAACGATCTCCTCCTCCAGCACCACGATGCGAGCCTCGAGCTCTTCAACCGATAGTCCATCGAGCGACTGCCCGATCTCATGCACCCGGGCGCTCTTGCGCACCTCGTCTCCGTCCATCTTCCTCTCCTTCGATTTCGGCCGGTGATGTTAGCCGAGGGCTCTTGCCGGACAAGTCCGCTTCGCCCAGCATGGTCCAATGAGCATCCCTGACACCATGATCGCCATCGCCATCAGCACCCCGGGTGCGCCGGAAGTGCTGCAGCCGGTCACCACCGCGGTGCCGGAATGCGCCGACGACCAGGTGCTGATCCGTGTCGCTGCTGCCGGCGTCAACGGACCTGACCTGGCACAGCGTGCCGGCAACTACGACCCGCCGCCGGGCGCTTCGCCGCTGCCCGGGCTCGAGGTGGCAGGCGAGATCGTCGCTGTCGGCGGCGATGTTGCTGGCCTTGAGGTCGGGGACCGCGTCATGGCCCTCACCAATGGCGGCGGCTATGCTGAATACGTTGCCGTTCCGCATGGTCAGGTGCTGCCGGTGCCGGAGGGCTGGAGCTTCGCCGAAGCCGCTGCCCTGCCGGAAACCTGGTTCACCGTCACCCAGACCCTGGTCATGCGCGCCGGCCTGCTCCCCGGCATGACCGTTCTCGCCCACGGCGCTGCCGGCGGCATCGGCGGTGCTGCCGTGCAGATCGCCACGTTCCTGGGCGCCCGCGCCATCGGTGTGGTCTCCAGCCCCGAAAAGGCTGCCTATGCCCACGAACTCGGCGCCGCGGCGGTGATCGACACCAGCCGCGAAAACCTGGCCGAGCGGGTCATGGCGCTGACCGAAAACCTCGGTGTCGATCGCATCGTCGATCTCGTCGGCGGCGACATGGCCGCGCTCAACGTCAAGATCTCGGCCCGCAATGGCCATATCGTCCAGGTGTCCACCTTGGGCGGAGGCACGGCCAGCGTGCCGCTGCGCGCCATCATGGCCAAGGGCCTGACGCTATCGGGCTCCACCCTGCGTCCGCAGACGTCCGCCACCAAGGCGGCCATCGCCGACCGCATCCGCACCGATCTTCTGCCGCGCCTCGCCGAAGGGCGCCTGCCACGCCCCCGCATCACCCGCTTTCCGCTTGCAGTGGCCGCCGAAGCCCACCGGCACATGGAAAGCCGCACCCACATCGGCAAGCTGGTGCTGGAAACAGCGTTCGGACTGGAAGCACAGGCAACAGGAAAAGGCCCGCTCACGCGGGCCTGATCCGAAACATGAGGCTTGCCGAGGCTACTGCGCCGGAGCGGTGGTGGTATCCGTCGCGGGAGCCGTGGTCGTGTCCGTGGCCGGCACGGCGGGCTCGGTGGTGGTCGTGGTGTCGGTGGTAGTCGTGGTGTCAGTGGCCGGTGCCGTATCGGTCGCCGGGCCGCCCGAATTGTTCATGAAGACAAAGACGAGCAGCACGAGGACAACGACGACGACGATGCCGATGATGACATTGCGGTTCATATGGCGGTCTCCATTAAGCGCCAGCAATCAACCCGCATCCGGGCGATTGGCTCCATCATCATCGTTGCAAAGATGACGTGCTCAAGGCAGCCGTGCCCAACCCGTTCCGCCTGCACGCTAACCACCGTGATGCACCGACCTGGGCTAGGCCGTTGGCGGGCCCGCATGGGCCGGCAATCTCTCCCATCGATTAGTGAGCCCCACCGCCCCAAATCCGTTGCGGATGCACCATCTTCGTCTTATATTATCCACGTTCCCCCTCACGACTGAAGCATGAGGCGGAGCGGCCGGGAGGAAGACCCGCCGCGCCACCAGGAGTTTTATTCTTATGACCCAATTGTTGATGCCTAAGGCAACCGCTGTCTGGCTGGTCGACAATACTGCCCTGTCGTTCGAACAGATCGCCGCCTTTTGCTCGCTGCACCCGCTCGAGGTGCAGGGCATCGCCGACGGCGATGTTGCGGGCGGCATCATGGGCGTCAATCCGATCCAGAACGGGCAGTTGACCCGCGAGGAAATCGAGAAGGCCGAAGCCGATCCCAACTACCGCATGAAGGTCAGCGAGCCCAAGGTTCGCGTCGCGGCCGCCAAGCGCAAGGGTCCGCGCTATACCCCGATTTCCCGCCGCAACGAGCGCCCTAACGCCATCAAGTGGCTGGTGCGCAACCATCCCGAGCTCAAGGACGCCCAGATCATGCGTCTGGTCGGCACCACCAAGGCCACCATCGAGTCGGTGCGCGAATCCACCCACTGGAACGCTGCCAACCTGACCGCCATGGACCCGGTGACCTTGGGCCTTTGCAGCCAGATCGACCTCGACCTCGAGGTGAAGCGCGCCAGCAAGGGCGCCGCGCCCGGCGAAGAGCTCGCCGAAGGCACCACCCTGCTTACCGCCGAGGAAGCGCTGGCCCGCAGCAATGCCCGCGCCGAGCAGGAAGGACAAGGCGAAGGCGGCTACGAACGCGCTGCCGAACGGCAGGACGATTTCGACGCCGATTCGGTCTTCTCCAAGCTCAAGTCGCTCCGCAGCGACACCGACAACTAGGTTCCACGGAACCGAACACCAGGCCCCGCCCGCAGCGGGGCCTTTCTTTTGCGCTTCCCGCCGGCTCCTCCATGCAATTCGACCCCATCTTCGTCACCGTTGCCGTGATCGCGGTGCTGATCGTCGGCCTCTCCAAGGCGGGTCTGCTCGGCAGCCTCGGCATGGTCGGTGTGCCGCTGCTCAGCCTGGTCATGCCGGCTCGCGACGCCGCCGGCATGATGCTGCCGGTGCTGCTGGCCATGGACGTGATCGCCGTCTGGACCTATCGGCGCGATCTCAACTGGCACATCCTCAAGCTCATGCTGCCGGGCGCAGCCATCGGCACCCTCCTGGGTTGGCTGCTCTGGTCGGTGGTTTCCGACGCGGCGGTGCTGCTTTTCGTCGGCGTCATCACCCTGCTCTTCGTGCTGGATGCCATCCTGCCGCTGCGCAAGAAGCTCGAAGGTCTGCCGCCGTCACGCGGCTGGGGCGGCTTCTGGGGTGCCGCGGTCGGCTTCACCAGCTTCATCAGCCATACCGGTGGCCCGCCCTTCCAGATCTACGTGCTGCCGCAGCGCCTCTCTCCGATGGAGTATTCCGGCACCTCGGCCTGGTTCTTCGCCATCGTCAACACGGCCAAGCTGGTGCCCTACTTCTTCCTGGGACAGCTCAGTGTAAGCAACCTGGCCCTCTCCGCTGCCCTGGCACCGGTGGGCATCGTTGGCGTCTTGATCGGGGTGGTGCTGGTACGCCGTATCTCCATGGTCTGGTTCTACCGCATCGCCTACTGGCTGGTGTTCCTGCTCGCCCTCAAGCTGATCTGGGACGGCTCGCGCGCCATCTTCTGGGGGCTCTAGGCATCAAAAAAGGGCCGCGACAGCTGCCGTGACCCTTTCCCACTCCCGCAACGAGCGGTTGCCGCTTTTCTTACGGGTTCTGAGTGTAGCGGTAGAGTTCGTCCTTGACCTCGAGCTTCTTGCGCTTGAGGGCGCTGATCATCATCTCGTCGCGGAGGCGGTTTTGCATCTCCGACTGGATTTGGCGATCGAGCTCCTGATGGCGACGCTCCAGCGCCGCGATATGGCCTTCGGTAGTCATGACAACTCCTTTCAGAACCACTATGGACGAAGCGATGGTCACAAATCTTTCACGCATTGTCGACCCGCTTGTCGGCATGTGTGAAAGCTGGTGCAAAATCCAAGGCCATCGGTTAACCACAATGGTGTGATCTCGGGGCTCGTCACACATGCTGCAGCTCACCAAGGAGCAGGAGGCCGTCCTCGGCCTCGAACTGGCGACCAAGCGGCAGGAGCACGCCGATCTCAACGCGGCCATCGACACGCTCACCCAGTCGCACGTGGCCGACCGCATGCTCATCCAGCGCCTCAAGAAGCGGAAGCTCGCGCTGAAGGACCGGATCGTGCAGCTCGAGAACATCCTGCTGCCAGACATCATCGCCTGAGCCGCCGAGAGGAGCCCGCATGCTGACAAAGCCCCCGGTCGCCATTGTCATGGGCAGCCAGTCCGACTGGCCCACCATGCGGCTTGCCGCCGAGACGCTCGAGTCGCTCGAAGTCGAGTACGAGGCGCGAATCGTTTCCGCCCACCGCACCCCCGAGCGCCTGGTCGACTTCGCCACCACCGCCCGCAGCGAGGGCTTCAAGATCATCATCGCTGGCGCCGGCGGCGCCGCCCACCTGCCCGGCATGATCGCCGCCATGACGCCGCTGCCGGTCTTCGGCGTGCCGGTACGGTCCAAGGCGCTCAACGGACATGACAGCCTGCTCTCGATCGTGCAGATGCCGGGCGGCATCCCGGTCGGCACCCTCGCCATCGGCGAACCCGGTGCCATCAACGCCGCCCTGCTTGCCGCAGCGGTCCTCGCCCTCGCCGATGACGAGTTGGCCGACCGGCTCGACGCCTATCGTGCCCGCCAGAGCGCAATTGTTCCCCAATTCCCTGCAGACAGCGAGTGAGCGTGAACGAAACGCAACCCAAACCGCTGCCATCCGGCAGCACCATCGGCATTCTCGGCGGTGGTCAGCTCGGCCGCATGCTCTCCCTCGCCGCCAGCCGCCTCGGCTTCAAGACCCACATCTTCTGCCCTGATCCGCAGAGCCCCGCTTTCGACGTCACGCCCCACAAAACTGTCGCCGCCTATGACGACGCCGCCGCCCTCCAGCGCTTCGCCGAAGCGGTCGACATCGTCACCTACGAGTTCGAGAACGTCCCTGCCGCGACGGCCGAAATCCTGAGCAGGATCAAGCCTTTGCGTCCCGGCGCCAACGCCCTCGCCATCTCCCAGGACCGCCTCGCCGAGAAGGCGTTTCTCGCCAGCAAGAACATCCCCGTCGCCCCTTACCGCGCTGTCGAGACCAACGCCGACCTAGCCGACGCAATCGCCGCCCTCGGCCTGCCCGCCGTTCTAAAAACCACCCGCCTCGGTTACGACGGCAAGGGCCAGCGCACCCTGGGCAGCGATGCCGATCTCGCCCCCGCCTTTGCCGACCTCTCCCCGAAACCTCTGGTGCTGGAAGGGTTTATCCCGTTCAGCAAGGAAATTTCGGTGGTCGTCGCCCGTAGCCTCACCGGCGAGGTCAAGGCCTACGACCCCGCCGAAAACGTCCACCGCAACCACATCCTGCACACCAGCACCGTCCCGGCGACCATCTCCCCGACATTGGCCCGCCAAGCCGGCATGATCGCCACAGCCATCGTCATTGCGCTCGATTATGTCGGCGTGCTCGGCGTCGAGTTCTTCGTCGTGCCCGCAGACGGCCGAGAGACCCTGCTGGTCAACGAAATCGCCCCGCGCGTGCACAATTCCGGTCACTGGACCGAGGCCGTCTGCCTCACCGACCAGTTCGAGCAGCATATCCGCGCCATTGCCGGCTGGCCGCTGGGCGATCCCGCCCGCCTCGCCGACGTGGTCATGGAAAACCTGATTGGCGACGAAGTGTTGGCACTGCCGGCAAATCTCGATGGCGATACCCAGCCGCACCTCTACGGCAAGGCCGAGGCCCGCCCCGGCCGCAAGATGGGACATATCAACCGCATCGGGCGGAACTAAAGGCGTTGCGGCCGGTTTTTCTGCCCGCGGCAGTGGACAACCCGGAGCCGCTGCGCTATAGACGCGGCCACGGTGACCGGCAGCGCTGGTCGGCGACGGTGCCCTTTGGCGCTGGCGCTTACTCCAAACCCATTATGTCAGGCTTTGAAAGGGCGGTTTACCTTTGCAAGTAGTCGTTCGCGATAACAACGTTGATCAGGCGCTGCGCGCGCTCAAGAAGAAGCTGCAGCGCGAAGGCGTCTTCCGCGAGATGAAGCTGCGCAACTACTACGAAAAGCCGTCCGAGAAGAAGGCTCGCCAGAAGGCTGAGGCCGTGCGCCGCGCCCGCAAGCTTGCCCGCAAGCGCGCCCAGCGCGAAGGCGGTATCGCTGCCGCTCCGGCCCGCTCGGCCGCTCGGTAGTCCAGCCTGACTACTGACAGAATCAGCGCCGTCCTTCGGGGCGGCGCTTTTCGTTGTGCCGATGGAGAAGAGAGTGGCGCTGGTTATTGCGCCATTGCCCGCTCGAAGAACGCCTCGGCCCGTGGCCAAATCCCTCGTGCCCAAAGATCGCTGTGGCCGGCTCCGGGCTCGATCCAGAGCTCGTCCTTGTTCGGCACCAGCTCGTAAAGCCGCTCACCATTGCTGACATCGATGACAACGTCGGCCGTCCCATGCGCCACCATCACCGGCTCGCCCACATCGGCGATCCAATCGTTCACCGGAAACTGATCCTGCATCACCCAATGGACCGGCAGGAATGGGTAGCGCTCCGCCGCCACCGTCACGGCCGACAGAAACGGTGTCTCCAGCAGCAGCGCTTCGGCATCCCGCTGGCTCGCCACATAGGTGGACGGCCCAGAGCCGAGCGAGCGACCCCAGATCACCATCGGGAAACCCTTCTCCGCGGCCCAGTCATAGGACGCGATCGCATCCGCCAGCACATTGTCCTGCGTGATTTCGCCGGGTGACGCCGGGAAGCCGCGATAGTCGAACGCCAGGAAGCCATAGCCCTCCGCCACGAACTGCTCATAGCGCTCATGCTCGGCCGTGAAGCTTCCGGTGTTGCCCTTGAAATAGACGATCAGCGGCTTGCCCGGCTGCGGTGGCTCGTACCAGCCGGCCAGTACCCCATCGCCGGACTGGATCTCAACCGCCTCGGCCCGCGACAGCAGCGTGCCATCGAGCGGCGTTATCTCGCCGCTCGCCGAATACTGCAGGGACCGCTGGTTCAGATACATGTAGCCGACCACGCCGGCATAGGCGATCACCAGCAGCGCCACCAGCCCCGCCAGTACCCTCAGGAATATCCGCACGACGCCCCTCTCGTTCGTTTCGCGCCGACCCTACACGAGCGGGAAACTGCGTCCACCCGGTCTCTCAGAGTTCGGCGATGGTCCGCCGCAGCGCCTCGTCGAACACTTCGTCGGGCTGCGCCCCGGACAGCGCATACTTCTCTGCGAACACGACAAACGGGACGCCCCTGATCCCCTGTTCGGCAGCACCGACGGCCATCTGCCGGGTGATATCGAGTTCGTTCTCGTCGTTCATCGCATCGAGCGCGTCGCCCCGGTCCCAACCGAACTCCACGGCGATATCGGCCAGCACATTGTCATCGTTGATCTGGCGGTGCTCGAGGAAATAGGCGGCGGCGATCGCATTGGCCAGCTCGTGCTGGTTGCCGTTGGGCTTGCTCAACCGCGTGATCGTATGGGCTTTGGCGGTGTTGAACATCCGCGGCTGCCGCGACAGGTCGAGATCGATCCCCGCCTTTTTGGCCTCGCTCTCCACCCGCTCCCACATCTCCTTGGGATCGCGGCCATATTTCTGGCGCAGCATCTCGCCGACGTCTACGCCCTCGGGCGGAACGTTCGGATCGAGGTAGAACGGGTGATTGTTGATCTCGACCTCGATGTCGGAGTCGAGCCGTGCCAGCGCCGCATCCAGTCGCGCCGAACCGATGAGGCACCAGGGGCAGACCACGTCGGTGAAGAGGTCGATCTTGAGCAGTTTGGACATGGGCGCCTTCCGAAGTCGGCCGGCAGCCGCCGGCGGGAGCATATGCTCCTCACATGGCGGCTGAACGGCTCATCGGCAAGAACGCACCTCGGTGTAACCGGCTCGGGTCACAGCGTGTTGTTGACGTTGGTCACCGCGAAGGGTGGCGCCCAGGCGGCTACCAGCGCGAGGCCCATGGCAGCGCTCAGCCCCATCCAGGCGACCCCGGGTGCCATCACAAGGCCGGCCTGCCGTGACACTGCCGACACGCGCAGCGTGGTGGCGATTCCCAGCAGGAGCAGCGCCATGCTGATCATGCTGAGGGCCAGAGAGTCGAGCGGCAGGACGACGAAGGGGAAGGCGATCATGCCCAGCATCAGCGCTACCAGCCACCAGCCAGCCTTGCGGCCAGCCTCTCCGCGCTCCGCAACCATCCAGCGCGCCGCGCCAAACAGCGGCAGCGTCACCAGGTGCATCACGGCACCGAACCAGCCGGGCAGCCCGAACGGGGAGAAGAACAGCGGCGGATTGCCGGTGATCTGCCCCACGCCATTGGCGATAACAAAGACGGCAAGCGGCAAGGCAGCGCTGAGCGTCAGGCCCAGCAGATCGTGCCGGTCGGCGTCGAGCAACGACGCCTTGGGAGGAAGAGGAATTGCCTTGATGGTCGCCATTTCTGGGCTCCCGTGACTTGCCATTTCGTGGCAGATCAATTCCGGGCGCTGACGCAAAGTTCCGCTTACGTCAACTTCGTGATCGAGCCTCTGCGATCACCGTGACGTGAGCGAAATATCTGCGGGAGCCGAAAACTGGTCCTGCCGTGCGGCGTCACATAGGCGCTCCCAAGGCCCCGGACCCCACCTGAACAGGAGTTTCTACGATGTCTGACGACAAGGATCGGATCGACGCTCTCGAGACCCGCATCGCCTATCAGGAGCAGACCATCGATGAGCTGAATTCGGCGGTCACCGATCAATGGGCGCTGATCGAGCAGTTGCGCCACAAGGTCGAACAACTAGAGCAACAAGTGCTCTCCGGCAGCTTCATCGCCGACCCGGCGACGGAGAAGCCGCCGCCGCACTACTGAGGCCAAACGGGCCTCAGTGACCCAGCGCCTTGACGATGTCCTCGGTGACCTTCTTGGCGTCGCCGAACAGCATCATCGTATTGTCGCGGAAGAACAGCTCGTTTTGCACGCCCGCATAGCCTGCAGCCATGCCGCGCTTGATGAACAGCACGGTGCCAGCGTCTTCCACGTTCAGCACCGGCATGCCGTAGATCGGTGACGTCTTGTCGGTCTTGGCCGCCGGATTGGTCACGTCATTCGCACCGATCACGAAGGCGACGTCTGACTGGGCGAACTCGGAGTTGATGTCTTCGAGCTCGAACACTTCGTCGTAGGGCACATTGGCTTCGGCGAGGAGCACGTTCATGTGTCCCGGCATGCGGCCGGCCACCGGGTGGATGGCGTATTTCACCGTCACGCCTTCCGCCTTCAACAGGTCCGCCATTTCGCGCAACGCATGCTGCGCCTGCGCCACCGCCATGCCGTAGCCGGGCACGATGATCACCTTGCCGGCATTCTTCATCAGGAAGGCAGCGTCGTCGGCAGCCCCCTGCTTGACCGGCCGGTCGTCCTCGGCGGCACCGGCGATCGAGGTATCGGCGCCGAATCCACCCAGGATCACCGAGATGAACGAGCGGTTCATCGCCTTGCACATGATGTAGCTCAGGATCGCACCCGACGAGCCCACCAGCGCCCCGGTGATGATCAGCGCGGTGTTGCCGAGCGTGAAGCCGATGCCCGCCGCCGCCCAGCCCGAATAGGAGTTGAGCATCGACACCACCACCGGCATGTCGGCGCCGCCGATGGGGATGATCATCAGCCCGCCCAGCACCAGCGCCAGGATGGTGATCAGCCAGAACAGCAGCGGGTCGGCCGTAACGGTGAAGGCCCAGACCAGCCCGATGATGACGAGGCCAAGGACGATGTGGATGACGTGCCGCGCCGGCAGGATGATCGGCTTGCCGCTCATATTGCCGTTGAGCTTGGCAAAGGCGATCACCGAGCCGGTGAAGGTGAAAGCACCAATGGCGACGCCGATGCTCATCTCGACGAGGGCCTGGGCGTGGATATCGCCCGGCACGCCGATGCCGAATGCCTCCGGCGCGTACAGCGCCGCCGCCGCAACGAACACCGCAGCAAGGCCCACCAGCGAGTGGAAGGCGGCAACGAGCTGGGGCATGTCGGTCATCTTCACCGTGCGCGCCATATAGGCGCCGATGCCGCCGCCGATGCCGAGGCCGCCCACGATCAAGAGCCAGCTCAGCCAGTCCGTCGGCGCCGCCACCAGCAGCGTGGTGACGATGGCGATGCCCATGCCGACCATGCCGAAGGTATTGCCCTGGCGGGCTGAAGACGGGTGCGAAAGCCCGCGCAGCGCCAGGATGAACAAGACGCCCGAGACGAGGTAGAGCAGAGCCGAGATGTCCCCCGAGATCATGGCTTCAGCCCTTCTTCTTGTACATTGACAGCATGCGCTGCGTGACGAGGAAGCCCCCGAAAATGTTCACACTGGCGAACACCAGGGCGATGAAGCCGAAGAGCTTCGACACCCAGTTGCCGTCGGTTGCCAGTTCCACACCCACGGCGAGCAGCGCGCCCACCACGATCACCGAGGAAATGGCGTTGGTCACACTCATCAGCGGCGTGTGCAGGGCCGGGGTCACGCTCCAGACCACGAAGTAGCCGACAAAGATCGCCAGCACGAAAATGGCTAGCCGGAAGGTGAACGGATCGATCGCGCCACCCAGCGCTCCATGCGCCACTGCGGCCGCAACATCCGCGGTCTGTTCTGCCGTCGCGTCCATTATTCAGTCCCCTTGGGTGCTGCAGGCTTGCGGGTGCGCTTGGTTGTTGCCGACGCATCCGATACCGCTTCGGTGGCAATCTTGCGCACCGGCGGCTTACGCGCCCCGGACTTCGCCGCTGCGTCCGCCGCGGTATCGATAACCCGCTCTGCCTTCTTGATGGCAGCACGCTTGCGCGGGCTCGGGGCCGGTTCGACGGCTCCCGGAAGCGACTGCTCCACCCCCGGCTGCGCCTTCTTCGGCGGATCGGCCATGGCAGGAACCGCCACCTTGGCAGCAGCCTTGCCCTTGCGCGCTGTGGTCGCGCCACTCGCGCCGATCTTGACCGCTGCGTCCTTCGCCTCGACGGCTGCACTTGACGGGGCTGGTGCCGGCTTCACCTCGGTCACGGGGCCGCCCGCCGCAGGCACGGCACTGGCGAAATTCGGGTGCACCACAGCCCCATCACGCGTCAGCACCGTGGCCTTGACCAGTTCGTCGTCCCAGTTGATGGCGAGACGCTTCTCGGTCTTGTCGATCAGCGTTTCGACAAAGGCGAGCAGGTTGCGGGCATAGAGCTGGCTGGCCGTTGTCGGGATCCGCCCCTGCACATTGGTGTAGCCGATGATGGTCACACCGTTGTGCTCGACCACCCTGCCTGGCTGGGTCAATTCCACATTGCCGCCGCGTTCGGCCGCAAGGTCGACGATCACCGAGCCCGGTGCCATCGATTCCACCATTTCGCGGCTGATCAGCCGCGGCGCTGCTCGGCCCGGGATCAGCGCCGTGGTGATGACTATGTCCTGCTTGGCAATGTGCTGCGCCGTCAGTTCGGCTTGCTTCGCCTGGTACTCGGCGCTCATCTGCTTGGCGTAGCCGCCGGCGGTCTCGGCTTGGCGAAACTCTTCGTCCTCGACAGCGATGAACTTGGCGCCCAGTGACTCCACCTGCTCCTTGGCCGCTGGCCGCACGTCGGTGGCGGAGACCACCGCCCCCAGCCGCTTCGCCGTCGCAATCGCCTGCAGCCCCGCAACCCCGGCGCCCATCACGAAGGCCTTGGCCGGCCGCACCGTACCCGCGGCGGTCATCATCATCGGCAGCGCGCGGTCGAACACCGCCGCAGCTTCGATCACGCCTTGATAGCCGGCAAGATTCGCCTGCGAGGACAGAATGTCCATCACCTGGGCCCGGGTGATGCGCGGCATGAATTCCATTGAAACCGCAGTGACGCCTGCCTGGGCCAGCGCGGCGATATCGGCTTCATTGCCGTAGGGGTCGAGCGCCCCGATCACCAGCGCTCCGGGATTGACGCCGGCAAGCATCGAAGCGGCAGGTCGGCGGACGGTCAGCACCACGTCGGCGCCGCTGAGTGCCGTCGGTGCGTCTGCTGCGAGCGTTGCGCCAGCCGCCTCGTACTCCGCATCGGTGATGCGCGATCCGCTACCCGCGCCGCGCTCGACCGCGACGGTCGCACCGAGCCCGATCAGCTTGCCGACTGTTTCCGGAGTCGCCGCGACCCGGTTCTCCCCCTCGAAACGTTCGCGGACGATGGCAATCTTCATAGCGCAAGCTCCCGCCGCTGAGCGCCGGGAACGGCTGCGGCATGCCGAAGAGGTTTGCCGCCGGGCCAGGTGGTCCGGCGAACCAGACTATGCGACCGATGCTTAGCGCCGGTCCAGGATCGCCCAGACAACCGGCACGATCAGCGAGGCGATGATCAGCACCCAACCGACACCGGCCTGGTTGGCGATGACCGCGAAGTAGAGGCCCACCATCAGCAGGGCCATCGAGGCGATGACGTATTTCAGACCGGCCACGAAACCGCTGTAGGTGGCTTCGTGCTGCGCATAGTCCATGGCCGACTCCTGCTGCGGGGCGGGGTGAGGTGTGGTGGGGTGGTTGGTGGCCATATCGTCCTCGAAGGTACAGTCGGTCTTTGGTCTGTCAGCCAGCAGTCGCAGGAGGCGAAGTGGCTTCCAGTTCGTCGATCAGCCGCTCGATCATGCCGAGGCCGAGCGACCAGAATTGCGGGTCCTTGGCGTCGAGCCCGAACGGAGCCAGCAGCTCGGAATGATGCTTGCTTCCCCCGGCCTTGAGCAGCTCGAAATAGCGCTCGGCAAACCCCTCATGTGCCTTCTCATACTGTGCGTAGAGCGAGTTCACAAGGCAGTCGCCAAAGGCATAGGCGTACACATAAAAGGGCGAATGGATGAAGTGCGGGATATACGTCCAGAACACCTCATAGCCTTCGTTCGCCTTGATCGCCGGCCCCAGTGATTCCGCCTGCACCTCAAGCCAGATGCGGTTGATCTCCTCGGCCCTCAGTTCACCCTGCCGGCGCGCGGTGTGGACCCGCCGCTCGAAGGTGTAGAACGCGATCTGGCGCACCACCGTGTTGAGCATGTCCTCGACCTTGCCCGACAGCAGCGCGAAGCGCTGGCGGGGATCGGTGGTTTTGGCCAGCAGATGCCGGAAGGTCAGCATCTCGCCGAACACCGAGGCGGTCTCCGCCAAGGTCAGCGGCGTGTTGGCGAGGATCGGGCCCTGAGCGGCGGCGAGCCGCTGGTGGACGCCATGGCCCAGTTCGTGGGCCAGCGTCATGATGTCCCGCGTGCGCCCAAGATAGTTCAACATCAGATAGGGATGGGCACTGGGGACCGTCGGATGCGCGAAGGCTCCCGACAGCTTGCCCTCGACCACCGGCGCGTCGATCCAGCCCGAGTTGAAGAAGGGGCGTGCCACTTCGGCAAGCTCCGGAGAGAAGCTCGAATAGGCCTCCAGCACCGTCGACACTGCGCTGTCCCAATCCCAGATTCGCTCGTCGCTGGTCGGCAGCGGCGCATTGCGGTCCCAGGCGTTGAGCTGGTCCTTGCCGAACCACTTCGCCTTCATCTGGTAGTAGCGGTGGCTGAGCCGCGGATAGGCCGCCTGCACCGCCGCCTGCAGCGCATCGACCACCTCGCGCTCCACCGAATTGGCCATGTGCCGGCTGTCGGCGATGTCCTCGTAACCGCGCCAGCGGTCGGAGATTTCCTTGTCCTTGGCGAGGACATTGGTGATGTGCGTGAACAGCCTCACATTGCCCGACAGGGTCTTCGCCAGCGCCTTGAACGCGGCCTCGCGCTTCGTCTCGTCCCTTTCCGAAAGCAGGTGGAGCGTCGCTTCCATGTTCAGCGTCTCGCCATCGACCTCGAATTCGAGGCCTGAGAGCGTTTCGTCAAACAGACGGTTCCAGGCGGAGAAGGCGGTGACCGACTTGTCGTGGAACAGCTCTTCCAGCTTGTCGTCGAGCTGATACGGCTTGGCCTTGCGCAGGTCGGCGAACCAGGTGCGGTAGCGGGCGAGTTCGGCGTCCTTGCTGATCGCCGCCTCGAGCTCGGCGTCTTCGATCCGGTTCAATTCCAGTTCGAAGAACAGCACCCGGGTCGACAAGGTGGTCAGTGCTTCGTTGGTGTCGCCCATGAACTTGGCGCGATCGGGATCGGTGGAGTTCTGGGCATAGCGCAGAAAGGCATACGAGCCGATGCGCCCGGTCAGGTCGCCCAGCACCTCGCTGTCGCGGATGGCCTCGATCAGCCGGCCGGCACGCGTCAGTTCGGCAAGCTTGCCCTTGTAGTCGCTTTCGAACCGGCTGGCGCGCTCGCGCGCCTCTTCCAGGGCCGCCTTGAACTCCGGGCTGTCCGGCGCCGGATAGAGGTCCGTAAGGTCCCATACCGGCAGCGTGCCGAATGCGTTGTGGCCCTTGTTGGGTGCCGCTTGGGTCATCAGGTGGTCTCCGCTGATCGGTCGCGGCGGACCTTAGCCAGCAGAGGGTTGGCTGTGAAGGGTGCGCGGCGCCTTCTAGCAGGCGCCGCGACAGCCGCTTACTGCGTCGGCATCTCGCCGACGGCGGTCTGGTTGGAATCGTTCGGCGTACCGGCGACGCGCCCCTGCCCCATCAGCACCAGGCCGCCCACCAGCAAGGCGCCAAGCAGCCACATCGCGCCAACCAGAAGCGTAAATCCCTCGATGAATTCCAGTCCGGTCCGGGTGTTGGTTGCCATTGTCGTCTCCTTCTGCCCCCGCAATGCACAGGCCGATGCAGCGGTTGCCTCGCTGCGCCGGGAACCTGCCTCAAATGCGCAATCGCTTAGGATTAATCCCCTCTTAAGGCGCCGCCCGCATGCTGCTCCCAAAACGGCACACCGCGATTCCTCGCGGGCAAAGACAAAAACTGGAGTTGGTATGACGCGCGTTCTCGTAGTCGACGATGATCCGGTGCAGCTGCGTCTCACGGCCGAAGTGGCCAACCGCGCGGGCTTCCGTCCGCTGACCGCTACCGGCGGCGAGCAGGCCCTCTCGATTCTGCGCGAGGACAAGAGCATCGGTGCCATGATCCTCGATCTTGTCATGCCCGATCTCGACGGCATGGGCGTTATGGATGCCATGCGTCGCGAGGGGCTCAGCACCCCCGTGATCATCCAGACCGGCAACGCCTCGCTCGAGACCGTCATCTCGGCCATGCGCAACGGTGCCGCCGACTATTTCGTCAAGCCGGTCGCGCCCGAGCGCCTGATCGTGTCACTGCGCAACGCCATCAAGCTCGACACCCTCGAAACCGCCATCCGGTCCGAGCAGGCGCGCCGCTCCGGCACCTTCACTGCCGCCGACATGATCGCGCGCGCCCCCGCCATGTCGCGGGTGATGAACCTGTGTACCAAGGCCGCCCGCTCCACCATTCCGGTGCTGATCGAAGGCGAGACCGGGGTCGGCAAGGAACTGATCGCGCGCATCATCCAGGGCAGCGGCGATCGCGCCGGCAGGCCCTTTGTCACCGTCAACTGCGGTGCCATCCCCGCCAACCTCGTCGAGTCCGTGCTGTTCGGGCACAAGAAGGGCGCCTTCACCGGCGCCGTGTCCGATCAGGTCGGCAAGTTCGCCGAGGCCCACAACGGCACGCTGTTCCTCGACGAGGTCGGCGAACTGCCGCACGACACTCAGGTCAAGCTGCTGCGCGCCCTGCAGGAAGGCGAGATCGAGCCCCTGGGCAGCGGCCGCGCCGAACGGGTCAATGTCCGGGTGATCTCCGCCACCAACCGCCGCCTGCTCAATCTCGCCCGCACCGGCGAATTCCGCGAGGACCTCTATTACCGGCTCAACGTCTTCCCGATCTACGTGCCCCCCCTGCGCGAGCGTATGGAAGACGTCCCGGTCATGGTCGAGACCTTCATCGCCCGCTTCGCCGCCGAGGCCAACAAGCGCGTGCTTGGCATCTCCCCCGCCGCGCTCGAGCTGCTGATGGCCTATGACTGGCCCGGCAACGTCCGCCAGTTGGAGAACACCGTCTACCGGGCGGTCATCCTCGCCGACGGCGCCTTTCTCGAAACCCTCGACTTCCCGCAGATCGTCGCCCAGGCCAATGGTCGCGACCTGGCTGCCGGCGTCATGGCGGCAGCACCGGTCCCCGCGGCCCCTATTCATATCGACATGGCCCCGGCGCGCGAACGCGTCCAGGTGGAACGCCCCACCACCCCCGCCGACCGCTTTCTCGGTCCCGGCGGCGACGTCACTCCGTTGTCCGACCTCGAGCGCGAAGCCATCGCCTTCGCCATCGAACACCACGGCGGCCGCATGTCGCGCGTGGCCCGCGCCCTCGGCATCGGGCGCTCGACACTCTACCGAAAGCTCCACGAATACGGCCTCGCCGACGGCCTGATCAGCGACGCCGCCTGAACAGCGTTTGTTCATCGCCAACAAGACGCGACGACTAACCCTTTGATTCTCCTAGGTACCGGCTATGGCAAGAACTGCACCGGTCGCCAACAAGACGTGCAAAAAACACCGATTTCGCCAACAAGACGTGACCACTAGGTGTAAGCGCCTGTATCTAAAACGGAATTTGCGCTGGCTGTGCCTGCGGAATGCTGGGGAGCAAGCAGAGCACGGTAGTACCGATAAGGTCGTCCTGCGAAAATGCGACTCAAGTATTTTTTCGCGGGACCACACTAAACTAATGCACCCGCCCCCTTAAACACTCCGTAAACACACCGAGCAACCAGAAGTGTTTGCGGCATTTACTAATGCAGAATTGTAAATGAACAATACTCCAGGCAACTGGAAGAGAGTTCATGTCATCCACAACACCCGGACAACACCGTATCGCGCCAAGCACGGCGTCACTCCGCCGCAATGGCTTCGCCAGCTTCAAAACAGCGGCACTCATGAACTACACCGCACGATGGTGTAGGCACGTCCTAGTCCAAAGTACGCTCGATCCGGCTGTGGACGAAATCCGCCCGTGGAAAGCGGAAACCCGACTCCCGATTGGCGCGAGGTTCGCTTTCGAAGAGATCCGATCTGGCACCAGCACATCCGTCGGCCTCTTTGATGATTCCCGTGCGACCGAACTGGGAGTTGAAATCGACAGGATTTTGACTCGCGCGTCCGTAATGTCCGACCCGCGGTCATTCGTCGCCAGATCGATCTGGGCAGCCAGGAGCGTTGTTGTGCCGCAGTGGTTTGTCCTGTGCTCACTAAGGACACTTCAGACCTGGGAGGACGGTGTTCCACTCACCTCGCTCCAACCACATGGTGATGACCACACTCCCAAATGGTCAAGCTATGTCTTGTCCATGGCGTGCGCTGGCCTGGTGACATTGCACTGGACCACCATACTCACTGACACAACGGTCGTTACCCTCGGGCCAACAGCCCTCGCGCAGCAAACGGGTTTTTCGCAAACCTTAGGGCGGCCGGGAAGACAATCTATACTGTAGCAGATTCAACAGTATAGGACCGACGTCCTGGTGCAAGTTTATATTTTCGCATAACTTGAGATGACTGTTCAGATACCCTCGTCTACGCCAAACGGGGTAAATAAAAGCTTTGGATATGCGGGGGATGAAGAGATACGAGTTGTTCTTGCGAGGTATCTATCGGCCTTGCCTGTAGAACTGAGAGGCCTTGTCGTGTCCGTCCTGGGCAAGCGCGCTGCCGATGATCAGGACCTCATGAAGCTACTTTCGGGGTACAAGGCTGAGGCCAACCACGCTATTCGAACGGCGGCAACCATAGCTCTTCATGAGGCGACCGCCGACGACAGGATCGAGCGCGAGGGTTGTCTCGAGCAACTACGGGCCGAGGCCGTCATGATTGGCCCTTACATGGACCTCATACGGCAGTCATCGCTCGCAGGGTTTATCGCGCTTGACGAGGTCGAGGAATACCGTGACCTCCCCGAACACTCCGGACAGCTCGAGCTGTTTGCACTCGACAACAACAGAGCCGCGCTGGCCTATATCGCCCAACACTGGCAACGGCTAAAGAATGCCTTTGGCGCTGACGTTCTGTCGCACCTCACCCGAAGCGACAACGAATGGTATTCGTGGGATCATCTTGCTCCCTATACTTCTGAGTCTGACGCGATCCGCGGCGACTTTATCGAGTACTGTACGCGCGAGACAAAGATCTTGTCGGCAAATTGCATCGAGGCTCTGGCACGCGAGATGCCCGGGTCGCATCTTCTACGCGACCATTGTTTGCGTGCATTCAGCGGCGCCAGCAGCGATGTCAATTCACATGCATACGATAGCCGGCGCCGCGACGTCATCGCCGGAGTGGTACTCGGCCGCCGGTTCGCAACCGACGGCAGTGTTAAACATGCGCTTGAGGCCGCATCCGTCCGCCATCCATCGGCCGCGATCGCAGGTCTATGCGAGGGGTGGCCGACGAGCAAAGTTCTTGAAGATTTGTATCTAGCACTCGATGAGAGCGCAGAGGCCGGTAAACTAATATGGCCGGACGCGATTCGCCTTGTCGCCGCCCTCGGCACAGCAGAGGCATTCTGCAGGATAGTTCTGTCCTATATCTCCCACGCTCAGCTCAACATGTGGGACTTCTCACCGATGTGCGTGGATCTGATCGTTGCTCGTCTCACCGACGATGACGAGTGCGCCACCCAGTTGGTCGCCAAATTGAGGGGCTCCCCAACTCCGAATGAGAAAGCAAGCTTGCCCAAGCTGCTAGCGCTTGCGGGTCAGATGAACGGGGAGCTGCGGCTCTGGTGTGAGTCGGAACTAGCGGCGCAATATTCGAAGAGAACCGTCGTCGATTTTGGTGCAGACGTTGTTGCCGGGACAGTGCGACCAATAGCCTATGCGCTCCTAGATGCGCGCTCGCCCAGCCGGGCTTAGGGGCACTTCCTAGCGCCTGCAGTCTCCACTTGGGCCGATATCTTTGCTCGCAGCCATAACGAACGTCCGCTTCCTTGCTATAATTCCCGATAGCAGACGGTCCGCTGCCGGCCCCATTGCTGCTAACGCAGCTGCTTGCCCGAACGGCTAGCTCGGGGCCGGTAGCAGACTGTCCGCTATTGGGCAGGCCTTAGGAACAAACCGACATACCGCGCGTGAAAGACCAAGTCCGCTCGCGGCCAAGACCGGTTTTCACTTTCCCCCGTTTCTAGACAGACATTGGCTCGGAAGACGGCGTTACCAGCCGAAGTAGGGAGACCGGGCTCGCCATCATGGCGTGGTTGATGGAAAAGGTGAGTTTTCTTCGCTCTACTCGGGTCTAAACAGCCCCTTAATCGCGCCCGAGAAGCTGCTGCGGGCGATGCTGCTAGACGCGAAATCCACAGAAGCTGCCACTTGCCCTTGCCTTGTGGAGGCGCCTTTCGAGGACACCGTTCGGTACCTCTGGTAGACGTCGGGATGTCCCTCGAGCTCACTGATACCGTAGATCTCTGGGATATGGCGTGCCCTCGGCAGAAGCGAGGGGATTTTGTTCCTTGAGTCTCTACGGTTGGAGATCATGTCGTTGAACCTTAACGATAGGTGGTGCCACAGCGTCCGAATACCTCAGTGAAGCACGCGAGAGAGGAACTGCTGCGTCCGTTCGCTCTGAGGATTCTCGAAGAATCTCTGCGGTGAGGCCTGCTCAGCGACAACGCCGTCGGCAATCAACATGACGCGGTCGGCCGCCTTCTTGGCGAAGCCAACCTCGTGCGTCACCAGGATCATGGTCATCCCGGCCTTGCGCAAATTGAAGATCACGTCCAGCACTTCCTGGACCATTTCAGGGTCCAGTGCGGACGTTGGCTCATCGAACAGCATGAGCTTGGGCTTTACTGCGATGGCGCGAGCGATCGCGACGCGCTGCTGCTGGCCGCCTGAGAGCTGGATGGGATAGGATTCGGCCTTGTCAGCAATACCTACCAGCTTCAACTGCTCGTAAGCCTGCTCCCGTGCGTCCTCCCTGTTGACACCATAGACATGCACCAGGCCCGAGGCCACGTTGTCGAGCGCGGTCATGGTGAAGAACAGGTTGAATTGCTGAAAGACCATGCCGGTCTGCCGACGCTGCACCGCAATAGCCCGCTCGCTCAGCTGCCTGCGACCGGTCGCCGTGGTGCGGTAGCCCATCTCCTCGCCGCAGACCCGGATCGTGCCGGTGTCGATCATTTCCAGGCAGTTGATCGAACGCAGGAAGGTGCTCTTGCCGCCGCCGCTCGGCCCCATAATGCAGACCGATTCACCCTTCATCAAGGTCAGCGAGATGCCCTTGAGCACGTCAAGCTTGCCGAATGACTTGCGAACGTCGGTGGCCTCTAGAACCGGCTGGGAAGCGTCGTTCGTTTCGGTCATCGGAATTTCCTTTCAGTCGCTGCGGTGGTCATGACTTGGTGACGTAACTCTGGTTCAGGCGATCCTCGAAGTAGTTCTGGAAGAGCTGCCAGATCGACACCAGGACGAGGTAGTATATGGCGGCGGCTACGAGACCCTCGAGCACGCGGTAGTTGATCTGGATGGCGAACTGCGCGTTGCGCAGCAGTTCGTTGACCGCCACCACCGAAAGAAGGGTGGTGGTCTTGAGCAGCCCGTTCACGGCATTGCCCAGTGGAGGCACGATGATGCGCGAAGCCTGGGGGAACACCACGACGCGCATCACGCGGGCTGGGGTCATGCCAAGCGCCCGGGCAGCTTCATACTGCCCTTTCGGCACTGCGAGGATGCCCGACCGCACGATCTCGGAGAGGTAGGCCGCCTCGTTGAGGGTAAGGCCAAGAATGCCTGCCGCCAGGGGGCTGAGGCGAATTCCGAACTGCGGGAGACCGGTGTATATAATCACCAAGGTCACCAGCAGCGGGATGCCGCGGAACAGCCAAGTAAAGAACGCCGAGGGGTACCGCAGCGCCGGATTTGGAGACATGCGCATCAGCGCCAGCACGATGGCGATGGCCAGCCCCATTACCAGACACACAGCGGTGAGCCATATTGTTGCCCATGCGCCCTGCAGATACTGCTTGCTGACAAGGAACTCGAAGAAGCTAGGCCAATCCCACATTTCGCTACAGCTCTTAGTTGGGCGGAGAATCTGCGGTGATGACCTTGGTCTCACCGTCGTAGAGCGTTACCTCGTAGCGCTCGAAGATTGGGGCCAGCTGCCCTTCGGCCTTCAAGCGGTCCACTGCTTTCACCACGGCGTCCGCGAGGGCCTGATCGTTGAGACCGAGGCACTTGAAGGTCTGGCTCAACGGTTCGCCAGCGATCTCGAAACGACCATCGTCCGGTGGCGGTACCGTACCGATCTTGGCATCGACTTGGCCGGCAGCGAGCGCCTGTGCGGCCTTGGAGCTGTCGCCGAAGGTCAGGATGTTGAACGGTTCCATCCCCTGCGCCGCGACGTCCTCGCTGAGCTTGGTAGTAGCGTCGAACTCGTAGCCGGGACCTTCGGTGCCGACGCGCAGGCCTGCCAGGTCTTCGACGGTCTCGATGCCCAGTGGATTGCCACCGTTGACCCAGATCACCACGCCCTGTACTTCCAGCGGGATCATCTTGACGACTTCGACGCGCTCCGGCGTGTAGACCATGCCGCTGGCGCTGATGTCCCAGCGCTTGCTCTGGAGCCCGGGGATGTGCCCGTCGAACGGCGCGTTGATCATCTCGAGCTCGAGGCAGAGCGCGTCGGCGATGAGCTGCGAGTATTCCGCCCGGATGCCCACGATCTCGCCGTCGGCATCGACATAGGAAATCGGGTAGCTGGCTGCGTTGGTCACGACGGTCAGCTTGCCCGGCGTGACCAGAGACTCGCCGGGCACCTCGATGCAATCGGCCCCCGATCCAGCGTCAGTCTGGGCGAGGGCGCTTCCCGCACCCAGAGCAGTCGTTGCCAGTATGAGGCCGGCGGACGAAAGGGCGGCCACGGCCCTGCGGACAGCAGATCTAGGCATGTGTAAGTCTCCTTGGTTCGGGGCGTCTCGCCGGGCGAGCCGGGACATCTTAGCGCCGAGGGGCTGGACAAATATCGAGGCGGAGGCAGTTGCTGGTGCAACCGATCATGCCGCCTGGCGCGCAGCGCCGAGGCGGCCTTTTTCATCGGTCAGGCTTCTTCGGGAGGTGAGTCAGGGGTGAGGACCTTGGTTTCGCCTTCGTACATGGTGAAATTGTACCGGGCGAGGAGTTCTGCGAGCCGCCCGTCTTCACGCAGGCGCTTCACCACCTGGACCACGGCATCGGCAAGCGCCTGATCGTTGAAGCCGAGGCACTTGAAGGTCTGGTTCAGCGGCTTGCCGGCAACGATGAAGCGCCCATCGGACGGCGGCAGACCAGTGGTGATCAGGGCTTCGGCCTGGCCGGCTGCAAGCGCCTGTGCGGCCTTGGTATTGTCGCCGAACACCAGGACCTCGAACGGTTCCTTGCCTTCAGCGGCAAGCCCCTCGCTGAGCTTGTTGGTGGCGTCGAACTCGTAGCCCGGCCCCTCGGTCGCGACGCGCAGACCTGCGAGATCGCCCACGGTCTCGATGTTCCTGGGGTTGTCGCCGGTAACCCAGATGACGACGCCCTGGACTTCGACCGGGATCATCTTGACGACCTCGACCCGCTCCGGCGTGTAGACCATGCCGCTGGCGCTGATATCCCACCGCTGGCTCTGCAGGCCGGGAATATGGCCATCGAACGGAGCGTTGATCATCTCCAGGTCGAGGCACAGCTCGTCGGCGATCATCTGCGACATCTCGGCACGCACGCCCACGATCTTGCCATCGGCGTCAACGTAGGAGTTGGGGTAGCTCGCAGCGTTGGTGACGACGGTGAGGGTGCCCGGCTTGATCAGCGAGGTGTCGGGGACGTCGATGCAATCGGCACCACTGGGGGTCTGCGCCGTGGCGACGCCCGGCACGAGCGCGCCGCCGAAAAGCAGCACGCCAGCCGAAGCGAGCGAGAGTACGGAAATGCGAAAGCGGCTTTGGGGCATAGCAGGAGACTTTCGTTGCGGGTTTGAGGGTATTCTCCATCGCGAGGGCAGGGCCACGCTAATGGCGGATATTGGTTCGATCAGGCTGCGGCTGGAGCCGCGGACCTCTCGTCCCAGCAGACGAGGACACGGGCGATGACCTCGACCATGCGCATGAAGTCGGCCACGTCGACCCACTCACCGGAGCGGCCGAAATTACCGGCAATCGAGCCGATACCAACGGTCGGCGTATCCGCGTAAAGCATTGGAAAGCGGATATCGCTGGCGCTATGCCAGTCGTAGGGTTCGGGCCGCGTTCCAGTCACGGCCGCGACAGCGTCCTGAACGGCAACGGCGAAAGGCGAGTCGGCGCAGCTGGCCGGATTGGCGCGTACACCGATCAGTTCCACCTCCGGCACGTTCGCCGCGAGCCACGGGTTCGACGCGGCGGCCTTCGACACGGCGCTCTTGAGACCATCGATCACGGAAGTGATCGTTCCCTCGGTGTACCAGCAGGTACCTTCCATGACGCAAAGCGCGGGAACTTCCAGCGCGTCGCGCCCGGCCTGGATGGTATTGACCGAGCAGATCAGATGCGGCTGGGTCTCGGCCCAGTTGACGATAGCGCCGACGACGCGGGAGGCGTGGACGAGAGCGTTTTCCCCCTGACGCGGATCGGCACTGCGAGCCGACGATTCAATGGGGATGGGCGTGCGCCCGGCAACGGTGATGCGGAAGGACAGTACGCCCCGCGTGGCGACCTTGATGCGTCCCATGCCGTCGCCGACTTCACCGGGATGGCAATAGAGCGCGCCTTCGCTGCGGCCGGCCTGACGCACCGACTGGTACATGCCGGTGAAACCACCGGTCTTGGCTTCGGCAATGACGACCGCCGGCGGCTTGCGGAGGCGGATGCCGGCACGGTCGAGGGATTTCAGCGCAGCGACGATCGCGACGACGCCGGCCTTGCAGTCGGCGACGCCGATGCCTGCGACCCGGCCTTGATCATCGGGTGTCAGGACCAGGGGGTCGGTCTGCCATCCGTCCTGCCGCTCGTGGTCGCTGGTATCGGAGTGCGCGAAGAGCATTATCCCGCGAGGGCCGGGTTTGTGGGCGACCATGCCCCCACCGGAGGTCTCGCGCGTCGGCGGAGAGAAGTCGGGCTCGCCGCGCATGTCGTTCGGGTCGCTCGCCACATCGTCGACCGTGTAGCCCAACTGCTCCAGCTCGGCTCGCAGCAGCGCATGCACCGCCGCGGTGTTTCCGGTGACGCTCGGGACCGCGACCACCCTCTTCAGGAGATCGAGCGTTGCATCGGCGTCCCCGTTTACAATCGCCGCCACGTTTCCTGCTCCAACCGACATCCAGAGCCCCCTTGTATTCCTGCGGTATACCGTTCGGACACTCTTTACTAGGGAAGGAAGCGAGTCAAGCGGCCAATCCGTATCGATGCCTGCTATTTCGCAGCTGCCGAAATAATGGCTTCGATGAGCATTTCCTGACCAGTTGCTCATGGCCGTTGGGCAAGGGTCGAGCAAGCGGCCGGGCGCGAAAGGATTGCGGTACGGGCGCAGAGAGGTAAGGCCTTTCCGTCGCACGGGCGAGGCAGGCGGGCCGGCACCGGACGACACGTCGGCTCAGGCTGCGGTGGCGATGGCGAAGCGGATCAGCGAGCGGATGTGCTGGGCGACGGACCGGCGGGCTGCCTTCTTGTCGCGCGCCTGGAGGGCATCGAGGATTTCGTAGTGTTCCCGTGAATCGGGTTCCAGCCGGTCAGCGAGGCGATCGATCTCGAACAGCTTGGTTGTCACTCTAAGCGCATGCAGCGATCTGGCCAGGACCTGGTTGCCGCAATTGTCGATAAAGAGATGGTGCAGCGCGTCATCAGCCTTCCAGTGGGCAATGACATTGTATGGACGAATGTTGTCGAGAGCCACGAGCTCCTTGCGCGCGGCCTGGATGTGTTCATCCTGCAATCGGTCGACGGCAAGCTCGGCTGCCTCCGGCTCCAGCATCTCGCGAACCTTGAGACTCTGCAGGTACTCGCCCATGCTGACGTGGCGGACCTGGTAGGAGCGGCCACCGTGCTTGACGAGCTGTCCTTCGAGTTCCAGCCGCTGCAAGGCCTGGCGCAGTGGCGTGCGCGACAGTCCGAGGCTTTCCGCCAGATAGTGCTCGACGATGGTTTCGCCGCTCCGCAGCTTACGCTCCCTGATCGCCATCGACAGGGTCTCATAAGCCAAATCGGATAGTCTGCGCGGGGCAGGGCGCGACTTCACCGCAGAAACCGAATCGCTTGGAATCTTGTGTGATGCGGTCTGCTTCATCGATGTCCCCGATCTGAGAGAGCGTTGCCGTCCGAGGTTCATAGCGCAATCGGAACAAGCCGCATACGGTTAGCAGCGGAGGTAAATGCCGCCCGTTCATGACGTTCCATCCCCCGCAGGCGGGCGCCGCATCCAGCCGCGAAGGCTGGTCGACGCGTCGTCCACAAGATTGGGATTGCTATCGCCTCGAGGAGTTCTGTATACCAACGGAGTCCCGAACGCGAGGAAAGTATGGCGAGCGCAGGCATGAATTCTTACGAAATGGCGTCACCCATACCGGCGCGATCTGCAAATGCCGGTGCGCGCCGCGCCTCAGCGGCGAGTTGCTCCCGCCTGTCGACCGGACCGAATCGGGACGCTGCCGGGACGGCCCGCACCACCTCGCTGCCGCAGGGCTGATCCTCATGACGACAAAGTTTCGCGGAACCTATTCAGTCATGGTGACGGCGTTCGACGAGGGCGGGCAGGTCGACCTCGAAAGGATGGAGGCCTACACCGAATGGCAGGTGACCGAGGGCATCCACGGCCTGATCCCCCTGGGATCAACCGGGGAATTCCTGTCCCTGTCGGATGAGGAACGTGAGTCCGTCGCCCGCTGCGTCATCGAAACCGTGGGCGGCCGCGTGCCTGTTCTGGTGGGTACCGGGGCCGAATACACCGATGACGCGATCCGCTATTCGCAGGAAGCCGAGGCGATGGGGGCCACCGGGGTGATGATCATCCCGCCCTTTTACTCCACCCCGACCGAGGATGAGCTGTTCGAGCATTATCGGCGGATCGCGGAGGCGATTTCCATCCCGATCATGATCTACAACAACCCGGCTACCGCCAATGTCGACCTGACACCGCCAATCGTCGCTCGGCTGTCGACCATCGAAGGTGTTTCGTACATCAAGGAATCCACCATGGATGTGACCCGCGTGCGGGACATCATCGACATGTGCGACGGCCGCATGACCGTGTTCGGCGGCATCATGGGGTTCGAGTCCTTCATGAATGGTGCGGAAGGCTGGGTCGCCGTGGGCTCCAATCTCATGCCCAGGCTGCTGGCGCAGCTCTTCGAGCGCAGCACGGCCGGAGACATCGCCGGGGCTCGCGCGATCTACCAGCAGGCATTGCCGGTGATCCGCCTCGTCGGTGGGCACCGCTATGTTTCGGCCACCAAATCGGCACTGGCTATGCTCGGCTACCCCGTGGGCGATCCACGCCCGCCGCGGCTGCCGACACCGACCGGCGAGCTTGCGGCGGTGGAGCAGGCCCTTACGGCAGCTGGCTTGCTGCCGATGCCGACGGCATGACGCCGCCGCGGACTTCGCCCCCGGTTCGCTTCCGGTTCGACGGACGCGAAATCGCTGCCCGCGATGGTGACAGTCTGGCAGCGGCGCTCGCGGAAAACGGGATCACCCGGCTCCATTCCACTTCGGCCGGCAGCAGCCGCGGTATCTTCTGCGGGATGGGCGTCTGCCAGGATTGCCTGTTGGAGGTCGACGGGCAGCGATCGCAGCGGGCCTGCATGACCAAGGTCCGCAACGGCATGGACGTTCGCACACAGGATGACGGGCGCTTTGCGCAGCCGCCATCGCTGCAGAAGGCTGATCCAGCCCCCGAACCGCGGATCGAGACCATGGTGCTGGTGATCGGCGCCGGTCCGGCCGGACTCGTGGCGGCGATTGCATGCCGCGAGATGGGTCTCGATGTCCTTGTTATCGACGAGCGTGATGCCGCTGGCGGTCAATATTTCAAACCGCGCTCCGCCGCATCCCGCCATACCCGGCGGGCCGACGCCCAGCATCGGTCCGGGGATGGCCTGCGGGCTCGGGCCGCGGGGCTCGACATCCGTCTTCAGACCACAGTCTGGTCGGCGCGCCGAGGCAGCGACGAGCGCTTCGATGTCCACGCACTCGGACCGCAGGGTCGCCTGCACGTCGTCGCCAGGGCCCTGCTGCTGGCGACCGGTGCCTACGAGCTTCCCGCCCTTGTACCGGGCTGGACCCTCCCGGGCGTCATGTCCATTGGCGCCGGCCAGACCCTCGTGCGCCGCTATGGCGTTGCGCCGGGGAAACGCACGCTGATCGCCGGCAACGGACCCCTCGGCCTGCAACTGGGCGCCGAGATTCTTGCACTTGGCGGCACCGTCCTCGGTATTATCGAGCGCAGCCGACCGGCTTCAGGCGCGGCACTTGCCGCTGCTGTCGTTTCTGATCCGGCCCTTGTGATGCGCGGCGCATACTTTGCAGCAAGGATGTCCCGCGCCCGGGTGCCGATGCTCTGGGGATGGCAGGTTGGCCGTATCGAGGGTGGCGACTCCCTGACCGTCGAAATCGAGCAGCTCGATGGCGGTAACCGCCGATCGATCGAGACGGATGCATTGTGCATCGGCGAAGGGTTTGCGCCCCAGATCGAGCTGGCACGACTGCTGGACTGCCCGATGGACCTGAGGGATGGAATCGCGGTACCGCGCCGCGCCGCCGACGGATCAACACCGGTAACGGGCGTGTGGATCGCCGGTGACGGTGGCGGGCTTGGCGGCGCGCAACTGGCAGAGGAGCAGGGCAGGACCAGCGCAGCCTCGATCGCGCGATGGCTGGGCGAACCGGCTCCGATCGAGGCTCGGGCCCATCGCACCCGGCAGATCGAGCGCTTCCAGAAGGCGCTCTGGCAACTCTACGCAGCACCGCCGCGGCAGGCTGGAAGGATGCTGGATGACCTGGTGGTCTGCCGCTGCGAGAATGTATCTGCCGGGCAGGTCCGACAGGCAATCGGCAACGGCGCACAGGACCCCGGTGGCGTCAAGCGAGCGACCCGATTGGGCATGGGCCGCTGCCAGGGGCGATACTGCACGAGGCCGGTGCTCGGCCTGCTGGAGGCGGCCGGCCGCAGTGTCGATGCGAACTCGCTCTTTGCCCCCCAGCTCCCGGCGCGTCCGTTGCCATTGCGGGACGTCACGATCGAGAAGCCGGAATGGTCCGGCCATCGCGAAAGCCGGCCATCGGCGCGACCCTCGTCGCAGGCGCAGTGGCCACTCGGCGGCGGCCACTATGACCTCGCCGTCATCGGCGCAGGCGTGACCGGCCTTGCGGCAGCGCGAGAGGCTGCGCTGGCCGGTGCCAAGGTTATCGTACTGGACCAGGGCCAGGTCGGTGCGGAAGCGTCCGGCGGCAATGCGGGCAGCCTGCACCTGCAGCTGCTGTCCTGGGATTTTGGCGCCAAGGCGTTCGCCGGTGGGTCCGCGGCTCTGCGCACTCTGGCGCTGCAGAAGCAATCCATCGCCCTCTGGGGTGAACTGGAAACAACCCTTGCAGCGAACTTCGAGATGAAGGTCACCGGCGGCCTGATGGTCGCCGAAAACCCTGCGCAAATCGATTTTCTCAAGCGCAAGGCAGCAGCCGAGGCGACCGTGGGTATCGAGACCCAGGTACTCGACCGTGCGGAGGTGCTCGCGCTGGTGCCCCATCTCTCTGCCGATGTCGTTGCAGGCGCGTGGTGTCCGGGCGAGGGCAAGATCAACCCGCTTCCGGCCACGCTTGCACTCGCTCGTTCGGCCCGCGCCAGCGGGGCCGAGATCGAGACGCTGGCCCGCGTGACCGACCTGGTCGCCGAACCAGGTCGCTACCGCATCGACACGGCCCGTGGGGCGGTCAGCGCCTCGAGAATGATCATAGCGGCCGGCGGATGGAGTGCGGAGCTCGGCCGGCATCTCGGCGTCGACCTGCCCGTGCGCGGCGCGCCGCTCCAGATGCTCGTGACCGAACCGGCGCCGCCGTTGCTGCCCTGCCTGCTGGCGCACGCCGACCGTCACCTCACCATGAAGCAGGGGGCGAATGGGACCGTGCTCATCGGCGGTGCCTGGACGGCCGAGACCAGCGCCACAGGCCAGCCGCGCGTCCTTCTCGACAGCATAGAGGGCAACCTGTGGGTCGCCTGCCGGACAGTCCCGGCCATTGCCGGGCTGTCGCTGGTTCGCAGCTGGGCCGCGATGAACATCGACATCGATGGCGCCCCGCTGCTCTCCACCCTCCCGGGGCATTCCAAGGTCGTGGTCGCGGCAACCGCCAATGGCTTCACCCTGGGGCCACTGATGGGACGGGAGGCCGCCAGACTGGCCATGACCGGCCAGGCGGCGCCGGAGCTCGCTCCCTTCACGCTCAGCCGCTTCTAGCGACCAATCCATCCCGAAGACGAGGTCTCAGAGAATGACGAAGATCACCATCACCGCCGGCCCATTCACCTTTGGCGCCCGGCTCGAGACGGCCGCCGCTCCGAAGACGTGCGCCGCCTTTGTTGCCGCCATGCCCTTCGAGAGTCAGTTCGTGCATGTTCGCTGGAGCGGCGAGGGCGTCTGGGTGCCCCTCGGCGACCGCGATTTCGGCGTCACCTACGAGAACCACACCAGCCACCCGGCGCCGGGCCAGGTGCTGCTCTACCCCGGCGGCATCAGCGAGACCGAAATCATCCTCGCCTATGGCGGACTATCCTTCTCGTCCAAGATGGGGCAGCTGGCTGGAAACCATTTCATCACCATCGAAGACGGCTTGGAAAACCTGCGCCCGCTTGGAGAGCTGGTGCTCTGGAAGGGTGCCCAGCCGGTACGTTTCGCAATTGCGACCTAGCCAGGGTCAGTTCACAGGCTGCTTTGAGGTCAGCTGCAATCGCGAAAGGGCATCTAACGACAAGTCGGGCATAGTGCCTGGTGCTCAGGTGATCGTTAGGATCTGCCCGCCTCGGAAACGCCAAATCCGCCATCGACCCCCTCACCTTTCGAGCCACGCCAGCAAACTTGTTCTGGCGGCCGTTGTGATCTGGAATTGCACCGGCCGACCGGTCTTCTGCTGGATCACCATTGCCCGGGCGCGAAGGTCATGACCGGACACCAGCGTGCCGATCTTAAGCCTGATCAGGTCGCAGCCGCGCAGCTTGCTATCAATGGCCAGATCAAACAGCGCTCGTCGCGCATGTGACCCTCCCGATACAGGAAAAGCCGGATGGCCTAGATCTGCCGGACCTTCAGCGCCCGCTTGGCGCCAACTTGCCGCCCGGCGCTCCAAGCCGGGCCGACCTCTAGCGGGGGGGTCATATTGGATACCCATTTCCATTCTCCTTTGGCCATCATCGACCATTGAGAGAACACGATTAAGAGGATCGGTTCATCGGTCGGCGCCGTGCCGCGCTAGAATGGCCACGCCCTTTCCCACATGCTCACCAGCGACTTCAGCGGGGCCGAATGCGGACGGTCCGCTCCTGGCGATGCGCACGCAAGAGCAGCCACCCAACTGACGCACTGTCCGCCAGCTACGGCCTGAATTGCCTATGACGACCGCTCATGAGAAAAGCTCGGACATGGATTTGCCGATTACCCGGGTAGCGGCAAGGACCAGGATCAGCGTGACCAGGATGGTGATCGAGCCGATGGCTGCGGCGGCCGAAATCTCCTGAGTTTCCAGGCGTTCATAGATGGCGATCGAGATGGTCTTCCACCGGGCGGAGTAGAGCATCACCGTCGTGCTCATTTCCGAAATGAGCGTCGTGAACACGATGATTGCGCCGGCGAGAATCCCGGGAGCAATCAAGGGGATGGTGACTTTGCGCATCGTGGTCCCCCATGTCGCTCCCGCAACGGTGGAGGCTTCTTCCATCTTGAGGTCAATTTGGGTCACCGCAGCCACCACCGAACGGTAGATATAGGCAATGCGGCGCACGAAATAGCCGATCACGATGATCGCGGCGGTGCCCGTCAGAGCGACAGGTCCGCTGTTGTAGGTCACCAACAGCGCCACGCCGGTGACTATGCCCGGCAGGATAAACGGCAGCATGATGGTGAGGTCCAGGGCCCACTTGCCGACGAACTTCTTGCGCTCGGCGACATAGCCGGTGAGCGTGCCGAAGATGACGCAAGCCACGGTCGCCACAGCTGCAAGGATCAGACTGTTCTGGAGCGGCTCGACCACACGACTGAACACATACTGGTAGTTGCCCCAGCCGTACTGCGTGGGCCACAGGGTGCCCGGCCACTTCTCGGCAAACGAGGTGAACACCACCACCAGTTGCGGCAGCAGGGCCAGCGCCAGCAATCCCCACACATAGAGGTTGGCGATGATGCGGATGCCCCGGCCCGTCTGTAGAGCGGCGCGGCGGGTGGTGCTGCCAACGGTCACGAAGCGGCGCTTCTTGTTGACCCGGATCAGGAACAGGATCGCCCCGAGCGTGATCAGCACATTGACCAACGCAATGGCGGACGCCGCGTTGAGATTGAAGAAGCCGTGAATCTGGAAATACATCAGCGTGGAGAGCACATACATTTCCCCGCCCAGCACAGCTGGCGTGCCGAACTCGCCCAGCGCCTCGATGAGCACGATCATCGCTCCGGCCAGCATCGGCGGGATGGCTAGCGGCAGCACCACTGTGCGCAGCACGCGCCAGCGCGACGCGCCCATCACGCGGGCGCTCTCCTCCAGATGCGGATCCACTGCTGTCAGGGCGCCCTGCACGAACAGGAACACAAAGGTGAAGTTCGACAGCACCATCGAAAGGATGACGCCGAAATGCCCGTAGACCGGCGGCATCTGGACGCCGAACCACTGGTTCAGGTATTGCGAGACGATGCCGCTGCGGCCGAACAGCACCACCCACGAATAGGCGCCAATAAAGGGCGGTGAGATCAGAGGGATAATGGACAGCGACAGGATCAACGGCTTGAAGGGCATCTGCACCCGGGCAACGAAATAGGCCGCCGGCACGGCAACTGCCGTTGCGAGTACGGTCACCACCACGCCGATGAAGATCGTGTTCCACAAGGCCTGCTGGTACATGGACGAGGTGAAGAACCGCGAGAAGTTCTCCAGGGTCGCATTGAGCCCATTGAAGGCCTCACCCGCTGGGGCAAAGCTGTTCAGCATCGTGGTGCCGATAGGGTACAGCAGGAACGCCACCAGCACGAAGATGGTGACACCTCCCGCCACGTAGGGCGCGATGTTGAGGCGCCGCCGTGTGGCGGTCGGCAACGCTGTCGCTGCAAGCTCGCTCATCGGACACCCTCCTCGAACACGAGGCCTTCCCCGACCAGCCCGAACCGTACCTCATCGCCCTCCGACACGCCTTCGGCGAACGCCGGCAGGTCGATGATGACCTCACCTCGGGCCTGGCTGCTCTCGACCAGATAGCGGACGAAGCTGCCGAGGAACTGGATGCGCACCGCCCGTCCGGTGAAGGCGGGTCTGTCGAGTTGCTGGCTGGTTGAGGACAGCCACATCTGCTCGGGCCGGCTCATCATCAGGGCCGCCTGCGGCTTGACGAACCAGTCACCCTCGTCGCCTGCTGCCGTCACTGTCCTGACTCCGGCGAAGGGGCTGCCGCCGAGGGCGACCACGGCGGCACGGTCGCCGTCCCGAGTTTCGACGTCGACCGGAAAGAAGTTGGCCTTGCCGATGAAGTCGGCAACAAACAAGGACGTCGGCGCGGAATAGATCTCGTAGGGCGCTCCGAGCTGCATCAGCCGCCCCTTCGAGAACACCCCAACCACATCCGAAATCGCCATGGCCTCTTCCTGATCGTGGGTCACATAGAGTGCCATCACATTCAGCGCCTTCTGCAGGCGGCGGATCTCATCGCGCATCTCGACGCGCAGCTTGGCGTCGAGGTTGGCCAGCGGCTCGTCGAGCAGCAGCATGCCGGGATGGTAGACCAGGGCGCGACCGATCGAGACCCGCTGCTGCTGGCCGCCCGACAGGTCAGCCGGGTAGCGCTGGGCCAGTCCGTCGAGGCGAAGCATAGCCAGGGTTTCGTGGACCCGCTTCTTGATCGTAGCCTCGTCGGCGCCGCGCAGCCTCAGTCCGTAGGCCGCATTCTCGAACACGGTCATGTGCGGAAACAGCGCATAGGACTGAAACACCATCCCGATATTGCGCTCGAAGGCGCTCTTGCGCCGGAAGTCCTCCCCATTGAACAGGATTTGCCCGCTCGTGATGGATTCGAGGCCGGCGATCATGCGGAGCGTCGTGGTCTTTCCGCAGCCCGATGGCCCAAGCATGGTGAAGAACGTGTTCGGCGCGATGTCGAAGCTGACATCCTTGACCGCCGTGGCCGGCCCCTCGGGCGTATTGAAGATCTTGGTCAGCTCGCGCACTGAAAGGCGGGCGGGTGCCGGCGAAGAAGAGGCCATCAGTCGATTCCTGCGGATATGAAGAGGATGCTGCGGTCATCCCCGAAATTCTTGCCGACGCGGCCCTTGGTGCTCGCATAGGGGCCGATACGGTCAGGGTCGATCCGGTCGGCCTCGGCGAGCGCTGCTTCCCAGGCGGCAATACCGGTGCCGTCGGGAAGAGCCGGATAGCCGTCGGTGGCAAGTTCCAGCGTGTTGATCTCGGATCGGGGCAGATCCAGCACGCGGGCCGAACTGCCGGTGTCGCTCACGCCATCAAGGGCAGCGGCATGGAAGGCGTCCGGATCGGCACGAATACCTTCGAGGCCAGCCGTGAGGATCACGTCGACCAGCGCAAGGTCATTGCCGCAGGCTTCGAGCACGAGGGCATCGTTGCGGACGGCCGAGATGACGTCGGCAATGTCGACCGACGTCAGGGATTCGGGTGGCGGCGCGGAGGAGGCCGGTCCCTGGACGATCAGTTGCCGGGCAACGGCGCGGGTCCCGGCGACGCTCAGCCCCTTGTCCAGCAGGATCTGCCAGGCGACCGCCCTCGCCTTGGAGAGCACGGTGTCGCCGGGAAAATGATGTTCGAGCACGGCCCGACCGTTGACCCGGATGGCGCAATCGCCAAGCGCTACGAGGCGAACCATGTCCCCAGATACGAAAGCGGCGGAGAAGGCAGCGCGGAAGCGCGCCAGCCCGGACCGGATATCGGGCTCAGCAGTCCGGAGCCGCTCGTAGGTAGCGGCGATGGCGTGGTTGAGATCTCCGACAAGTTCGGTCGGATCTGGCAGGCTCGCGAGAGGGCCGGCAGCGACACTCGCAAGCGCCTCCGCCACGGCCTGAGCCGCAAGATAACCGCCGGTGGCGCCCTGCCCCAGCCGGTCGTCATAGCGCAGGCCGCTGATATCGGTGGCGCCGTCGATCACCGCGTAGAGGCGATTGGGAATGGCCACGATGCGGTCTTCGTTGGTCTCAGGCGCGTCAGGGTTCTTGGCCTGCGTAAACCCTTGGAAATGGTGCAAGTGGCGCTCTCCGGTAGTGGTGAAGCGCGGGGGGCCGCGCTTCACTGTTCGGTTACTGTGCAAACAGTTCGTCGAACTTGGCCAGGTTCTCGTCGCGGGTGGAGGCCGCGAGATTGTCGTCATACGGGAAGGTCGGAACCTCGCTGGTCGGCATTAGGCCTTCCGGGGGCGCTACGTCCTTGCGCACCGAGCGACGGTTGGTCGATACGATGAGCTCGTGGGCTTCCTTGGAGTTCGCGAAATCGAGGAACAGCTTGGCATTGTCCGGGTTCGGGCCGCCGGCGATGACCGCCGAAGCGTCGAAGCGAAGGCCGGTGCCGTCTTCCGGATAGATCGCCGCCACCGGGTAGCCTTCGTCCATCATGGTCTTGATGTTGACTTCGCCGGTCACGCCGACCTCGATCTCGCCGCGCCCCACGTCCTGGAAGACGCTCTGCGAGGAGGTGGTGAAGCGAGCATTCTTCATGACCTGTTCGGCCACGTCCCAGCCATAGAGCTGCAGGATCTGCGCGAGTTGGGCATAGGCGGAACCGGACAGCGACGGGTTGGCGAGCACGAGCTTGCCTTCCAACTCCGGCTTGGCCAGGTCCGACCAGGTGCGCGGATACTGGTCTTCGCTCATCAGGTTGGTGTTCACGATGAAGGCCTGGAGCGGCATCGAGCAGCCATAGAAGGAGTGGTCCGCCGCCACGACGCTCGGATCGAAGTTCGGCAACTCGGGGCTCTCATGCGGAGCGAACAGGCCCGGATTAGCAAGGAAGGCTTCGCTTGAGGCGCACAGCACCACGTCGCCCTGGGGGTTGTCCTTCTCGGCGGCCATTCGGGTGAACAGCTCGCCCACCCCTGCGTTGATCGCTGAGATTGAGATCCCCGGGTACTTCTCGCGGAATGCGTCGATGATCAACTCGCCGGCGTCCCCGGCGGGGTTGTAGACAACCAGCCCACCTTCCTGGGCGATGGCGGTCTGGCTCATCAGGGTGCCAACGGCAGCAATGAGAGCAAGCGATTTCAGATTCATGGGGTCCTCCTTACGGCCGTGCCGATACACAACTGTTCTACACTCCCGGCAGTTTGGCAACCGGTTGCGCAATCGGTCGAAGGTGGTAACTTCCCGTGCCGATTGTGCAATCGTTTCAAAGGCTAAGGCCTGACAGACCGAAGGGAAGTCGTCTCGTGCAGATCATCACCCACAATTCCAAGGATGAGCTTGGCCAGGCGGCAGCCCGCCAGGGCGCTGAAGCAATCAAGGCCGCAATTTCCGCGCGCGGCCACGCCAACATCATTGTCGCAACCGGCGCCAGCCAGTTCGAAATGCTTGAGCACCTCGTCAAGGCGGACGTGGACTTTTCGCAAGTCACTGCCTTTCATCTGGACGAGTATGTCGGAATCTCGACCGATCACCCCGCCAGCTTCCGCCGCTACCTGCGGGAACGCTTCGCTGAAAAGTTGCCTAACCTTGGGGAGATCATCTATGTCGCCGGCGACGCGGCTGACCTGACCGCCGAAATCGACCGGGTCAGCCAGCGGATCGCCCAGGTCGACATTGATGTCTGCTTCGCCGGGATCGGCGAGAACGGGCACCTCGCCTTCAACGACCCCCCGGCGGACTTCGTGACAAGCGCGCCCTATCTCGTTGTTGACCTGGACGAGGCCTGCCGTCGCCAACAGATGGGCGAGGGCTGGTTCGCCACGATCGATGACGTACCACTGCGTGCCGTGTCGATGAGCGTGCAGCAGATCCTCAAGAGCGCCACCATCATCCTGTCGGTGCCGGATGCGCGCAAGGCCGAAGCCGTGCGGGCCGCGTGCGAAGGCGAGGTCACGCCGAACGTGCCGGCCTCCATCCTCCAGCAGCACCACAACACCACCCTGCACCTGGACAAGGCATCGGCCGCACTGCTGGGCCGCGGATAAGGGCCACCCACGTCCCCGACGGCGCAGGACCGACTGCGCCGTCGGGGACAGTTACGGCACTAAGCGCGTCGTGCTCTCGCTGTCGAAAAGGTGGGCTGCGCCTGGATTCACGGCGAGCGAGATGGCATCGCCCGGCCGCGCCATAAGGCGCTGGCGGAGCAACACGGACAGCCTGTCCTGGCCGATGTCCACCACGATGAAGGTCTCCGAGCCCGTAGGCTCGATAGAGATGATGGTACCGCTCAGCCCCTCGCCCGGCGCGGCCACCGCAAGGTGCTCCGGCCGAATACCGAGTGTTGCCGCCCGACCAGTGAGACCGGCATATTCTGTCCCCAGCGGCAAGCGCACGCCGCCGGCTGCTTCGAGCGTGACAGTGCCCGCTTCCGCCCGCACGGTACCGGGGACAAAGTTCATGGCGGGAGACCCGATGAAGCTGCCGACGAATATGTTGACCGGGTTATCGTAAAGTTCGAGCGGCGTGCCGATCTGTTCCACCACGCCGCTGCGCATCACCACGATCAGGTCTGCCATGGTCATGGCCTCGATCTGGTCGTGCGTCACGTAGATCGTGGTGGTCTTGAAGCGGGCGTGCATGTCCTTGAGTTCGGCGCGCATCTGCACGCGGAGCTTGGCATCGAGATTCGACAGCGGCTCGTCGAACAGGAACACCTGCGGCTGGCGGACGATTGCGCGGCCCATGGCCACGCGTTGCCGCTGCCCGCCCGACAACTGCTTGGGGTAGCGATGCAGGTAGTCCTCGAGCCCGAGGATGCGTGCGGCCTCGGCAACGCGACGATCGATCTCGTCCTTGGGCTGGCGCGCCAGCCGGAGCGAGAAGCCCATGTTCTCCGCAATCGTCATGTGCGGATAGAGCGCGTAGTTCTGGAACACCATGGCGATGTCGCGGTGCTTGGGCTCGACCTCGTTGATCACGCGGCCCCCGATGGCTATCTCACCCTTGTCGATGTCCTCCAGCCCCGCGATCATGCGCAGCAGCGTGGACTTGCCGCAGCCCGACGGCCCAACCAACACCACAAAGGCGCCATCGGGCACGTCGATGTTGACGTTGCGGATGATATCCGTCGGCCCAAAGGACTTGGCTACGTTGCGAATTTCTACGGCAGCCATCAAGCACCTGTGTTGGAACGAAGCGACTGGCCTGCGCCCATGCGCTCGGCCACCTGAATGGCAGCAAGCAGGCTAAGGCCGGTGTGGTAGCCCGGATCGAGGTCGGGCGTGGCCGGCACGAAATCGGCCGGCCCCTCGTCGGTTCTGGTCTGGTAGGCCAGCGGCGGCTCCCCACGCCAGAACCAGCTGAAGAAAGCGGCGTGCGCCTTGCGCCAAACCTCGAGCACCTGCGGATTGCCCGTGCGCTCGAAACAGAACGCCGCGGCGCGGATGGTCTCGGGCAGCGACCACCACGGGCAGTACGGACTTTGTGGCGCGCCGGTCGCAACCGATACTGCGAGCCGCAGGCCGGGGCCGTGGAATCCGGCTTCAAACGATGCGAGGAGCACGGTTTCGAGCTGCCGCACCAGCCTGTCATCGGCGTCTGCCGGCAGATAGTCGAGCGCAAAGCCCACCAGTTCGATCCCGTGCCCGACATTGCAGGTGTCGCTACCCGGAACGTTGCGCAAGAGCCCCGAGACCGGATCGAAGTGCCTTCCGAGTACGTGGGCCACGAAACGGTCGGCAAACGCGGCGGCCTCCCCGCGGCCGAGCCGCCGGAGCATGCCCGCGGCGCCCAAGAGGATCATGCGCGGGCCGAAATCGTCCTCCTGCGCCGCCAGCGCCTCACGGCCGATGCGCTGGCGCTCGTTCATCAGGAAGCGACCGCCTTCGATCGCCTCGATGAGCGCCGGCAGTTGCGCGACATAGCCGTCGAGCGCAGGATGATCGTAGCGCGCGGCAGCGGCGATCAGGCCCTTGAGCACGAAGATGTCGGAGTAGGTATGGATTTCTCGGGCCTGCGCCTGCCGGCCTTCACTGCCATGCGCACCGGCGATGATCGGCTGCATGTCGGCGTCGTAGCAGAAATAGGCGTGTCCATCTTGGGCCCAGAGGTCGGCAAGGATCGCATAGAGCCGGCGCCCGGCAGCGTCGATCTTTTCAGTGAGGTCCCGCTGCGAGCGAGCGAAGTACTCGGCATGCGTTGCCAGCGCCTCGAGCCCCCTGCCCTGAATCCAGCCGTAAGTGTACGCCGGGCCGCGCAACCCATCATCGATGCCATAGTCGGCGAGCGTTATGCTGTTCTGCTTGCTGTTGAGAAAACCAGGCCCCAGCGCGGGGCGGTCTAGCAGCCAGTCGAGACACCTGGCATTGGCCTCGACATATGTCCTGTGCGCCTCAGCGATGAAGGGCGATAGCAAGGTCATTCCTTGAGCCCCGTGCTGGCGACGCCCTGCACGAAATTGCGGCGCAGGATGACGAAGAGCGTGATGGAGGGGATGAGCACCAGTGCAGAAGCGGCGCTGAGCCGCCCCAGATCGACCGTGAACCCGGTCTGAAACAGAGCCAGCCCGACTTCGATCGTATAGGCCTCGCGGTTGGTCGCCACGATCATCGGCCAGGCGAATGCGGTCCATGCCTGGAAGAACGCCAGCACGCCCAGTGCCCCCAGCGCGCCCCGCAGCAGCGGCAGCACGATGCGGAAGAAGATCCAGAGTTCGCCGGCGCCATCGATGCGCGCCGCCTCGATCAGTTCGTCGGGAATGGAATGGATGACGTTCTGCCGGATGAGGAAGATGCCGAAGCTCATCACCAGGTAGCCCAGCAGCAGTCCCCAAAGGCTATTGAGGATGCCGAGGCTCTGCGCCTGGAAGTAGAGCGGGATCATGTAGACCTCGAACGGCACGATCGCCGTGGCGAGGATCAGGGCGAACACCACGTTCAGCGAGTTGTAGCGGAACTTGGCGAGGATGTACCCGGCAATGGACGACGTCGCCAGGATCGCCAGCGTGGAGAGAACGGCGAACAGGATGCTGTTGAGAATCCACCGCAACAGCGGCGTGTCGCGCAGCACCGCCTCGAAATTGGCAGTGGTCGGATCGACCGGGATGATGGTCGGCGGCCAGGCCAACATCTCCTGCGGGGTCTTGAAGCCGTTGGAAACCAGGAACACCAGCGGCAGCAGCATCAGCAGGCTGAATACCACGAGCACCGCATCGATGCTCCGGTCCACGAGCATGCGGCGCCTGCGGCGGCTCTTGCTGGTGGCTCGGGTCGAATCCGTGGTCATGCGCGTCCCCTCTCCCGCAGCAAGGTGAACTGGATCAGCGTCAGGACCAGCACGATCAGCAGCAGCACCACGGCCTCGGAGGCGGCATAACCCACGCGATAGTTGCGGAAGCTGTTTTCGAGCATGTCGAGCACCAGCACCCGCACCTGCCGCCCGGGCGCACCCTGCGCATCTGACGCGAGGACAAAGGCCTGGGCGTAAACGTTGAAGCCGGAGACGAGCGTTACCACCGACACATAGAGCGTGATCGGCTTCAGCATCGGGATCGACAGGAACCAGAACGACTGCGGCCCGGAGGCGCCGTCGAGCTTGGCCGCCTCATAGAGCGACACCGGCAGGCTCTTGAACCCGACGAGATAGATGAGCACCGCATAGCCGAGCGCCTGCCAGGAACAGAGCACGACGACACTGATGACCGACAGGGTGGGGTCGAACAGCCAGGCCTGCGGCTGCACGCCGAAGAAGCTCAGCAGCGCATTGAGCGGCCCCAGACGCGCGTCGAAGATCCACTTCCAGGCCATGGCTGCAGGCACCAGTGACACCACGTGCGGCAGGAAGATCGCGGTTTCGTAGAACCCAGAAATCCGGGAGCGGGTGCGATAGTGGATCAACGCCGCCAGCACCATGGCCGTAGGAATGGTGATGATGAGGACGCCGAAGGCGATGATGCTCGTGTTCAGCAGCGCCTCGTGGAACAGCCGGTCGCCGAGCAGTTCCTGGAAATTCGCCAAGCCGATGAAGGGCTTGTTCTTGGAGAGAATATCCCATTTGTGCAGGCTGAGCCGCAGGGTCTCGACGATGGGATACATCCGCAGCCAGGCAAAGATCGCCAGCGTGGGCAGGATGGCGAGTACGGCAAAGAGCCATCTCTTGCGCCGGAGCATATGGTTCTCCGCTGATCGGAACCGGGAAGGCCGTTCGCCTTCCCGGTGAGTGATGGTGTCAGGCGGCAGACCTACTCGGCCAACAGGCCTTCGCGCTGCAGCAGGCCGTTGATCTCGTCCTGCATGGCGACCAGCACGGCGTCGATCGCTGCATCATCTGCTGCCAGCGCCGGATTCGCAAAGGCTTCAGTCAGGCGCGCGGCGGCACGGGTGAGGATCTCCTCGACTGGCCCGATATTCGGCAGCGAGAAGAACTCATAGCTCTCCGGGTAGTCGACGAATGCCGCGAAAGCCGGCTTCGCCTCGAGGATCGTGCTGTAGTCGAGACCCGACCGGTTCGGCAGCCAGCCGACATTGTCCAGCAGCCAGAGCAGGTTCTCCGGCTCGTTCGTTGCCTGAGCGAAGGCCCATGCCGCCTCCTCCTTCTCGCCCTCACCGGTGACCCACAGCGACACGGGCGCCACGATCGAGCCGCGCGGCAGGGTCGCGGTGGCGTACTGCAGATCCGGCGCCTTGGCCGCGATATCGCCGATCACCCAGGACTCGCGGATGAACATCGCCGTCTGCTCACGCTCGAACGCTTCCGCGTCGGCAGGCATCTCCACCGTCACCGTCTTCAGCGTGTGCACGTTCTCTAGATACTGCTTGAGTGCAGCCCGACCCTGCTCATTGGCGAAGTCGGCGCGCCACAAACCGTCTTCGTTCTGCTCGACCAGGTTCTCGCCGAATTGGAACATGTTGATCCAGAACTTCTCGGCAATACCCTGACCACCGCCGGACAGGCGCAGGCTCCAGCCCGAAACCACCGGCTCGCCGTTGGCATCGCGCTGAGTCAGCGCTTCGGCATAGGTGGTGTACTCAGCCATGTCCGTGGGAGGCTCGGTTAGCCCGGCAGCCTCGAACATCTCGGTGTTGTAGTAGAGCGCACTCTGGCCGCGGAACAGCGGCACACCATAGACCGTGCCGTCATAACTGGCTGAATCGCGGAAGAAGTCGGTGAAATTGGCGGAATCCTGGACGAACGCGGCGACCTCGTCGGGCGCGACGTTGAAGAGTTCGTTTTCCAGGTAGCGCGTCGCAGTCGAGGTGCCGAGTTCGATGACCTCTGCTGCCTCGCCGGAGGTCAGGCCAAGTGCCAGGCGCTTCTCGTGCTCGCGCAGGGCAATCGCCTCGACCCGCACCGTGAGATCGGGATACTCGTCCTTCATGCCCTCGGCGACGTGCTCATAGAATGGCGCCAGCTCCGGATATCCGCTCCAGACCCGGATTTCCTGAGCGCTGGCGGCGGTTTCCATGGTCAGGGCCACACCGCCCAGCAGTGCGAATTTGAAAGCGTTCAGTCGCGTCTTGCGACCCTGCTCGACTAAGCGTGTCATCACTGTTCCCCTTGTTCGCCGCGCGTTCCCTTATTCTAGCGGCAAATTCTACTGTTTATGCAACCGGTTGCGGTGTCAAGTGGCGTTCTCGAAGCAATGCCGTGGCGGTCTCGGCAAGTGCCTCGGCGGAGCCCGGCGCGAAGGCGCCAGGCATGCCAATGAAACGATGCGCTTCGCTCACTTCGTAGCCGCCATGAGGGTATTCACTGCGTGGCGGGATATAGCCCGGCGTGCCCTCGGCATAGGCGAGCACGAATGCAGCGCGATCGCCGCAAGCGCTACGGACCGAAAGTCCCGTTTCGCTGAAGATTTCTCCGGGCATGGCGACGATCGGGATACCGGCCCAGTCCAGGAGGCTCACGCGGGCGCGCCAGGATCCCGGCTCGACGTTTTTGTTGCGCTCGGCCCACTCGATCCAGTGCCCAAGCAGGATCGCCTGTACAGCCTCGGCATCCTGCTGCTCGGCGCGCCAGCGCGCCGCGAGTTCATTGAGTGGGGTATCCTCGAGCCGGGTCAGCGCCAGGTCGAGCTCGCGATGCCCCGCTCCTACCCCGCCGGTTACCACCTCCTCAGGCGCCTCGAGCGCTGCAGCGGCCACGCGCCGCCCCAGCCGCTCGGCGGTCGCGAAGGTGCGTTCCGCATTGGCGGCCAGCGTCCATGATGCGCGCGCGGTATGCCCCGTATTGGCGTCGCCGCAACAGCCTGTCAGGAACACTGCGACGGCTCCGGGATGCTCGGCCTCCAGGGCCTGGCGCACATAGTATGGGTAGTCCGCAGTCATCAGCAGATTGTCGGCCCCCAGGACCACCGGGTGGCAGGCATAGGACACCATCACCGCGATGCAGGCGCCGGCGCCATTGCGGATGCGGATCACCGGCACGGAGCGGTCGAGCGGGCCGTCCTTGTGGCGGCGGTTCCAGGCGACGCCCGGATCTCCGCCCATCCCGACGGCAATGGTGGCCTCCTGCTGGCTTTCGACCGCGAGGCGGATGGCCTCCACGGCGCCATTCTCCATCTGCTTGAGGAAGTCAGGATCGGCAGAGCGCCCCAGTCGGCCCTGCATGGAGACCGGCGCCCCATGCGTGTGCGTGGCCGTGACGATGACGCGGTCCTCGGGCAAGCAGCAGCGCTGCCTTATCCTCCTGGCCATGCTTTCATGGATGCCGACCACGTCGAGAGCAACGATGGCCGTATCGTCGACGGCGATTGCTCTGGCGGTGAGCGGGTCGTGCGTTCCGGTTGATGGCAGAGTGCGCGCTGCAAATCCGGCCAGGTGCAAGCCGGCCGGAGGCGTGATGTCGACAGTGGCAGCGCCCGCGCTGATCATGGGAATACCCTTTTTCCTGCGAGGAATACGTCCTTGATGCGGAGCCGGTAGTCGCCGGGAGACCAACTGAATAGCGTGATGTCGGCTCGTTGGCCCGATTCCAGCACGCCGCGGTCACCGGCAAGCATGCCAGGATTGCGGGTGGCGAGGCGCAGCGCGTCGGCGAGCGACAGCCCCGCCGCCTCGATGGCATGGGCGATGTTGCGGTCGAGAAGGTGGCCGGCGCCCGCAAGATATGGCGTGCCCGCAACTCCGAGCCGGCCGTCGGCGGAAACCTCGACCTCGCCGCCGATGGGGCTGCGATAGATGCCCGGCTTCTGCCCGCCGAGCGCTGCCGCGTCCGAAACGAGGATGGCATTGTCCAGCGTCTTGGCGCGCAGCATCGCCTTGAGCGTGGCTGCCGGCAGATGGTGACCATCGGCAATGAAGCTTGCTGTCAGCCGGTCATCGGCAAGCTGTGCCCAGATGAAATTGGGGTGCCGGGGCAAGGTGCTCGCGGCGCCGTTGCCTAGATGCGTCGACAGCCGCGCACCGGCATCCACGGCCGCAGTGACTTGTTCGGGAGTGGCCCCGGTATGGCCGATGGACACGATGACACCCTGGACCACCAGCGCGGCTATGTAGGCCGGCGCCTCGTCATAGTGCGGCGACAGCGTGACGAGGCCCACCAGCCCCTCGCCCGCCTGCTGCCAGCGGGCAAACTCTTCGAGGCTCGGCCGGCGGACGTGTTCGAGCGGATGCGCCCCACGCGGCCCGTCCGCGGGGCCGAGCGAGGGGCCTTCGACATGGACGAACGGGATCATATCGGCGAGCAGCGGGCTCTGCCGGCGTGCCGCCGCGATAGCCGCCAGCGCACTGCACAGCGCCTCCTCGCTCGCCGTGATCAGTGTCGGCGCAAAGCTCGTCGTCCCCGCCGCCAGCAGCAGCCGCCCCAGGCGCTCGAGGGTCTCGAGGCTTGGCGGGCCTGCATTGAGGTCATTGCCACCATAGCCGTTGACCTGCAGGTCCACGAACCCTGCCGAAAGGTAGGGCGCATCGTTGCCCACCTCGGCCGGCTCGATGCTGGCGACTACCCCCGCCGTCGCAGTAACTGCAACGCCCTGCCCGCTGGCCGGATCTCGGCCGACAATGCGGACAGTATCCGTCATAGCCAGCGCACCCTGTCGCGGAAGCGCGCGAGAAAGCGCGCATTTGCCTCGTCGCCTCCGGGAGCATTGCCGCTACGCCAGATCGGCGGCTCGACGCCGCGCTCGGCCAGCTTGGCCACGGTGCGGATCACCAGGCAATTGAGGGCGAAGGCGTTGGCAAAGGTCGAGACCGCCGCGATCCGCTCGCCTACACCGTTTACGGCGACGAGCGCATCCCCGATCGGCACCTTGGTGTCGATGGCGATATCGACGATATCGTGCAGGTTCTGCTTGGTCGGATGGCGGGCAGGATGCGTGGGCGCGCTGCCATTGGCATGGGCATGGGAATTGAACCCGATCAGGAAGGCGCCCCGCTCGCGTGCCACCATGGCCGCATCGATCAGTGCCGCATTGATCCCGTAGGCGTTGGTGAGGATCAGCAGGTCGCCTTCCCCGAGACGCTGGTCGTCGATGACCACCTTGCCGTAGCCGGGCGTCCGCTCGATGGCCATGGAGCGCAATGCGCCGTTGGAGAGGAGCGTGCCCTCATCGAGGATTGCGCTGACATGCATCAGCCCGCCGGCCCGAAAGAAGATCTCCTGCGCCGCGAGGTTTGAGTGCCCGCCAGGACCATAGACATGGACCAGTCGGTCCGCCGCGATTTGGTCGGCCACCCGCGCGGCCGCCCGGTCCAGGGCGTCCCGCTCGTCGACCAGGATCAACCGCATGAGCGCGGTGACATCGTCCAGGTAGCCGGCGCACAGGGCGTCGGCATCGATTGGATCAGGCATCGGGATAGGACTCCGCATCGAGATAAAGGGTACAGGCCGCGTGTTCGCGCAGGATCGTCGCCGGGCACTTCGTGCTGATCGGATCATGCAGCGTGGCGCGCACCGCCTCCCGTTTCAAGCGGCCAGGCACGACGCAGAACAGCCTTCCTGCTCGCAGGAGGCGCGGCACCGTCAGCGTGATCGCCTGCTCCGGCACGTCGTCGATGGTGGCGAAGCACTCGTCGTCGACCTGCTGCTGCCGGCATTCGTCGTCCAGGGTCACGATCTTGACGTCCATCGGGTCGTTGAAGTCTGCGACCGGAGGGTCGTTGAAGGCGATGTGTCCGTTGACCCCGATACCGAGGCAGACGAAATCGATCGGCGCCTCAGCCAGCAACTCGGAGTAGCGCGCCGCTGCGCCGGCCGGATCCGGCTCGGGCCGGATGCGATGCACTTGAGCGAACGGGACGCGCCCGAACAGATTGTCGTCCAGCCATCGGGCGAAGCGCTCCGGCGCATCCGGGGCAAGGCCGATATATTCGTCCATGTGGAAGGCGGTCACGCGTCCCCAGTCAATATCTGGGCTTGCACACAGGGCCGCCAACATCTGTGCCTGACTGGGTGCAGCGGCGAAGACCATGCGCACGCTCGCCTGCCGCTTGAGTGCGGCGCGCAGCGCCTCGGCAACTTCTTGCGCCGCCGCTGCCCCCATCATCTCGCGGGTGTCGTACACGTGAACGTTCATCCGCCCAGCCCGGCGGGTATCGCTCACGACAGGAGCAGCAGAAGTCACGGAAATCCTCCAATCTCGGGCCGGCTAACAGGGCAACCCAAGCGCGGGAACTATCTGATGCAACCGGTTGCAGGTCAAGCGGCTATTCATCCGCCGATCAGCGTGGCATTAGTGACCAGGGAATGCAGAGACAGATGCGCATGACGCCTCGCCGGACCAGACCGACGATCAACCAGGTTGCCGAAGCTGCGGGTGTGACCAAGTCCAGTGTGTCGCGCGCCTTCACACGTCCCGAGATGCTCAGCGAGGAAACGGTCCGCAAGATCTTTGCGGCCGCCGAAGAACTCGGCTACGTCCCCAACCAGACCGCTCGCGCCCTTAGCACCGGCAAGCACGGCAACATCGCGCTGATCGTGCCCGACGTGGCCAACCCGTTCTTCCCGCCGCTGATCCGAGCCGCACAGTCCGAGGCCGACCGCTCCGATTATTGTGTGTTTCTCGGCAATTCCGACGAGAAGCCGATGCAGGAGGACAAGCTGATCGCCCGCTTTGGCGGTCAGGTAGAAGGATTTCTCCTGGTGTCCTCGCGCCTAAGCGACGAGCAGATCGTCAATCATGCCGCCCGCCGTCCGGTGGTCCTAATCAATCGTGATGTTGAGGGGATTCCTCGGGTCCTCATCGACAGCGCGACGGGCGTCGCGGAGGCGGTCAGGCACCTAGCCTCACTGGGACACCGGAAACTGGTATATGTCGCCGGCCCGCAGGGATCGTGGTCCAACAAGCAGCGCCGCGCCGCGGTGCGGCGCTCGGCGAGGCAACTGGGTATAGAGGTGGTCCACATCGCCAACGAGTACCCAGCGTTCGAGTCGGGCCGGCGCATCGTGCCCAGCGTCCTGGCGTCGGGTGCGACTGCCGCCATCGCGTTTGATGACGTCACGGCACAGGGCATGCTCGCCGAACTTCTCGCGCGCGGAATATCCGTACCAGAACAATTGTCCGTTGTTGGGTGCGACGACGTACTGGGAGCGACAACTTACCCTTCGCTTACGAGCGTCTCCAACCGCTCGGTGGAAGCCGGAAGAACCGCCCTGACGCTATTGGTAGACATCCTATCCAACCAAGCAATACGGGACGTTCGTTACGTACTGAGCACCACTGTTGTTATCCGAAGCACGACCGGAGCTGCGGTGGCCATGGCGAGGCCTTAGGGGGGCCGTAAGCAGTCGGTCCGCTATCAGGAGCCGGCGACACTCTAGCGGTCGCTTGGGGTCTCACTGACAAACCGTCTCCGAAGGGCTGGTCAGACCTGAAATCACCGCTCGCTATACTCTGGTCACCTCCTTCCACGCTAGAACACCAACCTTTGGCCTCGCAAAGGGCCAGTACGGTCCGTTCGGCGGCACGGCGGGCATGGTAGGATCAGCCGGTTCCGACCGCTTTCGAACGCTGATGGTTGTCTGGCATGCCGCGGGTCTAGGCACTCGCGTCCTGAGGCTCGCACTAGAGATCACGGTCTAGAAGGCGCTTCGTCTCTGCGCGGATAAATCCTTCACGATCAGCTCGAGCGGCATGAGCGATATCCGCCAAACCAGGGTCCACCGCCTTGTACAGCAGGCTCCAGACAGCGATGTCGACTAGCAGTGGAAGAAGGTCGATACCTTTCCTGGTCAGCTTCAATATCGACCTCTGGCTGTGCGCCGGGTCTGCAGATCGCACCAGAATTTCTTCCGCCAGCAGCATAGTAATTCGATCGGTCAAAGTCTTGGCAGAAATGGACTCCTCAGACGCCTGGATGTCCCTGAAGGACCGTCGGTCGGCGAACATGATGTCCCGGAGGATCAGCAAGGTCCAGCGGTCTCCAAAGACCTCCAGCCCAAGGTTGATCGGGCACCCCGATTTTGGCTCTTTCATTGTACCTGCGAAAACCAGTTGACTTTATGAAGCGGTTTTGAACAACTCGACCACTCTACAAACTGAAGTGGTAGGATACAATGCTCAAGAAGCGGCTGGCGGCACGATCAGATTGGCACGCAGCGCGAGAGCGGCTGCTCGAGGCCGAAAAAGCCCTCACACGACAGCGGGACACAATCGCGCGGGCCCGGCTAGCGCTACCGATGCGCGAATTTCCCGCCGGTCACTCGTTCGATGCCGGCGATCGCCGGAGTGAATTGGCCGATCTCTTTGACGGGCGCAGTCAGCTGATTGTCTATCATTTCCTGCTGCCGCCCGGCGCGGGTCCTGAACATCCGGCCTGGCGCACAGGGGTCGATGGCTGCGCGTTTGTGGCGGATCACTTCGACGCGGCGAATGCCCACCTGCGCGCTCACGATGTCAACCTGGTCTGCGTAGCCGAAGCACCGTACCGCGAATTTGCGGCGCTCCGACAGCGTATGGGGTGGCAGGTCGGCTGTTTCGGTGGAGCAACGAGAGAGTTCCACGGCGAGGTCTTCTCTCGCTTGGGCACCCCAATGGACCACACTCCTGGCCTCAGCGTGTTTGCTCGGGTCGGAGACCGAACCTATCAGACATACACGGCGGAGGCTCGAGGCATCGATATCCTGATCGGAACCTACAATTTCCTCGACATGGCTCCCTTGGGCCGCAACGAAAACAGCCCGATGGACTGGATGCGCTTCCATGATGAATACTGAAATGTCTCGCCTCGTAAATGCGCGAACGACCCGTCGTCGCCTGATCCAGGGCGCGGGTGCGGTCGCCTCTGGCCTGCTGCCAATGCAGGTGGCAGCCGCCACTGCCCCACTCGGCTCGAAAACCTTCGTGCTGGTCCATGGTGCCTGGCATGGCGGATGGTGCTGGGGGCCCGTCGCCGACCTGCTCCGCGCGGAGGGGCATTCCGTGTTTGCACCCACGCTGACCGGCTGCGGTGAGCGGCTGCACCTATCCTCTGCCGAGACTGCCCTGCAGACCCACGTCACCGATCTTCTCGCCATGTTGTTCTATGAGGGCCTCACCGATGTCATTCTTGTAGGGCACAGCTACGCGGGCTTCGTGATCAGCCAGCTCGCCAGCCAGGCAGCCGAGCAGATCCAGTGTCTCATCTACCTTGACGCCTTTCTTCCCGAACCCGGGCAATCCTTCGCCGACCTGACCAAACTGGACGTGGGGCAAATGGCGGACCGGGGAAGAGTTGCACCAATGCTGACAGTTGAAGAACTCGGTATCGTCGATCCGGCGCAACAAGCCTTCGTCGGCGACCGGCTCACGCCCCATCCTCTGGGAGCGCTGGAGCAGAAGGTCGACTTCGACGCTGAAACCTTGTCAGCAATCCCCCGCGTGTTCATCCAATCTTCCGGCATTTTTGCCGCCGAGGCGAAAAAGGCGGCCTCACTCGGTTTCCTCGTCGGCAAGATCAACGATGCCGGTCACGACGTCATGCTCACCCAGCCCGCCCAAGTCGCGGAGGTGCTGCTGAGTACAGCAGAGGGACGCCATGCGGCTTGAGAGCGGCACCGTTATCGAAGCAGCCAGGCTCGCCTTCGATATGGATGGCACCCTGATCGACTCGACGGGACTGATAGAAAAAGCGTGGGTGCACTGGGCGAAGCATCACCACCTGGATGTCACCGATATCCTCCAGGCCTGTCATGGCCGCCGGGCAATAGAGACAGTTGCCCGGTTTGCTGTCCCAGGTATGGATATCGAGGCAGAGGCCGCGCAAGTTGCCGATTTCGTCGACAGGCGCCTTGATGAGCTGAAACCGGCTCCCGGAGCGATGGAACTGCTCCAATCGCTATCGCCGGCAGACTGGGGGCTCGTGACCTCTGCTCAACGCTCGATCGCTGAACGGTGGATGCGCCACCTTGAGTTCCCTGTACCTAGTGTGCTCATCGCCGCCGAAGACGTGGTAGCCGGAAAGCCGCATCCGATGCCGTATATTGCGGCTGCCCGGGCGCTCGGCTGCCGCACCGAAGAAATGGTAGTTTTTGAGGATTCGGTGGCAGGTCTTACCTCGGCGGAAATGGCCGGTGCCCATGTCATCGCGGTTGGCCAGCATTCAGAAGGTTACGGCCGCTGGCTGCCGGACTTCGTCGACCTTCGTTTTGCCGAGGGTCGCCTGCACATTAGGTGAGGCGGCTGCGCGACTTGGCACTAGGCATGCGTCCCAGTTGCGGTCGCGTAGCCAGGGAGGCCCTCGACCAACTGCGCTGGTGTCTGCCCATGCTAGGGAGACCGCCGACGTACGGCTCGGCTGGATGATTCGTTGTAGCAGCTGAGCCTGTCCTGCCCTTCATTGCGCGTGATGTAGGGTTTCAAGACCTCCCTGAAGATGGCGCTCTGAATGGACCTCTCGGTACAGCGCTAGTGAGAGGCCGAATTTCCGCTCAAACTTCTGGGACAGTTTGGCACTGGAGGAAAAGCCCACGCTCCGCGCGACGACCTTCAATGAGTGCCCATGAGCGAGCAAACTCCGCGCTTTATCAAGCCTCAGGTTCTCGACGAAAGACGCAGGTGTCTGCCCCATAGCTTGGCTGAACTTCCGATAGAAGGAGCGTTCGCTAAGTCCTGCCCTCGCCGCAAGCGCCGGCGCATCCAAGGACCGATGAAGGTTGTCGTGAATCCAATTGATCAGGTCCTCAAACGGGTGATCGCCGGCGATTTGCGCCTGCAACATAGGGCTGAATTGCGATTGATTTCCCGGCCGACGCAGATACAGGACGAGGTGCCGCGCCACTTTATTGGCTACGGCGGTGCCCAGATCCTCCGCCACCATCGCTAGTGCCATGTCTATGCCCGTGGTGACACCGGCGGATGTCCAAATTCCCGCGTCGGCTGTGTAAAGGGCGTCTGGCTCCACCCGTACCGAAGGGAAGTGAGTAGCCAAGGCAGCAGTCGCTGCCCAGTGCGTCGTTGCCCGCTTTCCCTCAAGTAGACCGGCGGCAGCAAGAATGAAGCTGCCCGCGCAGACTGAAGCGAGCCGAATGCAGTTCTTACTCCTGCTTTGCAGGAAGACAGCCACCGCAGGGTCGCGCATTGCCGATCTGATGACGCTAGCTTCAGCCCCGCTTACGAGTATGGTTTCGCAACAATCACCTTCTACCTCCGCGAACGCTCGCGTGACTACGCTTACACCGCTGCTGCTAGTGACTCCACCGCCTGAAGCCGACAGGAACTCGATCTCATACAGCGGGGATGTTTCTGGGGGCAGTACTCCGTTGGCGTTGCCAAAGACCGAGGCTGGCCCCGTGGCATCGAGTAATTCGAACCCAGGATAGACAACAACTGCAACTCGGTGCTTCATTGGCAGAATCTTGCCCCTTTTTGTCATTTCTGCCTACTCCGTCGCACATATGATCGCAAAAGGCACTAGGTCTCCGCTGAGTGCCACCGGAGTGTCGATCATCTGGGGCTTTAACAAATGAGAAAGTGGGCGTTTCCAGCCTCGATCCTCCCAGTCGGGGCGATTCTGGCCGGGAGCATGGCCTTTGCCATCACAGCTCGGACATTTGTGCCGGAAGTTGCGGGCTGGGAACCTCAACTATCGACCAAGGGACTCTACCGAGTCTCACTCAAACCACGCCTCGAACCCGTACCCATCGGTGAGGTCCACTCATGGCTGGTAGAGGTAACGGAGCCCCAGGGTGGTCAGATCGACGTGGAGGTCCGCTTCGCTGGGGAAATGCCGGGGCACGGTCATGGCCTTAGCGCTGCCGCCGAGGTGACTTACGACGAAGTGGCGGAGCGGCATATTGTGGAGGGGGTACGCTTTAGCATGGCCGGCAACTGGCTGTTGAGGGTGGATATCACGGGGCCGGCTGGCGACGACATGGCCATCTTTGGTCTAAATCTCTAACTCTCAACCTGCCGAACTGACAGGCTAGCGCGCGGTAGACGGGCTGCTCCTGCCAGGAACTCACCTGGCATTCTCATGGAAGACGATTGCTATGAACGAATATGCGGTAGTCGACGAAGTGCCCCCTTTGGAAGATTACCTTCGTTTGCGGGTACTGACCGGACTTAGCCCGAAAAGCCGAGAAGGTGCGGCGATCGGACTACCGAACTCTGTACTGGGCGTGACTGTTCGCAACTACACTGGCGTGGTGGGAATGGGGCGCGTGATTGGCGACCATGGGCTCTTTTTTCAGGTCACCGATATTGCCGTCGACCCGGTACATCAGGGCCAAGGACTAGGGAAGAAAATCGTAGCCAGTCTTATGCGACGGCTTAATGATATGGCGCCCGATGGCTCGTATGTAAGCCTGATCGCGGATGGAGAGGCTCACCGTCTTTATGCTCAGTTCGGCTTCGTCTCGACTGCTCCAGCGTCAATCGGAATGGCGTGTTTCATTAGGCCACTGCAAAAATTGCAAACCGAATAGTACTGTTGAAAAGCTCATCCCGATGAGATTCGGGGAGCGAGTACGCGGACTAATGCCTCGACTAACGTCTTCCCGGCGATAAAGCCCGGATCGCAAGTCGGATCATAGATGGTGACCTGCAAACCGCAGGCATTCCCGTCCAGTGCGACCTCGAGTAGCGTTTCTAGTTCCTGCCAGGTCAGCCCATCTGCCTGTGGACTGTCCACTGCTGGCATAAGAGCACTATCGATCACGTCCACGTCGAGGTGCACCCAGTAGGGTTCGTCCACCGTTCTGATCTTGGCCAAGGCATGTCTCGTTGCCTGCTCCACTCCAATCTCACGCAGCGACTGCAGGGGAGCATAGAAGACACCAGTCTCCTCCAGCGCGGGCAGACTTGCCGAGCCGATCGCCAGACCGGCTCTGTTGCCCAAAACTGCCACTCTTTGGGGCGCAACATACGGCCCTTTGCCGGCGAGGTTCGTCAACTCGCCCGGTCCCCAGCCCATTACCAGAGCAAGGTCCATTCCAGCCGCTCCACCCGTATGAGACTGCTCGGGAAGGTAGAAATCTGAGTGGCCGTCGATAAACAGCAAAGCAGGAGACCCGCGATGGGCATTGGCCAGCATGGATCCGATCAATAGACTGCAGTCTCCACCCAAAACGAGAACGAATGCATCGTTCGAGAGGGCCACTTCTATCGCCTGGCAGAGTCTAGCCGCATGCTCCGCAATCGCTTGCATATTCCGGACATTGACTCGTCGACCGCGGTCGTCGCTGTAGACCCGAGCCTCCACAACCGTTGTCTTAGCCGGCGACAAGGCTTGATGAAGACCAAGATCTCTGAAGGCCTGCGGAGCGAAACGTGTGCCGGGCTCACGCGAGTTGGCAGGTGGCATAAGCCCAAGGTTGCTGGGTGCATCGATGATCCAAAGCTGGCGTCTTTTGCTCGGCAATTCACCGGTTCTCCTGATCGCATTCGTTCAAGCCAGCTTTGTTCAACCCTACCCACGCTGAAGAAGGACTGACTGGAGGTCACCTACTGTGACCTTGTCGTACTTCTCGTATCCCAATCGTTTCGCCAACTTGATGGAGGCGAGATTTCGAGGGTCTATGCGACAGGTCGTCTTCCGCAGCCCCTTCTTCTCCGCCCATGACAGAACTGCAGTAAGAGCCTCACGCGCGAGACCTAAGCCCTGGTACCGCGGCAGCAAAGCCCAACCGGCTTCCGGGGGCTCACCGAACGACGTCAACACGTCCCTATGGTAATGGGCTATACCCACTTCACCCACTAGTGCTTGGCTGAACTTGTCCTCAACAAGGAAGTACCCGTAGCCAAGCAGCTGCCAATGGCCGGCGTAGCGAAGGATGCGGCCCCAGACCTCCTCAGATGTAGAGGGGCGGCCCGTGATGTACTTCGTCACATTTTCATTGCTCCACAGCCGCAAGCACTCGTGTAAGTCGTCTGGCGAATGGGCACGAAGCACTAATCTGTCCGTCTCTAGGCGCGGCACATCCATCGCTGTCTACCCACCAATGGCTATGCGATCGTGACCAGGATGATTATGCCAAGCGCGGTGTCCAGGACGAAGCAGAACTCGGATAGCGACCGAGATACGACCCTATCCACCCTATGGTGGTAGACGTCCCACGCGGCGTGGGTAAAGAGAGCCACAGCTACTAGAAGGGCGCCCACCTTGGGCTCAACGGCCAACGCGACCAGAGCCGCCGCACTAAAGGTTAGCATTCCGATGGTCTGAAGCGGCAGTCCGCTCATGGGGCGGATGAACCCGCCTTTCACGACACCATAAGCGAGAAGCGGGCCACCAAGAATGATCAGCACCCATGCCGCATTGAGGTCAAACAAGAATGACCCCAGCCCGCCAAGAAGCAGGCTTGCAAAGAATAGAGGCCACGCCGAACTCTTCTTCTGCAGAGCCGCAGCACCAAGATAAATAAGCGCGGATGCCGTAACTACCGGCGCCAAATCTCGACCTTGAGCGAGGTCAAAAGCGAATACGCCAGCGGCTACGGCTCCAGCCAGTGAGGGCCACCACTGCAACGTTTTTGCCCATCGTTGAAGTGAGTTCAGTGACGAGCTTGTTTCCTCGGGTGTCGATCGCGCAATTTCGGTCATGTTTGGTTCCCTTGATCTGGCCGGAAAATACAACTTCCATGCCGTGGCAGAAATGACAGAACTGTACCGTTCTCTGCCACTTTCGCGTGCCGGCTCTCGTCCACCCATCTGCGGTGGCGATGCTCAAAAGTCTTAGGGCCTAAGCTGAGCGCGGATAGCCGGCGTGAGGAACGCTGACTGTTGTGGAATATAGCCTGCCGGTACGAGCAGCAACGTCTACTGATCCGGTCCACTCGTTGGCACAAATGTACAGGGTCCGACCATCATGCCCTCCTAGCATGCAGGCGAAAGCCATTCGGTCTAAGGGAACCTCGTCCAGAACTCGCCCTCCTTCGGCGACTCGGACGCACCGAGCACCTGCAGCGATCCAAATAGCTCCCTCCGCATCCATGCACATCCCGTCGCCGCCTTGGCCCTCGAGTTGCGCCCAGAGGCGCGGGTTACTCAGGGCGCCATCGCTCGCGATGTCAAACGCAGTGAGTCTCCCGTTGAACGACTCGGCACAGATGAGGGTGCCGCCATCAGGTGTGACGACCATGCCGTTCGGGAAGGCCAAGTCGCCCACCTGCCGAACGACTGACCCATCTGGGTGGACGAGCGCGATGAAGCCGGGGCGAAAATCACCACCGGGGAATTCGAAGTTCACGTTGTTGAGGTAGATGCGGCCTGCGCCGTCCACGACGATTTCGTTGTAACGGTGTTCAGCTCCACCCAAGTCCACGAAATCTTCGAGGGCGCCGCTGTTCAACTTTTGCAGCTTCTTGGCCGTGGCATTGACGACTATAACGGTGCCATCCGGTAGCCAATCGAAGGAGATCGGTAGCGAGGCAAGGTTCAGCTGGACTTCGCTGCCTCCGGTCTCGTCCACAGCATGGATCGCTTGTCCGACCCAATCTGCGAACCACAAGCGCCCCTCATGCCATCGGGGACATTCACCAAGCAGGATGTCAGACTTCAGGAGTTTGAGCTTGTGAGCAGCCATGGCTTTACCTGGGGTGTTTGGCAGTTCAGGGGTGTTCAGGGAGGGGGATAAGGGTGAGAGCCTCCTGCACCGGGTAATCAGTTCAGGTGCGCAAGGAAACGACGTACTCGACCCTCAAACTCCAGTGGGTTGGCGTTCCAAACCTGGCCGTGATCACCTTGCTCGGGCAGCCAGATCTCAACTTCTCCCCTAACCTCGGCCGCTAGGCGAACGGTGTGGTTGTATGGAACGAGTTGATCAGACTTACTGTGGATGAACAGCAATGGTGGAAGGTCGGCCATCCTTAAAGCTTCAACTGCCGACGGCGCCGCGGACGACCCAGCGCGCAGTTGCACTATACCCGCAAGGCTAGCCACCATCCAATCGGGTAGCCCCTCCGACTCACGAGCATCCCGGAGCAGCTGATACAGGCTCTCCATGGGGTTTTCGAGAATGACGCCATCAACACCGGGCGTCGACGGCAACGCCCTCAAAATAGACAATGCGCCGACAGAGCTTCCCATCACAACGACATGCCGGTAGCTCGCAGTCAGCTGCTGGACCGCAGATCTGACATCCACCGACTCTCTATCGCCGTACGACACTCCGTGCCCAATACACGGCGAGATCCCGTGGCAAACCGGGTCGAAGGACGCCAAGTCGAACCCGAGGCTGTGTGCCAGATCGACGTACCGACTGGCTTCCCTTCGGTCGCTGCCGCCACCAGGTACATAAAGCAACACCTTTCGGTACTCGTCCTGAGTGTTGGAGCGAAGTATCCAGCCGCTGAGCATGTACTCGTTGTCCGACTGAACCTCCCACGGGAGTTTCTCAATGTCCGTTCGCGCGCTCAAGCGCCCGCAATCCGTGCCCCATGCCTGCATTGCTAGCTGTGAGCAGCTACGTATCTCACCTACGCCACCTGGCCCAGACGGTCGCAAAATTGCTTCGCTCGCCGGCCAGAGAATTGCGCCCACGGCGACTGGCGGAATGGCAAGAGCCGCAAGCACCAAGCCAGCTGAGATGAAGACAAAAGGGCGGCTACTAAGCTTCGACATTACTTTGCTGCTCATGGAGCGTTCTCGCCATGGCCCCAGCGGATAGATCCTGGCGTCGTCAGAAGCTCTCCAGTTTCAACCAAGGTCTTGAGACCAGACAGGATCATGGGCCACCCCCCGTAGAGCTCTGGATTGGCATCTTCCGGTAGCATGTCGTGGATAACGGTGAGCCTGCAGGAGTCTCCGATCGGCTCGATCTCAACGGTAACCTTGGAAGGCGCGTAGGATGCGACTCCAGGATTCCAATGCGCGTTGTAGGACTGAACAAGCCGCTTTGGGGGGGCATATTCCAGCGTCTCGCCTGATATTATGGTTCGACCGCCTCCGACCGCAGTGTAAGGCTCGCCTGCACGGAACTCAGGCGAAAAAAGAAGGCCGAACTGATACTTGGCCCTCGCGTCAGGATCGGTTAGCGCGAGCCAAAGCCTCTCTGGAGAGGCCTTGATGTAGATTTCGAATACCTTTTGCACAGTCGTCTCCAGCTCCGATTTTAAATGGACAAGCGCCTCCGCCCATGGGGCTGCGAACCTCGATACCCAGCGGTCGTAAATCTGCGCGATGGGGACGGTATTCAGAAAATGAAGGCGTTCGCGACCGTGTTTCCGCGCAACCACGAGTCCGGCGGCCTCCAGCACCCTGAGGTGCTTGGCCACTCCAAATCGAGACATTCCGTGAGCTGCTTCCAAGGCACTTAGGCTCTGCCCGTCCTGTTCTTGCAACGCGTCGAGCAATGCCCGGCGGGTGGGGTCAGCGAGGGCTTTAAACACGTCATCCATGTAAACCCCCATAGGTGACCAAAAGGTCTCGTGTCAACGGGCAAATGAGACCAAAGAGTCACATTTTAGCCTGCCCACCGGACTTGGCGCTGAATAAGCTCGTATGGCACGAGCTTGGAGCTAGAAGGTGATCACCTCAGAAATCTTGAAAAGTGCTGGACGGGTAGCCTTTGGCCTTGATCCCGCTAGCTATGATCGGGCGCGGCCAGATTATCCCGCGTGGGTGTTCGAGTGCCTGTCATCATATTGCGGTGTGAGTACAAGCACTGCTGCCTTCGAAATCGGAGCGGGAACTGGAAAAGCTACGCGGCAGCTTTTGGCCTTGGGCGCCAACCCGGTCGTCGCTATTGAACCCGACCCTCGACTGGCAGCCTTCCTCTCGGAAGGTGTGGCTGTTCCGGCACTTCGGGTCGTAAACAGTGCTTTCGAGGACGCCGATCTGCCCCCCCTCTCTTTCGACTTGGGCATCTGCGCTACTGCATTCCACTGGCTGGATGAGAGCTCGGCGTTGCGGAGGATTGCCGACGCTATCCGTCCGGGAGGTTGGTGGGCTCCATTCTGGAACATCTATGGTGATCCCAACAGACGGGATCCCTTTCACGAAGCTACTCTAGACCTGCTCGCCTCTGGCCCTGCCAATCCATCCAATCGAGGTCATCCTCACCTGGAGTTCGGGGCGGATGTAGACGCACGCGTCTCTGCATTGAGGGCCGCTGAAGCTTTTGACAGCATAGAGGTACATCAAAGCACATGGTCAGTCACTCTCAACGGATCCCAGGTCGTGGACCTTTACGCGAGCTACTCCAACGTCAGCCTACGTTCAGATCGCGAAGCCGTGTTAGCTGAGCTCGGACGGATTGCACGAGAGGACTTCGGGAACAGCGTTACTCGCAACATCACGACGGTGCTCTATTTGGCTCGGCGTAGGCTCTCCGAATAATACCAATCCTTGGAGGTCCCCGGTCGACGGAGCCGCTGCTTCAGATGGTCAATCGCGCATGACCACGCGGCCAGGAGCAGCGGCTCAGGTCAGAGGTGACATTCACGGAGCGTGCCAGGCTGGCGCGCCACCCAGCCTAGAGCAGCGACATGGGCCGGCCGGCGAAGATGCGATCGCATCACGGTTGTCCGGCACGGCAGCGCACTGAACCTATGGCCGCCAAGTGGGCGGCCAAATAATTGGAGCTATCAATGATGAAGCCAAAGTCCTTCGGCTACGCGCCTGTGTTTGGTGGCGAAGTGTACTATCAAACCTATGGCGACGGCAGGCCGATTTTGCTCATCCATGGTGGATTTGGGATGATCGAAACATTCCACCATATGATCAAACAACTTTCCGAACATCACACGGTCATCGGAGTAGATTTGCAGGGTCATGGTCGAACTGCCCCCTTCGATCGGCCCATGTCTCACGCCAGCTTCGCCGACGACGTCGTCGCGGTAATTGCGCATCTACGTTACGAGCGGGCCAATCTCCTTGGTTACTCAATGGGTGGAGAAGTCGCTCTGCAAGTTGCGCTGCGGCATCCAAATGTGGTCGACCGTCTGGTGATCGTTTCTGCGCCGTTTTCGTGGGGCGGGTGGCACGATACCACGCAGGCCGCACTACTAACCATCGGCGCAAACAGCATCGATCCGATGAGAGGGACGCCCCTGTATGACATGTATGTAAGGGTTGCCGAAAACCCTGATGCGAATTGGCCGAAGCTCCATCTGGCTTTGGGTAGAATGGCCGCTGCCTCAGCTGGTTATGATCACGGAGAAGCGCTGAAAAGAGGACTTCCGGCGCCGACGCTGCTGGTATCCGGTGACTGGGACGCGGTCGCACCCAGCCACATGGTCGAGTACTTCTCCAGACTGGGAGGCGGTCTGCGGGATGCTGGGTGGGATACTTCCGGAATGAATCAGCATCGACTAGCCATTTTGCCGGGACAGACCCACTACTCAATCCAATCCTCAGCTGCTCTCTCGCAAGCCGTAAAGGACTTCACTACAAGCGTCCCCGAGCTCGAGCGGGCAGTGCTTCGAAGTTCCTGAAGGCCCGGGCGACGGTTGGGCGCTGGAGCTCCTTTTGGGCCTGCTGTGCTCAGATCCGCCTACTGGCGTTCTCCGATCTGCTAAACCGTTCAATCAACAAGTCCGCTTCTGGCCGACGCGGCCGTCGGCACCACCTGCCTATCGGACTGACGGCTACACCCCTTGCTGACCCCCTTCGATGATGTGAGGGTTGTGTCTCCACTTGCACAGCCCCCCGCCGTGCTACGATCTTGTGCGCCTAGGATGCGAGAGCCTTCGCAGCTCGTGCGAAGCGCCATTTAGCGGTGCGCGTGGCGGGGCGCATAGGGGGCCGAAAGCAGACAGGCAGCTTTGAAGACCAACTACAACAGAAGCTGCCACTTGGCCCTTGCCGCTGAAGGCTGCCTTCGCCAGTCCTGAGTGTAAGGAAGCGAAACGGCACCGACACCTACAAGCTTGCGAGGACATAGTCGGGAACAATGTGGCTGCCGTGCTTTGCCGGAACTCCGGTTTCCACAAGCACGGAGCGAATGCCCGCTGTTCTGGCCGTCAGAATGTCCGTTTCTAGCTGATCGCCGATCAGAATGCTGTCCTCCAGTCGTGCGCCGATCCGCGCGAGCGCGACATGCGCGATCTCTGGAGAAGGCTTGCCCAGACTACGGGGCGTCACACCTGCGGATGCGGCTATAGACTGCAGGATCGCCCCTGCCCCGGGCTCAAACGTGCCGTGGATGGGGCGCAACAGGTCCGCATTGGTGGCGACGAGGCTGGCGCCGGCAAGCACGCGCCGGACGGCAATCGCCATCTTATCGTAGCTGAACTCCCGATCTAGCCCAACCAGCACCACCTTCGCCTCATCAGCCGACAGCTCAAATCCGTGGGCCTCAACGCGCTCACGGAGAGAGGCGGAGCCGACACAGAAGACCCCGGTTCCGGCCGCATAGTGTGCTTCGAGATGAGCGATGGCGATATCGGCCGAGGTCACCACCTCATTGGGCGTGCAAGGCACGCCCAACCGCATCAGCTTCTCCGCGAACTGCTCGGCCGACTTCTCCGCGTTGTTGGTGACAAAGCAATAAGGAACACCGCGCTCTCGCCAGGAGCGCAAGCGATCCACCGCCCCGGGAATGGCCTCGTCGCCCCGGTAGACCACCCCGTCGAGGTCGGCAAGAACGGCAGAGAAGCGCAGCTCGTCGATGGAGCCGAGGCGAATGGGAGATGCTGGAGGCGTCACGCAGTCTGGTCCGGACAATTGAGACGGTCGATTTAGGCCTCCGCGAGGAAGTCCGCCATAACCGGGTCGAAGAACTGCTTGGTGCGCGACCCTGTCAGGATCGGATCGATACGCCGAACACACTCCTGGTAGTGCGGCGTGTTGCGATGCTCCTCAAGCGCTTCCTTGGACTTGAATACCTCGTAAACGAAGAAGAGGTTCGAGGCTTCCGGGTCGCGCAGCACGTCGAAGCGGAGGTTGCCCGGCTCCTCCCTCGTACCGACATAGTTGATGCGGAAAGCCGCCAGGAATTCGTCGACGTGGTCGGGTTGGACTTCGATCCGCACCATTTGAATAAGCATAGTAGACCTTTCTTCTGAATGTGTTCGGGCTTAAAGGCCCGGCGCCTTCCACATCGAGGTGGTGACCCCCTCGTCGACCAGCGCCAGCTGTGCGCGATAGGCCTTTGCCCAGCGCTCGCCGGCCTCGTCGTAAACTGGCTTCAATGCGGGGTCCGGCTCGAAGCGAGCTTCCCAGGTGACCCACGCCTCTGCGGATTCCTCGAAGTCGGCAAAGGCGCCGGCTCCGATCGCAGCGGCGGCGGCGCAACCAAGGGCCGTAGCTTCCTTCACCTTCGGCGTCACCACCGGCACGCCGGTTACCGTGGCGAGCAGTTGCGCCCAGTGGGCCGACTTTGCCGCTCCAGCCGCAAACACGATCTGCTCGGGCCGGGTTCGGCTGAGCGCAAAGATCGCCTCGAGGTTGCGCGCCGAGACAATGGCGGCATTTTCCTGCAGGGCGCGGAAGATGGCAGCCTTGCCGGATTTTTCGGCATCGATGGACAGGTTCAGCAGCGAAGGCGCAGCATGGTACCAGCGCCCGTAGTGCATGACGTCCGAGAGGATCGGGATGATGCCGTACGCGCCCGGTGGCACCGACTGCGACATTTGTTCCAGTAGCGTATAGGCATCGGCACCCGTCTCGGCGGCGCGCGCCATTTCACGTTGGCCGAAGGCGTCACGGAACCAGCGCATCGCCGCGCCGACGAAGAAGCTGATGGCCTCAGCCTGGTTGAGACCAGGCACCACGTGCGGATTGAGCCGCAGGTTCATGTCGGGGTCGACGATGTCCTGCGGCACGTTGACGATCTGCTGCCAGAACGTGCCGCCAAGCACGGCACATTGCCCGCTGCGGACAAGCCCAAGCCCCGCCGTTCCGATCTGACAATCGCCGCCGCCGACCACGACCGGGGTACCGGCGCGCAGCCCTGTGGCTTCGCTCGCCACGGCCGTCACGTGCCCAACGCGCTGGCCGGGTTCAAGGACAGGCGGCAGGATAGACGAACTCAGGCCGACCTTCTCCAGCTGAGTTGGCAGCCACTGGCGTTCGACCAGCGACAGCAGCCCGGTCGTGCCACCGTTGGACGGCTCGGAGACGATCTCGCCGGAAAGCTCGGCCAGGATCCAGTCCGAGATCAGCGATACCTTCGAGACACGCTCGAACACCTGGGGCAGGTTCTCCTTGAGCCAGAGCAGGCGTGGCAAGGCGCCGAGGGCGAAGGTCTGCCCACTTAGCGCATAGAGTTCGCGCTCGAGGTCAGGACGTTCAGTCTGGAGGCGACGCACTTGATCGACGGAGCGGCTGTCGACATTGGCGCAGCCCCAGATCGCCTTGCCGGTGCTGTCATACGCGACAATGGCTTCCCGCATGCTTGTGGCGCTGACCGCGGCGATGTCGCTTGGGTCGATACCGGTCTCGGCGATGACGTTGCGGATGCAGCGGCACAGCAGCGCCCAGTTGCCCGCAAGGTCGAAATCCATCGACCCTTCAAACCGTGGATCCGGCTTGTGCCACCATTCCCCCTGCGAGACCGCCTTTTGGACTCCACGGTCGTCGAACAGGAGGGCGCGACCGCTGCCGGTACCGGCGTCAATGGCTAGAAAATAGCGTGGCATCACGCCCCCTCCGCGGTTTCAAGCAAGGATCGTGCAGTGTCCTCGTCGGTGATCAGGATGGATGCGAACTTGCCGAGCAGGGCGGCGCGGATCGCCGGCACCTTGCCGGCGCCACCGGCAGCGGCAACGACCTTCTGCGACTTCGCAAGCGCTTCGAGCTTCACGCCGATCACCCGGTCGTGGAACGGCAGGTTCAGCACCCGACCGCTCTCATCGAAAAACCGGCACAGGATGTCGCCGACCGCGCCCTTGCGGCGGAACGGCTCGATTTCCGATGGCGACACGTAGCCGGAGCGCACCACCGTCGAGCTTTGGGATAGTTCGCCGATGCCGACCAGCTGGTAGCTGGCATCGAGCGCCATCTCGAGGAGATTGGTCACGGCCGGCTCCGTGGAGAGCGCCGTCGCGACGGCCGGATCCCGCACGACGAGGGGCGCGGGCACCAGATGGACATTGCTGCCCCAATGGGCGGCGCGCATGCCGTCGACATAGGTCCCGACCCCGCCAGTCATGCTGACAAGGCCCACATTGCGCTCGTTGGCGACGTGCCCGAGGCGCTGGATGGCATTGCTGACGGTCGCGCCCCACCCTGCGGCCAGCAAGTCGCCCGGCCGCAGCCGCTGCATGAGGTATTGTGCTGCGGCCTGGCCGAGGCGCTCGCTCTCGGTGCCCCCCGGCAACGCAGGAACGACGCAGGCATCGGCGAGGTCATAGTGCCGCCGCAGCCCGTCTTCCAGCATAAGGCAACCCTGATAGCGGGAGTTGATCTTAACGTCGATCACACCGGTCCGCCGGCCCTGTTCCAGAAGGCGCGAGACCTTGATCCGGTTGAGGTTCAGCCGGTCCCCGATCTCGTTCTGGGTAAGGCCGTCATGGTAGTAGTACCACGCGACGCGGGCCAACACTTCCTCTTCGCTGTCAGCCTCGGACAGTTGATCGTTCACAGGCCCCCTCCTCTGATCACATGCAATCTTTCAGCTACAAATGTTCGCGTCAAGCGCGTTCATATGGCTGTTGTAGCGCCGTTCGCGGCGGGACGACCCACCAGAGGAGCAGTCATAGTGAACAAATGCATTGACGCTGTGCATTTGATATGATGGCTTGATGAGGAGGAGGACGATGTCCATGGTCAGCGCTGCGCGCCCGCTAATCGACGTTCGTGACGTCTGGAAACGGTATGGCGCCGCGGCCGTGCTGAAAGGCGTATCGATCTCGCTGCGTGCCGGGCAGATCCACGCCCTCCTCGGTGGCAACGGCGCCGGCAAGTCCACCCTCATGAAGATCATCGCCGGTCTGGTCGTCCCCAACCAGGGGACCATCACCGTCGATGGAACAGTTATGGACCGCCCGTCCGCCGCCAAGGCGCAGCGGCTCGGCATCTACCTCGTCCCGCAGGAAGCGCACATCTTTGGGAACCAGACCGTGCTGCAGAACATCTGCATGGGTCTGGATCGGTCGCCAGCGCAACTGCGCCCGCGGGTGGAGAGCCTGCTAAGCCAACTCGAGGTCAAGCTTGACCTCGACTCCCAGGCAGCGACGCTTGAAGTCGCCGATCGTCAGATCGTCGAAATCCTGCGCGGGCTGATCCGCAACTCCAAGATCCTCATCCTCGACGAACCGACGTCCGCGCTGACGCCACACGAGGTCGCCGCCCTGTTCAAGCGGATGCGCGACCTGGCGCGCGAGCAGGTGGGCATCTTCTTCATCTCGCACAAGCTGCGGGAAATCCGCGAGATCTGCGATGACATTTCGGTGCTGCGCGACGGCGCGACAGTGTTGAGCGGCCCGATCGCCGACTACACCGACAGCGAGATCGTGGCGGCAATGACCCGCACCACGCAGGCCGTGGCCGCTCCGGCGCCGGTTGCCTCCTCGGGCACCGAAGAAGTGCGGCTGCAGCTCAGCGACCTGTCCGGCGAAGGCTTCCAGCGTATCTCCTTCGCCATTCGTGCGGGCGAGATCGTCGGCCTCGCCGGTGTGGTCGGCGCTGGTCGCACCGAACTCGCCGAGACCATCTTCGGCCTTCGTCCCGTGCATGGCGGCGCGGTAGCGCTCGACGGCGCCGAACTGTCGCAGCCCTCCCCACGCCGATGCATCGACCGCGGCCTCGTCTACCTGCCGGAGGACCGTCAGCAATACGGACTGTTCCTCGAAGCGCCCCTCTATTGGAACGCCTCTTCCTACATCATGCATCGGCAGCCGTTCATGCTGCGGCCGGCACACGAACGCCAGATGTTCGGCGAATTCCGTGAGGCCATGGGCATCAAGTGCGAGGGCCCGGGACAATCGGCCGGGCGCCTTTCGGGCGGCAACCAGCAGAAGGTGCTGTTGGCCAAGTGCCTTGCCGCCAAGCCGCGTGTGCTCATCCTCGACGAGCCGACGCGCGGCGTCGACGTCGCAGCCCGCAACGACATCTATGCCATCATCCGCAATCTCGCCCGCGAAGGTGTGGCGGTGCTGCTGATCTCCTCAGATTTCGACGAAGTGGTGCAACTCGCCGACCGTATCCTGGTCATGGCTTTCGGCAGTCTCGCCGGCGAACTGCCCGGCGGTTCCCCGGTCGAAGCCATCGGGCAGTTGGCCTTCGGGGTTCAGGAGGTCAGCCTTGTTTGAATTCTTCGCCCGCAACCGCATCGCCACGCTCCTGATCATCACGGTCGCCATCTTCCTCGTGGTCGGTATCGCCGCTCCAGGTTTCCTTTCGGCCAAAACGGTCTCCGTGGTCGTCGCCAACAGCCTCGTGCTGCTGCTGGTTTCTGCCGGCACTATGTTGGTGATCATCACTCGTAACATTGATGTATCGAGTGGTTCCGTGCTGGGATTGTCGGCGGCGGTGCTGGGTCTGGCCCTAACTGCCGGGATGGCGCTGCCCGTCGCAATCGCCCTCTGTGTGGCGACGGGTGCACTGGCCGGAGCGGTGAACGGCCTGCTGGTCGCCGGCTTCCGTGTGCCGTCCATCGTTGCGACGCTGGGAACGCTCGGCCTGTTCCGCGGCCTGATGCTGACCATGACCGGCGGCCGGTGGATCGAAGCCCTGCCGCAAAGCATCAAGGCGCTGGCGGGCGATCTTGGCTGGGGCGGCTCCGTCCTGACGCTGCTGGTCCTGGCGGTGTTTGCGCTGCTCTGGTTCTTCCTGCGGCATACCCGGCGCGGCGGCTTCCTCTTTGCCGTGGGCGATAATCGCGAGGCGGCCCGTCACCTGGGCATTCCCGTCCGCACCATCGAGTTCCTCGCCTTCGTCGCGGCTGGCATCTGCGCTGCCCTCGCCGGCATCGTCTTTGCCGCCCAGATCGGCTTCATTCCCAACCAGGCCGGCAGCGGCATCGAACTCAAGGCCATCGCTGCCAACGTGCTCGGCGGCGTCAGCCTCCTCGGCGGTGTCGGCTCGGCGGTCGGCGTCTTCGTCGCCGTCATCTTCCTCACCGCGATCGACAGCGCACTCGTCTTCCTGCGCATCCCCGCCTTCTGGAACGACTTCATTGCCGGCGCCATCCTGCTGCTCGTGATCTTTGTCGACGGGCGGGTGCGGATGGCGGTCAATGCCCGCATCCGCGCCAAGCGCTACGCCAGCACCCACCACGCGGCGACGCCCTCGGCCAACCCGGAGTCCCGGAAATGAAGCGCTTCTTCTCCAGCTGGGAAGTGGTCCTGGTGCTGGTGCTCATCCTCGAGCTTGCGGTCTTCGGGATCATCAACCCCCGGTTCCTCAACCCCTCCAACCTCATCTACGGCACGTCCGACTTCGTCCACATCGGCATCCTGGCGCTGCCGCTGACCCTGGTGATCATCAGCGGCGGCATCGACGTCTCGTTCGCCTCGCTGGTGGGCCTGTGCGCCATTGTCTTTGGCGTCGCCAACTTCTTCGGCGTGCCGCTGCCGCTGTCGCTGGCGCTTGCCCTCGCCACCGGCGGCGCCGCCGGCGCGTTCAATGCGACCGTGATCCATGTGTCGCGCATTCAGCCTCTCGTCGTGACGCTAGGGACCATGTACCTGTTCGGCGGCACGGCAACCGTCCTGTCGGGCGCCGTGGGTGCCGGCGGCTACGAGGGCATCGGCAACTTCCCGGGCGAGTTTACCAGCTTCGGTTATCTCGAACTGTTCGGCCTGCCGGCAATGCTCTGGCTGTTCGCCGCGCTGGCGGTGTTCTTCGTCGTCGCGCTCCACGTCACGCGCTTCGGACGCGGCGTCTACCTGGTCGGCCAGTCCGAGAACGCCTCCCGCTATTCCGGCATCGCGGTCGGGCGGGTGCAGTTCGCCACCTATGTGATGATGGGCCTCGGGGCGGCTATCGCCGGGCTGATGCTGTCGGCCTATTTCGGCTCCGCCCGCGTCGACCTCGGCACCACCTCCCTCTTGCCGGCGATCACGGTCGCAGTGCTGGGCGGCGCGTCCATCTATGGCGGCCAGGGATCGGTGCTCGGCACCCTGATCGCGGTCTTCATCATCGGTTTCCTGCAGCAGGGTTTGCAGATGGCTGGAGTGTCCAGTCAGGTTTCCAGCGCTCTTTCGGGAGGCTTGCTGGTTGTCGTGGTCGCGCTGCGCCAGGGAGGCGCCTTGATGGCCAATTTCATCGCTGCGGGGAGAAGTGCCAGAACGGCAGCGCCGCAGCTCATCGTGGAGGAGAAGACTAGTGCTTAAGACCCTAAGATCGATCGCAGTCGGCGCTACGGCCATGACCGCGATCCTGGGCGTGACCGCTGCCAGCGCGCAGGAAATCGCCTTTATCCCGAAGCTCGTCGGCGTGGGCTTCTTCACCAGCGGCGGTGCCGGCGCCACGGCTGCCGGCGAGGAACTGGGCATCAACGTCACTTATGACGGCCCGACCGAACCGAGCGTCTCCGGACAGGTCCAGTTCATCAACAACTTCGTGAACCAGGGCTATGACGCCATCATCGTGTCGTCGGTGTCGCCCGACGGCCTCTGCCCTGCGCTGGAGCGGGCCAAGCAGCGCGACGTGCTTGTGATGACCTGGGACAGCGACGTCGATCCCAAGTGCCGCAGCTACTACATCAACCAAGGTACGCCCGAGCAGCTCGGCGGCATGCTGGTCGAAATGGCCGAAGTCGACGTGACCAAGGAGAACGCCAAGATCGCGTTCTTCTATTCGAGCCCGACGGTGACCGATCAGAACGCCTGGGTTGCGGCCGCCAAGGCCAAGATCGAAGCCGATCACCCCGGCTGGGAGATCGTCACCACTCAGTACGGCTACAATGATGCCCAGCAGTCGCTGCAGACCGCCGAGAGCATCCTGCAGGCCTATCCCGATCTCGACGCCATCCTCGCGCCCGACGCCAACGCGCTCCCCGCTGCCGCCCAGGCAGCCGAGAACCTCGGCCGCGATGACGTGACGATTGTCGGCTTCTCTACACCGAACGTGATGCGGCCCTATGTCGAGCGCGGAACCATCAAGCGCTTCGGCCTGTGGGACGTCACCGATCAGGGCGCCCTGTCGGTGCATGTTGCCGCGCACGTTCTCAAGGAAGGCCCGCTCAACGTGGGCGACAGCCTCGACGTGCCTGGCATCGGCACCATCACCGTCGAGCCGAACTCCGTTCAGGGCTACGACTACGAGGCCGAGGGCAACGGCATCATCCTGCTGCCCGAGCGCACCGTGTTCACCGCCGACAACATCAACGACTTCGACTTCTAGTCGGAGCTCGACATGACGACCGGGCCGTCCCTTCGGGGGCGGCCCATTTCACGCAAGGACAGTCCCATGCTCAGCCGCTGGCGCGACGCCGATGCCCACTCCTATGCCGAAGAGGCTCGCCGTGACGAGCTCGATCCCCAGTTGGGCCTGCGCATCTACACTTCGAAACTGATCGGCCAGGACCCTGACCTGGTGCTCCACGGCGGCGGCAACACCTCGGTCAAGGTGACCGGCGGCGACGGCGAGCCCCTGATGCACATCAAGGGCAGCGGCTGGGACCTCGACACCATCGCCGCGCCCGGGCTTCCCGCCGTTCGCCTTGCCGCCCTCCTCGCCTCCCGCGACGGTCCGGCTCTAACCGATCCGGAGATGGTCGCGCTGCTGCGGCAGAACCTGGTCGATCCCGCCGCGCCTAATCCCTCGGTCGAGGCGCTGCTTCACGCCTTCATCGACCACGCCTTCGTCGACCATACCCATTCCAGCGCCGTATTGGCGCTTGCCAACCAAGCCGACATGCGCGACCGCGTCGCGGCCCTCTACGGGAATCGGGTCGCCTTCGTGCCCTATGTCATGCCCGGCTACGATCTCTCGATGGAAGGGGCGCGCATCTACGACGCACATCCAAGCTGCGAAGGCCTCTGGCTCGAAAACCATGGCCTCTTCACCTTCGGCCCCGATGCTCGGACGTCCTACGAGTTGATGATCGACTTCGTGACCATCGCCGAGGCCGAACTCGCCCGCACCGGCGCGTCGCTAGCGGCTCCGCAGGCCACCGACCGCGAGGCGCCCGCAGCCCTGCTCGACATGCTAAAGCGCGAGCTTGATCGACGCGCCGGCGGTGACGCCCACGTCTGGGACTTCCGCTCCACACCCGCCATTCGCGACTACCTGGCGCTGCCGAACCTAGATGAGGTCGCCCATCGCGGCACCGCAACTCCAGATCACGTCATCCGCATCAAGCCCTTCCCGCTGATCCTGGAAGCCAGCGCCACCGATGCGGAAATGGCTGCGGCCCTCGATGCCTATGCCGACAAGTACACCGCCTATTTCGAGCGCAACGCCGCACGTGCGAGCGAGCCCAAGACCATACTCGACCCGCTCCCGCGTGTGGTGCTGGTTCGCGGCCACGGCGTCGCCGGCATCGCCAAGGGCGCCAAAGCTGCGGGCATTGCGGCTGACCTTGCTGAACAAACCTGTCGCATCGTCCACGCCGCCGAGCGCTACGGCACGTTCCGCCCCCTCGACGAAGCCGACCTGTTCGACATGGAATACTGGTCCCTCGAACAGGCAAAACTGCAGGTGAAGAAGCCCTAGACAGCGACAACTGTAGATCGAGGCGCTGGGAGCTGAAGACAAAGGCTTCGGAAAGCTGTCGTCCCGAGACCTGCCTAGTTCTTGCGTCGGCGAGGGGGCCAAGGGGGGGCCGACAGCAGACCGGCAGCTTTCAGGCGGCAGCCTCAGAATAGCTGCCGTTGAGCCTCGGATTGGACGATGGCACCTGCCGACCCCATTGCGGTCTTTTGCCTAATGGCATGACTTGCCCAGAAGCTGACGCCCATGCATCGTTCGGTTGAGGAGACCTGAATGAGAGAAAGTCAAAGCGTATCGGTCGTTGAGGCGGTAGCCAGCGACAAGGCAGTTATAGCCAACCTAATTCAACTCTACCTCTACGACATGACCGAAGACCTTCCATTTCCGGTGGGTCGTGACGGGCGATTTGAGTACGACTTCTTCGAGCGATTTTGGCAGCATCCCTACTTGATTTTTAGGAAGTCAGAACTGGCAGGCTTTGCTTTTGTAGTCGATGGCAGCCCGATCTCCGATGCTCCCAATCGTTATTTTATGGCTGAGTTCTTCGTGCTCAAGGCCTATCGTGGTAAGGGTGTGGGGTCTGAAGCCTTCCGACAAATCGTCGAGCGCCACCGAGGGCCATGGCAACTTGGAGTCATCGAGAAGAATGGCGGGGCTAGTGAGTTTTGGAGCAAAGTCGTCGCATCTCACTCGCCCAATTCGTACCCGCACCACTTCGACGGCGAAGACTGGCTTATCTACGAGTTCGCAGTGGCTTGATTGCCGCTCTCTGTGGTCTTCCTGCTGGCCAATGGCCGCGTGGCCAATCTATCAATAACGGCCTGAAAGCTGCCTGTCCGCTGTCCACCCCCAGTCTGGTCATTCGTTGGGCTGGGCGCCAACGTCCGCTTTTGGGAGTTCGCGATTGCCGCTCCAATGGCCGGGATGGGGCGCGTTGCGGTCGGTTACGATACAGAATATCGCTCCGCCTGCCGCCAAGGGGGTACTAGTAGCCTTGGGTAGCCGTGGAGCTTTGGCGCTTATTCTGAAATCGCGCCGCGAGCTCGGCCGTTGCTCGACTAAGCAACGTTACGTCTGTGCCAACGGCAACGAACGTTGCACCGAGGTCTATGTAACTCTGCGCAAGCGTCTCGTCTGCGGTCAGAATGCCGGCAGCCTGGCGGGAGCCGATGATGCGCTCCAGCCCCGAGCGCACTGCCTCCTGAACCTTGGGGTGGCCGGGATTGCCCAAATGGCCCATGTCTGCGGCGAGGTCTGATGGCCCGATGAAGATGCCATCGACCCCTTCGATGCCGGCAATCTCTTCTATGTTGGCCAAGCCTTTCAGCGTTTCAACCTGAACGAGGAGGCAAATCTCATTGTCGGCTGTGGCGAGGTAGTCACCCACGCGATTGTAGCTGCTCGCGCGGGCGAGTGCCGCACCGACCCCGCGGATACCGCGAGGGGGATAGCGGGTTGCGCTGACCAGTGCCCGCGCTTGTTCCGCGCTTTCCACCATGGGCACGAGCAGGCTTTGCGCCCCAATGTCGAGCAACTGCTTGATAATCCAGGTCTCACCGATCGGCGGGCGCACGACGGCATGGCTGGTAGACGCCTCCAGAGCGCGCAGTTGTGCGGCGATGGTAGGGATGTCGAAAGGGGCATGCTCGCCGTCGACCAGCAACCAGTCAAAGCCGGCACCGCCGCAGAGTTCAGCAGTGGTCGCGGTGGGCAGGCCCAGCCAGAGACCAAGCTGTAGCCGCCGCTCCGCCAGCGCCTTCTTCAATGGGTTGGATGCTACGGGCATGATGTACCTATTCAAAGAAGACTGAGACCGCACCCATCGGGCCGAAATCAGCGATGATGGTGTCGCCGTGACCTGCTTCGATGGGCCGGATAAAGGATCCAGACAGCACGACTTCTCCGGCCTTGATGGCGGCACCATAGCTCGAAAGCCGATTGGCAAGCCAGGCCACCCCCGCAGCCGGATGATTGAGCACGCCAGCGCCCAGGCCAGTCTCTTCCACCTGCCCATTGCGGGAGACAATGGCGCCGATCCAGCGCAGGTCTACGGCGTCGGGGCGCATCGGGCGACCGCCCGTCACAATACCGGCGTTGGCGGCATTGTCTGCGATGGTGTCGAAAATGGTTCGCGCCCTGCCCGTTTCCTTGTCAATGCGTTGCACCCGCGTGTCGAGGATTTCGAGCGAGGGCACGACATAGTCCGTTGCGTTGAGAACGTCGAAGATCGTTGCATTCGGACCCGAGAGCCCCGACTTCATCACAAAGGCGATTTCCGCCTCAACGCGCGGCTGGATGAAGCGGCCAGACGGGATGGTGGCACTGTCTGGGAAGAACATGTCATCCAGCAGCACGCCCGAGTCAGGGATGTCGATGTTGAGCGCGTACTGCATGGCCTTTGAAGTGAGGCCGATCTTCCAGCCTCGTGTCTCACGGCCAGTAGCGAGCTTGAGCGCGACGAGCTCCGCCTGAACGGCATAAGCTTCGTCCATTCCAGCATCGGGATAGGACTGGCTCAGCACCGGGGTCTGCACTCCGGTCCGTTCAGCCTCGAACAGTTTTTCAGCAAGTTCGCGAACTTGGGCGGCACTGAGGCTCATTTGAGCGCCTCGTCGGCAACGGTATTGCGCAGAGTGCCGACGCCCTCGGCTTCAACATCAACCACGTCGCCAGGCTGAAGCCAGATAGGCGGATCGAACCGGGCGCCAGCACCCGTCGGCGTGCCGGTGATGAGGACATCGCCCGGTACCAAGGTGGTGAAGGTGGAGATATACGCAATGAGTTTGCGGAAGGGGAAGATCATGCGGCTGGTACGGTCGGACTGACGGACCTCGCCATTCACGCGCGTTTCAAAACCAATGTCGGCAATCTGCGCCTCGTTCACGTAGGGTACCAGCCATGGGCCGATCGAGCCGGTGCCGTCGAAATTCTTGCCTTGGGTGACGTTGAACTTCGCGTGGCGAACCCAGTCGCGTATGGTGCCTTCGTTGCACAGTGTCAGCGCGGCGATATGGTCGAGCGCCTGCGCTTCGGGGATCCGACGACCGCCCTTCCCGACGACGAGAACAATCTCGCCTTCATAGTCCAGTTGCGCGGATTCCGGGGGCCGGTTCAGCGCAACGCCGTGGCCGACGAATGAGCGGGCAAAGCGGGGGAACAGCGATGGGTTAGGCGGAGCTGCCTGGCCATCCTTATATTCCTCGTTGCGGTCGGGATAGTTCACGCCAACGCAGATGATCTTCTCGGCGTTTGGGACCGGGATCTCATAAGTGATCTCGTCGAGGCTGTAGTCGGGTGCAAGAGCAGCGCCCTTTTCGGAAAGGGTCTGCAATGCGCCCGCTTCGATGGCCGCTCGCAGCGTCGGCCAGACCGAACCGTGGCGGGCGGAGAGATCGACAAAACCGTTGTCGAGAACAAGACCATAGCGGGTCGCGCTGGCTGCCGTGACTGTGGCGAGACGGGAATGCGTTGTCATGCCTCGATGCCTCCCAAGCATACATATTTAAGTTCGATGAAGTCCTCGATGCCATACCGCGAGCCCTCACGGCCTAGGCCGGAGGATTTCACGCCACCAAACGGGGCTTCAGCCGTAGAAATCAGGCCCGTATTGACCCCGACCATGCCGTATTCGAGCGCCTCGGCCACACGCCACACACGCGAGAGGTCGCGCGCATAGAAGTATGAGGCGAGGCCGAATTCAGTGTCGTTCGCCTGGGCGATGACATCGGCTTCGTCGGTAAACCGAAACAGCGGCGCCACAGGCCCAAAGGTCTCCTCGCGCGCGACGGCCATTTCGGGCGTTACGCCAGTGATGACGGTGGGCTCAAAGAAAGTCCCGCCCAGCGCGTGACGTTTGCCGCCGGTGACAATGGCACCGCCCTTGGCCACGGCATCACTGATATGCTCCTCGACCTTGTCGACAGCCTTGTGGTCGATCAGCGGGCCCAGCACGACGCCTTCGTCAAAGCCATTGCCGACGCTGAGGCCGGCCACGGCCTTTGCGAGCTTTTCGGCAAAGGCGTCGTAGACCTTGTCCTGAACATAGAGCCGGTTGGCGCAGACGCACGTCTGGCCATTGTTGCGAAACTTGGCGATGAGCGCACCTTCGACAGCCGCGTCGATATCGGCATCGTCAAAGACGATGAAGGGGGCATTGCCGCCCAATTCCAGCCCCAGCTTCTTGATGGTGGGGGCACACTGGCGATAGAGCTCAGCGCCGACCTCGGTGGATCCGGTGAAGGTCAGTTTGCGGACCAGCGCATTGGCCGTCATTTCGCCGCCGATGACACGGGCCGAGCCGGTGACGATGCTGAAAAGACCTGCCGGAATGCCGGCGCGCTCGGCGAGGACGGCAAGGGCGATGGCCGAGAACGGCGTCTGGCTGGCGGGCTTGAGCACCATGGCACAGCCTGCTGCCAGAGCCGGCCCGACCTTGCGGGTGATCATTGCATTGGGGAAGTTCCAGGGCGTGATCGCGGCGACGACACCGATGGGCTGCTTGAGCACCATGATGCGCTTGTCCGGCTGGTGGCCGGGAATGATGTCGCCATTGATGCGCCGGGCTTCCTCGGCAAACCACTCGATGAAGCTGGCGCCATAGGTGATCTCTCCCTTGGCTTCAGTGAGCGGCTTGCCCTGTTCAGCCGTCAGGATCGCCGCGAGGTCGTCGCGGTTCTCGATCATGAGGTTAAACCAAGCGCGCAGGAGATCGGCGCGCTGCTTGGCGGTACGCGCCGCCCAGCTCTTGCGCGCCACTTCGGCGGCCTCGATGGCGCGGCGGGTGTCTTCGACGCCCAGGTCGGGCACGTAGCCGATGGTCTCGCCGGTGGCCGGATTGGTCACCGGGAGACACTTACGACCCTCGGCCTCGATCCATTCGCCAGACAGGTAGGCCGCCTGACGCAGCAGCATTGAATCCTTGAGCTCCGGCAACATGGCTACTTCGCCAGCTTGGGAATGGCATGCGGGATCGTAGCGAAGGCGATGTTCTTGGTTTCCATGTAGAAATCGAACGACCAGTCGCCGCCGTCACGGCCAATGCCCGAGCTCTTTACGCCGCCAAACGGCGCTGGAAGGTGACGGGAGTTTTCGGAATTAACCCAGACCATGCCAGCCTGCAGCCCGTCAGAGAAGCGGAAGGCCCGAGTGACGTCGGAGGTCCAGAGATAGCCGGCAAGGCCGTACTGAACGTCGTTGGCGATGGCCAGCGCGTCGGCCTCGTCCCTGAACGGAATGGCCGAGAGAACCGGACCGAATACTTCTTCCTGCGCGATGCGCATGTCGTTGCGCACATTGGTGAAGAGCGTGGGCGAAACATAGCAACCCCCGCCCGGACCTTCATACTTCGCGCCGCCGGCAGCAAGCGTGGCGCCCTCGCCCTGCGCGATGTCGATATATTCGAGCACCTTTTTCTCGTGCACCGGGTGGATCAGCGGGCCAACCACGGATTCAGGATCGAGCGGGTGCCCGACCTTGATGCGGCTGGCGCGGTCGGCAACCATGGCGGTGAAGCGTTCGTAGATGCTCTCTTCGACGAGGAGGCGGGAGGAAGAGGTGCAGCGCTCGCCGTTAAGCGAGTAGATCATGAAGGCGGCAGCGTCGGCAGCGCGATCGAGATCGGCATCAGCAAAGACCACGACAGGGTTCTTGCCGCCGAGTTCAAAGTGAACACGCTTAAGCGTATCGGCGCCCTGCTTCATGATCATCGAGCCGGTGCGGCTTTCGCCGACAAAGCCGATGGCCTTGATATCGGGGTGCTCGGTGAGGGACTTGCCCGCATCTTCGCCCAGACCGTTGACGAGGTTCCACACGCCTGGCGGCAGACCGGCCTCTTCCGCGATTTCGACCAGCAGACGCGCGGTCAGCGGCGAGAATTCAGCCGGCTTGTGGACCACGGTGCAGCCAGCGGCGAGCGCCGGCGCAATCTTCCAGGTCGAGAGCATGAACGGGGTGTTCCAGGGCGTGATAACGCCCACCGGACCGATCGGGTGACGGGTGGTCATGTTGACCTGGCCCGGACCCTGCAAGGACTTGCCATCACGCGCTTCGGGTGCCTTGTCGGCAAAGAAACGGAAGTTCTCCGCGCCGCGCAGGGCGGCCTTTTCCATGAACCGCAACGTCTGCCCCGTGTCCATGCATTCGACGAAGGCGATCTCTTCGGCGCGCGCCACGATGGCGTCGGCGATCTTGTGAAGGGTGGCGCGACGTGCCTTGCCGCTCATGGCAGCCCAGGCCGGGAAGGCCTCCTTGGCAGCCTTGGCCGCAAGATCGATATCGCCGGCCTTGCCGTGCGCGACGCGCGCCAGCGGCTTGAGGTCAACCGGGGAGATGCTTTCGAACGTGGTGCCATCCAAAGCAGGCATGGCCTTGCCGGCGATATGGTTCAGCACACCATCCTGCTGGAAACGGGCGAGGTAGGCCTGAGCCTTGGCAAGATTGGTTTGAAGGTCGCTCATCGTCTCATTCCGTTATTGAGCGCGCAGGCGCGCATGCATGGTATTGAGCTTCCAGCTCAGGTCCGGATCGATCTCGCGCACTTCAAGCGACAGGGCGAAGTGCGGCTGCGCGAACTGGTCGGCAAGAAGCGGTCGGGCGGCGGCGATCAGCGCCTCTCCCAGATTTCGTTTTTCGTCCTGGCTGCGACCGGCACCCAGGCGCAAAGACATGTCGATGAAGCTGTTCTCTGGAAGTTCATCGGCGATGGCATAGGCATCGCATCGGATGGCGCGAACACGCGGTGCGCCGCGTTCAACCAGACCGCTGTCCAACAGAGCCTGAAGGAGCTCCCGGCACAGCGCGTTGAAATCAACCGAACCGTCCAGATTGGCAGAATACTCCACCGTCAGATGCGGCATGGCTCCGCTCCATCCAAAAGAATTCAAAGGGATTGGGAATGGAGATCGCCGTAGGGGCGCGGCGCTCTCCGAGGGATCGAACTAGTCGACCCAGGCTGTCAGCCGCTTCTCAATCCAGGTCACGACCTGGTTGATGACAACGGCGAGGATCATGATGAACACCGAGATGGCCCAGACCGACGTGAAGTCGAACTGTTTGCCGTAACGGGCTGCCTGACCGCCGATGCCGATCAGCGCGATGAACATCTCACCGTTGACCATGCCCTTGACGGCACGACCGGCCCCCATGCGGAGACCCGCAATGATCAGCGGGAAGGCATCGGGCAGGACGATGCGGAACACTGTCGTACGACGGTTTGCACCATAGGATGCAGCCATTTCGATCAGCGGTCGGTCCACGTTTCGGACAGCGGCGGCGGTGTTGATGATGATGATGAACACCGCATAGATCACCACGACACTGATACGCGTCGCGTCCGAGAGGCCAAAAATCGCAAACAGGATTGGTGCGAAGATCAGGCCCGGTGTGAACAGCATGGCATTCACATAGACGTCGAGGGCCGTATAGATCGTGTTGAACAGGCCCATCAGCACGCCAACCACAAGGCCGATCGCCAAGGCGATGGCAAAGCCGATGGCGAGCGAAGATAGGCTGGCCACGAGGTGCTGGGACAGACCGCCCGTGGTGAACAGCTCCACCATCCGCGTCAAGACGCGGGACAGCGGCGGCAGCCAAGGCTGCTGGAAGATCTGCCCGGCGACTTCCCAGATCAGGGCGATGACAATCATGCCCATCCAGTTCGCGGTGATGTTGCGTATGACTCGGACGAAGCCGGCCGTCGGGCTATCGCCCTGAATTGCCACTGAGCTCATGGTCATGCCGCGTTCAGCTCGTGCGCCTGTCGCAGACGGCGCCAGAGATGCTCCTTGAGTTCCACGAATTCGGGCAGACGTTCGACGGCATCGGGATCGCGCGGACGCGGGAAGGTCACGTCGATGACTTCCTCGATACGACCGGGACGAGCCGACATCAGCACGACCTTGTCGGCCAGCATGATGGCCTCTTCCATGTCGTGGGTCACGAAGACCACGGTGCGCTGGTCTTCCTGCCAGATGCGCAGCAGTTCTTCCTGCATGTAACGGCGGGTCTGCTGGTCGAGAGCGCCGAAGGGCTCGTCCATGAGCAGAACGGGCGTGGAGACCACCAGCGCACGAGCAAGACCAACGCGCTGCTGCATACCGCCCGAGAGTTCCTTGGGCAGCTTGTTCTCAAAGCCCTTGAGGCCGACCTGGGCAATGGCTGCCATGGCCTTGTGCTCGCGCTCGGTCTTGTTGCCAACACCGCGCATTTCGAGGCCGAAGGTCACGTTCTGCAAGACGCTCGCCCAGGGCATCAGAGCAAAGCTCTGAAACACGATGGCGCTGTCCTGGTTCGGACCGTCGACCTTCTTGCCATTAACGGTGATGGTGCCCTGCGTGGGGCTCACAAGGCCGCCGATGGCGCGCATCAGAGTGGTCTTGCCGCAGCCCGAGGGGCCAAGCAGCGTAACGAATTCGTTCTTTTTGATCTCAAGATTGACGTTCGAGAGCGCCAGCGTCTTCTCGCGGCCTTCTACGGCGTACTGGTGAGTCAGGTCGGAGACGGAGATGATGGACATTATTATTTCCATTGAATGAGGCGGCGTTCCAGCGCCTGCATCAGCAGCGCAAGGATGACGGCCTCGACCATGACGAGAATGGTGGTGGCGTAGAGCAGTCCGGCTTTGAAATCGCCGCGATAGTCCAGCAACAGCGCCCCGATACCGATGGGCAGCATGATCAGTTCGACGATCACCATGCCGGCGAAGGCGCGGCCAAGACCAATGCGCAGACCCGCAAACACTGCGGGAATGGCGCCCGGGATGAGAATGCGCCACCAGACCTGGCCTTCAGTGGCGCCATAGCTCTGCGCCATTTCTACCAGGCTCTTATCCACCCGGCGGGCACCAGCACGCACGTTGGTGGCGATGAAGACCCACGAGAACAGAACAATGATGACGACCTTAGGCGTCATGCCCATGCCAAGGGCAACCAGTACGACCGGGATCAGCGGCGCGATTGGAAGGGCCAACGCAAGAGCAATCACTGGGCTCAGCGCCGCATCGATCGCCTTCCAACGGGCCATGGCGAGCCCGAGTGGGACGGAGATCAGGACGCTCACGGCAAAACCGATGATGAGCGGCAGATTGCTGACCCAGAGCGCCGGCCAGATCTCACCCGTCACAAAGGCCGTCTGGTAGATGGCCTCCATGGTCTCGGTGAAGGTCGGGATCAGAATAGAGTCCGCAGCCTCAGCCGCGAACTGCCAGAGAACGGCAAATACTACCAGCGCAAGAATACGGACCACCAGAGCCTGCGGGCCGGTTAGATCCTTGCGCAGGTTGAGAATGTGAATCGGCTTGCCGGAGACGGCGGGTCCGGTACCCACCGCCGGAGAGATCGAACCCGCCATGCTATTACCGATCCGCGAGCGTGAAGTCGGCGACGTTCTCGGGCGTCAGGGCACCCGGCTCGGCGCGGCCAGCTTCTTCGTAGAAAGCGATGGTGTCTGCGATCTGGTCAGGGCTGAGAGCCTTTTCCTTCGGGAAGAGCTCGGACTCAACCAGCGCGCCGTACACGGCAGCGACAGTCTCGACGCTTGCACCGTCGAGGTACGGAGCAGCGAGTTCAGCATAGGCGGCCGGGTCTTCGTAGACCTTGGCGAACTGGGCATGCAGAGCGTCGACAAAGGCTTCCACTTCACCGCGCTCGGCTTCAACGTTCTTGGCGCTGACGACGATGGTCTGGGTGAGCAGAGTGGACTGGGTCTCGGCGAGCAGAGCCAGGATCTTGGCGCGCTCGTCTTCGCCACCGGTCGCAGCGATCCAGTCTTCCATGCGCACGATGGTGCCGGCGATCTGCCCGTTCAGCAGAGCTGCTGCGCGGTTGGCCGAACCCGAGAGAACCATGTAGTTCGGGGTGATTTCGGGGCAGTTGTCGGCGATGTAGCGGTAGAGGTGCGCGGTGGTGGTGCTGCCGGTGGAGTGATAGGCGACGATCTCGCCGTCTAGATCAGCACACTCTTCGATGCCGGTCTTGGCCAACACGATGAAGTCAATGCTGTTGTTGTTCGACACGATACGCAGGTCGGCGCCGGCAATGTTGGCGGCGAACACAGTGGCGGGGCCCATCGAGGCGACCTGAATGTCACCGTTGAGCAGCGCCTGCGTCTGGATGTCAGGCGAATCGAACTCGATGTAGTTCGTAGTCCAGCCCTGCGCCTCTAGTTCCTGGAGCGCCAGGATGGCGGGAATGTCGGTAGGGCCGACGCCGCCGGGAAAGCCGAGTGTGAGATTGCCGGCGTCCTGCGCCAGGACCGATACCGTTGCAAGGGTAGCCACGGCCGCCCCACCGAGCAGGGATTTGAGCGTGATTTTCATTTTTCCTCCGATCGCGCTTGGCGCGTCTTGCCTCTATCGCCTCGTTGCGGTTGACCATCGACAGCGATATAATTAACAGGTTAAGTATATTTGCGACGGGGTGTCAATACGCTTGCGCGTGTGGCTAGCGGCCCGTATCAGCATCATGCCAGGTTGAGGGGGGGGGGCGATTGACTTCAGAACGACAGGGGCACGCATCTGCAGAGCAGGAATCGCTAACCATTCAGCTGTTGCGCGCGCGTGAAGCACTGATGCAGCATTTCCGTCCAATGCTCAGCGCTCGGGGTGTTTCTGAGACTCAGTGGCGCGTCTTGCGCAGCCTCTACGAAGGCGGCGAGATGGAAGCCTTAGAGCTGGCGCAGGTGTCGGCCGTGATGGCTCCCAGCCTTACCCGCATGATCAAAGTGCTTGAGGAGCGGGGACTTATCGCGATCGCGCGTCACCCCACCGATGGCCGGCGTGTGTTGATCTCCATCTCTTCTGCTGGCAGGGACTTCATGCAGGAAGCTCTGCCTGAGATGCAGCGCATCTACGAGCGCCTGTCCTTGGCCATAGATTCAGAGCGAATGCGAGCGTTGCAAAAGCTCTTGAAAGAGGTTGCCGACCTAGCCGAACTGCGTCGCTCGGAAAGTTGACGATGAGGTCCACGCAAAGGCAATTGCTGAGCGGTCGTGTCTAGCAGCACGGCGCCCGCCTGTGGCATTCTGTTCGTCGAGGGGGCCACAAACAAGGAAGCGGCTACTGCAGCGGTTCTACGGCAGCTTCGGGAATCAGAGCTCGCAGCGCTGGAAGTCTGTACGGGCGCTTTGCCGACTGGCGGCACCCGACCCATTCGGGCCGGCCGCTGTGCTCTCCGTCCTTATCAGCTGAGGTCAGGGGAATACTTGCAAGCGGAGGTAGGCGGGCCCAATGTTAGAAAACCATACCCCGGCGTCCCATTGCACGTCAGGAGCACCCATGTCGCGAACGATCATCGTCAGCACTGCCGCTCCGGCCGCCCCTCCGACCTACAGCCAGGCGGTGAAGGCCGCTGGGCTGGTATTCGTTTCCGGCACCGCGCCAATTGATCCTGCTACGGGAAAGATTGTGGATGGAACGATTCAAGCCCAGGTCTCTCAATGCCTCACCAACATCGCTGCAATTCTGGAAGAGGCAGGAAGCAGTTTGGCCCAGGCTGTGAGTGCCACCCTCATACTCGCCGACGAAGATGACTTCGCTGCCGCCAATGAAGAGTGGCAAAGGTGGTTTCCGTCTGATCCGCCGGCTCGGCAAGGCGCGAAGATGCCAGTACGGGTTCCCGGAATGAAAGTGTCGATAGCGATGATCGCAGAAGCTTCGTAAGGCGTTGGGACCGGTTGCTCACTACGGACATCACGGCGGAGGCAGGAATGGCAGCTTTCAGCAAATCTCAAGGAGCTCTCGGACGTCCAGAATGGGGCGCGAAGTAGCCTCCGGGACAAGCTGGTCCTCCGCAGTCGAAGACAAGCCTCGATGCGTCCGCCATTTTGGTCATCGGAATGGCCGAGATTGGCGGCGTGCAGGCGCACGAAGTAGCCGATGGTTGGATGGAACACCCTCATCCCACGGTCCGACCATCCAAGATAAAGCTGCGCAAATTCAACGTGTTCGCGACATCGGTCGCGTCTTGTTGGCGGAGACGACACGTCTTGTTGGCAAAATTGACAAGTCTTATTGGCGATGAACAGCGTTGCTTCGGCGCCACACGCATGGCTCACAGTCTCGCGAGTGATTGCTCCTGTTAAGGTTTCAAGAGTATTGCTCGGAAGCGTTGGCGGCCAGGCGTCATGGCTGCTTTCGTGTCTGGGAGCGCTCATGAACAGGTTCGTCCTCTGCCTTGTTGCCGCCTTGGCCGGCACCGCACCGGTTGTGCCGGCTGCGGGCCAGGAGCTTGCGGCAGGGTTGGCCGTGTCGCCGGTGGTGATCGCCCCACCCGCAACCCCGTTGGCAGCCACGATCAAGGCCGGCCTGTCCGCCGCCTACTACAGCGCGGCGCGCGATACCGCCGCCTATCGCGAGGCGCAGGACCTCTATTTCTTCTATGGCGCCCGGCATTTCGAACCCATCTGGCTCGATCAAGGCAGCGATGGCGAGGTGGCGTTTTCGGCGAGCGCGCAGCGCATCATGCGCCTGTTCGGCGAAGCGGCCGAACTGGGCCTCGATCCCGCCGACTACCTGACGCCGGAACTCGACCTCGCTCCCAGCGGCGCAGATCCGGCCAGCCTGGCAGCCCTGGAGACCCGCTTCTCCGCCGCCGTCATGCGCTATGCGACGCATCTCTACACCGGCCGTCTCGACCCGCGGAAAGTGAACCCGCTGCTCGACATTGCCCCCAAGGCTCTCGATGAAACGGCCTTGCTGATGGAGCTGGCCTCTTCGGATGAGCCGGAAAAGGTGCTGGCTGCCCTCGAGCCGACCCACCCGCAGTACCTGGCGCTCAAGAAGGCGCTTGCCGCCTTCGACGAGAGCGGCGCGAACCGTCCGCCGCAGCTCGCCGAAGGCCCCACCCTGCGCTCCGGCATGAGCGATCCGCGCGTGCCGACGCTGCGCACCCGTCTCGAGCTGCCGGCCAGCGACAGCCTTGTCTATGACGATACGCTGGTCGAGGCGGTGAAGGCCTTCCAGATCGCCCACGCGCTGGACGTCGATGGCGCTGTCGGTCCCGCCACGCGCTCCGCCCTCAACGGCGGCCTGCCCGTCACCCGCGCCGATATCCTCGCCAATATGGAGCGCTGGCGCTGGATGCCGCGGGATCTCGGCGAGTTCCACGTCTTCGTCAACATTCCCGAGTTCCGGCTGCGCATCAATCGCGACGGCGTCGAGGAATACACCACACGGGTTGTGGTCGGCACGGTCAAGAACCAGACGCCGATCTTCTCGGACAATATTCGCCACGTCGTGGTGAACCCCTACTGGAACGTGCCGAGCTCCATCATCCGCGGCGAGGTCGCCCCGGCGGTGCTGCGCAACCCGGCTTACCTCGACAGCCAGAACATGGACCTGCTCTACAACGGCACCCCGGTGAGCCCCTGGCAGGTCAACTGGAGCATGGTGAGCACCTCGAACTTCCCGTTCCGGGTGCGCCAGCGGCCGGGCCCCGGCAATGCCCTTGGTCAGATCAAGTTCCTGTTCCCCAACAAGCACGACGTCTACCTTCACGACACGCCCTCGAAGTCGCTGTTCGCCCGCGACCTTCGCGCCTTCAGCCATGGCTGCGTGCGGGTCGAGAACCCGATGGAGTTCGCCGACGCGCTGATGGCGAACGAGCCGACCATTTCCCGTGCCAGCCTCGAGGCCATGTTTGGTCCGAGTGAGCGCTGGGTGAATCCAACCCGGCAGATCCCCGTCCACCTCGCCTATTTCACGGTGAAGGTGACGGACGATGGCGAGTTGGTTTCCTTTGGGGACGTCTATGGCCACAACGCCGCGGTGATCGAAGCCATGGGCCTGGGCACGCTGCCGGAGCTCGCACCCGAGATCATCGCTGCCGCCGAGCCGGTACCGGCTGCCGCTAACACGCTCTCCCCCTGAGGCGCCCCGGTAGGATTCGCTTAACAATTTCGCCTTGGTGACGCCGCTATTTCGGCGCTATGACTTTGTCGTGAGGAGTTGGGTCGCCAAGGCTTCAGAGTTGGTTAGCGTTAATCAATTGGCTCCAATTGAGCGCTAATCTGCCGAGATGTTTAGGCGTATCCGGGCAGAGTTCAGCGTGACGGGGACTTCCTTCTTGAGCGGGCACCATATCGTGCGGCTGTTCATGGCCGCCCTTATGAGCATCACCGTCCTCCTGCCGCAGGCAGTGGTGCCGGCCTATGGCGCCAGCGAGCGCGCCCTCTATCTCTACTACACCCATACCCGCGAGACGGCCCGCATCGTCTTCAAGCGCAACGGCCAGTACGTGCAGTCGGGACTGAACGAGCTCAACCAGTTCCTCCGTGACTGGCGCCGCAACGAACCGGCTAAGATGGACCCGCGCCTCTTCGACCTGATCTGGGAAGTGTACCAGGAAGTCGGCGCCACCCAGCCTGTCCACATCGTCTCCGCCTATCGCTCGCCGGCCACCAATGCGATGCTGCGGGAAACCTCGTCGGGCGTGGCCGAGAACTCGCAGCACACCAAAGGCAATGCCATGGATTTCTTCATCCCAGGCATTCCCCTCACCAAGCTGCGCGCTGTCGCCATGAAGAAACAGGTCGGCGGCGTCGGCTATTATCCAAGCTCAGGCAGCCCGTTCGTCCACCTCGATACCGGCTCCGTGCGCGCCTGGCCGCGGATGACGCGTGCGCAGTTGCAGGACCTGTTCCCCGACGGCAAGACCATGCACCTGCCCACTGATGGCAAGCCGCTGTCGCAGCAGGGCTACCAGGTGGCGCTGGCCGAGTGGAAGCGCTGTCACGCCTATCCCTGCAATGGCCGCTCGTCCGGCACTGCCGTTGCCGACGCCGGTTCGGGCCGCACGCTGATGGACATGCTGTTCGGTGGCAAGGACGCCCCAGCACCCGCCGCCCCGGCTCCGTCGGCCCCGGTTCAGGTTGCAGCAACCGCGCCGCAGCCGGCTCCCGCTCCGGCCGCACCCACGGCATCGACCGTGGCGCCCATCCCCTTCATGCGCCCCGCCTCGCTGGGTGGCCCGACCCTCGCCGCAGCGGCAGTGCAAGAGGATGAAGCGCCGGTACCCCAGATCCCCTTCTCCACCGTCGGCAGCGCTCCGCTCTCGGAAGACGAGATTGCCGAACCGGAGTTCGTCCCCTTCCCCGTGGTCAAATCCGCGGCCCTGCAGCAGGCTACGGCTGCCGCCGTACCCTCCGGCGACGCCGTTACGGCTCTGGCGGCAGTTGCTGCCCCCGTCCCGCAGCCGCGCCTGATCATGAGCGAGCCGCCGGCCGAACAGACCGTCATCGCCTACCTGCCGACCATGCCTCAGCAGGATGCCGGCGCCCAGCGCACGCTGGAAGCCCTGATCGAGCAGGAGACGACCGCCGCCGTACCGACGCCCGCCCAGCCCAATCCGCTATCTCGCCTCCCGATCCTGCCGTCGGTGCCCGGTACCGCCATGGGCCTGCACGCCTCGCTCGGCGTTCCCGCCGGTAGCTCTGCTCCGCGCGACCCGCTGTTTGCCGGCACCTTCGGCGCTGCCGCCCTCAGCAGCGACGACACAGTTGCCGATGCGCTCGCCGAGCATGTCTCCCGGGCCAAGAGCGGCATCCGCGAACCGCAACTGGTCGCGCCCGACCTCGAGCACGCCGCGGACGTGCTCCTCGCGCCGGCTTCACTGACCTCGAGCCATTTCGCTGTGATCCACGATCATGACGAGGCCGATTTCGATCCGACACCCGAGATGGGCAATTACGCGCCCGTGCTCGCTCCGGGGAGCAACCCCCGCGATCTGCCGCTGCAGGCGTTCGGCTCCGTGCCGCCCATCGCCATCGGCAACTGAACCGCCTTACATCGGGCGCATTGTCTCAGGAACGAGCGGACTCGCTCGGCCGATTGCATTGAATGGATGGCGAGCCTAAGTATTCCCTTTCCCTTCCGGCATAGGACCTGAACCACTTGGCCGCAGAAAAACCCCAGACGCCGCTGCTCGACACCATCGGTTCCCCGGCGGATCTGCGAGCCCTTCCCCGGGAAGACCTGCGTCAGCTTGCCGATGAACTGCGCACCGAGATGATCGATGCCGTCTCCGTGACCGGCGGCCATCTGGGAGCCGGGCTCGGCGTGGTCGAACTGACGGTGGCGCTGCACGCCATTTTCGACACCCCGCACGACCGCATCATCTGGGACGTCGGTCACCAGGCCTATCCGCACAAGATCCTGACTGGCCGCCGTGACCGTATCCGCACCCTGCGCCAGAAGGGCGGCCTGTCCGGCTTCACCCGCCGCGCCGAAAGCGAATACGACCCCTTCGGTGCTGGCCACTCCTCCACCTCGATCTCCGCCGGTCTTGGCATGGCCGTAGCCAGCGACCTGCTCGGCACCCGCCGCAATGTCGTGGCAGTGATCGGTGACGGCGCCATGTCGGCTGGTATGGCTTATGAGGCGATGAACAATGCCGGCGCCATGGACGCGCGGCTCATCGTCATCCTCAACGACAACGACATGTCGATCGCCCCGCCCACCGGCGCGTTGCGCAGCTATCTCGCGCGTCTTGTCTCGGGTCCCGTCTATCGTGGGACCCGCGAGGCGGCCAAGGCGGTGGTGTCGAAGCTCCCGCCGTTCCTGCACGAACCGGCGCGCAAGACCGAAGAATTCGCCCGCTCCTTCTTCACCGGCGGCACGCTCTTTGAGGAACTCGGCTTCTACTATGTTGGCCCCATCGACGGTCATGACCTCGACCATCTGCTGCCGATACTGGAAAACGTCCGTGACGCCGAAGAGGGCCCGATCCTCATTCACGTCGTCACCAAGAAGGGCAAGGGCTACGGCCCGGCCGAGAACTCGGCCGACAAGTACCATGGCGTCGCCAAGTTCAATGTCATCACCGGCGCTCAGGCCAAGGCGCCGTCCAATGCGCCCTCCTACACATCGGTCTTTGCCGAAAGCCTGATCCAGGAAGCCAACGACGATCCGCGGATCGTCGCCATCAATGCTGCCATGCCCAACGGCACCGGCCTCGACAAGTTCTCCGAGGTCCACCCCAGCCGCTGCTTCGATGTCGGCATTGCCGAGCAGCACGCGGTGACCTTCGCGGCGGGTCTTGCCAGCGAAGGCATGCGCCCGTTCTGCGCCATCTATTCGACCTTCCTGCAGCGCGCCTACGATCAGGTCGTGCACGACGTCGCCATCCAGGGGCTGCCGGTTCGTTTCGCCATCGATCGCGCCGGCTATGTCGGTGCCGACGGGCCCACCCATGCCGGCAACTACGACAGCGCCTATCTCGGCGCCATCCCGAACATGGTGCTGATGGCCGCCGCCGACGAAGCCGAGCTTCGGCACATGGTGGCGACCGCCGCTGGCTACGACCAGGGCCCGATCGCCTTCCGCTATCCTCGCGGCGACGGCGTCGGCGTCGACCTGCCCGCGCGCGGCGAGCGTCTGCCCATCGGCAAGGGCCGGGTCGTGCGCGAGGGCAACACCATCGCGCTATTGAGCTACGGCACGCGTCTGTCGGAGGTTCTCGCCGCCGCCGACCGGCTGGCGACCCTCGGACTCAATCCCACCGTTGCCGATGCGCGTTTCATGAAGCCGCTCGACGCCGAACTGATCGCCGATCTCGCCGGCCGCCACGACCTGTTGATCACCGCCGAAGAAAGTGGCATTGGCGGCTTCGGGAGCCATGTGGCGACCTTCCTCGCCAGCAATGGCCTGCTCGATGGCGGCCTGCGCTTCCGTCCGCTGATGATCCCCGACACCTTCGTCGAGCACGCATCGCAGGCCGACATGTACGCCGAAGCCGGTCTCGATCGCGCCGGCGTTGTCGCCACAGCGCTCACCACCCTCGGCTACGACGAAGCCGCCATGGCGGCGGCTTTGGCAAAGATCAGCTGATTGTGTTCTGGCTGCGTGCGGGCCGGGGGAGTTGCCCCGGCCGCTCACGCCTGCGTCAGTCGTCGGATGGCGCGTTCTGCATGCCGAGCGCGCTCATATAGAGATCCAGCAGCGCTTCCTGCTCCATGCGCTCATTGGCATCCTGCTTGCGGATGCGAATGATCTGGCGGAGGATCTTGATGTCAAAGCCGTTGCCCTTGGCCTCGGCGTAGATTTCCTTGATATCGGCGGCAATGGCCGCCTTTTCTTCTTCCATGCGCTCGATGCGCTCGACGAACGCCCTGAGCTGGTCCTGGGCAACGCTGTCTTCGACGGCCATGCTGCTTCCTTCCTGTATCGGCGCCCGTTCAACCCCAGCCGGGCCGGCGGTTCAACCCCTTTGTCCAGCAATCCACATGGCACGGCTGCATACCCGTATTTCGGTCAAATAACGGTCCTAGCCATTGACCCCGCCAGCGCCTTGCGCTCAAACACCCGGAGGTCTTTTCCCGTGTCTGCCGGCTCCCGCTTGTCCCCTCTCCGTCTCGGTCTCCCGCTGATTGGCGCACTGATTGCCATGCTCGCCTTCGCGGCCCCCGCGCGGGCCGATCTGCGCGTGTGCAACGAGACGGGCAACATGGTGTCGGTGGCTCTCGGCTATCGCGCCGAGCGCGGCTGGATGAGCGAAGGCTGGTGGCAGACACCGGCCGGCGAGTGCCGCGTTCTCTACCAGGGCGATCTCGAGCGGCGCTTCTATTACATCTACGCCGTCGATGACATCGGGGGCGGCGCCTGGGACGGCCAGGTGTTCATGTGCACCCGTGACGAAACCTTCACGATATTCGGGGTTGAGGATTGCCTCGCCCGCGGCTATGAGCGCACCGGGTTCTTTGAAATCGATACCCAGAGCCGTTCCGACTGGACGCTGCAGCTGACCGAAACCGCGGATGCTCCCGCAGTCGTCGGACCGGATGCAGGGGAGGACCTTGAGGATCCGGCCTTCACGATCGACCCGGATGACGTGACCATCGAGGCGCCGGACGACGGCGCCACGCCACCGGACGGAGCTCCCGTGCCACCCCCGCCGGCAGACAACGCCCCGCCGGCAAGCAACTGACTGGACGAAATACGATGAGACGGATGAGACGCGCAAAGATCGTCGCCACCCTCGGGCCCGCAAGCCATGAGGAGAAGATGATCGAGGAACTGGCCAAGGCCGGTGCCGACGTCTTCCGCATCAACATGAGCCATGCCAGCCACGACCTGATGCGCCAGACGGTGGAGCGCATCCGCACCGTCGAGGCCCGCATCAAGCGGCCGCTCGGCGTACTGGTCGACCTTCAGGGCCCCAAGCTGCGCGTCTGGAAGTTCAAGGACGGTGCCGTCAACCTCGTCGCCGGCCAGAAGTTCACGCTCGACAGCATCCAGGATGATCAGGGCAATTCCGAGCGCGTCTACCTGCCGCATCCCGAGATCATCGAGAACGTGTCGGTGGGTGACCGCCTGCTGCTCGATGACGGCAAGCTGCAGCTCAAGGCGACCCGCGTCGGCGGCGGCGCCATCGAGACCGAAGTCGTCTACGGCGGCAAGCTCAGCGACAAGAAGGGCGTCTCCCTGCCCGACACGCTGCTGCCGACCGGCGCCCTCACCGAAAAGGACCACGCCGACCTGCTCGCCGGCCTTGCCGCCGAGGCCGACTGGATCGCGCTCAGCTTCGTCCAGCGCCCTGAGGACATCATCGATGTCCGCAAGATCGTGCAGGGCCGTGCCGGTGTCATGGCCAAGATCGAGAAGCCCCAGGCCATCGATCGCCTCGAGGAGATCGTCAAGCTCTCCGACGCCATCATGGTTGCTCGCGGCGACCTCGGCGTGGAACTGCCGCTCGAAACCGTGCCGGGCCTGCAGAAGCGCATGATCCGCATGTGCCGCCGCTACGGCAAGCCGGTGGTGGTCGCCACCCAGATGCTGGAGTCGATGATCACCTCGCCGGTGCCGACCCGCGCCGAAGTGTCGGACGTCTCTATCGCCGTGTTCGAGGGCGCCGACGCCATCATGCTGTCGGCGGAATCCGCATCCGGCCAGTACCCGATCGAAGCCGTGTCGACCATGAACAAGGTCGCCGCCGCCGTCGAAAGCGACGCCAACTACCGCGGCATCATCCGCGCCGCCCAGACCGAGCCGGAAGCCACCGCTGCCGACGCCATTTCGGCCGCGACGCGCCAGGTCGCAGAGACGCTCGACCTTGCCGCCATCGTCACCTACACCGCTTCGGGCTCGACCGGCATCCGTGCCGCCCGCGAACGGCCCAACAAGCCGATCATCGCGCTCTCGCCCAACCTCCGGACGATCCGCCGTCTGTCCGTCGTTTGGGGCATCCACTGCGTCCAGACCGAGGATGCGGTGAATCTCGAAGACATGGTCGATCGCGCCTGCGTCATCGCCTATCAGGAGGGCTTCGCCCGCCCCGGCGACCGCATCGCCATCACCGCCGGCGTGCCGCTGGGCACCCCAGGCGCCACCAACATGCTTCGCATCGCCTTCGTTCGCCAGGACGGCGCCGGCTCGAGCTGACCCGGCAAGCTCCCGCGACGGCTGAAATCGTCGCGGGCGTCTTCCCCGCAAGCGAGCCCGCGGACATCTATCAGTCGCTGACGCCGCGTTGTTCCGGTACGGGATTCGCAAACGCGTTCGTATCCATCACGAAGCCCCAGCAGTTCTTCGCATTGAAGACCACGGCCTGCTGGCAGAAATCGGGGCTGGACGTGGCACAGGCGTCTTCGAGCAGAACGCCGTTGTAGTCGCGGAAGTAGGCATCTTCCATCGTGGTCGTCACGCACTGATCGATATTGACCCCGGCGAAGTAGAGCGTGCTGATGCCCTGCGTGCGAAGCACCTGATCCAGATGCGTGCCGTAAAAGCCGCTCATGCGGACCTTCTCGACATGAATGTCGTCGGGGTCCATCAGCGGCTTCAGTTCATCCACCATCTCGGCGCCCCAGGAGCCCTGCGTCAGCACGGCGCCATTGGCGAGGTCCTGGCCGATCCCGGCCTGGCCCGGCGTGTGCTTGAACGAATAAAGGGTCGGTGCACCCAGGTTCCTGAGATCAGGACGATTATGCCAGTAGACCCAGATCACCCACATGCCGTGCCGGCGCGCGGCTTCGAGGGCACGCTGCACCCCGGGAATGGCCTTGCGGCAGCGCTGGTAGTCGAGGCCTGAACGGTCGGTCCAGCCACCGGGAGCGCAGAAGTCGTTCTGCATGTCGATGACCACCAGCGCACCGCGCGACAGGTCGTCCACGAACGGCATCAGTTGAGCGTCGAACCGGACCAGCGTGCCAGGGGTCCGATGCGGCGCCAGATCGACATGGTCGTCATGCAGGTGCCAGCGATCGATGCCCGCAGCCAGCTGCACGCCTCCATCTTCGGTCGCACTGTAGATGTCTCGACGCGGCACCGGCATCAAACCCTCCATTTGCACCGCAGCGCTGGTGGCGGTGCTCTACGCAGGGCAATGGTGCGTTGCGAAATTTGTTCCTGATCGCTGTCTTCGGAGCCGCTCCTTGCCGCAGGGAAGGCGTTCACCAACACAGCGGCTCCCTACGCAAAAGGCCCGGCATTGCTGCCGGGCCTGTTCCTTGTCCGCCGCTACTGCCTAGAAGTGGAAGTTGAGGCCGGCCTTGACCACGTGCACCACCGGATTGCTGGTAACGGTCTGTGCACTCGCCAGCGTGCCTACCGGCGCTGTCCGGCTGCCGAGATCGTAGTAGCCGTACTCGGCCTTCACCGAGACCGACTCGGTCACCGCGACCTCGACACCGGCGCCCAGGGTCCAGCCCACATAGGTATCGCTATAGGTGTTGGTGATGCCGGCAGCCGGCGGCGTGACCGTGCCGGTCCCCCCCGCAATGGCAAGGCCGCCCGTTGCGAACAGCAGGACATTGTCCATGGTCACGCCGGCGCGCGCCCGAATGCTGCCGAGCCAGTCGACATTGGCATTGCAGTTGAACGCCGGAGTGCCGACGCAGACGGCGGTGCCGCTCACGCCCGACCACATCACGTCGCCCTCCGCACCGAGCACGAAGCCATCGAACTGGGCATTGGCGCCAAGGGTGACCCCGAGCAATCCGCCATTCAGCGGTACGTCGGTGACGATACCCGTCCCGTCGCTGACGCTGCGAGCATTGCCCGAGCCATAGCCGGCCGACAGGCCTGCATAGAAGCCGCTCCAGTCGAAACCCGGATCAGTGTAGTAGCCTGGCGCATCGATCACCAGATCGGCGGCCATGGCGGGAAGTGTAGCAACAGCCATTGCGGCGATCGCCAGTCCAACTCTTGTGCATTCGAAGAACCCCCGTGCCTGCAAGTGAAGAAAGCCTGCAGGATTATGGTTAATGCAAAGATAAGGAGCGGCTGGTCTGTGCTTGTACTTGCCGGACCGTGCCCACGCACCGGTTGCTCCGCCGCAGGGGTGCCGGGCAAGGTCCCACGCCTAGGACAAAAAGAAGAAGCCCGCAATTGCTTGCGGGCTTCGGATCATGTCGGTGTCGTCAGCTTAGCCCTGGCGGGCCTTGTAGCGCTTGTCCACCTTGTTGATGATGTAAACCCGGCCGCGGCGGCGGACGAGCTTGTTCGCGCGGTGGCGCGTCATCAACGCCTTCAGCGAGTTGCGGATCTTCATCTCGTAGTCCTCGGTCAAACAAAAGGGGCGCCAAGGCGCCCGGAAACTGGGCGCAGTCATAGGGAAAACGGCCTCGCCTGTCAACGCGGCCGGTGCCGCTTTTTCACGCCTCGGACGGGTATGTTCGCCGATAAGCGCTTGTAGGCAAACCTCCGCTGGTGTCGCGGCAATGCCCCTGCCGAGGCCACGATGTCCACCGAACTTGCGTCCCGCGTTCTGGTCGCCGATCTCGCCGGTCTCGATGGCGTCGCCTCGCCCGCAAGCTGCAACGGCCCTGACGTCGTCGGCGCACGGTCAGCCTGCCCGGCAGCGACCGTCGCTGGCTGGACTGACCGGCCGCCTCAGGCGCCGAGCACCGCCGCTTCCGGCTGCTCGATCTCCCGCCAGCGGATACAAGCCACCAGCCGACCGCCCTCGATGGTCTCGAGCGGTGGCAGCACCTCGGCGCACCGCTCCTTGGCGAAGCGGCAGCGGGTCCGGAACGGGCAGCCCGACGGGGGGTTGATCGGCGACGGGATCTCGCCCCGCAACGCATCGATGTTGCGCTGTCGCGCCAGCTTCGGATCGGGAATCGGCACAGCCGTCAGCAACGCCCGCGTATAGGGGTGCTTCGGATCCTCATAGATCTCGTCGCCGGTTGCCAGCTCCATGATGCGCCCAAGATAGAGCACCAGGATACGGTCGGAGACGTGCCGGACCACGCTGAGATTGTGCGAGATGAAGATCAGCGTCAGACCGAACTCGTCCTTGAGTTCGCTCAACAGGTTCAGGATCTGCGCCTGGATGGACACGTCGAGCGCCGACACCGGCTCGTCGCAGACGATGAGCTTCGGCTCGGTCACCAGTGCCCGGGCGATGCCGATGCGCTGCGCCTGCCCCCCCGAGAACTCGTGCGGGTAGCGGTTGATCATCTCCGGCAGCAGGCCAACGGCCTCCATGATCCGCACCACCTTGGCCCGCCGCTCTTCCTTCTTGAGCTCGGGCTTAAGGGTGCGCAGCGGATCCTCGATGATCTCGCCCACGGTCATGCGCGGATTGAGCGATGCCAGCGGATCCTGGAAGATGATCTGCAGGTCGGCACGGCGCTTGCGCATCTCTTCGGCCGGCACGCAGGTGAGGTCCTGCCCTAGCCACAGCACCTGGCCCTCGTCGGGCGCGATCAGTTGCAGGATGCAGCGGCCGAGTGTCGACTTGCCGCAACCGCTTTCCCCCACGATGCCGAGCGTCTCGCCCTGGCGGATGGAAAAGTTGATGTCCTGCAGCGCAGTCAGCTTCAGCGGCCGCGCGAACAGCCCGGTGGCGATCGAGAAGGTCTTCTTCAGGTCGCGGACTTCGAGCAGGTTGATCGGTGTCTGGTCCATCAGGCGACCTTCTGTTCGTAGCGCATCGGGCCCTCGTACCAACAGGCCTTCTCCCGGCCATCGCCGGTGTCGATCAGCGGCGGCCGCTCTTCGAGACAACGGTCGAAGCAGAACGAGCAGCGCGGATTGAACGAGCAGCCCTTGGGCAGGTGTTCGAGGCTGGGCGGCAGGCCCTGGATGGGATCGAGCCGCGTCGCCCGCTGTGCGATGTGCGGGGTCGAGTGCAGCAGGCCGAGCGTGTAGGGGTGGCGCGGATTGTAGAACAACTCGTCGACCGAGCCCTTTTCCACCGCGCGCCCCGCATACATCACCATCATGCGGTCGGCGACACCGGCGACGACGCCGAGGTCGTGGGTGATCAGGACGAGCGAAGTGCCGAAGTCGTTGGTCAGGTTCTTGAACAGATCGAGCATCTGCGCCTGCACCGTCACGTCGAGCGCCGTGGTCGGCTCGTCGGCGATGAGGATCTTCGGCTGGCACAGCAGCGCCATGGCGATCATTACGCGCTGGCGCATGCCGCCCGACATTTCGTGTGGATAGGCGTTGGCGCGCTTGGCAGGTTCAGGGATACCCACCCGCTCCAGCATCTCGATCGCCGTGCGCTCCGCTTGCCGGCGATCGAAGCCGCGATGCTTCACCAGCACCTCGGCGAGTTGCGCCTTCACTCTCAGGCTGGGGTTCAGCGAGGTCATCGGATCCTGGAAGATCATGGCGATGTCCTTGCCGCGCACCCGGTCCAGCCGCGACTTCTCCAGCCCGACGAGATTGATGTCGCCCAGCATCGCCCGGCCACTGGCGCGGCCGTTCTTGGCAAGAAGCCCCATGATCGAGAGGAACGCCTGGCTCTTGCCCGAGCCGGACTCGCCCACCACGGCCAGCGTCTCGCCCGCGCGCAGCTTGAAGTTCATCTCGCGCACGGCATGCACTTCGCTCTCGTGCAACTGGAAGGTGACCGAGAGATCCTCGATCGACAGCACATGGTCGGTCATCTTAGCGATCCTTCGGGTCGAGCGCGTCGCGCAGACCGTCGCCGATATAGGTGAGGCAGAGGAGCAGCGTGATCAGCACCGCGGCAGGGCCGAGCAGCAGCCAGGGCAGCACTTCGGCCACGGGAGCGCCGGCGGAGATCAGCGTGCCCAATGATGTCTGCGGTTCTTGCACCCCGAGACCGAGGTAGGAAAGGAAACTTTCCGCGATGATGATCTCGGGAATGGTTAGGGTCGCATAGATCACTACCGGACCGGTCAGGTTCGGCACGATGTGGCGGGTGATGATGGTCCAGGGTTTGGCGCCGCCGGCCCGGGCCGCCTCGACGAATTCCTTTTCCTTCAGGCTCAGCGTCTGCCCGCGCACGATGCGGGCCATGGTCAGCCATTCGATGGCGCCGATGCCCACAAACAGCAGCACCGGATTGCGGCCGAACATCACCATCAGGATGATGACGAACAGGATGTAGGGCAGCGCATACATGATATCGACGATGCGCATCATGATCGCGTCCACCCGGCCGCCGAAATAGCCGGCCACCGCGCCATAAATCACGCCGATGGTGACCGACACCACGGTCGCCACCAGCGCCACGATCAGGCTCATCTGCGTGCCCTGCAGCACGCGGGCCGCCATGTCGCGCCCATTCTGGTCGGTGCCGAGGAAGTGCCCGGTGTCGAAGTTCGGAGGCTTGCGGATTCCAGACCAGTCGACCTGCGAATACCCCCAGGGCAGGAAGTATGGGCCGATAAAGGCGATCAGTACGATGGCCGCGACGACGAAGATCGACACCACGGCGGCCTTGTTGCGTACCAGGCGCCGCATCGCGTCTTGGGTGAGCGAACGGCCTTTCGGCGCGTCCAGCGTCTCCAGCTGGCGTGCGTAGTTGGTGAGGACCGTGTCCTTGCCAGTGATCCCGGCCATCAGCGGTACCTCACCTTGGGATCAAGCCACGCATAGACTAGGTCGACGATGAGGTTCAGCGCGAGGATGATGAACATGTACAAAATGGTCGTGCCGAGCACGACGCCATAGTCGCGGTTGAGTGCCGCGGTGACGAAATATTTGCCGATGCCGGGAAGCCCGAAGATCTGCTCCACCGCCAGCGAGCCGGTCAGCAGATAGCTCAGGCCCGGCCCGAGATAGGAGACCACAGGGATCAGCGCCGGTTTGATCGCGTGCCGCGCCAGCACCAGCCGCTCGCCAATGCCCTTGGACCGGGCCGTGCGCACATAATTGGTGCCAAGCACTTCGATCATCGAGCCGCGCATCAGCCGCGATATTCGCGCCGCATGCGGCCAGGCCAGCACCGTCACCGGCAGCACCAGATGCGCCCACGACCCGTTGACCCAGCCGCCCGCCGGGAACCAGCCGAGATAGACGCCGAACCAGAGCTGCAAAAGCGCCGCGTTGAGGAAGTTCGGCACCACCACGCCGATCATCACGATCAGCACCAGCGCGTAGTCCGGCCACTTGTTCTGGTAGACCGCGGCCAGCATGCCCGCGACGATGCCGATCGCCGTGGCGATGACGAAGGCGGTCATCGCCATGGTCAACGTGAACGGGAAGCCGATGCGGATCAGATCGGCCACGTCGAAGCCGTCGATCACCATCGAAGGGCCGAGGTCGCCTCGCAGCAGCCCGCCCACATAGAGGATGTACTGCATGTACAGCGGCTGATCGAGATTGTAGTGGGCGCGCAGATTGGCGAGCACGGTCGGCGGCAGTGCACGTTCGCCATCGAACGGGCCGCCCGGCGCCAGGCGCAGGATGAAAAAGCAGACGGTTACGGCAATCAGTGCGATCGGCAGCGCCGACATCACACGCCGCAGGGCGTAACCAAGCATGTTTTGAGCCTTCTTGTCGCTGGGCGCTACGTCCATGCGCCCGCAGAAAAGAACCGTGGGGGCCGTAGCCCCCACGATCCGGTTTGCGTTGTCCTTACTCGGACTTGCTGAGCCAGCGGGTGCGGAAGATGTTCTTGGCGTTCGAAACGAAGCCGGAGATCTTCGGGGACACCACGTCCTTGGACACGTACCAGTAGATCGGCAGGGCGGCGAATTCGTCCATCGCGATCTTCTCGGCCTGGGCCAGCAGTTCGGCACGGGCGTCGAGGTCGAGCTCGGTGGCAGCCTGGGCCAGCAGCGCGTCGAACTCTTCGTTCGAGTAGCGGCCGTAGTTGTTGCCCCAGTTCATGGTACCACCCTGGTCGACACCGGTCTTCAGCAGGTCGAGGGTGTTGGCCGGGTCGGAGTAGTCGAGCAGCCAGCCGGCACGACCGACCTGGAAGTCACCGGCGCGCAGGGCGTCGTAGTGCACCGCGGTTTCGGCGTTGAACAGCTCCACATTCACGCCCAGCGGCTCCCACATGGACGCGATCGCCACGGCGATGCGCTGGTGGTTGTCGTTGGTGTTGTAGCGCAGCTGCAGGGTGAGCGGATTGTCCGGGCCGTAGCCGGCTTCGGTCATCAGCTCGATGGCGCGGGCAACGCGTTCCTCATAGGGCTGGTCGGCCCATTCCGGGTGGTAGGCGTTCTCGACATAGTTGTTGGTGCCCGGCGGGACCCAGCCATAGGCCGGCAGTTCGCCGGTGCCCAGAACGTCCGGCCCGATCACGTCGCGCAGCACCGAGATGGACAGCGCCTCGCGGATGCGGACGTCGTTCAGCGGCTCGGTTTCCTGGTTCATGACGTAGTAGTAGACGCCGAGGAACGGCACCACGTGAGCCTGGCCCGGCATGTTCTCCTGCAGCCACTGGTACTGGTCGGCCGGGAAGTCGGTCAGGATGTCGAACTCGCCCGCACGATAGCGGTTGAGCGCGGCGGCCTGGTCTTCCAGCACGTGATAGTAGACCTCGTCGATCTGCACGTTCTCGGCATCGTAGTAGCTTTCGCTCTTTTCGGAGCGGACATACGAACCCGGCAGCCACTCGACGACGGTGTAGGGGCCGTTCGAGACGATGTTCTCGACATCGGTCCAGTCGTCGCCCAGCTCTTCCACCAGGTGCTTCGGCACCGGATAGGCCGTGTAGTGGGTCAGCGCGTCGAGGAAGTACGGGGTCGGCGCGTTGAGGGTGATCTCGAGCGTCTTGTCGTCGATCGCCTTGACGCCCAGCTCGTTGAGATCGGTGATCTCGCCCGAGTTGATCTGCTCGGCGTTCTTGATCGGGAACTGCAGGTACGCGTAGTCCGCGGCAGTTTCCGGGTTGAACAGGCGCTGGAAGGCGAACACGAAGTCTTCGGCGGTCACCGGAGTGCCGTCGGACCACTGAATGCCGTCACGCAGGTGGAAGGTGTAGACGGTGCCGTCTTCGGAGATGTCCCAGCTCTCGGCCTGGCCCGGAATGGCCTGGGCAGACGGATCTTCGGTCAGCAGGCCCTCGAGGTAGTCACCGATGACACGGTTTTCCCAGTCACCCGAGGCCTGATGCGGGTCCAACGTGCCCGGATCGCCGCCATTGTGCAGCTGGAGCGTCACGGCCGCAGCCGAGGTGCTCATCATCAGCGCCATGGCGCCGGCGGTCGCAACCGCGGTCAGGGTTTGAGTGAGTCTCATTCTCGTCCCATCTCCTTGTGGAAACCTGAAGTGTTGTATTCCCGATTATGTGTTCGGGGTTCTCTTGAAGCCAACCGGTTGACCCAATGGTCAAGATTGGTCTGGACGGTATTACGCAAATCCGACCACTGACAAGCGAAACATAGCCATGTGCCGCCTGTCTGCCAAAAATGTTAACACCTGCGAAAGGCCGAAGCCTGCCAGCAGCGGTTTCCACCTGCGGCAACTCAGGGCGAATAACGTACTACGCCATCGCCTGCTGGACGAAATATATGCCGATGGCCACCACCACGAGCACAACGAACGGCACCCAGCCGGGCATCGGTCCTCGCGGCTTCTTGTCCTTGGGGTCTGGCTTCTTCTCCACGCGCCGGAACTGGACGACATTGTCGCTCATGCGGCTGCACTCTCGACCAGGGCCGCGACGCCCATGCCACCGGCGGTACACACACTGATCAACGCCCGCTTGCCAGGCTCTTCGGCCAGGAGCTTGGCCGTCAGCCCAAGGATGCGCGCCCCGGTCGCCGCAAACGGGTGACCATAGGCAAGGCTCGAGCCATGGACATTGATCCGGTCCGGGTCGATCGTGCCCATCGGCGTTTCACGCCCCAGCTTGGTGCGGTTGTAGTCCGCATCGTTCCAGGCTTTCAGCGTCGACAGCACTTGGGCGGCGAACGCTTCGTGCAACTCGAAATAATCGATGTCCTCGAACCCGAGATCCAGCCGCTGCAGCATCTCCGACACCGCCAGTGTCGGGGCCATCAGCAGCCCCTCGCCATGGGCGAAGTCGTTACCGGCAACGCGGCCCATGGTCAGATAGGCCAAGACCGGTAGCCCATGGGCGCGCGCCCACTCCTCGCTCGCCAGCAGCACCGCCGCCGCACCGTCGGTCAGCGGCGTCGAATTGCCCGCCGTCAGCGTGCCCCGGCCGCTGTCCCGGTCGAAGGCCGGCTTCAGCGTCGCCATCTTGTCGAGGCTGGCATCAGGGCGAATGTTATTGTCACGCACCAGGCCGGCATGCGGCACCACGAGGTCGTCGTGGAAGCCTTCGTCATAGGCCCGGGCGGCATTGCGGTGACTCTTCACCGCCAGTTCGTCCTGCGCCTGGCGGGTGATACCCCATTCCTTGGCCATCAGCTCGGCGTGCTGTCCCATGGACAGGCCCGTCCGCGGCTCGTTCACCGACGGCGCGACCGGTGCCAGCTCGCCGAAGCTGAACCCTTTGAACGCCTTCAGCTTGTCGCCGGTAGTCTTGGCCTTGTTCATGTCAAGCAGCCGGTGCTGGAACTTGTTGCCGAACACGATCGGGCTGTCCGAAATGCTGTCCGCGCCGACCGCGATGGCACTATCGATCTCGCCCACCGCAATCTTGGCCCCGAGGTTCAGCGCCGCCTGCAGGCTCGAGCCACAGGCGATCTGCATTGTGGTGCCGGGGGTTCGCGGGGACAGTCCGGCATCGAGCAGCGCCTCGCGGGCGATGTTGAAGTCGCGCGAGTGGTTGATCACCGCTCCGCCCATCACTTCGTCGATCTTCTCGCCCTTGAGCCCATATTTGTCAGCGAGCCCGCCGATGGCCGCTGCCATCAGCGACAGATTGGTCTCGTCCGAATAGGCGGTATTCGCCCGGGCAAAGGGGAGCCGTGCCGAACCGACGATTGCCACTCTACGAAGTTCAGCCATGGTCAAGCCCTTCCATCCTTGCGTGCCTTGAGCGGACCACCGAGGAACGGCGCGAAGCCGGTCCCCAGGATCACCCCGATATCGGCGAGGTCGGCATTGGCGACCACGCCTTCGTTGACCACCACCTCCGTGGTGTCGACCAGCGGCTTCACCAGTTCGCGGCCGAGGCCGGCGAGATCGGCATGCGCCGGCGTCTCGCCCTTCTGCGCCTTGCCGTCCACCCACTTGTAGAAGCCTTCGCCGGTCTTGCGGCCGAGCTTGCCCGACGCAATCAATTGCGCGAACTTCGAGCCTTCCGGCACCGGGTGGCCCAGTTCGGTGGCCACCGACTTGCCGACATCGAGCCCGACCGTATCCATCAGCTCGATCGGGCCCATCGGCATGCCGAAGGCGACGGCGGCCGCGTCCAGCAATTCCTTGCTTTCGCCGCGCTCCGCCCGCTCGACTGCGCCGAGCATGTAGGGCATCAGCACCCGGTTCACCAGGAACCCCGGCGCCGACTTCACCACCACCGGGGACTTGCCGATGGCCAGCGCAAAGGCCGCGCCGCGCCCGATCTCCTCGTCGGAGTTGAAGGTCGAGCGGATCACCTCGACCAGCGGCAGCTGCGCCACCGGGTTGAAGAAATGCAGCCCGATCAGCCGCGCCGGCTCCTTCAGCGCCTCGGCGATGCGCTCCAGTTCGATCGAGGAGGTGTTGGTCGCCATGATGGCGCCCGGCTTCAGCTTGCCTTCGAGCTCGGAAAAGATCGTCTGCTTTACTTCGAGCTTTTCGACCACCGCCTCGATCACCACGTCGGCCCGCGCCACGCCGCGGCCGGTCGGATCGGCCTCGAGCCGCATCACGGCGGCATCCACCTGGTGCCTTTTCTTGAGCCGCTTCCGGAACAGCTTCTTGGCCCGGTCCAGCGCCGGCTGGATACGCGCCATATCGAGGTCCTGCAGGGTGACGCTCATGCCGCGCAGCGCACACCAGGCCGCAATATCGCCGCCCATCACGCCGGCGCCGATCACATGCACGCGGGCGAACTTGGGGCCCTTTATCCCCTGCTTCTTCAACCCTTCGGAGAGGAAGAACACCCGCCTCAGATTAGTGGCGGTGGGCGAGCCCATCAGCGGCACGAAGGCGTCGACCTCGCCGCGGATCATCGCCCGCCAGTCGTCGCCATGCGACTCGAACAGGTCGATCAGCGCATAAGGGGCCGGATAGTGCTCGCGCCGCGCCTTCTTGGCGGCCTGCTCGCGCATCTTGCCGGCCACATAGCTCTTCATCGGTCCCATGGCCATCAGGCGCTTGACCAGCGGCGCTTCGCTCGAGCGCTTGTGCGTCAGCACCGCCTTGCGGCCTTCCCAGCGCAGCATGTCGCGATGGCGCACCAGCTTGTCGACGAGGTTCATGCCGCGCGCCGCACCCGGTCGCAACATCCGGCCGGTCAGCATGATCTGCATGGCATCGACCGGACCTGCCTGACGGATCGAGCGGCCGGTGCCGCCGAAGCCGGGGAAGATGCCCAGATTGACTTCGGGGAAGCCGATCCGCGTCTTGTCGTCGTTCACCGCGATCCGGTAGTGGCAGGCAAGCGCCAGCTCCAGCCCGCCGCCAAGGCAGAACCCGTGGATACCGGCGACCATCGGAATTTTCAGGTTCTCGATCCGCTCGAACAGCGCATGGGTACGCTTCAGCGCCTCGGGCAACACCGAGAAGTCGCTCATCGCATCGAACTCGGAGACGTCGGCGCCGGCGATGAAGCCACTATCCTTGCCCGAGAGCAGCACCACGCCGACGATCTCGCCGCTCTGCCCCAGCTCCTCGAAGCGGCTCACCAGCGCCTCGAGTTCCATGATGGCTTCGCGGCTCAGCGTATTCACCGGGCCGGGGGTATTGATGGTCAGCCAGCCGATGTTCTCGACATCGCGCGTGAAGCTCCAATGCTTGGTCTCCGGCATCTGCGGCTGAATCATTGTGTCTCCCTCGAGTTCTTCTTTCCGGTCCAGTCATCGGGATGCGCTTCCAGTGGAGGCGCATCCGAGCATTGGGGGCTCCGGTGCTTACTCCGCGGCCTGGCGCTCGTTCGCCCGGCCGAGGATTTCGTCGGTGGTGAAATCGTCGACCCGCACCGCGCGTTCCGTTGCTTCGTCCGCCGCCCGCATGATGCCGGCCTCGTTGTCGTTCAGCACCCCGGCCGCGACCGCATCTGCGATGGCATCGCGGTCGAGGCGACGCTCGATCACCCCACGGCGCGCCGCCTTGATGAACCGGCCCTCGATCTCCTCCGCCTCCGTCACCTTGACGAAGGCGTCCTCGAGCACGCCGGTGACGTCATCCGGATCGGCGGTGACATAGGCCCCCGTGGTAAGCCTGTCACGGAAGGCACCCGGTTTCAGCACGGCCTTGACCAGACGGTAGTTGAGGTCATCAGCCGCGGGACGCGCGTGGCGGCCCAGTGGGAAGCACAGCACCTTCATGGCCACGCCGAAGAAGCGGTTCGGGAAGTTGTCGAACACCTCGCCGAAGCTCTGCTCCATGCTGGCAATCCGATCCTGCATGATCGCGTCGACCAGTTCCTTGTCCTCGGCCAGTCGGCCCTCGTCCTCGAAGCGGCGCAGCGTGGCCGACATCAAATAGAGGTCGCCGAGCAGGTCGGCCATCCGACCCGAGATCTTCTGCTTAGCCTTGAGCGAGCCGCCCAGCACCACCGTGGTCCAGTCTGCCGTCAGCGCAAAGGCCTGCGAGTAGCGGTGGAGCTTGCGATACCAGTGCGCCATCGGCCCGGTATTTGGGCTCGAGGCGAAGGCGCCATTGGTCAGCCCGTGCACGAAGCTGGCGACGATATTGCGCAGCATGAACTTGGTGTGCCCGCCGAACGCCGCATCGAACTGCGCCAGACCCTCGCGCCGGTTCTTGTGCTGCGCCGCCTGGATTTCCTTGAGCAGGTACGGATGCGCTCGCAGCACGCCCTGCGCAAAGGTCATCAGCGTGCGGGTAAGGATGTTGGCACCCTCCACCGTGATCGCCACCGGCAGAGCCTGGTACGCCCCGAACAGGTAGTTGGCTGGCCCGTCCTGGATGGCGCGGCCACCCTGGATATCGAAGGCGTCGTCCATGCTGTCGCGCATGGCTTCGGTGGTGGTGTATTTCAGCAGGCCCGCAATCACCGCTGGCCGCTGCCCCTCATCGACCATCGACGCCGTCAGCCGCCGCCCAGCCTCATAGGTATAAGCGCGCTTGACCATCTCGCCGAGCGGCTCGGCAACGCCTTCCATCAGCCCCACCGGAATGCCGAACTGCCGGCGGATGCGGGCATAGGCCGAAGTGGTCCGCAGGGTCTGCTTGATCGAGATCGAGCCGATCGCCGGCAGCGAGATGGCGCGGCCCGTGGACAGGCACTCCATCAGCATGCGCCAGCCCTGGCCGGCATAGGCGGTGCCACCGATCAGGTAGTCGATGGGAATGAAGATGTCCCGTCCGCGCACCGGCCCGTTCATGAAGGCTTGGCGCGCCGGGTAGTGACGGCGGCCGATGTCGAGACCCGGATGGGTGTGCGGGATCAGCGCCAGCGTAATGCCGACATCCTCGCCGCGCCCCAGCAGATTATCCGGATCCTTGAGGATAAAGGCCAACCCGACCAGCGTCGCGATCGGTGCGAGCGTGATATAGCGTTTGTCGAAGCTGAGCCGCACGCCCAGCGTCTCCTTGCCTTCCCAGGTGCCCTTGGTCAGCACACCGATATCGCGCATGCCGCCGGCGTCGGAGCCCGAATGCACGCCTGTCAGGGCGAAGCAGGGCACGTCCTGGCCCGTGGCCAGGCGGTGCAGGTACTTGTCCTTCTGTTCGGGCGTTCCGTATTTTTCCAGCAGTTCGCCCGGTCCGAGCGAATTCGGCACCATCACCGTTATGCCGGTCGCCACGGAGCGGCTGGCGATCTTGGACACGATCATCGACTGCGCCTGCGCCGAAAAGCCGAGCCCGCCATGCTCCTTGCCGATGAGCATGCCGAGGAAGCCCTTGTCCTTGAGGAACTGCCAGAGCTCCGGCGACAGGTCGGCGCGGTTGGCGCGGATGTCCCAGTCGTCGATCATGCGGCAGGCTTCTTCGGTCGGCCCGTCCAGAAATGCCTGCTCTTCCGGCGTCAGCGTCAGCGGCCGGATGGCGTCGAGCTTGTTCCAGTCCGGACGACCGGAGAACAACTCAGCGTCCCAGCCGACCGTGCCGGCATCGAGCGCCTCCTGCTCGGTCTTGCTGACCCGCGGCAGGATCGACTTCACGGCCCCATAGATCGGCGGCAACAGCACCGCCCGGCGGATTGCGGTGACGCTGAGCAGCAGCAGGATGATGCCCGGCAACAGCGCCAGGAACAGCCCGAAGCCACCATGGAACGCCAGGCCGCCGTCGACATCGAACCGGCTCAGCAGCCCGAGTACCAGCGCGGCGACACCCCACTGCCACAGTGGGCTTTCGCGCATGGCAAGCACGCCGAAGACGATGAGACCGATGATGAAAAGCGCGAGAGTCACGAAGCTGTCCTCCTGGTACCCGCGGCCGCCAGAGCCGCACAGATCCCGTGGCCCGCTCGCCGCTGGTTCCGGCTTGAAGATCGGACCGATCGCGCCGGGATCATAGCGCGTCCAGCCTTAACGGTAGACCCTCAATTTAGTGCGCTTTACGTAAACGTCAATCAGAAGCCGTAAGCGTCGACGAGCCGCGGCGGTTCCATTTTCCCGCATCCCCGCCGCATGGGCAGGCGTTTGACGCTAACGTCAAGTCATGGAATAGTTGACGCAATCCGGGGCGCAGCAAGCGTCCCGCCGCCGAATGGCTCGAGGAGGATGCCTTGGATACCACGATCGACGCCCCTGCTCCGCTGCGTCCCTGGATCGCCAGCTACCCCGAGGGCATCGTCTGGGACACCGAGCTCGATATCCGCCCCGTGCACGAACAGGTGCTGGCCGCCTGTGCCAAGAACCCTTCTGCCATCGCGCTCGATTTCCTCGGCGGCACCACCACTTTCGGCGAGCTCGCGCAGAAGATCGTCGCCCTTGCGGGGGCCCTGCAGTCCCAGTTCGGCGTCACCAAGGGCACGCGCGTTGCGCTGATGCTGCCCAACACGCCCTTCTACCCAATCGCCTACTACGCCGTGCTCCGCGCCGGCGGCACCGTGGTCAACTGCAACCCGCTCTATACCGTGCACGAACTGGCGCACATCACCGCCAATGCCGGCGCCGATCTGATGATCACGCTCGATCTCAAGCAAATCTTCGAAAAGGCCGAAAAGCTCGTCGAGGCCGGTCACGTGAAGTCGGTGATCGCCTGCCACTTCCCCGACGCGCTGCCCGTGGTGAAGAAGGTCCTGTTCTCGATCGCCAAGCGCAAGGACCTGGCCCGCCTGAATGCCTCGCCCATTCGGGACAAGATCACCAAACTGTCCGATCTGCTCGCCCGCCGCGACACCCCCACCGCCGTGCTGATCGATGCCGACAAGGACATCGCGGTCCAGCAATATACCGGCGGCACAACCGGAATCCCCAAGGGCGCGCTGCTGACCCACGCCAACATCGCCGCCAACATGAGCCAGATCGACAAATGGGGCTGCGGGCTGTTCTACCCGCCCTCCAAGGTCGTGGCCGTGCTGCCCTTCTTCCACATCTTCGCGATGACCGTGTGCATGAACGTGCCGCTCTGCAACGGCACCCAGGTGGTCATGCTGCCGCGCTTCGAGCTCAAAGCCCTGCTCGACCTCTTCACCCGCACTCGCCCCAATGTCCTGCCGGCCGTTCCGACCCTGCTCAACGCCATCGCTCGCGCTGACAGCGTCACCGCCGAGCAGCTCTCGAGTCTGGAGGTGGCGATCTCGGGTGGCGCCGCCCTCCCCGACGAAGTGCGCCACGCCTTCGCCAAGAAGAGCAAGGCCATCCTCGCCGAAGGCTATGGTCTCACCGAAGCCTCGCCGGTGGTCTGCTGCGCGGCCCTGCGCGTGCCGTCCAAGCCGATGTCGATCGGCCTTCCCCTGCCTGCCACCGATATCCGCTTCGTCGACATCGACACCGGCCAGCCGGTCGGCGTCGGCGAGAATGGCGAGCTCCAGGTCAAGGGCGCCCAGGTCATGACCGGCTACTACAACGACCCCGAGGCTTCCGCGAACGCCTTCCAGGACGGCTGGCTGCGCACCGGCGATGTCGGCCACATGGACGAGGACGGCTATGTCTTCCTCGTCGACCGCATCAAGGACCTGATCATCAGCTCCGGCTTCAACGTCTATCCGCGCACCATCGAGGAAGCCCTGATGACCCATGAAGCGGTGGAGGAAACCAACGTCATCGGCGTCCCCGACGACTACCGCGGCGAGGCCCCGGTGGCCTTCGTCAAGCTCCAGGCGGGTGCGAGCATCACCGAGGAGGAGCTGAAGAAGTTCATCTCCGAGCGCCTCAACAAGATCGAGATGCCCAAGGAAATCATCTTCAAGGACGCCCTTCCCAAGACCCTCATCGGCAAGCTCAGTAAGAAAGAGCTGCGGGAGGAATATGCGGCGACGCGAGGCAAGTCGTGAACCGCATCGAGCCAGAGGGCCGCGAGCTCTACTCGATCGCCGATCTCGCCAAGGAGTTCGGCATCTCCACGCGCGCCATCCGCTTCTACGAGGCCAAGGGCCTGCTCTCGCCCGAACGCCTCGGCTCCACCCGCGTCTTCCGCCGCCGCGACCGTGCCCGCCTGATCCTGATCCTGCGCGGCAAGCGCCTCGGCTTTTCGCTGCGCGACATCTCCGACTATCTCGGCCTCTACGATGCCGACCGCGCGCAACAGGTGCATCTGCTCGCCGAAAAGGTCAGCGAGCGCCTAGACGCCCTCGAGCGCCAGCGCACCGACCTCGAAACCACCATCTCGGAACTCCGCGAAATCAAAAAACTCGCCGAGCAGCGCCTCGAGAAGGCCGGCTAGAGAGTCGCTGCCACCGCCACCGTCCTGCCCTCGGGCTCGACCCGAGGGCCGCTTCCCGCCAGCACGGCCTCCCGTAGACCTCATGGTGAGCCTGTCGAACCACGAGGTCGGTGACACCGCCGCCGCGACCTCCTCCAAGCCCCCTACGTCGCCCCCACGAACACCGCCATGTCCTCGAGCGTTGCCGCTTCGTTGGCCGGCTTGTCCCAGCGGATCCGGTTGATACGGGGGAACCGGAGCGCCACCCCCGACTTGTGCCGCCCCGACACCTGCGCCGAGTCGAACGCCACCTCGAAGACCAGCTCCTTCTTGACCTCGCGCACCGGCCCGAAGGACCCCACCGTATTGGCTCGGATCCAGCGGTCGAGCTGCTTGAGCTCCTCATCGGTGAAGCCGAAATAGGCCTTGCCGATGGGGACGATCTCGTTCCCCTTCCACACTCCGAACGTGTAGTCCGAGTAGTACGAACTGCGCTTGCCATGTCCGCGCTGCGCATACATCAGGATCGCGTCGACCACGTTGGGGTCGCGCTTCCACTTGAACCAGTAGCCCTTGGGCCGCCCCGGCACATAGGGGCTCGATCGCAGCTTGATCATCACCCCTTCATGGCCGTGTTCGTCGGCACCCTGCCGCCGCAGCGCGGCGAGTTCGTCCCAGTCGGCAAAGGGCAGCACTTCCGACAGGTCGAGCCGCGTCTGCGGCGTACGGGCGAACCAGGCCTCCAGCCGCCCGCGCCGCTCCTCCCAGCTCAGCGCCCGGATATCCTCGTCGCCGTCGAACAGCATATCGTAGACGCGAACGAAGGCCGGTAACTCGGCAAGCTGCTTCTGCGTCGCCACCTTCCGGTTCAACCGCTGCTGCAGGTCGTTGAAGCTTCGCGCGTCGAAATCGTGCCCCACCAGCAACTCGCCATCGAGCACCCCCTGCCCCATGGCGTTCTCGACCACATCGGGAAATGCCGCCGCGATGTCGTCGCCGGTGCGCGAGAACAGCGACGCCGTGCCCTTGCCCAGCACCAGTTGCACCCGGATGCCGTCCCATTTCCACTCGGCGGAAAACTCCTTCGGGTCGAGCTTGCCGAAATCGGCTTCCTCGATCGGGTTCGACAGCATCAAGGGGTGGAATCGGGCCGCGTGGTCGATGTCCGGCCGCTCCGCCTTGCCCTCGAGCCAGGCGAACAGCTCGGCATAGGGCGGCATCACCCCATGCCAGACCTCCTCGATCGCCTGCAGTTCCACCCCGCTCATTTCCGCCAGCGCGGTCTTGGCCAGCCGCGCCGAAACGCCGATCCGCAGCGCGCCCGTCGCGAGCTTCACCAGCGCCCAGCGCTCGTGAATTTCGGCCTTGGTCAGCAGCGCCCCGATCAGGTTCGGCAGCTCCGATTTGCTGGTAGTGTTGAACAGCTCGATGAGATCGGTCAGCGACGGCAGCTCTCCGCCCGTCTCGCGATGCGGCCAGATCAGCGCGATGGTTTCGCCGAGATCGCCGACATAGTCGTAGCTCATGCCGAACAGCACCGGATCGACCTCGCGCAGCACCGTATCGCGCAGCAGCGCTGGCTTGACGTTGCGAAAGCTCAGCGCCCCGGTCAGCACGGCCAGGGCAAAGCCCCGGTCCGGGTCCGGCGTCTCGCGGAAATAGGTCGCCATGGCGTTGAGCTTGCGCGTGCGCGACGGCGTCAGCGCCAGCAGTTCGAGAAGTTGCGCAAACCGCTTCATTCTTCGGTCACCTCGCCGCCATCGTCCTCGAAGCCGATGATGTTGAGGGCATCTGCCTCCAGCCCCTGTTGGCGGCACCAATAGACCAGCGCATCCTCGCGCCCATGCGTCACCCAGACCGTTTCGGCCCCGGTCTCGCGAATGGTCTGGTTCAGTTCGCCCCAGTCGCAGTGGTCCGAGATCACCAGCGGCAATTCCACCAGCGCCTGCCGCGCCCGCTGCTTGACGCTCATCCAGCCCGACGCCTGGCAGGTCACCGGATCGGGAAAGCGCCGGCTCCAGCGGTCGCGGATCGCCGAGGGTGGGGCAATCACGATCTGCCCGGCCATCGCTGCCTTGGGCATGCCCGTCGCCGGCACCAACTCACCCAGCGGCACGCCGAGTTCTTCATAGAGCGCACACAGCCGGATCATCGCGCCATGCAGGTAGATCGGCGCGTCCCAGCCGGCATCGCGCAGCAGCGCGATCACCCGCTGCGCCTTGCCCAGCGAATAGCAGCCGATCAGATGCGCCCGCTCCGATTGCTTGGCGACCGAGGCCAGCAGCCGCCCGATCTCCACCTGCGGCGGCGGGTGCTGGAACACCGGCAACCCAAACGTCGCCTCGGTGATGAGGAGGTCGCATTCCACCAGTTCGTAGGGCTGCGCCGTGCGGTCACGCAGGCGCTTGTAGTCGCCGGTCACCACCACCCGCTGCCCGCCCTGTTCGATCAGCACCTGCGCCGAGCCGAGAATGTGCCCCGCGGGGAAGAAGGTGATCGTCACCCCGCCCTCGAGATGCATCGGCACGCCGAAGTCCAGCGCCTCGAAGCGCCCGGCGCAATCCTCGCCATAGCGCACCTTCATGATGGCGATGGTGTCGGGTGTCGCCAGCACCGCGCCATGGCCGCTGCGGGCGTGGTCGGCGTGGCCATGGGTGATGATCGCCCGCTCCCGCGGCACGCTCGGATCGACATAGGCGTCGATGGCCCGGATATGGAGATCGCGATCGATGATCGGCTGACGCATGGCTCCTCAACGTTCCGCAGACATCGGCGGTTCAACGCCCCGGGGCCGATGTTCATCGCCTCCCTCCCCCTTGTGGGAAGGGACCGAGGGTGGGGGTGTCGGCGCCTCCACGAACACGGTATCACCACCTCGAACAGCACAAGGAACATCCATGCGCCGCTCCGATCATCCCGCCGGTACCGTCCACCGCCTCACCGTGGACGGAAAAGCGTTGAAAAACAACCGCTTGGGCGACCCCACCACCCGCATCGTCGACGTCTATGTGCCGCATGGCCAGAGCGGCGAGGGCCTGCCCCTGCTGGTTGATCTCGTCGGCTACACCGCCGGTGGGCCGGCCCATACGGCCTGGAAGGCATTCACCGAAAACGTCCCGGAACGTCTGGATCGGCTGATCGGTTCGGGGGAGATGCCGCCCGTCGTCGTCGCCTTCCCCGACTGCTTCACCCGGCTCGGTGGCAACCAGTATGTCGACAGCGAAGTGATGGGAAACTGGGCGTCTTTCGTTACCGGCGAGATGCTAACTGCAGTGGAATCGCAATTCCGCTGCGGCGGATCGGGAAAACGCGGGGTTTTCGGCAAGAGTTCGGGCGGTCACGGCTCGCTGCTGCACGCGATGTGGCACTCCGACGTCTGGTCCGCCGCCGCCAGCCACTCGGGCGATGCCGGTTTCGAGCACCTCTATCTCGCCGGCTTCCCCGACGTGCTGCGCGCGCTCGACGCGCATGAGGGCTCGATCGAGAAGTGGCTCACCGCCTTCGAGGCCAAGCCCAAGCTCGACGGGAAGGACACCATGACCCTGATGTTCCTCTGCCAGGCGGCGAGCTTCGATCCCGCTCCGGACCCCGAGACCTTCCTCGGCCTGCGCCTCCCGGTCACTCTCGACACTTGCGAGGTCATCGAGGAGCGCTGGCGCAACTGGCTTCGCTACGATCCGGCAGTGATCGTCACCGAGCACCTCGACGCCATCCGCAGCCTCAAGGCCTTCTATCTCGAATGCGGCACGCTCGATCAGTACAACATCCTCTACGGCACCCGCCGCATCCACAAGGCACTGGAGGCCGCCGGCGTCCCGCACCGCTACGAAGAGTTCAAGGACAACCACTCCGGCGTCGACTACCGGATGGATCTGAGCCTGCCGTATTTGGCCAAGGCGCTGAGCGCGTAAGAGCCCCTCACCCTAGCCCTCTCCCCAGAGGGGCGAGGGGACGCGGGGCCGTTGGCTCCACTCCGCCGCGCGTCACCCTCGGGCTTGACCCGAGGGTTCTTCACTTGCTGCTGCCATCGCCAAGTGCAACACCCTCGGGTCAAGCCCGAGGGTGACGTCCTGTGCTGGAGGCTCCCCTCACATCACCTTCTTGATCTCAAGCAGCCCCGGCCGCTGCGTATTCGCTGCGGTCAAACCCGCCTCGCCGCCGAGCACCACCACGTGTCCCTTGGCTGCCACCGCTTCCAGCGCCTCGGCCATGGCGGTGAAGTCCGCGCGGCTGGTGCCGAGGATCTCGTCGCGCCGCCGCTGCCGGAGTTCGTCGGTGGTGCCGGTCAGTTGCCGCCACATCGACGAATAGCCCTTGGCATCGGGGAACTCGTACCCGTCGACATCGCCGATCACGCCGATGATCGAGCGGGTGAGATCACCCTCGCCGATCTCGTTGCGCAGCGCCCTGGCCGCTCCGTCATAGGCATCGAGCGTCCGCAAGAGGTTGGGGTCGCGGTAACTGACGAAGGAGAAATTGCCCGAGGTCAGGTCGAAGCGGCTCGAACCACCATAGGCGCCGCCCTGCACCCGCACCTTGTCCCAGAGGTAGGTGGTGTTGAGGAACTTCAGCACCACGCTCGAGGCGCCGCTCAGCGCAAAGCCGAGCGCCTTGAGGTTACCGCCCTTGCCCACATAGTTGACCTGCGCCGGAATGATCAGCCCTTCGGACCGAGGCGCCAACTGCAGCGCCCAGTCCGCATCCGCAGGCGAAGCATGCGGCAGGCTCGCGACGAACGCGCCGAGTTCACCCCGCGCCCGCTCCCACAGCGAACCATCGGCCGTGACGTTCACCACCATGCGCCCGCGGTTGAACAGGAGGTCGCGCATGCGCTTCAGCGTCGCCCCCACCGCCGCCCAGTCAGTGTCGATCTTCCGGATCAGCCCCTTGAGGAACTCGTAATAGCTCACGCCGCTCATCTGCTCGGCGATCCAGCCGGCCTCGGTGAGGCTGGACTTGAGGCGGGTGTCGACCATCGAATGGCCGGCAGGGACCAGCCGTGACTCGAACCCTGCCTTTTCCTCGAGTGCCATCTGCCGGAAGCGCTCGCGATTGCCCAGCTGCGCATCGAGCAGCACCTCGCCCATGATCGTGAGCATATCGGCGAACTTGTCCGGCACCGCCTTGCCCGACAGGAAGAACCAGGCGGCACTGCCATTGCCATCCTGCCGCGCGGAAAGGCCCCGATGCTGGGCGATGCCGCCGGTGGTGCGACCGATCCGCTGCGTCAACGACACGAAATCTTCCTTGCCGGTGCCGGTCTGCAGCAGCGCCCGGCCGAACAGCGGTAGATAAGGCAGCAGTTCCCGGTCGAGCACATGCAGGTCGAAGCCGAGGTCGAGATACAGAATCCCGAGCGTCGGCAGGTCATGGTAGAACAGCCGCGCCCCTTCCAGGGTGCCGATCTCGATCGGCACCGTGCGAATATTGCGGTCGAGGTCTGCCAGCGTCAGCGTCGGGATCTTCGCCAGCGCCTCGGGCGGATCGACAGCCTCCTGCAGCGCCTTGAGCCGTTCGGTCTGTTCGACCGTATCGGTGATCGCCGCCGCATCCATGCCGGCGCGAATCTCGGCCAAAGTCGCCGCCTCGGCGGCCGCCTCGCGCGCGCCCTGCTCGGGATCGGCGCTCAGCGTCACCGTGGTGCGGTGGGCGTTGTCGAGGAACAGCCGGCGCACTTCGCGCTCGAAATGGCCGTTCGCCGCCTTCTCCTTCACCGTCGCCAGGGGCGCTTCGAACTGCAACGGCTCCAGCGGATCGCCGCCATGCAGCCACGTGCCCAGCGCCGAGAACATCCAGCTCATGCCCCGGGGGAAGGAGCCGGTATTGTTTTCGCGCAGGCTGAACTCGAAGGTGTTGGTGGCCGCCTCGATCTGCTCGGGGGCAAAGCCGCGCTCCGCCACGGCCTTGAGGGTGTCGAGGATCAGAGCTTCGACCTTGGGCGCATCTTCCGGGTCGATACCCTTCATGCCGAAACTCGCCATCGGCTGGCGCATGCCCTGCCCGATGCCGCCGCCGGTCATACCCTCGCCCAGGCCGGATTCGGTCAGCGCCTTGCGCAGCGGTGCCGCCGCCGTGCCCGCGAGCAGATAGCTCAGCATGCCGTGGCTCAGCGATTCCTCGCGATCCGCCGGCGGGTCGATCAGCCAGTTGACGCTGACCATGCCGTCGCGGCGCTTGTCGCCGTCGATCGTGCCGGCATAGCTGCCGCTGAGCTGCCGCGGTTCGTTGAAGCGCGGCTGCAGCCCGACTTCGGCATCCACCGGTGCCGCCTCGAATTCCGAGAAATAGCTATCGAGAATTTCCAGCCGCCGCGCCGGATCATCGTCCCCGGAGAAGAAGGCGCGGGTGTTGGACGGGTGGTAGAAGCGCTCGTGGAAGCGCTTGAAATCCTTGTAGGTCAGTTCCGGAATGACCTTCGGGTCGCCGCCCGAGCTCTTGCCATAGGTAATGTCCGGATAAAGCGAGCGCTGCGACAGGTCGCGCATCACCGCGTCGGGCGAGGAGAACACGCCCTTCATCTCGTTGAACACCACCCCCTTGTAGATCAGCGGCGCCTCGGCGCTTTCGAGCTCGTAGTGCCAGCCTTCCTGGCGGAACGTGTCCTCGCTGATCAGCGGAAAGAACACCGCGTCGAGATAGACGTCGACCAGGTTGTAGAAGTCCTTGAGGTTCTGCGAGGCCACCGGATAGGCGGTCTTGTCCGGAAAGGTCATGGCGTTGAGGAAGGTGTGCATCGACCCCTTCAGCAGCTCCACGAACGGCTTCTTGACCGGATATTTCCGCGATCCGCACAGCACCGAGTGCTCGAGAATATGCGCGACGCCCGTCGAATCTTCCGGCGGCGTCTTGAAGGTGACGCCGAACACCTTGTTCTCGTCCTCGTTGACGAGGCTCAGCACCTCCGCCCCCGTCTTGATGTGCCGGTAAAGCAGCGCCCGCGAGTTGATGTCGGCAATGGTCTCGTCGCGCACGAGCTCGAAGGCGGGATGCTGGGTCATGAATTATCCGAACGGCAAAGTGGTCTTGCCGCTAACGTAGGTTCGCAGGGATGGATGCGCTAGGGTGCCTCACACTCCGCCGCGGATCTCCGGCTTCACCTCGCGCTCGTACCACTCCGCGAGCTTGGCCGTCAGCGCCGGGAAGAGGCTGCGCTGTTCGCTCGCGGCGACATTGTCCGCCAGTTGCTCGGGCTTGGACACGCCGGCGATGATGGTCGAAACCTGCGGGTGATCGAGGATCCAGCGCAGGGCGAACTGGCTCATCGACATGCTTTCCGGCGCCAGCCCGCGCAGCTCGGCCACCAGTTCGACGCCGCGCTCGAACGGGATGCCCGAGAAGGTCTCGCCGACCGAGAAGGCCTCGCCGTCGCGGTTGTAGTTGCGGTGGTCCGAGGCGTCGAAACGGGTGGTCTTGTCGAACTTGCCCGAGAGCAGGCCGCTCGCCAGCGGCAGCCGCACGATGATGCCGACATCCTTCTCGGCCGCCCTGGGCAGCAGGTCCTTCGCCGCATCCTGCCGGAACAGGTTGAAGATCACCTGCAGCGTCGAACAGCCCGGCTGCTCGAGGCAGATCAGACCCTCCTCGATGGTCTCAACGCTGGCACCCCAGTGCCGCACCAATCCCTCGGCCTTGAGCTCGTCCATCCAGCCGAAAATGGCGCCGTCCCGCAGCACCTCGGTCGGCACGCAATGAAGCTGCGCCAGATCGAGCGTGGCGACGCCCAGCCGCTGCGCGGAACCCTGCAAGCTCGCCCGGATACCGTCCTTGGAGTAGTTATCGGGGAACAGGCCGCTGCCGCGCCCCAGCTTGGTCGCCACATGCACGCCCGGGCCCTTGGGGTGAGCGCCGATCCGGCTCTCGCTCAGCCCGCCGCCATAGACGTCCGCCGTGTCCCAGAAATTGACCCCCGCCGCATTGGCGGCATCGAGGATGGCCTTGGCCGTCTCGTCGCCTACGGGGCCGAAATCGCCCCCGAGTTGCCAGCAGCCGAGGCCGATCTCGCTGACCTCGTAACCCGTCTTGCCCAGTCGCCGCGTCTTCATGGCCTCACTCCGCTTGCTTACGGCTCGACATCGGGGACGCCGGCCGGCTGGTGATCGTTTCCGTCCGCCACAAACATCACCTTGGCGCCGCCGTAAAGCCGCTTCTGCCGCAGCACCTAGGCATAGGCCACCCAGCCGCGAAAGCTCAGCCCGGCATAGAACAGGCTGACGCCGTCGAAGCCGGCCTCACGCAGCAGCGCCTCCTCCTCCTCGGGCGGCAACACGGTCAGCCGCGTCCGCATCGCTTCAACGGCCGCCTCGGACTGCGGATCGCCGCCACCGAAGGCGATATGGCGGCGAATCCAATGCGAGCGCTCCGGCTCTGCCTGCGTGAAGCTGAGATGAGCCATGACGAAGGGCGCTCCCGGCCGCAGCCGCTCCCGCACGGCTTTCAGGGTCGGCAGGCGCTGCTCGGCCGGCACGAAATGCATGGTGAGAAGGCAGGTCGCCCCATCGAACGGGCCCATTGGCGCCGCCTCGATATAGCCCTCCACCAGCTCCATCCTGCCGGCATGCACCGCCACCTGCGCCTCAGCCGCGCGGAGCATGTCCGCCGAGGGGTCGACGCCGGTAAAGCGCCACCCTGCATGCGCGTCGGCCAGCATCCTGAGTTCGAGGCCACCGCCGGCGCCGACCACCAGTACACGCCCTTCCGCGGGCACCCGCTCGGCGAGCAGTTGCGAGGTCATCCGGTGCAGCCCGTCGAAGCCCGGCACCTGCCGCGGCGGCCCCTCGGCATAAAGGCGGGCATGGCTCGCGCCGAAAGCGGGCATCCTGTCGTCAGGCATCGCGACCTCTTATGTAACTTAATGAATTACATAAGGGGCGTGCCGACCGCTGTCCACTCCAGCGGCTGCGATTGCGCTACTCGAAATAGTCCGGACGCTCGGCGATGGTCTGCGTCAGCAGCACCTCGGCACGGGCCAGGTGCGCCCGCATCGCCGCCTCGGCTGCCGCGGCGTCACCCTTGGTCACCGCCTCGGCAATGGCCTTGTGCTCACTGATGGCGCGCTGGCTCGAACTCGCCCCCAGCGTCAGATAGCGCACCCGGTCGAGCTGCATCTTGTGATCGTCGATGAGCTGCCAGGCATATTCCACCCCCGCCAAGCGGGCGAGCGTGCGGTGGAACAGTTCATCGAGCGTGTGGAAGCGTCGCGAATCGCCGGCCGCCGACGCCTTCTCCTGGTCCGCGATCAGCGCCTCGAGCACCGCCGCCGTGTCCTCGCCGGGATTGCCGGCCACCCGCCGCACGATCTCGACCTCGATCGATTCGCGGATGAAGCGCGACTGGCGCACCCCTTCGGGCGAGATCTTCTTCACCACCGTGGCGCGTTTCGGCCGGATCAGCAGCAGGCCTTGCTGCGCCAGGCGGATGAAGGCTTCGCGCACCGGCTGGCGCGACACCCCGTAGCGGGCGGCGATATCGCTTTCCGAGATCACGTCACCGGGCTTCAGCGCCATGGTGATGATCTCGTCGCGCAGCGCATCGACGACGCGCAGCGCCATGGTCCCCTCGTAGCTGTCGTTCACCGTGCCCCTCGCCGCCTGTGTTTCGTCCTTCACCATTGACGGAAAGGACGTGCAAAGAAAGTGTACGTCTTCGCAATCTTGTATGGTAGAGCCTTTCCGCGCGCCAGCTGGATCGGCGCATTGTGGATATCGAGACCGGAGAGAATCTATGGCCAAGACCTACGCCATCGTGGGCACCGGCGGTCGGGCACGGATGTTTTACGAAGCCATCCTGGGGCCGCATCGCGAACAATCCCGGCTCGTCGCCCTGTGCGACACCAATCAGACGCGCATGGATTTCACCAACCGGGTGATCGAGCAGGAGCTCTCCGGCACCCCCGTGCCCACCTACAAGGCCGGCGATTTTGCCAGGATGCTCACCGAGCAGAAGCCCGACACGGTGATCGTCACCTCCATCGACCGCACCCACCACTTCTACATCATTGCTGCGCTCGAGGCCGGCTGCGACGTCATCACCGAAAAGCCGATGACCACCGACAGCGAGAAGTGCCAGGCGATCCTCGATGCCGTCGAGCGCACCGGCCGCGACGTCCGCGTCACCTTCAACTACCGCTATGCCCCGCACAACTCCGCCCTGCGCGAGCTGATCGCCGAAGGCGCCATCGGCACCCCGACGTCGGTGCATTTCGAGTGGCTGCTCGATACCCGCCACGGCGCCGACTATTTCCGCCGCTGGCACCGCGACAAGCGCAATTCGGGCGGGCTGATGGTCCACAAGTCGACCCACCACTTCGACCTCGTCAACTTCTGGCTCGGCTCGCAGCCCGACACCGTGTTCGGCATGGGCGACCTCAAGTTCTACGGCCGCGCCAATGCCGAATCCCGTGGCGTCTACACCCCTTACACCCGCACCACGGGCGTCGAAGCGGCCAAGGATGATCCCTTCGCGATCGACCTCACCAGCAATCCGGTCCAGAAGGGCCTCTACTGGGAGGCCGAGAAGGAAGACGGCTATCAGCGCGATCAGAACGTGTTCGGCGACGGCATTTCCATCGAAGACACGATGAACGTCATGGTCCGTTACCGCAACAAGGCGGTGATGACCTATTCGCTCTACGCCTATGCGCCTTGGGAAGGCTTCAACGTCGCCATCAACGGCACCGGCGGCCGGCTCGAGCTCACCGTGCACGAGACCAGCTACATCAATGCCGGCTCGACCTCCGACACCGAAGGCGCCGCCAAGGGCGTCAAGCTCTACCACTTCCCGCTGCACGGGGAAGCGCGGCAGGTGCCGGTCAAGCACGGCGAGGGTGGTCATGGCGGCGGCGACAAGATCATGCTCGAGGAAATCTTCGGCAACGCCACCCCCCGACCCGGCTACGGCGCCAATCACCGCGACGGCGCGCTGTCGATTCTGACCGGCATCGCCGCCAACCAGTCCTTCGCCACCGGCCTGCCGGTGAAGGTCGACACGCTGGTCAAGCTCTAGTCGGCCCGCCGGGCAGTTGCGCCAGCGCCTCTGCCAGGACATCGAAGACCAGCCGGATCCTCCGGCTGGTCCTGACCTCCCGGTGCGTCACCAACCAGACCGGGATGGGGATCTGCACCACCTCCGGCAGCACCGGCTCCACCTCCGGCGTCGCCGCCGCGACGGCCAGTTGCATGACGCCGACGCCTAGGCCGCGGCGCACCCACTCCCACGCCACCGCCCCCTCCGTCGAGCGGGCGAACTGCGTTGGTGTCATCGGCACCCCGCGCGCCGTCAGTTCCGCCGCAAGCAGCCGGTTGGCCTCGCCGCCGAAATCGAGGAAGCCGATGAACTCCGCCCGTTTTGCCAGTTCGGCGCCAGTCCGCGGCCGCCCGATGCTGTCGAGATAGGCGCCCGTCGCAAACAGCCCCGCATGATCGTCCGGCATCCGGCGCCCGATCAGCTCCGGCTCGGTCGGCTGCACATGGCGGATGGCGATGTCCGCCTCCCTTCGCGTCAGATCGCTGATGCTGTTGGAGGCCACCACATCCACCGTGATCCCGGCCGCCACCTGCCGCAGGTGCCGCAGCACCGGTGGCAGCACATGGGCGGCCACCGCGTCGCTCGCCGCGACCCGAACCTGCCCCTCAATGGCCTCGGATTGCGCCGTGGCGGCGAGCATCAGCCGGGCCGCCGCCTGCCCCATCTCGCGCGCATGCGCCCCAAGCTGCCGCGCCGCTTCCGTCGGCAGCAGCGAGCGCCCGGCGCGCTCGAACAGCGTCACTCCCAGCGATCGCTCCAGCGCCGCGATTTGGCGACCGAGCGTTGGCTGCGCCAGTCCAAGCTGCCGCGCCGCCGCGGACAATGAGCCGGCTTCGAGCACCGCCAGCAAGGCCTTGATGTGATTCCAGTCCGCGGCATCCATACATGGATGTATATCGCTTCTGCCGTTCCATGCAATTTCGCTGAAGCGTCGGTCGCGCTATGGTGCAGTCCATCAACGGAGCCACGCCATGGCTGAATCTGCTGCCTTCTGGAACAACATCGCCGACCGCTATGCGACCGATCCGATCGCCGATGAGGCGGCCTACGAGGCCAAGCTGGCCGAGACCCGCCGCCGCTTCCGGCCGGACATGGAACTGTTCGAGTTCGGCTGCGGCACCGGCTCCACCGCCCTCCTTCACGCCCCGCATGTCCGCCACATTCACGCCGTCGACTTTTCCCAGCGCATGCTGGAGATCGCCCGCGGCAAAGCCGAGGCGGCCGGGATCGACAACGTCACCTTCGAGCAGGGCGACATCACCAGCATGGCCCTCCCGCCGGCGCGCTATGACATGGTGCTGGCCCTGTCGGTCCTCCACCTCCTCGCCGACCGCGATGCCGTGATCCGCAAGGTCCATCACATCCTCAAGCCCGGTGGCCTGTTCGTCTCCAGCACCGCCTGCCTCGGCGACACGCCCTTCCGCTTCATCCGCTACATCGCCCCGCTCGGCCGCGCCCTCGGCAAGCTGCCGCAGCTCGACATCATGACCCCGGCGCAACTGCGCCACAGCATCACCGGCGCCGGCTTCACCATCGAGCACGACTGGCGCCCCAAGCCCAACGCCGCCCTCTTCCTCATCGCCCGCAAGCCCGCGTGAGAACCCACCCTCCCCTCGCCCCTCCGGGGAGAGGGGTCGGGGGTGAGGGGTTCTCCCCACCCGCTCAACCCCCTGTGAATCCCCCACCCGCACCTGCCGCGAATCGTTACCGATGTGCTAACCCACTCCGGTTCGAGTGACGTGCGTGTTGCCCCGCCTGGCCGACACGCCAGCGGAGAGTGTGTAGTGCAGGTCGCCATCGACATGGGGAAAGCCGCCGGCCACGGCCCGGCCAACCTCGACCTCGAGGAGCTGCTGGCCACCCGTCTGCTGGTGCAGGGCAATTCCGGCTCCGGCAAGTCGCACCTGCTGCGGCGCCTCCTCGAGCAATCCGCCCCCTGGGTGCAGCAATGCGTCGTCGATCCGGAAGGGGATTTCGTCACCCTCGCCGACAAGTTCGGCCACCTCGTGGTCGATGCCACCCGCACCGAAGCCGAACTCACCCGCATCGCCGGTCGCGTCCGCCAGCACCGCGTGTCGGTCGTCCTCAACCTCGAGGGCCTCGACGTCGAGCAGCAGATGCGCGCCGCCGCGGCCTTCCTCGGCGGCCTGTTCGATGCGGATCGCGACTTCTGGTACCCGATGCTCGTCGTGGTGGACGAAGCTCAGCTCTTCGCCCCCGCCGCGGCCGGCGAGGTCTCCGACGAAGCGCGCAAACTCTCGCTCGGCGCCATGACCAACCTCATGTGCCGCGGCCGCAAGCGTGGCCTTGCCGGCGTCATCGCCACCCAGCGCCTTGCCAAGCTCGCCAAGAACGTTGCAGCGGAAGCCTCCAACTTCCTGATGGGCCGCACCTTCCTCGATATCGACATGGCCCGCGCCGCCGACCTTCTCGGCATGGAGCGGCGGCAGGCCGAGCAGTTCCGCGACCTCGCCCGCGGTCACTTCGTCGCCCTCGGGCCCGCCGTTTCCCGCCGGCCGCTGCCCATCGTCATCGGCAGCGTCGAGACCTCCGCCCGCTCGTCCAGCCCCAAGCTCACCCCGCTGCCCGATGCCCCTGCCGATGCCGCCGATCTGATCTTCACCGGCGCCGCGGAAGAGGCCGCCCGTCCGGTCGTGCGCCGCCCGCCGCCACCGCCGCCGCCTTCGACCAACGAGCTCCTGGCCCAAGTCGCCCGCGCCCGCCCGCAGGCCGAAGAGGCGCCGCAGTCGCTGTTCCCCGAGATCGACGAGGCCGAGCGCGACAAGCAGATCGACGACGTCATGGCCGAATTGCTGGCCGACCCGGACGCCGGCTTCCGCACCACCGCCGTGCTCTACCAGGATTTCCTGGTCCGCTGCCGCATCCGCCGCATCCCCGGCGAGCCGCCCGCGCTCAACGCCTTCAAGCGCCGCCTCGCCATCGCCCGTGTCGCGCCGGAGGCGGACATTGCCCAGTCCGATGGCTGGCAGCAGGCGCTGGCACTGAGCGAAACCCTGACCGACGACGTCCAGGGCGTGTTCCTGGTGCTGGCTCAAGCCGCCCTCACCGGCGCACCCTGTCCGTCCGACGCGACCCTCGCCCGCATCTACGGCACCCATTCGGCCAGCCGCGCGCGCCGCCTCGTCGCCTGGTTCGAGGAACGCGGTCTCGTCGTCATCCGCCTCGATTTCCGCCAGAACCGCGTCGTCGCCTTCCCCGACCTCGGCGCCGAAACTGCCCCCGGCGACCCCAATGGCCCCGACACCATGATCGAAGAACGCGGCGCCGCGGAGTAGGTGCGCGCAGAGCCGTGCCCGCGACCTCCTCCTTCGACAGGCTCAGGATGAGGTCTATGCGAGCGCGGTATTCTCGTACACCTCATGGTGAGCCTGTCGAACCACGAGGTCGCGGCCACCAGTCACCTGGCAACAAGGTTACCCCACCACCTCCACCCGCATCGCATACCGCCCGACCGCCCCCGGTCCGAGCACCTCCGTATAGGGCCGCTCCTCGAGCGCATCCGAACCGCCCACCTCCGCCGCCGTGCCATGCCACGGCTCAAGGCACACAAACGGCCCCGGCTTGCTCCACACCGCGAAATTCGGCAGGTTTTCCCAGCTCAGATGCACCTGCGTCGCGTCAGTCCCATACCGCGCGCCCGTCCCGGCGCCCTCCGGGAGCAGCATCGCGTCCGCCTCGAACATCTCCCGCGCGAGCGTCAGCTCGCCGCGCCGGAAGGGGCTCGGCAGCCCCTCCGGCTTCACCAGCCCGCCGCTCAGCCGCACCAGCGCCGGTTCCCCGCCATTGTCGAGCCACACCTTGTGCTCTCCCGCCGCGCCCGGCAGCGGCCAGGCAAAGGCCGGATGAAACCCGATCCCGAACGGCATCGGCCGGTGGTCGCGGTTCTCCACCTCCGCCGTCACCACCACGGCTCGTCCCTCCAGCCGGTGCTCCACCCTCAGCGCAAACTCGAACGGATACACCGCCCGTGTCGCGTCACTGGCTTCCAGCACGAACCGACAGGCCACGGCGCTCTGCTCCGCCAAGGCAAACGGGCTGCGCCGCGCAAAGCCGTGCTGGTTCATCCCGTAGCGCTTGCCCTCGATCGACACCTGATCGTCCGGCGCCCGCCCCACCATCGGAAACAGGATCGGCGATCGCCCGCTCCACACCGCCGGATCGCCCGACCACAGCCAGTTCCGCCCATCCGCCGTCACCAGCGACTGCATCTCCGCCCCGAGCGGCGACACTGTCACCGTGAGTTGGTCATTGGCGATGGTCACGAGCTCCATTGGCTTCTCCTGTTTGCAGACATCACTCAGCGCCCCTCATCCGCCCTTCGGGCACCTTCTCCCACGGAGGGGAGAAGGGGGGCATCGCGCTTGCCAGGTGTTCGGTGCTCCCTTCTCCCCTAGCGGGAGAAGGTGGATCGGCCGCAGGCCGAGACGGATGAGGTGGCTTTGGCGCACTCAAGCTTCCCACTCGACCTCCAGCCGCCGCATCAATCCGCGCGCATCGCCCGGCGCCATCAGCTTGTCGGTGTTGTCGAAGAACACGAACACGTCCCGCGCCACCCCATCCTCGGTCGGCGCGGTGACGAAATGGCCGTCCGTTGCCGCGCCCACCGACCAGTTCCGCACCCGCTCGGCCCAGATGTCCAGCTCTGCGTCGGAATAGCCGGAATTGTAGAGTTCGACCGATCCGTGCAGCCGGCAATAAACGAAGTCTGCCGTCACATCCATCAGCAGCGGCCAGTCCACCGTGTCGGCACACACCAGCGCCACCCGGTAGCGCCGCGACAGCTCGATGAACGCCGGGTCGCGAAAACTCTCGCTGCGGATCTCCATGGCGTGCCGGATCGGCCGCACCGAGCCATCGCCGAACTCCGCCGGCGCCTTCAGCCGCCCGTCGTGCCGCCGCGCCAGCTCTGCGGCCTCCGCCGTGTCCCGCGGCAACAGCCGGAAGAACGCTTCGATCCGCTCCGGATTGAACGCGAACCGCTCGGGAAACTGCCACAGGATCGGCCCCAGCGTCGCGCCCATGGCCAGCGGCCCCGAAGCAAAGAAATTCGCCAGCGGCGGCTCCGGATTGGTCAGCTTCAGCATATGCGTCAGGTAGCGCGGTCCCTTGACCGCAAACACGAACCCTTCCGGCACCGCCTCGGCCCATTGCCGGAACGCCTTCGGCGTCTGCATCCCATAGAAGGTGCCGTTGATTTCGAGCGCATTGAACTGCCGCGCCGCAAACTGCAGCTCCCGCTTCTGCGCCACCCCCTTGGGATAGAAATTCCCCCGCCACGGCCGATAGGTCCACCCCGAAACCCCTATCCGGATATCGCCGTGATTGGCCAAAGTGCACCCTCGCTGCTTCGCGGGAAACGCGACTCCTCCGGTCTCGTTGCCGCCCCGATCTCTCCTCCCCCCTCCCCCTTGAGGGGAGCGACTGTCTTGATAGTCAAGCGTGTGTCCACGGCTTTTGGTCTCGGATGATGGCGTTGAGTATGACGAGGAGTTTGCGAGCGGTTGCGATAACGGCGACGAGCTTGGGCTTGCCGGCTGCCACCAGCCGGTCGCGGAAGGCCTTCAGCATGGGGTTGTGGCGGGCTGCGACCATTGCCCCCATGAACAAGGCGGCACGGACGGCTGATCGCCCGCCGCTGATGAAGCTTCTGCCCCGCCAGCGGCCGGACTGCCGGGTATAGGGTGCCAGCCCGGCGAGAGCGGCGATCTGCTTGGGCGAGAGGTGGCCAAGCTCGGGCAGTTCGGCCAGCAAGGTTCGGGCGATGGTCTTGCCAATGCCGGTTACGGAGGCGAGCAGATCCTCCTTGTCGCGCCACACCGGGGTGCCGCGCACAGTCTTGTCGATGTGGGCGTCCAACTCCTTGAGGTCGGCTTCCAGAGTAGTAACGACGCGGGCCAATGACAGCCGGACTGGTCCGGGCTGGGCCTGAGCCCGGCGCGCCCGTTCCGCCACCAGCATGACCACCAGCTGCCGCCGCCGCGCCATCAGCGCTTCGAGCTCGGTCGTGGCCGCGTCAGCTATGGCTCGGATAGGAGGCCGCACAGCCGCCATGAACAGGGCGATGACCCGGGCGTCGATGGGGTCGGTCTTGGCTCTTAGCCCGAGCGCCTGCGCATAGTGCCGGACCTGGGCAGGATTGAGTACCACCACCGGCAGGCGTGCTGCCGCCAGTGCCGCCGCCGCCAGGCGTTCATGCCGCCCGGAGGCTTCCAGGCCGATGCCAGCAAGCCCATCCAACCGGCCCAGCCGATCCAGCAGTTCCGCCACCCCCGCTTCGTCATTGCCCACTGCAAAGCCTTCTCCGGCGGGCTGCACATGCACATCCAGCCGCGTCTTGCTCACATCGATGCCAACGGTGATCTCCATCTTGTCCCCTCCTTGCCTAATCGGGCTCGCCTTGCGGCCCCGGCGACTGTTCGGGATCGATGGATCGATGCGGGACGCCCCTTGCTCCCCTTCGAGCTGAACTGCCCCTGGGTGGGTCGAGCTGTCCCGCATCACCGCAGCGCCAACCCTACCACAGGATGGCGACCCCAAGTTACAAGGGTGGGGGTGGGGGTGTCGTCGCCGCGGCATACACAGACCGCCCGGCATGCTCTGCCGCCGACACCCCCACCCTTGATCCCTCCCCTCAAGGGGGAGGGAGACGATGAACATCAGCTTCTCTCGCCTTGGAACACAGGAACTTCCCCCTGCGTCTCCGTCCCCTTGGTGGGGAGCGAATGAGGGTGGGGTGGAGCCACGCACACCGCACCCCCACTAGACCTCATGGTGAGCCTGTCGAACCACGAGGTCGCGGCCGCGGAGTTACCGACCGCGTCTTTCGACAAGCTCAGGATGAGATCTACGAAAGACCGGCACCCGCCGAACCTCCCCTCGCCCCTCTGGGGAGAGGGGCCGGGGGTGAGGGGTCTATCCACGCACTGCGCTGCCCGCAGCTTGCTCCCCGATGCTCATCCCGCTATCCCCGCGGCCATGTCCCTGCCGCCGCTGCCCATCGACGACGCCCTGCCCGGCCTGCTCGCTGCCCTCGATCAGCATTCCGCGGCCGTGCTCGTCGCCCCGCCCGGCGCCGGCAAGACCACCCGCGTTCCGCTAGCCTTGCTGCCCGCCCCCTGGCGCAAGGACGGCCGCATCATTCTGCTCGAACCCCGTCGCCTCGCGGCCCGCGCCGCCGCCGCGCAGATGGCGCGCCTGTTGGGCGAAGATGTCGGTCAGACCGTCGGCTATCGCGTCCGCATGGACTCGCGCGTCTCGGCCAGGACCCGCATCGAAGTGGTCACCGAAGGCGTCTTCACCCGCATGCTGCTCGACGATCCCGAGCTGACGGGCATCGCCGTCGTCCTGTTCGACGAGTTCCACGAACGCAGCCTCGATGGCGATCTCGGCCTCGCCCTGGCGCTCGATGCCACCGCCTTGCGGCCCGACCTCAAGCTCGTGGTCATGTCCGCCACCATCGACGGCGCCCGCGTCGCCACGCTGCTCGGCGATGCGCCCGTGGTCGCCAGCGAAGGCCGCGCCTTTCCGGTCGAAACCCTCTACGCTCCGCCCGATCCCCTGCAGCGCCTCGAAGATCAGGTCGCCGCCGCCACGTTGCAGGCGCTCCGCACCCATCCCGGCTCGGCCCTCGTCTTCCTGCCCGGCCAGGGCGAGATCACCCGCACCGCCGAACGGCTGGCGGGCCGACTTCCGGCCGGCACCGACCTTGCCCCACTCTACGGCCAGCTCACGCCTGCCGAGCAGGATCGGGCCATCCGGCCCGCCGAACCCGGCCGCCGCAAGGTGGTGCTGGCGACGTCCATCGCCGAGACGTCGCTCACCATCGAGGGCGTCCGCATCGTCATCGATTCCGGCTTCCGTCGCGTGCCGGTCTATGAGCCGGCCACGGGCCTGTCGACGCTCGAGACCCGCCGCGTCTCCCGGGCCGGTGCCGACCAGCGCCGCGGCCGCGCCGGCCGTGTCGAGCCCGGCGTCTGCATCCGCCTCTGGAACGAGGGGCAGACCGCCGCCCTGGTGCCGTTCGACACGCCCGAAATCCTCGCCGCCGACCTTGCCGACCTCGCCCTCGATCTTGCCGCCTGGGGCGTCACCGATCCGGCGCAACTGCGCTTCCTCGATCCGCCTCCTGCGCCGGCCTGGGCCGAGGCGGTCGCCCTGCTGCAGCGCCTCGACGCGCTCGACATGGAAGGCCGCATCACCGCCATGGGCCGGCAGCTCTCGCGCCTGCCGCTCCATCCGCGCCTCGCCCATATGGTGGTGGCCGGAGCCGCCGAGGGCGACGCGGCGACCGCCGCCGAACTCGCCGTCCTCGTCACCGAGCGTGGCCTGGGCGGCACCGGCACCGATCTCGTCCACCGGCTCGACGCTTTCCGCCGCGACCGCTCGCGCCGCGCCGAGGATGCGCGCAGCCTTGCCCGCCGCTGGGCCCGATCCGCCGGTGGCAGCCAAGGCGAACCGCTGGCGCCGGGCCGCCATCTCGCCCGCGCCTTCCCCGACCGCATAGCGCAGCAGGCCGGTGGCCGTGGGCGCTTCCGCCTTGCCAATGGCCGGCAGGCGGCGCTCGAGGAAACCGATGCCCTCGCCCGCGAGCCATTTCTTGTGGTCACCGAGATCACTGGCGCCGCCGCCACCGCCCGCATTCGGGGCGCCGCGGCCCTTGATCGCGCCGACCTCGATGACCTCTTCGCCCACCGCATCGAGGGCGATGTCCGCCTCAGCTTCGATGCCGCTTCCGGCAGCGTCCGCGCCCGGCGCCTGCGCCGGCTCGATGCCCTTGTCCTGGCCGACGAACCTGTCGCCATCCCCGATCCCGAAGCCGCCAGCGGCATCCTCGCCCAAGCCGCCGTCGAGCGCGTCGCGACCCTCCCTTGGAGCAAGGACCAACTCGCCCTGCGCGGCCGCTCCAGCTTCCTGCGCACCCATCTCGGTGAAGCCTGGCCCGACCTGTCGGACAGCGCCCTCGCCCAATCCTCCGACTGGCTCGCGCCCTATATCTCCGGGCTCACGCGCCTGGCCGACATCACCGCCGCCCATCTCGGCAACGCCCTCGACGGCCTTCTCCCTTACGGGCAGCGCCAGGAGATGGAGCGCCTGCTGCCGAGCCATTTCGCTGCCCCCTCGGGCAGCCACGTTCCCATCGACTACGCCGGCGAGAACGGCCCCACCCTCGAGATTCGCGTGCAGGAACTGTTCGGTCTCGACCGCCACCCCTCGGTCGCCAACGGCAAGGTGCCGCTGCTCATCGTGCTGCTCTCACCGGCGCACCGCCCGATCCAGACCACCCGCGATCTGCCCGGCTTCTGGCGCGGCTCCTGGCGCGACGTCGCCCGCGACCTAAAGGGCCGCTACCCGCGCCATCCCTGGCCCGACGACCCCCTCGCCGCCCCTGCCACCAATCGCGCCAAGCCCCGCGGGACGTGATGGGCGAGACGCTCGCCACCCCCGATCGTCACCCTCGGGCTTGACCCGAGGGCTCTGCACTTGCACCGATCCACACAAACAAAAACACCCTCGGGTCAGGCCCGAGGGTGACGTTCAGTGGACGTGGCGTGTGGCGGCTCACTCGGCAGGCTGGAAATTCAGCGCCACCCCGTTGATGCAGTAGCGCAGCCCCGTCGGCGGCGGCCCGTCGGGGAACACGTGCCCCAGATGGCTGCCGCAGGTGGCGCAGTGCACTTCCGTGCGCACCATGCCATAGGAGCGGTCGGTTTCCGTCTCGACCGAACCCGGCAGCGGATCGTTGAAGCTGGGCCAGCCGGTGCCGCTTTCGAATTTCAGCGTCGACTGGAACAGCGGCGTATCGCAGCCGGCACAGGTGAAGGTGCCCTGCCGCTTCTCGTGCAGCAGCGCGCAGGACCCGGGCCGTTCGGTGCCGTGCTCTCGCATGATGTAGTACTGTTCGGGGGTCAGCCGGGCCCGCCATTCGGCGTCGGTGCGGGTCACGGGATAGGTATGGGCATCCACGGCGTCACTCCTTTGTCGGGCTGTCTTTGCTGCCTAATATAGGTTTTGCTGCGCCCCGTCCCAACCACTCCGTCTTCACGTCAGGCTGAACGATGACCACCGTGACCTCGCTCGAGCAACTCGAAGCACTCTACCAGCCCGCCCCCGCCGCTGCTTCCACCGTCAAGGTCACCGACCGGCTTACCCCCGAATACCGGCGCCTGGTCGACCTCAGCCCCTTCGCAACCCTGGCTACCATCGGCCCCGAAGGTCTCGACTGTTCCCCGCGCGGCGATCGCGGCGGGGTGGTCCGCGTCGCCGATGACCGCACCCTCCTCCTCCCTGACCGGCGCGGCAACAACCGCATCGATTCCCTGCGCAACCTCATCCGCGATCCACGCTGTGCGCTCTTGTTCCTGCTGCCCGGCTCCGGCACCACCCTGCGCCTCAACGGCCGCGCCACCATCAGCATCGATCCCGATCTCCTCGACAGCTTTGCGGTCGAGGAAAAGCGGCCCCGCTCCGTGGTGGTCATCACCATCGAGGAAGTGTTCTTCCAGTGCGCCCGCGCCGTGATCCGCTCCGATCTGTGGAATCCGGCCCGCCACATCCCGACGGCGGATATTCCCACCCCGGGTGATATCCTCGCCACCCTCAGCCGCGGCGAAGTCGGCGGCCGCCCCTATGACGAGGCCTGGCCCGAGCGCGCCCGCCAGACCATGTGGTAATGGCGGGCCTCAGCCCCGCCGCCGCTGCGTCATCACCACCCCGGTGAGGATCAGCGCTACCCCGATCACCCGCGCCACGGGCGAGCCGGGCACGCCGCGGACGATGTCGAAGACCACGCCCGACACGATCTGCCCGCTGATCAGGAGCAGCGTCATCTGCACCGCGCCGATCCGCGGGATCAACCAACTGCTGACCGCCACGAACAGCAGCCCCATCGGTCCGCCGAAATAGGCGTACCACGGCGTCGCCGCCGCCCCTTCGGTAAACACCTGCCCGAGCCCGACCAGTGCTGCCACGGTCAGCAGCGCGAACCCCACCAGGTGGTTGATGAACGACGCCATCAGCGGCGAGGTCGACAGCGCCAGCCGCCCGTTAACCTGCCGGTTGATTCCCACCAGCAGCCCGGAGCTGGCGGCAAACGCAATGGCCAGCAGCATTACGCCACCCCGAACAGGATGATGATCAGGCTGCCGCTGACGATCAGCAGTGCCGGCACCAGATCACGCCAGCCGAGCCGCCGCCGCGGCAGACCCAGCAGGCCCCACTTGTCCGCCGCGAGGCTGAACAGCATCTGCCCGGACAGCCCGATCGCCTGCGTTCCGGTGATGGCGAGCCCCAGATTGACCGCGCTCGAGCCCAGCATCACGTTCACCGCCCCGGTGAAGCCGCCCATATAGGCCCAGACCGGCGCCCGCTCCCCTATCGCAGATGCCTGCGGCCGCGCCTGCCGCCACACCAGCAGCAGCACCACGCCAGCCAACATGCCGGTACCGTGCGCTGTCCAGGAGGCGAACATCGGCCCGCCATGCCAGGCCAGTTCGCTGTTGAGATAGAGCAGCAGCGTCATCATGCACCCGGTCGCCAGCGCCGCGGCGAGATAGGTCAGGCGGCGCAATCCGCCAGCAGCAAGGATCATGGGATGCAGCCGTTCAGCAAGTGGTCATACCACGGCATACCATATACCGGTTCCACCGTAGCGCGGTAGCCGTCGCGCACCCGTCCCGCCCTTGACAGCACCTGCCCAGGTGACCACATCGATTTAGCTCAACCAAATCATGGCTTTGAGCGTTTGTCCGGGCGCCCTGACGGCGCCCGTCATTTATGTTGCTCAACGAGGATATAGATGAGGACGAACACCTGGTTCGACGAAATTGACACTGACGACGTCGAGGACGGCGTCACCCGCGCCGACCTGATCGGCTACTACCATCCGCGCGAGATCGTCGCCGACATGAGCCTCACCGTGAGGCGGCGCCGCGAGCTCGTGTCCTTCTGGCTCTCCGATTTCAACGCCGTGCGCGGCGCACCGGGCCTCCGCCGCTCCGGCAGCGGCGTCACCGCCACGGTCGACGATCTGCGCGCCGCCATGGCCGAGCTCGACGCCATGGCCGACTTCGTGCCACCGCACGGCGACAGCTCCTCCCGCCTCGGCGCCTGAACCGAGCTCACCGCAAGGTGCATTGCGCCGGCGCGGCTTATCGCCTAAGCACGCATTGCCGGACGATCTCGCCGATCGGACGGTTGGGCCCAGCTGGAGATTCCACCTCCTGGCTGGGCCTTCCTGTTTATCGGCCCCGCAACGCTGTTAGCCATTCGGCAACCATGGTGGCCGAAGCCCGCCGGCCAGGGCAACGCCGCTCGACCCACCCCGTTGGACCCTGCGGAACCACCCGCCTGGGCCACCATGATCGACCTGTCCGTCCGGAGCAAAGCCCGAGTCTGGCTCGGCACCCTTGCCGGCACCCTGCTGTGCATCGGCGCGGCCCTGTTCGTCGATTCCTTCAACTTCCCCAATCTCAGCCCGGCGGCGCTCCGGCGCGCCATCACCGTCGACATCCTGCTGCCCACCGTCCTCGCGGGCCCGCTGCTGTTCCTGTTGCTGGGGAAAGTGCGGCAACTGGCGATCGCCCACCAGGAACTGGCCGTGCTGGCCTCGACCGACAGCCTGACCGGACTGCTCAACCGCGGCGCCTTCACCATGCTGGTGGAGAGCTGGTTCGGTCCGGTGAACGGTGCCGGCGCCACCCGTCAGGGCACACTGCTGATCGTCGATGCCGATCACTTCAAGTCGATCAACGACCGCTTCGGCCACCAGATCGGCGACGCCGCCCTCAAACGCGTGGCTGCCAGCATCAAGGGGGCGCTGCGCCCCACCGATCTCGTCGGCCGCATCGGCGGCGAGGAATTCGGGGTATTTCTGCCCGGCGCCAGCCGCGCCCAGGGCGTCGAAGTCGGCGAACGCATCCGCACCCTGGTGCAGAGCCTCCCCCTGCCGTCGACCGGCGGCACCCGCCTCACCGTCAGCGTCGGCGGCGTAAGCTTCCGCCAGTGCGCCAGCTATGACGATCTGTTCAAGGCCGCCGACCGTTGCCTCTACGAGGCCAAGAATGCCGGCCGCGACCGCGTCTGCGTCATGGACTATATCGGCAAGTCCGCCGCCGCCTGAGCGCCTGGCGCCGGACACAAAAAAGGCCGCCTAGAGGGCGGCCTTTCGGATTTGGTCTGAAGCCGAAGCTTACTTCACCAGCATGAGGTTGATCGCGGACTCGCGGCCGTCGCGGCCGGTCTCGACCTCGTAGGTGACCTTGTCGTTCTCATAGAGACCGTCGACGCCCGAGCGCTGGACAGCCGAGATGTGCACGAAGTGGTCCTTGCCGCCGGTTTCCGGGGTGATGAAGCCGAAACCCTTGGTGGTGTTGAAGAACTTGACGGTACCGGTGATGGTGGCCATGGGGGTATTCCTTGTAAGCTCGGAGCCGAAGCGAACGAGCGGTTCCCCTCCGCGACATGCAGGAGGGCTAAAACGTTCGCATGGTAGATCAGTGAGCCAAGGAACCGGAGATGACCGGCAGCGGCAGCCGACTTAGGCTGAAAACGTATGAGCCCTATATGACAGCCGAAAGTGTTCGGAACAAGGCCTGATCCCGAAAGGATCGCTCGGCCGCAATCCAGCCTTGCGGCTCGGGGGGCGGAATTTGCGTCCACAGCCTGCTCAATCCCCCTTGACCCCCGCCGCGGTTTCATGGTCTATCCCGCCACCGAAGCGGCTTGCCGTTTCTCCCGGAGAGATGGGCGTGTAGCTCAGCGGGAGAGCACTACGTTGACATCGTAGGGGTCACAAGTTCGATCCTTGTCACGCCCACCATCTCTCTTTTCCCTGCCTCGGGCAGCGGGTGCGTAGCTCAGCGGGAGAGCACTGCCTTCACACGGCAGGGGTCACAGGTTCAATCCCTGTCGCACCCACCATTCGATCTCTTGTTGGTTCTGGTGGTTCGGCCGCTGCGCCGACAGTGGCCGTCGGCTCGTTCCGCCCGGCAGGCCATATCAGCTTACCCTTGCACCCGGCCTCTCCAGACCAGCTGTATCTTCCCGCTGTCATCGGGTGACCACACCTCGGCGGGACGCTCCGGATCGCCAAACAACTCGATCAGCTTGAACGCTGCACCCTCGGCATCATCCTTGGTGCCGCACGGGCCGAAGGCCTTTCCCTCGCGATCGACCCACCAGCCTTCTCCAGCCTTCAGCACGATGTAGAGGCAGGTGGATGGTCGCCCCACAGTGCTGCTGACGACGGTCATGGTGGCGCTCCCCGGCGCCGGAGCGCCTCAGACTCGCTCTAATGAGAGCCAGCGCCATTCGTTGCAGGACTGGTCCGAACGTCCGTGACGAGGGCTTGTCGCAGCCGCCCGGTACACATGCCAGTCCGCCTCCCAACGCCGAACCTGACCGGAGCCTGACAGCACTCGTAAGGAAATTCACACAAAGCCCCGAAGGGTTTAGCTGAAACTTTGCGGCCTCAGCCGAGTTCTCCCTGCGGAGGCTCGAAGATGACGATCGACTACGAAATCACTGTTACGCGGCGCACCTGGAACGACACCCTTGGTCGTGCATGGGGGCGGCTCGGTCTTGATCAACGGCGGCTCTGCGCCGGCAGGGCGGCTCCGAATAGTTGCGGGATAGAGTCATGATGGTGCTCAATCGCGCTCGTCGGCGACGCTACGTTGCGCTCTTCAAGGCAGCACTCCTGATGTCCGCAGTCGCGGTGCTCGCGACACCCAAGGTCGAGCTGCCGGACATACCGTTCCCGCTGGTGACCGCCGCCCAGGCGGCGCAGGAAAACTGACGGTTCGGCGGAGATCTGGATGAGCAACAAGTTCGAACTGCTGGCACGCTGGGGCTATGCGGCGCGTGGCGTCGTCTATGTCATCCTGGGGGCGATCGCCGTTACCGGCGCCTCCTCCGCAGGCGGGGGTGAAACCGGCACCGAGGGTGCTCTGTCCACCTTGTTGCAACAGCCGTTTGGACGGGTCCTGCTCGCGGCCGTCGCGATCGGCCTCATAGGATACGTTCTCTGGCGCTTCGCCCAGGCGTTTTTCGACGCCGACGGTCAAGGGCGTGGTGCAAAAGGCTATGCGGTGCGCGCCGCGCAACTCGCAGCCGGACTCGCCAACCTGTCCCTGGCAGCGGCGGCGGTGAGCCTGGTGCTGGCCAACAGTGGCGGCTCGGGCTCGTCAGGGGAGGTGAGCCTGTCGGCCTGGCTCATGCAGCAGCCGTTCGGCAGGTTCCTCGTAGGAGCCGTTGGACTCACCATCATTATCGCCGGCCTCGTTCAGGCTTGGCGCGGCCTTTCGGGGAAGTACCGCGAGCGCGTCAAGCTGCCGCCTAAGCATGAAGCGGTGCTTCATCCGCTGAGCGCCTTTGGCCTGGCTGCCCGAGGGGTGTTGCTGGCCGTCACCGGCATGTTCTTCATCTTCGCCGCGTTCACCGTGGACCCGAACCAGGCGGGCGGTCTGTCGGAAGGGCTTGAGTGGATCCGTCAGCTCCCGTTCGGGCCATATCTCTACGGCTTGGCCGCAGCCGGGCTGGTTGCGTTCGGCCTCTACAGCTTCATCGAGGGCAGGTACCGCGTGGTCAACGCCCCCGATGCCGGCGACTTGAAGCAAGCGGCAGGGAACATCGCAGACGTGCGCCCATAAGGGCCGGCAGTTTCACAGCGGCGGTCTTCTTCCGCCGCCAGTGGTGGAACGGCCGCGATAGCGGCGCCCATAAGCCCGAATTCCCCGGGCGCACTCGAGTGCGCTCGGGTGGTAGCCGCCCAGCAGCCGAAGCCGCTGGACGCTGAATTGGCCGGGTGAGCTTATGCTAGGCCCTGCTACCCGTGACCGCCCTGGCGATCAGGATCAGGATGCAGGCGCCGATGAAGCCGGCAATCAGGTAGCCGATCCAGCCACCGAACGAGATGCCCAGCAGCCCAAGCAGCAGGCTCGCCACGATCGCACCCACGATGCCGAGGATGATGTTCATGAGCACGCCGTTGTTCGTGTTCATGACCTTGCCGGCAAGCCAACCGGCCAAGCCACCGATGATGATGGCTGCAATCCAACCTACGCCGTCGAAACCCATCGCTTCCTCCTCCGAATGACGGGCCCACAACGGGCCCTGCGATAGCTCGTTAAGCTGCGAGTAGTCGCTCCACCTCGTTCACCAAATCCCTGAGGTGGAACGGCTTGGACAGCACCGACGCCTCTTTGGGCGCGTCGCTGTCGGGGTTGAGGGCCACGGCGGCAAAGCCGGTGATGAACATGACCTTGAGGTCCGGATCGAGTTCGGTGGCGCGACGCGCCAGCTCGATACCGTCCATTTCCGGCATGACGATATCGCTCAGCAGCAGCGAGAACGGCTCCTCGCGCAGCCGCTCATAGGCGGAAAGGCCATTATCGAATGAAACCACCTCATAGCCGGCATTCTTCAGGGCCCGGGTGAGGAAGCTGCGCATGTCGTTGTCGTCTTCTGCGAGCAGGATTCGCTTCATCGAGGTCTCCGGACGCCTTCTGGCAGGCAGATGATTCTACCGCCTCATGTTTAAGCGAAGTTTGCGGCGGTGCAACCAGCCGCCCTGCGCCCGGTTGTCTCCCTCAGGTGCTGGACAACGTGCCGTCAAAGGACGACAGTGCTGAGGCAAATCACTCTGGCGCCGCCATTTGCGCCGGTTTGGGGGAGACCAATTTGCGGTCCGACTATTGGGATCAACCGGCCTTCGAGACGATCCGCCCGCGGCGGCTATTGGCTCCCGTTGTGTTCAACTCACCACATTCCGGTCGCGTCTACCCCGAACGCTTCCTCGCCATGACCCGGCTCGACAAGCTGTCGATTCGCCAGTCCGAGGACGCCTATGTGGACGAACTCTTTGCCCGCGCGCCGCATCTCGGCGCCCCGCTGTTGCGCGCCCACTTCCCGCGCGCCTACCTCGATGTGAACCGCGAGCCGTGGGAACTCGATCCCACCATGTTCCATGAGCCGCTGTCGGACCGGTTCAACACCACGTCGCCGCGCGTCGCGGCCGGCCTCGGCACGCTCGCCCGCGTCGTTGCCGAGAACAAGCCGATCTACCGCGACCGGCTGACGCTCGAAGATGCGCGCATGCGCATCGAGGGCATCTACCACCCCTATCATGCAGCGCTGCAGAAGCTGTTGAGCGAGGCCATCTCTGCCTTCGGGGTGGCCCTCCTGATCGACTGCCACTCCATGCCGCGCATCACCCGCACCAGCGAACGGGCCGCCCCCGATATCGTGCTGGGCGACCGCTACGGCACCACCTGTGCCCCCGCATTGGTCGACCTCGTCGAAACCGTATTCACCGCCGCGGGTCTGCGCGTGGCGCGCAACCGGCCCTATGCCGGCGGCTTTTGCACCCGCAGCTATGGCCGCCCGCAACATGGCGTGCATGCGCTCCAGATCGAGATCAGCCGCCACCTCTACATGAACGAGGTGACGCTGGCGAAATCCCTCAATTTCGACGCTGTTCGCGGTGTGGTCGAACGTCTGGTCATGGCGCTGATCGGTCTCGACCTCGTCAATCTCGTAGGCCAGAACCTGCCCGAGGAACGCGAAGCCGCCGAATAGGCGCAAAGCCGGCCCCTCTCGCACAGGATTGGGTAATCTCGTCACTGCTGAGCGATGGTTTCGTCAAGCCAATGTCGTAGTGTGCCGGCATGATGCTGTTTGCCTTCGCCGTCGACGCCTTGATCTATGCCGCCTTGGCCGCCGGCTTCGTCTGGTTCGGCCGGCGCCGCCTCCCCGAGCCCTGGAACAAGCCGGCCTTCACCATCCCGCTGGTGGTCGGCATCGGCCTGATGCTGAGCCTCGTCACCTTCCCGCACTGGCTGTTCTGGCCCCGCTAGAGCCCCGACACCCTCTTTCTTCTGCCCGCGCCAACGTCTATCCATGCCGCGCCCACCGGAGCCCGTCATGTCGCTCGACCTTGCCCGCATCGAAGCCACTCTGCTTGCCGCTGCCGACGCCGCTGCCGCGCGCACCCTGCCGCTGTTCCGCACCGAACTGGGCATCGACAACAAGCTCGAGGCCGGCTTCGACCCGGTCACCGAGGCCGATCGCGGCGCCGAAACCGCCATCCGCGCCGTCATCGCCGAAGCCTTTCCGGACCATGCCATCATCGGCGAGGAATGGGGCAGTTCCGGCTCCGGCCGCTATAGCTGGATCATCGATCCGGTCGACGGCACCCGCGCCTTCATCACCGGCGCGCCGGTCTGGGGCACGCTGATCGGCTTTGCCGAGGACGGCGTCGCCATTGCCGGGGTGATGAGCCAGCCCTTCATCGGCGAGACCTTCCTCGCCGTCCCCGGTCGCGCCACCTATCGCCGCGGCGGCGAACCGACCCCGCTACGCACCAGCGGCCAGACCGAGCTCGGCGCCTCGCGCCTCTTCACCACCACGCCGGCCCTGTTCTCGACCCCGGAACTGATGGCGAAGTGGCTGGCCATCGAGGGAGCGACGCGCCTGCAGCGCTTCGGCCTCGATTGCTACGGCTATTCCCTGCTTGCCGCCGGCCATGCCGAGCTGGTGGTGGAGCCATTCCTCAACACCTACGACATCGCCGCGCTGGTACCGATCATCCGCGAGGCGGGTGGCGCCATCTCCTGCTGGGACGGCAGCGAACCGACAGCCGGCGGCAATGTCGTCGCCGCCGCCACCCCGCAGCTCCTCGACGCCGCGCTGGAACTGATCAACCGTGCCTGACGCTCAGGCGCTCTGTTCGGTGATGAAGGCGTCGAACGCCGCTAGCACCTGGCCGCGGATGGTGTCGGTTTCCATGAACAATTCGTGCTGGGCGCCGGGGATCACCACGTGCCGCCCGGTCCGCAGCCGAAGCCCCAGCGATTCGATCGCCGGGGTCGACACCACCGCATCGCGCGCCGCCGCCAGCATGAGCAGCGGCACCTGGATGCGCGGCGGAAACCGGTCCGTCGCCACCTCCGCCATCGCCCGCATCGCCGCTCCCACCCAGCGCACCGTTGGCGAGGCGATCTCGAGCTCCGGCCGCGCTTTGCCCAGCGCCACCATGCGCAGATAGCGCGCCCGGTCGCCGGTCAGCGGATTGCCCTCGAAGGTCTGTTCCGATGGCGGCTTGTCCTCGCGCCGCCGGATCGGCACCTGCCCGAGGCCGACAAAGCTCAGTGCATCCGCCACCCGCGCCATCCCGCTCATGCTGAGCGGTTGCCGGTCGAGCGCCACCATCGGCGCCGACAGGAACACCCGGTCGAACATCGTCCGCTCGGTCGCGGCCGCGAACAGCGACACCAGACCGCCCATCGAGTGCCCGACGAGGTAAAAAGGGGGCGGGCAGTCCGGCAGCAGGATCTCGGTGTGGAAGCTCCTCAGGTCGCACCAATAGTCGCTGAAATGGTCGACATAGCCGAGCCGCGGATTGCCGATCATCCGCTCCGAGCCCCCTTGGCCGCGCCAGTCGAAAGTGGCGACGGCAAAGCCGCGGTTTCGGAAGTCCTCGACCGTTTCGAAGTACTTCTCGATGAACTCCGTCCGCCCATGCACCAGGCAAATGGTGCCGCGATGCGCCAGCCCCGGCTTGCGCGGGAACAGCGCATAGCGCAATCGCACCCGGTCCTGGGTGCGGAACCACCCCACCCTGGCACCCTCCGGCACCGGGTTGGACGGGATGGCGAGAAGGCTCGGTCCTTCGGGGTCGACGATGGCGGTCATGGAGTGGTCCCGGTTCGCCTCTCTTCTAGCGGCACAAGCGGCAAAAGCAAAAGCCGGCATCCCGTTGCGGGGGATGCCGGCTGGAGAGGTCGGGCGCGGCCCCGTGCGGGGGGCGGGGTGAGGAGCCGCGTCGACAGTGTCAGGTTTCCCTGGCACTTGCGTCATGTGTAGTTCATCGCACCTGAACCTCACCGCAAGAGCCCGTTCATTTTCGGTTCATCCGCGTTCATCGGCGTTCATCTTGGGGTCTTGAAACCGGTTTTTCCCTTGCCAATATCTGGGTCATCCGCCGGCTATCCGGGGACCCTGCCAGTCGTTTCGGATCCGCCATACCGGGGGTCCGGCACAGCGATCGGCGGGAAATCACGTTGCTCACAGGAGAATGTGCCAAATGCAGACCTTTGATTTCACTCCCTTTTATCGCTCCACCGTCGGCTTCGACCGGCTGTTCAACCGCCTCGACACGCTCGTCGGGCAGGAAGCCAAGACCTATCCTCCATACAACATCGAGCGCACCGGCGAGGACGCCTACCGCATCTCGATCGCCGTCGCCGGCTTCACCCAGGGCGACATCGCCATCGAGAGCAAGGAGAACAGCCTCGTGGTGAAGGGTGCCAAGGCCAACGAACAGGCTGATAAGTCTCGTGAATTCCTCCATCGCGGCATCGCCGAACGCGCCTTCGAGCTGCGTTTCCAGCTTGCCGACTATGTCGAGGTTCAGGGCGCCAGCCTCGAGAACGGCCTGCTCCACATCGATCTGAAGCGCGAACTGCCCGAGAGCAAGAAGGCGCGCACCATCCAGATCAACACCGCGCCGGCTCAGCCGACCCTGGAGGACAAGTCGGTCAACTAACCGGCTCCACACTCCGATAAAGGGGCGCAGTCCACCCGGACTGCGCCTTTTTTCTGGCCCAGGCGCCACCTGCACCGGCCGAACTCCTACACTTTCCTATAGCCGAACTCCTATTTTTATGTCGGAATGGCGGCAAAACCGCTTGACCCTTTGTTTGGAATTGTGCAAATCTCGACGCGTTAGGGCAGCATCTCTGTCCTATCTGAAGGCGTCGCCCCGCTCTCCGCGGTCAGCGCGCACGCTGGTCCGGCTGGCCCGCTTGTCGTGAGCGGAAACGGACAGGCGGGGCTTGAGGAGCCCGAATTCGAGCGGCCATTTGGATGCAGCGCCGCTCCCCTGTTAGATTGACCGGCAGCGCTCTTCGAGCCGTACCCCGTACGACCCGCGCGATGCCGCGTCCGCGCCTCTGGCGGTCCGCCGCCATCTGCATCACACCCCTTCCGGGGTTATAGAGACAAAGGGATACGTAGAATGGTGATCAAGCCCGGATCGAACCAGACCCCAACACGCCAGCACGCCGCCGGCCCGTTTGCGGGACGGCCGGCGGCACAGGGCCTCTACAATCCCAAACACGAGCACGATGCCTGCGGCATCGGCATGATCGCAAACATCAAGAACAAGCCCAGCCACGAAGTGGTTCAGAAGGGCCTCGAGATCCTCGAGAACCTCGAACACCGTGGCGCCGTGGGCGCCGACCCGCTGATGGGTGACGGCGCCGGTATCCTGGTTCAGACTCCCCACGCCTTTTTCGACAAGGTGCTGCCCTTCCCGCTGCCGCAAAAGCACGGCTACGCGGTGGCGATGATCTTTTATCCCAACACTGTCGAGCTGCGCGATCGCTGCGCTGCCGTGGTCCGGCGCTGCATCGAGCGCGAAGGCCTGATCCTTCTGGGCGAACGCGTCGTTCCCACCGACAATTCCCGGCTCAGCCAGGGCGTCATCGCCACCCAGCCGATCATCGAGCAGATGATCATCGCCCGCCCGGCCGGCCTCACCCTCGATGAGTTCGAGCGCAAGCTCCTCATCGTGCGCAAGGTCATCAGCAACACCGTCTATGCCGAAGTGCCCGAATCCAACACCGACAACGGCTTCTATGTCGTGTCGATGTCGGCCCGCACCATCGTCTACAAGGGCATGTTCCTGGCCGACCAGCTCGGCGCCTTCTACCGCGACCTGCACGACGAGGCGTTCGAATCCGCCATCGCCCTGGTGCACCAGCGCTTTTCCACCAACACCTTCCCGTCCTGGAAGCTGGCGCATCCCTACCGGATGACCACCCATAACGGCGAAATCAACACCATCCGCGGCAACGTCAACTGGATGGCGGCCCGGCAGGCTTCGGTGTCTTCGCCCCTGTTCGGCGACGACATCACCAAGATCTGGCCGATCTCCTACGAAGGCCAGTCCGACACCGCCTGCTTCGACAACGCGATCGAATTCCTAGTGCGCGGCGGTTACTCGCTGCCGCATGCGGCGATGATGCTGATCCCCGAAGCCTGGGCCGGCAATCCGCTAATGGATGAAGAGCGGCGCGCCTTCTACGAATACCATGCCGCCCTGATGGAGCCGTGGGACGGGCCTGCCGCCATGTCCCTGAGCGACGGCCGCTATGTCGTTGCCACTCTCGACCGCAACGGCCTGCGTCCGGCCCGCTATCTCGTCACCCGTGAGGGGCACGTCGTTCTCGCCTCCGAATCCGGCGTCCTCGACATTCCCGACGAGGACATCGTCGAGCGCTGGCGCCTGCAGCCGGGCCGCATGCTGCTGATCGACCTCGAAGAAGGCCGCATCATCTCGGACGACGAGATCAAGCAGACGCTCGCCACCATGAATCCCTATCGCGAGTGGCTGGCCCGCACCCAGATCGTGCTCGAGGACCTGCCCCCGGTGGAGCCCAAGGCACCCGAGGCGACCGATGCCCTGCTCGATCGCCTGCAGGTCTTTGGCTACACCCAGGAGGACATCAAGCTCCTGATGGCACCGATGGCCACCACCGGCCAGGAAGCCGTGGGCTCCATGGGCACCGACACGCCGATTTCGGCGCTGTCTAACAAGGCGAAGCTCCTCTACACCTATTTCAAGCAGAACTTCGCCCAGGTGACGAATCCGCCCATCGACCCGATCCGCGAGGAATCGGTGATGTCGCTCGTCTCCTTCATCGGCCCGCGCCCCAACATCTTCGACCTCAAGGGTCTCGACACCGACAAGCGCCTCGAAGTGCGGCAGCCGATCCTGACCAACGAGGATCTCGAAAAGATCCGCGCCATCGGCGATATCGAGGACAACCAGTTCAAGACCAAGACCATCGACATCACCTACCCCGCCGAACAGGGCGCGGCAGGGATGGAGGCGGCCATCGACGCCATCTGCCAGGAGGCCGAGGAGGCCGTCCGGGGCGAGTACAACATCATCATCCTGTCCGATCGCCTGGTCTCGGCCGAGCGGCTCGACATCCCGACGCTGTTGGCGCTCGCCGCCGTCCACCACCACCTGATCCGCAAGGGCCTGCGCACGTCCACTGGCCTCGTGGTGGAAACCGGCGAAGCCCGCGAAATCCACCATTTCGCGATGCTTGCCGGCTACGGCGCCGAGGCCATCAACCCCTACCTCGCCTTCGAGGCGCTGCAGTCGCTGCACGCCGAGGGCAACTACCCCGAGGAAGTCTCGGCCGACGAAGTCGTCTACCGCTACATCAAGTCGGTGGGTAAGGGCCTGCTCAAGGTCATGTCCAAGATGGGCATCTCGACCTATCAGTCCTATTGCGGCGCCCAGATCTTCGACGCGGTCGGGCTCAACTCCGATTTCGTCAACAAGTACTTCTTCGGCACCGCCACCACCATCGAAGGCGTCGGCCTCAAGGAGATCGCCGAGGAGACCGTGCGTCGCCACGCCGATGCCTTCGGCGACGACATCGTGCTGCGCAAGGCGCTCGATATCGGCGGCGAATATGCCTACCGCATCCGCGGCGAGAAGCACGCCTGGAGCCCGGACGTCGTTGCCGACCTCCAGCATGCCGTCCGCACCCGCGACGAAGCGCCCGAAACGGCACAGGAGCGGTACGACACCTTCGCCCAGCGCGTGAACAGCGGCGAGAACGGCTACCTCGCCATCCGCCACCTGCTCGACGTCCGTCCGCTCGGCGAAGCCGTGCCGCTCGAGGAAGTCGAGCCGGCGGCCAACATCGTCCGCCGTTTCGTCACCGGCGCCATGAGCTTCGGCTCGATCTCGCGCGAGGCGCACACCACCCTCGCCATCGCCATGAACCGGATCGGGGGCAAGTCGAACACCGGTGAAGGCGGCGAAGAGCCCGATCGCTACAAGCCGCTACCGGACGGCTCGCAGAACCCGCTGCGCTCGGCCATTAAGCAGGTCGCGTCCGGCCGCTTCGGCGTCACCACCGAATACCTGGTCAATTCCGACCAGATCCAGATCAAGGTTGCCCAGGGTGCCAAGCCCGGCGAGGGCGGGCAGCTTCCCGGCCACAAGGTCGACTGGATCGTCGCCAAGACCCGTCACTCGACGCCCGGCGTCGGCCTCATTTCGCCGCCGCCGCACCACGACATCTATTCGATCGAAGACCTGGCCCAGCTCATCTACGATCTCAAGAACGTCAATGAGCAGGCCGACATTTCGGTCAAGCTGGTGTCAGAGGTCGGCGTCGGTACGGTTGCCGCCGGCGTCGCCAAGGCGCGGGCCGACCACATCACCATTTCCGGCTATGACGGTGGCACCGGCGCTTCGCCGCTGACCTCGCTCAAGCATGCCGGTGGTCCGTGGGAGATCGGCCTCGCCGAAACCCACCAGACCCTGGTGCTCAACCGCCTGCGCAGCCGCGTGCGGCTGCAGGTCGATGGCGGTCTCAAGACCGGTCGCGACGTGCTGATCGGTGCCCTGCTCGGTGCCGACGAGTTTGGCTTCTCGACCGCCCCGCTGATCGCGGCGGGCTGCATCATGATGCGCAAGTGCCACCTCAACACCTGCCCGGTTGGCGTCGCCACCCAGGACCCGGTGCTGCGCAAGCGCTTCAAGGGCACGCCCGAGCACGTCATCAACTACTTCTTCTTCGTCGCCGAGGAACTGCGCGGGCTGATGGCTTCGCTCGGCGCCCGCACGCTCAACGAACTGATCGGCCGCTCGGACCTGCTCGACCAGCGCCGCGCCGTCGATCACTGGAAGAGCGGTGGCGTCGACCTCTCCAAGGTCATCTTCAAGCCCGAGCCCCTCGGCGGCGACACGCTCTACCATTCGGAAACGCAGGATCATCACCTCGAATCCGTGCTCGACCGCAAGCTGGTCGAACTGGCTCGGCCGGCGCTCGAACACGGCACGCCGGTCCAGATCGAACTGCCGATCCGCTCGCGCGATCGCTCCGCCGGGGCCATGCTCTCCGGTGCGCTGGCCAAGCGCTATGGCCATGAGGGCCTGCCCGACGACACCGTCGCCATCACCCTGCGCGGCACCGCCGGCCAGGCTTTCGGCGCCTTCCTGGCCAAGGGTATCTCGATCGACATGATCGGCGACGCCAACGACTATGTCGGCAAGGGCCTTTCCGGCGGCCGCATCGTCGTGCGTCCATCCGACAAGGTCGGCATCGTCCCCGAGAAGTCGATCATCGTCGGCAACACCGTGCTCTACGGTGCCATCTCCGGCGAGTGCTACTTCCGCGGTGTCGCCGGCGAACGCTTCGCCGTCCGCAATTCCGGCGCCATCGCCGTCGTGGAAGGCACGGGCGACCATGGCTGCGAGTACATGACCGGCGGCGTTGTCGTCGTCATCGGCCCCACCGGCCGCAACTTCGCGGCCGGCATGTCGGGTGGTGTCGCCTATGTCCTCGACGAGGACGGCACCTTCCGCTCGCGCTGCAACCTCGCCATGGTCGATCTCGAACCGGTGCACGAGGAAGAAGAGCTGATGCGCAAGCTCCACCACCACGGCGGCGACCTTGAATGGCACGGCCGCGTCGACATCTCGGGCGACATGACCCGGCACGACGACGAGCGCCTGCACCAGCTCATTTCCAACCACCTGCACTACACCGGCTCCACCCGGGCCCGTCAGGTGCTGGAGAACTGGACCGAGATGCGGCCCAAATTCGTCAAGGTCATGCCCGTCGAATACCGCCGCGCCATCCAGGAGATGGAAAAGAAGCGGGCGCAGGGCGCCATGGGCGTGGCGGCGGAATGATGAGCAAGCTTCGCCTCGGCGCTGCCGCCGTCACCTTCGCCCTGCTGCAGGGCCTGCTCACGACCTCGGTCATGGCCCAGGCGCGTGAGGTGGTCATCGTCGGCACCTTCAAGACCCCGTCGGGGCAGTTGGAGGATGTCGTCTACGAGACCAACGCCGAGTATTTCGGCTGCCGTCAGGCCCTGCCGGGGCTCAGGATCGAGATGCAGATGCAGGTCCAGGGCTATGCCGAAACCCGTGGCTGGTTGCTGGAAAGCGCCCGCTGCGCCTACCGCACCAAGTCGGGCGAAATCGAGGAGTTCAGCAGATGATGGGCTCCAACTTCTGGACGGCGGCCGAGTGATGTTGCAGCTCTACGGCAACTTTGGGTCGGGCAACTGCCTCAAGGTGAAATACATCGCCGAGGCCACCAGCACGCCTTACGTCCTGCACGAAATCCGGACGCGCTCGGGTCAGACCAGCACGCCCGAGTTTCTGGCCCTCAACCCGGCTGGCCAGATGCCGGTGGTGGTTCTCGACGACGGCCGGCCCCTGGCGCAGTCCAACGCCATCCTGCGCTATCTCGCGCACGGCACGCGCTTCATTCCGGCCGACCGCTACGATGCGGCCAAGGTGGATGAGTGGCTGTTCTGGGAACAGTACAGTCACGAGCCCACCGTCGCCGTCGCTCGTGCGCGTGTCGTCTACGACAAGCAGGCTATCGCCGATCTCGATCCGACCCTGGTCGGCCGCGGCAACAAGGCGCTCGATCTGATGGAGGCTCACCTCACCGGCCGCACCTGGCTGGTGGGCGAGACGATCACCATCGCCGACATCGCCCTGCTGCCCTACACGCGCCAGGCGCCGGAAGGCGGGTTCGATCTGTCGAGCCGCCCGGCGATCCTGCGCTGGATCAGCGCCTGCGAACAAGAACTCGGACTCCCTGCCCTCGGGGCAGAAGCTAGCAAGGAGCAAAGCCATGGGTAAGGTCACGGGCTTTCTCGAGATCGAACGCGAGGAGCCGCGCTATGAGCCGGCATCCGACCGCATCCGCCACTTCGGCGAATTCACCATCCCGATGTCGGAAGGACGCGTCGCCGATCAGGCCGCCCGCTGCATGGATTGCGGCGTTCCGTTCTGCCACGGCGACACGGGCTGTCCGGTGCACAACCAGATCCCCGACTGGAACGACCTCGTCTACCACGGCGACTGGGAAGAGGCGGCGCGGAACCTGCATTCCACCAACAACTTCCCCGAGTTCACCGGCCGCATCTGCCCCGCGCCCTGCGAGGAAGCCTGCACGCTGAACCTCGAGGACGTCCCCGTCGCCATCAAGACGGTGGAACAGGCCATCGCCGACCGCGCCATCCGCAATGGCTGGATCAAGCCGCAGCCGGCCGAAGCCAAGACGGGCAAATCCGTCGGCATCGTCGGCGCCGGCCCGGCCGGTCTGGCGGCCGCACAGCAGCTCGCCCGCGCCGGCCACGAGGTCCATGTCTATGAGCGCGAGCCCAAGGCCGGGGGCCTGCTCCGCTACGGCATCCCCGACTTCAAGATGGAAAAGCAGCACATCGATTTCCGCGTCTCGCAAATGCAGGCCGAAGGTGTGCAATTCCACTACGGAATGAACGTCGGCGGTAACGTTACGCTGTCGGAACTTCGCGAAAAGCATGACGCTTTGCTGCTGACCGGCGGCGCCGAAAAGCCCCGCCCGGTCGAGGCCGAAGGGGTCGATCTCAACGGCGTCCACTTCGCCATGCCCTTTCTCGTCCAGCAGAATCGCCGCGTCGGCGGCGAGGACGTCTCGGGCGAAGTCCAGCTCTCCGCCGCCGGCAAGCATGTGGTGGTGGTGGGCGGTGGCGACACCGCAAGTGACTGTGTTGGCACGTCTTTTCGCCAGGGCGCCATCGCCGTCACCCAGCTCGACGTCCGCCCCATGCCGCCCGAAATGGAGAACAAGCTGACCAACTGGCCCAACTGGGCGGTCAAGATGCGTACCTCCTCCTCGCAGGCCGAAGGCGCCATCCGCGAGTTCTCCGCCGGCACCATGCGGATCATCGGCAACAGCAAGGGTCAGGTCACCGGCGTCGAATGCGCCCGCGTCGACCGCAAGCGCCAGCCCATCCCGGGCACCGAGTTCGTCATCAAGGCGGACCTCGTCCTGCTCGCCATCGGCTTTGCCGGCCCGGTGCAGGAAGGCATGCTGACCGAGCTCGGCGCCCAATACGACAAGCGCGGCAATCTCTTCGCCGACACGCTGAGCTACCGGACCACCGTCCCCGGCGTCTATGCCGCCGGCGACATGCGCCGCGGCCAGTCGCTCGTCGTCTGGGCCATCCGGGAAGGTCGCCAGGCCGCCCGCTCGATCGACCTCGACCTCATGGGCCACACCGCCCTGCCGCGCTGATCCGCGACACCCCCACCCAACCTCCCCCTGAAGGGGGAGGGGCGGAACGAGGGTGGCTTGATGCCGCGACAGGCACCGGGGCGGCTCCTCCCCCTTCAGGGGGAGGCTGGGTGGGGGCTTCCCCTACTCCACGAATATCTCCGCTTCGATCGCCGCTTCCATGAAGGCGAGCCACGCCGGCTCGGGATCGGCGCCTTCCATGGCATCGAGGCACAGGCTGCTGGCGATCTTGTGCTTGTCGCCGCGTTCGCCCGGCCACTCCATGAGCAGGATGTTGCGCGCCTCGACCGGCGTGGTGATCGTCTGGGTCTCTCCGTTGAGCCGGATGGTGATCGGCCGGGAGAAGGCGTGGATGCTGTCGAGCATGAAAGAAGTTCCTCGGGATTGCTCCCGGCAACGGACCTGCCACCATCGCGGTTCCGTGCTAGCGTCACCGGCGAATCCGGAACCTGCCCATGACCAAGCCGCCCTACGTCGTCGACGAACTGATCTCCGCCAAGGCCATCGCCGCCCGCGTCGAGGCCCTTGCCAAGGACATCTCCACCTATTTCGCCGACACCGACAAGCTGGTGGTCGTGGGCCTCTTGCGCGGCTCTTTCATCTTCATTGCCGACCTCGTGCGCGAGCTCGACCTGCCGGTTGAAGTCGATTTCCTCGAAGCCTCCTCCTATGGCGATGCCATGGAATCGAGCCGCGAGGTCCGCATCCTCAAGGATCTGCGCGGCGAAATCGCCGGCCGCGACGTGCTAGTGGTGGAAGACATCATCGACACCGGGCACACCCTCAAGCACGTGCTCGAGATTCTCGCCACGCGCCACCCGCGCCGCATGGAAGTCTGCGCCCTGCTCAACAAGCCCAGCCGTCGCGAGACCGACGTCGCCGCCCGCTGGATCGGCTTCGACATTCCCGACGAATTCGTCGTCGGCTACGGCATCGATTACGGCCAGCGCAACCGCAACCTGCCCCATATCGGCGCCGTGCGCTTCGTCGAGTAGCACACCGCAATTGTGTTCGAGGCGCTTTTCCGCTAGAACCGGCTCCACGGTCTGCAGTTCACCGAGGCGTTGCCGCTCCACTTGGAGAGCTAAACCTGCATCGACAGAACCGATTATGAACCCGCCCGCGGGTGCCTGATCGTCAAGCCGGCAACCGACGAAGCGTCATCTGATGCAATTGGCACCTCGTGAGGCTGTCATGTCGAAACTCCACATCCCCTACGCCGTCGCCGACCTGTCCGGTCTGGCCAAGTCCCTCCGCGCCCAGCTCGCTGCGCTCGATCATGCCCCGACCCATGCCGAGATGCTCAACATCCTCGCCAGGGGTGCGGGCTACGCCAACTTCCAGCACCTGCGCGCCGATGCCGAGGCCGCCGGCCGGCTCTCGGCGACGCCGCCGGACGATCCGGTGGACCACACGCGACTGGAAAAGGTGCTGCGCCACTTCGACGCCGAAGGCCGCATGATCCGCTGGCCCGGCCGCACCAACCACCAGGACCTTTGCGTCTGGGCCATCTGGGCCGCCATTCCCGCCGAGACCCGCCTGAGCGAAGCCGAGATCAACGGTGTCATCATCAACGCCCACACCTTCGGCGACCACGCCATCCTGCGGCGCCTGATGGTTGATATGGGCCTCATCGTCCGCACGCCGGACGGTCGCACCTACCGCCGGGTCGAGAAGAAGCCCGAACCGGATGCCGCGGCGCTCATCGCCGCAGTCAGCCAGCGCCGCTCGGTCCAGCTCTAGAGCGCACCCGCGTTTGACGGTCTGGCGTCATCATTGGCCGGGTCGATGCCGACCCCGAAGGCGTCGGCCCGTCCGACCGGTGCCGTCACCAACTGCTCGAGGCTGAACGGTGCCGTCTCGGGCTGCGGCAGGGCTGCGGCGCTGACGAGGTCGCCTGCCCGCGCCGGTGCCCGGCTGATGGGGATCACCGCGCCCGCCACTTCCAGGAGCCGCGTCTGCCCCAGCCCCTGATAGGGCGGCCGCAACATGCTGGCGGCGTCCGTTCCGGCCAGCGGGTCGGCCACCGCGATGGTCACTGCTCCGCCGCGGTAGAAGGTTCGCATGCTCTGGCTGATATAGAAGGCCAGCTTGTCCGCGCCCGCGGTGGCGAAATGAATGCCGTCATCCTTGCGCATGCGCGCGTTCTGCCCGTTCACGTCCGGGCCATGGGAGGCGTACTGCCCGTCCTCGCCGACGAAGCGCTCATAGATATCGACATATTCCGCCCCGCCGGCAAAGCTCGCCATCTTCTGCAGATTGGCGATCTGGCTGATGGCCGCCGAATAGTCGGACTTCGACATCGGCGGCAGCCCGACCCAGATCACGGGCTTGCGCGCGGCCCTCAGCTTGTTGAGAAAGCTCGCGATCCGCGCCTGATAGGCGGCGTTCCATTCCGTCGTCAGCGGCTCCAGCGCCCGCCCATTGCTGCGGATCTCCTGGCGGTCGTTGATGCCGATGATCACCACCGCGACGTCGAAACTGTCCTCGGCGATGGCTTCTTCGATGGCGGCGTTCCAGTCGAAGAAATCGTCGCGCACGAAGCCGGACGAACTCACGCCCTGGTCGATCACCACCAGATTGGGGTCTTCGGCATAGAACCGCTCCAGCGCCCGGCTGAGGTCGATGGCGAGGGAGTCGCCGAACACCGCCAGACGGGTCGCGTTCTCGGCCTTCTCCACCTCGGGCTTGGGCGGCGGCAGGCTCGGCGTCGGCGCTGGGGCCGATTGTTGCCGTGGTTGCTGCTGTTGTTGTTGTTGCTGCTGCCGCTGCGGCGCCTGTTCCACCGGCTGTGGTGCCGGCTCCTCGCCGAACAAGAGGTCGAACAGGGTCCGGCGCTTCTGCTGCTGCGCCACGATCATTGTCCCGCTCTCCTGGGCGAAAACGGGTGCCACGTCCACGAAGACGAACAGGCCGATCACGATGGCAATCGCAAAGCGCAACATGCTGGTTTCATAGCAGACCAGCCGCCGACGGACCATCGCCTCGCCCGCCCGTTACCGTGTGGCGGCGGCGAGCGCGTCATAGGCAGCCCGGGTGATGAACCCGTCGGCCACCTCGCCACGCATTGCCTGGAAGCGGGCATAGGCCTCCTGGGTGATCGGCCCCAGTCGCCCATCGACCTCGCCCTGGTAGAGCCCGAGCCGCGCCAGCGCCGCCTGGATCGCCCGCCGCTGCTCGAGGTCCGGAAAGGCCGTGTCCCGCGGCCAGTCATCCACGAACGAGCCGCCGCCCTTCAATCGGTCGGTCAGATGCGCCACGCTCATGGCGTAGCTGTCGGAGAAATTGTAGCCCTTCAGCACCAGATAGTTCTGCGTCATCAGGAATTTCGGCCCGTCCTTGCCGGCCGGCACATAGAGAAATACCGGCAGGTTGGGGTCGCCGAACTGCCGCCCGGCCACACGCGCTACCCCACGCTCGGCGAAGAACGACACCGGGCGCATCTGGGTCCGGGTCGCCAGCAGGTAGTCGAAGCCGTCCGGCACCACCACCTCCATGCCCCAATCGATACCGGGCTGATAGCCGAGCCCGCGCAGATATTTGGCACTGGTCGCCAGGGCATCGGCCAGCGAGGCATGCAGGTTCACCCGCCCGTCGCCGTCGCCATCGGTGCCATGCGCCAGCACGTTGGCCGGGTTCACCTGCAGGTGCCCGATCGCGCCCGCCCATGAGCCCACCAACTGCTCCGGCGGCAGGCCCGAGCGCTCCAGCAGCAACAGCGCCGCGATCAGGTCCTTCTCGTCATCGGCCAGACGCGTGCGCCGCTGATGCACCACCGTTGCCAGCGAGCGGATGATCGGCCGGATCAGCCGCTCATTGCCGAGCACGGAGCCGTAATCAGTCTCGATGCCCCAGATGGCCCCCAGCAGATAGGGATCGACGCCATAGGCACGTCCCACGCTTTCGAACAGGGACTGGTTGCGGGCAATCGCGGCCCGGCCCCGCTCGATGCGCGAGGCGGTCACCCGAGTCTCAAGGTACTCCCAGATCGGCGTGGTGAATTCCGGCTGGCTGGCCACCAGGTTCGGCACGTTCGGGTCGGGCGTCAGCCCGAGCATGGCCCGCTCGTAGGTTGCCGCCGGCACCCCGGCCGCGACAGCCTTGGCGCGGAAGCCCGCCAGAAACGCCTCGAAGGATTCCACGGGCTGCGCCGCTGCTGGCGCGACCAGCGCCACAAGCATCAGCAGAAGCCAGACCGCGCGCCGCATGTCAGCGATTGCGGGTCATCAGGTGTCGCTCCCAGTCATAGGCGTGCTGCACGATCTCGTTGAGATCGTCGTGCTCCGGCACCCATCCCAGCAGCTTGCGCACTTTCTCGCCGGTGGCGGTGATGGAAGCAGGGTCGCCCGCCCGCCGCGGCCCCTCGTCGGCGCGGAAGTTGACGCCCGAAACCTGCCGCACCGTATCCACCACCTGCCGCACCGAATAGCCCTGACCATAGGCGCAGTTGAGCGTGGTGCTCTCGCCACCACGCCGCAGGTGCTTCAGGAGCAGGGCATGCGCCGCGATCAGGTCGGTGACGTGGATATAGTCGCGCACGCAGGTGCCGTCTGGCGTTTCGTAGTCGGTGCCGAAGATGTCCATCTTCTCGCGCTGCCCCAGCGCCGTCTGGCACGCAACCTTGATCAGGTGGGTGGCGAGCGGCGTGGACTGGCCGCTCCGCTTGCCCGGATCGGCGCCGGCGACGTTGAAATAGCGCAGCACACCATAGGTAATGGGATGGGCCGCGGCCACATCCTGCAGCATCCACTCGGTCATCAGCTTCGAGCGGCCATAGGGCGACATCGGATTGAGCGGCGTCTCCTCGATCACCGGCGCCAACCCGGTCATGCCGTAAACCGCCGCCGTCGAAGAGAATATGAAGTGCTTGACCCCACCCGCGACAGCCGCTTCGATGAGGTTGCGCGAGGTGGCGGTGTTGTTGCCGTAGTATTTGAGGGGGTTCGTCACCGACTCCGGCACCACGATCGAGCCGGCGAAATGAACGATTTCGTTGATTCCGTATTTCTCGATCAGCCCGCGCACGAAGGCGACGTCACCGGCGTCACCCTGCTCGAAGCGGGCGCGACCGTCGATGGCCCAGTCGAAGCCGGTCACCAGATTGTCGAGGACAACCACGTCTTCGCCGGCATCAGCAAGGTTCAGAACCATGTGGCTGCCGATATAGCCGGCACCGCCGGTCACCAGGACGGCCATGTGTTAACCCCTAACAAACAATACAATTTGACCTAATGCTATGATCGGTCTGTTGAGATAGCATTAGAGCGATAACACGGAGCATTGATTTGCCGAAGCGCGTTCGCACTGCGGTCTTCCCTGTTGCGGGTCTTGGCACCCGCTTTCTTCCCGCCACAAAGGCGATGCCGAAGGAGATGCTGACGGTCGTTGACCGGCCGCTGATCCAATACGCGGTCGACGAGGCGCGCGAGGCCGGCATCGAGCACTTCGTCTTCGTCACCGGCCGCAACAAGGGCGTCATCGAAGATCATTTCGACCGCCAGTTCGAACTCGAGACAACGCTCGAAGCGCGCGGCAAGGAAGCCGCCCTCGCCGAGTTGCGCAAGGAACTGCCGTCCGCCGGCCGCACCAGCTTCACCCGCCAGCAGGAGCCGCTCGGCCTCGGCCACGCCGTCTGGTGTGCGCGCGACATCGTCGGCGACAATCCTTTCGCCCTGCTGCTGCCCGATATGGTGTTCCGCGCCCAGCCGGGTGTGCTCAAGCAGATGATGGAAGCCTATGAGGAAACCGGCGGCAACATCGTCGGCGTCGAGGAGTGCGACCCGAGCGAAGTGTCGAGCTACGGCATCATCGAGCGCGGCGAAGGCCCCGACACGGGCTTCCGCATCAACGGCATGGTCGAAAAGCCCAAGGTCGGCGAAGCCCCGTCCAACCTCTTCATTTCCGGCCGCTACATCCTCCAGCCCGAGATCTTTGCCCTGCTTAGTGAGCAGGAAAAGGGCGCTGGCGGCGAGATCCAGATCACCGATTCCATGCAGGCGCTGATGAAGCAGCAGCCCTTCACCGGCGTGAAATACGACGGCAAGGTCTTCGACTGCGGTTCCAAGCTCGGCTTTCTCACCGCCAATGTCGTGTTCGCCCTCGATCGCGACGACATCCGCCCCGGCTTCCTGACGGAACTGCGCAAGCTGGATCTCAGCGACCGGCTCTAGCGGCTGACCGTCACGCCCACCGTCACGCGGTGGGCCTCCTGCAGGCCGTCGCTGGTGGTGACCGCCTGCGAATAGGAATAGTCCGCCCCGATCGCGGTGTGGGCGTTGACCTTGTAGTCGGCACCGGCACCGAGGCTGTATCCGGTCTCGGTGTTGCCGGTGCCGGTAAAGGTGGCGGTGTTCCACGCCGCCTGCGCGCGCAGCGCCAGCCACGAATTGACCGTGTAGTCGACACCCATGCTCGCGGTGTACTCGACGCGGGCGGTCCCGGCATTGTCGGGACCCGGCGGCGCCACCGCCGTGTTCAGGCCGGCGCGCAGCCGCAGCGTCGGATCGGGCTTGAACACCACGCTCGCGTCATAGACCTGCGCCTGCACCTCGCCGAGGGCCGCGGCGTCGAAGCGCCGCAGCGTGACGCCGGTCGCAGCCGTAGCTTCGAGCGTGCTGTTCCACCGTCCGGTCACGCCGGCCAGCAGCGTCACGTCGGTGGCATCCGTCTTCACCCCGAGCGAGGTGGAGGGGTTGTCGAACAGGTCGCGGCCCACACCGGCCTCGCCGAACACCTCGAATACCGGCGTCACCTGATAGCCGACGCGCAACGCCCCATCGAGCGACCACAGATTCTCCTCGGCGTTGGAGACCACTGTCCCGTCCGTGCGAGTGGTGTCGCCATAAAGGCTCCGACCGACACTGCCTGTCACCCCGACATTGAACCGTCCAAACTGGCGCGTGACGCCGATACCCGCCGAACCGGATAGCGTCTGCGGCGCAATCGCCACCGTGCTGCTCACCCCCGGCGTTCCGGCCAGAGGCTGGGTCAGCGTCAGGTCGGCCGTTGCCGTGGCGCGGGTGACGCTGTCGAGATCGTAGCCGGCGTCGAGTCCCAGCCGCAGTCCGGTGATGCTCAGCCGCCCGTCCTGTTCGCGCACGATCTCGGCGTCGGCTTCGGCGGCGATGGCAGCCCGCACGCCGATATGCTCGAGGCGGACAGTGGGCACCAGCAGCGTGTCGGAACGCTCGATCGTCGGTGTCTTGGTGTAGGCGCCGCGCAACGCCACCGACCAGTCGACGTCGAAGAATGGATCATAGGGCTCGCGTAGCCAGACCCCCTGGTCGGCGACGGGCGCCGCCGGCAATTGCCCGGGCAGCAGCCGTTCGCTATCGAGCCCGTCGCCCGCTTGGGCAAATTGCGGCGCCACGCTCGCGCAGAGCGCAAGAGCGAGGGTTCCGATGACCCCATGTCGCCGCCACATCCGCACCCAGCCAGCTCCGCTCCATAGCCAGATCGGGCCCCGAAGCGGGCCACACCGGCTCGGCGCGATCCTTCCAGCTTATGGTTAACGAATACTTGCGATGGGGCTCAGCCGGAGACCGGCTCCACCGTCAGCACATTGCCCTGGCTGCCGGTGATCCGCACCCGCTGGCCCACCGGCAGGTCGGGTCCCGACACCCGCCACACCGTGTCGCCCAGCACCACCCGGCCGAAGCCATGGCTGATCGGCTGGTCCAGCACCGCTTCCTGCCCCGCCAATTGCTCGGCGCGGCGGTTGAGCAGCGGCCGGTCGCTGGTTTCCTTGCGATCCTTGCTCCAGCGCAGCCACACGAAGATGCTGACCAGCGACAGGACACCGAAGATCAGCCACTGCACCGGCCAGGGCGGCGCCTGGAACAAGGCGATCAAGCCCGTCACCACGGCCGAAATACCCATCCAAACGAGGATTCCGCCCGGCGCCACCAGCTCCAGCGCCAGCAGCACCAGCCCGGCAACCACCCACGCCCACGGGCCATAGGCGATGACGAACTCGATCACCTGCATCCTAGCTCTCCGTCACTTGGCCCGCGGACGGCGGCCGCGCCGTGGAGCGCACCGGCGCCGCACCGCCGAAGGTCTCGCGCGCGATCTCGGCGATACCACCAATTGAGCCGATCACGCTCGAAGCCTCCACGGGCAGCATCAGCACCTTCTGGTTCGGCGCCGCGGCAAGCTTGCCCAGCGCCTCGATGTAGTTGTTGGCAACGAAGTAGTTGATCGCCTGCACGTCGCCGGCCGCGATCGCTTCCGACACCAGTTGCGTTGCCTTTGCCTCCGCTTCCGCCGCACGTTCGCGCGCCTCGGCATCACGGAACGCGGCCTCGCGACGGCCCTCGGCTTCCAGCACCTGCGCCTGCTTCTCGCCCTCCGCCTTGAGGATGGCCGCCTGCCGCCGTCCCTCCGCCTCGAGGATGGTGGCGCGCTTCTCGCGCTCGGCCTTCATCTGCCGGCCCATCGATTCCACCAGGTCCTTGGGCGGATCGATGTCCTTGATCTCGATGCGGGTGATCTTGACGCCCCACGGCGACACAGCTGTGTCCACCACCCGCAGCACCCGCTCGTTGATCTCGTCGCGATGGCTCAGCAGCTCGTCGAGGTCCATCGAGCCCATCACCGAGCGGATATTGGTCATGGTTAGGTTGAGGATGGCGTTCTCGAGGTTGGACACCTCATAGGCCGCCGCCGCGGCATCGAGGATCTGGAAGAAGGTCACCCCGTTCGCCGTCACCGTGGCGTTGTCGCGGGTGATCACCTCCTGGTGCGGCACGTCGAGCACCTGCTCCATCACGTTGAGCCGCTTGCCGATGCCATCGATGAAGGGCACGATCAGGTTGAGCCCAGGCTTCAGCGTCCGCGTGTACCGCCCGAACCGCTCCACCGTGTAGTGATAGCCCTGCGGCACCGTCTTGGCCCCGGCGAACAGCACCAGGAGCGCCAGGATGCCGAGCCCGATCAGCGTGATGCTCAGCCCATCGAGCGCGAAGCCGTCCAGCAATTCCATCGATTGTCTCCCTCGTCCCACTCCCCGGCGAATGTAGGGACCGTCGGCGGAACGCGCAACGCGCCAGTGTGCGGAACGAAGCCGAAGCGCCCCTCGTTCTCACCCACAGCAATCCCGGGCTTTCACGAGGAATCCCCATGGCGTCCCGCCCCGTCTGGAAAGGCCAGATGCGTCTGTCGCTGGTGTCGATCGATGTCGAGCTCTACTCGGCCACCAAGACCACGTCTCGTCCCCGCTTTCGCCAGATCCACGAGCCCTCAGGCAAGCCGATCCACTACCAGAAGGTCGCCGAAGGCATCGGTCCCGTCGACAAGGACGAGATCATGAAGGGCTTCGAATACGAAAAGGGCGACTATGTGCTCCTCACCGAGGAGGAGATCGACGCCGTCAAGCTCGAGACCCGCAAGACCCTCGAACTCACCCAGTTCGTCGGCGCCTGCGAGATCAACCCGCTCTATTTCGAAAAGCCCTATTACATGGTCCCGGCCGACGACCTCGCCGAAGACGCCTTCCGCGTCATCCGCGACGCGCTCAAGCAGACCGGCAAGGTCGGGCTCGGCCAGTTGGCGCTGCGCGGGCAGGAATACCTCGTGGCGGTCAAACCCTCCGGCAAGGGCCTCCTGCTCGAGACCCTCCGCTACGAGGAGGAGCTGCGCGAAGCCGACCCGTACTTCGCCGAGATCCCGGCCGAAAAGGCCGATCCCGACCTCCTGGAGGTCGCCACCGCCCTGATCGACAAGAAGACCGACGAGTTCGACGCCTCGGCCTACAAGGACCACTACGTTGCGGCCCTGCGCGAGCTGATCGGCAAGAAGCTCAAGAACAAGGGCAAGCGCGTCACCGCCGACGAGGACGACAGCACGCCCGCCAAGCCGCAGAAATCCAACGTCATCGACCTGATGGCGGCGCTGAAATCGAGCCTCGAAGGCGGCGGCAAGGGCAAGGCCGCAGCGGCAGAAAAGCCCGCCGCGAAATCCCGCGCCACCAAGACCAATGCGGCCAAGCCTGCTGCCAGCAAGTCGCGCAGCAGCAGCAAGTCCACCGCCAGCAAATCCACCCCGGCCAAGAAGCCGAAAGCCGCGGCTGCCCCGCGCAAGAAAGCGAGCTGAGCCATGCCCGCCGCCGCTACCGAATTGCTCAAGGAATACCGCGCCAAGCGCGACTTCACCAAGACGCAGGAGCCCTCGGGCGACAAGTCCCGCGGCAAGGGCGCTGCCACGCAGCAACTCCGCTTCTGCGTCCAGAAGCACGACGCCACCCGCCTCCACTACGATTTCCGCATCGAGCTCGACGGCGTGCTCAAGAGCTGGGCGGTCACCAAAGGTCCATCCGACAATCCGGCCGACAAGCGCCTCGCCGTTCATGTCGAGGATCACCCGCTCGACTATGGCAACTTCGAGGGCACTATCCCCGCGGGCGAATATGGCGGCGGCACCGTCATGCTCTGGGACGAGGGCACCTGGGAGCCGGTCGGCGACCCGCATGAGGGGCTCGAAAAGGGCGACCTCAAGATGCGCCTCCACGGCAAGCGGCTGAAGGGCGAATACGTTCTCGTCCACATGAAGGGCCGCGGCACCAAGCGCAAATCCGGTCCGCCGCGCGAAAACTGGCTCCTGATCAAGCACCGCGACAAATATGCCCGCGAGGATGGCCCGCTCATCACCGAGCGCTTCACCAAATCCGTCTCCACCGGCCGGGACCTCGACGGCATCGCCAGGGGCCTGAAGCCGAAAAAGGGCTCCACCACCCCCGCCGAGGACGTCTGGCACTCCGATGCCGAGCCCAAGGCCACCAACAAGCCGGCAAGCAGGAAGGCCGCAGCCAAACCGAAGGCGAAGCCGGAAGCCCTACCCGATTATCGCCCGCCCCAGCTCGCCACGCTCGTGTCCGAAGTCCCGGACGGCTCCGGCTGGGTGTTCGAGATGAAGTATGACGGCTATCGGTGCCTCGCCGCCGTCTCGGGCGGCGCCGTCCGCCTCTACACCCGCACCGGACAGGACTGGACCGACAAGTTCGCCGCCATTGCGCCAGCCTTCGAGACCCTCACTCCCGGCAGCGCCCTGATCGACGGCGAACTCTGCGCCTTCGACGACAACGGCCGCACCGATTTCTCGACGCTCAAGGCCCACCTTTCCAATGGCGGTCCCCTCACCTTCTTCGCCTTCGACCTACTCGAGCAGGACGGCGAAGACCTCACCCGCCTGCCGCTTACCGAACGCAAGCAGCGGCTCGAAAAACTCCTCGGCAAGACCGAGGCCAATTCGCTGGTGCAGTTCTCCACCCATGTCACCGGCAACGGCCAGAAGGTGTTCGACACCGTCTGCCGCGCCGGCCACGAGGGCATCATCGCCAAGCGCGCCGACGAGCCGTACCGGGGCGAGCGCACCCGCTCCTGGCTCAAGGTGAAATGCTCCAGGCGCCAGGAGTTCATCATCGCCGGCTGGTCGCCCTCGAGCAAGAAGAAGACCTTCGGCTCGCTGCTGATCGGCACCCTCGAAGACGGCAAGCTCGTCTATCGAGGCCGCGTCGGCACCGGCTTCACCCAGGACGATTCCCGCGCCCTGCAGCAGGAACTCGACCGCCGCGCCCGCAAGACCAACCCCTTCGACAAGGTCCCGCGTCCGATTGCCCGCAACGCCCGCTGGGTAGCGCCCGAGCTGATAGCCGAGATCGCCTTCACCGAGTTCACCCCGGACGGCGTCCTCCGCCATCCCTCCTTCCTCGGCCTCCGCGAAGACAAGCCCGCCGCCGAGATCACCATCGAAAAGCCCGCCGACGCAGCCGACGACGCGCCGCTCCCCGCCACCCCACTCAGCCCGCAGGCCGGCCTCCACGCCGCGGAAGCCGCCGGGGTCAAGCTCACCAGCGCCGATCGGGTGGTCTATCCCGGCCAGGGTGTCACCAAGGCGGATCTCGTCGCCTACTACGCCGCCGTCGCCGACCGCATGCTCCCCTATATCGAGCAGCGGCCGCTGAGCCTCGTCCGCTGTCCCCAGGGCCGCGCCAAATACTGCTTCTTCCAGAAGCACGACACCGGCGCCTTCCCCGAGCAGATGAAGCACGTCCCCATCGTCGAGAAGCACGGCCACACCGAAGAATACTTCTATATAGAGGACCTTTCCGGCCTGATCGCCGGCACACAGATGAACGTGCTCGAGTGGCACCTCTGGGGCGCCCGCATCAAGGACGTCGAAAAGGCCGAGCGGCTGATCTTCGACATCGACCCCGATGTCGGCCTCGACTTCGCCGAGGTGAAGCGCGCCGCCGCCGACATCCGCGACCTCCTCGCCGAACTCGGCCTCGAAACCTACCCCCTGGTCAGCGGCGGCAAGGGCATCCACGTCATCGCCCCGGTCCGCCCCACCCTCGCCTGGCCCGAGGTCAAGGCCTTCTGCAAGGGCGTTGCCAATCTCCTCGCCGAACGCGAGCCCGACCGCTTCACCGCCAACATCCGCAAGGACAAGCGCAAGGGCCGCATGTTCATCGACTATCTGCGCAACGAGCGCGGCTCCACCGCTATCGCCCCCTGGTCCACCCGCTCCCGCGAGGGCGCCCCGGTCGCGGTTCCCATTGCCTGGAGCGAATTGGACGGCCTGCGCGCCGCCAACCAGTTCTCCCTCCCCCAGGCCGCCGCCCGCGCCAAACAGCCCGACCCCTGGAAAGGGTATTTCACGACGACGCAGTCCATCACGGCAAAGATGCGCAAGGCGGTTGGAGCGGGGTAGGGGCTGCCAGCACCCCCACCCAACCTCCCCCGCATGCGGGGGAGGGGCTGCATCGAGCTTGCCTCGCTACTTAACCAACCACAGGCCCAGTCCCTCCCCCGCATGCGGGGGAGGTTAGGTGGGGGCTCTTCCAGAGGTCCCTCTTCCAACCAACGCCACTGGCGCGCATCTCCCCCGCCTACGGCAAGGGGACATCCGTGCGCCGCGCCACCCATTGCGTCACCCCGATCACCACCAGCGCGAACACCACCATTCCAGCCGCCAGCACATGCGCCTCGCTCCATTGCAGCCGTTCGACGAAATCATAGAGCGCAATCGCCACCACCTTGGTCTCACCGGGGATGTTGCCGCCGATCATCAGCACCACCCCGAACTCCCCCACCGTATGGGCAAAGGTCATCACCGCCCCGGTGACATAACCCGGCCGCGCCAGCGGCAGCGCGACCCGCACGAACCGCTGCCAAGGCGAGGCGCCCAGCGTCGCTGCCGCCTCCAGCGGCTCGCTTCCGATCGCCTCGAAGGCATTGCGCAGCGGTTGCACCATGAAGGGCAGCGAATAGAACAGCGAGCCGATCACCAGTCCGGTGAAGGAAAAGGCCAGCGTCCGCCCGCCCCACAACCCCGCAATCCAGCCACCCGGCCCCGCCGGCCCCAGCGCGATCAACAGGTAAAAGCCGAGCACCGTCGGCGGCAGCACCAGCGGGACCGCGACCAGCGCCCCCACCGGCTCGCGCCAGCGGCTCCGCCCGCGCGCCAGCCACCAGCCGAGCGGCGTGCCGATCAGGAGCAGCAGCACCGTGGTGATGCTCGCCAGTTCGAGCGTCAACCGGACCGCAGGCCAGATCGCGGCGAACTCCATCCCCTACTCCACCGCATAACCGGCGGCCGTGATCACCGCCACCGCCGCATCGCTGCGCAGAAACGCCAGATAAGCGCGTGCCGCGGGATTGTTCGCCCCCGCGGCAAGCAGCGCCGCGTCCTGCCGGATCGGCTGGTGCAACTCGGACGGGATCAGCCACGCCCCCGCCTTGCCCTGCACCTGGCTCGCTGCCACCAGGCCCAGTTCGGCACTGCCGCTCGCGACGAACTGCAGCGCCTGCGTGATGCTCTCCCCGATCACGATCTTGCCGGCATAGAGCTCGGTCAGTCCAAGCGCCTCCAGCGTCTCCATCGCCGCCCGGCCATAGGGGGCGGTCTCCGGATCGGCAATGGCGAGATGGTCCACCTCGCCTGCCCGCAACACGGCTGTCGCATCGGCGAGATCGATGCTGGTGCTGTAGAGCGCCAACTGCCCGATCGCATAGGTGAACACAGTCCCCTCGACGGCGAGGTCCCCGGCCACCGCCCATGCCGGCCGCTCGTCATCGGCAGCCAGATACACCTCGAAGGGCGCCCCCTGGGTGATCTGGGTGTAGAGCTGCCCGGTCGCGGCGAAGCTATGGCGCACCGCGTGCCCCGTCGCCTCGGTGAACAGCGGCGCCAGTTCTTCCGCCACGTCGGCGAAATTGGCGGCCACCGCCACCAGCACGGTTTCAGCCCGCGCCGCCCCCGGGAAAGCCACCGCCATGAGCGCGGCAACCGCAAGGGCAGCGCGCCGCGTCACCGGTCAGCTCTTGAGCGCCGCGGCTTCCCGCGCCAGCGTCTCGATGCGCGACCAGTCACCGCTCTCGATCGCATCGCCCGGCATGATCCACGAACCGCCGACGCAGATCACGTTGGGCAGGCTGAGATAAGTCCTGGCCTTGGCCGCATCGATGCCGCCGGTCGGGCAGAAGGTGATGTCGGCGAGCGGAGAGGCGAACGCCTTCAGCACCGGTGCCCCACCCAGCGCCTCGGCCGGGAAGAATTTCAGATAGCTGTAGCCGCGGTCGGCTGCCGTCATCGCCTCGCCCGGCGTCCCGATGCCCGGCAGCAGCGGAATGCCGATATCGTCGGCAGCATCGAGAATGCGTGGCGTCAGTCCCGGTGACACCATGAAGCGACAGCCGGCCGCCACCGATTGCTGCATGTGCTGCGGATTGCGGACGGTGCCCGAGCCGACGATGGCGCCTTCGACCTTGGCCATCTCCTCGATGACCTTGAGCGCATTCGGCGTCCGAAGCGTGACTTCCAGTACCGGCAGCCCGCCCGCCACCAGCGCCTCGGCCAGCGGCCGCGCCTTGCTGACGTCATCGAGGATGATCACCGGCACCACGGGAGCCAACGACAGGATGGAGCGGATGGCGTTGCTGTCTTGCGGCATGGTCGGTCCTCGCGATTTCGGTCGCGAGAACGGTTAGGGCGGCAACGGGCTGCGTGCAAGCCCGTTTGCACCACGGGGCGCCCATCTTGCCGCGCCGCACCGCAGTGCCGATATTGCGAGGGAAAGGATCACGCCATGCCCGACACCGAACTGACCGTCCAGCGCGAAGACGGCGCCACCCGCGGCCGCTACGTCATTCATCTGGCCCCCGGCTACGAGGCCGAGATGACCTATCGCAAGTCGGCCGACGGCACGATCACCATCGACCATACCGGCGTGCCCCGGGAATATGAAGGCCGCGGCATTGCCGCCCGCCTCGTCAACAAGGCGATCGAGGACGCGCGCGAACAGGGGTTCAAGATTACCCCCCTCTGCTCCTATGTCGTCGCCCAGTTCCGCCGCCACCCGGAATGGGCCGACCTCCGAGCCTGACGGTCACCAGCCGTAGCGGATCGTCTGCTGGTTCTCGGCGGCGATCGCTTCGAGGTCCTGCCACGGCACCCGGACTTCCGGCGCGCCATAGGCATAGGCAGAAACCTCATAAGGCTGGAAGGTGATCAGCAGGGAATAGCCATCATCGAGGTCCCAGCGCGCCGGATCGACCACGATCTCGGCGATGTCCTCCTTTGAATCGACCTGCAGCCACTCGCCATGCTGCTCCTGGAGCGCCGTCCAGGCGGCATCCACCAGCACCGCCTCCCAGTCCTCGCCGGCAAAGATGTCGCTGGCTTCCACGGCCCGCTCCTCGGGCACGAAGTAATGGACGAACGCGTTGGCATAGTTGCCGTGCGCCGCCCCGTGGCCGAACCAGTAGGTCTCGAGCGTCATCGAGATACGGTTGGTCCCTGCTGTCGACTTCACCGCCAGCGTCATCGAGGTGTCGCTGGATTCCTCGAGCTCCCCGCCGGCATAGACCTCTGAATGCGGCTCCGCCGCCGCTCGGGTGAAGGCATTGAAAGCGTCGGCCAGCGGATCGTCGCCATCGAGCAGCACCACCGCCGCCTTGTGGGTCGCGACCTTCCAGTACGAATCCGGATCATCTGCCTCCATCGGATCCGGCAGCGCTGCATGGGCGCTCTCGAACACGAAGCGGTGCCCATCGATCATCCGGCTCAACTCCAGCGTCCGCACGCGCGAGTTGAACAGGTCCATCAGGCACGACACGCCCCGCTCGTCATAGCTGCCACTTTCGAGTAGCTCGGCATCTTCGGTGCAGGCGCGTTGCGCAAAGTCGAGCCACGCCCGCTGGTCCTTGCGCAAGGCTGTTTCGGCCGCCCGGGTTAGCCCGCCTAAGGCCGTATTGAACGCCTTGGCCAGCACCTCGTCGGCGCGGGAGAGCTCCTCGCTGTCGCAGATTGCGCGCTCGAACGGCGTGGCGGCCGCACCGCAGTCGAAACTGGCCGCCTGTACACTCGACGAGCCCACCGATGGCCAAAGAGCACCGGCAAACAGCAGCACAGGAACGGCACGCATCAGATTCATGAATCCTCTCCTCGAAACCAACTCGTACGTCGTGGCGACCGTCAGCCGGCGATGCGGCCCAGAAACGCTTGCGCACCCCGGAGCTCTTCGGGCCTGAGCTCGTGTCCTCCCTCGTGCCAGAGCGTCTCGACCTCTCCGCCATTGGCGCTGAAATATGCGGCGAGAGCTTCGGTGCCTTGCGCAGATGCCATGGGGTCGCGACGGCCCGCGGTGATCAGCACCTGCTTTCCCGAGAAGCCGGCCGCTGGTGGGGAAAACGGGATCAGCGGGTGCATCAGCACCGTGGCATCGAACAGGTCTGGCGCGGCAAACTGCACGGCAGCAAGAATGTTGGCGCCGTTGGAATAGCCGAGCCCAACTACCGGGCTGCCACCCTCAGCCTTCCGCGCGGCGACGAACGCCGCCATGGCGTCCGTTCGCCGCGCCAGGTCGGCCATGTCATAGACACCCTCGCCGGTGCGGCGGAAGTACCGAAGTGCCCCACCTTCGCTGACGTCGCCACGCGGCGCGATCACGCGGCTGCCCGGCAGCAACTGGCCGGCAAGCTCGAAAAACTGGTTCTCGTCCCCGCCGGTGCCATGGAAGACGAAGAACAGGGGCGAGCCGGCGCCCGCTCCCTTGGCTTCACGATAGATGTACTCGGCCATGTGCTCCACCGAATGCCGCCAGAGGGGCGACACTACCCAACGGCAGGCAGAGCGTCACCCCGTCACGATCGTCCGATAGTGCTCCAGCACCGCCTCGGCATCGATGTCCGTGCAGACGAGCTGCGCCGGCCGACCGGCCCAGGCCGGGTGACGATCGCTGACCGCCTGGATGGTCTGCCCAACGGCGATACCGTCGGTCAGCACCCGGACCGGCCCCAGACGCGTGGTGAACCACTCCGGATGCACCAGATAGGTCACCGCCAGCAGGTCATGGCCAACTACGCCGTCGATCCCCAGGAACTCGCCGTAGAAGCGCGCATAATAGGCCGACATGTCGGCGATCAGCTGACCGTTCTCGCCCCCGTCACGACCAAGTTCGGCGAGGTAATCGTTGCTGAGGACGATCTCGTGGGTCACGTCCAGCCCCACCGCGACCACCGGCCAGGCCGCGCCGAACACCTCGTCGGCCGCCACGGGGTCGCCATGGATATTGGCCTCGGCCGCCGGCGTGACATTGCCGAGCCGGCCCTTGTAGCCGAACGCGCCGCCCATGATCACGACGCCGTTCGCGAGCTTGGCAACGCCTGGATCCTTGCGCAGGGCCAGCGCCAGATTGGTCATGCGGCCCACCGCGACGATGGTCACCTCGCCCGGATGCGCGCGCAGCGTCTCGATGATGAAGTCGCTCGCTGTTCCCGGACGCAATGTGGTCTCGTCGATCATCGGCAGCAGCACGTCGCCCAGCCCATTTGCGCCGTGCACCGCGTCGGCCGCAGGCTTCGCCACCCCGTCCAGCGTCTCGCCGGCCCCACGGATCACGGGTGCCGAAATGCCGAACCGCTCCTTGAGGAACAGCGCATTGCGCGTGGTGCCATTGATGTCGGCATTGCCGACGACTGTGGTGATACCGAGCAGTTCGACTTTCGGCAGCTTGCTCAGGTAGAGCAGCGCCATGGCGTCGTCGATGCCCGGATCGGTGTCGAAGATGACTTTCATGCAAAGCCTCGTGGGGCAGCTGCGGCCCATTGCGGCGGCGCACTGCCGATGTCAGAAGAAGCGCGGGTGAGGGATAACCGATCGCGCCGGTCAATCGCGCAGCAATCATGAACCCCGCACTCCGTCAAGACCAACGGGCGCCGGCCCACTGCCACGGGTAATCGCATGCTCATCGTCCTCGGCTCCACCAATCTCGACCAGATCGGCACAGTGACTCGCCTGCCGCGCCCGGGCGAAACCGTATCCGGCCACACCTTCTCGACCGCTCCCGGCGGCAAGGGAGCCAACCAGGCGCTTGCCGCCCGCCGTGCCGGAGCCGAGGTGCAGTTCTTTTCCGCAGTGGGTGAAGACGCGTTCGGTCCCGCAGCGCTCGAACTCCTGCAGCAGGACGGTGTCGACCTGACTGGCGTCCGCCGCACCGACGCCCATACCGGCATCGCCATGATCCTCGTCGACGAAGCCGGCGAAAACGTCATCGCCGTGCTGCCGGGCGCCAACGCCACCGTCGACGAGGCGGCAGCGGAGGCCGCTCTGGCTGGCCGCGGCCCCGGGGACGTCCTCGTCCTGCAGCAGGAAATCCCGATGGCCACCAACCGCCGGGCGCTGGCACTCGCCAAGGCCCAGGGCGTGCGCACCCTGCTCAACATCGCCCCCTTCGTGCCGGAGACGACCGGGATCGCCGCAGCCGCCGATATCCTGATCGCCAACGAAACCGAGTTCGCGCTGCTGGTCGGCGAATTCGGCGACCGCCTGGAGGCCGCCATGCTGGAGCGCGCCGCCACCTGCGGGCAGATCGTGGTCGTCACGCTCGGCGCCGCCGGCGTCCGCATCGCCGTGGACGGCACGATCCTCAGCATCCCCTCCATGCCCGTCGAGGTGGTGGACACCGTCGGCGCCGGCGACACCTTCTGCGGCTATTTCGCTGCGGGCCTTTCTGCCGGCGACACCATCGAGCGCGCCGCCCGCCGCGCCGCCGCCGCGGCGAGCCTTGCCTGCACGCGCGCCGGCGCACAGCCGTCCATCCCCTACCGCGGTGAGCTATCCGAGGTTGATTGACGGGCGCAAAGCCGCGCTGATCTACTCGGATCCACGCTGATTCGAAGGAATTCCGCCGTATGCGGCTGCTCGTAGTCGACGACAGCAGGTCGAGCCTTGCCCTGATCGGGTCCATCCTGACCGACTTGGCCGCTGCCGAGATCGACCTCTGCCTCAGCCCGCGTGACGGCCTGGAGCGCTGTGCGGACCAGCAATACGACCTCGTCGTCGTCGATCATGTCATGCCGGAGATGGACGGCATCGCCTTCACTGCGGCGCTGCGCGGCCGGCCCGAATACAGCCTCGTGCCCATCATCATGGTCACCTCCGACGCCGCCAAGGAGATCCGCATCGAGGCCATCCGCGCTGGCGCCTCCGATTTCCTCAACAAGCCCTTCGACCCCACCGAACTGCAGGCCCGCGTCGCCAACCTCCTGGCGCTGCGCCGGGCGCAGGTGGAACTGGCCGACCGCGCCAACTGGCTGGCCCGCGAAGTGGAACGCGCCACCGCCCACCTCCTTGCCCGCGAGGAAGAGGTGATCTGGCGCCTCGCCCGCGCCATCGAATACCGCGACGGCGACACCGGCGGGCATGTCTCGCGCGTCGCCCAGATCAGCCAGTTGATCGCCGAGGGCATCGGCCTCTCCCCACAGCGCTGCCGCATGATCTACCTGGCCGCGCCCCTGCACGACATCGGCAAGATCGGCATCGCCGACGCCATCCTGTCCAAGCCCGGCAAACTCACGCCCGAAGAGATGGAGATCATGCGCGAGCATGTCACCATCGGCGCCCGCATCCTCGAAAGCGGCACTTCGGAGCTGATCCGCACCGCCGAGCTGATCGCCCAGAGCCACCACGAGCGCTGGGACGGCACCGGCTATCCCGACCGCCTCTCCGGCACCGACATTCCCGTCGAAGCACGCATTGTCGCCTTGGCCGACGTGTTTGATGCCCTCTGCTCGGAGCGCCCCTACAAGCGCGCCTGGCCGATCGAGAAGGCTTTCGCAGAAATTGTTTCCTTGAGCGGGAGCCATTTCGACCCGAACTGCGTTGTAGCTTTTCGTGCCAAGTGGCCGGAGATCAGCCGCCTCATGGAACCAGAAATGGCGGCCGCCGCTGCCGGCTGAATAGTCGGCCCGGTGTCCCTGTATGTCACCAAGCAGAACAACGTCTGTCCCGTTTCCCAGTGAATCCTCAGTATAGCGGCGGCCGTTCCACCAGAATCGACTCCGAGTCGATTCGGGGGAGAGCTGAATCGACTCGCTCCCCCAGCATCAGGATTCTCTATAGCGACTGCTATATGTATTGTCCGGCAGAAGAACCTCGCTCGATATTCGCTGAATTATTCTATCTGCTGGGCAGCAGAATCTCGCCGGGCGTAACTCACGATTAAGTACTAGGCCGTAACGTCGGATTGTGCCGGATGGGAATACGGCGCGCAGTTTCGACAACGTTACGTCAGCGAGTCCAGCCCCCGCCCTGGCCGTTCATCGGCCCCTTCTTTTTCTTCCCACGGCCCCCAGTAATGCTTCCCTGTCACGACTTCCTCCGGTCATGCTCATGACCGACGACCGCCACCACCTGCTCGCATTGACGGGCGACTGCAGCATCAAATCCGCTCAGGCCATCGCCGCACAGTTGCGCGAAGCGCTTCCCGGAAGAAAGCGCATCGCGGTCGCGACGGCCGATATCACTGCCGCCGACCTCACCACCGTGCAGCTCTTGCTGGCAGCGCGTGCGTCCGCGGAGGCAAGTGGCGGCGGGCTGGCCATGGCCGCCCCGATAGGCGCTCCGCTACGCGACTTCATCCAGGCCGCAGGCCTGTCGGGCACAGATTTCTGGACCAGCACAATCCCCGTGGAAGAGACGGCATGACCAAGACCATCCTCACCATCGATGACTCCGCTTCCATCCGGCAGATGGTTGCGATCACCCTCTCTGCTGCCGGCATGGACGTGATCGAGGCCGTGAACGGCGAAGACGGATACACCAAGGCCACCGGCCAGACCGTCCATGCAGTGATCACCGATCTCAACATGCCGGTGCTGAACGGCATCGAGTTCATCCGCAAATATCGCCAGCATCCCTCCAGCAAGGGCGTGCCGATCATCCTGCTGACCACCGAGTCGGACGACGAACTCAAGCGCCAGGCAAAGGAAGCCGGCGCCACCGGCTGGATCGTCAAGCCGTTCAAGCAGGATCAGCTCCTGGCCATCGTCAAGAAGGTGACCGGGGCATGAACCTCTCCGACCCCACCGAGACCTTCCGCCAGGAAGCTCGGGAACTGCTGGAGCAACTGGAAAGTGGTCTGCTCGACCTTGAGCAGGTGCCCGGCAATGGCGATCTCGTCAACTCGACCTTCCGCGCCCTCCATACCATCAAGGGCTCCGGCGCGATGTTCGGCTTCACCGCTGTTGCCGCCTTTGTCCATGAGTTTGAAACGGCGTTCGACCAGGTTCGCAAGGGCCAGAGCTCGGTCACGCCGGACCTGATCGCGGTGGCGCTCGACGCCAAGGATCACATTCACCAGCTCATTGTATCCCCTGACGCGGTTGTAGCCGGTGGCGATGCCATTCTCGAGCGGTTGCGTGTCGCCGTTTGCGGCAGCTCCGCTGAAGCGACGCCAGTCGAGGCGCCCTCCGCACCGTCTGTGACGGAGGTGCGGACTCCCGCAGCCGCTGGGGCGGCTATCTGGCGTCTGCGCTTCTTCCTGCCCTCCGACGCGCTGATCTACGGCACCAATCCCCTGCTGCTGCTGGAGGAGTTGCGGGCGATCGGACCTGCCACGGTCACTCCGATCCTCGATCGAATCCCCGCACTCGAGGTTATCGATCCCGAAACGCCCTATATGGGTTGGCAGGTTGATATCGAGGCAGACGATCCAACCGAGGCGATCGACGACGTCTTCCTGTTCCTGCGCGACAGCATGGAGCTCTCGCTCGAGCGGCTCGCCGAAACTCCCGCCGTCGCCCCAAATCCGCAGCCCGAGCCCGAACCGGAAGCGCTCGCCCCTGCCGCCGAAATCGGCCCCGATCCGGCACCGGCAGCGAAAGAACCGCGCGTCCCCCGGCCGGAGCGGGCCGAGCCAAGCGCCGAGCGTTCGTCGCTGCGTGTACCGGCCGAGCGTCTCGACGAACTCATGGACCGTGTCGGTGAGCTGGTTATCGCCCAGGCGCGGCTCAGCCAGATGGCCACCAGCAGCGCCGACCCCAACCTCAAGACCATCGCCGAAGAACTCGAGCGCCTGGCCTCGGGTCTGCGGGACACCACCATGGGCATCCGCATGGTGCCGATCGGTTCGCTGTTCAGCCGCTTCCGCCGGCTGGTCCACGACCTGTCGCACGAACTCGGCAAACCGATCGAATTCGTCACCTCCGGCGAAGACACCGAACTCGACAAGACCATGATCGAGCGTCTTGCCGATCCGCTGGTCCACCTCATCCGCAACGCCGTCGACCACGGTCTCGAAAGCGCCGAGCGCCGCCAGAGCGCCGGCAAGCCGGCCACCGGGACGGTGCGGCTCTCCGCCATCTACTCGGGCGCAGAAGTCGCCATTTCCGTCTCCGACGACGGAGCCGGCCTCGATGCCGCCCGCATCCGGGCCAAGGCCGAAGAGAACGGCATCATCGCGCCCGATGCCAAACTCACCGACGCCGAGCTCTACCAGTTGATCTTTGCGCCGGGCTTCTCGACGGCAAAGGAGATCACCTCCCTTTCGGGCCGCGGCGTCGGCATGGACGTGGTCAAGCGCACGATCGATGGCCTGCGTGGCAACATCGAGCTCAGCACCAATCCCGGACAGGGCACCACCGCCACCCTCCGCCTGCCGCTGACGCTCGCCATCATCGACGGCATGCTCGTGCGTGTCGGCTCCGGCCGCTACACCATTCCGCTGGCGGCCGTTGAAGAGTGTGTCGAACTGCCGGACGGCATCGAAGCCGAAGCGCGTGGCCGCAACTTCCTCGACATCCGCGGTAGCCTCGTTCCGTTCCTGCGTCTCCGCGAGGTGTTCGGCACCCCGGGTGAACCGGAACGCCACCAGAAGGTGGTGATCGTCTCCTCCGGAGAAGGCCGCGTGGGCCTCGTGGTGGACCAGATCATCGGCAACAACCAGACGGTCATCAAGCAGCTCTCCAAGCTCCATTCGGCGATCAAATCCTTCTCCGGCGCCACCATCCTCGGCGACGGCAGCGTCGCCCTGATCCTCGACACCGCGCATCTCGTGGCCGCCGGCCAAAGCTATGTCGACCGCAACGGCATCACCGGGAGAGCCGCATGAGCATGACCGCTCTCACCATTCGCCTTGGCGACGAACAATTCGCCGTCGAAGCGGAAAGCGTCCGTGAAATCCTCGATGTCGTGCCGATCACGCACGTTCCCAACGCGCCTGACTTCGTCAGCGGCCTGATCAATGTCCGCGGCCGGGTGGTCCCGCTCGCCGACATGCGGGTCATGTTCGACATGGACCGGCCCGAGCCGGACGAGGACACCCGTATCGTGGTCATGGAAGTCGACATGGAGGGTGAACCCACCATCGTCGGCATCCTCGCCGACAAGGTCCACGACGTCACCACTATCGAAGCCGCCTCCATCGAGGAGGCGCCCCGCGTCGGCATGCGCTGGCGCCCGGATTTCGTGCGCGGCATCGGCAAGCGCGACGGTGGCTTCATCATCATCCCCGACATGGGACGGATTTTCGAGAATGCGGGCGGCAGAAGCGCGCCCGCTGCAGCATCAGAAGAAAGGCCTGCACTGTGAGACTGACTATCAAGACCAAGCTGGCGGCGACGTTTGTCACCGTGGTCGCCCTGTCCGGAGCCAGCATGTTCCTGGCGCTCCAGGGGCTTGGCACGATCAATGCAGAGATGGACCGCATCATTTCGGGCCCGGTGCAGCGTTCACTGGCCCTCGAGGACATGCAGGGCGACATCAATTCGATGACCAGCGAACTGCGCGCCATGATCATCAGCACCGATCGTACGGAAATGGAGGAACTGCAACTCGCCGTCCATGATACACTCGGCGGCGTGCTGAGCACGGCACAGGGCATGCTCGGTACATTCAGCATCGATGAATCCAACGCCGACATGCAGAAGCTGGTGGATACGCTCACCCGCTATGAATCCGTTGTCAGCCGGGTAGAGGAAGAAGTCCTCAAGAACTCCGATACGGAAGCGTTTGCGATTTCGTCCACCGATGGCAGCAGCACCTACAATGCGCTCGAAGCCACTCTGCTCGACCTCCGCACGACACTCGGCAACAAGGTTTCTGCTGGCGATTCCCAGTCGTTTCTCGCCTTCCAAACCCTGTCTGAGCTTTTCCTGACGGTCAGCGATACTTTCCGCCAGCACCGCAACGTTCTCCTCGCATCATCCAACCCCGACCGCCAGAACACCTGGCAAAGCGACTTCCTGACTGGCCTCGACAATCTCCAGGCGCAGGGCGAGCGTCTTGCCCGCCTGGTCGGCCCGGCAGAAGCCGCAAAGGTGGCGCAGATCCGCACCGAACTCACCGCCATGATCGAGGCCGCCAAGGCCGGCAACGACGTGTCGCTGCAGCGCTCCGCCTACAATGCGAATGTGATCAATGACACCGAGGCTCAACCGCTACGCCTCGAGATTGAAGCACTCGCGGATACCCTGATTGCGCGGAACAACTCGCTGCTCGAAACTGAAGTGGCTGAGGCCACCGCGCTTTATGATCAGACCCGCATCTTCCTGTTCGCACTGCTGATCGGTTCTGTCCTCATCGCCGCCATCGCGGCTACCTGGATCGTGCTCTCGATCTCCCGTGCCCTCTCCAGCGCTGTGCGTCTCGCCAATGACGTTGCCGAAGGCGATCTCGATGCCACCGCGACCGTGAAGGGTGACGACGAGGTTGGCGACCTGATCAAGGCACTGAACGGCATGACTGCCAAGCTGCGCGAGGTCGTCTCCGAGGTGACCAACGCCACCCGCAACGTTACCGCCGGCAGCCAGGAAATGTCGGCGACCGCCGAGCAGCTGAGCCAGGGCGCCACCGAACAGGCTTCGTCCACCGAAGAAGCATCTGCCTCGATGGAAGAGATGGCCGCGACCATCAAGCAGTCGGCCGACAATGCTTCCCAGACCGAGAAGATCGCCCGCCAGTCCGCTGCCGATGCGATCGCCTCGGGCGAAGCGGTGACCAACGCGGTCAACGCCATGCAGACCATCGCCGAAAAGATCATGGTCGTGCAGGAGATTGCGCGTCAGACCGACCTGCTCGCCCTCAACGCCGCGGTGGAAGCCGCCCGTGCCGGCGAACATGGCCGCGGCTTTGCCGTCGTCGCCTCGGAAGTGCGCAAGCTTGCCGAACGCAGCCAGGCTGCCGCAGCCGAAATCTCGACCCTGTCGGGTACCACGGTGAAGGCCGCCCAGTCCGCTGGCGAGATGCTGTCGCGCCTCGTACCGGACATCCAGCGCACCGCCGAACTGGTCGAGGAAATCTCGGCCGGCAGCCGCGAGCAGAATGCCGGTGCCGCCCAGATCAACACCGCCATCCAGCAGCTAGACAAGGTTACCCAGCAGAACACCTCCGCCGCCGAGGAAATGTCCTCGACCGCCGAGGAGCTGGCGAGCCAGGCCGAGCAGTTGCAGGCCGCGATCGGCTACTTCCGCCTCTCCGGCAATGCGTCGGCCTCGGCCGCCATGCCGTCGGTCACCCTGCCCGGCCGCCGCAACATCAAGCAGCAGATCATGGCGGTAGCGCCGCACATGGCGCCCAAGTCCAGGCCGGCCAATAGCGGCGGTTTCGATATCGACCTCGGCGATGGCGAGGACGAGTTCGACGCCGAGTTCACCCGCCGCGGCGCGGCGTGAGCGAGGCCGCCATGGCTGACCAGGCCCAATACGTCACCATCGGAGTCGCGGAGGAAATCTTCGCGGCACCGGTCACCAAGGTCCAGGAAATCCTGGATATGCGGCCGATCGCACGGTTGCCCCAGGCACCCGATCACCTTCTCGGGGTGATCGACGTCCGTGGCGACGGCGTGCCGGTGGTCGATCTCCGGCTGATCCTCGGCATGGCACCTGCAACGGACACCGAGAACACCCGCATCGTGGTCCTTGCGGTGAACGGCCCGTCAGGGCCGGTCACCGTGGGCCTGCGTGCCGACCGCGTGTTCGAGGTCACCATCCTCGACAGCGAAGCGCTCGATCCACCGCCGGCGGTCAGCGCCGGCTGGAGCGGCCACTGCATTGCCGGAATCGGGCGCCGGAACGGGCGCTTCGTCACCGTGCTCGATCTCGATCTGCTCTTGAGCGACACCGCTCAGGCGCGAGCAGCCTGATGCCAGCCGCAACCGCAATCCTTGCCGGCCGCGCCGCAGAGGAAGACCGCCTTTCCGCGGCCGACTTCGACCGCATTGCCGACCTGATCGGCCGGGAGGTGGGCATCCGCCTGCCTCCTGGCAAGCGGCTGATGGTGGAAGGCCGGCTTCGCCGCCGTTTGCGTGCATTGGAGCTGCAAAACTTCGATCTTTACTGCCGTTACCTCTTCAGCGGTAACGGAATGCAAGCCGAACTGCCGCATCTGATCAACGTCGTCACCACCAACAAGACCGACTTTTTCCGCGAGCCCGAGCACTTCAACCTGATGCGGAGCACCCTGGTGCCGAGCCTGCTCGCCGCCCGTTCCGGCCCGCAACCGCCCTTGCTCAAGGTCTGGAGCGCCGCCGCCTCGACCGGTGCCGAGGCCTATACCGCGGCCATGGTTCTCGACGATTTGTCGAGACATCACAACGGCTTCCGCTTCGCCATCCTCGGCACCGACGTCTCCACCGACGTTCTGGAAATCGGCCGCCGCGCCATCTACCCCGCCGACCAGATCATGCCGGTCCCGGCCGAATACCAGTCGCGCTATCTGCTCTGGCCCCGCCGCCGCGGCCTGCGCAACGAGGTCCGGATCGCCCCCGAACTCCGCCGTCTGGTGCGCTTCGAGCGCCTCAACCTGATGGACAAGAGCTACCCCTATGATCGCGACGTCGACATCATCCTGTTGCGTAACGTGCTGATCTACTTTGACAAATCGGACCAGGCTGCGGTGATTTCCCGGCTTGTCGGTCATTTGCGCCCCGGCGGTTACCTTTTGCTTGGGCATTCGGAGTCCATGATCGGGACCAGCGTTCCCGTGCGGCAGGTCGCCCCTGCCGTGTTTCAGCGAGTGTAAGACATGGGCGCCCCCGCCTCTGCCAAGATCCGCGTCCTCATCGTCGACGACAGCGCTTCCGTTCGAACCACGCTCAGCCAGATCATCTCGGCCGATCCCCAGTTGGAAGTCATGGCGACGGCCGCAGACCCTTATGTCGCCGTCGAACGCATCCGCCAGGAAGTGCCGGACGTGATGTTCCTCGACATCGAACTGCCGCGCATGGATGGCCTGACTTTCCTGCGCAAGATCATGTCGCAACGCCCGATCCCGGTGGTGATCTGCTCGAGCCTCGCTGAGAGCGGATCGGAGACCTTGATGCAGGCGCTCGAGGCCGGTGCGGTCGACGTCGTCACCAAGCCGCGCGTGGACACAGCGCAGTTCCTGCAGGAATCGGCGATGCGCATCTGCGACGCGGCCAAGGCCGCTGCCCACGCCAAGGTGCGTGGCGTCAAGAAGGCGGCGCCGCCCCTGAATGTCGAGGCCAAGCTGACCGCCGACGCCGTGATCCCGCCGCTTTCGGACCATCGCCGCGCCAGCCTGATCGCTTCGCTGCCAACTACCGAGCCGATCGTCGCCATCGGCGCTTCTACCGGAGGCACCGAGGCGCTGCGCGAGGTTCTGGAAGCCTTGCCGGCAACCAGCCCCCCCATCCTGATCGTCCAGCACATGCCCGAAAAATTCACCGGCGCCTTCGCCCAACGGCTCAATTCCACCTGCGCCATGTCGGTGAAGGAAGCGGAGGATGGCGATCTGGTGCAGCCCGGCCGTGTCCTCATTGCTCTAGGCAACCGCCACATGCGGCTGGTTCGAACCGGCCCGCGCTACACCGTATCCATCCTTGATGGTCCGCACGTCTCTCGCCACCGCCCTTCGGTCGATGTGCTGTTCCGCTCCACCGCCCAGGCGGCGGGCCGCAATGCGCTGGGCATCCTCCTGACCGGCATGGGCGATGACGGCGCCCGTGGCCTTCTCGAGATGCGCCAGATGGGGAGCCCCACCGTGGCACAGGACGAGGAAACCTCCGTGGTGTTCGGCATGCCCAAAGAGGCTATCGCCCTCGGAGCTGCCGGAAAAGTGCTGCCGCTCGGCCGCATCGCCGCAGAAATCCTGACCTTTAGCCGGCAACGTGCGCTGGGGGGTGTCGCATGAGCGCGATCATCGATACCGCGGTGGAGTACGACCCACGGGCGGCACGCCTTCGCACCATTGCTGAAGGCCTAGCCGCTCCGCGTGCCGACATCGAATCCGGGTTCACCGCGGTCGGCTCACGCTTGAGTGATGCGGCGGCGACCATCAGTCGACTGTCACGAATCTTTGACGCCTTGCCCCAGGCTCTTGAAGGCAGCGAGGTGGCCGAGGCCACGGATAGTCTTCGCGCGGTCGCAGATGCGGCCCGCACCATCGGCCAGAGCTATGCCGACGAAAAAGGGCAGTTGCAGCGCCTCGTGGAAGAAGTCGAGGCGGCCAATGCGCCGATCGAGGAATTGCGACGCACCATCAAGATGATGGGCATCGTCTCCATCAATGCCCGGGTAACGGCCGCCGGTATCGTCGGGGAGAACGAGGACTTTGCCGTCTTCACCACTGACATCGCGCAACTCTCCGCAAGCGCCAGCCAGACCATCCAGGAATTCTCCCAATCCTACCAGCGCGTGGTGAACGATGTTCAGAACGCCAGCAGGCAGCGTGAGCAGTTCGACCGCGAGCATGCCAACACTCTGTCGGAACTCGCAGGGAGCCTCGAAGGTGCCCTGACTGCGGTTGCCGAACAGCGGCAGCGCAGCCTCGCGGGCAGCGCCGAGACGGGCAAGGTGTCCCGCCAGATCGCCGCAAGAATCGGCGGTGCAGTGATGGCCCTGCAGGTGGGCGATTCCACCCGCCAGCGGCTTGAGCATGTCGAGGCAGCGCTCCTTGAACTCGCCGAACGCCCCGTGGGCGCGCCGGAGGACCCCACGATTGCCGTGATCGCGGCGCTGCAGCAGGCGCAACTGAGTGATGCGGGAGAGACCTTCGAGTCAGAGGTGAACGCCGCGGCGGAAGCACTCACGGCGCTTGCTGGCGAAGCCACCACCATGATGCAGCACAGCCGCGGCCTCTATGGCAGTGGCGACGGCTCAACGGCGCTCAGCGCGCTGAACCGGCAGTTGCAGGCCGCCGTGCAGGTGCTGCGCAGCTTCGAGCGCGAGCGCCAGAAGCTCGAAAGCATGGCGAAGGCGGTGGAAAGCACGGTACGAACGCTGCTGACCCATGTGGAGGCCGTCCAAGAAATCGAGGCCAATATGCGCCTCGTCAGCCTCAACGCGGCCATCCGCTGTGCTCAGCTCGGGCCACGCGGTGCGCCACTAACGGTGATCGCCGTGCAATTGCGCGAACTCACCACCGGAACAGTGGTTTCGGCGGAATCGGCGATGGAGCGCCTCAGTACCGCTACCCAGCTCGTTGAGGCGTTTGCTGCAGGTGCGGACGGGTCTGGCCACCTCGAGCACCTCGAGCGCGACGCCAGTCACGCACTGGAGCTGCTGTCGCGCCTCGATGGCCTGCTGGCGGATGCGTTGTCGGCCCTCGACAGTGACGGCCCCAAGGTCCTTACAGCGCTCGAAATCGCAGCCGATGAACTCGGCGCCCAGACCGCCTTGGTCGAAGCGGTGGCCGACGCCAGCCTCGCTCTGGCCGAATATGGCCATCTGCCGGACGCCGACACCCTGCCGCCGGACGTGCTGGTCCATGCTGCGCGCCTTGCGTCTCACTACACCATGACGGCAGAGCGCGATGTCCATGCTCGCCTGTTCGGCACGGCTGGTGCAGCGCCCGCAGCCCCGGCCAACGATGCCGATCTGCTCGACTTCGAGCTCTGAAAAGGGAAAGGCCCAGCCACTCTGAGAGTGACTGGGCCTTCATTGGTTGCGGGAGCAGGATTTGAACCTGCGACCTTCAGGTTATGAGCCTGACGAGCTACCGGGCTGCTCCATCCCGCGTCAACGTCGCCGCAGCGACAGGGCGTATATAGGGGGTGCTCGCCGGGACCTCAACCCCCTCGTGACAGTTTTTTGACCCGTCCTTCGAAGCCGTGGCCAAGCCTTCACACGGGCGCGATTTTGGCTAGGGTGCGCCCGCTATTCGTTGATCCCGAAGGAAGACCATGAAGCTGAAGCCGCTTGGCCGTACCGAGCTCCTCGTCACAGAAATCTGCCTCGGCACCATGACCTGGGGCAGCCAGAATACCGAGGATGAAGGCCACGCCCAGATCGACATGGCGCTCGATGCCGGCATCAATTTCATGGACACGGCGGAAATCTACGCGGTCCCGCGCAGCCCCGAAACCTCGTTCAAGACCGAGACCTTTATCGGCAACTGGTTCAAGCGGACCGGCAAGCGCGACAAGTGGATCCTGGCCTCGAAGGTAGCCGGTGGGCCGGTGGATTTCATCCGCAACGGCACCCGCACCGATGGGCGCACCTTGCGCGAAGCCTTTGAAGCGAGCCTGCGGCGCCTGCAGACCGATTACCTCGATCTCTACCAGATCCACTGGGCTGGTCGCGGCAGCTACAATTTCGAAGGCTCCTGGACCTACGAGCCCCACACTCAGGATACCGCGGATGTTCTGGACAACATCGAGGACATGCTGGTCACCCTGGGCGATCTGGTCAAAGAGGGGAAACTCCGCCACGTCGGTGTATCCAACGAGACCACCTGGGGCATCGCACAGTGGCTGCGCATCGCCGAGGCCCGTGGGCTGCCGCGCCTCGTCTCCGTGCAGAACGAATACAGCCTGCTGCGCCGGCATTTTGACCTGGATCTGGCCGAGCTCAGCCACCACGAGAAGGTCGGCCTGCTGGCCTATTCGCCGCTTGCCGCAGGGATACTCACCGGCAAGTATTTCGACGGCGCCATCCCCAAGGGCAGCCGCTATGACTACCAGAAGGGCTTCTGGCGGCTGAATCCCCAGTCCGAGGCGGCCGCCAAGGCGTATGTCGCGCTGGCGCAGCGCCATGGCCTGGACCCCGCACAGATGGCCATCGCCTGGGCGCTGACCCGGCCGTTCATGACCTCGGTGATCATCGGTGCGACGAGCACGTCCCAACTGGAGAACGCCATCGCGGCCCACCGGCTGGAACTGCCCGAAGAGGTTCTCACGGAGATCGAAGCCATCCACCGCCGATATCCACGGCCAATCTGAGCGGCTTGCATCGCCGCTGCGGCGCAGTGCAAGACTGACGGAGCCGTCACCGGACACCGCCATGCTCACGCTCCTTGCCACCTTCTTCCCGCTGATCTGCTACTTCGCCTACAACCTGCTGGTGCCGCTGATCGAACGGCGGCGTCCGTCGCTATCGGTGATCATGAACATGCAGCGGCGCCGGTGGGTGGCGAATGCGACGCGGCGGGAGACCCCGTTCGACGCCATCCTCGCCGGCAACATCATGGGTTCGGTGAGCTTTCTGGCCTCCACGGCCGTGCTGCTGATCCTGGCGGTATTTGCCGTGTTCGGTCAGATGCCGATGCTGATGGAGGCATTGGCCACCATCGACCTGAACCGCAGCTATACGACCCTCGAGGTGCAACTGCATCTCGTCGTCATGCTGGCGATGTTCGTCCTGGCGTTCTTCGCCTTCACCTTGGCCCTGCGCCAGTTCAACCACTTCTGCATCATGCTCGGCGCACTCGACCACGCCGTCCCCGCGTCAGACGCGGAGATCGATGCGATCACCGACATGAACGCGCTCGGCGCCCGCAACTTCAACAGTGGCGTGCGGGCCTACTACTTCTCGGTGTCGACCGTGGCCTGGTTTGTCTCCGACTGGCTGCCGATCGCGGTGTCTCTCGCGACGGTTCTGGTGCTGGCCCACCGGGAGTTCTTCTCCTCGGCGCATCGCACCGCCGCATCGGCGGCGGTGATTGCAGCCCGACGCGAACGGAGCGGATCGGAACGTTAACGATCCTCCTGTGCGGCAAATTCGGACATTGACATTCAGCTAATGGAGTCGCTTTATGCGCTGCAACAAGCCACCAGTGCTCCGCCCATGCTCGTCTGTCAGTGCAACATGATCACGTCGCGGGAGATCGAGGAAATCGTCCTCGAGCTGTTGCGTGCCGATCCGTGGCAACTTGTTGTGCCCGCAAAAGTTTATAGCGAGCTGAACCGCCGCGCCAAGTGCGGCGGGTGCGTACCGAATGTGGTGGACATTATCGTTCGCGTCACCGAAAATTACCACGCACAGCAAGCCCATCAGCCCGCTGAGCTGGTAAACCTCCAGTCCGGGTTGGAAAAGCTCAAGAAGCAACGAACTGGAGTACGTCGTGAAAGGCGAAGCACAAGTCATCGAGCGGCTTAACGAGGCCCTGTTCCTCGAGCTCGGCGCAGTCAACCAGTACTGGGTGCATTACCGGCTGCTGGACGACTGGGGCTATAAGCGGCTCGCCGCCAAGGAGCGGGCGGAGTCCATCGAGGAGATGCACCACGCCGACCGCCTGATCGAGCGCATCATCTTTTTGGAAGGCCATCCCAACCTGCAGCGCGTGGCACCGCTTCGCATCGGCCAGAGCATCAAGGAAGTGCTGGAGGCCGACCTCGCAGGCGAATACGAGGCCCGTGAAGCCTATCGCAACAGCCGCGAACTCTGCGCCGAACTTCACGATCACGTCTCAAAGCAGTTGTTCGACGAGTTGCTGGCCGACGAGGAGGGCCACATCGATTTCCTTGAGACCCAGCTCGACCTGCTGGCCAAGATCGGCGAGGAGCGTTACGGCCAGCTCAACGCCGCCCCGGCCGACGACGCCGAGTAGTCATGTTCCATACGGCGCCCTTCGCGGGCGCCGTTTTCGTTTCGGTGCTCCATGACCTGGCATGCAGGCCGCCTCATCGATCATGTTCATCTGCGAGCCCGCAACTTCGCAGCAACACGGCGTTTTTATGAGCAGGTTCTTGCCCTGCTGGGGGTGCCCATCAGTGCGGCTGGCAACGACTGGTTCCAGGCAGACGAGTTGTTCGTCGATCGCGCTGATGCCCGCACCGCGCCAACGCATGTTCATCTCGCCTTCCAGGCAAAGGATCGTGCCACCGTGGACGCCTTCCACGAGGCCGCTCTTGCGGCGGGCGGCACCGACAACGGTCCGCCCGGTGAGCGACACTATCACCCGGGCTACTATGCCTGTTTCGTGCTCGATCCCGATGGCAACAACATCGAGGCCGTGTTCCACGGCCCGGTGAACCGGTCCGCACCCTCGGTGGAGATGAACCCGGTCGTCTAGTCGGGCCAGGGCACCACCGTAACCTCCGGCCAGATCGACCGTGCGCGCTCGCCCTTGGCCGTGTGGGTAACGCGGTTGTCGAGCGCGGTATTCGGCGTGATGCGGAAGCTGAACAGATCTCCGAGGCCGAACGGCGCGAGTACGCTCAGCCTGTCATCCTCCTCGATCCGCACGGCGACGGCATGCGTCTTGGAGGCGTAGTAGCGCATCATGTCGGCGCTGCAGGTGAGTTGTGGATAGGGCGAGCCGAATTTTTGCGGATACCACAAATGGACACGCGCCTGATTGCGCACCTCCACCGGCAGCGGCAAGTCCGAGAACTCGGCCGCCGCCCGCCGGATCACCGCGTCCTCTGCCTCATAAGACAGGTCGCTCCCGTCGAAATAGGCGATATCCGCATCCTTGATGCCGCTGAGCGAAGGGCGTCCTGTCAGCACATTCCAGACCGTGTTGTAGACCGCTCCGGCGCCGAGCAGTACGTCCAGTAGACCCAGAGACCGGGTGCCCATGAGAATCCGCATCAGGACAGGCTCGCTTCGCACGATCTCGACGAGCACGGCCGCTTGGGTTTCCGGATCGGCGTCGGCATAGCGCAGGTGCTGGCTCATGCCCCACCCTGGCACGCCGAAACGATTCGGCGCTAGGTCGTGAACCCATAAACGAGGTTCCGTTTTGCGAGCGATCGTGATTCAAGCTCTTGATGGAGGGCCTGATGATAGGACGTCACGATCTCAGCGAGAAGGAATGGGCGCTGATCGCGCCCCTGTTGCCCAATAAGCCGCGCGGGGTTGCGCGGGTAGATGACCGGCGGGTGATCAGCGGTATCTTCTACATACTGCGCACAGGGGCACCCTGGCGCGATCTGCCGGAACGTTACGGCCCCCCAACCACGGTCTACAACCGCTACAACCGATGGGCCAAGCAGGGCATCTGGCTGCGCATCTTTGAGCGGCTGAGCGAGGTCTCGCCGGAGAGTCTGCACCTTCTCGACTCCTCGATCGTTCGTGCCCACCAGCATGCGGCGGGTGGTAAAAGGGGGGCCCGGATCACGCCATCGGTCGCTCCCGTGGGGGACTGACCACCAAGATCCATGCCGTTGTTGACCGACGCGGGCTGCCCATCCGCTTCGTACTCACTCCTGGGCAGGCCTCCGACAAGACTACGACGCCCGAACTGGTCGGGCCGCTCCGGCTGCGCGGCGATGTGGTTGCCGACCGCGGCTACTTCGGGCGCCCCGTGACCGAAGCCATAGAGGCATCCGGTGCGACGGCCCACATCCCCAGTCAGAGCAATGTCCGCATCGTCCGCTCCGTCGATCCCGAACTCTACCGAAAGCGCAACATTGATCGAGCGCTTCTTCAACCGCCTCAAACACTTCCGAGGCATCGCAACCCGATACTTCAAAACCGCAGCCAACTTCCTCGCTGCAATCCACCTGGCAGCCGCAAGGCTCTGGATTAGAAGTTATGAGTCCACAACCTAGTCGGCCTCAATGGGCTGGAACAGGGCGTTGAGCTGGTCGACGATCTGGTCCATCGGCGCCACCGAGCTCGGCAGGTCTTCCGGTGCCTCGGGCACCACGGCGGCATAGGGAACGCCCGAAGGGAAAGCGCCGAACATCTGGAAGAAGGCCACCATATCGTCGAGCACCGGCATGCGCCAGCGCCACGCAGCACCAATGGCAATCACCGGCTCCATGTGCCCGAAGCCTTCGTAGTAGCGCGTCGTCACCCAGATCCCATTGTCCTTGAGCTTTTGTGCGAACCGCTCGGTGTTCTGCATGCGCACGATCGGGTCGGTGGTGCCGGTGGCGAGATACATCGGCGGGGTGTCGGGCGTCACCAGATTGATGGGCTGGGTACCCTGCGGGTTCGGCGCCGAGCCGAAGGCGTCACGCACCTCGCCATATTCGAAAGGGTAGAAGTCGTACGGTCCAGAAAGGGCGGCCACGCCCCGGATCGACAGCGTCACCCCGTACTCGCGTAGGAACGACGGGTCGAGCGCCAGCATCACCGCATTATAGGCGCCGGCCGAGTGCCCGGCGAGGAACAGCCGATTGGGGTCACCGCCATAGGAGGCGATGTTGTCCTGGGTCCAGCGCAGCGCCGCCGCGCTGTCCTCGAGAAAGCCGGGATAAGTGACTTCCGGAACGAGACGGTAGTCGGCGATCACGGTGACGAAACCGCGGGAGGCAAGGGCACGGCCGACGTACTGGTAGTCCGAGCGCTCTCCTCGGTTCCACCCGCCGCCATAGATGAAGAACACCACGGGAGCGGCCTCGCCGCGCTGCTCGGGCGCATAGACGTCGAGACGGTGGCGCGGCCCGTCGGCATAGGGGATTCCGTCGCCGACCTTGGCCGTCCCTGCGTCCATGGCCGCCGGCAGGTTGAACGGGTCCATCATCGATAGGGCGAATGCCGGGATTGGCGCCAGCAGAGCGGCGAAAGCAAGAAGCGCCACGACGGCGCGATAGGGAAGAAGGCGGAGCATCGGCGGGCCGGATGTGATGGGGTGAAGGCGTAAGCGGTTAAGCCATAAACACGGGAAGAATATGGTCCCCACAATGGGCGAGGGCAGGAGCCTCGAACCTGTCGAGACGGACCTGCCCTCTGCTTAAGCAGCTCAACACTGCCTCCGGATGGTTAACGGAAGCTTAACGCTTGAGGGCGTCCAGCAGCCGGCCGGACACATGTCCGTCAGCAGGCCAACCCTGCCGCTGCTGCCACGCGATGACGGCCGCGCGGGTCTTCGGGCCCACCACGCCGTCAGCCGTGCCGACATCGAAGCCGGCCCGGTTCAGCAGGTTCTGCAACTCGGCACGCTGCGCCTTGGTGAGCGCATAGTCACCGGCCGGCCATGGCGTCGCAAAAGAGCCGCCACCGATGATCCGGTCCGCCAGGTGGCCCACAGCCAGGGCGTAGCTGTCGGAGTTGTTGTAACGCTTGATGACCTCGAAGTTGGGCAGCAACAGGAAGGCCGGACCCGCCGCGCCGGCAGGCATATAGAGCCGGGCCATGTCGCTCGGACGGGGGAAGGCACTGCCGGAGACCCGAGTGATGCCCATGGACTGCCATTGGCTGAGCGGCGCCTTCTCCATCTGTCGTGCCGCAGCGAAGTCGAACCCGCTGGGCAGCTTGACCTCGTAGCCCCAGGTTTCACCCGGGCGCCAGCCGAAATGGTGCAGGTAGTTGGCGGTGGAGCCCAGTGCGTCCTGCACCGAGTTCCAGATATCCTTGCGTCCGTCGCCGTTGTAGTCGACGGCAAAGCGCATGAAGCTCGAGGGCATGAACTGGGTGTGGCCCATGGCCCCGGCCCATGATCCAACCATCTGGTTGGGCGCGATATGCCCGTCCGAAACAATACGAAGTGCCGTCAACAATTCGTCGCGGAAGAAGCTGGCCCGATAGCCACCCTCGGTCAGAGTGGCGAGCGCATAGATGGTGTTCTCGCCCCCCATGAAGCCGCCGAAATTGGTCTCCATGCCCCAGATGGCAAGCACGATCTCAGGCTGCACGCCCCAGCGTTGCTGTGTGCCCGCCAGCGTCTGCGCCCATTCCTGGCGCATCGCACGACCCTTCTGAGCCTGGCCGGCAGTGACCCGCTTGTCGACATATTGCTGCACCGTTTGGGTGAATTCAGGCTGCTTGCGCGTCAGTTCCATCACCTTGGGGACATAGCTGTAGCCTGCGAAGGCTGCATCGAACGCAGTGCGACTGACGCCGCGCTGTTGCGCCTCAGGCCACAGCGAGCGGACGAAATCGGCGCTGCTGGCAAGGCTCGGTGCAATGCTCGAAGCGCTCAGCGCTGCGGCGGTGATGAGCGCTACCAGGTGACGGAAGCGGGCAATGGTCCTGCCGTTGGAAAGCAACATGACGGGCCTCGTGTACGCAAAGAACAAAATCAGGACTGCGCCGGCTGTGCCGCAACTGGCGCGTAGTACAATTTTAACCCACCAAATTAAGATCGGCTTAAGGCAACGGCTCCGTGTCGATCACGAAGCGGTCAAGAGCCGGACGTGTCCTCCCCCCCCTGCGGCGCCGCCGACAGCGTACGCCCCGATGCTCGAGCCACCCCACCCTGTACGTAGGTGACGTGGGGATAGGGGATCTCAATGTCGCGCTCGGCGAAGACGGTCTTGACGATCTCGCTATAGGTCCGTCCGACGCCCCAGTGCTTGCCGGGCAACGTCTTGATCCGGGCTCGAACGGTCACGGCGGACGCGGCGAACGCGATGATGCCCTGCATATCGAGTTCGTCGATGATCTCGTTCTTGTGCTCGGTCTCCATCAGCAGGTCGAACGCGTCCTGCATGGCTCGCTTGACCTCCGTGATGTCGCTGTCATAGGCGACACCGATCTCCGCCACATGGAAGGAGAAGCCCCGCATCATGTTAGAAACCTGATCCACCGAGGAAAACGGCACCAGGTGGACCGTGCCGCTGAGGTCACGAATGGTGACCGAACGAATGGTGAGCTTCTCCACTACACCGGACTTGTCCCCCACCTGCACCACGTCGCCCTCGTTCATGATGTTCTCGAACTGGATGAAGATGCCGGTGATGATGTCCTGCACCAGCTTCTGGGCACCGAAACCGATGGCAAGGCCGACCACGCCGGCACCGGCGAGGAGCGGTGCGATATTCACGCCGATCTGCGCCAGAGCCAGCATCAGCCCGAACACCACCAAAGCGATCGTGAACGCGTTCTTGAACAGGTTCAGCAGCGTCTTTTCGCGTGCGGATGGCATGCGGCCGATGCTGACGTTGAGCCGATACTCCACCCATGAAGCCACCACCACATAGAGCACCACGCATACGAGCAGGATCAGGCCGGCCGAGATCACCGAGCCGATCGCGGCGATGCCGGCATCGCTGAGCGCCCATTCGGCGACGTCGAACACGCCCCAGGCCTGGATGATGGCTGCGGCTACCAGAACGATCGCGACCCAGCGCACGATCTGCATCACCCGCGGCACGAACGCCTGAAGCCGGGTTTCCAGCAAGGGCAGCCGCTGCTTGACCTCTGGCGACAGGTTGAGACCGAACGACACCGCCCGGGAGATGAACGCGACGACGAGCGCGCCGACCAGGACGGCAATCACCGACTGCACGGTCGCGCCAAGCATGAATGGCAGGGCCTCGTCGGGATTGGTGAACCACAGCACCAGCAGCGCCAACAGGTAGGCGATGGCAAGAACGTGCCAGAGTTGGCCGAGCAAGCGCAGCAACTGCCCGATACCGTCCTGACGCCGCTCTCCGACCTCGTTCAGCCAGCCCCGAACGTCGTCCCGATTCTGCAGCACGATGATGATGCCGACAACGACCGCGGTGGTCATGACCAGCACCTGGACGGCAGCCGCCGCCGCCGTCGACAGCGTGCCTGCAAGCAGCGGCGCCACGAACAGGAAGGTATAGCCGACCAGCGAGATGATGCGGCCGGACCAGAACTGCCAGTAGGTCGCGTTGCTGTCGCCTACCGGCAATAGCCTCAAGGCTTCGTGCCGCGGCGACAGGAAGATGCGGACCCACAGCTTGCTCAATTCCACGGCCAGGAAGGCGTTGAGCAACAGCGACTGGTTGATCCCCATCTGGCCGCGGATGTCGCCGGTGAGCCCAAGCGCGATGGCATAGCCGAGCCCCCAGGCGAGGAGCACGGCTGCCACCTCGACGGCGGTGCGTCCAAGGATTCCCAATAGCTTGCCCCACCAGCGCCGGCGAGCGACGCGAGAGCTTATGGCGCTTTCGATGCGGTGCACGCCCAGGCGCAGCAGCAGGTAGCTGCCGATCATGCCGATGCCGACGACCAGGAGGCCGGTGACTTCCCCCTGCAGGCGGCTGAGGTCGGCGTTGAAAGTCCCGTCCCACAGCCGCTGCAGATCCCAGCCGACGCGCGTGAGGCTCCTCAGGGCGGCCGATGCGCCTTCCGCGGCGGCCTGGGTGTAGGTGGCGAGTTGGCGGGCGAAGGAGAGGTCGCGCGGCTCTTCCGCCGGGGCCGTCTCGGCATCCTGCCGCAGCCGGTCGATGAGTTGCTGGCGCGTCTCGTCGTTCTCGAGGATCTGGATCAGGTCCTCGATGCTGGCTTCCGGCGTGGCGGCAGGGGCTGCCTCCTGCGCCAGCCCGGGAAGGGCAAAGAGGAGGATGCTGGCGAGGACGAGAAGGAGACGCATGGAGATCCTGGTCGCTGTTTGCGCGCCAGAATGGCGGCGGAGGCGGCGGCGTCAAGCCTTGATCGGCCAATGCGTCCACAGCACGGCAAGCCGAAGATGAACGGAGATGAACGAAACCTGACCCGGACCTGGCCTAACCCGGTTCGGCTTCCAACACCGGCCGGAGCCTGGTGAGGAAATCCCGCGCCTGACTTAACAACGCGGCAGCCCCCGCTTCGGGCCGCCGAGAGTCGGCGAGGTTCGAGAGTTCCGCCAGCAGCGCCGCGCGCTCGGCTTGCAGCGCTGGACCGATCGACAGCTCCGCCGCGGTGGTGAGCGCCTGACGCATTTCCTGCAGCTTGAGGAGGATGGAGAAGGCGGCAAAGACCCGGCCCGACTGCATGGGGTCACGGCGCCAGTGAAGGTCCGGAAACAACGCGCTGGCACGTTGCCCCGCCCCAAGGCAGTCGAAGGCCTCGCAGCCGTCATAGCCGAGCTCGGAGCGGCGCTGGTGGATACGGCAGCGGAACTGCCTGTCGAGGTGATGACAGGCTTCGCCAGCAAGCTTGTCGTGGCCGAAGTCCTCGGAGCGCGAGAAGGACAGGGCAATGCAGCAGAGCCCGAAGCAGCGACTGCAATCGGCCTCGAGAGGAGCACTGTTCACAATTTCCACGGTCTCTCATTCCCAGAAAAGCGAAAACCCCTCACCGTTTCCGGTGAGGGGTTTTTGATTTCGACGATTGTTTTTGAGACGCATGTGGCTTTGGCAGACCTTGCAGCGACCTACTCTCCCAAGCCTTAAGACTTAGTACCATTGGCGCAGAGGGATTTGACGGTCGAGTTCGGGATGGGATCGGGTCTTGGGCCCCTCGCAATAGCCACAAGGTCGGCGAAAGCCACATGCGGTGAATTCTGGTTTGTTGCGCTGCTCCATGCTGGCAGCGACTTGGTGTCTGAGCCGATCGATATGCAAACCAATCAGTGTCTTTTGCGGACATTGATTAATGAGAACGATCAAGCCAATCGAGCTATTAGTACCGGTAAGCTTCACACATTGCTGCGCTTCCACACCCGGCCTATCGACGTGGTGGTCTTCCACGGCTCTCAAGGGAATGCTCGTTTTGAGGGAGGCTTCCTGCTTAGATGCTTTCAGCAGTTATCCCGTCCGAACTTAGCTACCCTGCAATGCGGCTGGCGCCACAACAGGTCCACCAGAGGTTCGTCCATCCCGGTCCTCTCGTACTAGGGACAGCTCCTCTCAACATTCCTACACCCACGGCAGATAGGGACCGAACTGTCTCACGACGTTCTGAACCCAGCTCACGTACCACTTTAAATGGCGAACAGCCATACCCTTGGGACCTGCTCCAGCCCCAGGATGTGATGAGCCGACATCGAGGTGCCAAACGATGCCGTCGATATGGACTCTTGGGCATCATCAGCCTGTTATCCCCAGCGTACCTTTTATTCGTTGAGCGATGGCCCTTCCACGCGGGACCACCGGATCACTATGACCGACTTTCGTCTCTGCTCGACTTGTCAGTCTCGCAGTCAGGCAGGCTTATGCCATTGCACTCGAGGAACGATTTCCGACCGTTCTGAGCCTACCATCGCGCGCCTCCGTTACTCTTTGGGAGGCGACCGCCCCAGTCAAACTACCCACCATACGCGGTCCCGGATGCTGTTACATCGCGGTTAGACATCTATGACGATAAGGGTGGTATCTCATCTTGCGGCTCCACCAGAGCTGGCGCCCTGGCTTCAAAGCCTACCACCTATCCTGCACATGCCGACACAAATGCCAGCGTAAAGCTATAGTAAAGGTGCATGGGGTCTTTCCGTCTGACCGCAGGAACCCCGCATCTTCACGGGGAATTCAATTTCGCTGAGTCTATACTGGAGACAGTGGGGAAGTCGTTACGCCATTCGTGCAGGTCGGAACTTACCCGACAAGGAATTTCGCTACCTTAGGACCGTTATAGTTACGGCCGCCGTTTACCGGGGCTTCAATTCAAGGCTTGCACCTCTCCTTTTAACCTTCCGGCACCGGGCAGGCGTCAGACCCTATACGTCGTTTTGCAACTTCGCAGAGCCCTGTGTTTTTGATAAACAGTCGCCACCCCCTCTTTTGTGCCACCCCTGCCCAGTTGCCTGAACAGAGGTCACGCTTATCCCGAAGTTACGCGTGCAATTTGCCGAGTTCCTTCAGTATAGTTCTCTCAAGCGCCTTGGTATGCTCTACCAGTCCACCTGTGTCGGTTTCGGGTACGGTCTATAATGGTGGAGCTATTTCCTGGAACCTGCTCACTGCACATCCAATCCGATAAGGACGTACAGACCCGCGAGATCCGTCACTACCACCAGGCCCACGAATATTAACGTGGTTCCCATCGTCTACGCGTTTCCGCCTCGACTTAGGGGCCGGCTAACCCTGCGCTGATTAGCATTGCGCAGGAACCCTTGGACTTTCGGCGAAAGTGTCTCTCACACTTTTTGTCGCTACTCATGTCATCATTCGCACTTCCGATACCTCCAGGAGCTCTCACGAGTCTCCCTTCGCAGGCTTACGGAACGCTCCGCTACCGCTCATCATAAGATGAACCCTAAGCTTCGGTGCACAGTTTTAGACCCGTTACATCTTCGCCGCAGGAACGCTTGACCAGTGAGCTGTTACGCTATCTTTAAAGGATGGCTGCTTCTAAGCCAACCTCCTGGTTGTCTAAGCATTCCCACATGCTTTCCCACTTAACTGTGACTTGGGGACCTTAGCTGTAGGTCAGGGTTGTTTCCCTCTTGACGATGGACGTTAGCACCCACCGTCTGTCTCCCAGATAGTACTCTCAGGTATTCGGAGTTTGGTTAGGTTTGGTAAGTCGGTGAGACCCCCTAGCCCATCCAGTGCTCTACCCCCTGAGGTATTCGTCTGAGGCGATACCTAAATATCTTTCGCGGAGAACCAGCTATTTCCGAGTTTGATTAGCCTTTCACCCCTAGCCACAAGTCATCCCCGGCTTTTTCAACAGACGTGGGTTCGGCCCTCCAGTACGTGTTACCGTACCTTCAGCCTGCTCATGGCTAGATCACTCGGTTTCGGGTCTAATCCGACTAACTTGACGCCCTATTCAGACTCGCTTTCGCTGCGCCTACACCTAACGGCTTAAGCTTGCTAGTCAGACTAAGTCGATGACCCATTATACAAGAGGTACGCCGTCACCCTTGCGGGCTCCGACTGTTTGTATGCATCCAGTTTCAGGTACTATTTCACTCCCCTCGTCGGGGTGCTTTTCACCTTTCCCTCACGGTACTGGTTCGCTATCGGTCGTGTGCGAGTACTTAGGCTTGGATAGTGGTCTACCCATGTTC